>NZ_JBIUSU010000006.1:449779-692917 GCF_044741545.1 Streptomyces sp. NPDC088157
TCCCGCCCCCCCCCGCCCCCCCCCCCCCCCCCCCCCCCCCCCCCCCCCCCCCCCCCCGCGCCCCCGCCCCGCGCCGGCGCCCCCCCCCCCCCCCGCCGATCGCCATCGCCACGACCCTCGTGTGTCACCGCGGACCGACCGGACGCAACGGCGCCCTGCTCCTTCTCCCTGACGTCAGCGCATCAGCGCCTCGATGTCCGGGACGAGGTCCGCCGGCGGCGGCATGCGGGCGACGGTCCGGCCGAGCCGGGCGGCCGTGGGCAGCACACGACCGCCGTTGACGAGCTCGGCGATGTGGAAGCGCAGCCGCAGCATGCTGGGGTCGCCCGCCAGTTCGTCGTCGGAGAGGCAACGGCCGATGCCGGCCTGCTCCAGGCGCGCCCCGGCCCGCCGCTCCTGCTCCCCCGCCGGCAGCACCAGCTGGGAGACGCCGAACCGGGCGGCCGCGTACACGACCCCCTCGTCCCCGCCGTGCACGACGACGACGCAGCCGGGCAGCAGCAGGCTCCAGGGATGGTCGTCGCCGGTCAGCACGAGGAGTTGCAGGCCGAGGCTCTCGACGCCCTCGGCGACCCGCCGGAAGAGCCGCGCACGGCGGCGGTCCTCGGGCCGGGTCCCGGCCGGGACCCCGGCGATGCAGACGCGCGGAAGCAGCGGCAGCCCGGCGAGCCGGGGCACCGGCTTGCCGGGCAACTCGTAGGCATCGCAGCGCACACGCCAGGCACCGGGCTCCGGTCGTTCCCGCAGCGGCGGGGGGCAGGGGTCGATCCAGACGGTCGGCCGCGGCGACAACGGCGGGTGGGCGTACGGAAGATAGCCGATGGTGGGCACCCCGGACATGGCCGCCATGGCAGTCGAGTCGGGGCACAGCGGATCGTGGACCACCAGGTCGGGCCGCCAGGCCCGGCTGAACTGCTGCGGATCGGCCAGCACCGGGACGAGGCCGGCCCGGGCCACGCGGTAGCGGGCCCGGGCCGGACAGCAGAAGCGGACCTCGTTGCCGGCCGCCTGCAGCGCCCTGGCGAGCAGGACCAGTCGCAGCACGGCCGGCATGCCGAGGCCCGCCGAGAACAGCACTCGCACGGATCCTCCCTGAGCAGTCACCCGGTGAAGCGGTCGAGCACCCGCCCGGTCCCGGCGTCGACGTCCAGTGCCGGGTCGCTGCCGAGCACGGCCCGCTGCAGACGCTGCAGACGCTGTGAAGGCTCGATGCCCAGCTCCTCCACGAGGTGGCCACGCAGGTTCTGGAAAACGTCGAGCGCCGCGGAGGGTCGTCCGGCCCGGTAGAAGGCCACCATGGACTGGGCGTGCAGGCCCTCGTGCAGCGGGTGGCGGGCGGTCAGCGCGGTGAGTTCGGTGAGCAGTTCGGCATGGCGGCCGAGCCGGAGCTCGACGTCGTTGCGACGCTCCAGCATCCCGAGCCGGCTCTCCTCCAGCCGCATCGCCTCGATCTCGAGCAACGGCCCGGTGCGTACGTCGACCAGGGCCGGGCCCCGCCACAGGCCGAGGGCCTCCCGGAACCGCTCCGCGGCCTGCTGGTATTCACCCCGGTCGAAGGCGCGCTGACCGAGGGAGGACAGCCGGTCGTACTCGTGCACGTCGATACTGCCCGGCTCGGCGTGCAGGAGATATCCCCCGTGCCGGGTCAGCAGCAGCTCCTTGGAGCCGCCGGGCTCTCCTTCCAGCGCGTTCTCCATGCAGCGCCGGAGCTGCAGGATGTACGTCTGCAGCGTGGTGAGCGCGCTGCGCGGCGGGTTGTCACCCCAGATCTCCTCCATCAGCGCGGAGACCGGCAGGACCTGGTTGGCGTAGATGGCGAGCAGTGTCAGGATCTGCCGCGGCTTCGCCGCCGTGGGCAGGATCGGAATTCCTCTCAGCTCGGCGTCCAAAGACCCCAGAACGAAGATTCGCATGCGGTCCCCCTTGTCTCTGTCGTCGGACCTCGAAGTTCCCATACGGCCCACCGCCCGGACAGTGCGTCACTCCCCTTCCGCCGGGTGCCTCCGTCCTGCTCCGGGTGTGACCGATTCATGGTCCGCTCACGGTCCACCGACCGGGCAGCCGACCGGTCGACGGGTTCCGGACATGGCGGAGGCCCCGCGTGTCCGTCACGGCACGCGGGGCCTCCGGCCCGGCAATGGAGGAGAGCCGGACCCTCGGTGGTTCAGTCGGTGGTTCGGTCGGTGGTTCAGTCGGTGGTTCGGTCGGTGGCGAGTACGGGACGGCCGTACAGCGCCAGGCAGTCCTCGTAGGCCGGCAGGAGCCCTTTGGCCAGCGCCTCCTCCGCGGTGGGCGCGGCCAGGTCCTCGTCGGTCATCAGCGGCGCCTCGATGAGTCCCCATGGCAGGGCGAGAGCCGGGTCGAGTGCGCTGACCGTGTACGCGGCGCCCGCCGTGTACGGGCGGGAGCTGTGACAGGCGACGACCGTGTCGTCCTCGAGGGCGAGCCAGGCGTGGCCGAGGCCCTCGGAGACGAACACCCCGGACGCGCTGCGGTGGTCCAGCCAGACCGTCTCGTACCGGCCGTAGTCCGGGGACCCGACCCGCAGATCCACCACGACGTGGACGGCGGAGCCCCGCACACAGCCGAACAGCCTGGCACGGCTGTCCGGGCCCGTGGTGCCGTGGATGCCGCGCAACACCCGGCGCCGCCCGACCGACAGGTCGCTGTACCGGATCGCGAAGGGCCGTCCGATCGCTTCCTCCACGTAGTCCTGACGGAACGCCTCATAGCGGACCACAACGCCGTCCTCAACGGCCCGGGGCGAGACCAGGAACGCGTCCGGGAGGGCGAGTTCGCTGATTTCCAGGCTCCTGAGATCCATACCGACGACGGTAGTCGCCGCAGCTCAAGACCGGCTGGAGCACCGGAAGCCTCGCGGCAACAGGCTCGGGACAGTTCCGCCTCACGACCACTGGAGCAGAACTCCGTCGTCAGGCGCGGGCCCTCCTCGAGGGACACCTGCGGTTTCCAGCCGGTGGCGGCACGGAACGCGGAGGAGTCGATGACCGCACTCCGGAAGTCGCGGACCCCGGCGTACTCCGGCGGCGCCACGGAGACCACCGGCACCGGTTCCTTGCCCGTCCGTCCCGCGACCAGCGCGGGGACCGTGTTTGCGTTCCGTGCTCCAGGTCAGGTCAACCAGCAGTCGGGGGCGGGGCCACCTCGACCGACCGGCGGGAAAAGTACGTCCAGCTCGGCCAGCACGGACTCCGGCAGCGCACACTCCAAAGCCTCGAGTGCGCCCTCGATGTGCTGCTCCGTCCGAGGCCCGATCACCACAGCCGTCACACCGGGGCGGGACAGCGTCCAGGCCATACCGACCACCGCCGGGTCCAGGCCGCAATCGGCGCAGAGCTTCTCGTAGGCCTCGATGGTGTCGTGCTGCGCCTCCAGGGCCTCCACCGCACGGCCCTGCGCGGACTTGACGGCGGAGTTGGTCCGCAGCTTGCGGAGCACGCCGCCGAGCAGACCGCCGTGCAGCGGTGACCAGACCAGTAGACCGAGTCCGTGCGCCTGGGCCGCGGGCATCACCTCGAGCTCCGTGTACCGGGTGACCAGGTTGTAGACGCACTGCTCCGAGACCAGGCCCAGGGAGTTCCTGCGCTGCGCGGCCGCCTGCGCGGACGCGATGTCCCAGCCGGCGAAGTTGGACGAGCCGACGTAGCGCACCTTGCCCTGGGCGACCAGGAGGTCCATCGCCTGCCAGACCTCGTCCCAGCCCACGGACCGGTCGAGGTGGTGCATCTGGTACACGTCGATCCAGTCCGTGCCCAGCCGCCTGAGCGATGCCTCGCAGGCTGCGACGATGTTGCGGGCCGACAGGCCGTGGTCATTCAGGCCCTCGCCCATCGGGTCGCCCACCTTGGTGGCCAGGATGACCTGGTCGCGGCGGGCGGAGCCCTTGCCGAGCCATCGGCCGATGACCTCCTCGGTGTGGCCCTTGTGGACGCGCCAGCCGTAGGTGTTGGCGGTGTCGATCAGGTTGATGCCCCGCTCCAGGGAGTGGTCCATGAGGCGGTGCGCCTCCGGCTCCTCCACCCGGCCACCGAAGTTGACGGTGCCGAGGGCCAGCCTGCTGACACGCAGACCGGTACGGCCCAGCTGTGTGTAGATCACGCGTCCTTCTCCTCCTTCAGGGATGAATGCTTACGCGACAACAGGCTCAGGACAGTTCGGCCTCACGGCCACTGGAGCAGAACTCCGTCGTCAGGCGCAGGCCCTCCTCGAGGGACACCTGCGGTTTCCAGCCGGTGGCGGCACGGAACGCGGAGGAGTCGATGACCGCACTGCGAAAGTCGATGGCCTCGGCGTACTCCGGCGGCGCCACGGAGACCACCGGCACCGGTTCCTTGCCCGTCTGTTCGGCGACGAGCGCGGAGACCCTGTCGAACACGGGCCCGAGCGGGGCCCCTTGGCCGGTGCCGATCAGCCAGCGCTTTCCCGCGAGCACGTCCATGCAGGGGATGGCGGCCCAGAAGGCGCGGGCGACATCATCGGCGTGGAGCAGGTCCCGGCGGACCGTTCCGTCGTGCCACATGGTCAGGGGCTCGCCGGCCACGGCGCGGCGCGTCATCGTGGAGACGATGCCCTTGTCCCGGGCGGTGGACCCGGCGCTGTAGCCGTACACCGTGGTCAGGCGCAGGGAGGCACCCCGCACCGTGCCCGCCGCGTCGGCCTCCAACAGCACTCGCTCCGCCTCGAGTTTCAGCCGTTCGTAGTAACCCTTCGGCCGGTCGGGTTCGGTGCCGTCCAGGACCTCCTTGTCCGAAGGTCCGGCCGCCGTGACCGATCCCGTGAACAGGACGGTCGGGGGCGCCTGGGAATCGGCTCGGTCGCCAAGGGCGTGCAGCAGGTCTTGCATCAGGCCGACGTGGACGCGTTCGGCTCCTGTGTCGCCATCCGCTATGCGCCAGGTCGATGCCCCCGCGATGTACGCCAGGGAGTGGATCACGACATCGGCGCCGGCGACGGCGACGGCCATCTGGCCGGGCTCGGTCAGATCGGCGGAGAGCACCTCGATCTCGGCACGGGCGTCCTCGGGGACAGGGCACTTCCTGCGGGACACGGCCCGGATCCGGACCGGGTGCTGTGCCAGCTCGCGGAACACGGCGGATCCGACGAAGCCTGCGGCGCCCAGCACCACGATGAGCGGGGGGTTCACGGTCACAGCGCTGCCTCCAGCGTCCGGGCGGGGTTCAGTTCGGGGAGCAGGCCGCCGGCCAGGGTGATTCCTTTCACGCCCATACCTCCATGAGAGTTTGTGTGGTCCATGAACCGTGGTTCCTGGGTAGCCAGTTCGGCCGGCCGTTGCTCAGTGCGCCGTTCCGTCACGTGGTCGTCGGGCGTCTTCGTCGGACAAGGGAGCGATCAGGAACCGCGGTCGGTCGACCTGGACTTCCGGTGGCATCAGCCCGGCCTTCGAGGTCTCCCCGGACAGCCGGTGGGCCGTGGGCGTCGGGTACGGCTTCGTGGAGGAGCGAGCCGGCACGGCCGTTGCCGTACGCGGTCGCGTACGCGCTGTGCGGAGCCGGCCTGCGGCCCTGATGGCGACCACGGCGGTGGCGTTGAACTCGTCCAGACCCGCCGCGAGTTCCTTCGGCAGTTCCTCGGCGAGCTCCTCGGCGAGCTCCTCGGCGGCTTCCAGGAAGCCATATATGTCGAGGCGCGGCAGCTAGGGAAGGGCTGTGGCCAGGTGGGCGGTTCTTCCCGGTACGGCGTGCATTCGATGACCGGAGATGTCATGGTGGCCGCCGATTGTCAGAGAAGACATGCGGCCAGGCTCCGGGCCTCGACGTTGACGTGGTATCCGAAATGGGTCAGGCGGTTGAGCAGACCGAGGGTGATCCAGCGGTAGTTGTCCGGCGCCTCGATCTCGTGGTCCTCGGGGATTTCGACGACCAGGTGCCGCGTGTCCGCCCGGGAGAAGCGGCCGCCGTCCTCCGACTGGATGGCGTTCATCCGGATCCAGGATTCGGGTGCGTCGAGATATTCCGTCAGCGGCGGGAAGTCCTGAGGGCCGCGGTGATAACCCGGAGAGAACTGCACGGTGGGCCCGAGTTCGAGACGGTCCGTCAGGCCGGGCTGGACCGTGGCCTGGAGCAGGAACCGCAGTACCCCGGCCCGCCGCTGGCAGATCAGGGCCACGGCGTTTCCGGGACGGGGCTCGAGCATGGGCTGCCACCACGTGCCGACCTCCCGGCTTGTCGCCTGGACCGACATGCCGATGATGTCGAAGATGCGGCCGTCGCGATGGCGGATGCTCTCGTCGTCGCAGATCCATTCGTCCATGTCCCGCAGGCTGACCCGCCTGGCGTCCAGGCTGAACTTCGCTTTCTGGTCGAAGAGCCACGTCAGCGCACCGGAAAGGTCGGCCGCCGAACACGGCGTCCGATGCGACTTCAGGAGCTCGGCGTGGAATCCGTCGGGCTGCTCGGCGTATGACAGCCGGTCACCGTCGGCAGCGCCGTAGGCTATTCCGGAAAGCACGGTACGGGCATTCATGTTGACGCCGTTGCCCTGCGTGAGCTGCTGGCGCACCTGGCCCAGAGTGAGCCAGGTGAAATCGTTCTCGACCGGTACTTCCTCGTCCTCCGGCACCTCGACGATCATGTTGCGATTTCTCTTGTACAGGTACCAGAAGCCGTGCTCGGAGAGGAGTTGGTCGAACAGGACACGTCGCCGCGTGCCCTCCAGGAAGTAGTCCAGATACGGGGTGGCTCTGCCGCCGTGGACGCGCTGGTAGTTGCTTTGAGTCGCCTGGACGGTCGCCGCGTACTGGACGAACGTGGTGTTCCCCGGCTCCATCTTCGCCTGCATGAGGAAATGGAGCACGCCGTCGAACCGCTTGGCGAGGATCCCCAGGATGCCGATCTCCGGCTGGACGATGATCGGCTGGGTCCACTGCGGCACGGGTCCGAAATCCGTCCGTATGGAGAGCCCTTCCACCGTGAAGAACTTGCCGTCCGCGCGGCTGAGCCGGTCACCGAGGTGCCAATTCGGAAGAGTGGCCAGGGGCACCCGCTCGACGTCGTAAGAGGCGGACTCCTCGCGTTCCTTGAGGAAGGAGCCTGCGTCGGGGGTCAGCGGGGACTTCGACACCAGCGCCGACGCAAGGAAGTCGTCGGCACCGTTCACCTCGGGCTGCATCCTGCTGCTTCCTTTCAACTTTACGGGCCAGGACGGGTGAGCCGGCTTCGCGAGGCTCAGGCGAGCTGACGGGCGAAGGTGGCCATGTCGAAGTAGAGGGTCTCGTCGATCAGGACGTCGCCGTCGAAGTGGAAGAAGATCGCCACGGGGGTGTCGACGGTCTTGCCGCGGTTGGGTATCCCACGCCAGTCCGCCTCCTGCTTGG
Source organism: Streptomyces sp. NPDC088157 (assembly GCF_044741545.1). Lineage (NCBI taxonomy): Bacteria > Bacillati > Actinomycetota > Actinomycetes > Kitasatosporales > Streptomycetaceae > Streptomyces > Streptomyces sp. NPDC088157. The sequence continues at coordinate 457,134 of NZ_JBIUSU010000006.1, forward strand.
CACGGAACTGCGCCTCCACGATCACCGCGGTCGGCGTGTGGTGGACGTGGAACAGGCTGTGGTCGGCGACCGGGAACGCCTTCTGCAGTTCGGCGAAGTAGCCCTTCTTGATGGCCTCTTCACCGATCAGCGGGGACTCCTCGAACGGAATGACCCGGTACACGCCGCCACGCGGGAACGTCGCGATCACTCCGTCGATGTCCCAGGCGCCCTCGGCGACGGTGTGCTCGATGACGACCGCCTCGCGCCGCTTGCGCAAATCCTCGTCGGGCTGCGGCAGGTCCGCGCCGGGCAGAGTGAACTCGTGCTCCTCGGTGGCCATGGAGACTCCTTCAGACAGTGGCTGATTCGGTTCGGAAACCGACGCTAGGCCGCAGCCCTCGCCTGTCCCTCGCGCTCCGCTGGAGCGCAGGACATCTTCCGGCAGCCGGGGGGCGACCCGGCGGCGCAGGCGCAGTCCTGAACGAGCCGGGCCACCGTCCACCGGGCCTTCCGGCGGAGGCGGAGACCCGCGAACCGCGGGGCCTGACGCCTCCTACGCACCGTGCCCCGCGCTCACGGACGAGCGCGGGGCACAGGGCGCAGGGGGCCGGTCAGCCGACGAACTCGGCGAACCTCGCGACCGTGTCGGCCGGCCCGGGCAGCGCCGCGATCTCGTCGGCCATCCTGCGGGCCGCCTCCCGGTGCGCACCGTCGGTCAACAGGACGCGCATCTCGGTCTCCACCGCCTTGGCGGACACGTCCTCGCCGAGCAGCAGGCGGCCCGCTCCGGTCGCGCTCACCGCGGGCGCGTTGCCGAAGCCGTCGCTCTCCGCCGGCAGGATCAGCTGGGGCAGCCCCGCGGCCAGCGAGGCCAGCGTGGTGCCATGGCCGCCATGGTGGACGACTGCGGTGGCGTGCCGCAGCACCTCGGGCTGCGGCACCCAGGGAAGCGCGACGACTCGGTCCGGCAGCTCCCCCAGCTCGGCCGGGTCCACCAGAGCGCTCGTCGCGACGAGGACCCGTACGTCCAACGGCAGCAGGCCGTCGATCACGGTGCGCAGCCGCTCCGCGGAGCCGACCACGGTGCCGAAGCTCAGATAGACCAGAGGGCCCTCCCCCTGGGTGACACTCGCGGGCAGCTCACCCGGTTCGCTGAAGGAGGCGGGCCGCTGCGGGATCACCTGGACACCCGAGGCCAGGAACTCCTGGTTCTGCACGGCAGGAGGGCAGATGTCGATGTACGGGTTGCCCAGGGTCGGATCCTGGCCGATCTTGTCGGCCACCCCCAGGTCGCTCGCCGTGGCGAACAGCTCCTGCGGGATCAGCGGGTCGGACGAGACCCGGCCGATGCTCTGGGACACGGCGGGCACACCCGCCGCCGCGGCCGCGAAGGCGGCGCCGGGATTGAGGCTCTCGTAGACGACCAAATCCGGCCGGACGGAGTCGATGACCGGGGTGAGATCGGCGAACACACTGCGCGGCAGCACCGAGCCGAACGCCTTCACCGCCAGGGCCGCCAACACCTCGGGCGGAACATCACTGGCCTGTACGTCACCGCCGTTGGCGTCCAGGAACGCCTGGCCGCCGGCCGCCTCTATGAACGCCTCGGGGACGGTGAGCCCACTGGTGACCGGCCGCAGCCCCGCCTTCTCGACGATCGGGTGGAACTGCTCGTTGGTGGCGAACCAGACCTCGTGCCCGGCCGCGTGTGCCGCCTGAGCGAGCGGAACAAGGGGGAATACGTGTCCGTAGTTTCCGAGGCTTGCGAAGAGAACCTTCATGTCTCGCACGGCCTTTCTGCCGGTGGCGTAAAGGGAGATGACGTGCTGCCGACCTGCGGCCCGACGCGATGTCGTCGTGTCGGGCCGCAGGTCGGCTTACGAGGTGTCAGCGGGTGGCCGCCGAGGGGGCCGGTTCGACCTCGACCGCGTCCCGGGCCGGTTCGGCACCGTGCTGCTCCTGCGCACCGGCGGGCCGGGTGGAGAAGAGCATCACGACCGCGGCGATCGCCATGGCCGCCGCGCCGACCCACAGGGCGGGTACGAAGCCGTCGACGAAGTCCTGGCCCGATGCGTAGCCGCCGTTGTGGATGAAGACGGTGGTGAGGACGGTCACGCCGAGCGGCGCGCCCAGCTCACGGGCGGCCGAATTCGCGCCGGAGGCGATGCCCTGCTCGGAGGCGTCGACGGAACTCATCGTCAGGGTGAACAGCGGGGCGAAGAAGCACGCGACGCCTACGCCGCCCAGGAGGAAGCCGGGCAGTTGCTCGACGTAGGACGCGTCGGGGCTCAGCACCAGCGCCCAGTAGGCGAATCCGGCGGCAAGCATCACGAGTCCGAAGACCGCCACGGGACGTCCGCCGATCCGGTCCGACATCATGCCCGCGATGGGCGCCACCACGATCGGCATCGCCGTCCACGCCAGCATCCGCACGCCCGCCTCCGTCGGCGTCATGTGCTGGATGTTCTGCATGAACTGCGTGATGAGGAAGACCACGCCGTACATGCCGAAGGCCATCAGCAGGGCGCCGGCGTTGACGGCGCTGAAGGCCCGGTTGCGGAACATGCGCATCGGCAGCATCGGCGCGCTGCTGCGCCGCTCCCACTGGACGAAGGCGACGACCAGCAGGGCACCGGCCACCAAGGGGCCCAGGACCTGCGGGGAGCCCCAGCCGTCGTCGCTCGCCCGGATCAGGCCGTAGACGAGGCCGAGGATGCCGAGGCTGATCAAGACCGTGCCCGGCGCGTCCAGACGGTTGTTCGGGCCGCGGCTCTCGCCCAGAGAGCGCCAGGCGGCGGGGGCGAGCAGCAGGCCCACCGGCACATTGATCCAGAAGATCCAGTGCCAGGAGATGTGTTCCGTGACGATTCCGCCCACCAGCGGGCCGCCTGCGATGGACAGTCCGCTGACCGCGCTGTAGATGCCGAGGGCCGCGCCCCGCTTCGCTGCGGGAACGGCATGGGTGAGCAGGGTGAGGGAGAGCGGCATGATGATGGCGGCGCCGACACCCTGGACCACGCGGGCTGCGATCAGCTCGCCGATGCCCGGTGCCAGAGCGGCAGCGGCCGACGCGGCGGTGAACAGCAGCAGACCGGTGATGAACATCCGGCGGCGCCCGAACCTGTCGCCCAGGGCGGCACCGAACATCATCAGCACGGCGAACGACAGCGTGTAGGCGTTCACCGTCCATTCCAGGTCCTTCAGGCTGCCACCGAGCTCGTCCCTGATCGTAGGCAGCGCAATGAGGACCACCAGATTGTCGAGCCCCGCCATGAAGGCGGTCAGGCCCGTGATCAGCGTGGCCATGCCCGGGGATTTCCCGGCCCCAGCCGTATTGCCGCCGGCGGCGACCTTGTCAGTACTCATTCAGGGATTTCCTTCCGACTTCACCATGGAGGGGCAACGGTTTCGTCGCGGGGTCGGTGACAGAGCGCCGGTCCGACTACGGGCGGCGCAGAACATCACAGCCGAGGCTAGGAAGACCGACTCGAGCGCCGGTCGAGTCCTGGCCCACGGCTCCCCGGGCCCCCGGCCGCGGTCGCCTCAAGCGCTTCTCCGCTCGCGCCCGATCGGACGGCAGCAGCATCGGGCCAGCGGGATCCACGTCGGCCGAGGCCGCGGAACAGGGCCCGCTGCCGCGGTACGAGGAGAGCACCCGGCTCGAACAACTGTGAAAGGTGATCTGAGATGAAGGGCATCATCCTCGCCGGCGGCAGCGGCACGCGCCTGCGCCCGCTCACCGGAGCCTTGTCCAAGCAGATCCTGCCCGTCTATGACAAGCCGATGATCTACTATCCGCTCTCCGTGCTGATGCTGGCGGGCATCCGGGACATCCTGCTGATCTCGTCCAAGGACCACTCGGACAGCTTCCGCACGCTCCTCGGGGACGGCTCCCAGCTCGGCCTGAACATCGAGTACGCCGAGCAGGACCAGCCGCGCGGTATCGCCGAAGCGCTGATCATCGGCGCCGACTTCATCGACGGCGACCAGGTCGCACTGGTGCTCGGCGACAACATCTTCCACGGGCCGCGGTTCGGGCTGCTCCTCGACGACGCGGTGCGTCAGCTCGACGGCGCGGCGCTGTTCGGCTACCAGGTGCGCGACCCGCACCGCTATGGGATCGGGGAGATCGACGAGCAGGGCCGGCTGCTGTCGCTGGAGGAGAAGCCGCGCCACCCGCGCTCCAACCTCGCGGTGACCGGGCTGTACTTCTACGACAGTGACGTGGTCGGGATCGCCAAGAACCTCTCCCCCTCCGCACGGGGCGAGTTGGAGATCACCGATGTCAACCAGGCCTACCTGGCGCAGGGCCGGGCCCGGCTCACCCCGCTCGGCCGCGGCTTCGCCTGGCTGGACATGGGCACCCACGACTCGCTGCTGCAGGCGGCGCAGTACGTCCAGCTGGTCGAGCAGCGGCAGGGCGAGTTCATCGCCTGCGTCGAGGAACTGGCGCTCAACCGCGGCTTCATAACCCCCGAGCAGTGCCTCCGCCTCGGCGAGGAGATGCGGGGTACGGACTACGGCGCCTATGTCACCGAGGTGGCGTCCCGCCGCATCCCGCGGTCGGCCGTCCGCGCCGCCTGACAAGAGTCCCCCGTGCTCGGCCAAGGAGTCCCTGCTCCCGATACGACCGGCCCCAGCGGCGGACGCCAAAGTCCTCACCGAGCTCCGCCGCGTCATGCACGACACCGTCAACGGCCCGCATCCCAGGGACTGGATGCCGGCCTGCGGGGTGCGAGCCGGTGAGCCTGTTCGCCTCGCGGCAGAGCGCACCGCTGCACCACGAACGCGGCCACGAGCAGGGTCTGGCCGAAACCGCACGGTGGTATCGCGGCAACCGAAGCCGGTGGGAAGCCCTCAAGCGGCGACTGACGGAGCTGAGGCCTCCACTTGAGTGAGAACTTCACCCCTCACCGATGAACCGGACACTGTCCGTGAAGCCCTCACCCAAGAAGAATTCTGGCCATTGGAGCACCAGCCCACCACGTCAGTGAGGATCTTCTCCGATGAGCCACGCCAGTGCCACCCCTGTCACCCCCCACTCGGCGCGCATCACCGAGGCAGCTCCCGCACGTCCGCTCCTCGTGGTCGAGACGCTCGACCACTCCGCCGGCTCCACCATGCTGTTCACCTTCTGCGCGGACCCGGTCCCCGCGACTCCGAACGCCGCCACGTTCACGTTCTGCGCGGAGCCCCTCGCCGCGAACGTCGCCCTCACCTATACCTACGGGGCGGAGACCACGGCGCCCGTGGCCGTCGAGAGCGACGCGGTCGTGGGGTCCTGGATCTGACTTCCGGGTCGCCGCGCCCCAGGAGACCCGGACCGGCCGCCCTACACGACGGCTCAACCCTCGTGTTCTCAGGCACCACCTGCGTCCCGTGACCATCCCCGGCGAGGCGACCTAACCTGGTCTCCCGCCGGGGCATGACCACTCCGCACGGTGCCGCGCCCGCGCTGACCGCCGAGGAGACACAGGGGCGGCCCGCGCCTGCTCGGCGAGGCCGGGCTGCTCCGCTTCGGCAGCCCCACCCCGGCGGACGTCGGCCCGCCGGCCTGCACCGATCCCATCGCCGAGGCGTACTGGGAGCAGGCCGGCCTGGACGGCGTCCGCGTCGGCCGCGCCCGAGTGCGTCGCGAGGCCGAAGGGCTTCAGCTGACACGAACCGGTTCACGAGACACCACCGCCGGCGGCGAGCCGGTGCCGTACGCCCGTGACCGGGTGCTCGGAGACGGTTCCACGCCGAGCGCTCGACGCATCGTCGCGAGCTTCGCCGTGGTCTCCGCGAACTCGACGTCCAGTCGGCTGCCGGCCACCACACCGCCTCCGGCCCGCAGACTCAGGCTGCCGTGCCCCCGTGAATCGAGGTCGAGACCTCGCAACGCCATGTAGAACTCGCAGTCACCGTTGCTGTCGGCCCAGCCGACGAGGCCGCCGTAATATCCACGCGTCGATTCGTTCTTCGTGATCAGGTGGAGCGATTCGGCCTGGGGGACACCGCAGACCGCCGGTGACGGGTGCAGCGCCGACACGAGGTCGGCCACGCGGACTCCGGAGTCGACCAGACGGCCCCGGATGGGAGTTCCCAAATGCCATACGCCCGGCACCCCCAGCAGTTCGGGTTCGTCGGGGTGGTCCAGCACGCTGCAGAAGGGCCTCAGGCCCTTGAGCATGAACTCGACCAGGTGACGATGCTCGGCCAGGTACTTGTCGGTGAACAACTCGGCACGAGCCCGCTCTTCGTCCTCTGTGGCGGGGAGCAACGGGTTCCGCGGGATCGTCCCGGCCAGCGGCGTCATCGTGACGACAGCGCCGCTCTTCTTCATGAAGAGCTCCGGGCTCGCCCCCAGGGTGTGGACACCGGGTGTCTCCAGGTGCTCCACGAGGTAGCTGTGCACCCCCGGGTACAGGTCCACGATGCGCCCGTACAGGTGCATCGGGTCGAGGTACTCGGTGGGGAAGTACCGCTCGGCCCTTGCTATGACGACCTTCTCCAGGGCACTCTCCGGCGAGCGGAGCATGGGCAGTACGCGTTCGACCAGGCGTATGTAGTTGGCTGTCTCGGCGTCGTTGAATCCGACGTCCGGAAGGAAATGGCCACCGCTCCCGACGCTGCTCGCGGAGAGGACCGGTCGACCTGTACCACGCTGCCCCAGGAAGAACGACGAGGTCCCCGGGGCGTGGTCGAACGGCACCGCGCCCGCGACGAGATTCCCGCGGGTGCCCTTTCGCACCGCGTCCTCCGCCTCGGACAGGTCGGTGAAACGGGTCAGCGCGCCGGTGAGCCCGACGGAACCGCTCGGGCCGTGCAGTAGGAACCGGGGCGCAGCGGCGGTCGGGCGACCTGCCGGGCGCCCTTCCCAGAGGTGTTGGTCAGGTATGGATCGGCTGCCTGTTTGTGTCGGTCCACCTCTCATAGTCGGTGTATCCCTCACTTTCACCCTGGTAGAAGTTTTTGGGGTTCGGAACGGCTACGGGCGCGCGGTGGAGCAGACGCTCGGGCAGATCCGGATTGGAGATGAACAGGCGGCCCAGGGACACGGCGGACGGCCCCGCGCCGAGCTCGGCCTCGATCCCGCTCAGGAGTTCCGAGGAGGACAACTCCAGGTCCGCGCCCAGGTTGTGGATCCATCCGCCCGTCCGGTGGGCACGGATCCAGGCGAGCACGTCCCGGTCGCTGCTGGAGGACGTGTGGAGGTAGGCGAGACGCTGCACCGAGGGATGCGACAGCAAGGCGCTGTACACGTCCAGCCCGTCGCCCCGCACGGTGCGGTCCGCGGAGAATCCGGGAGACAGCTTGAGCCCGACCCGGCCGTGACCGACCTCCCCCGCGACGGCCTCGACGACCCGGACGGGAAACAGACACCGGTTCTCGGCCGTTCCGCCGAAGGCATCGGTACGGAGGTTCGTCCCCGAACCGAGGAACTGGTGCAGGAGATAGCTGTTGCCACCGTGGATCTCGACGCCGTCGAAGCCGGCCTCCACGGCCATGGCGGCGGCGTGCGCGAACTCCTCGACGGTGGCGTCGATCTCGCCGCCGGTCATCGCGCGGGGTACGGGACGGTCGCTGACCGGGCCGTCGGGGGCGCCCGTCTCGCGGGGACCCACCGCCGAGGGTGCCAGTGGTGTCCTGCCGCCGTTGACCGCGGGCTGGGCCGCGCCGCCGGCGTGCATCAGCTGCAGGACGATGCGCCCTCCTCGACCGTGGACGGCTTCGACCACCCGGGCCCATGCCGCCAGGTCCCTTCCGGTGATCAGGTGAGGGCTGCCGGAGTACGCCTTGCCGATGAGTGAGGGGTGGACGCTCTCCGTCACGACGAGACCGGCCGAGGCACGCTGCCGGTAGTACTCCCGCATGAGGTCGTTGGGCGTTCCGTCGGCGTCCGCCCGCCGACGCGTCATGGGACACATGACGAGCCGGTTGCCGGCGGAGATGTCGCCGAGGGCCACCGGTGAGAACACATCTTCTGGCATGTCAACCTTCCCTGACGTGTGCTTGGGCGTACGGGGTGGCGCTCAGTCGCGCCCGGACCGCGGATCGGTCGATCTTCGAATTCGGCAGCAGGGGGACGGCGTCGTGGAAGACGATCCTCTTGGGGACCGCGGCCGGACCCAGCTGCCGGCGTACCCGGTCCCTGAGGACCTCCCTGTCCGCTGGTGACGTCCCCGCCCGGGGGACGACATGGGCACAGACGAGTTCGCCCCACTCGCGATCGGGCAGACCCATGACCACGGCGCTGTCGACCCAGCCGACGCCGAGCAGCGCGTGTTCGACCTCCCCCGCGGAGATCTTGAGCCCGCCGGTGTTGATGAGGTCGTCGATCCTGCCGAGAGGGACCAGGCGGTGGCTGTCGTCCCACCGGCCGCGGTCGGAGGTCCGGTACCAGCGCAGGCCGCCGTCGGTGTAGAACCTGCTCTGCTCCTCCTCGGGGGCGCCGAGGTAGGTGCTCGCCACGGTGTCGCCGCCGACGTGCACGATCTCGTCCACGATCCGCACTCGCACCCCGTCCAGGGGCACTCCCCCGTAGACGCATCCGCCGCCGGTCTCCGTCATCCCGTACGTGGGCACGAAGTCCGTGACCTGCCGGAGCTGTGACGCGGTGGGGTGGTCCAGCGGTGCCCCGCCCACCAGGACCTGGTCGAAGCTCGACAGTGCTGCCCTGGCGTCGGCGTCCGCGAGCAGTCGCTTGACCTGGGTGGGGACCAGCGCTGTGCAGCGTCTGCCGGCTCCCATGCGGCTGGTGGCGGCCACGAAGGCCGCGGCGTCGAACCGCCCGCCGTCGAGCGTCGTCACCCGGGTCCCGCTGACGACCGCGCGGGAGACGACCTGGAATCCGGCCACGAATCCGACGGGGAGGCACAGCAGCCAGTCACCGGCTCCGCCGAGCCGGCGGATGGACGCGGAACAGGAGGCGAGGAGCGCGCTCCGCGGCAGGGCCGTCCGCTTCGGAGCGCGGGTCGACCCCGACGTCGACAGCACCACCCCGGTGCCGTCCGGAACGGTCCCGGGCAGGTCCCGTGCCGCGGCGGCGCCGGGGACCGGGGCGATCGCGTGACCGCCGTCGTACATCTGCTCGACGGCGCGCATGAGGAAGTCGACGGCCTGGGCGGGATTGTCGGGCAGTACGACAGCACGTAAGGAGACAGCCGACACAGCGACTCCGTCAGAAGAAGTAGGGGTGGTCGGACCAGTCGGGTGCGCGCTTCTCGAGGAAGGCGTTGCGTCCTTCGAAGGCCTCGTCCGTCATGTAGGCCAGGCGGGTCGCCTCTCCGGCGAAGACCTGCTGGCCGGTCATCCCGTCGTCGGGGAGGTTGAAGGCGAACTTCAGCATCCGGATCGCCTGCGGGGACTGGGCCGTGATGTCACGGCAGTACTCGATCGCCGTGCGCTCCAGGTCCGCGTGCGGGACGACCTCGTTGACCGCCCCCATCTCGCGCATGCGGTCGGCGTCGATCTCGCGTGCGAGGAAGAAGATCTCACGGGCGTACTTCTGACCCACCTGGCGAGCCAGGAGTGCGGAACCGTAGCCGGCGTCGAAGGAACCCACGGTGGCGTCCGTCTGCTTGAACTTGCCGAACTCGCGGGAGGCGACGGTGAGATCACAGACGACGTGCAGTGAATGCCCGCCCCCGGCCGCCCAGCCCGACACGGCGGCGATGACGACCTTGGGCATGGTGCGGATCAGTCGCTGCACCTCCAGGATGTGCAGCCGCCCCGCACGGGCCGGGTCGATGTCCTTCGCGGTCTCGCCGTCGGCGTAGCGGTAGCCGTCGCGTCCCCGGACGCGTTGGTCGCCTCCCGAGCAGAACGCCCAGCCGCCGTCCCGGGGGGAGGGGCCGTTGCCGGTCAGGACGACCGCACCGACATCGGAGGACATACGGGCGTGGTCCAGGGTGCGGTACAGCTCGTCGACGGTCGCGGGACGGAACGCGTTGCGCACGTGCGGACGGTCGATGGCGATCCGCACCCAGGGCAGGTCGCGCACGACGGCGCCCTCGGGGTCGCGTTCGACACCGCGGTGGTAGGTTGTGTCGCGCAGATCCTCGAAGCCCTCGACCGTCCGCCAGCACGAGGGGTCGAACGGGTTGGTGACGGGGGCGGTCGTGGTGGTGACGGCCTCGGTGGTAACAGACATCTTCGGACTTCCGCTTCTCAACTGGTCAGGGCGGACACACTGGCCGCGTCCGCCGCCGTGACAGGGCTCCCGGCCATAGAGGTGGTGGGGTTCAGCACTGCGTCGACCCGCTGTCGTGCGGCCGCGTGGACACTTCGCAGCGTCGTGCGTGTGACGGGGACTTCGAGGACGACCGGTCGCTTCGCGCGGCGGGCCGCCCGGAGCGCGGTGCCGAGTTCGCCGGTCTCCACAGTCAGGTGGGAGATCCCGAAGGCCCCGCACAGAGCTGCGAAGTCGACGTTCTGCGGAGTTCCGTAGATACGCTCGAAGGTGTTGCCGAAGGGACCCGACTTGTACACGGGGTGTCCCTGTTCCAGCAGTTCGAAAATGCCGCCGCCGGCGTCGTTCGAGACCACGACGATCAGGTTGTCCGGCATCCGCTCGAGAACGCCGGTCTGCAGGGCGGACGCGTCGTGGGCGAAGGTGAGGTCGCCCACGAGCGCGACGACCGTCCGGTCGGGGCAGGCCAACGCGGCGCCCAGCGCGGCGCTGATGTTGCCGTCGATGCCGGCCACACCGCGGTTGGACAGTGTTCGGACCCCGTCCGGCAGGGAACCGGTCAGCGACACGTCCCTGACGGGGTTCGAGGCCCCGAGCCAGAACAGGTCGGAGGGTTCGAGCGCGGCGAGCACCGCGTTCGCGACGCCAGGGCCGGTGCGCCGATGACCGTCGTCGCTCAGGACGTCCGACCACGCGCGGCGCGCGGCCCGGTCCACGTACTCGAGTTCCTCGGCCCAGGCAGGACTCACCCGGCCGCCGAACACCGGGTGTGCGGTCAGCACGTCGATGTGCGGCGCCGCGTAGATCCAGTCGTCGTCCCCGTCGCCGACGAGGACCGTGGTGACGTCGTGGCGGGCCAGCAGCACCCCGACCTGTCGGTGCAGTGTCGGACGACCGCACACCACGACCTGTTCCGGCCGTATGCGGTCCAGCACCCAGGGATGCAGGGTTCCGCGGCCGCCGGCGTCGACGGTCGGTTCCACGACGCAGGGGACGGTCTCGGGCACGGTGCTCAGGTCCGCGCCGTCACCCGCGACGAGGATCGTACGGCGGCTCAGGTCGATGCCGTGTGGTGCCGCCGCCCCGCGGTCGCGCGTGGCGGTCCGGATCCACGGCTGCCCTTCCGCACGACCGCTCGGGAACGGCACGGACCTGCTCGCCGGCGGGAGCCCGGACGGCAGGGGCACATCGATCTGCACCGGCCCGGGGCGCCCGTGGAGCCGCCCGCGTCCGATCGCCAGGGTGTGACAGATCTGCGAGCGCACCGTCGCGTTCATGTCCGCGTCCGGTTCCGCCCCGACCTGCAGGTGCTGAACGTGGCGCACCTGCGAGGTGAGCAACTGGGTCTGCTCGACGGTCTGTGACGCCCCGGCGCCGAGCTCCGCGAGCGGGCGGTTGGCCGTCACCATAACGAGCGGGATCCGCGAGTAGTTGGCCTCCGTCACGGCGGGCAGCAGGTTCGCCACCGCCGTACCCGACGTGGTGACGACCGCGGTCGGGATGCCGTTCGCCTTCGTCATGCCGAGGGCGAGAAAGGCGGCCGACCGCTCGTCCAGTCGGACATGGAGCTTGAGGTCCCCCGCGGCTTCCCGCCGGGACAGTTCGAACCCGATGGGGCCGTTCCTGGATCCGGGGCAGTAGACGAACGTGTCGATCCCGCCCCGGACGAGCTCGTCGACGACGACCGCCGCGATCACGGACGGGGCCGAGGCCCGCGCGGCGGACTCAGGCCACATGGGTGGTCTCGGTCCGCAGCAGCTCCTCCAGCCGATTGCGCTGGATCTTCATGGTGGCGGTGCGGGGGAACCTGTCGAACGGCAGGACCACTGGCGTCTCGAGCATCGGCAAGTCGGCCACACCGGTCCACCACGCGTCCCAGTCCATCTCGTGCCCGGTGACGACCGAGACCACGGGCTGCGGGTCACCGCCCGGCGTGCGGACCAGGACGACCTCGTTCAGGAACGACAGCTTGTCCAGGAGCGCGTCCTCGATGGCCAGTGTGCTCCTGACGTCATCGATCAGGTCCACCTGCCGGTCGTGCAGGGCGACTTGGCCGGCGAATCCCATCTCGCCCTGGTCCCCGCTGTTCCACCAGCCGTCACGCAGGTTCTGCTCGAAGCGCTCTTCCTCACCGTAGTAGGTGACCGCGCGACCGCGGGAGAACATCTCGATGGCGCCCTGCTGACCGCGCGGCACCGGGTTGCCCGACTCGTCGACGACCCGGACGCGGGTGAGCTTCGGCATGCCGATGCCCATCCACCGGGCGTCACTGAAGCGCAGCGTTGTTCGCGTATGCGGGCGCAGCACCATGGGACCGCATTCGCTCTGCCCGTAGACCTGCAGGTAGACAGGCATCCGGTGGGACGACGCGTTGAGGTACTTGAGCATCGTGCCCTTGTTGACGGCGTCGAAGGTCGAATGCAGGTACTTGACACTGGAGAAGACCGAGGGGTCGCGGTCCAGGACGGACGTCCACCGCACGAGGTGGTTCGGGTGCGACTCCAGGGCGATGGGGCGGTACTTGCGCAGGACGGCCTCGACGTTGGCTTCCTGCGGATCACCGATGTTCAGGAACGAGTGCCCGTAGGACATGAGGGACGAGATGCCGATGTTGAACCGGCTGTGCACCGGGGAGATGTGGAAGGCGACCAGGCCGTTCGAGTCGATGAAGGACACGACGCGGCGCTGCCAGGTGACCCGCCAGCCCATCGAGGTGGGAGAGTGCGCGATGAGCTTGGGGATGCCCGTGGTCCCCGAGGTGTGCGTCATGTAGGCGATGTCGAGCACGCCCGGTTTCCGTCCGGCGCCCGTGGGGTGTTCCACCACGGTGCCCCTGATCGCGAGGGCGTCGAGCTTTTGCGCGTCTTCGACCGAAGAGATGTCCGCGGCCTTCTCGACGGTCTCGGCGTCGTGGATCAGCCACGGCTGCTTCAGCCGGCTCGCCATCACGGTGACCGTGCGGGCGTCCAGGTGGGGCGAGATCATGACGGGTACGGCACCCGCGTAGGTGACGGCCACCGCCAGGAGGTAGCTGTCGAACAGAGCGGACTTGTAGATGACGACATGGTCACCCGGCGCGATGCCCCGCGCGATGACCTGCTCGCCGCACTGGGCGACGGCCGCGGCCGCATCGTCGTAGGTCACGTGCAGTCCGAGCTCGGGAAACGCCGGCTGCGGCGCGTCGAGGTGGATCATCGACGCAGGGTGTGCGTCCGCCGCCGCGCGGAAGTTCTCGAACAGATAGAGCGGACTGGACTTTGGCTTGAAGAGCTCCTTGAGCGGGAGCATCAGCGGATACCTCCGACAATAGACACGATGCGGTCGATGAGATAGCGCATGGCCACGCGGTTCTCCTCGGGTACGTTGTCCGGCTGACGTCCGGAGACCGATGAGATCCCGTAGGGATTCTGATTGAGCGGTGTCAGCTGTTCCGGCTTGGTCACTCCCGCCGGCACGATGACCGCACCCCAGTGGTAGAAGACGTTGTTCAACGACAGGACGGTGCTTTCCTGTCCGCCGTGGTTGGTGGCGGTGGAGACGAACGTCGTCATGAACTTGTTCGCCAACAGCCCCGCCATGTGCAGGTCCAGCGTCTGGTCGATGAAGTACTTCATCGGAGCCGACATGCTCCCGTAGCGCCCCGGCGTGCCCCACAGAACGATGTCGGCGTCGGCCAGGTCGGCGAGAGCCGCCTTGTGGATCTCCGCCGTGCGGTCCGGTTCGTCGATCTCGCACAGTCGGTGGACTGCGACGTCATGCCCGAGCGCCTCGGCGTGATCAGCACCCGCCCGGGCGAGCTGGTGCACGTTGCCGGTGAAGCTGTGGTAAATGAACAGGATCTTCATTGGTTTTGCTCCCCGAATTACAGGCGTCGTGAATCTCGATGCACAGCGCGGACCTCTTGCCGTCCCGTGCGCAGAGGGTGGTATCGGTAAAGATGATTGGCGAGCGCGAAGCGTTCGGCAAGTAGGAACTTTCAAGTACCTGCCCCTCGCTGAGCCATAGGCACTTCGAAGTGCCTACTTGTCGGCCGTCACGAATCTGCAGAGCATGAGGAAGTGACACTTTGCGTCGGCCGTTCCGGTTGCTGACCGCGCTCCCGCTCGCGCGGCTCGAAGTCGCCGGATTTCCGGGGCGAATGAAAGACCGACGGGTCACTTGTCGCCGTTGTACCGAGAAACTCCATCGATACTCGACCGCGGCCGTGCCGACGCGGCCGGCGCCGACGATCGGGGACTTCCAGGACTCGAATTCGGCTTGATATGGCCGCCCTTGCCGGGCGAGCAGTGGACCGGCGACATCACCGGAAAGCGGACCGTCGCGAGTCCGCCCGCGGTCCTGTGTCGATCACGAGCGGTGTCGTTGCGGCCCTTATCTTCTCAGTCCACCAGCAGGAGTGGTGTAACCGTGTCCATCAAGCATCTGTCGCTCTGCATCGTTGGAGTCGGACCGCGCGGACTGTCGGTACTGGAGCGGCTCTGTGCCAACGCACGCCACCTGCCGTCGAGTTCGAACGTGCGGGTGTACCTGGTCGATCCCTATCCGGCCGGCGCGGGCGCCGTATGGCGCACCGATCAGTCGCGGCTTCTGCTCATGAACACCGTAGCCTGCCAGATCACCGTGTTCACGGACGACAGCGTCTCCCTCGAAGGGCCGGTGGAACCCGGCCCCAGCCTGTACGAGTGGGCCGAGGAGCTGAGGAAATCCTCTGGGGCGGCAGTTCCCGCCGGGGGCGAACAGACCCTTGCCGAAGCCCGGAACCTGGGTCCCGACTCCTACCCGACCCGTGCCTTCTTCGGCAGCTACCTGCGCGAGATGTTCGCCCGGATATGCCTGGGAGCCCCGCCTCAGGTGGACATCGTCATGCACTACACCCGTGCCGTCGCACTGAACGGAGTTCAGGACGGAGTTCAGGACGGAGGCCAGGACGGAGGCCAGGACGGAGCGGCGACGCAGAGCGTACTGCTGGAGAACGGCCGGCTGATCGAGGGGCTCGACTCGGTGATTCTCTCGCAGGGTCATGTCGACGCCGAGCCGAGCCGCAAGGAGCGACTCCTGGCCGCACAGGCGGAGGAGCACGGTCTCACCTACGTCCCACCAGCCAGTCCGGCCGATCTGGACCTCGGCTTCATCGGGGCCGGCGAGAACGTTCTGCTGCGCGGGCTGGGGCTGTGCTTCTTCGACCACATGGCCCTGCTCACGAGTGGGCGCGGCGGCCGGTTCGTACCGCACGGCGAGAAACTGGTGTACGAGCCGTCCGGTCGTGAACCCCGGCTGTTCGCCACCTCGCGCCGAGGCGTTCCCTACCAGGCGCGGGGCGAGAACGAGAAGGGACCGCACGGACGGTACTTTCCCCGGCTGCTCACCGAGGCGTTCCTGGCGGATCTGCGCAAGCGGGCCGAGGACGGTGACCGCGTGTACTTCGGCGTCGACATCTGGCCTCTCATCGCCCGTGAAGTGGAAAGCGTCTACTACAGCACCCTCCTTGAGAGGTGGGGCCGAAGCGCGGACCGGAAGGCGTTCGTCGAGCTGTATCTGGCCGCCGCGCAGGAGGAGCACAGGGTCGAGATCCTGGATGCCTACGGTTTTCCCGGAGAGAGCCGCTGGGACTGGGAGCGGGTCTCGCGCCCCTGTTTCGGACGGAAGTTCGCCGATCGAGACGATTTCCATGCCTGGCTGATGGACTACTTGGAAGAGGACGTACGGCACGCCCTGGGCGGCAATGTGAGCAACCCGCTCAAGGCCGCGCTCGATGTGCTGCGCGATCTTCGCAACGAGGTCCGGCTCGCCGTGGACCACGGTGGGCTCGACGGCAACTCGCACCGTGACGAGCTCGACGGGTGGTACACGCCGCTCAACGCCTTCCTGTCGATCGGTCCGCCGGCCTTCCGGATCAAGCAGATGATGGCGCTGATCCAGGCCGGTGTGCTGCGCCTGAGCGGCCCGGGGGCCGGCATCCGGGTCGATTCCGCGGCGCGGGCATTCGTGTGCGATTCGCCCGAGATCACCGGGCCGCCCATCGAGGCGCGCGTTCTGGTCGAGGCCCGGCTGCCCGAGCCCGATGTGCGGCGCCCCGCCGACCCGCTCATGCGACAGCTCCTGGAGGACGGCTACATCACGCCGTTCCGGATCGAGGGGAGCTGCGCCGTCTCCTACGAAACCGGCGGTCTTGCCGTGACGCGTCGCCCCTGCCGGGTCCTTGATGCGCAGGGCCGCGTCAATGAGCGGCTGTTCGCGTACGGAGTGCCCACGGAGTCCGTGCACTGGGTCACGGCGGCCGCGGTGCGGCCCGGCGTCGACTCCGTGAGCCTCGGCGATGCCGACGCCATTGCCCGTGCCGTACTTGCCGCGCCCCCAGCCACGGCCACCGCCGTGGCCACGGCCACGGCCACGGCCACGGCCACGGCCACGGCCACGGCCACGGCCACGGCCCGAACCGAGGACAGCCACATGGAGATACGTTCATGACCACACCGTTCGACGCACAGGGCGATACGGGCCTCCTCTCGCCCGTGCGGGCCGGTACGGAGGTGGAGTCCGCGGTGAGCGATCGCGCGTGGCTCCAAGCCATGCTGGACGCGGAGGTCGCGCTCGTCCGGACCCAGGCCGCCCTCGGCACGGTGCCGCACTCGGCCGCCGCCGAGATCAGCGCGGTGGCGCGTGCGGAGCGGTTCGACATACGAGCCATCGCGGTCGAGTCCCGTGAGACGGCAAACCCCGTGGTGGGGCTCATACGTGAGCTGACTCGGCTGGTCGCGGCGGTCGACCCCGCGGCGGCCGAGTACGTGCACCGCGGCTCGACCAGCCAGGACATCTTCGACACGGGCGCGATGCTGGTCGCGGCACGGGCCCTGCGCATCATCCGGGGCGATCTGCGGCGCACGGTCGACGCCCTCGCGGTACTGGCCCGGCGGCATCGCGACACACCCATGGCCGGACGAACACTCGCGCTGCAGGCGGTGCCCACCACGTTCGGTCTGAAGGCGGCGGGCTGGCGGGAGTTGCTGTTCCAGGCCGACGTCCGTCTCGGCCGGCTGCTGGAGGACGGGTTGTGGGTCTCTCTGGGCGGGGCGGCGGGAACACTCGCAGGCTATGTGGAGTACGCGAAGGTGGACGGGGCCGACGCGGATGCCGTGCGGTCCGGGGAGTACGCGGATCGGCTCCTTGACGGATTCGCCGCGGAGACCGGCCTCGCCCGTCCACTTCTGCCGTGGCACGCGTTGCGCACTCCGATCGCCGATCTCGCGGCGGCACTCGCGTTCACTGCGGGCGCGCTCGGCAAACTGGCGGTGGACGTGCAGACTCTGGGCCGAACGGAGATCGCCGAAGTGGCGGAGCCGTCCGCTGCCGGCCGAGGTGTGTCGTCCGCCATGCCTCACAAGCGCAACCCGGTGCTGGCGACGCTGATCCGCAGTGCGGCGCTCCAGGTTCCGGTGGTCGCGACCGGTCTCACCCAGTGCCTGGTGTCCGAGGACGAGCGGTCCGGCGGGACATGGCACGCCGAGTGGCAGCTCCTCCGGGAGGCGCTGCGGCTGACCGGGGGCGCCGCGCACACGGCGGTTGAACTGGCCGAAGGGCTCGTTGTGTGTACCGGCCGGATGCGCAGCAATCTCGACATCACCGGTAGCCAGGTGATCTCCGAGCGGCTGACGGCGCTGTTGGCGCCCCGGTTCGGCAAGGAGACCGCCAGGAGAATGCTGGCAGCGGCATCCGCGGACGCCGCGCGGCACGGCACGTCGCTGGCGCAGGAACTGTTGAAGGCGCCGGAGTCGGCCGAGGTGTTCACGCCTGCGGAGCTCGACGCGCTGTGTGATCCGACGGACTACACGGGAGCCGCGGGGAATCTGGTGGATCGGGCGCTGGGCTGAGCTCGTTCCGTTCGGCAGCCGTTGCCCCGTCGGTCACGAGGACGGCGCGAGAGGCAGCCCTGGCAACGCACTCACCCGGGCCAGGCGGTCGCGCCACCACGCGATCCGTCGGGGATCGGCGGGCTGGAAGAGGTCGAGCCGCGTCGGGTCGGGCACGGGTGGCGTGCGAGGAACCGGAAGGTAGCCGTTGACGGGCCGCAACGCATGGGTTTCGGACACGCTGTCGCCGTTCAGCAGGCTCAGAGTACCCAGCCCGCAGGCGAAGTCGAGTTCCGGCAGGGCGCCGGCGAGGGCGAGCTGGGCGGCGAGTCCGACGCTTGTCTCGAGCGCGGACGACACGACGCAGGGCAGTCCGCAGGCCTCGGCCACCCGCAGGGCCCGGCGCACGCCGCCGAGCGGGGTGCATTTGATCACCGCGATGTCGGCGGCGCCGGCGACGGCCACCCTCAGCGGATCGTCGGCACGGCGGATGGACTCGTCAGCGGCGATACGCACGTTGGTCCTGCGGCGGACCGCGGCCAACTCATCGATGGTCCGGCAGGGTTGTTCGACGTACTCCAGGCCGCCCGCGGCGCGGTCGATCCGTTTGATGCGGGCGATGGCCGTGTCGACGTCCCAGCGGCCGTTGGCGTCGATGCGGATGTTGCCAGCGGGACCGAGAGCGGCACGGACGGCTTCCACCCTGGCGAGGTCCTCGGAGAGTGAATCGGGGTGGTCGGCGGTCTTGACCTTGGCCGTCCGGCACCCGGAGCGGGCGACGATCTCGAAGGCACGCTCGGGTCCGACCGCCGGCACGATGGCGTTGACCGGAACACGGTCGCGGACCGGCTCCGGCCAGCCGAGGGTGATCTGCTCGACGGCCGTGCCGAGCCAGGCCGCGGCTTCGCGATCGCCGTACTCGGGAAAGGGACAGAATTCGCCCCACCCGAGCGGGCCGCGTACCAGCACGCCTTCGCGGACGTCGATTCCCCTGAACGGGGTGGGCAGGGGGATGGCATAGACGTGTGCCGTTGCGAACGCGATGGCATCATTCATCGGGCTGCGAACGCCTCTTCTCCGGGCAGGGGGAAAGGAGCCTTCTGTCGGCTCGGCCACAGGAAGGCCGACCGGTTCAAGCGGTCCAGGCCGTCGTGGAAGCCGGAGTCCGGCCCGGAAGACGCACCTGTCCGACACCTCCGTGCAGCGTGCGGCGTGCGAGCACCTCCGCGATGTTCTCCTCGGCCCAGGCCTCCAGGGAGAAGATGATGGGTATCAGGCTCGCGCCGAGTTCGGTGATGCGGTACTCCACCCTCAGCGGCGTTTCGAGGTAGTTCTGGCGCATCACCAGGCCGTCACGTTCCAGATTTCGCAGTGTCGTCGTCAGCACCTTCTGGCTGACCCCCGGCACCGACCGGCGCAACTCACCCGAGCGCATGGGCGACTGCTCGTTCAGCAGATGGAGGACGATGGGCGTCCACTTCGTGGCCAGGATGTCCAGCAGCCATCGTGCCCGTACCGGGGTGTCGTCCCCCGGATCGTCCCCCGGCCTGCCCTCGCGCTCGGTCTCTGGTGGAAGGTCTTGTTCCCGCACAGATACGGTCATGGTCATGTGAACTCCCAGGTCGGTGCCCTGCTGTCTGACATATGGGTGCGGTGCGGGTGATCACGCGGCATGCTCCGGTCTGTCACGGGTGGCCGGACCGTTCAGGCCGCGACCGGGACGGACGACGGGCGCGGCAGGATGGAGGCGTTCCGGTCCCGGTACAGCTCAGCGGCCTGGAAGGCCAGGTCGAGCGACTGACAGCGGTTCAGACGCGGGTCGCAGGCCGTCTCGTAGCGCCGGTGCAGCTGGTCCACGAGGATCTCGTCGCCGCCGCCCAGGCATTCGGTGACGTCGTCCCCCGTCAACTCGATGTGGATGCCGCCGGGATGGGTCGCGAGCGACCTGTGCACCTCGAAGAAGCCCTTGACCTCGTCCAGGATGTCGTCGAAGCGGCGGGTCTTGTGCGTGGAGGAGGCCTCGAAGGTGTTGCCGTGCATCGGGTCGCAGATCCAGGCGACCTGAGCGCCGGCGGCCTTCACGGACTCGACAAGCCCGGGGAGCACGTCGCGGACCCGGTCGCACCCCATGCGGGCGATGAAGGACAGCCGGCCCGGCTCGTTGTTCGGATTCAACCGCTCGACCAGTGCGACAGCGTCCCGCGGTGTGGTGGAGGGACCCAGCTTGACCCCGATGGGGTTGCGCACCCGCGACGCGAACTCGATGTGGGCGCCGTTCAGTTGACGGGTGCGCTCGCCGATCCAGACCATGTGGGCCGAGGTGTCGTACAGCAGTCCCGTGCGTGAGTCGACGCGGGTGAGCGCGACCTCGTAGTCGAGCAGCAGCGCCTCGTGGCTGGTGAAGAAGTCGGTGGACCGGAACTCCGCCGGGTCCGCTCCGCAGGCCGCCAGGAAAGCGAGTGCGTTGTCGATCTCCCGGGCGATGCGCTCGTAGCGCTCGCCGACCGGGGAGCTCGCCACGAAGTCCCGGTTCCACTCGTGTACCTGGCGCAGATCGGCGTAGCCGCCCGTGGTGATGGCCCGGATCTGGTTCAGGGTCACCGTGGAAGCGTGGTACATCCGTTTCAGCCGCTCGGGATCCGGGGTGCGTGCCTCACGGGTGAAGTCGAGCCCGTTGACCGCGTCCCCTCGGTAGACGGGCAGTTCGACGCCGCCACGCACCTCGACCGGGCGGGAACGCGGCTTGGAGTACTGGCCGGCCATCCTGCCGACCTTGATCACTGGCACCGAGGTGGCGTACGCCAGTACGACAGACATCTGCAACAGGGTCTTGACCTTGTCGCGCACCTGGTCGGTGGACACGCCGCCGAACGTCTCCGCGCAGTCGCCACCCTGGAGCAGAAAGGCCTCGCCGCGGGTCACCGCGGCCAGTTGGTGGCGCAGCCGATCGCATTCACCGGCGAAGACGAGCGGGGGGTACGCGGCCAGTTCGGAGGTCACCGCACGCAACACGTCCGTGTCCGGCCAGTCGGGCTGCTGGGCAGCATGCGTCCGGCGGTCGAGGTGCAGGATCATGCCGGCCTGGGCGGTGTT
This sequence comes from Streptomyces sp. NPDC088157, assembly GCF_044741545.1. NCBI lineage: Bacteria > Bacillati > Actinomycetota > Actinomycetes > Kitasatosporales > Streptomycetaceae > Streptomyces > Streptomyces sp. NPDC088157. The sequence continues at coordinate 478,230 of NZ_JBIUSU010000006.1, forward strand.
CATCGTTGACTGTGCCTCATTCTGCGTCGGATGAGATCAGTGCTGATGGGGTGCGTCTGCCGCCACCGGCGATGAGCACACGACGGATGCGTCCGCTTGCCATCTTCTGTCTCCTCGGGAGGAAGGGCAGTGGTGGTTGACCGGTAGTCTCGCCGCCTCGGGTGGTGCCCCCCTTGAGTCGACCTCGAATACTCCCGGGCGGTGTGTGTCCCTCGGGCGCGGTCAGCCGCGCAGAGGGCACGAGTCTCACGGAACGCCGCGAATGGCCTGACGGCGCCGAAGCGCTCACCGGCCAATGGCTGGTCAACCGGCCCGCCGCCACTGAGCCGGCTGAACCCGCCCGCCCACGAGGAGCCGCCGCCGCATCGGCACGACGACCGCGAACGCGAGTACGGCATCGTCCCGGACCGCCTCGGGGGACCCCTCCTGGAGCGGCCGGCACGACCCGCCGTGACCGGATCGCGGTCCTGTCGTATTCCCCTCGATTTACAGTGAGTTCATGTCGAGCTTAGTGCCGCCCCGTCCGGAATCCGCGGAGAGCGTAGGCGAGCCCCAGGTGCTGATTCAGCTCGGGCCTGTCGGCGACAAGCCGTTCCTGCGCGCCGACGCGGCACGCAACCGGGCCCGGCTACTGGACGCCGCCGCCCGGCTGATCGCCGAGCACGGCGTGGACGGGGTGACGATGGAGGGGGTGGCGGCTGCGGCGCAGGTCGGCAAGGGGACGGTCTTCCGCCGCTTCGGCGACCGCAACGGTCTGCTGACGGCGCTCCTCGACGACTCCGAGCAGAGGATGCAGGCCGCGTTCCTTACCGGCCCCCCGCCGCTCGGACCCGGTGCGCCGCCGGTGGAGCGGCTGCGCGCGTTCGGCATCACCATGCTGCGGCGCTGCGTCGACGAAATGGACCTGCAACTGGCGGCCGAGCCCGGCCCGGAACGCCGGCACTCCGCGCCGGTCCGCCGTGTCCACCACGGTCACGTCGTGCTGTTGCTGCGGCAGGCCGTGCCGGCCGCGGACCACGATCTTCTCGGCCACACGCTGCTGGGCTACCTCAGCCCGGTCCTGGTCCACCATCTGACCCGGCAGCGTGGGGTGCCCCTGCCGCGGCTGGAGCACGGGTGGTGCGATCTGGTGGACCGCGTGACGGGCGACTGACGACCAATCAGAAATGTTCGCATGGCGGGCGGATGATCACGCCGGAGCATGTGTGCGGGCGGCGATGATCAGCCAGGTCCGGCGGGCCCGGCTTCGGGGGGTGCGGATCCCCGGCCCGGCCGGGCCGAACTCCGGCCCGTGCTCGGGGATCCGTCCGCCCTGCGGCAACGCGGTCGACCGGGTGGCGGGCTGCGCGTCACCCGGTCCGAACGCGGCCGCCCGAGGACCATCGACGACCGGGTCGTCGAGGAGATGGGCCATGCGTGGGGCGTGGGTAGCCGGCATCGCAGACGATGAGGACGCCGGCATCTTCCCGAGGCCGCCGGTTCTGGTCGGTCGAGTCGTCTGCCACCCCGCGCAGTTGGGCGGCGAGGACTTCGGCGGCGTCGTCGGCGTGGTCGAGGCGGACGGCGTCCAGGAGCCGGCACCAGGAGGTGCGCCCCGGCTCGAGGGCGGCGACGAGGCCGGGCGGTCCGGCCGATCACGCCGGTGCGCGGCGCTCGGACCACGAACCTAGGACTGCGCGACCGCCGCCGGGTCGACCCCCAGCTGCCGGAAGATGTCGTCCATGTTCAGCTGGTCCCAGTGCTCGGCGAGCAGCCCGTCCTCCACCCTCCAGATGTCGATGGACTGGAAGTTCACCGTGCGGCCGGTCGCCGGTATGCCGAGGAACGTGCCCTGGTGGGTCGCGGTGTACTCCAGGCGCGCGGCCACCCGGTCCCCCTCCACGATGACGTCGTGCAGCACGGCCTTCAGGTCGGGGAAGGCGGCGAACACCTGGACCCAGAAGGCCTGGTTGGCCTCGATGCCGTCGGCCACCACAGGGTTGTGGTCGATGTGTCCGGGCGCCGTGTGCTCCGGCATGGTGCTGACGTCATGATTGTTGATCATGTCTGCGAAGTGCTGGATGAGCGCGTGGTGATCGTTCGACATAGTGGCCTCTCTCGGCTGGGTTCGGAGGAGAACGGTGCGAGCATCGCCAACTGCGATCGAGCCACCCTGGAGCACGCTCATCGCCCACGGCTCGAGCGGGGCTCGAGTGCTCCCGGGCCAAGATGGGAACAATCCCGGTTCATGAGTCCGGTACCCCCACGAAAGGAACGCGCCCATGGCCTCCTCCACGTCCGGCCAGTCACCAGCTCCCCAGAGCGACTCCGGGTTCGGCGGGTTCGACGCCCAGGACATGAGGATCGTCCACCGTGTCTTCCGGCGGGAGATCCGGCTGCTCGGTGAGATGATCGCCGCGGTCGCCCCGGGGGATGTCAAGCGCGCCGCCGTCCTCGCCGAGCACCTGGCCGACGTACGTATCGGGCTGATCCATCACCACGAGGGTGAGGACGAACTGCTGTGGCCGCTGATGCTCACCCGGGTCGGGCTCGAGCGCGACGTCGTCCTGCGCATGGAGGCTGAGCACGAGAGGATCGTCGAGTCCCTCGCCGCAGTCGACACCCTGGCCACCCGGTGGGCGCCCACAGCGGACGCGGAGACCCGCGACCTCCTCGTGGCCGCGCTGGAGGAGCACCGCACCGTGCTCGTCGAGCACCTCGACGACGAGGAGGCACACCTGCTGCCCCTCGCCGAGCGTTTCCTCACCGCGAAGGAGTTCGACGCACTGGGCGATCACTTCGTGCAGAACACCCCCAAGAGCAAGCTGCTGAAGTTCTTCGGCATGGTCATGGAGGACGCCGACGAGCGCGAACGCGCACTCATGCTCGGCGGTCTGCCCGCACCCGTCCGCCTGCTATGGCGCCTGCTGGGTCCGCCGCTGTACGCCCGCACCCTGCGCCGGGTCCGCGCCACGGCCTGACATCCCGGTACGCACCACGCCCCGCGCTCGCCTTTGAGCGCGGGGCGTGGTGCGTACCGGGACCGGTCAGCGGACGCACTCGGCGAACCCCGCGACCGTCCCGGCCGGCCCGGGCATGGCCTCGATCCCGTCGGCAACCCTGCGGGCCGCCTCCCGGCACGGGTCGCCTCGCGGCCCGCGCCGCCCGGGCCACGGCCGCCTCCAGCGCTTCTCCGCCCGCACCCGATCGGAGCGCAGCACCATCGAGTGAGCGGGACCCGGGCAGCATCCGGTCCCCGCACCGCCACAGGCGCCCCGGCGTCCCGGCCGCACCGTATCCATCCGCCCGCTCTGGGAGGCACCCGCCGTCATGACGACCACGACCCGCATCCTGGTGACCGGCGGCGCCGGATTCATCGGCTCCCACTACGTCCGTACGCTGCTCGGCCCCCAGGGCCCCGGCGACGTCGCGATCACCGTCCTGGACAAGCTGACGTACGCGGGCAATCCCGCCAACCTCGACGAGGTCCGGGCGCACCCGCGCTTCTCCCTCGTGCAGGGCGACATCTGCTCCCCCGAGCTGGTGGGAAAGCTGATGGCCGAGCACGACCAGGTCGTGCACTTCGCCGCCGAGTCGCACGTCGACCGCTCGATCGACGGGGGCGCCGAGTTCGTGCGCACCAACGTGGTCGGCACGCACACGCTCGTCGACGCGGCGCACCGGGCCGGCGTCAAGGTCTTCGTGCACGTCTCCACCGACGAGGTGTACGGCTCGATCGACGAGGGTTCCTGGCCCGAGAGCCACCCACTGCGGCCCAACTCGCCGTACTCCTCGTCGAAGGCCTCGAGCGACCTGATCGCGCTGTCGTACCACCGCACCCACGGCCTGGACGTCCGGGTCACCCGCTGTTCGAACAACTACGGCCACCACCACTTCCCCGAGAAGCTCATCCCGCTCTTCGTCACCAGCCTCCTCGACGGCGGGAAGGTCCCGCTGTACGGCGACGGCGGCAACGTCCGCGACTGGCTGCACATCGACGACCACGTCCAGGGCATCGAACTGGTCCGCACCAAGGGCCGCGCGGGCGAGATCTACAACATCGGAGGCGGCACCGAGCTCTCCAACAAGGAGCTCACCGGGATGCTGCTCGAGGCATGCGGCGCCGACTGGGAGAACAGCGTCGACCACGTCGAGGACCGCAAGGGGCACGACCGCCGCTACTCCGTCGACTGCACGAAGATCCGCGAGGAGCTGGGCTACTCACCCCGCAGGAGCTTCGAGGAAGGTCTGGCCGAAACCGTGCGGTGGTATCGCGACAACCGAAACTGGTGGGAACCCCTCAAGCGGCGACTGACGGAGCTGAGGCCTCCACTTGGGTGAGAACTTCACCCCTCACCGATGAACCGAACACTGTCCGTGAAGCCCTCACCCGCAAAGAATTCTGGCCATTGGAGCACAGCCGACCCCGTCAGTGAGGATCTTCTCCGATGAGCCACGCCAGTGCCACCCCTGTCACCCCCCACTCGGCGCGCATCACCGAGGCAGCTCCCGCACGTCCGCTCCTCGCGGTCGAAACCCTCGACCACGCCGCCGGCTCCACCATGCTGTTCACCTACGGCAGGGAAGCCGCACCCATCGGCACCGCCCAGTTCACGTTTTGCGCACAGGAACCCCCGACGGACGCCGCCCAGTTCACGTTCTGCGTCCAGGCACCCCCTACCGACACCGCCCGGTTCACCTACGCATTCAAGGACGTCCCCAAGAATTCTGCCCAGTTCACCCATGTCTTCCAGGAAGTCCCTACCGACACAGCCCAGTTCACCTTCTGCGTCCAAGCCGCCCCCACCGATGCCTTCGGTGCGGAGACCGCGGCTGCCGTGACCGTCGAGGGCGACGCGGTCGTGGGGTCCTGGATATGACTTCCGGGTCGCCACACACCAGGAGACCCGGACCGGCCGCCCTACAGGACGGCTCAACCCTCGTGGGATTCAGGCACCACCTGCGTCCCACGACCATCCCCGGCGAGGCGACCTACCTGGTCTCCCGCCGGGGCATGACCACCCTGCACGGGGCCCTCGCCGATGTGCTCGTCCCCCTGCTCGACGGGACCCGCTCACTCACCGAGATCCTGCACGATGCCGCGCCCGCGCTGACGGCCGAGGAGACACAGGGCGCGCTGCGCCTGCTCAGCGAGGCCGGGCTGCTCCGCTTCGGCAGTCCCGCCCCGGCCGAGGCCGGCCCGGCGGCGTGCACCGACCCCATCGCCGAGGCGTACTGGGACCTGGCCGGCCTGGACGGCGCCCGGGCTGCGGCGGGGCTGGCCGGCTCCCGGCTCCAGGTCCTGCCGCTCGCCGGCGTCGACGCCGAACCGGTGCTCGCGGCGGGTCTCGAGTCCGGCATCAACGTGACCGACTCGGACGCGGACCTCACGCTGGTCCTGTGCGACGACTACCTCTCGCCGGAGCTCGAGCGGGTCGACGCCGAGCACCGGGCGGCGGGCAGGCCGTGGCTGCTCACCCGGCTGTGCGGCTACGAACCCTGGATCGGCCCGTTCTTCCGGCCGGACGACGGACCCTGCTGGTCCTGTCTGGCCGCCCGGCTGGAGCAGCACCGCGGGTACGAGGGATCGCTCCAGCAGGCCCTGGGCCTCGACCGCCCGCTCGGCCGGCCGATCGCCTCGCTGTCGGCGGGGCGGGTCATGGCCGCGCAGAGCGCGGTCCTGGAGGCCGCAAAGTGGCTGGCCGGCCTGCGCTACGCCGACCAGGGCTCCGTCCGCACGGTCGACACGCTCAACCTGCGGACCCGCGTCCACGCCGTGTCCCGTATCCCCCAGTGCCACTCCTGCGGCGACCCCGCGCTGACGAGCCGGCGCGTGCTCGCGCCGTTCGTCCCGGTGTCGCGGCCCAAGGCCGGGCAGGGCGGCGGCGGTCACCGGGCACTCAGCCCCGACCAGCTGCTGAAGCGCTACGGGCACCTGGTGAGCCCCATCACCGGAATCGTCCCGGTGCTCGAACCCTCTCCCGGAGCACCGGAGTTCGCCACCACCTACGTGTCGGGGCGCAACCTCGCCATGCGGGACCGCGGCCTGGCCGGGCTGCGCTCGCTCAGCGGCGGCAAGGGACTGACCGACGCCGAGGCCCGCACCAGCGCGCTGTGCGAGTCGGTGGAGCGCTACAGCGGCACACGGCACGGCGACGAACCGGTCGTGGTGGAGACCCTGCGCGCCCTCGGCGACCAGGCCCTGCATCCCAACTCCTGCCAGCTGTACGCGGACCGGCAGTTCCGCGAGCGGGACCGCTGGAACCGCTCCGGCTCGCCCTTCCACCACGTCCCCGAGCCCTTCGACGAGAACCGGCCGGTGGAGTGGACGCCCGTGTGGTCCGTGACCGAGCAGCGCCGACGGTTGCTGCCCACGTCGATGCTCTACTTCCCGTCCGGCTCCCCCGCTCCGCACGGGCCGTACGCCGACTCCAACGGCAACGCGGCGGGCAGCAGTCCGGAGGACGCCCTGCTGCAGGGTTTCCTGGAACTGGTGGAGCGGGACGCCGTCGCCCTGTGGTGGTACAACCGCACCCGGCAGCCGGCGATCGACCTGGACTCGTTCGACGAGCCGTACATCGAGCGACTGCGCGACGGATACCGGAAGCTGGGCCGGGAGTTGTGGGCGCTGGACCTCACCTCGGATCTCGGCATCCCCGCGGTCGTGGCACTGTCCCGGCGCACGGAGGGGCCCACCGAGGACATCGTCTTCGGCTTCGGCGCACACTTCGACCCCGCACTCGCGCTGCGCCGCGCGCTCACCGAGATGGGGCAGCTGCTGCCGGCCGTGGGCGCGGGCCGCCCCGGCGGCGGTTACGGCATCACGGATCCGCTGCCGGTTCGCTGGTGGCAGCAGGCGACCCTCGCCAACCAGTCATATCTGGTGCCCGATCCGGCCGCCCGGCCGCGTACTCCCGGCCACTGGACCTACGTTGCGCACACCGATCTGCTCGACGACGTGAAGGCCATGACCGAGCTCGTCAGCGCCAAGGGCCTGGAGCTTCTCGTCCTGGACCAGACCCGGCCGGACGTCGGGATGCCGGTGGTCAAGGTGCTGGTGCCGGGACTCCGGCACTTCTGGGCCCGGTACGCGCCGGGCAGGCTCTTCGACGTGCCGGTCGCGCTCGGACGCCTCTCCGGGCCCACACCGTACGAGCAGCTGAACCCGATCCCGCTCTTCGTCTGACGCGACCGCACCTGCTTCCGGACAATCACCCGAATGACCGATGGACATTACGCGCCAGTCTCCGACCGTGCTCTGTCTAGAATGACGCCGGTTGCACCTGAACCGGAGTCGAGACACGGAGGGGGGGCTCGGTCGAGGGATGGGCGGTACCGATCCGAACAGGTCTGCATCGCATTCCGGCCAATCACGGGACCACAGCAGCGTGGCCACAAGAACCGCCCGGGGCGTTCTGGTGGCCGCGCTGGTGTGCTATCTGGGCATCACCTTCCTCAACATCCTGTCCCAGCGGCTCGAGCTGTACGACCTGATCCTCGCCCTGGTCTGCCTGGTGCTGGTGTTCCTGCTGCAACTCGTGCACTCGGCACCCGGCATCTCCGAGGCACGGCTGCGCACCAAGATGCTCTCCCTGGCCGCCCAAGGCGTCCTCTCCTACCTGCCGTTGATCTGGTTCGGAGTGTCCTGGGGCGCCATGGCGGGCTTCTTCGCCGGCTCCGTGCTGCTTCTCCTGCCGGCCCGGGCAGGCTGGGCGACGTACGGACTGACGACGCTCAGCCTGCTCATCCCCGGCGTCCTGGACGACCGGGGCGTCGTCGACATCGTGTACATGTGCCAGACCACCGCGCTCACCGGTCTCGTGGTGTACGGCCTGAGCCGCTTGACCAGCCTGGTCGACCAGTTGCACCGGGCCCGCGCCGACCTGGCCCGACTGGCCGTCAGCAACGAGCAGTTGCGGTTCTCCAGGGATCTGCACGACCTGCTCGGGTACAGCCTCTCCGCCATAACCCTCAAGAACGAGCTGATCCACCGCCTCATCCCGGCCAACCCGTGCCGGGCCCGCGACGAGGTCGACGAGGTTCTCGTCATCTCCCGTCAGGCACTGGCCGATGTGCGCCGGGTCGCCCGCGGTTACCGGGAGATGTCCCTCAGCTCCGAACTCACCTCCGCCGAGTCGGTGCTGGCCGCCGCCGATGTCTCGGTCACCGTCGACACCCACGACGCCGTCGAGGCCCTGGGGCTGGGAACATCCACCGTGCTGGCCACGGTGCTGCGCGAGGGCGTCACCAACCTGCTCCGGCACTCCAAGGCCTCGTACTGCCGGATCTCCGCGCGGATCGAGGACGATCTCGTCCGCCTCACGATCGTCAACGACGGCCTGGTGCTCGGCCATCAGGTCCCGTCGCCGCACAGCGGCAGCGGCCTGGGCAACCTCGAGCGGCGGCTGGAAGACATCGGAGGCCGGCTGATCGTGCGGCGCTCTCCCGAGGGTTCCGAGATGGACGTCTTCCGGCTCACCGCCGAGGCGCCGGCCCAGGAGGCCCGGGCCGGCGACCCGCGCGCGGGCGACATCACGAACGACGAGCAGCCGTACGGCCGGGCCGACGACGTGGCGTGAGCAACCTGGCCTGATCTCTGCCCTGTTGACGAAACGCCGACAGCGGATGCGCTTGGGTAGGACCCAGAATTTCATGTTTGTGGGGGAACGGGGGCAGCGACGATGATACGGATCCTCCTGGCCGAGGACATGCACATGGTCCGCGGCGCACTGGTGGCTCTGCTCAACCTGGAGGACGACCTGAAAGTGATCGCCGAACTCGAACGCGGCGATCAGATCCTGAGCGCGGCGCGCGAACACCGGCCGGATGTGGCCATCATCGACATCGATCTGCCCGGCCTGGACGGACTCAGCGCGGCCGAACTCCTGCACGAGCGCCTCCCCGAGTGCCGGACCCTGATCCTCACCAGCCTCGGCCGCCCAGGCACGCTGCGCCGGGCGATGTCCGCGCACGTCTCCGGTTTCCTCCTCAAGGACGCCCCGCCCAGCGATCTCGCCCAGGCCGTGCGCCGGGTCGTGGCCGGCCATCGGGTGATCGACCCCCAACTGGCCCTCGCGGCCTGGGGCGGCAGCGAGAGCCCGCTGACCACCCGCGAGACCGAGGTGCTGCAGCTGGCCGCGCAGGGCACGGAACCCCAGGAGATCGCCGAGCACCTCCATCTTTCGGTGGGCACGGTACGCAACTACCTCACCACCACCGTGACCAAGCTCAACGCGCGTAACCGGGTCGACGCGATCCGCATCGCCCGCGAGTCGGGCTGGCTGTTGTGACCGGCCCGGTGGGCTCCCGTCCCCGCCCCGGACGGTGGCGCGGTCAGCCCGCGGCCACCGTCATCCCGGCACCTGCCAGGTAGCCGAGGATCGCCAGGGTCAACTCGGCGGGCAGAGGCAGCAGTTCGACCATCGCGTCCGGTGTCATGGGCCAGGCCAGCAGCGACACCACCCACATCGCCTCGGGGCGGTGGATCTCCACCCGGTGATCCAGGGTGCGGCACTGCACCAGGAACACGTCCCCTCGCACGGTGATCGTCACGGTGGGCCGCAGCCGCACCCTGCGCTGCGCCGACAGCCGGACGAGTGAGAAGCGCGCGGTTCGGCACACCGGCACCACCGACAGCACCGGCCCCTTGAGGTCTTCCAGGGACAGCGTCCTGATCACCACGTGGGAGACCTGGCGAAGCACCGACAGGACCACCGTGTAGGTGTCGTGCACGGGGGCCGCTCCGCCGTTCGGCTGCAGCAGGTTGGCGAGCAGCACGGGACCGAGTTCCATCCGGCGCAGCGCCTCGGCCACCGCAGGCGCGGGATCCTCGACCCGCTCCGTGCCCTGCGGACCGCGGAGCACCAGCGTCCGGCCTTCCTCCTCCCACCCGACCACCGTGTCCTCGCGCAGGGACCACAGGTGGTGCATGCGCAGGGGTAAGTCTTCCGTGGATGGAATCACGGTCAACCGACCTCCTCGGACTCGGAGCCGACCGGAAGTGCGGCTTCCGCAGCCGAACCGCTCGCGCCCTCCAGTATGGAACGGTCCGCGGTGTCCCCAGCAGCGAACGGATCACACCGAAGACATGAGGAAATCATGGGCCGTTCGCCGTTCGCCGCACCCGCCGGGACGCCCGCCGCGTCGCGCAGGGGAGTCGCGATGGACGAAAGCAACAGCGGGATCATGTTTTTGTGGTCATCGGGACGCCTGCCGTTCCGGTCTCCGGCACCCGGGTCCGTTCCGCCCAACGGACGGCGGGGCCGCTGGCGGCCAGCACCCCGAGGAACAGGACGGCGATCAGCAGCCAGCCGGGGCCGCCGAACCGGTCGGGCACCGTGGTCACCAGGGCCGGCCCGGCGATCAGGGCGAAGGCGTCACCGGTCGCGAAGGCCCCCAGGTACTGTCCCTGCGCGTTCGCGGGCGCCAGTTCGTACCGCAGCCCCCATCGGGCGGCCTCGCCCCAGATCTCACCGAAGGTGAAGAGCACCGCGACGGCCAGGAGCACGGTGGCGGCCGCCCATCCGGGCATCGATCCGGTCAGCGCGGTGACGGCACAGGCGACGGCGAGGACCACGGCGGTGAACCGCTGCAGTCGCGCCGCCCCCCGCACGGTGTCCGCGTCGCGCGCCATCCGCACCTGGAGGAACACCACCATCAGGGTGTTGACCAGCATGATCCATGCCGCCAGGGCCCGAGGGGCGTCGGTGTGCACCACCAGCCAGAGCGGCAGCCCCACCGCCAGTGCGGTGGGCCCGATCCTGGCGATCCCGGAAACCTGGGCGACCAGCAGATAGGGGACGTCGCGCACCACCCCGCGCGGCCGCTCGCCACGGGGCGCGCGCGGGATGCCCGGGACCTCGGGCAACCGCATGTAGAGCGCGGCCACCAGCACCATGGCGACGGCATTGCCCCAGAACAGGGAGAGGAAGGCCGTCTTCGAATCGGCCGCGATGACCAGGCCGGCCGCCAGCGAGGCCAGTGAGAAACCGCCGTTGAACACGCTGCGCATGTACGCCGAGATCCGGACCCGGCCCTCTCGGCCCATCACCCCCGCCACCAGCGTGCCCCGGGCGACGTTGCCGCTCTGCTCGGCCAGCCCGAGGGCCACGGCCATCACCAGATAGGCCGAGAAGGAGTGCACGAAGGCCGCCCCGGCCAGCGCCGCCGCCTTCCCGAGCGCGAACACCGCGGTGATTCCCCGCGGCCCGACCCGGTCGGCGAGGTGTCCGGCCGGCACTCCCAGAGCAAGCGCCAGGATGCCGGCCAGCGACATTCCGATGCCCACCTGCCCCGGTGACAGCCCCACGACATGGACGAAGTAGACGGCCCCGCCCGTGACATAGAGGCCGTTCCCGAGGCTGGCCACGGCGGTGCACAGGACCAGCACCCGGCCGGCACCGGGGTCGGGAAGCAGGCGGGACATCAGACGGGCCATGGCTGGCACCTCGCTCGGTGGGTGGCGGTTGACTCTGCGGCGGACGGGCGGACATGCTTCGCGGGTTCCGGGCGACCAGGACCCCCGGGGCAGGAAGCGGGGATGGAATGCAGCCGATCAGTCCCATCGGGGTGGTTCGCGGCGGACGCCGACAGGTCCACGAGGACGGATGGGGGGCGGTGGTCTCGCGGATCGAACTGGACCCGGCCGTGTTCGACGAGTCGGCGACCTCCGGCCTCGACGACTACTCGCACGTCGAAGTGATCTTCGCGTTCCATCTGGCGACGCGGACCTGTACCGCCACCCAGCACCCCCGGGGCAACACCGACTGGCCGCTGTCCGGCATCCTGGCCCAGCGCGCACCCAACCGGCCCAACCACCTCGGGGTGACCGTATGCGGCCTTGCGGCGGTCGACGGGCTGACGCTCACCGTGCACGGCCTCGACGCCGTCGACGGCTCCCCGGTACTCGACGTCAAACCGTATCTGCCGGAGTTCGCCCCGCGCGGTGAGGTGCGGGGTCCGGCCTGGTCCGGCGAGCTGATGCGCAACTACTTCTGAGTCCGCCGGGCCGCCACGGCTCATGGCACGGCCACCAGGTCCGTACGCGCGGCCGCGATCAGGGTGTTGGCCTCGTCCCGGGGCAACTCCTCGTCGACCAGCAGCGCGATCGGGAGCGCCGCCTCGCTGCGGATCCGCGCGGCGGGAGCGCTCCTGGTCACCCGGCCGCCCTCCGGCCGGGCCCGTACCGCGAGGAAATCGATCCCCGGCAGCGGGCGGTCCGGCGCCCGGTCCACGACCAGCCCCACAGCCCGGGCGCCGTCCGCGCCGCGCAGCACACACCGGCCGTCCCGGCGCTCCAACTCGACCAGCCGGTGGGCCAGGCGCACCGGGCCCACCGTCAGCGGCACGTCGACGGGCTCCGCGTCGGTGGGGTGGCCGGCCAGTCGCGCCACGGTGCGCGCGACGAACTCCGGATCCCGCTCCCGCAGTCGGCTGAAGGTGTTCACCGCCCGGCGGCTGCGCAGCGCGAACACCGTCTGGTGCCCCTGCAGCCGCTCACCGCGGCACACCTGCTCGAACCACGCGGTGCTCTCCGCCGCCTCCGCCTGTGTCTGCTCGGCGACCGGCCGCCGGATGCTCTCGTACTCGGCCGCCGCCTGGAGCGGATCGTCGTGTCCGGCGATACATCGGGCGAGACACAGTGCGTCCTCGATGGCCAGAACGGTGCCCGAGCCCGTCGAGAAGTGGACCGTGTGCGCGGCGTCCCCGGCCAGCACCGTCCGGCCGTCGGACCAGCGGCGGTTGACGACGGTACGGAACGGTTGCCAGCCCGCCGTCCGGGCCGTCAGGGGAGCGCCGCCCAGCTCGCTCCGGAACAGCGCGGCAAGCCGCGGCTCCGCCTCGGCCGCCGTCAGGTCGAGCAGGCCGAGGGCGGACAGGCTGTCCGGATCGGCCTCGACGATGAAGGTGCTCTCGTCGGCCGCATGCGGATAGGCGTGCACCACCAGAGGGCCCGGGCCCAGGTCCTTGAGGAGGAAGCACGGTTCGAGGACCGAGGGTGTGCTCATCCACAGGTACCGGGTGCGGCCCGGAGACACGGAGGTGCCGAACCGGTCGGCGCGCTCCCGGCGCAGCTCGCTGCCCGCACCGTCCGCCAGCACCACCAGATCCGCCTGTTCCGGCAGCCTGGCGACGTTGCGCCTGATCAGCCGCACATTGGCGTGCTGCGCGGCCAGTGCGCGGACATGCGCGTGGAAGACCTGCCGGGAGATCCCCGACATGCCGAAGGCGCCGGACGGGATTCGTTCGCCGTCGATCATCGTGACCGTCTCGTCCCACGAGGCGTACGCGGACTCCGGCAGCCGCAGCACCTCGGGGTGGACGGCCCGGATGCGCTCGGCGAACTCGTCCGTCAGCACGATGCCGGCCCCCGGCCCCCGGTCCTCGCGGTCGTAGAGCTCGATGGCCGTGTCCGGTAGCAGCCGGGCCAGCTCCAGCGCGCAGAAGGCACCGGCGGGGCCCCCGCCCACCACGGCCACGGTGCGGACAGAAGTGCCGCTCATGCCGGGGTCCCGTCCCAGTGGAACCGCTCGCCGCGGGCCAGCGCCGCTCCCCGGGACACCGCGGTCATCTCACCACTGGCTATCTTCATGATGGTGAGGAACTCGGTGAAGTGCGGTTCGGGTGCGTCCAGTCCGGCGCCCGCCTCCTTCATCAGGGCCAGCCAGCGCAGCCGTTGCTCGCGGGAGATCAGGAAGTGCGCGTGCGCCTGGTGCATCTTCGGGTCCCAGGCCGCGGTCAGGTCGTTCTCGCCGTAGATCCGGCGGAAGTGGTCGTACAGCCGTGCGGCGTGACGGCTCCAGTCGGGGACGGCGAAGAGCGGCGACAGCACCTCGTCCTCGGCGACGAGCTCGTAGAAGCGGGTGGTGAGCGCCTGGAAGAACTCGGCGCCGCCGATGCCGGTCCAGAAGTCGGAGACCTTCCGGTCGACCTGCGTGGGAGTCATCCGCTCGCCGGACTGCAGACCCTGGTCGGCGACGAGGAGTACCCTCCCGTCGTGCTGGGGGGCCGGGCCGGCTGGATTGGGCGACATGGGCGTACTCCTTCAGTCGGATCGGTCGAGCAACAGGCCCGCGGCGGACAGCGTGCTGACGGTGCAGCCACGCAGCTTCTTGGCCTGGACGGTTCCGAGCCCGTAGGCGATCGTGGTGATCCCCTGCTCGGGGGCCAGCTCGGCAGGGCGGTAGAACATCGTGGCGAAGTACGTGAACGAGGCGTCGGGATGCGTGTAGTCGGTGCCGCTCATCAGCGCGGTCCACTGGTCACCGTCCCGCACCAGCATCGTGAAGGAGAGCAGGGCGCCCCGCTGCCGGGCCTCGACGATCCAGACGTTCTCGGGACCGAAGTGGTCGCGCAGATGCCGGAACGAGTCCGCCTCGCGCTTCGCGTCGGGCACACCGCCGTACTTGGTCACCAGCTGGGCCCGCAGCGGAATGAGCTCGGGCTCCTCGTCGCCGATCGGGCGTTCGCCGATCTCGATGCCTCGGGCCGCGATCTCGCGCAGCTCGCGCCGTACCGCGAAGCGCTGGTTGCGCCGCAGCCCGGCTATGTAGCCGTCCAGGTCATCCCAGGTGACCTCCATGTCGCTGCGGTCCACCATCGGGACCACGGCGAACCCCGCCGTGCGCAACACGTCGAGGAACTCGGGATGGTCGGGGCGCAGGAACAGCGCCGAGACACTGCGCATCCCCTGGTCACGGCACCAGTCGAGCAGGGCCTCCAGATACGCCCGCAGCACCCGCGGATCGCGTGAGCCCGGACCGGCCGGCGCCGACTCGTAGTTGGGGCCCATCAGTACGCAGGACGGGAACAGTTCTTCGGCGGGGAGTCCCTGCCACGGGTGCGGTCCGTCGGCGACCACCCCGTCGGCGACCGAGCCGCCCGACAGCACCCGCATCGGATCGAACCGCACATGTCCGGTGGGGGCCTCCATCACGCCGCCCACCAGGGCCACTTGGTCCCCGTCCGGACCGGACAGCCCGAAGGTGCGGGCGCCGCCGGGGATCCTGCCCTCGGCGAGCGAGATCCAGCGTCGGCGCAGTGTGACCGGGGCTCTGCCGATCCAGCCGTCCCAGCCCTCGGGAACATCGGTGCGCACCTGCAGCCGGGCGGTGTCCAGCGCCGGTTCGGGGCGGTGTGGCGTCACGTCAATTCCTTCCGGCCGTGCGGGAAGCCCGTCCGGCCCGGCAATGCACAGGGCTGCCGGGCCGAATGGGCTGTGGGTCGGCCGTCAGGCCGCCTGCGGTTCCTGCACTCGGTCCCAGACCGGTGCCTGGTCCCAGACCGAAAGTTCGTCGCAGCTCCGGTCCCAGACCGACAGTTCGTCGCAGCTCCGGTCCCAGACCGACAGGTCCTCGGAGGCCCGGTCCCAGACCGACACGTTCTCGGAGGCCCGGTCCCAGACCGACACGTTCTCGGAGGCCCGGTCCCAGACCGACAGGTCCTCGGAGGCACGGTCCCAGACAGGAGTCATGTCCCACACGCCGAATTCGTCGGCCGACTTCGCTCGGACTACATATGCGTCGCGCATGAAGCATCCCTTCGGAAGGTTCACAGAAGGCGATCCACCGGACCGCCGAGAGGCGGCCATCGCCGCGCTCATCAAGGAGCCTCGCAGCCTGAGTCACGACCTGTCTTCTCCTTAATTGCTGACCTTCCGCGAAGTATGGCGAGCCAGTCCTTGAAATTCACTTGAAGCCACTGGAAATCTACTTGAATCCGCTTGATATCCGCTTGAACCCGGGTCGAGGCGTCGCCTCGGCCGACATCTCGAGACCAGGAGCCGCGAACAGGATGGGCGGGTGCGACCAGTTCCGCGGACACAGCACCAGTTCCACCTCGAAGCTGGCGTACGGGTCGATGCGTATGGGCCCGAGCGTGGCCGTGAGCAGCATGGTCTCCAGGGGCCGGCCCGGCTGCTCCTGCGCCGCCCGCATCGTCGCGTGCAGGTAACAGATCCCGTGCGGAACCTGCTGCAGCACAAAGGGTCCGAGGTGCTCCGTGGTGGTCCAACTGGACGGATGCCGCTGGAGTATGGGGCTGTCGAAGGAACCGATGTAGATCGAGGAGACGGGCTCCGCCGCAGCCCGGGCCACGCCGTGCAACTGGCAGCGCGTCCTGTCGCTTCGACCGTCGAGCGTCGAGGGCACGGCGTACCCGCCCTCGGCCCGGCTCAACTGACGGTATTGAGTCGGCGGAATTCCCACGGATTCGGTGAATCGACTGGTGAAGCTGCCCGTACTGCTGTACCCGACCCTGGAAGATATGGTGGCCACACCGAGATCGGAATTCTTCAGCAGGCGTTTCGCTTCACCAATGCGTACCGCACCGAGAAAACGCCCCGGGGTCACCCCGGTGACCTGACTGAACACGCGCAGCAGATGGAATTTGCTGACCAGGACCGCACCGGCGATGTCATCGAGGCTGAGTGGTTCCGAGTAACGCTCCCGGATGATCTGCACGGCCCGCTCCACAATATGCTCCATACGCATCTCCTGAACAGCCGAATGGAACACGGCGTACGCCCGGGGCAATGCTAGGGAAAACGCATGGAGGCTTGCTTGACCTGAGATCGAGCCACGGACCCGGCGCATTCACTCTCTTTCCGGTGTGGCGATGGCTGATCAGATTCCGGAGTCGAGCCACGCGAATGGCCGCCGGTGCCGACGGGTCAAGCCATGCTTGAGGGCTCTGCCGGACCGTGGCGCCCAGTGAACTACCCAGGAGGGTCACGGTGATGGCAGTGCAAGGCGTGCAGCTCTACGACACCACGCTGCGGGACGGCACCCAGCAGGAGGGCATGGTGCTGACGGTGCAGGACAAGCTCGCCGTCGCGCGCCACCTGGACGCCTTCGGCGTCGGGTTCATCGAGGGCGGGTGGCCGGGCGCGGTTCCCCGGGACACCGAGTTCTTCCACCGGGCCCGCACCGAACTCACCCTGGAAAACGCGGAGTTGGCCGCGTTCGGGGCGACGCGCCGACCCGGTGCACTGGCTGCCACGGACCCCCAGGTCCAGGCCCTGCTCGCCTCGGGCGCACCGGTGATCACCCTGGTCGCCAAGACCGATGTCCGGCACGTGGAACGGGCGCTGCGGACCTCTCTCGCCGAGAACCTGGCCATGATCTCCAGCACCGTGCGGCATCTCGTCCAGGCGGGCCGGCGGGTGTTCGTCGACGCCGAGCACTTCTTCGACGGCCACCGCGTGAACCGCGCGTACGCCCACGAATGCGTACGCGCGGCGGCGGAGGCCGGTGCGGATACCGTCGTGCTGTGCGACACCAACGGCGGCTCGCTGCCGGACCAGGTCCGCGAGGCCGTGGCCGACACGCTCGCGCAGACCGGCGCCCGGCTCGGCATCCACTGCCACGACGACACCGGCTGCGCCGTCGCCAACACCCTCGCCGCCGTGGACGCGGGCGCCGTGCAGGTACAGGGCACCGCCCACGGGTACGGCGAACGGTGCGGCAACGCCAATCTGTTCACCGTCGCCGCCGACCTCGTCCTCAAGCGGGGCATCGAGGTCCTGCCGGCCGTGCGACTGGCCGGCCTGGCCGCCACGGCCCGGGCGATCAGCGAGCTGACGGGGCACCCCGCGCGGCGGGCCGACCCCTATGTCGGTTCCTCCGCATTCACCCACAAGGGGGGCCTGCACGCCTCCGCGCTGCGGGTGGATCCCGACCTGTACCAGCACATCGACCCGGCCGTCGTGGGCAACCGGATGCGCACGCTCGTCTCCGACCTGGGGGGCCGGTCGTCCATCGAGCTCAAGGCCCGCGAGCTCGGCTACACGGTGGCGGCCGGCTCCGAGCCGGTGGCCCGGGCCTCGGCACGCGTCAAGGAACTGGAGAACAAGGGCTACAGCTTCGAGTCCGCCGACGCCTCCTTCGAACTGCTGCTGCGCGAGGTGCTGTTCGGTCAGACGGCCGAGAGTCAGCCGTTCACGGTCGACTCCTGGCGTGTCACCGTCGAGCAGCGCTCCGACGACGCCGTCACCGAGGCCTGCGTGCGGCTGCGGGTCCCCGGCAGCGAGCCGGTCGTCGCGGTGGGCGAGGGCAGCGGACCGGTCAACGCGCTGGATCGCGCGCTGCACCAGGGCCTCGACACGCTCTTTCCCGCGCTGGCGGGGCTGGAGCTGACGGACTACCAGGTACGGATCCCCACCGGCGGACGGGGCAGCGCGGCCCCGGCCCGGGTGCTGGCCACGTTCGTCGACGGCCGGCGGCGCTGGAGCACCGTCGGCGTCGACGAGAACCTGGTCACCGCCTCCTGGCAGGCGCTGCTGGACGCGTTCCGGTACACGCTGCGCGACAGCGCCGGGCCGGCTCCCGAGGCGGTGCCGCTCGCCGAGCCCGTTCTCTTCTCCCCCGGCGGCTGATCGCAGACCCGTGGCGGCCGCCCGAGGGCCGCTCGTTCCGTGGTGTCCTGCCGGTCTCCGCGATCAACAGGCCGAAGCGATCGCCCGGACAGGGGATGACGGGACAGCCCTTAGTCGGGCAGCGGCTCGGAGTAGTGGCGGAAGCCGTTCCGCTGCTGGTGGATGTCGTACAGGCGCTGTGCCAGCACGTCCGGGCTGCTGTGCCGGGCGTCGGGCCGGATGGCTCCGGGGATGATCAGCTGAGCGGCGTGGATGTTCTCCGGGGCGAGGGCGTCGTGGAGCATATGGGCGTAGGCGCTTTCGGCCGCGAAGGCGATCGAGGTGCCGGCGACCTTCGGGTTGGGTCGTACGGCGCTGGAGCCGTTGACGAACAGCAGGGTGCCGCGGCCGAGTTCGCGCATTCCGGGAAGGACGGCGCTCACGCAGGTGACGGGGCCCTTCACGGAGAAGGCGAGCGGGGCGTCGAGGTCGTCGGTGCTCGTGCCGAGGACCGGCTTCATGAAGTCGGCGCGGGGCACCGGGCTGTACTGGAGGATCTCGACGGGCCCCAGGTCGGCCGCGGCCGCGTGAAGAGCCGCGGTCAGCGACTCGATGTCGAGCACGTCGGCGGTGAAGCCGCGAGCCTGGACGTCGTCACGGGCGAGGTCGGCGCTCAGGCCGTCCAGCTTCTCCGCGTTGCGGGCGATGAGGGCGACGGTGTGGCCGGCGGCGCCGAAGCGGCGGGCGGTGGCGAGCCCGAGACCGGGGCCCGCGCCGACGAGGGCGAAGGTCGTCATGGTCAGTCCTTGGGTGTGCGGGGTGGTTCGCGCCTCCGGGGCCGTACCGCCTGGGTGAGGCCCGGAATGCGGACGCGTCTGTGGTCAGGGCTTGAGGAGGGCCTTGATGGCGCGGCGCTCGTCCATCGCCTTGCAGCCCTCGGCGGCCTGTTCCGGCGGCAGCGCGAGGTCGACGACCTTGCCCGGGTTGATCCGGCCCGTCAGGACGCGGTCGATGAGGTCGGGGAGTTCGCGCAGGTGTTGTCGGAGGTGGCGAAGGAGCCGACCACGAACTGGCCCGGCTTGACGTGGCTGACCCCGCTGCCCACCTCCTCGACGATGCCGACGTACTCGTGTCCCATCGGGTGCGGGTCGCCGATGGGTTCCGCGCCGCGGTAGGGCCACAGGTCCGAGCCGCAGACGGAGGTGGCGACCGTGCGGATCACCGCGTCGGTCGGATTGATGATCTTCGGGTCGGCGAGGTTCTCGAAGCGCACGTCGCCGGGGGCGTAGATGACTGCTCCGCGCATGGGGTGCTTCCTTCGGTACGAGGATCGGTGTGCCGCAGCCGGGGTCGGGCCTGGCTGCTCGACATCGAGCCTCACACGCGGGGAGAGGCGCGAAAAGCGGAGAAATCCATCCCGGGATGGAAACATCCTGGGAGGGAATTCTCCCCCCCTTCCCGGGTGGGATCGATGTCATGCTGGGAAGCATGACCGCCAATGTCCCCCTCAATGAGCTGGGAGAATTCCTCAAGAAGCGCCGCGCCGAGCTGAGCCCGCGCACGGTCGGGCTCCCCGAGAGCGACAGGCCCCGCAGGGTGGCGGGGCTGCGCCGCGAGGAGGTCGCCCAGCTCGCCAGTATCAGCACCGACTACTACACCCGTCTCGAGCAGGGCCGTATGCAGGCATCGGCGCCCGTGCTGGATGTCCTCGCCCGCGTACTCCATCTCGGTGACGACGAGCGGGGCTATCTCTTCCAGCTCGCGGGAAAGACCACCCCCCGCACCCGACAGCGCGGCCGGCAGAAGGTCCAGCCGCAACTGCAGCGGGTCCTGGACGACCTCACCGCCACTCCCGCCGTCGTGCAGGGCCGGCGCGGGGACATCCTGGCCTGGAACGCGCTGGCCGCCGCCCTGGTCACCGACTTCTCCCGCGTCCCGGAGAAACACCGCAACTACCCCCGGATCATTTTCACGCATCCGGGCATGCGGACCCTGTACGCCGACTGGGAGACCACGGCGCACATCTCGGTTGCGCAGTTGCGGATGGAGGCGGCGAAGTATCCCGAGGACCCCCGCCTGATCGAGCTGGTCGGTGAACTGTCCATGCGGGACGCACAGTTCGCGAAGTGGTGGGGGGATCACCGGGTCGCGGCCCGCACCGTGGGCACGAAGACCCTCAACCATCCGGTCGTCGGCGAACTCGTCCTGGACTGGGACACCTTGACCGCCAGCACCGACCCCGACCAGCACCTCACTGTCTGGACGGCCGAGCCCGGCTCCCCCACCCACGAAGGGCTGCGCATCCTGGCCTCCTGGGCCGCCGACCAGGACCTGCCGGCCTCCTCCCCCCTCGGCTGACGGCGCCGCAGGCGCACGGAGGACGCAGGCCCGTGGAGACCGACAGGTCCACGAGCTTCGCGGTCACCCTCGCTCGTGCGAGCGCCGCCACCAGGGCAGCCTGCGGCTTTCCGCCCAGACACTGACCGCCGCGTCCATGACCGCCCGGCTCTTCCCGATCCGTGCGGACGGCGGCGCGTCGTCTTACGGAGTCGTGACGTGGCGGGCGCGGCCCGGGATCACGAGGGGTGGGCCGCCCTACCGTGGGCGCATGCGTGTACTGGTCACCGGCGGTGCCGGGTTCATCGGGTCCCATGTCGTCGAGGCACTTCGGGCGCGCGGCCACGAGCCCGTCGTGTTCGACGTGCTCGATGACCCGGACGCGGACGTGCGGGACGGTGAGGCCGTCGCCCGCGCCCTGTCCGGTGTGGACGCGGTCTGCCATCAGGCGGCGAGGGTGGGGCTGGGCAACGGATTCACCGACGCGGTGGAGTACGTCTCCCGCAACGACCTCGGCACCGCCGTGTTGCTCACGGCCATGGCGGAGAAGGATGTGCGGCGGCTGGTGCTGGCGGGGTCGATGGTGGTCTACGGGGAGGGGCGGTACACCTGCGCCCGGCACGGTGTGGCGCGGCCGGGGCCTCGGGCCGTCGCCGACCTGGAGGCCGGGCGTTTCGAGCCTCGGTGCCCGGTGTGCGGCGAGGAGGTGTCACCGGGGCTGGTCGGAGAGGAGGCACCGGCGGACCCGCGCAACGTGTACGCCGCCACCAAGCTCGCCCAGGAGCACCTGGCCGCCGCGTGGGCACGGGCGACGGGCGGTTCGGCGGTCTCGTTGCGCTACCACAACGTGTACGGGCCGCGAATGCCCAGGGACACCCCGTACGCCGGGGTCGCCTCCTTCTTCCGTTCCGCTCTCGCCCGGGGTCGGGCCCCGCGCGTGTTCGAGGACGGCCGGCAGCGGCGGGACTTCGTGCACGTACGGGACGTGGCGACGGCCAACGTGGCCGCGCTGGAGGCCGATGCGGCCGTCGGTGCGCTCACCGCCTACAACACCGGCAGCGGCGAGCCGCACACGGTCGGCGAGATGGCGCGGGCGCTGGCCGCCGCGTACGGCGGGCCCGAGCCGGTGGTGACCGGCGAGTACCGGCTGGGCGACGTCCGGCACGTCACGGCGGACTCGTCCCGGCTGCGGGCGGAACTGGGCTGGAAGCCGGAGGTCGGTTTCACGGAAGGCATGCGGGAGTTCGCGTCGGCCGGGATGCGCGGCGCGTAGGACCGCACAGGACCGGTGGTGCTGCCCGTGTTCATGAAGCTGCCGCGGGCAGCACCACCTCGAAACGGCAGCCGCCGGGGATGTTGCGCACGGTGGCCCGGCCCCGGTGGGCCTCCACGATGCCGCGGACGATCGCGAGACCGAGTCCGGCCCCCGCCGGAGGCGTCCGGGCGTGGGTGCCGCGCCAGCCGGTGTCGAAGACGCGGGGCAGGTCCTGTTCGGGGATGCCGCCGCAGCTGTCCGAGACGGACAGCACCACGCCGTCCGGCGAGCGTTCGGCGGCCACCATGACGGTCCCGTCGGCGGGGGTGCGCCGGATCGCGTTGACCAGGAGGTTGCCGAGCACCCGGCTCATCTCCTTGCCGTCCACCTCCACCGGGAGGGGCTCGACCCGGTCCCCGACGAGTCGCACCCCGTGTTCGTGGGCCAGCGGATACGCCCCGGCCAGGGCATCGCCGACCAGGTCGTAGACGGACATCCGGGCGGGTGACAGGGCCAGGGCGCCGGCGTGGATGCGGGAGAGCTCGAACAGGTCGCCGACCATGCCGTTGAGGCGCTCGACCTCGGTGCGGATCTGGCGCAGGTAGCGGCCCGGGTCCGTGGCGACGCCGTCCTCCAGCGCCTCGGACATCGCGCGCAGGCCCGCGAGCGGAGTGCGCAGATCGTGCGAGATCCAGGCCACGAGTTCCCGGCGGGAGGACTCCAGGGCGCGCTCACGCTCCCGGGACTCGGTCAGCTTCGCGCTGGTGGCCGCGAGCTCCCGGCTGAGCGCGGAGAGTTCGGCGGTGGCCGGGCCGTCGGGCGCGGTGAAGTCGCCGCCGTCGCCGAAGGAGCGGGCGGCGAGCGTGAGTGCGCGGCTGCGGGCGACCACCCAGCGGCCGAGCAGCAGCGCGGTGACCAGGGAGACGACGGCCGCCATCGCGACCACCGTCGTGACCACGCTCAGGTCGTGCGCGGACAGGAACATCGCCTGCGCCACGGCCATGGTGCCCGCGAGCATCGCGGTCACGGCGACGGCCGCCACCACCGTGAGCGAGCTGGTCAGCGACCGTCGGCGCAGCAGCCACAGGGTCACCGCGCCGACCAGCCCGGCCGCGCCCGCGCCGAGGAGGGCGTACAGGGCGATGAGGAGGGTGTCGCGCACAGGTCACTCCTCGCCGGGGCCGACGGGGGCCGCCGGATCGAAGCGGTAGCCGACGCCCCACACCGTCTGGATCAGGCGGGGCCGGGCGGGATCGTCCTCGACCTTGTTGCGCAGCCGCCGGACGTGGACCGTGACGGTGGAAAGGTCGCCGAAGTCCCAGCCCCACACCTCCCGCATCAGGTCCTCGCGGCTGTAGGCCCGGCCCGGATGCCGGAGGAGGAAGGCGAGGAGGTCGAACTCGCGCAGGGTGAGGGCGAGTTCGGCGCCGTTCTTGGCGGCACGGCGGGCGGCCGGGTCGACGGTGAGCCCCCCGGCGCTGAGGGACCGCGCGCCCACCGGAGGGCGGGTGCGGCGCAGTACGGACTCGACCCTCAGCACCAGTTCCCGGGGGCTGAAGGGTTTGGTGACGTAGTCGTCCGCGCCGACCTCCAGGCCCATGATGCGGTCGTCCTCGTCGCCGCGGGCGGTGAGCATGATGACCGGGACGGGCCCGCGGCCGCGCAGCCGTCGGCACACCTCCAGGCCGTCCATGCCGGGCAGCATCAGATCGAGGACCACCAGGTCGGGCCAGTGCGCGGCGGCGCCGGCGAGGGCCGCGGGGCCGTCCCCCGCCCGGTCCACCAGGTATCCGGCGCGGTCGAGGTAGCCCGAGACGACCTCGGCGACGGTGGGGTCGTCGTCGACGACGAGGACCCTCGCCCGGGCTGCCCCGGTCCCTCGGCTCTCGGGGGCGCCCGCTGCCTGCTCGTACGGCTGCTGTTCCATACGGCCAGCCTCGCACCGCGTGCCGCCTCGCGTCGTCCTCCGGCCCCCGCCCGGCGTCGACGTCCGTGTTTCGTAAGGAACCGGAGTCCGAAATGACCGAATCGCGCTCGTAGGGTGTACGTCGTGATGACCCCTCCCCCGCACGAGGACGTCGACGTCGTCCTCCCCTGTCTCGACGAGGCCGAGGCGCTCCCCTGGGTTCTCGCCCGCATTCCGTCCGGTTGGCGTGCGCTCGTCGTCGACAACGGCTCCACCGACGGCTCGGCGGACATCGCCCGGGAACTCGGCGCCACCGTCGTCCACGAACCCCGCCGCGGCTTCGGCGCCGCCTGCCACGCCGGGCTGAGCGCCGCGACCGCCGGCATCGTGTGCTTCTGCGACTGCGACGCCTCGCTCGACCCGTCCCTGCTCATGCCGTTCGTACGCGAAGTACAGGGTGGCGGAGCCGACTTGGTGCTCGGACGGCGACGTCCGCAGGGCCGGGGCGCCTGGCCCGCGCACGCCCGGGCCGGCAACCTCGCGCTTGCCCTGATGCTGCGCCGACGCACCGGCCTGCGGCTGCACGACCTCGGTCCCCTGCGGGCGGCGCGCCGTGAGGCCCTGCTCGGCCTGGACCTGACCGACCGGCGCAGCGGATACCCCCTGCAGATGGTCGTACGGGCCGCCGACGCGGGCTGGTGCGTCGCCGAGCACGACGTCCCCTACCTGCCGCGCTCAGGCGTGTCGAAGGTGACCGGGACCTGGCGCGGCACCTGGCAGGCGGTGCGGGACATGAGTCGCGTGCTGGCCGAACCGCCCCTCGCACCCGCGGCGGCCGACCTGCGGACGCAAGAAGGAACCCGTCGGTGACCCCCCTGCGGACGCGAGAAGGAACGGGTCCGTGACCCCCCTGCTCGTCATCGCAACCGTGGCGTCGGATGTCCGCGGCGACGGGCCCGCATGCGCCGACCACAGACGCCGGCGCAGCCGCAGCCGCAGCCGCAGCCGCAGCCGCGCAATGGGGCCCTCGACACATGACGAAACGCTGACGTCCGGGCGCGCGACGGCCCCGGCGCGTTCCTGGCGGCCTAGCGTTTCGCCGTGACCCGTGATCTTCTCCGAGACCTGTACGCGACCGCGGCCGCCGCTCTGCTCGTCGCGGCGGCCGCGCTGGTCGGCACCGCGATCGAGCGGGAGTACGGCACCCTGCACGTGAACTGGCCGCCCCTGTACGCCCGTTGGGGACCCCACGTCGGCCCCGGCACCCCGGCGGCCCTCGTCGTCGCGGTCGGCGTCGTGGCCTACGGCCCGCGAGTGGCCGCCCGGCTGCCGTGGCGGGCGCTGCTGGGCGTCGCCTGGGGTACGGCCATGGCGTGGACGTGGTCACTGGCGCTGATCGACGGCTGGCAGCGCGGGATCGCGGTCCGGCTCACGACCCGCTACGAGTACCTGCGGGTCATCGACCGTTTCCAGGACATCCCCGCGACCCTGCGGGACTTCACCCACCACATCCTGCTCCACTCTCCCGACAACTGGCCCGCGCATGTCGCGGGCCACCCTCCGGCGGCGACGGTCACGTTCGTCCTGCTCGACCGGGTCGGACTCGGCGGCGGGGGCTGGGCCGGAGTCTGGTGCGTCACCGTCGGGGCGTCGGCGTGCGTGGCGGTGCTGGTCGCCGTGCGGGTGCTCGCGGACGAGGCGCTCGCGCGCCGGGCGGCGCCGTTCCTGGTGATGGCACCGGCCGCGGTGTGGATGGGGACGTCCGCGGACGGATACTTCGCGGCGGTCGCCGCCTGGACGATCGCGTTCCTCGCCCTCGCGGCCACCGGGCGCCGACCGCGGCTCACCGGTTTCGCCGCCGGGCTCCTGTTCGGCCTCATCTGCTATCTCTCCTACGGGCTCACCCTCTTCGCCGTGATCGCCGGCGCCGTCCTCCTGCTCGGCGGCCCGCGACGAAGGCGCCCCCTGCCCTACACCCTCGCCGGAGTCACCGTCGTCCCGGTCGTGTTCACCCTCGCGGGCTTCAACTGGTGGGAGGCGTACCACCTCCTGGTCCAGCGCTACTACCAGGGAGCAGGCGGCATCCGGCCCTACGGCTACTGGGTGTGGGCCAACCTCGCCTGCACGGTCCTGATCGTGGGCCCGGCGACAGTGGCGGGCCTGCGGCGCACCGGCGCCACGCTCCTTGGGACCACGGCACGGTTCAGGGCACGTGCTTTCGCCGACGCCTCTCCGCGCGTCCGGACACCCGACCGGCACGGCGCTTCCCTCCGTACCGTCCCTGCCCTGCGCCGGCGGGCCGTTCGCCGGGCGGACGGACCCGGCGCCTCCCCTGACCTCCGCCTCGCCCTGCTCCTCGCCGCGGCCTTCGCCGCGCTGCTCATCGCCGACCTGTCCGGGATGAGCAAAGCGGAGACCGAGCGCATCTGGCTGCCCTTCGCCATGTGGCTGCTGGCCTCCTGTGCGTTCCTGACTCGACCCCGTGCCTGGCTCGCCGCGCAGGCCGTGACCGCCCTCCTCCTCAATCACCTGCTGCTGACCGGCTGGTGACCGACGGCGCCGGGCCCCGAGGTCGCCCGTCTCACGTCACGGACGCCGCGCCCCACCAGCTGGAACAGGGTGCCGGAAGCGGTGCCCCGGGGAGGAGTCGGCACTGGCCGCCGCACGGTCCTCACTGGCCGCCGGTGGCGTCTCCCGAACACAGCACAGCTCTGCCGTCCGGTCGCGATCGAGACCGGACGGCGGAGTGGCGGACGAACTGAATGCCGGCTCACTGCCGAACCCGCACGCGACGCGACCTCCGCCCATCCGACTCCCCGAACGCGTTCAGCCGAAACGTCCCCCATCAGGGCCGGCAGCCGCCCCACGGCTGCCGGCCCAGCCGTTCCCGCGCGAGCCGGGTGTCGGGCTTGGCCGGACCGCGTCCCTGCCCCTGCCCCTGCCCCTGCCCCTGCCCCAGCACCGGGCGCCGATCGGTGCCGACCGGTGCCGATCGCGCTGACCCCGAACGGCGTTTCCGGTGGTGCCGAACGGACACCCGGTGACGAGGGCCGGCCGGGCAGCCAAGGAACAACCCGGGTCCCGACGCCGGACAGGAAAGTGAGTCGCCATGACGGTGCGGGACGGGAGGCCGATGGCCGTCCGCCGTCCCGAAGTCCGCCGCCCCGGGACGGGCCGGGCGCGAGCGCGCCGCCTGCGCGCGCAGCCGCCCTCACCCGCGTGCGGGCGAGGGCCGGAGGCGAAGCGGGGCGGCCGCGGCGAGCGGACGGCGGGAACGTCGTACGGGGAGAGGACCGACCGCGATCCCACCGGTCGCGGCGGCCGTCGCCGCTCGCCTGCCGCGCCCACGGGTCACCCGAGAAGGGGTGCGCGACCACGCGTGACCTCTTGTGCCAGGATCGTTCGAGGTCGTTCGTGCGGAGCGACTGCCGGGAGGTGACGGCCATGTCCGGCGACGATCTGCTGGGCAGCGGAGACGCCGGGGAAGACACGGACATCGAGCGTGCCCGTATCGCCCACCGGCTCATCGCCGGTGTGCGCGGACTCCCTCCGCAGGAGGTGCCGGACGCGTTGTGCCGTGCCTGTGTCGGGCTGCTCCCGATGGTCGTGGGGCTCTCGGTGTCGGTGCTCGGGGACAGCTCGGACACCGGTGTCGTGCTGTGCGCCAGCGACGGCGTCGCCGCACAGTTGGCGGAGCTCCAGTACACCCTCGGTGAGGGACCGTGCCGGGAGGCGGCCCGGCTGCGTGCGCCCGTGTTCGCGACGGACCTGGCCCGCGCTCCGGACACGCGCCGCTGGCCGCTGTTCTCCGTCCAGGCGGTCAGGGCCGGGGCGCGGGCGGTCTACTCGGCGCCCCTGGCGGGTGCCGGAAGCGCGCTCGGCACGCTCGACCTGTACCGGGACACTCCGGGTTCGCTGAGCGGCGATCATGTGCGGACCGCCCTGCTGGTCGCGGACGCGGTCACCCTGGCCGTCATCGCCCTTGATCACGCTTCCCCCGCCTCCGAAGGAGTCGTAACGTGGCTGTCAGGAGCGGAATCGGATCGGGAGGAGGTGCACCAGGCCACCGGGATGATCATGATGCAGCTTGGCGTGAGCGCCGAGGAGGCGCTGCTACGCCTGCGTGCGCGGGCCTTCGCCCAGGGTCGTACCTCCACGGGAGTGGCCCGGGCGATCATCAACCGCACCATGGACCTCCGCGATGACTGAGCGGCCGGCACCTGTGCCGGTACCCGTAACGACAGCGCCGGGGAGGCGACCATGAACCGCGAGCGACGGCTGGCGCAGGCTTTCCTCACCCTGTCGGACACCTATGCCGCGGAGTTCGACCCACTGCATCTCTTCCATCGCCTGGTCCACGCCTGCCAGGACCTGCTGGACGTGGACGCGGCGGCCGTGATGATCGCCGACGCGCGTGGTGGTATGAGGACGATGGCGTCGACCGACGAGGACGCCGCCTTCGTCGAACTGCTGCAACTGCAGAACGGCCACGGCCCCTGCGTGGACTGCTACCGCACCGGGGAGCCGGTGAGCGTGCCCGACATCTCCGCCGAGCAGGAACGCTGGCCGCACCTGGTCGCCGCCGTGGTCGAAGCCGGATACGGCTCCCTGCAGGCGATCCCGATGCGGCTGCAGGATCGGCCCTTGGGCGCCCTCACCCTGCTGCGTCGGCCGTCGGGCCATCTCGCGCCGGACGACGTCCATCTCGCGCAGGCCCTCGCGGACTCGGCGGCGCTGGCCCTGATGCACTGGTCCAGCGAGCCCGCCCGGGTCGACGACGTGATCACCCGCGTGCAGAGCGTCATCGCTTCCAAGGCCACGCTGGAGATCGCCAAGGGCATGGTCGCCCAGTACGCCGACACCACCGTCGGCGAAGCCGCGCGACTGCTCACCGCCTATGCGAGTGAGCGACGGCTTCGCCTCACCGAGACCGCCCACGCCCTGGTCACCCGCCAGATGGCCCCGGATGCGGTCATCGGAGCACAGCGCCTGGGGTAGGGCTCGGGCCACTGCCGGGTGCCTGGAGCAGACGACTCTCCTCATGCCTTCATGCCCCCGGGCGGAACGGCGGGTACGCGGGAGCCCGAGCCCCGACGAGAACCGGAGACGCCGTGAAGCGCTGATCGTCAGCTGCGCCCCCAAGACGTCCCCCGAGCCTTCCGACACCGAGGCCCTGGCCGCCGTGGCCGGCGAGCGGCTGTCTGGAGGAGCGGCGCGGACGTGAGCCGGTCCCTCGCACCGGCCGGCTCATGGCCGCCGACCTCACGGCGTGGCCCGGGCCCCGCGTGCCGGGCCGTCGCCCCCGCCCGCCTGACGGCCGTCGCCCCGCCTGCGAGGTGCCCCCGTCCCGGAGCACGCGCAGGACCGCCCGCGGCGGGGCGCTCCCGATCGCTCGAGTGCCGAGCACGCCGTCGTCCCGGACGAGGTGGTGCCCGGGAACAGGTCGGAGCGATTCACTCCCACACGAGAAACCGCTGGTCGTCGATGTCTTCATCATGGCTTCCCGATCCTTGGTGACAGGGCCCCGACGAGAGGGGGAGCAAGGGAGACTGGCAACCGCGTTCCCGGCATACCAGCGGCGGCAGTTCCCAAAGTCGCGCGGCTGCCCTGCGCCGGCTGATAAGAAGCCGCTGCGGTGGCCGACGGGCACGTCGTCCGCGTTCGGGACGCTCGTGGCAGTTCTCGACGCAGCGGCCGTCCTGAGGTGAGCGGGTGGCCAGCACACTCGTCTCCCTGACGGCGGCCAATAGGTGACGGACCGGACCGGGCGCGAGCTGCACTGGCGGGCGCTCTGCGGCTTCTTCCGCCGCTGGCGGTCCTACCTAGCCGGGGCGGCTGCCCGACCTGGACCATCTACGTGGCCCGCAGAGCAGCGGGCACACCGGAGGACGAGGGCGCGGCCGGCCCCGGAAACGGGCCGGCTGCTCGCAGAACTCACGCCCGGCGCCGAAAACCTTCCGGCTCGTGGACCCGGTCCGCAGGACTCCGGGCATGGTGTCCTGCGGACCGGGTGCGGTCGAGCGCCTGCCGGTTCGCCCGCGCCCACCAGGTCCGGAACGGGACAGCCCGGGTCGCGGGGCGTCAGCTCGGCTTGAGGATGACCGCCTGACCACCCGCGTTGGTCATCGCCATGCTCAGGGTTGTCGAGGAGGTGACGGTCCGGGTGCTGACCACCGTGGGCGTGGCGTGCGGGGTGGTGCCCGCCGTTCCGTCCGCGTAGACGGTGGCGGTGTAGCTCACGCCGCTGTCGAGGAAGTCCAGCGGAACCGACAGGGTGCGGGCGGTCTCGTTGGTCATCGCCCCGAGGAACCAGGTGGTGCCGCTGCGGCGGGCGACCGCGATGTACTCGCCGATCGAACCGGTGAGGGTCGTGCTCTCGTCCCAGGTGGTGGGGACGGCGTCGAACCACGCCAGTCCGGGCCAGTTGGCGGTGGTGGCGTACGACGACGGTGTGGAGTACCAGTAGAGGAAGTTGAGCGGCTGGTAGTACACCGCCGCCATCGCCATCTGATGGTTGTTGGTCGTCAGGTCGCGGGACTGCCCGTAACAGATGGTGTAGTCCATCGGTCCGCCGACGTTGCGGGCGAAGGGCAGGGTCACGTTGTGGGTGGCCGTGGGGAAGTTCTCGTTGCCCCGGACGCCTTCCAGGCTGATCCAGTTGGGGTAGGTGCGCTCGTAGCCGAACGGCCGCACGTCGTCGTGCATGTCGATCAGCAGGTTGTACTTGGCGGCGGTCTTGGCCCAGGTGATGATCTGGTTGGTCATGGTCTGGGTGCCGTCGTTGATGAAGCCGAGCTTGACGCCGGCCACGCCCCAGCTCTTGTAGAGGGCGAACAGGGTGTCGGGGGCGCTCAGGGCCAGACGGTTCACATAGAGGAAGAGGCCGACGCTGCTCCTCGTGGCGTAGTCGATCACCGCGGGCAGATCGATCTCCGAGATGGCCTGGGTCGCGTCGGTGGTGGTGAACTCCGGCCCGTACCATCCCGCGTCGTACTCGACGTAGTCCAGGCTGCGGGCGACGGCGAAGTCCACGCCGGCGATTCCCGCGGCGGTGGTCAGGTTGCAGCGGAACACCTTGCCCGGCCGGATCCACGTCGTGTCGGTCAGGGCATTGGCCGGGGCCAGGTTGAGCACCAGTTCGGCGTTGTCGACCAGGTCGGTGTCGGAGGAGCCGAGGACGAGCACCCGCCAGGGCGTGGCGAACGGGGTGGCGACGGTCGAGGTGGTCTGCACCGTGCCGCTGCCGCGAGCGGTCTTCTTCATCAGGTACGTCTTGAGGGTGTTGCTCTGCCCGGAGACCGACGTGAGCATCCCTCGCGGGTAGTTCACGCGGGAGGACTCACAGATGCAGGCGCGCAGCCCGCCGGCCAGGGTGACCAGCAGAGGCATGTCGGTCAGGGGGCCGGCGTCCGTGCTGGAGGTGCCGGTGGAGGGGATCGCGTCCGGTGCGACCGGGGTGTACACGCTCTCGTCCCGGGCGCTGTGGACCAGGGTGCCGCCGGGGAACACGAAGCTGGTCAACTCGTCCGAGATGGTGGCCTTGCCCGTGCCGAGCAGCGTGTAGCGCAGCGCGACTCCGGTGTTGTAGGCGCGTATCTGGACGCCGAAGGTGATGCCGCCGCTGCTGTCCTGAAGGTTCCAGCGCATTTCCTGGTAGTAGTCGCGGATCGTCGCGTTACGCCCGTACACCGGGGTCCAGGTGTTGTCCTGGGTCCAGTGCTGATAGTTGGTCATTACGGTGTTGGCGGTGCCCAGCGTGGTGCCGTCGCTCATCACGAGTCCGAGCACCGAGGTGGCGACGACCGTCGTGCCGGAGCGCGTGACCGACCAGGAGAGCGCTCCACCGACCAGCGACACCGTGATCTTGTTGCTGCCGTCCGGTGACGTGGCGGTCATGACGGCGTCCGCGGCATGGGCCTCTCCCGTGCCGGCGAGGCCTAGTGCGGCGGCCCCCGCCGTGACCGCCGCTCCCTTGAGGATCCCGCGCCGGGACAGCCCTCCCGGGCGAGCGGCTCCGGGCAGGCCGGGCTGCTCCTGACGTCCTGACGTTCCCATGGTCGGTTCACCTCTCTGTTGAGTTGCACGAAAAGACATCGGCACGGGGAGCGCGTGGGCGTCCCGCACGGTCTTGGCCTGTGCGGGACGCCCACGCTGTTGGTCACTGCTGGGTCAGGGTGACTTCGTCGCAGTAGCCGTCGCCGGTTCCGGAGACGAGGTGGCAGTAGATGCGGGCGGAGGTCACGCCCGCGCCCGTGGTGAAGGTCGTCGACTGCTTCGAGTAGGTGCTCGACGTGGTCGAGGCACTCGTGACGGCCGTGCCGTTGTAGAGCTTGGCCTCCAGCGCCGTCGTGGTGCCGGCGGTCTGGCTCGCGAGGGAGCCGGTCAGCCTGTAGGTGGTGTTCGGCGTGAGGCCGGTGATGATCTGGAACAGGGTGCTTCCGCTCAGGGACGAGTTCGTCAGCGCCGCGGCGTTACCGTTGGCCGCGGTGCCCGTGAGCGAGAAGTCGCCGTTGCGCCAGGGCACGGTGTGGCCGGACTCGAAGTTGCCGTTGATGGCGTAGTTCCTGACGGGGGTGACGGCCATGTCGTCGCAGTAGCCGCTGCCCGTTCCCGAACTCTTGTAGCAGTACAGCCGCACGGTGTTGTTCGTCGCCCCGGTGGTGAAGTCGGCGGAGACGAACGTCCACGAGGTGCCGCTGGCGCTCGCCACCGTCTCCAGACCGCCGGTGTTCTTGACGCCGACGTTCATGACCTCACCGGCCGTGTCCGACTTCACCCAGCCCGAGACCCGGTAGGTCGTGCGTGGGGCGACGGGTACGGACTGTTCGAGGGAGGCGGGCGATGAGGTGATTTTGGCCGCGTAGGTTCCGGTGTGGGAGGTCGCGTTCGTCACCGAGGCGTTGTTCCACTTGCTCCACGCGCTGGTCGTCCCCGTCTCGAAGCCGAGGTTCTCGTTCGCCAGGCAGGTGGAGTCGGAGGGCGAGCTGTACTGGTCGGCGCCGATGTCGGGCGCGCAGACCGAGGGGACGGCCGATCCCCAGTAGTCCTGGCCGCCGTTGTTGGGGATGACGACCCCCGCGCCTACGGCCGGGGAGCCCGCGGTGAGCTGGTAGCCCGTGACGCTGCCGATTCCGGTGCCGCCGCTGCCGGGCGATGCCAGCAGCGGATTCGCCGTGATCTTCCCGGGGTCGGACGGCTCGCTGGCCGGGTGGTTGCCGTAGAAGAGATTGTTCCGCCAGGCGAAGTTCGAGGCGGGCTGGCCGGTGGTGTAGACGTAGCCGCCGCTGCCGAGGTTGTAGATGATGTTGTTGGCGAGCGTCAGGTCGTTCCAGGCGCCCGTGACCTCAAGGACGTTCGCGGTGGATCCGGACGGGATGTAGATGGTGTTGTTGTAGAACCTGGAGTCCTGCGAACCGTCCATGGTGATGGCGCGAAGACGGTCGTTCTGGCTGACGTTGTAGCGGACCGCCGCGTTGCTGGCGAGGTGCATCCCGCCGCCGCAGCCGCAGAAGAGGATGAAGCCTCCCGCGTTGTCGTGGCTGTAGTTGTACTGGACGATCGTGCCGTCTTGCCCGTAGTCGACGTCGAAGCCCTGGCCGTCGCTGTTCCCGGAGTTCTTCTGGGTTCCGTACGCCTCGTTGTACTGGATCACCGTGTTGTCGGAGTCCCAGGCCCAGATGCCCGCGTTCGCCGAATTGCCCTTGGCCGCGTTGTAGACGACGTTGTGCTGCATGACGGCGCCCTGCGAGCTCTGCACGACGATGCCGTCGCCGCTCGTGTCATGGACGGTGTTGTTCTGGACGACGACGTTGGTGAACGGGGTCCAGTTCGTGGAGCTGCAGCCGATGGAGGGGCGGCACCCCCACACGCTGCTCATGTTGATACCGCTGCGGTGGATGTTCGACACCGTGTTGCCGTCGATGACGAGGTCGTCGAAGGTGGTCGGCGTCGTGGTGGTCCCGATGACGGAGAACTGGATGCCGGCGCTTCCGTCGCCCGCCTTCGACTCGGTTCCGTTCACATCATGGATGTTGAGGTTGCTGATCTTGTAGTGGTGTCCCGTCCCGTAGTTCTCGAGGACCACGTAGACACCGCGCCGCTCGTTCGCGCCCGTGACGGCGCCGGTGTTGGTCACCTCCAGATCGGAGATCTCCCAGTACTGCTGGTTGTACAGGTAGATCGCGTCCGTGCCACCGCCGCCGGCTATGACCGGCAGGGCGCCGGTGCCGTAGGCGCTCATGGTGATCGATCCGCCTGCCGCGCTGCCCGAGCCCAGCGGGTGCAGAAGGCCGGTGCAGGTCGTCCCCCGTTTGAACAGCAGCTGGTCACCCGGGGCGAACGTCGTCGCGTTCGGGCCCGCCAGTGAGTTCCACGGTGAGGAGGAGGTTCCGGTCCCGTTGGATGCCGCCGAGCAGTCCACGTAGTAGGTCGAGCCCGCTGCGTGGGCGGGCACGGCCGGTGTCAGGGCCACCGCGGCGCAGGCGAGCAGCATGGTGACGACCGCGCCTGCGAACAGCCGTCTGATCTCTGCTATTTGTCTCATGGTGCTTCTTTCCGTACGACATTGTCGGAAGGGGTGGAGGGGCTCGCCGTGACCTTGCGGAGTGCGGCGACGATGGCCTGCGTCGGGGCGGCCTGGTTCGACCATTCGGCGGCGATGTGTCCGTCGGCTCCGATCAGCAGGGTGTGGAGCTGTCCGTCCGTGGGCAGTTGTCCGCCCACGGAGGCGGAGTCCGCGGCGACGACGAGTTCGGGCGGGAGGGCCCAGTTCGCCGCGAGGTTCTGGAGTGCGGCGTCGGTCGTGTGCCCGTCCGAGTCGGTGACGAGGACCCGGACGTCGGGATACTGAAGCGCCACGCTCTTGAGCGAGGGGATCTGGCCCCGCGCCGTCGCCGCGTCGACGTCGCCCTGGTCGTCGATGGGAAGGGCCGAGACGACGGTCGGGCCGGAGAGGGAGATGTGGTTCCCGTCGAGCAGGGTCACACCGGAGCCTGCCGGCGCTTGGGCACGGCATGCGGTGACGAGGAGGAGCGCGGCGGCGCACGGGATCATCCATGCGCGACGGGCCCTCACGGTCACTTCTCGGATCGCTGTCACCGGACCGGCCCTTCGAGAGGCAGGATGGGTGCTTCCAACTTTTCGTCGCGGTCGCACACGAGGGTGTCTCCGTTCACCTGGAGGCGGGCGACCTGGATCGAGCTTCGGCGCTCGTCGTGGTCGCTGTGTCGTCCAGGGCTTTTGTCGGATCGCCCGGGGTGGGTGAAGTAGAAGACGAATGCGCCGAGTTCGCTGGTGACGACATCGGCGTGGAAGCCGTACGACCCGTCGTCCGGGCCACGCCCGGGACGATCGAGGACGAGTCCTCGCGGTTCCCAAGTCTCCAGGTCCCGTGAGTGAAGGACTCGCAGGCCGTGCCATTCGTCGACAAGCATCCAGTAGCTGCCGTCGAACTCGAAGACATTAGGGCCTTCGTGCGACGAGCACTCGACGGCGGGTCCCCGGACGGTCCACCGCGTCAGGTCGTCGCTGTCCGCCGCATAGGTGTGCGCGTGGTCGGCCTCGTCCTTGTACCACATGCGGTAGCCGCCTGTGGGGAGCCGCAGTACGCAGGCGTCGATCACTTTGCCGGACGACAGCGACAGGGTGGAGCGGTAGGTCCATGAGAAGAGGTCGTGGCTCGTGTAGTGGCGGATCGCGCGTGCATGACCCTCCCACCGGGTCGGAACACCGCGGATGACGCTGAGGAACATGTGGTATTCGGTTCCGTCGTCGACGATCTCGGGGGCCCAGTAGGTGTGCCGTCCGGGCTCGATGTCCAGTCCCTCGGCGACTCCCCGGTACAGCCAGTCAGCCCCGCCGTCCGAGGAGGACGCGATCCCGATGTCGCTCCCGTGCACCCAGCTCACGTCGTTCGTCGGAGGCGCGTCGGCGCGACGGCTCGTGTAGAACATCCACCACTCGCCGGTGTGCCGGTTCCAGATGACGGTGGGATCGGTCGCCCCGTCGTGAACGGGGTCGCGGAACAGGGGGCGGGCAACGGCTGTCATCGGTACTTCCCAGGAGTGAGGACGACGGTGTCCCAGGACACCGGTTGCGGTCGTGCGGTCGGGGTGTGCCCGTCGGTCGAGGACACGGAGAACGTGTGGGCCTGAGGCCCGTCGTGATCCGGATGGCCCGGTACGCGGCCGGCAGGCCCATGAGCCGGTGTCGGCGACGTCGAGGACGGTGACTGCGCCGGCCCATGGGCGGTCGGTTCGTCGACGTCGTCAGGCGTGCTGGTGCGTCAGACGGATCATGTTCCAGGAGAGCGGTTCGAGTTCGGCATGGAGGACTCCGTCGGTGACGGCCGTGCCCGTGGCGGTGTGCGGGGTGACACGGTCGGGCCGGTCCGCGGTGTTGGTGGCCTCCGGGTCGCTGTCGGCCAGGACGAGGTGCTCCGCCAGGGCGTGGGCGTCGACGCCGCGCAGGTCGATCTTCAAGGGAAGGGCGTCCGTCTGGCTGCGGTTGACCGCGAAGACGGTGATGTCGCCTGTCTCGTCGTCGATCACCGCGGTGGCGTGCAGCAGCGGTACGTCGCCGAACCTGGCGGTGACGTACGTCGGGCTGTCCACCTCGACGCGCAGCACCCGGCCGCGCCCGTACCGCGAGGCCTGGGCGAAGGGGAAGAAGGTGGTCTGCCGCCAGGCGGGCCCGTCCGGCTCGGTCATGATCGGCGCGATGACGTTGACGAGCTGCGCGAGGGAGGCGGCGGTGACCCGGTCGGCGTGCCGCAGCAGGGCGATGAGCAGCGAGCCGAAGACCACGGCGTCGGTGACGGTGTAGACGTCCTCCAGCAGGC
The DNA here is from genome assembly GCF_044741545.1 of Streptomyces sp. NPDC088157. NCBI lineage: Bacteria > Bacillati > Actinomycetota > Actinomycetes > Kitasatosporales > Streptomycetaceae > Streptomyces > Streptomyces sp. NPDC088157. The sequence goes on from NZ_JBIUSU010000006.1 coordinate 514,897, forward strand.
GCGGCGCCTGCTGCCACTCCTCGACGGGGTGCGGGTTGGGCCGCTTCTGGTACCAGACGTTCCACTCGTCGAAGGAGAGGTTGATGCGCTTGTCCGCCTTGAGGCGGGCGCGGACGTGGTCGCAGGTGGCGACGACCGACTCGATGAAGTGCTCCATGTCCACGGCGGACGCCAGGAAGGAGTCGCGGTCGCCGTCGATCTCCTCGTAGTAGGCGTGCAGGGAGACGTAGTCCACGAGGTCGTACGCGGCCTGAAGGACGGTCGCTTCCCAGGAGGCGAAGGTCGGCATGGAGGAGCTGGAGCTGCCGCAGGCGACCAGCTCCAGATCGGGGTCGACCTGCCGCATGGCACGGGCGGTCTCGGCGGCGAGGCGGCCGTACTCCTCGGGCGTCTTGTGGCCGGTCTGCCAGGGGCCGTCCATCTCGTTGCCCAGGCACCACATCCGGATGCCGTACGGCTCCTTGCCGCCGTCAGCGACACGGCGGTCGGACAGCTCGGTGCCGCCGGGGTGGTTTGCGTACTCCAGCAGCCGTACCGCGTCCTCCACGCCTCGCGTGCCGAGGTTGACGGCCATCATGGGTTCCATGCCGGTCCTACCGCAGAAGTCCATGAACTCGCCGAGGCCGAACTCGTTGGTCTCGGTGGACTTCCATGCCAGGTCCAGCCGGGTCGGCCGCTCCTCGCGCGGGCCCACGCTGTCCTCCCAGCGGTACCCCGAGACGAAGTTGCCGCCGGGGTAGCGAACGGTGGTGACGCCGAGCTCCCGGACCAGCGCCAGGACGTCCTGGCGCAGGCCGTCCGCGTCGGCGGCGGGGTGGCCGGGCTCGTATATGCCGGTGTAGACGCAGCGGCCCATGTGCTCGACGAACGATCCGTACAGACGAGGGTTGACATTGCCGACGTCGAACGCCGAGTCGAGAGTGAAGCGGGCGGCGGAGGTTGGGCCGTGCTCGGACATGACTGCCTTTCGGAGGTCGCTTCGGACGCGACCAGGGGGAGGGTGGGAGGGGAGGGTGGTCAGAGCGCCAGTGCGCAGACCACCGAGGGGGCGGAGATCGGCGGGTGGGGTGCGGTCAGGGTTCCGTCGTGCAGGACCGGCAGGACGGCGAGCGTGCCGCTGTGCTGGTTGGCGACGAGCAGATGACCGTCCACCAGAGCGAGGCCGCGGGGCCATGTGCCGCCGGCAGGGACCTCGCCGAGCGGTTCCAGGGCGCTGCCTGCGAGCCGGAACGCGGCGACCGTGTCCGCGCCGCGGTTGGTCACCCACACGAAGCGTCCGCAGGGCGATGCGACGATTCCCCCGGGCTGGTTGACGACGTCCTTGGCTGTCGTGGCGGGTACGGAGGAGAGAGCGGTCAGGGTGCCGTTGGCGGCGTCGTAGCGGTGGCAGGTGACGGTCGAGGACAGCTCGTCGGCGCTGAACACCAGGTCACCGCCGGGGGCGAAGGCGAGGTGGCGAGGGCCGGACCCCTCGCTCATCGGATTCACCGCGATCCGCTCCAGAGTTCCGGTGAGGGTGTCGAGCCGGTAGGTGAGAACGGCGTCCGCCCCGAGGTCTACAGCCAGCGCGAAACGGCCCGCCGGGTCGACGAGGACCTGATGGGCGTGGCTGCCCTCCTGCCGTCCGGTGACCGGTCCCGCCCCGTGGTGGACGACGAGATCGGTCGGCTCCAGCAGGCGTCCGTCCGCGCCGAGCCGGTGCACCGCGACAGTGCCCGGCGCGGTGTCGCTGCCGTAGTTCGCGGTCAGCAGCCACTCTCCGTCCGGGTGGACGGTGAGGTGGCACGGGTTCGCCCCGCCGCTGTTCATCGGGTCGCCCAGCGGGGACAGGGTGCCGTCGTCGGAGCGGGCGACGGCGCTGACGGTTCCCGTCTCGGTCTCGTTGGTGCTGTAGACGACGCCGAGCGACGGGTGCGCCGCCAGGAACGAGGCCCCGTTCACGGGCAGCGGCTGCACCTCGTCGTACGAGAGGCGTCCGGTCGTGGGATCGAGCCGCAGGGCGGCGATGCCGGGCCCGGTGCCGCCGGAGTCGGGGGTGTAGGAGCCGGTGAGGACGGGGATCGCGCCGGTGAGGGAGCTTGTGCGCATGGGTGGTCCTGGGAGGTTCATCGAGCAGGGCGGGTGGAGGGGGCTTCAGCGGACGATGTCGTCGTGGTGGTCCAGCAGCCCGAGTTCGGAGCGCCGGGGCAGGCCCTCCCAGTCGCCGGCGGTGCTCACCGCGAAGGCGCCGAGCCGGACCGCCGTCCTCAGCCGCCGTTTCGGGGGCTTCCCCGCGAGCAGTTCGGCGAGGTACCCGGCGGCGAAGGCGTCTCCCGCGCCCACCGAGTCGTGCACGCGGACGGGGATGGCGGGCTGCCGGTGGGTCCGTCCGTCGAGGAGGGCGTACGCCCCTTCGGCGCCGAGCTTGATCACGGCACCGCTGGGTCCGAGGTCGCAGATGCCCTGGGCGAGTTCCTCCGGTCCGTCGGCGCCGGGCACGACGAGAGCGGCCTCGTGCGGTCCGGCGAAGACCAGGTCGCTCCTGCGCACCAGGGGCAGCAGGATCGTCCGGGCCTCGGTCTCGCTCCACAGCAGGGAGCGGAAGTTGACGTCCAGCGAGATGGTCACGCCCGCCTCGGCGGCGATGCCCACGGCCCGGGTCACGGCCGCGGCGGGACCCTCCCCGAGCGCCGGGGTGATGCCCGTGATGTGCAGGACCGCCGCCCCCGCGACGACATGTTCGGGGATGTCGTCGGCGGACAGCCGGGCTCCGGCCGTGTGGGTGCGGTAGTAGCGCGTGCGGCTGTGGGTTGTGGTGCGGCGCTCCTTCAGCAGCAGGGAGGTGGGGGCGGGGTCGCGCACGGCGACGGTGGTGACCCCTTCGGCCCGTAGTTCCCGCAGGACGAGGTCGCCGAGTTCGTCGTCGCCCACCCGGCCGATCCAGGTCGCGGATCCGCCGAGTCGGCTGACCCCGATGGCGACGTTGGACTCCGCGCCGGCGATCCCCAGGCGCAGTGTCGTGCCGAGCGCGAACGGGCCGGGATCCGGGGCCGCCATGACGGCGAGCACGTCGCCGAGGGTGACGAGGTAGGGCTCGCCGAGCGGCGGTGAGGAAGTGTTCACGCGCTCGCCTCCCTGGCCCGCGCGGTGGTCCGTACCGCGTCCAGCAGGGTGCGCGCCCTCGCGGTGAGGGCGTCCAGTGCCTGCGCAGTCGGGTCCTGGTCCGCCCCGCGCACCAGCGGGGAGCCGATACCGACCGCACAGGCGCCCGCGTCGAGGTAGTCCCGCGCCTCGTCGAGGCCGACGCCGCCGACGGCGACGAGTGGGATGCCGGGCAGTGGCGCTCGCAGTTGGCGCAGGTGAGCGGGGCCGCCCGTGCTCGCGGGGAACAGCTTGACGGCGGCGGCGCCCGCCTGCCAGGCCTGGGACACCTCGGTCGGTGTCCAGGCACCCGGGTAGCACGGTACGCCCCGGTCGGCCGCGTTCCGGACGACGGCGGTGTCCACGACGGGGGCGACCAGGAACTCCGCTCCGGCCGCCAGGGCGTCCCTGGCCTGGTCACCGGTGATCACGGTGCCGGCGCCGACCGCGACGTCGGGGCCGAGTTCCGCCCGGATGGCGGCCAGCACGTCGAGCGCTCCGGCGGTGGTGAGGGTGACCTCCAGGCAGGTGACACCGCCGGACGCGAGAGCCGTGGCCACGGCGAGCAGCCCGGAGGCGTCGGCCGACCGCAGGATGGCCATGACCCGTGTCCGGCCGAGCTGCGGGGTGAGGGCGGGACGCTCGGTCATGACCCCACCGCCGCACGGGACCTGACGGTTGCCTGGGTGCCGGTCATGGGAAGTCCTTTGCTGCGAGGTGTGCTGGTACACGTCGGTCACTTGAGTCCGGAGGTGGCGGCGCCCGTGACGAAGCCTCGCTGCACGATCAGGAACAACGCCAGCACCGGGACGACGTACATCACCGCGCCCGCGGCGACCAGGTTCCCCAGCGGTGCACCGTGCTCGTTGACGTAGCCGTAGGCGAGCTTGACCGCGAGCGTGGTGTGGGCGTCGTCCAGCAGCAGGGCGGGCGCGATGTAGTCGCCCCAGGTCCAGCTGAAGGAAAGGATCAGGCTGGTGGCGATGACCGGCCAGGACTGCGGCAGGAAGATCCGCCAGAAGATGCGGATCTGCCCGCAGCCGTCCACGATCGCGGCCTCCTCCAGCTCCTTGGGCATGTTCGAGAAGAACTGCCGGAACAGGAAGATCAGGTACGGGGCGCCGCACAGGCCCCACAGCACCCACGGCACATAGGTGTTGGTGAGATGGAGCTTGGCGAACAGTAGATAGGTCGGGATGAGGGTGAGGATCTGCGGCAGCATCATCGTCGATAGCAGAACGTTGAATATGAGCCGCTTGCCGGGTGCGTTGAGGCGGGCGAATCCGTAGCCCGCCCACGCCGAGGCCAGGGTGACCAGGACGGCGTAGAGGGTGGCGATCGTCAGGGAGTTGCGGGCATAGCCGAGGTAGTCGATCTGGGTCAGGGCGTCACGGAAGTTGCTGAGGCTGGGGTGGTGCGGCCACCAGTGGATGGGCAGCGCGCGCAGCTCGTCGGGGGCCTTCAGAGCGGTGTCCAGCAGCCAGGCGAACGGGCCGAGGAAGAGGACGAGGGCGCCGACCAGCAGCATGTAGACGGCACTTCTGCGGGGGAACACCATCACTTGCCTCCGATCGTGCGCGGCCGGGACGGCTTGTCCGGCTCCGGGGCGACGGAGTAGAAGACCGCGCCCCTGCTGAGCCTGAAGACGAGGAAGGTGATCGCGACGATGATCAGGAACAGCACCCAGAGCATCGCTGAGGCGTATCCGTAGCGGCCGTTGGCGAAGTACTGGGCGAACACGTGGATCATGAAAAGGTAGTTGCCCTCGGGGACGGCCGTGACGCCCCTGGGGGTGGGGTCGAGGGAGATGAGCAGCGGCAGGAAGCTCTGCACGGCGGCGATGATGCCGGTGATGACCTGGAAGAACAGCACCGGGGAGAGCATCGGCAAGGTGATCCTGGTAAAGGACTGCCAGGCGTTCGCCCCGTCCATGCGGGCGGCCTCGTGGAGCTCCTTGGGGATTTCCTGGAGCCCGGCCAGCGAGATGATCATGGCGTTGCCGGCGCCCCACAGGGTCAGGGTGACCAGGACCCAGCGGGCGTAGGGATCCATCAGCCAGCTGACACCGTCGATGTGCAGGGCGTCCAGGACGCCGTTGGCGGCGCCCGAGTCCCGGTCGAAGATCAGCTTGAAGGTGAGGGCGGCGCCCACTGGCGGGACGACCGCGGGCAGGTACAGCAGGGTGCGGAACATCCCGCGGGCCCGGATCGGCTGGTTGACCAGCACCGCGAGCAACAGCCCCGCCGCGATGCTCAGCGGCACGGTGATAGCGGTGAAGACGCCGGTGCGGGCCAGGGAGGACATCGTCTCCGGGTCGGTGAGGACCTCCCGGTAGTTGTCCAGGCCGACGAAGCGGGAGTTGTTCGACAGTCCGTCGGCGTTGGTCAGGCTCAGCCACAGGGCGTAACCGAGCGGGAAGGCCGTCAGGGTGAGGAAGCCCAGCACCCAGGGTCCGGCGAACACGTAGAAGGAGAAGGCCCGGCGGGTGGTCAGGGAGGGGCGCCGACGGCTGCCGCGCGCGCGGCTGCGGGGCCCGGGCCGGGCGGCCGTCTCCCCGATGGGGGACGGCGCGCCCGGCGCGGTGATCTGTCCGGTGCTCACCCCACGAGCTCCTTGCCCTGGGCGAGCTGGTCGTTCATCCGGGAGTTGAGCTGGTCGGCGACCTTGCCCGCGGACGTCCCGGACTTCACGGCGCCCGGCAGGACCTTGTTCAGAACGCCCTCCAGGGCGGCCTGCTGGGCGTACGGGGTGAAGCTGAGGACGGAGAAGTGCGGCAGCTCCTGTTCCTGCACCTGGAACGCCTGCTTCTGGAAGGCGTTGGTCTGCGGCATCTTCGAACGCAAGGAGGTCAGCGAGGGGATGCCCCATCCGCTGGCGGCCCGGTCCTGGGCGGGCTTGCCGCCGAAGTACCACTCGAAGAACTTCCAGGCCGCGTCCTTGTTCTTGGCGTCCCTCGGGATCCAGAAGCCGGTGGCGCCGAAGCAGGAGCTGACGCGGTGGCTGCCGAGCTGCGGGGCGGGCGCGAAGCGGGAGACCTCGGCGAGCTTGGCGTCGGCGCCGATCAGACCGCCGAACCAGTAGCCGTTGCAGCTCATCGCCATCCGGTTGGCCTGGTAGGTGGGGCCGTCCCAGCCGTCCGGGTTGGGGTTGACGACGCTGGGGCCTATGTCGGCCTTCGCGTAGTCCAGGTACCACCGCAGGGCCTTGAGCGCCTCCGGGGAGGAGAAGTCCACCGTGGCCAGGTCCTCGGCGAACAGGCTGCCGCCGGCGGAGGCGGTCATGCCCATGAGCTGTGGGAAGACGCCCATGCCGGTGGCGTTCAGGCCGTACACCTTGACCTTGCCCAGGCGGCGCTTGACCAGCTTCTTGCCCAGGTCGAGCCACTCGTCGTAGGAGATCGGTTCGGTCGCGCTCGGCACGTCCAGCTTGGCGGCCTCGAACAGGTCGGTGCGGTACCAGAACATGGAGTCCTGTGAGTAGTCCTTGGCCATGCCGTAGCGCGGTCCGGCGCCCTGCTTCTTGCCGTCGTAGCGCCACACGTCGTTGACCGGGTCGAGGTCCGAGGCCTTCAGCACGGAGCTCTTGGCGAAGTACGGGTCCAGGTCGGTCATCAGGCCGCGCGCGGCGAAGTACGGGGTCTCGGTCGCGCCGAAGCCGCGGACCACGTCCGGCGCGTTCTTGGCGGCCAGCATGGCGTTGAGCTTGGTGGCGTCCCAGATGATGACGTTGAGGTGCATCCCCAGCGCCTCTTCGGCGGCCTTGAGGGTCTTCTTGTCCCACTCGTTCTCGACCGTCATCACGGTGAGGGTCGTCTTGCCGCTCCCCGCATCACCCGTGCCGTTGCTGACGGAGCCGGCGCAGGCGGACAGACCGGTCGCGGCGAGCGCGGTTCCGGCTGATACGGCGAGGAATCGACGTCTGTCGAGGGAGGTCGTCGTTGACATGGGCATGCTGATGGCCTTTCGTGGCGGACGTACGCGGCTGCGGGACGTACGACGGGGTCCATGGCGGCATGGGGGTTGCCGTGGCGGGCGAACGGAGAGGCGCGGCGGCCGGCGGAACACCGGCTCGCTCGGCAGTGGTGTCGATGCCCTGGGCCGAGCGCATCCGCCTGCGTGGACGAGTGCGCGCACCGGTTCGGCGGACCGCGGGTGCGACGGTGGTCGCGTCGGCGGTGAGCCCGGGGCCTCCATCGGCCAGCTGACTCCACGTCAGATTTGGCCGATAACTAGCAATGTCGCTATGGCCGGTTTCAACAGCTCTGCGTAGAGTTACCGCAATTTTCCGTCTGAGGAAACCGGTTGACTGAAGCTTTCGCGAACGTTAAGTTGCGTTTCCAGAAAGTGTCAAGAGCTACGAACAAGTCACTCTCGGCCCGCACCAGTGGACCAGGGCGACACCTACGGGAGGGGGAGCGCGTGCCGGAACAGCCCGTCCGTGCCAGGCTCGTGGATGTGGCACACGCGGCCGGGGTCTCCAAGGCCACCGTGTCCAAGGTGCTCAACGGCCGGCAGGACCTGTCCGTGCGGCCGGAGACACGCCGACGCGTCCATGAGGCCGCCGAGGAACTCGGCTACCGACCGCATTCCGGGGCCCGGGCCCTGGCCGGAGCCAGCACCCACGCAGTGGCCCTGCTGATCCCCGCCCTCGCCAACCCCACGTACGTCACCATCGCCCGCGGCGCCTATCAACGTGCCCGCGAGCTGGGCTACCTCTCCCTGCTGGCGGAGGACTTCGACGGTCAGGAGGCCGACGGCTCCTTCAACGACCTGGTGCAGGAGGGCAGGGTCGACGGGCTGCTCATCGCCTCCGCCCGCCCCGGCCACCCCCTGCTGGAGACTCTGAGCCACAGCACGGTCCCCCACGTCTTCCTCAACCGCTCCGTGGAGGGATCCGGCCGCAACGTCACCATGGACGTCGCCCGCTCCAGCGTGACCGCGCTCGACCACCTGCACGGCCTCGGCCACCGCAGGGTCGGCCACATCGCGGGTCCCGCCGGGATCACCCCCAGCGAGGTCCGCAAGGAGGCGTTCGTGCGCCACGCCGACGCACTGGGGCTGGACGCGGCTCCGGTCGCGTCCGGGGACTTCACCGAGGACGGCGGCAGCTTCGCCGCGCGGGAACTGCTGCGCCCCACCGCCGGGAGCGCGCGTCCGCCGGTCACCGCCCTCTACACCAGTTCGCTCGCTCAGGCGATAGGCGCCATGGCCGCGATCAGGGACCTGGGCTTCAGGATCCCGCAGGACGTCTCCGTGGTGGGCAATGACGACCTGCCCGTGGCCGCGCACCTCCATCCCCCGCTGACCACCGTGGCGATGCCCCTGTACGAGCTGGGGACCGTTGCCGTGGAGGCCTTGGTGGCCACCATCGAGGGCAAGCCCGTGGGAGACGTCGTCGTACCGACCGAGCCGCGGCTGGTGCTGCGGGGCTCCACGGCCAGACCGGCAGAACCAGGAGGAACGCCATGACCGTCGCCGCCGCACCGGCACGTTTCACCGGCCGTACGGCCCTGCTCACCGCGGCGGGCTCCGGCATCGGGGCGGCCACCGCCGGCCGGCTGGCGGCGGAGGGGGCGTCCGTCCTCGTCACCGACGTGGACGCCGACGCCGCCCATCGCGTGGCCGAGGAGATCCGCGCCTGGGGCGGGCGGGCACAGGACCGGCCCCTCGACGTCACCTCGCCGGTTCACTGGGCCGCGGCCGTCGCCGAGGCCGAGTCCTGGACCGGGCGCCTCGACGTGCTCCACCTCAACGCCGGCCGCAACCTGTACGGAGCGGCACATGAACTCGGCGATGCCGCCTGGCACGACCAGCTGCGGCTCTGCCTCGACTCGGTGTTCTACGGTGTCCGGGCCGCGGTGCCCCTCCTCAGGACGGCCAGGGGTGCGGTGGTGATCACCTCGTCCGTGCACGCGGCCATCGGCTTCAAGGGCTTCCCCGCGTACGCGGCGGCCAAGGGCGGTATCGACGCCCTCGTACGCCAACTCGCCGTCGAGTACGGGGGTCAGATCAGGTTCAACTCCGTCCTGCCCGGAGCCGTGGTCACCGCCCTGTGGGCCGAGGTACCCGAGGAGTACAGGGCGCAGACCGTCGCGCGTACCCCCGTCGGCAGGCTCGGCGCCCCCGAGGACATCGCCGCCGCCGTGGCCTTCCTCGCCTCCGAGGACGCCTCTTTCGTCACCGGCCAGAACCTGCTCGTGGACGGTGGCCGCAGCATCAGCTCCCAGGAGTAGGCGACCGGCCTCACCCGTCCCGGGCGAAGGCCCGCCCGGCCCGCTCCGGGAACGACCCGACCGCCGCAACTCCACCCTCGCACGCCCGCAACGGCCCTCCTCTTCCCCCCGCTCCAACTTCTCTCCCGCGCCACCGAGCGGGCAGTGGCCCCTTGCTCGCTGCGACCACGACCGACTCACCCCTCACCGAGCCCCCGCATCAGGCCGTACACAGCACAGGACCCGGAGGTCCATCCCATGAAGATCACTGGATACGAGCTCTTCCTCGTCGAACCGCGCTGGCTCTTCCTGCGCGTCGACACCGACGAGGGCATCTCCGGCTGGGGGGAGCCCATAGTCGAGGGCAAGGCCCACACCGTCGCCCGCTGCGTCGAGGAGATGTTCGACTACCTTCTCGGCCAGGATCCGGCCCGGATCGAGGAGCACTGGCAGGTGCTCGCCAAGAGCGGCTTCTACCGCGGCGGAGTCGTCCTCAGCAGCGCCCTGGCCGGAATCGACCAGGCGTTGTGGGACATCGCGGGCAAGACCCACGGCGTCCCGGTCCACCAGCTCCTCGGCGGCCACGTGCGCGACCGGGTGCGCGTCTACGGCTGGGTCGGCGGCGAAACCCCCCAGGAACTGGCCGAGTCGGCCGCCGAGCAGGTCGCCAAGGGCATGACCGCGGTCAAGCTCAACCCCTGCGGCCAGCTGGAACCGCTCGCCACGCCCGCCGCGATCGATGCCATCGTGGCCGGCGTGACCGCGGTCCGCGAGGCCATCGGGCCGGACCGCGACCTGGCGCTGGACTTCCACGGCCGGTTCAGCGGGGCGATGTCCCGCCGCGTCCTGCCCTTCCTGGAGCCGCTCCTGCCGCTCTTCGTCGAAGAGCCCGTGCTGCCGGAGTTCTCCCGGGACCTCGGCGCCGTGGTGCGCTCCACGTCCATCCCCATCGCCACCGGCGAACGGCTCTACTCCCGCTGGGACTTCCGCTCGGTGCTCTCGGACGGCATCGCCGTGGCCCAGCCCGACATCAGCCACGCCGGCGGCATCTCCGAGACCCGTCGTATCGCCGCGATGGCAGAAACCTACGACGTCCTGGTGGCACCGCACTGCCCGCTCGGCCCGATCGCCCTCGCCGCCAGCCTCCAACTCGACTTCGCCATCCCCAACTTCCTCATCCAGGAACAGGCACTGGGCATCGGATACGGCGACAGCAGCGGCCTGCTGGACTACCTCGCCGACACCACGCCCTTCACGTTCCGCGACGGTTACATCGACCGCCCGACAGCACCCGGTCTCGGCATCACCATCGACGAGGACGCAGTCCGCGCCGCCGCCGAACGCGGCCACCGCTGGCGCAATCCGCTCTGGCGCAACACCGACGGCTCACTGGCCGCCTGGTAGCCGCACCCGGCACCACCAGCCAGCCCGGACGAAGGCCACCTCGTCGACAACGGTGTGAAGTGGACGGCTCTGCCGGTCGATTTCCCGTACTGGCGGGCGGTCTGCGACTTCTTCCGCCGCTGGCGGTCCTGGGTCGGCCTCCCGCAATTCACCTGCGCGGGCTCCCCAACCTGAGCTGGCGGACAGATCGCCCGACGGCGCTTCCTGACCGTTCCGCGTCTTCGGTGAGGACCATCCGAGACGGGTCCAGCTCGCGTTCGCCCATGATGTGGCCCCAAGGTCCCGCCCGCGTGCTGTTGTCTCCCCCATCGAGAGCCACAGCGCGGCGGTGGATCTCGGCGACCGGCTGGCCCAGACACCACCTCGATCACCTGGACTCCGGCGTCAGCACCGGCGAGCTGGATGCGCAGGCTCTCGGAGAAGGAGTGCAGCGCGGCCTTGGTCGCGCTGTAGGTCGGGGTGAACGGGAGCGGTACGAACGCCAGCGCGGAGGTGACGTTCACGACGACCGCGTCGTCCTTGCCCACCAGCAGCGGCAGGAAGGCGTACGTCATCCGGATCGTGCCAAGCAGATTGGTCGCGATGTGATCCTCGGCGGCCTGGAGTCCGGCCGGGGCGAGGACGCTCTCCAGCAGCTGAATGCCGGCGTTGTTGACCAGGACGTTCAGCCCCGGGTGGCTCGCCGCCACGGTCTCACGGGCCCGGGCGATCGAGTCGGGGTCCGCGACGTCGAGGACGAGCGCGTCGATGCCCGGGTGCTCGGCCGTGATCTCGTCGAGGAGTTCCTTGCGCCGCGCCGGCGACGATCACTTTGTTGCCGGCCTCGTGCAGCCGCAGCGCCAGACCGAGGCCGATGCCCGAGGTTCCGCCGGTGATCAGGATCGTGTTGCCAGTCATCTTCATGAGGGTCCTGCTCCTTCGGTACGGCGGGCCGGTGAGCGCCCGCAGCCTCGACCGTAGGAGCGTCCGCGCAGGGGCGGGAGAGGAAGGTTTGTCCATGGGTCGGCGGTCTCTGCCTCGTGAAGCGAACGCCGCCCGTCGGGCCGAGTCCTGCAGAAGATGGACGGGGCCGCTGGCCGAGCAGTCGCGCAGGCACATCAACCCGCACCTGGCGTCCAACTCCTGAGCCCCCGTGCAGTCTGAGTTTGATCATTAACCTCGCTGCTGTTTCAGGCGCACGAGCCTCGTGACGCCCCATCAGAAGCAGCGTCGAACGAGCGTCAAGACACGTCCCCCACCGCCCCCTCACGAAGCCGAGGCAGAGCGTTCATCGCCCGCACCCCGCTGTTCGAAGCAGCAGGTGAGGCATGTGACACGAGCCTGCGACGCACTCCACGCGATGGACTGAGGGAAACAGGTCGGGCACACCTCGACGCACCTGAGCAGCCCAAGAAAACCGCAGGTCAGAGCGCCTTTGAAGCCGGTTCGAGAATCGCCACGCACTCCACGTGGTGCGTCATCGGGAACAGATCGAAAGCCCGAAGCGTCCGCACCCGGTATCCCCCGTCCCGGAAGTACGCCAGGTCCCGCGCCAGCGCCGCCGGGTCGCAGGCCACGTACGCGATCTTCCGCGCCCCCAGCGACGACAGATGCTCGACCGTCTTCTTGCCCGCGCCCGCGCGCGGCGGGTCGAGGACGATCAGGTCGACCTCGGTGATCCCGGTGCGCGGCAGGACCGCCTCGACCTTGCCCTGCTCGATCCGCACCCGCTCGAACCCGGCGAGGTTGTGCCGGGCGTCCTCGACGGCGCGCTTGCCGGACTCGATGCCGAGGACCGCGCCCTTGTCGCCGAGGCGGTCGGCGAGGGCGCCCGCGAAGAGGCCGACGCCGCAGTACAGGTCCAGCGCCATGTCGCCCTTGCGGGGCAGCAGACCCTGCATGACCGCCTTGACGAGGGTGTCGGCGGCCTGCGGGTGGACCTGCCAGAAGCCGCCGCTGCCGACCCGGTACGTCCGGCCGTCGGCACGCTCGCGCACGAACGCGCGGCCGTGGACGCGGTGGATGCCGCCGTCGTGCTCCTCGACGCGCATGACGGAGACGGGCCTGTCGAGCTCGACGAGGGGAAGGCGGGCGCCGGGCCGGGGCTCGAGGATCACCATGCGGTCCTGCGAGCCCGTGGCCGCGATCGCGTCGACGGACGCCATCCCCGACCAGTCGCGGTCCTCGATGCCCAGCTCGCTGACGCCCGGCGCCGCGATCATGCAGTGCTCGATCGGCTCGACCTCGTGCGAGCGGTGGCGCCGCAGGCCGGCGTTGCCGTCGGCGTCCACCGCGTACTGGACTCGGGTACGCCATGAGGGCACCTCGCCGGGCGGCAGCTTGTCGCCCTCGGCCGGCATCACCGTGCCGTCCCAGCCGGCCTCCTCGGGCGTGAGGCCCGCGAGCCGCAGCAGCTGCTCGGCGACGACCTCGCCCTTGAGGCGGCGCTGGGCGCCCGGCTTGGCGTGCTGCCAGTCGCAGCCACCGCAGCGGCCGGGTCCGGCGTAGGGGCAGGGCGCCTCGACCCGGTCCTTGGACGCCTCCAGCACCCGCACCGCGTCCGCGCGCAGATACCGGGCCCCCTCCTCGCCCTCGGTCACCCGGGCCACGACCCGCTCGCCGGGCAGCGTGTGCCGGACGAACAGCACCTGGCCGGCCTCCGTACGGGCGATGCAGTGGCCGCCGTGGGCGACGGGGCCGATCTCGACCTCGTACTCCTGCCCGACGAGCGACACCGCCTGCGACTTCTTCGGTTCTGCCTGCATGGCGGGGTGACTCCACAACGTCGAACGAGGAACAGCCGGACAACAGCCCACCAGTCTACGTGGCTGTCGTCCGGCCGTTCACCATGCGCCCGGGGATGAAGGGAGCGTCAGTCCTTCGCGTCCGGCCCCGAGGAGCCCGGGGCCTTGCCGGCCCCCGACCCGTTGCCGGAATGCGTCGAGGTGCCGGAACCCGACGGCTCCTTCGGCCGCCCCTCCTGCAGAGGACCGCGCCGCACCGAACCCGGAGCGTTCCACTCCGAGCGCCTGCGGGCCCGCTTCTTCGCCGCCTCGGAGGACTGGAGCTGGTACGGGACGGACGTGACCATGATGCCCGGGGTGAACAGCAGCCGGCCCTTGAGCCTGAGCGCGCTCTGGTTGTGCAGCAGGTGCTCGTACCAGTGGCCGACCACGTACTCCGGGATGATCACCGACACCGCGTCGCGCGGCGACTCCTGGCGCAGGCTCTTGACGTACTCGATGACCGGCCGCGTGACCTCGCGGTAGGGCGAGTCCAGGACCTTCAGCGGTACGTCGATCCCGCGCCGTTCCCACTCGTCGCGCAGTGTCTTCGTCTCGGCCGGGTCGACGTTGACGGTGAGCGCCTCGAGGGTGTCGGAGCGCATCAGCTTGGCGTAGGCGAGGGCGCGCAGCGTCGGGCGGTGGATCTTGGAGATCAGCAGCACCGAGTGGACGCGCGAGGGCCGGACGGTGTCGTCGCTGGGGCCCTCGGGGGCGGCGATCTCCGCGGAGACACCGTCGTAGTGGCGGCGGATCGCGGTCATCGTCCCGTAGAAGATCACCATGCCGAGCAGGGCGACCCACGCACCGTGCGTGAACTTGGTGACCAGGACGACGACCAGGACCAGGCCGGTGAAGAAGGCGCCGAAGGTGTTGATCGCGCGGGAGCGGACCATGTGACGGCGCTTGAGCTGGTCGGTCTCGGTCGCCAGGAGGCGGTTCCAGTGCCGGACCATGCCGATCTGGCTGAGCGTGAAGGACACGAACACGCCGACGATGTACAGCTGGATCAGCCGTGTGGAGTCGGCTCCGTAGATGACGACCAGCAGCGTGGCCGCGCCGGCGAGCAGCACGATGCCGTTGGAGAAGGCGAGGCGGTCGCCGCGGGTGTGCAGCTGGCGGGGCAGGTAGCGGTCCTGTGCGAGGATCGAGCCGAGCACCGGGAAGCCGTTGTAGGCGGTGTTCGCCGCCAGGAACAGCACCAGGGCCGTGGCCGCGGCGAGCACGATGAACAGGAAGCTGCCCTTGCCGAAGACGGCCTCGGCGACCTGGGTGATCACCGGGTTCTGGACGTATCCGGCGCCGACGGCGACGCCGTTGTGCAGCAGGTCGACGGCCGGGTTCTCGGCCATCCGGACCTTGGTGACCAGGGCCAGCACGATGATGCCGCAGAACATGGTGACGGCCAGCAGGCCCATCGCCGCGAGGGTGCTCGCCGCGTTCTTCGACTTGGGCTTGCGGAAGGCGGGGACGCCGTTGGAGATGGCCTCCACGCCGGTGAGCGCGGCGCAGCCGGAGGAGAAGGCGCGCAGCAGCAGGAAGACCAGCGCGAAGCCGGCCAGGCCCTGGTGCTCGGCCTTGATCGTGTACTCGGCCGTCGGCGCCCGCATGGTGTCGTCGAGCACCAGTCCGCGGAAGGCGCCCCAGGCGATCATGATGAAGACGCCCGCGACGAAGACGTAGGTCGGGATCGCGAAGAGATTGCCGGACTCCTTGACCCCGCGCAGGTTCATCAGCGTCAGCAGCACGATCACGCCGACCGCGCAGGCCACCTTGTGCTCGACGACGAACGGGATCGCGGAGCCGAGGTTCTCGATGCCGGAAGCGATGGAGACGGCGACGGTCAGGACGTAGTCGACGAGCAGCGCGCTCGCGACGGTCAGGCCGGCCTTGGGGCCGAGGTTGGTGGTGGCCACCTCGTAGTCGCCACCGCCGCTGGGGTAGGCGTGCACGTTCTGCCGGTAGGAGGCGACCACCGTGAACATCAGCACGACGACCGCGAGGGCGATCCACGGGCTGAAGTGGTAGGCCGACACGCCCGCGATGGACAGGACCAGCAGTACCTCCCCAGGCGCGTAGGCCACGGAGGACAGCGGGTCGGAAGCGAAGACGGGCAGAGCGATGCGCTTCGGCAGGAGCGTTTCTCCGAGCCGATCACTGCGCAGTGCGCGCCCGATCAGAATCCGTTTGGGCACGTCGGTCAGTTTGGACACAACAGAGGATCGTATTCCTTCGAACACGGAGCCGCCCACCCTCCCCCGTCCTCAGCCGGGTGATGGTGTGCCGCGTCTGCCTCCCGGGTGAAATCGGCCAGGCCCGCGCTGCGGATTCCGTGGCCGCGCCGGTCCTCATGTCTATATGACAAACCCCGCCCGCTGCCGCCCCCCAGGAGGGTCCATGCACACGACCGCGGAGATCATCGGCGCCGTCGGCACCCTCGTCGGCCTCGGAATCCTTACCTTCCTCAGTCTCTGGAGCATCAGCCGCCGCTGATCACGCAATGCGTGCACGGGGGTGCCCTGCGCCGACCGCGCGTGTGTAGCTTGGGCGACGGTCTGAGACCCTGTTCCAGGCCAGGCCAGATTTTTATTGACTTCTTGACTTCTTGACCTCGGAAGGACGGTCGTGCACATCGTCATCATGGGCTGCGGGAGAGTGGGTTCCGCTCTCGCCCAGACCCTGGAGCAACAGGGGCACACGGTCGCCGTGATCGACCAGGACCCCACCGCCTTCCGACGACTGGGCTCCGGTTTCGGCGGCCGTCGTGTCACCGGAGTCGGCTTCGACCAGGACACCCTGCGCGAGGCGGGCATCGAGGAGGCCGGCGCCTTCGCCGCCGTGTCCAGCGGCGACAACTCCAACATCATCGCCGCCCGCGTGGCGCGCGAGATGTTCGGCATCGAGAACGTCGCCGCCCGCATCTACGACCCCCGCCGCGCCGAGGTCTACCAGCGCCTGGGCATCCCCACCGTCGCCACCGTCCGCTGGACGGCCGACCAGATGCTGCGCCGCCTGCTCCCCTCGGGCGCCGAGCCGCTGTGGCGCGACCCCACCGGGGGCGTCCAGCTCGCCGAGGTGCACGCGGCCCCGTCCTGGGTCGGCCACAAGATCAGCAGGCTTCAGGAGGAGACGGGCGTCCGCGTGGCGTTCCTCACCCGCCTCGGCGAGGCGATCCTGCCCACCTCCCAGACGGTGCTCCAGGAAGGCGACCTGGTGCACGTGATGCTGCGCAGCGACGAGATCGAGAAGGTCGAGGCCTCGTTCGCCGAGGGTCCCAAGGAGGACGGTCACTGATGAGGGTCGCCATTGCCGGAGCCGGCGCCGTCGGCCGCTCGATCGCGGGCGAGCTGCTGGAGAACGGCCACGAGGTCCTGCTCGTGGACAAGGCGCCGACCGCGATCTCGGTCGAGCGCGTCCCGCAGGCGGAGTGGCTGCTGGCCGACGCCTGCGAGATCACGTCCCTCGACGAGGCCGCCCTCCAGCGTTGCAACGTCGTGATCGCCGCGACCGGCGACGACAAGGTCAACCTGGTCGTGTCGCTGCTGGCCAAGACGGAGTACGGCGTTCCGCGCGTCGTCGCCCGGGTGAACAACCCGAAGAACGAGTGGCTGTTCAACGAGTCCTGGGGCGTGGACGTGGCCGTCTCGACCCCGCGTCTGATGTCGGCCCTGGTCGAGGAGGCGGTGAGCGTCGGCGACCTGGTCCGGCTGCTCCGCTTCAGCCACGGCGACGCCAACCTCGTCGAACTGACCCTCCCCGAGGAGTCGGCCCTGGCCGGCACCCAGGTCGGCGACGTGGAATGGCCGGAGGACACCTCACTGGTCACCATCATCCGCGGCACCCGGGTCCTCACCCCGACCCGCGAGGACTCCCTCGAACCGGGCGACGAACTGCTCTTCGTGGCCGCCCAGGCCAGGGAGGAGCAGCTGGAGGACCTGCTGTCGGTGCGCAAGGACGACACCGGCAGCTGACCCGAAACGGTTCCGACGGCGAAGGGCGCCCTGAGATCTCAGGGCGCCCTTCGCCGTCGGTCGGCCCGGCGAGCTTGCGAACCGGGCTGTAGGCGTCCAACCAGCCCGTCCGGCAAGCTTGCGAACCAGGCTGTAGGGGTCCAACCAGCCCGTCCGGCGATTGAGGACAAGGCCCGTTCAGGGCCGGAGCGGGGGGTCCGGGGGCGCAGCCCCCGGGGACGGTCACCTGAACGCCGGGTGCTAGCCCTCCCGACGGTGCCGCGCACCAGCCTCCGACGACGCCTTCTCCGCGGCAGCGGCCTTCTCCTCCGCCTCCATCTCCGCGAAGACGTCGATCGGCGCGGGCGCCTTCGCGAGGAAGACCCACGTCAGCCAGACGGCCAGCAGGAACGGCGGGATCTTCAGGGCGATCAGGACCCAGCCCAGCTGTGCGGTGTTGGCCCACCAGTACAGCGGGAAAAGGATCGCGCACTTGGCGAGCAGGATCAGCCCCCACGCCCAGCTGGCCTTGGCGTACGCCTTCTTGCGGCCCGGGTTGCGGGTCCGCCAGGAGAGGTTCTCCTTGAAGACCGGCCCCAGGATCAGGCCGATCAGCGGCACCCCGCACAGCGTCGTGATGATGTAGGCGAGGGCCAGGCCCAGCGTGTAGAGCATGCCCGGCAGATAGAAGTCCTTGGCGTTGCCGGTCATCATCGCGAAGACGACGCCGAAGGCGACGCCGAAGACCCCGCTGAAGGCGTGCTTGACCGTGTCCTTCATCGCCAGGCGGACCACGACCAGGATCAGCGACACCGCGAGCGCGGCGATCGCGGACATGTGCAGGTCCTTGTTGATCGTGAAGATCGTGACGAAGAGCAGGCCGGGCACGACCGTCTCGACCATGCCCCGCACCCCGCCGAACGCTTCGAACAGCGCGGCCTCGGTCACCGCCCGGGCGTCGGCCGCGGTCGTGTCGTCCGCGGTCGTGTCTTCGGTCGGCTTGTCGAGCGAGGTCACCGGCTACTCCCTACCCAGGGGTCTCAGTTCGTACTTGGGGTTGAACAGCACGCGGCGGCCGCGGCTCATGGAGACCCGACCCGACGCGATGAGCTTGCGCCCCGGTTCTATCCCCACGATGGAGCGCCTGCCCAGCCACACCACGTCCAACGCGGCACTGCCGTCGAACAGCTCGGCCTCCAGGGCCGGGACTCCGGCGCGCGGCCGCAGGGTGACCGTGCGCAAGGTACCAGTAACCGTGACGATCTGGCGGTCCTGGCAGTCTCCGATGCGCGTGCATCCGGCCGTCTCGGCGTCCTCTCGCAGCTCCTCGGACTCCAGGTCCTCCTGCGAGGAGGAGAGCCGGTCGAGCATGCGCCGGAACCGGCCCACCGGCTTTTCGGAACGAGGAACAGCACTCATGTCTGAAGCGTACCGGGGCACACCCACAGAGCCGTAGCCACCGCCCCGGCCGTCGCACTAGCGCTCGAACCGGTATCCCATCCCGGGTTCGGTGACGAAGTGCCTGGGATGCGAGGGGTCCGCCTCGAGCTTGCGTCTCAGCTGCGCCATGTACACCCGCAGGTAGTTGGTCTCCGTCCCGTACGACGGCCCCCACACCTCCTGAAGCAGCTGCTTCTGGCTGACCAGACGGCCGGCGTTGCGCACCAGCACCTCCAGCAGATGCCACTCGGTGGGGGTCAGCCGTACGTCCCTCCCGGCCCGGTTGACCTTCTTCGCGGCCAGGTCGACGGTGAACCCGTCGGTCTCCACCAGGACCTCGTCCTCGCCGCCCCCGGCGGGTTCGGCCCGGCGGACGGCGGCCCGCAGCCGGGCCAGCAGCTCGTCCATGCCGAACGGCTTGGTGACGTAGTCGTCGGCGCCCGCGTCGAGCGCCTCGACCTTCTCGTCCGAGGAGTGCCGGGCCGACAGCACCAGGATCGGCACCCTGGTCCAGCCGCGGAGCCCCTTGATCACCTCGACGCCGTCCATGTCGGGCAGCCCGAGGTCGAGGACGATCACGTCCGGGTGGCGGGCGGCGGCGAGCCGGAGGGCGGTGGCGCCGTCATGGGCCGCGTCGACCTCGTACTGGCGGGCCTTGAGGTTGATCACGAGGGCACGGACGATCTGCGGCTCGTCGTCGACCACGAGCACCCTCGTGGGGACCTGGGGTGATCCGCCGGCCGGGCTCAGCATGGGGCATGCCTTTCGGGTTGTGCGGGCTGTGCGGGTTGCGGCTCGGGGCGCCGCCCAGCCGCGCGGACGGTGAGGACCATGGTGAGGCCGCCGCCCGGGGTGTCCTCGGCGTCGAGGGTGCCGCCCATGGCCTCGGCGAAGCCGCGCGCGACCGCGAGCCCCAGCCCGACTCCGGCCCCGCGCGGGGCGTCGCCGTAGCGCTGGAAGGGCGCGAATATCCGCTCCTTGGCCTCGTCGGGAACGCCCGGCCCACGGTCCACGACCCTCACCTCCACCCGGTCGGACAGGGCGCTGGCCGAGACAAGCACGGGCTCGCCGCCCGGGCTGTACTTGACCGCGTTCTCCACGAGGTTGGCGACCGACCGCTCCAGGAGCCCGGCGTCCACGGCGACCATGGGCAGCGTCTCCGGAATGTCCAGCTCCACGCTCTCCGCCGGGTCCGGCACCCCGCCGAGCGCCATCGGCACCACCTCGTCCAGGTCGATCTCCCGGATGATCGGCGTGACCGTACCGGTCTGGAGGCGGGACATGTCGAGCAGGTTGCCCACCAGGTGGTCGAGACGGTCCGCACCCTCCTCGATGCCCGCGAGCAGCTCCGCCCGGTCCTCCTCCGACCAGGCCACGTCGTCGGACCTGAGGCTCGACACCGCCGCCTTGATCCCCGCCAGCGGGGTCCGCAGATCGTGGCTCACGGCGGCCAGCAGGGCCGTGCGGATGCGGTTGCCCTCGGCCAGCGCGCGGGCCTGGTCGGCCTCCTCCTGGAGGCGCCGCCGGTCCAGTACGACGACCGCCTGCGCGGCGAACGCGGCCAGCACCCGTCGGTCCTCCGCGGGCAGCACCCGCCCGGTGAGCGCCAGCGCCAGGTGGTCGCCGACCGGCACGTCGACGTCCGCGTCCTCGGGCCGGTCGACCGGCCGTCCGAACCCGACGTGCCCCGCGCGTGTCCACGGCGCTCTGCCCTCCGCCCGCTCCAGCAGCGCCGCCGACTCCATCCCGAAGGTCTCGCGCACCCGCTCCAGCAGCGCCTCCAGGCTGGTCTCGCCCCGCAGTACGCTGCCCGCCAGGTAGGACAGGATCTCCGACTCGGCCCGCAGCCTGGCCGCCTGGTGCGTGCGCCGGGCGGCCAGGTCCACCACCGAGGCCACGGACACCCCCACCCCGACGAAGATCACGATGGCGACGATGTTCTTCGGGTCGGCGATCGTCCATCTGTGCAGGGGCGGCGTGTAGAAGTAGTTCAGCAGGAGCGACCCGACCGCAGCCGAGGCCAGGGCCGGCAGCAGCCCACCGAGCAGCGCCGCCGCCACCGTCACGGCCAGGAACAGCAGCATGTCGTTGGCGAGGCCCAGGTGGACGGTGTTCAGCAGCAGCGCGAGCAGCGCCGGGCCCGCCACGCCGACCAGCCAGCCCCAGACGATCCGGGCCCGCCCCAGCCGGGCGCCCCGGGCCACCGGCAGCCCGCGCCCCTTCGCGACCTCGTCGTGCGTGACGATGTGCACGTCGAGGTCGGACCCCGACTCCCGGGCGACCGTCGCGCCGACCCCGGGCCCGAAGACGTACTGCCAGGCCTTGCGGCGCGAGGAGCCGAGCACGATCTGCGTGGCGTTGACCCCACGGGCGAAGTCGAGCAGCGCGGCCGGTATGTCGTCGCCGACCACATGATGGAAGGTGCCGCCCAGGTCCTCCACGAGGGTGCGCTGGACCGCCAGTTCCTTGGGTGAGGCGGAGGTCAGCCCGTCACTGCGGGCGATGTACACGGCCAGCACCTCGCCGCCGGCGCCCTTCTCCGCCAGTCGCGCGGCCCGCCGGATCAGGGTGCGTCCCTCCGGGCCACCGGTCAGCCCGACCACGATCCGCTCGCGCGAGCCCCAGATCGCCGACACCCGGTGCTCGCTGCGGTACTGCTTCAGGTACTCGTCGACCCGGTCGGCCACCCACAGCAGGGCCAGCTCCCGCAGGGCGGTGAGGTTTCCGGGCCGGAAGTAGTTGGACAGGGCCGCGTCGACCTTGTCCGGCTGGTAGATGTTGCCGTGCGCCATCCGCCGCCGCAGCGCCTGCGGTGACATGTCCACCAGTTCGATCTGGTCGGCGTGCCGCACGAACTCGTCGGGCACGGTCTCCTGCTGCCTCACCCCCGTGATCGCCTCCACGACGTCACCGAGGGACTCCAGGTGCTGGATGTTCACCGTCGAGACCACGTCGACGCCGGCGGCCAGCAGCGCCTCCACGTCCTGCCAGCGCTTGGCGTCGCGCGAGCCCGGGACATTGGTGTGGGCGAGTTCGTCCACCAGGGCGACCTGCGGGGCGCGGGCGAGGACGGCGTCCACGTCCATCTCGGTGAAGACGCCGCTCCGGTACTCCAGCTCCCGGCGCGGGACCTGCTCGAGGCCGTGCAGCATCACCTCGGTGCGCTGGCGCCCGTGGTGCTCCACGAAGGCCACCACGCAGTCCGTGCCGCGCTCCACCCGGCGGTGCGCCTCGGACAGCATCGCGTACGTCTTGCCCACGCCCGGTGCCGCACCTAGGTAGATCCGAAGCTTTCCGCGTGCCATGGCCTCATTGTCTTCCAGGGGCTCCTGCGTAGGGCTGGTGCTTACGCAGCGTCGACCTTACGGCCAACAGTTCCGACATAAAGGACGAGCTGAAGGATGAGGGGCGCCTTTGACGCAACCCTGACGCGGTGAGACGAACACCGGCGCCCCTCACCCCCTCATCGGACGAGCCCCCCGAATCGGTTCACGCGCGTCGGGTCACGCGCGTCGGGTCACGCGGGATTGTCCCCGTGGGTGAACGTCTCCCAGGCGACGAAGAGGTTGTTGCTGCCGGCCGGACGGTTCTGCAGGGTCAGCGCCTGGGTGTTGCTCATCGCGATCCCCAGGCGGTTGTGCAGCGCGTTGTAGCCGACCTCGGTGACCGGGCCGAGCCCGAGGTTCAGGGAGCCTCCGCACAGCGAGCTCGGGACGGCCGCGCCGAGCTGGTACCTGGCCTGGAAGCCGAGGGCCTGCCGCAGTCGCTCCCCGACGTCGGTGCCGTACAGGTCCTGCCCCTGGATCCGGCTGGTCTCGGCGACGTGCGAGATCGCGGAGATGCCGTACCCCGTGTGGGTGAGGTCGCGGCAGGTCTCCTGGGTCAGGCCGGTGACGAACGTGCCCTGCCCCTGCCAGTAGGCGACGATCTTGTCCCGGGTGTTCAGGTTCTGGCTCGGCACGGTCTTCGGCAGCTCGCCGTCGGAGGCCAGATAGACGTAGGCGGCCGTGCGGGCGCGGAACTTCGCCATGGCCTTGTCGTACGACGCCCTGTCCTCGAGGAAGACGGAGATGCCGATCGCGGCCTCCGTCATGGAAAGTTCCCAGTTTCCGTTGGAGTGGGAGCCGTTGATGACCTCGGGCAGGTAGACGTCCCGCAGCATGGTCGCGAAGCGGCCGGAGTTCGCCCAGGTGCCGGTGTACGCGTACTTGATGATCTCGGCGGCCCTCGGCCAGGACGATCCGGCCCAACCGGTCTGGAGGGGCGCGTTGCTGTTGGTGTGGTCCTTGATGACGGCCGACCAGGCGTCCATCAGCTCGATGGCCTTCTTGGCGTACCGCTCGTCCCGCGTGACGTACCAGGCGAGCGCGTCGGTGTACGCGGCGAGCGCGTCCTCGCGTTCGTCCGTGCAGCCGTAGTTCGGGTTGGAGTAGGACCCGCACTCGACCACGGCGCGGGGCTTGGGGCTGCGGCTCAGGTTGGCGTACTTGCTCGCCAGGAGCTGATCGAAGGCTCCCTTCCAGGGCTGGGCCGCGGAGGCGACCTTGTCCCGGACGAAGTCCAGCTGGGCCCGGGAGACGGTGACCCCGGGGTGGGCGAAGGCGGCGGGGGCGGCTTGCGCGCGCGGGACGTTCGAGGGCACGAGAGCGCCCACGACCAGGGCGGCGACGGTCACAAGGAATGCGGTTCGACGCACAGCGGCTCCGTTCTCGTTCTCATATGTGAACTGGGAGCGCCCTTATGAACTTAGGCGTTGAGCGGAGACCGTAGGTCCAGACCAATCGACCGTCAAGAGTTCACACACGAGGAAGGAGCGGACATGGCCACGCCACGCCAAGAGGACCCGCCGGGAGGCGCGGCGAAAGGGCACGGCAAAGGGCCGCACCCCGTCAGGAGTGCGGCCCTCGCAACCGTGCGGTCCGGCCTAGCGGACCTCGGTGATCTCCGGCCCGCGCTGCAACTGGCCCATGCCGCCGGAGAAGCGGGAACTGTCGTCCTGCTGCTGGACGCCCTCGGGGACCATCTGCGCGTCGTTCGGCAGCTTGAGGACGATCGGGTCGCGGGGCGCCATCGGGCCCTCGCCGCGAACCACGACCGTGTCCCGGAAGATCTGCTCGAGCAGGCCGGCCGCCTGCGGCTGCACCGCGCCCTGTCCCGAGATCACCCCGCGCAGGAACCAGCGGGGGCCGTCCACGCCGACGAACCGCACGACGTGGAAGCCGCCCGTGCCGTCCGGCAGCTGCACCGGCACCTGTGCGCGCAGCTCCCAGCCCAGGGGGCCCTCGACCTCGTCGACGATGCCACCCTGCTGAGTGATGCCGGAGCCGATCTCCTCGCGCACCTCGCCCCAGATGCCCTCACGCTTGGGAGCGGCGAAGGCCTGCAGCTGGATGGCGCTGTCGCGCAGCACGACGGTCGCCGCGACGATCGCGTCACCGGCGACCTCGACCCGCAGTTCCATGCCGTCGACCCCGGGCACGAAGATCCCGCCGAGGTCCACACGGCCCTCGGCCGGGTCGCGCACCTCCGAGTCGTCCCAGGGCCCGTCGGGCCGCGGCTCGGGCTCGAGCCGCACCCGCTCGCGCTCGCCCTCTACATCGTCCGCCTCAGCGTCGACACTGTCGACGACCTGCTCGGCCTCGCCGGCCGCGTCTTCGGCGGCACCCTTCTTCTTGCGACGTCCGAACACGTCACTGTCCTTCCCGGTCGGATACGACCGAAGCGTATCGATTCCCACCCGTCGCGCCGCCCTCGGCGGCCGAGGCGCTTGTACCGCTTGCACCGCCCACGGCAGCATGCCCGCCGGTGGACCCGAAGCCCCCCGCGGCCCGCGCCGATTCGGGAAGCTCCGCGACCTCCTGGAAGCGGACCCTCTCGACCTGCTGTACGACCAGTTGGGCAATCCGGTCGAAGCGCTCGAACCGCACGGACTCGCGCGGGTCGAGATTCACCACGATCACCTTGATCTCCCCACGGTACCCGGCATCAACCGTCCCCGGGGCATTCACGAGGGCGACGCCGCACCGGGCGGCCAGGCCCGAACGCGGGTGCACGAAGGCCGCGTACCCCTCGGGCAGGGCGATGGACACCCCCGTGGGCAACACTGCCCGCTCCCCCGGCGCCAGTTCATGGCCGCGCGTGGTGCGCAGATCGGCTCCGGCGTCACCCGGGTGCTCGTACGTCGGAAGCGGTACCTCGGGGTCGACGCGCCGGATCAGGACGTCCAGGAAGTCACGGCTCACGGGTTCACCTCGAAGGCGCGGGCGCGCCTGCTCTGGTCCGGGTCGCTCATCGCGGCCCGGATCTCGGCCTCGCGGCCGTGGTTCACGAAGTGCTCGACCGCCACCTCGACGAAGAGGGCGTCGGCACGAACGGCGACGGGCCCGTCGGGGCCACCGATCCGTCCGGTGGCACTCGAGTAGATCTTGCGCCGGGCCACCGCTGTCACCTCGGCCTCCAGGTACAGCGTGGTCCCCACGGGCACGGGCCGTACGAAGTCGGTCTCCAGCCGTCCGGTCACGGCGATCGTCCGCAGCAGCCAGTTCAGCGAGCCGAGCGTCTCGTCGAGGGCGGTGGCCAGGATCCCGCCGTGCGCGAGGCCGGGCGCGCCCTGGTGGGCGGGCTGCACGGTGAACTCGGCGGTGACGGTCACTCCCTCGCCGGCCCGCGCCTCCAGGTGGAGCCCGTGGGCCTGCTCGCCGCCGCATCCGAAACAGTGTTCGTAGTGGGCACCGAGAAGCTCGCCGGGCACCGGAGCGTCGGGGTGCCGAACGGGTTTCACGGCATCGGCCGGAGGCTCAAGAGCTGCGGAAGTACCACTCACAGGCGCAGACCTTACCCGCGCGTCCGCCGTCTCAGGACACCGTGCCAAGCTTGGCTGCATGCAGCTCTCCGCCACCCCTTACGAAGAACGCCTCACCGCCCCCCGCTCCTGGTGGTTCGTCTCGTTCCTCGTGGGTGTCTCCATGGCCCTGATCCTGCTGCCCTTCGGCACCCTGCCGTTGCTCGGCGGCCTGGTCGGCGGCACCGCGGCCGCGGCGGTCGTGGCCAGTTCCTACGGTTCCCTCCGGATCCGCGTCGTCGGCGACTCCCTGATCGCGGGCGAGGCGAAGATCCCGGTCACGGCCCTGGGCGACGCGGAGATCCTGGACGCGGACGGGGCGCGCGCCTGGCGCACGTACAAGGCCGACACCCGGGCCTTCCTGCTGTTGCGCGCGTACATCCCGACGGCGCTGAGGGTGGAGGTCACCGACCCCGACGACCCCACGCCCTACCTGTACCTGTCGACGCGGGAGCCGGAGCGGCTGGCGGAGGCGCTGAAGGCGGCACGGGAGGCCGCGGCGTCGTAGTCGGAGCCGCAGCGCGGATCCGGCAGAACCGGCCTCGCCAGACGAGCCGGAGCCCTCAGCGCCCGAGTTGTCCGGGGTTCCCGGAGCCGTCGGGGTCTTCGGGGTTCAGCGGGTGCTCGGGGATCTCCCCGATGGCCAGGGGGTTCGCCGGCTTCTCCAGCGGCGGCAGTTCCGACAGCGTGTCCCACGGCACCTGCATCTTCCGCAGGTCGGCCCGGACCTTCGCGGCCAGCCTTCTGGTGTCCCGCCGGTTCATGACCGCGCCGACGGCGGCGCCGACCATGAAGGGCATCAGGTTCGGCAGGTCACGGACCATGCGCTTCATGATCTGCTGGCGCAGCTCGCGCTTCATCTGACCGCCGAGCGCGGAGTTGATCGAGGACGGCTTCATGACGTCGATCCCGCGTTCGCCCGACCACGAGCGCAGATACGCGGTACTGCGGTCCTTGAGATTGCCCGTCGGCCGCACGCCGTAGACCTCGTGGAGTTCGGCGATCAGCTTGAGCTCGATCGCCGCGACCCCGGTGATCTCCGCGGCCAGTTCGGTCGGCATCGCGGGCGGCACGGGAAGCATGGCCGCCGCCCCGATGCCCGCTCCGACGGTGGACGTGGCGTTCGCGGCGCCCGTCACGAGCTTGTCCGCGAGCTGTTCGGGACCGAGACCGGGGAACTGCCTGCGCAGCGCCTGGAGGTCCCGTACGGGGATCCGCGGGGCGATCTCGATGATCCGGTCGGCGAGGTGCCCCAGTCCCGCCCTGGCGCGGCTCCCGCCCTTGCGGACGCCTTCACGGGCCAGGCCCGTCGCCCTGTCCCGGATGACCGCCGCCCTCCGCCTCGCGACGGGGGCGGCGTTCCGCGTGGGTGCCGGGAGGTCATTCCGGCCGCTCGCGGGTTCGAGCGAGGCCGATCCGCCCTCGGCGGATGAGCCTCGCTCGTCGTCACGCACGCCGTGAGGGCCGCTGGACGGCCCTTTGTCCGTTCCCCGGAAGGGGAAGCGGCGCTTCCGAGGAGGGGTCGAGCCAGTCACGGCCGACCCCGCCTCAGTCGCAGTCGCGGCAGATCGGCTGGCCGTTCTTCTCCCGGGCCAGCTGGCTGCGGTGGTGCACCAGGAAGCAGCTCATGCAAGTGAACTCGTCCTGCTGCTTCGGCAGCACCCGGACGGCCAGTTCCTCGTTCGAGAGGTCTGCGCCGGGCAGCTCGAGCCCCTCCGCGGCCTCGAATTCGTCGACATCGACTGCGGAGGCGGACTTGTCGTTCCGCCTGGCCTTCAGCTCTTCAAGGCTGTCTGAGTCGACGTCGTCATCGGTCTTGCGTGGGGTGTCGTAATCGGTAGCCATTTCGCCTCTCCCCCTCTGGGTGTCTGCGGTGTCTCCAGCGCACGTAACGCGTGAGAGGCCGGACTTGTGCCCGCCTCGAGGCGGAGATTTTGCCTCACATCAAGGTCTGTTACTCAATCGACACCCAACCGAACTCCTCACGAGTGATCGGCTTGGATGGCGATGCGGACCGTACACGGTCCGAATGCCGCACTTCAAAGGCGTCTCACCGTGTACTTCCCGTGATCAGGACCCTTGAAAACCCGGATTTTCCGGGCTTTACGACGGCATTCATGATCACGGAGAGTAGATGGCCGGAAATTCGCCCTTGTGATCGATCACACACGGGAAACCCAGGTCGGGACCCAAAGAATTCCGCGCAAAGCGAACATCCCCGCGTGTGTCGGCGACATGATCTCAGACGGGGAAGGTGACCCGCATCACGAGCCCACCCCCCTCGCGTGGATGGGCCACGATATGACCGCCGTGCGCCCGGGCCACCGACCGCACGATGGACAGACCCAGCCCGACCCCCTTGTCACTGCCCGTCCGCTCCGTACGTAGCCTACGGAAGGGCTCGAACAGATTGTCGATCTCGTACGCGGGCACGACCGGCCCCGTGTTCGACACGACGAGGACCGCCTGTCCGTGCTGGACCTCGGTGGTCACCTCGACCCAGCCGCCCTCGGACACGTTGTACCGTACGGCGTTCTGCACGAGATTGAGCGCGATCCGCTCCAGCAGGACGCCGTTGCCCTGGACGACCGCGGGCTTCTGCTCGCCCCGGATCACCACGCCCTTGGCCACCGCCTCGCCGTGCACCTGGTCGACGGCCTGCTCGGCGACCTCCGCCAGGTCGACCGGCTTGCGCTCGACGATCTGGTTGTCGCTGCGGGCGAGCAGCAGCAGACCCTCGACCAGCTGCTCGCTGCGCTCGTTGGTGGCCAGCAGTGTCTTGCCGAGCTGTTGCAGCTCCACTGGCGCGTTCGGATCGGAGAGGTGCACTTCGAGCAGCGTGCGGTTGATCGCCAGCGGTGTTCTCAGCTCGTGCGAGGCGTTGCCCACGAAGCGCTGCTGGGCCGTGAAGGCCCGTTGCAGGCGCTCCAGCATGTCGTCGAAGGTGTCGGCCAGTTCCTTCAGCTCGTCGTCCGGCCCGTCCAGCTCGATACGACGGGACAGGTCCGAGCCCGCCACCGCGCGCGCGGTGCGGGTGATCCGGCCGAGCGGGGACAGCACGCGGCCGGCCATCGCGTAGCCGAAGGCGAAAGCGATCACGGCGAGGCCCAGGAGAGCCAGCAGGGACCGGCTGAGGAGGTCGTCCAGGGCGTGCTGCCGCTGGACGGCGTCGCACTGCCTGAGCACCGAGTTGATCTCGTCCACGGGCGCGGAGTTCACGGCGGGACAGCTCGCGCTGCTGACGTCGAGGCTGACCCCGCGAATCTGCAGGGACTGGCCGCCGCCGCCCTCGTGCAGGGCCTGCGCGGCCAGCAGGTAGATGATCGACAGCAGCAGGATCCCGGCGATCAGGAACATCCCGCCGTACAGCAGCGTGAGCCGTATGCGGATGGTCGGGCGCAGCCAGGGGAACGGGGCCTGCGGGCTCCTGGGGTCCCAGGTCGGCTTCGGGGGCGCCTGGGGAGGCGCGGGCGTCGATGCCACGGCCATCAGATCCGGTAGCCGGAACCGGGGACCGTGACGATCACCGGGGGCTCACCCAGCTTGCGGCGGAGCGTCATGACGGTCACGCGTACGACGTTCGTGAACGGGTCGGTGTTCTCGTCCCAGGCCTTCTCGAGGAGCTGCTCCGCGGAGACCACCGCCCCCTCGCTGCGCATCAGCACCTCGAGGACGGCGAACTCCTTCGGCGCGAGCTGGACCTCCTTGCCGTCGCGGAAGACCTCGCGGCGGTTCGGGTCGAGCTTGATGCCGGCCCGCTCCAGGACGGGCGGCAGCGGCAGGCTGGTGCGCCGGCCCAGGGCACGCACGCGTGCGATCAGCTCGCTGAAGGCGAACGGCTTGGGGAGGTAGTCGTCGGCGCCGATCTCCAGGCCCTCGACACGGTCGCTGACGTCACCCGAGGCCGTGAGCATCAACACGCGTGTGGGCATGCCGAGTTCGACGATCCTGCGGCAGACGTCGTCGCCGTGCACGAGGGGGAGGTCCCGGTCGAGGACGACCACGTCGTAGTCGTTGACTCCGATGCGCTCCAGGGCGGCCGCACCGTCGTACACGACGTCGACGGCCATGGCCTCCCGGCGCAGTCCGGTGGCCACCGCATCGGCGAGCAGCTGCTCGTCCTCGACGACGAGTACGCGCACGTCGCTTGTCCTTCCTGTGTCCACCCGCGTAGCGCTCCGTGAACGCACGCGGGCAGGGGCTGGTGGGTGTGGGCCTCCATCCTGCCCTTTTCGGCCATAAGTCGGCGGTAAGACGGGTGCGCGCGAGATGAAGGCCGGGTGTGAAGCCCGGGAATGCGAAATTTTCTCGAGACGTTGAGGTTTCCGTGGAATGGAGCGGGGGGAGGACGGCTTTACACACCCCGCGATCACGCTCTGCATGTGCCACAGCACCATGTGGTACTCCGTGTTCCGCTTGCCGCAGAGCGGGCGTGGGTGTCCGGCACCGTCGCCGCCCGGCAGGGCAGCGCTGGGCACCTATGGCAGACGTGATCGCCCCTTCCCAACCGGCACACCCCCGTGCCACCGACCCACGACCCAGGACGAGGGGGCGCAGCATGGACGCATTCACCGCAGGACTTCTGCACCGCATAAGGACGACCGAGTCCGACCTGACGCGGGCTCGCGACGAGGGCGACGACTTCCTCGTCGAGGTGGAACAGGCCGAGCTCGACGACCTGCGCCGCCTCGCCGCCGAGCACGGTGTGGAGGTCGGCGCGACGAGCGTCTGAGCGTTTCGCGGTACGCGGAGGGGCCCCGGCGAATCCAGCGCCGGGGCCCCTTCGCGTCTTCGCGCGAGCGGCTCAGTCGTGCCAGGCGCCGAAGTCCTCCAGGAGTCGCTGGAGGGGCTCGAAGACGCCCGGGGTGGCCGCCACCGTCAGGTCACGTGCGGGGCGTTCTCCGGGCCGCCCACCGGTCAGGGCGCCCGCTTCCCGGGCGATCAGGTCGCCCGCGGCGAGGTCCCAGGGGTGCAGCCCGCGCTCGTAGTAGCCGTCGAGACGGCCCGCGGCCACGTCGCACAGGTCGACGGCGGCCGAGCCGCTGCGCCGGATGTCCCGCAGCAGCGGGATCAGCCGCTGTGCGACGTCGGCCTGGTGGGCACGGACCTCGGTGACGTAGTTGAAGCCGGTGGAGACCAAGGCCTGCTCGAGGGGCGCCGCGGGACGGCAGGAGAGGGCACGCTCGCCCTCCCGCCCACCGGTCCCCCACGCTCCCCGGCCGCGCACGGCGTGGTACGTCTCACCGCGCATCGGGACCTCGACGACCCCGACGACGGTCTCGCCGTCCTGCTCCGCGGCGATGGAGACGGCCCAGGTCGGCAGCCCGTAGAGGTAGTTGACCGTGCCGTCGAGGGGGTCGATCACCCAGCGGATGCCGCTGCTGCCCTCGCTGGAGGCCCCCTCCTCGCCGAGGAAGCCGTCGTCCGGGCGGTGCTCGGAGATCAGGCCCGTGATCAGTTTCTCGGCCGCGATGTCCATCTCGGTGACCACGTCGATCGGGCTCGACTTGGTGGCGGCGACCGCGAGATCGGCCGGGCGGCCGTCCCGCAGCAGCTCGCCGGCCCGGCGGGCGGCCTCCTGGGCGAGCTCGAGCAGTTCCGTGTGCAGGGAGTCGATCACGCCGTTCCTCACGCGTAGGGGCTGTCGGCGCCCGCGGCGGCGGGCTTGGGAGCGCGGGCGGGGCAGCAGCCGACCGGGCACAGGTCGTGGCTCGCGCCCAGCGCCCCCAGGGCGCACGGGGTGACCTCCCGGCCGCTCTCCGCCGCGGCGCGCTCCAGGACGAGTTCGCGGATCGCTGCGGCGAAGCGCGGGTCGGCGCCGACGGTGGCGGAGCGGCGCACCGGCAGGCCCAGCTCCTTAGCCCTGGCCTCGGCCTCCGTGTCGAGGTCGTAGAGGACCTCCATGTGGTCGGAGACGAAGCCGATGGGGGCCATCACGACGGCCGGGACGCCGGCAGCGTGCCGCTCCTCCAGGTGGTCGCAGATGTCGGGCTCCAGCCAGGGGATGTGCGGCGCGCCGGAGCGGGACTGGTAGACGAGCTGCCACGGGTGGTCCACGCCGGTCCGGTCGCGGACGGCGTCGGCGATGAGTCGCGCGGTGTCCAGGTGCTGCCTCACGTACGCGCCGCCGTCCCCGTGCTCCTCGACCGGGCCGGAGGTGTCCGCGGACGCGTTCGGGATGGAGTGGGTCGAGAACGCGAGGTGCGCGCCGTCCCGGACGTTCTCGGGCAGGTCGGCCAGCGACCGCAGCACGCCCTCGATCATGGGCTCCAGGAAGCCGGGGTGGTTGAAGTAGTGCCGCAGCTTGTCGACCTTCGGCAGCTCGAGGCCCTCGGCCTCCAGCGCGGCCAGCGAGTCGGCGAGGTTCTCGCGGTACTGGCGGCAGCCGGAGTAGGAGGCGTAGGCGCTGGTGGCGAGGACGAGAATGCGACGGCGGCCGTCGGTGACCATCTCGCGCAGGGTGTCCGTGAGGTACGGGGCCCAGTTGCGGTTTCCCCAGTAGACCGGCAGGTCCAGGCCGTGCTCGGCGAAGTCCTTGCGCAGGGCGTCCAGCAGGGCGCGGTTCTGGTCGTTGATGGGGCTGATCCCGCCGAACAGGAAGTAGTGCTGCCCGACTTCCTTCAGGCGTTCCTTGGGGATGCCGCGCCCGCGCGTCACGTTCTCCAGGAACGGAACCACGTCGTCCGGGCCTTCCGGGCCGCCGAACGAGAGCAGGAGCAGGGCGTCGTAGGGGGTGGCATCGAGCGCGTCTCGCATGACTCGATCCTGCCACCCGCCTCTGACGGGCGGGAAACGACGGGGTGCCGGACGGGCGCCGAACGGGACGCCACCCGCACATCCGGATGCGTTAGGGTTACCTAACTTCGTAAGCTGTATGAGCTGCATTCACGCCTT
Source organism: Streptomyces sp. NPDC088157 (assembly GCF_044741545.1). Lineage (NCBI taxonomy): Bacteria > Bacillati > Actinomycetota > Actinomycetes > Kitasatosporales > Streptomycetaceae > Streptomyces > Streptomyces sp. NPDC088157. The sequence continues at coordinate 547,519 of NZ_JBIUSU010000006.1, forward strand.
ACCGGCTCTGTCCGGGCTCACCGCACGCCTTACCGAGTCCCTGCCGAGCCGCCTTCTCACACGCCGCGCCGAGCCGCCACGCGCGCGTGCCCGGACCACCGGAGACCCCGTGCCCAGCCCGTACCACGCCCTGTTCGCCGCCCCCGGCTCCAAGGAGTTCTCCGCCGCCGGGTTCCTCGGCAGGATGCCGCTGTCGATGATGGGCATCGGCGTGGTCACGATGGTCTCCCAGCTCACGGGACGCTACGGGCTGGCGGGAGCGCTCTCGGCGACCATCGCCCTGGCTGCCGCCGCCTTCGGGCCGCAGATCTCGCGCCTGGTGGATGTCCACGGTCAGCGCCGGGTGCTGCGGCCCGCGACGCTGGTCGCGCTCGCCGCCGCGGCCGGGCTGCTGCTGGCCGCGCACTTCGAGTGGCCCGACTGGGTGCTGTTCGTGTGCGCCGCCGGGATCGGTTCCGTGCCGAGCCTGGGCGCGATGATCCGGGCCCGCTGGGCGGCCGTGTACCGGGGCACGCCGCAGCTGCACACCGCGTACTCCTTCGAGTCCGTGGTGGACGAGGTGTGCTTCATCTTCGGACCGATCATCTCCATCGGTCTGTCCACGGCCTGGTTCCCCGAAGCGGGCCCCCTGCTCGCGGCCTGCTTCCTCGCCGTCGGCGTCTTCTGGCTGACCGCCCAGCGGGCCACCGAGCCCGTGCCGCACCCGCGCGGGCAGCGCGGTGACGGTTCGGCCCTGCGCTCGCCCGGCCTCCAGGTCCTGGTGGCGACCTTCGTGGCCACCGGAACGATCTTCGGGGCTGTCGACGTGGTCACCGTCGCCTTCGCCGACGAGCAGGGCCACAAGGGCGCCGCCAGTGTCGTCCTGGCGCTCTACGCGGCGGGTTCCTGCGTGGCCGGGCTCGTGTTCGGCCTGCTGCGCCCCGAAGGCGCACCGGAACGGCGCTGGCTGCTGGGCGTGTTCATGATGGGCGTGAGTATGATCCCCCTCCTACTGGTCGGAAACTTGCCGTTTCTGGCCGTGGCGCTGTTCTTTGCGGGCCTGGCCATCGCTCCCACGATGATCACCACGATGTCCCTCATCGAAGAGCACGTACCACGCGCACAACTGACCGAGGGCATGACCTGGATCAGCACCGGGCTCGCGGTCGGCGTCGCGCTCGGTTCCTCCCTCGCCGGCTGGGTCATCGACGCGGCGGGCGCGCGGGCCGGGTACGGGGTTCCGGCGGTGTCCGGAGCCGTCGCGGTCGCGGTCGGTTTCCTGGGGTACCGCCGGCTGAGCAGGCCGGCTCCGGGTCGGGGAGGCACCGTTGAGCAGCACGACGAGCGGGAAGAACGCCACGTGGCGTAACTGGGGCGGCAATGTCGCCGCACGCCCCGCGCGGGAGGTCACGCCCGCCTCCGTCGACGAACTGGCCGAGGCCGTGCGCCGGGCCGCCGAGGACGGGCTGAAGGTGAAGGCCGTCGGCACCGGCCACTCCTTCACGTCGATCGCGGCGACTGACGGCGTTTTGATCCGTCCTCAGCTCTTGACCGGCATCCGCAACATTGATCGCGACAACATGACCGTCACGGTCGAGGCCGGAACGCCGCTCAAGAGGCTCAACCTGGCGCTCGCGCGCGAGGGTCTGTCGCTCACGAACATGGGCGACATCATGGAGCAGACGGTCTCCGGGGCCATCAGCACCGGCACGCACGGCACCGGCCGCGAGTCCGCCTCGATCGCCGCCCAGATCAAGGGGCTCGAACTCGTCACCGCCGACGGCTCAGTCCTCGTCTGCTCCGAGAAGGAGAATCACGAGGTCTTCGCGGCCGCCCGGATCGGCCTGGGCGCCCTGGGCATCGTCACCGCGATCACCTTCGCCGTGGAGCCGATCTTCCTGCTCACCGCGCGGGAGGAACCGATGCCCCTGGACAGGGTCCTCGCCGACTTCGACGAACTGTGGGCCGTAAACGAGCACTTCGAGTTCTACTGGTTCCCGCACACCGGCAGCACCAACACCAAGCGCAACAACCGCAGCGCGGGCCCCCGCAGGCCGGTGAGCCAGGTCTCGAGCTGGGTCGAGGACGAGTTCCTCTCCAACGGCGTCTTCCAGGTGGCCCAGTGGGTCGGCCGGGCGGTGCCCGCCACCATCCCGACGATCGCCCAGGTCTCCAGCAAGGCCCTGTCCGCGCGCACCTACACGGACATCCCCTACAAGGTCTTCACGTCTCCGCGTCGGGTGCGCTTCGTGGAGATGGAGTACGCGGTCCCGCGCGAGGCGGTGACCGAGACCCTGCGTGAGCTGAAGGCGATGGTCGACCGCTCGGGCCGGCGGATCAGCTTCCCGGTGGAGGTGCGCACCGCGCCGGCCGACGACATCACGCTGTCCACCGCCTCCGGCCGCGACACCGCCTACATCGCCGTCCACATGGTCAAGGGCACGCCCTACCAGGGGTACTTCACCGACGCGGAGCGCATCTTCACCGCCCACGAGGGCCGGCCGCACTGGGGCAAGGTGCACACGAGGGACGCGGAGTACTTCGCCGGTGTCTATCCGCGCTTCGGCGAGTTCACGGCGCTTCGGGATCGGCTGGATCCTGACCGCCGGTTCCAGAACGACTACTTGCGGAGGGTCCTGGGGACGTAGCGGACTCCGCGGGTGCGGGCGCCGTCGGGTCACCGGGCCCCCTGCCGCCCTCCGCGGCCGCTTGCGGCTCACCGTCCGGGCACGGTGAACGGTGTCCTCGCCGAACTCACCGGGGGCGGGCGGTGTTCCGTCCCCCGGTCGCGTCGTCACCTGCGCGTCGCGGAGCTGCGCCTCGCGCAGTTGCCCGTCGGTACGCCTGAGCGGCTTCGGGCCTTTCACGCGTACCGGCGACTTGCCTGCCTTTCCCGCACTTGGTCCACCAACCGCACCAGTGCGGGACGTACGGAGACTAAACGGATAGTTCCGTTTCGGGAGATTCCGTGAACTACGCCACGTTCAAGATCGCGAAACGCCCGCCACGGACGGTCAAGTCGCTCCCACTGCCAGAAGTTGAGTGGCGCGCCAATCCACGCACGTGGCCCAAATGGAGTACTGTTGCGAGCCCTGGGCCCGGTCTCCCGCCAGGATGTCCAGGGCCTCGCTGGACCGCTGGAGGGGGCTGGTTGCACAGGGTGACGGGGTTGGTCACTTAGCGTGGCGAATAGGTAACCGTGCCATAACGGCGGCACAGGACCTGTGCCCGACACGCCGGGCAACTCGGCAAGGTTGTGGCAGGCTGCACCCGGGCAGGCCACACTCGACTAGCGGAAGCAGCGACGCACGTGACGTCGGCAGGCACCACCCGGGAGGTCCCCATGCCCGAACTGCGTGTCGTGGCCGTCTCGAATGACGGCACACGGCTGGTGCTGAAGGCTGCGGACAGCACGGAGTACACGCTTCCGATCGATGAGCGTCTGCGCGCCGCCGTCCGCGGCGACCGTCCCCGCCTCGGCCAGATCGAGATCGAGGTGGAGAGCCATCTCCGCCCCCGTGACATCCAGGCGCGTATACGAGCCGGCGCCACCGCGGAAGAAGTCGCCCAGATGGCCGGCATCCCTGTCGACCGTGTGCGCCGCTTCGAGGGCCCCGTGCTGGCCGAGCGCGCCTTCATGGCCGAGCGGGCCCGGAAGACTCCGGTCCGCAGGCCCGGCGAGAACGCCGGACCCCAACTCGGCGAGGCCGTCCAGGAACGGCTGGTGCTGCGCGGCGCCGACAAGGACACCGTCCAGTGGGACTCGTGGCGCCGCGACGACGGCACCTGGGAAGTCCTGTTGGTCTACCTGGTCGCGGGCGAACCGCATTCGGCGAGCTGGACCTACGACCCGCCCCGGCGGCTCGTCCAGGCCGTCGACGACGAGGCGCGTTCACTGATCGGCGAGTCCGACGACCTGGCCGCTCCCGAGCCCAGCTTCCCGTTCGTCCCGCGTATCGCACGGCTGCCGCGCGACCGTCCGCTGGACCGCACCCTCGACCGGCCCAGCCTGCCGGCCCAGCCGTCCGAGCCGACCGAGGAGAGCACCGGCGAGCGGGAACGCGACTCGCTGACCAGCCTGTTGGAGGCGGTGCCGAGTTTCCGTGGCGACATGGTCGTGCCGGAGCGCCCGACGGAGCCCGCTCCGGAGGAGCCCGACGAGCAGGAGCCCGTCACCGAGGAACCCCCGGCGCCGGCCGCCTCCGCCGGATCCGCCTATGCGGACGTCCTCATGCCGCGTTCCGTCGGCAGTCACCGCGACCGTCTCGTCGGTGCCACCGACCGCCAGGCCGAGGCGGACGGCGTCCGTCCGGGCCGCCGGGCCGCGGTGCCGAGCTGGGACGAGATCGTGTTCGGCACCCGCAGGAAGAAGCAGGAGTAACCGGCCCTCGGCAACCCGCCCGAGGCGTCGGCCGGTTCGCGGGATTCGGTTCGCGCGCCAGGACATACGTGGGGGAGGTCCGCACCGGGCAGGTGCGGACCTCCCCCACGCGTCTGTGCGGAACGGCTACTGGGGATCGGGGCCCACGGCGACCGGCCGGGCCGGGTCCGAGGACCACTCCGACCAGGAGCCGACGTAGAGGGCCGCCGGAATGCCCGCGACCGCCAGGGCCAGCACCTCGTGGGCGCCGGAGACGCCCGAGCCGCAGTACACGCCGACCTCGGTGTCGTCGGCCGCCCCCAGCGTCTTGAAGCGGTCCTTGAGGTCCTCCGCGGACAGGAAGCGGCCGTCCGGACCCACGTTGTCGTTCGTGGGCGCGGAGACGGCACCCGGAATGTGCCCGCCGACCCGGTCGATCGGCTCGACCTCACCCCGGTACCGCTCCCCCGCGCGGGCGTCGAACAGCACTCCGGAACGGGCGAGAGCCGCGGCGCCGTCGGCGTCGAGGAGGCCCTTGGCACCCGGCACCGGCTCGAAGTCGCCCTCCACGCGCGCGGGGTCGTCGACCGAGAGCTCCCCCTGCCACGACGGCAACCCACCGTCGAGGACCCGCACGTCCGGGTGACCTGTCCAACGCAGCAGCCACCACGCGCGTGCCGCCGCCCAGCCCTGCCCGCCGTCGTACACGACCACCGGCCTGCCGGCCGAGACGCCGGCCCCGCGCATCGCGGAACCGAACAGCGCGATGTCGGGCAGCGGATGCCTGCCACGCCCGCCCGGCGCTCCCGCGAGCTCCCCGTCCAGGTCGACGTAGACCGCGCCGGGCACATGCCCGGAGTCGTACGCGGCACGGCCGTCGAACGGCGGCTCCCCCGCGGCCTTGGCCAGGCTGAGCTGCCAGCGGACGTCGAGGACGACGGGCGGATTCGCCCCCGCCAGGTCGCCTGCCAGTTCCGATGCGGTGATGATGACGTTCATGGCCACCATCCTCGCGTACGGAGTGGCCCCATCGCTGATGTCCGGCTACTCTGCTCGGCCGGACAGGCTCGGTCACGGGGCGTACGGGATCGAGCACATGCCGTACAGGCAATCGACATACAGCGACAACCACACGTAAACCAAAGAGAAACCCCCTATCAGGCATCCTCCGAGGGCGGCAGCGACGCGGCCACAGCAAGGGGCCGAGGAGAGAGTGACGATGACCGAGGCAGGCGGGTCGGCCGACCGGATCGGCGCAGCACACGCCAGGTACGCGCCCGGTACACCCTGCTGGGTGAGTCTGATGGCGCACGGGTTGACCGCGACGCAGGAGTTCTACGGCGAGCTGTTCGGTTGGGAATTCCAACCCGGCCCGGAGCAACTCGGCCCCTACGCGCGGGCATTGCTCGACGGCGAGGAGGTGGCCGGCATCGGCCAACTGTCCCCGGATCGCCACCTCCCGGTCGCCTGGACGCCCTATTTCGCCTCGGACGACGTGGACGCGACAGCGGAAACGGTCCGGCTGTGCGGCGGCACGATCGGAGTCGGCCCGCTGGACGCCTCCGACGCCGGGCGGCTGGCCATCGGCTCCGATCCCTCCGGCGCCGTCTTCGGCGTCTGGCAGGCGGCGGCCCATGTCGGCACCACCATCACCGGCGTGGCCGGCACGCCGGTCTGGAACGAGCTGACGACCTATGAGGCCGCGAGTGTCCGCAAGTTCTACGAGACGGTCTTCGGCTACGAGGAGACGGTGTCGTCCGCCGACTTCGACTACGTGACTCTGCACGTCGCCGGGCGCCCGGTCGCAGGCATCCACGGAGTGGGCACCGCGTTGCCCCGGGACCGGGGACCGCACTGGACGACGTACTTCGAGGTGGCCGACACGGACGCGGCGCTCGGCCTCGTAACGGGCCTCGGCGGGCGCGTCGTCGAACCGGCCCGGGACAGCGGCCACGGGCGCGTGGCGACCGTGGCCGACCCCGAGGGGGCCTGCTTCTCCCTGATCCAGGGGCCCCGTTGAGAGACGGCCCGTGAGGGCGTCGGCGCCTGGGGTCACGCGTTTGGATCAGGACGGATCAGGGAGCGGGGTCCGGTGCCGTGCATCGCAAGGCGGAGGAGGGAGTCAGGGCGGAGAGCCCTGGCGACCGACGACAACGCGGCGAGGTGCGGTGCCAGGGCTCGCGAGCCCGGCCTGATCCGAACGAGAGGCCTAGGTCGGGTCCGCAAAGTCCCGCCTGACTCGCGACGCCCGGCACGCGCGCTCGCCGCGTTGTCGGGATCGCCCACGTACACCGGTAGGAGGGCGACCCTCCGCCTTGCGATCGCACGCACCGGACGCCGCGAGCCCTGCCCTCCGGGCAGCCGGCGCTACTTCGCGGACCCGACCTAGCCCTGCTGCACCGGCAGCACGTCCGGCGAGAGGGCCGCCGCCCGCGCCGACGCCGAGGTCATACGGCGGCGGTGGTGACGTCGGCACAGGACCTCGTAGCCGACCGTGTCCGCCTGGTCGACGTCGCCGACGACGACCTGGGCGCCCTCCACGACCATGACGCCGCCCACCGTGCGGGCGTTGTGCGTCGCGCGGGCCCCGCACCAGCACAGGGCCTCCACCTGGAGGACCTCGACGCGGTCGGCGAGTTCGACGAGCCGCTGGGAGCCGGGGAACAGCTTGGAGCGGAAGTCGGTGGTGATCCCGAAGGCGTAGACGTCGATGTCCAGGTCGTCGACCACGCGCGCGAGCTGGTCGATCTGCTCCTCGGCCAGGAACTGCGCCTCGTCGGCGATCACGTAGTCCGCGCGGCCGCCCTGCGAGAGGTGGTCGACGAGGGAGGCGTAGAGGTCCTGACCGTCCTCGACCTCGACCGCGTCGGTGACCAGCCCCAGGCGGGAGGAGAGCTTGCCCTCGCCCGCCCGGTCGTCCCGGGTGAAGATCATGCCCTGGAGGCCCCGCGCGGAGCGGTTGTGCTCTATCTGGAGAGCCAGCGTCGACTTCCCGCAGTCCATGGTTCCGGAGAAGAAAACCAGCTCGGGCATGGGGAGTCGAGCGCCTTTCGGTGAAGGTGAAGAAGGAACGGGAGCAGGGCGGGAGAAAAGGTTCCGGGCGTCAGGAGCGTACTTCGAGCAGCGGGACGAGCTGTTCGGCAGGGGTCATCGAGCCGTGGTTGCCGACCATCGACGACTCCTTGGGCTCCCGCTCGGAGGCGATGATCAGGACGTCGTCCCGGGCGGCCGCGACCACATCGCCGAGGCGGGCGTACACCCGCTTGTCGATCTGCGGCCCGAACCAGCCCGCGGCGATCGCCTCGTCGCGCGAGGCGACCCAGAACTGCTCGCCGAGCACCTCGCGCCAGCAGGTCAGGACGTCGCCCTCGGCGCCCGGCACGGCGTACACATGGCGGGCGCGGCCCTCGCCGCCCAGCAGGGCGACTCCGGCACGCAGCTCCCAGTCCGCGTCGAAGTCGATGCGGTGCTCCTCGTCGAAGGGCACGTCGACCATGCCGTGGTCGGCGGTGACGTAGAGCGCGCTGCGTGGCGGAAGCTGCTCGGCGAGGCGCTGCACGAGCCGGTCGACGTACATGAGCTGGCCGCGCCAGGTGTCGGAGGCGACGCCGTAGCGGTGCCCCGCGCCGTCCAGTTCCGCGTAGTACGTGTAGACCAGGGAGCGGTCGCCGGCGGCGAGTTGCTCGGCGGCGAAGTCCATGCGCTCCTCGCCGGTCAGCCGCCCGTGAAACGTTCCGCCGCTGAGCGCGACCTTGGTCAGCGGGGTGTTCTGGAACGTGGGCGACGACACCTGGGCGGCGTGCACACCCGCCTTGTGCGCGAGCTGGAAGACGGTGGGGTACGGCTGCCAGGCGCCCGGGGCCGTCCACGGCTGCCAGCGGAGCTGGTTCATCAGCTCGCCGGTCGCCGGGTTGCGCACGGTGTAGCCGGGCAGGCCGTGCGCGCCCGGGGGCAGGCCGGTGCCGACGGAGGCGAGGGAGGTCGCGGTGGTCGCCGGGTAGCCGGCGGTGAGCGGGCGTCCGGTGCCGCCGCGCGAGCTGCCGAGCAGCGCGTGGAGGTAGGGCGCCTCGTCGGGGTGGGCCTTGATCTGCTCCCAGCCGAGGCCGTCGATCAGGAAGACGCAGTTGCGGTCGGCCGGGGTCAGCTCCGTGATCGCCGCGGTCGTACCGGGTACGCCCATGCCCGCCGCCAGCGTCGGCAGCAGGTCGGCGAGGGAGCCGGAGCCGTACTCGGGGACGGGGGCGGAGCCGACGGCGAGCGGTTCGGGGAAGTCCCAGGGGACGGAGTCGATCGGGGTGGGCGCGGAGCGCCCTCGATCATGGGCGGCGGGGGGAGGCGGGAGGGACATCAGCGGGTTACGTCCGCTGTCGCCTCGGAGAGCGACTGTGCGAAGACGAGTGTCTGGCGCACCGTCTCCGGGCCGTCGCCGGCCTCGCTCACACGCAGGCTGAGGTCGTCGGCCGTCGAACTGCCGGTGTAGCCGTGGTCGGCGTCGCAGTTGGGGTCGCCGCAGGCGGCCGGCTCGAGGTCGATGCGGGAGACGGCGCCCCAGCCGATGGTCAGTACGACCTCGCGCGGCAGGGTGCCCGGCGTGTACGACTCCGGGTTGGCGACCACCCGGCTGAGGACCACGGACGAGATCCGGCCGAGCTTCACGGACTCCGTGGACGTCGTGGCGTACGGCGTCGGAGAGGTACTGTCGGCGGCCTGCTCATCGGTGTGGCTGACGATGAAGCGGTTGCCGGTGAGAACCAGCACGGTCACATGCCGGCGCACCTCGTTCTGGTCGAACGTGGTCTCCTGGTGGACCAGGTACGACCGGATCGGCTCGCCGCCCACGGCGGCCTCCACCGCCTCGGCCACGAGGGCCGGGTAGTAGCCGCTGCGCTCGATCGCCGCGCGCAGCCCCTGGGTCGTCGTACTGGTCTTGGCCATGCCCTCCATCCTACGGGGACCCACTGACTGCGAGGCACCGCTCAGGACCGCTTCGCTACGTCCACGGCGGCCACGGCGCGCTCCGACGGCGCCGAGGGGGATCGCCCCCAGGGGCGAGCCGCTGTCCGGGCTGCGCGTCCACGCGCGCGTACCCTCCGACGCGCTCCCGGACGGTCTCCGACCGTCCGGGGCCTCCTGGCAGGGGTCCGTCCTGCGAGACCGGCGCGATCCGTCCGCCCAGGGGCGTGCTCAGTACGTCGGCAGCGTTCTCGGTCCGAGGTCGTCGCGGGCCGGTGGGGGCGCGAGGCGAACGGACGCGCCGAGGACGCTCAGGCCGTGCGGGGCGACGACGACCGGCTCGAGGGTGACCGCGACGACCTCGGGGTGGTCGTCGACCAGCCGGGACACCCGCAGCAGCAGCTCCTCCAGGGCGGCGGTGTCGACGGGTGTCGAGCCGCGCCAGCCGAAGAGGAGCGGGGCCGTCCTGATGGACCTGATCAGCGCGGCGGCGTCCCGGTCCGTGACCGGGACCAGCCGGTGCGCCATGTCGCCGAGCAGCTGCGAGGCGGCTCCCGCGAGCCCGAAGGACAGGACGGCTCCGGCCGCCGGGTCGATGACCGCGCGGACGACCGTGTCGACCCCGCGCGGTGCCATCGCCTGCACGACGGGACGGATCTCCTCCGGCTTGCCGAAGAGCTCGGTCAACTCGGCGTACGACCGACGCAGTTGCTCCTCGTCGGCCACGTCGAGGCGTACGCCGCCCAGGTCCGCGCGGTGTCGCAGGTGCGGGGCGGTGGCCTTGAGGGCGACGGGATAGCCGAGGGCGTCCGCGGCCCGCGCGGCCTCGTCCGGGGTGGGGGCCGGGATCGCCCGGCGGATGCGGATGCCGTAGCGGCCGAGCAGTTCGCACGTCTCGTCGGTGCCGAGGGTCAGGCCCTGCCCGCGCGCGAGGAGCCCCCCGATCAGTCCGGCGGCGCCCTTCTCGTCGATGTCCTCGTACTCGGGCACCTTGCCGGCGTCGGCCGCCTCGCGCCGCCACTGGGCGTACTTCACCGCCTCCGCGAGCGCGCGGACGGCGCGTTCGGCCGCGGGGTAGGCGGGGATCAGGTGTGTTCCCTCGGGCGCTTCGACGGCGGTGGGCGCCGGCGGCCCGCTGTCCTGGTCGTCGGGCCGCACGCGGTCCTGGCCGTCGGGCCGCACGCGGTCCTGGTCGTCGGGCCGCACGCGTGGGGCGGCTTCCGCGCGCGGTGCGGTGCTCGCCGCGGCGGACAGCGCCGTCGCGAGGCCGCCGAGTTCCACGTGCACGACGAGCACCGGCTTCGCGGGAGCGGCGGCCGCGGCCGACCGCAGGGCGTCGGCGAGCTCCGCGTCCCCGGGCGACCTCTCCCCGATCGCCGGGATCGCCGTCACGACCACCGCGTCGCACGTCTCGTCGGCCAGCGCCCGGGCCAGCGCCGCGTGGAAGTCCTGCGCCGACGCCTCCGTCGTCAGGTCCAGCGGCGGCAGCGGCCGCAGTCCCTCCGAGAGGCAGGCGTCGTACGTCAGCAGGCCCAGCGACTCGGAGTTGCCGAGGATCGCCACCCGCGGCCCCGTCGGCAGCGGCTGGCGGGCGAGCAGCAGGCCCGCGTCGACCAGTTCGGTGATGGTGTCCACGCGGATCACACCGGCCTGCCGCAGCAGCGCCGACACCGTCGCGTGCGGCAGCCGGGTAGCCCGTACGGCGTGCCCCTGCGGGGCGGAACCCGCGCCCTGGACGACGACCAGGGGCTTGGCGGCCGCCGTGCGCCGTGCGAGGCGGGTGAACTTGCGCGGGTTTCCGATGGACTCCAGGTACATGAGGGCGACATCGGTGTCCGGGTCGTCGTACCAGTACTGGAGCACGTCGTTGCCGGAGACGTCCGCACGGTTGCCGGAGGAGACGAAGGTCGACACGCCGGTGACGCCGGTGACTCCTCCGCCCCGCCGGTGGAGGCGGGACAGCAGGGCGATGCCGATGGCGCCGGACTGCGCGAACAGGCCGATCCGGCCGGGCCTCGGCATCTCCGGGGCCAGTGAGGCGTTGAGCCGGACCTCCGGGGACGTGTTGATGACCCCGAAGGCGTTGGGGCCGATGATCCGCATGCCGTACGCGCGTGCCTGCCGGACGAGTTCGCGCTGGCGCTCACGCCCGTCGGGCCCGCTCTCGGCGTAGCCGGCGGAGAGGACCACCAGTCCCTGCACGCCGTGCTCGCCGCACTCGGCGACGGCCTCGGGCACCTGCTCCGCCGGGACGGCGACGACCGCGAGGTCGACGGGTGCCGCTATGTCGCGCACCGAGCGGTGGGCGGGCACCCCGTCCAGTTCCTTCAGGTCCTCGGGAAAGGCCTTGTTCACCGCGTACAGAGGGCCGGTGAAGCCCGCCTCCCGAAGGTTGCCCAGGACGCTCCGGCCGACGCCGCCAGGAGTGCGGCCGGTGCCGACGACGGCGACCGAGCCGGGCGCCAGCAGCCGCCGTACGGAGTGCGCCTCGGCGCGCTGCTCCCGCGCGCGCTGCACCGCGAGGGAGCGCTCGGTGGGTTCGAGGCCGAACTCCAGGTGCACGACGCCGTCCTCGAAGCTGCGCTTCTGGGTGTAGCCGGCGTCCGTGAACACTTTGATCATCTTGGTGTTGGCGGGAAGCACCTCCGCCGCGAAGCGGCGGATGCCGCGCTCGCGTGCCACGGCCGCGATGTGCTCGAGCAGTGCGGAGGCGACGCCCCGGCCCTGGTGGGCGTCCTGCACGAGGAACGCGACCTCGGCCTCGTCGGCCGGCGCCGAGGCCGCCATGCCGTCGGCGCCAATGCGGTCATAGCGTACGGTTGCGATGAACTCGCCGCCCACGGTGGCCGCGAGTCCCACCCGGTCCACAAAGTCGTGGTGCGTGAAGCGGTGGACGTCCTTGGCGGACAGCCGCGGGTAGGGCGCGAAGAAGCGGTAGTACTTCGACTCGTCCGAAACCTGCTCGTAGAAGCTGACCAGGCGCTCGGCGTCGTCGACGGTGATGGGGCGGATGCGTGCGGTGCCGCCGTCGCGCAGCACCACGTCGGCCTCCCAGTGGGCGGGATATTCGTGGCGGTCCGACGCGCTCTGCATGGGGCCCAGAGTACGGCTCGCGTACGACAACGGCGCGAGGCAGTCTGTGGAGGACGAACGTCGGATCGAGGCCGCGATCCGACGACCACGTCCGGGAGCGGGTGACACAACCCCTCCCTCACACGCTTCACGTGTGGAACACTGGTCTAGACAACCTGAACACTGAAGGGCAGCATCACATGGCTGAGCGCCGCGTCAACGTCGGCTGGGCCGAGGGCCTTCACGCCCGCCCCGCTTCCATCTTCGTCCGGGCCACCACGGCCGCAGGTATCCCGGTGACGATCGCCAAGGCCGACGGCAACCCCGTCAACGCGGCCTCCATGCTGGCCGTTCTCGGCCTGGGAGCCCAGGGCGGCGAGGAGATCGTCCTCGCCTCCGAGGCCGACGGCGCGGACGCCGCCCTCGACCGTCTGGCGAAGCTGGTCGCCGAGGGGCTCGAGGAACTTCCCGAGACCGTCTGACCGCGCGCAACCCGCGCACCTGAGCCGGCGCCGCTCTCGCGGATTCGGTTGCGCGTCGTCGGGGTCGCTCAATTGACGGTTGCGGTGTTCGTCGCTTCAAAGGGGTCGTCCCGCCAACCCCGAAGGGCTCGTCCGAATTATCGGGCGAGCCCTTCGCAATTCCCGTTCCCGGGCAGCAGAAATAATCCCCCGCGAATTATCTCCTCTTTGTATACGGCCCCCGTGTTAATGCCGAAGGCCCGTCATGTTTACGGGAGGTTGCGAAGTCCTCACACGGTCGGCGCGCTCGGGTCCGCCGGAAAAGCGCAGCCGGTGCGCGGACGTCGCGCGCTCGGTGTGCAGCGACGTGATCGCCCGCGCGCGCTCGCCGTCACCGCGCGCCACCGCGTCCACGATCGCGCCGTGCTCCGCCCAGGACTCCACGGGGTTCGCCGGAGCCTCCACCGCGTACATCCACGCGATCTTGTGGCGCAGCTGGGTGAGCATCGACGTCAGGGCATGGCTTCCGGAGGACTGGGCGAGCGTCTCGTGGAACCAGCCCCCCAGGGAGCGCAGATCCTCGCTGTTACCCCTCCTGGCCCGCTCCTGCCCCAGCCGGACGAGTCCGCGCAGCACCTTGAGATGGGCCTCGGTGCGCCGCTGGGCGGCCCGGGAGGCGCCGAGCGGCTCCAGCAGCATGCGCATCTCCAGCAGGTCCGCGGCCTCCTGCTCGGTCGGTTCCGCGACGCACGCGCCCGCGTGCCGCCGCGTGACGACGAAGCCCTCGGCCTCCAGCGTGCGCAGCGCCTCCCGGACCGGGACGCGGGAAACGCCGTAGCGGCGGGCGAGGAGTTCCTCAGTGAGGCGGCTGCCGCGCTCGTAGACACCCGCGACGATGTCGTCCCGAATGGCCGTGCACACCGAGTGCGCCGGAATACGCATGACGGACCTCCGCCTTAATCCCCGTGAAACGTCGACGATTGACGTGTGTTCCGTGACTCTATTGCAATGAGCGGGAATTTCCGACGGCGGACCGGAATCCGGGGATATTTTTTGGACAGCGGGCCCTCGAAAACGACGAAAGCCCCGGCCGGGAGGGGCCGGGGCAAGACGATCTGTCGCCGTGGGTCGTCAGACGTTCACGCCGTGCTTGCGAAGGTAGGCGACCGGGTCGATGTCCGAGCCGTACTCCGCGGTGGTACGCGCCTCGAAGTGCAGATGAGGGCCGGTGACGTTGCCGGTGGCGCCGGACAGGCCGATCCGCTGGCCCGGGATGACCTGCTGCCCCACCGACACCGCGAGGGACGACAGGTGACCGTACTGGGTGTACGTCCCGTCGTTCATCTTGATGACGATCTCGTTGCCGTAGGACCCGCCCCAGCCGGCCTCGACCACGGTGCCGGAGCCCACCGCGTGCACGGAGGTACCGCTCGCGGCGTGGAAGTCGATGCCGGTGTGGCTGCCGGAGGACCACAGCGAACTGCTGGCCTGGTAGCCGGTGGAGACGTAGGAACCGGTGATCGGCGACACGAAGGTGTTGAGGAGCTTGCGCTCGGCGTCGCGGGCGGCACGTACGCGTGCCTCGCGCTCCTCCACGGCCTTCTTGGCGGCGGCCTGGCGGGAGGCCTCCTCGAAGGCCGCCTGCTTCTGCACGGCGACCTGGTCGTCGATCTGCTCGACGACGGACTCGCCGGCGGTGACGACGGGGATCAGCCCGGTCTGCTCGGGGGTGGGCTCGGCGGCGAAGGCCGGGGTGGAGGCGACGGTGGCCATGACACCGGTGGTGGTGAGCGCCGCGAGGCCCGCCGCGCGGACGCCGCTGCGCTGCATCCGGCTGGGCCGACGGTGCTTCCCGGTGGCGCAGGTGAACGCCATGAAGTTGGGGGTGTCCTTTCCTTCCTTCTCGCCTACCGGGTTAGCTGACGGGTTCGGAGCAGGAAGGTCTCCTACGGACCCCCTCGCGCTTGGCGCGCGGGCGTCCGATTCACCCCAGGGACTTCACAGTTGGGTCCCCGGCTCCCCTGGCTCGCGCCGTACGGGGACTCGGCGATGACTGTCCGGTGCCGCGGCTGCGGCGCACTGCCTGACGAACAGCCCGCATGACGCTAAGCGGCGCGGGTTTCAATCCTCAAACGGATCCCGGTTTTTGTAGCGCATCCCACAGGGCAGACAGGCAACCTCCGTCTCAATTCGGACATGCGGAGGCCCTGGTGACACTTTCGTCGACCAGGGCCCCTGCACGCGCGCGTCGTTGCCGGGAACTACTCCGCGGACACGACCTTCACCTCGCCGATACCGAGGGCCTCCACCGGTTCCTTGATCTGGGCCGCGTCTCCGACGAGGACGGTCACCAGCCGGTCCACCGGGAAGGCGTTCACGGCCGCCGCGGTGGCCTCCACCGTGCCGGTCGCGGCGAGCTGCTGGTACAGCGTGGCCTGGAAGTCGTCGGGCAGGTGCTGCTCGACCTGGTCGGCCAGCGTGCCGGCGACGGCCGCGGCCGTCTCGAACTTCAGCGGCGCCACGCCGACCAGGTTCTGCACGGCGACGTCACGCTCGGCGTCGGTCAGCCCCTCGGCGGCGAGGGTGCGCAGGACCTTCCACAGGTCGTCCAGAGCGGGACCGGTGTTCGGGGTGTCCACGGAGCCGCTGATGGCGAGCATCGCGGCGCCCGAACCGTCCGGAGCCGACCGCAGGACCTGCCCGAACGCGCGGACACCGTAGGTGTAGCCCTTCTCCTCGCGCAGGACGCGGTCCAGCCGGGAGGTGAGGGTGCCGCCGAGGCAGTACGTGCCGAGCACCTGCGCGGGCCACACACGGTCGTGCCGGTCGGCGCCGATCCGGCCGATCAGCAACTGCGTCTGGACGGCGCCGGGACGGTCCACGATGACGACCCGGCCGGTGTCGTCGGCCGTCACCGGCGGCACGGGCCGCGGCTGGCCCGAGGAGCCCGTCCAGGCGCCCAGGGTGTCGCCGAGGAGCGCGTCCAGGTCGACGCCGGTGAGGTCGCCGACGATCACGGCGGTGGCCGTGGCGGGGCGGACGTGCTTGTCGTAGAAGGCGCGTACGGCGGCGGAGTCGATCTTCTCGACCGTCTCCGCGGTGCCCTGACGCGGGCGCGACATGCGCGAGGTGGCCGGGAACAGCTCCTTGGAGAGCTCCTTGGCGGCGCGCCGGGACGGGTTGGCCAGCTCGTGCGGGATCTCGTCCAGGCGGTTGCGGACGAGGCGCTCGACCTCGCTGTCGGCGAACGCGGGCGCCCTGAGGGCGTCGGCGAGCAGGCCGAGGCCCTTGGGCAGGCGCGAGGCCGGCACCTCGAGGCTCAGCCGGACGCCGGGGTGATCGGCATGCGCGTCCAGGGTGGCGCCGCAGCGCTCCAGTTCGGCGGCGAACTCCTCGGCGGAGTGCTTGTCGGTGCCCTCCGAGAAGGCGCGCGCCATGATCGTGGCGACGCCGTCGAGGCCTGCCGGTTCGGCGTCCAGGGGCGCGTCGAGGAGGATCTCGACGGCGACGACCTGCTGGCCGGGACGGTGGCAGTGCAGCACGGTCAGGCCGTTGGCCGGCGCGGTGCGCTCGGGCGCCGGGAACGCCCACGGCCTGGCCTCGCCCGCCCGGGGCTGGGGGTGGAAGTCCATCGTGGCGAGCTCGGTCACCGGGCCGCCTCCTCGTTCTCGTCCTGGTCGGCGGGGGCTTCGGCCGCGGTCGGCTCGTAGACGAGCACCGCGCGGTTGTCGGGGCGCAGGCGGGCCTTGGCGATCTCCTGCACCTCCTCGGGCGTCACGTCCAGCACACGCTGGACGGCGTTGAGAGCGAGCTGCGGGTCGCCGAACAGGACGGCGAACCGGCACAGTTCATCGGCGCGGCCGGCGACCGTGCCGAGCCGGTCGAGCCACTCGCGCTCCAACTGCGCCTGGGCCCGCTCCATTTCCTCGGCCGTCGGCCCCTCCTCGGCGAACCGGGCGAGCTCCTCGTCGATGGCGGCCTCGATGACGGGCACCTCGACGTCGCCGGACGTCTTCACGTCCAGCCACCCCAGGGAGGGCGCCCCGGCGAGCCGCAGCAGGCCGAAGCCGGCCGCGACGGCCGTACGGTCGCGGCGCACGAGCCGGTTGTAGAGGCGGGAGGACTCGCCGCCTCCGAGGACGGTGAGCGCAAGGTCGACGGCGTCGCACGCACGCGTGCCGTCCTGGGGCAGGCGGTAGGCGGCCATCAGCGCACGGGCCGGCACCTCCTCCTCCACGACCTCGCGCAGCTGCTCCCCGATGACGTCGGGCAGGCCGCCGTCACGGGGCGCGGGCTTGCCGTCGTGGCCGGGGATGGAGCCGAAGTACTTCTCGACCCAGGCGAGGGTCTGCTCGGGGTCGATGTCGCCGACCACGGAGAGCACCGCGTTGTTGGGCGCGTAGTACGTGCGGAAGAACGCGCGCGCGTCCTCCAGTGTCGCCGCGTCCAGGTCCGCCATCGAACCGATCGGCGTGTGGTGGTACGGGTGGCCGTCCGGGTAGGCGAGGGCGGTCAGCTTCTCGAACGCCGTGCCGTAGGGGACGTTGTCGTAGCGCTGGCGGCGCTCGTTCTTGACGACGTCGCGCTGGTTCTCCATCGACTCGTCGTCGAGCGCGGTGAGCAGCGAGCCCATCCGGTCGGCCTCCAGCCAGAGGGCGAGCTCCAGCTGGTGGGTGGGCATGGTCTCGAAGTAGTTCGTGCGCTCGAAGCTGGTGGTGCCGTTGAGCGAGCCGCCCGCCCCCTGGACCAGCTCGAAGTGGCCGTTGCCCTTGACCTGGCCGGAGCCCTGGAACATCAGGTGCTCGAAGAGGTGAGCAAGACCGGTACGCCCCTTGACTTCGTGGCGTGAACCGACGTCGTACCAGAGGCACACCGCCGCGACGGGGGTCAGGTGGTCCTCCGAGAGCACCACGCGCAGGCCGTTGGCCAGACGGTGCTCGGTCGCTGTCAGGCCCCCGGAGCCTGCCTGGGCTGTGGCCGTGTGACCCATGGGCATGTACGTCCCTTCCGATCGCGGACGCGGTCGTCGAAACCGCGGTTTTCCTGCCGGTCCTGCCACTGTATGCAAGCGTGCGGACGGTCCGCGAAGTTCCCGCACGACATACGCCGAGAGCGAGATCGCGTAGCCTGCGGGCAGCCGCGGAGGAGAAGCCTCTGCGTACGGGCCGGACGGCCGACCCCGGGTCCTCGCCCGCTCTGTCAGTGCCACGGTCCACAATGGTCCGCGTCAGATCCCGTATCACGCCCCAGCAAGGAGCCGGCAGCGATGGCCCGCCGCAGCACGAAGACCCCGCCGCCCGACGACTCGTACGAGGAGCGGATCCTCGACATCGACGTCGTCGACGAGATGCAGGGCTCCTTCCTCGAGTACGCGTACTCGGTCATCTACTCCCGCGCCCTGCCGGACGCCCGTGACGGCCTCAAGCCGGTGCACCGCCGCATCGTCTACCAGATGAACGAGATGGGCCTGCGCCCGGAGCGCGGCTATGTGAAGTGCGCCCGGGTCGTCGGCGAGGTCATGGGCAAGCTGCACCCGCACGGCGACGCGTCCATCTACGACGCGCTGGTGCGGATGGCCCAGCCCTTCTCCATGCGGGTGCCCTTGGTCGACGGGCACGGCAACTTCGGTTCGCTGGGCAACGACGACCCGCCTGCGGCCATGCGGTACACCGAGTGCCGTCAGGCCGCGGCGACGAGCCTGATGACGGAGTCGATCGACGAGGACACGGTCGACTTCACGCCCAACTACGACGGCCAGGAGCAGGAGCCGGTCGCGCTGCCCGCCGCCTTCCCGAACCTCCTGGTCAACGGCTCGTCCGGGATCGCGGTCGGCATGGCCACGAACATGCCGCCGCACAACCTGGGCGAGGTCATCGCGGCCGCCCGGCATCTGATCCGCTACCCCGGCGCGGATCTGGACGCCCTGATGAAGTACGTTCCGGGCCCCGACCTGCCGACCGGCGGCCGGATCGTCGGCCTCTCCGGCATCCGGGACGCCTACGAGAACGGCCGCGGCACGTTCAAGATCCGCGCGACGGTGGCGGTGGAGACCGTCACGGCCCGCCGCAAGGGCCTGGTCATCACCGAACTGCCCTTCGCCGTCGGGCCCGAGAAGGTCATCGCCAAGATCAAGGACCTGGTCGGCTCGAAGAAGATCCAGGGCATCGCCGACGTCAAGGACCTCACCGACCGCGCGCACGGCCTGCGCCTGGTCATCGAGATCAAGAACGGCTTCGTGCCGGAGGCGGTCCTGGAGCAGCTGTACAAGCTCACGCCGATGGAGGAGTCCTTCGGCATCAACAACGTGGCTCTGGTCGACGGCCAGCCGCTCACGCTGGGCCTCAAGGAGCTTCTGGAGGTCTACCTCGACCACCGCTTCACCGTGGTGCGCCGACGCAGCGAGTTCCGCCGCAGCAAGCGCCGGGACCGGCTGCACCTGGTGGAGGGCCTGCTGACGGCGCTCGTCGACATCGACGAGGTCATCCGACTGATCCGCTCCAGCGACAACAGCGCGCAGGCCAAGGAGCGCCTGATGGAGCGCTTCTCGCTGTCGGACATCCAGACCCAGTACATCCTCGACACCCCGCTGCGCCGGTTGACCAGGTTCGACCGCATCGAGCTGGAGGCGGAGAAGGAGAAGCTCAACGAGGAGATCACCGAGCTGACCCGGATCCTGGACTCGGACGCGGAGCTGCGCAAGCTGGTCTCGGCCGAACTGGCCTCGGTGGCGAAGAGGTTCGGCACCGAGCGCCGTACCGTCCTGCTGGAGTCGTCGGGCGCCACGGCCACCGCCGTACCCCTCCAGGTCGCGGACGACCCGTGCCGTGTCCTGCTGTCCTCCACGGATCTGCTGGCCCGTACGGCGAACGACGACCCCTTCACGGCGAACGCCGAGGACGGCGACGGGGACGGGGACGGGGACGGGGACGGCAAGCGCACCAAGCACGATGTGATCGTCTCGGCGGTATCGGCCACCGCGCGCGGGGAGGTCGGTGCCGTCACGTCCTCGGGCCGCCTGTTGCGGATCAACGTCGTCGACCTGCCGCAGCTCCCGGACACGGCCTCGGCGCCGAACCTCTCGGGCGGCGCCCCGCTGGCGGAGTTCGTCTCCCTGGAGGGCGACGAGACGGTGGTCTGCCTGACCACCCTCGACGAGTCGTCCCCGGGTCTGGCCATCGGCACCGAACAGGGCGTCGTCAAGCGGGTCGTGCCCGACTACCCGACCAACAAGGACGAGCTGGAGGTCATCACCCTCAGGGAGGGCGACCGGATCGTCGGCGCCGTCGAGTTGCGCACCGGCGAGGAGGATCTGGTCTTCATCGCCGACGACGCCCAGTTGCTGCGCTATCAGGCCTCGCAGGTGCGCCCGCAGGGCCGTGCCGCGGGCGGTATGGCGGGCATCAAGCTCACCGAGGGCGCGAAGGTGATCTCGTTCACGGCCGTGGATCCCGCGGCGGACGCGGTGGTCTTCACGATCGCGGGCTCGCGAGGGACGTTGGACGACTCCGTCCAGACGACCGCCAAGGTCACCCCCTTCGACCAGTACCCGCGCAAGGGTCGCGCCACGGGTGGTGTGCGCTGCCAGCGGTTCCTGAAGGGCGAGGACTGCCTGTCGCTCGCGTGGGCGGGCCCCGTCCCCGCCAAGGCGGCACAGAAGAACGGCCTGCCGGCCGAGCTGCCGGAGATCGACCCGCGCCGTGACGGCTCCGGCGTGTCGCTGACGAAGACGGTCTCGGTGGTCGCCGGACCGATCTAGGCCTCGACCTCGGCCTCGACCTCTTGGAAGGCCTCGTCGTCGGGGGACCGTACGTAACGCAGGACGCCCCACATGCCGTGCTCGTCGGTGTGTGGGGCGTCGTCCTTGCACGCCTCGAGTCCCTTGGCGAGGGCGGCGTTGTCGATGCCGGAGCCGATGAGGACGAGCTGGGTGAGGCGGGCGTCGGCGGGCGGCCAGGGCTCCGGGTAGAAGCGGAGGAATCGCCCGACGGCGTGCACGGCATACCGATTGGCCGGATCGTGCGGACCGAAGCCGACATATCCCTTGATCCGGTAGAGCCCCTCGGGCCGGCTGTCGAGGAACGCCATCAGCCGGCGGGGGTCGAGGGGTACCGCGGAGGTGAAGGAGAGGCTGTCGTAGGCGGTGTGGAGATGGCCGGCGTGATCGCTGCCGGAGTGGTCGTGCAGGTCGTCGAAGGAGAGCTGCCCGACGCGCTCCTCGCTGGGACGGCAGTCGAAAAGGAACTCGGGGTCGATACGGCCGTGGGTGGCGGGAACGACGGCGGCCCGGTCGGTGAGGGAGCGGACGAGTCCGAGGACCCGGTCGGCGTCGGTCGCGCGGTCGAGTTTGTTCACCACGACGAGGTCGGCGAGGGCGAGGTGACGGTCGATCCCGGGGTGTTTCGCCCGGGTCTCCTCGAACTCGGCGGCGTCGACGACTTCGACGAGGCCGCCGTAGACGATGCCGGGATGCTCACTGGCCAGCACCATCCGGACGAGTTCCTGGGGCTCGGCGAGTCCGCTGGCCTCGATGACGATGACATCGATGCCGAAACCGGGTCCTGCGAGGCGTTCGAGGTACACGTCGAGTTCGCTGGTGTCGACCGCGCAGCACAGGCAACCGTTGCCGAGTGAGACGGTCGAGTCGCCGAGCGCACCGGCCACGGCCATGACGTCGATCTCGATGGCGCCGAAGTCGTTCACGATCGCACCGATCCTGCTGCCTCCGCTGCGGTGCAGGAGATGGTTGAGCAGGGTCGTCTTTCCGGAACCCAGGAATCCGGCGAGTACGACGACCGGGATCTGCTGCGGACTGCGGCTCTGCGACACGTGCGACCTTTCTGCAACCTACGCGTGCACCGGCGCGCGGCCCGGCGCGCGTACGAGGATTGAATGCCGCTCAAGGATACGAGCCGCAGGAATCGCCGCGAAGTGAACGATTGTTAGCAGCATTTGCGGGGCAGACGTTGGGCAAGGCGCCCTGGCGTGCGACCCTCGCTTCCCTCCGTGCGCCTCCCCTCCGCCTCCCCCGCCGATCAGAGCCGCTCGGCACTCTGGGAGACGGCAAGCGCCGCCCACCGCTCGCCGGTCCCCGTCACGTCCACCCGCACCCCGACGACCGGCGCACGGCCGCTCGATCGGGGGTTTTTGACATGGCCACACAGAGGTTTCGGGTACGCGGACTTGGTGCGGTCGCCGCGGCGACCGCTGGCCTGGCCGCGGGTGCCCTCGTCACCATGGCGGCACAGCGCCATGCGCTGGAGGCACTGCGCGTCCGACTGGAGCACCTGGAGCGGACCGCGCACACCCAGCAGCACACCAATCTGGCCAACCAGCAGCGCCTGCACTGGGAATTGCTGAGCAAAGCCATCGACGACCCGGAACTGGCGGAGGTGCTGGATCTCTTCGAGGCCCCCGTTTCCACCAAGCAGCGGCGCCAGTACCTCTACGCCAACGCTCTCTACACAAACGCGTTGTTTTATTACCGGATCGGCAACATATCCCGTGAAGAGTTCTTCGGATACATTCGAGGTATTCTGCAGAACCCTGTGGTACGGGAGTACTGGTACGCGACGAGACACCAGCGGGCGACCATTGCCGACGGTTCGGACGAAGCGGAACTCGGCCATATGGTGGACGAACTCCTGACACAACTCGAGGAGTCGGACACGGACGAATGGTGGGTGGTGGGCGAGCCGCCGAGCCCATGAACTCCCGTGAGCCCTCGGCGCACTCCCGCAGTCGAGGGCTCACGCTCCGGGGCTCGCACCCCCTCCTGCGGAATCACACCCTCGGCCCATAACGAAGAGGTCAAGTCGGGAGTTAAGTGAGGCGTCAGGGAGTTGACTCGCGCTTGATCGCGTAGAGGACCCCACCAGATCGTCGCCTACGCCGCCGGATGACGAGCGCACCCCACAGGGCCCGCCTTGCACCGCGCAGTCGTCGTGCGCAAGCCAACGGACCCAAGGGAAGCAACAGTGAGTCAGATCATCCGTCGGATCGGTGCATCTCCGCGCGCTCGGGGGAGCGTGAGTGGAGCAAATTGCCCCGATATTTTCGAACTTGCCGACGGCAATTTCGCCATTATCGGCACGGACGCCACGGATTCACTGGACCCGGACCTTCCCTCCGACGCCTCACGCGGCGACCACGAGCGCATTGTCGTCATCACACGCGAGACACTGATTCGCGCTAAGGCCGATATTCCGGACCTCTAGACCCTTTCGAGACCTCCAGGACCTTTCGAGAAAAGGGCCCGGCTCGCCCTCCCGTGACGCCGGGCCTGCCTCGCATACGCCCACCCTTGGAGCGGAACCCTTTCAGGCCACGGCCGGCACCTCGACCGGCGCTCCCGGTCCCACATACCGCGCGACCGGACGGATGATCTTCGAGTCCTCCGCCTGCTCCAGGATGTTGGCGCTCCAGCCCACCATCCGCGCCGCCGCGAAGGTCGGGGTGAACATCTCGCGGGGCAGCCCGCAGAGCTCCATGACCACGCCGGCATAGAACTCCACGTTGGTGTGCAACTCACGGCCCGGCTTGAGCTCGGCGAGAATCGCCTCGACGCGCCGTTCGACCTCGACGGCGAACTCGACTCGCGGGCCTCCGAATCGCCGCGCGATCTCGCGGAGCATGCGCGAACGCGGGTCCTCCGTGCGGTAGACGGCGTGGCCGAAGCCCATGATGCGCTCCCCCGCGACGACACGCTCACGGATCCAGGAGTCGACGCGATCCGGGGTACCGATCGCGTCCAGGGTGTCCAGCGCACGGCTGGGAGCTCCCCCGTGCAGCGGTCCCGACAGCGCCCCGACCGCCCCCACGAGGCACGCGGCCACGTCCGCTCCGGTCGAGGCGATCACCCTCGCCGTGAAGGTTGATGCGTTGAAGCCGTGATCAATGGTGGAGATCAAGTATTGCTCCACGGCGCGGGCGCGCTCCGGGTCGGGCTCGGCTCCGGTCAGCATGTAGAGGTAGTTCGCCGCGTACGTAAGGTCCTCGCGCGGCTCGACGGGTTCGAGGCCGCGCCCCAGCCGGTACAGCGCGGTGAGCAGCGTCGGTACGGCCGCGGCCGCGACGACCGTGTCCTCGCGGCGCCGGTCCGCGTCGACGTCGTACACCGGCCGGAAACCCTTCGCCGCGCCCAGCAGCGACAACGCCGTCCGCATCCCGGCCAGCGGATTCGCGTCCGCACCGGCCGCCGCCAGGGCGGGCAGCGCGGCTGCCACCTCCTCGGGCAGGCCGCGGAGTGCAGCGGTCCCGGCGGCGAAGGCGGCACTGCGCCGCGCGTCCGGCAGCTCGCCGTGGAGCAGAAGATGCCAGACGTCCTCGAAGCGACGGGTGCGCGCGAGGTCCACGGCGGAGTACTGCCGGTAGTGGTAGAAGCCCTCGCGTCCTCGGACGTCGCCGACCTTCGTGTCGGCGACGACGACACCGGCGAGCCCCCGCGGCACGTCGGGCGCTGTGGCTGTGGCTGTGGCTGTGGCTGTGGACGGGTTGACGGACATTTTTCCTCCCTGAACTTGATTCGACTGTCCATGCTTGACTTGATGCCTGTCAATATTGATTGAATCAATACAACTGTCTTGTGGATACGGTGACCCCCATGCGTGATCAGGAACCCGGACCCGGCCATCCCGAACGACGGCTGAGCACCAAGGAGGCCGCCGAACTGCTCGGTGTGAAACCCGAGACGGTGTACGCGTACGTCAGCCGCGGCCAGCTGAGCAGCCGGCGCACGCCCGGTGGCCGGGGCAGCACCTTCGACGCCAAGGAGGTCGAAGCGCTGGCACGACGCAACAGGCGGGAGGGCAGCGGGGGCCGGGGCTCCGGGACGGAGCTGTCCGTACGCACGCGGGTCACGTTCATCGACCAGGACCACTACTACTTCCGGGGCGTCGACGCGGTCGAACTGGCCACCCGGCACTCCTACGAAGAGGTCGCGGAGTGGCTGTGGACCGGCCGACTGCACCCCGGGGCCACCTTCACCGCGCCGGAGGCATCCGTCGAGGCCGCCCGTAGCGTCGTCGAGGCACTGCCGGAGCACACCGGCCCCACCGACCGGTTGCGGGTCGCCGCCGTCGCCGCGGCCGCTGTGGACCCCCTGCGGTTCGACCTGTCCGAGGACGCCGTGCTCGGCACCGCGCGCATCCTGATCCCCACCCTCGTCGCGGCCCTGCCCCCGAAGTGGCCCGCGCACGGGGACGAGGGACCGCTCGCCCTGCGCCTGTGGCGCCGGCTCAGTGGCCGCCCCGCCGAGGACGCGCAGCTGCGCGTCCTCGACACGGCGCTCGGTCTGCTGGCCGACCACGACCTGGCCGCCTCGACCCTCGCGGTGCGCGTCGCCGCCTCGGCCCGTGCGCACGCGTACGCGGCGGTCTCCGCCGGACTCGGCGTGATCGAGGGACCACTGCACGGCGCGGCCGGCGGTCTCGCCCATCGCATGCTGTTCGAGGTGCTCGACCTCGGCAGTGCCGCCCCGGTGATCGCCGAGGAGTTGCGGGCCGGCCGTCGCATTCCGGGCCTCGGTCACCGGCTCTACCCCGGAGAGGACCCACGCGCGCGTGCCCTGTTCGCCCTCCTGGAGGAGATCCCCGCGGCAGGGCCCGCCCTCGCGGCGGCCAGGGACATCGTGGCCACGACCGCCCGCCACGCACCGCTGCACGCCAACGTGGACCTGGCGCTCGCCGTCCTCACCGCGTCCAGCGGCATGGAGCCCTCGGCCAGCGAGACGATCTTCGCCGTCGCCCGTACGGCCGGCTGGGTCGCCCATGCCCTGGAGGAGTACGGCGAGCGGCCCCTCCGGATGCGCCCGAGCGGTCACTACGTGGGCCCCAAGCCGCCGCAGCCCCTACCGGAGTAGGGAACCGGACAGGCCGACAGCAGCCGTCGGCGGAAGCGCCCCGGGCCGCCTCCGGGGAGGGCCTCGGGCGCGAGCGGCCCGACCGTCCCCGAACAGGCACCCCGGTGCGAGGAGGTTCGCGACCGTACCCGCGGTCGACGTGCGGCCCGGTCCCGCGGGCAGGCGGGCGCCGTAGTCCGTCGCGGGCCCGAGCGTGTGCGCCGGCGCCGTCCGCGGCGGAACGAACGGCACGATCGTGGCGGCCCCACGGCCCCACGGCCCCGCGCACGCCCCGCCGGCGCCGTCCGCGGCGGAACGAACGGCACGATCGTGGCGGCCCCACGGCCCCGCGCACGCCATCCCCTCCCGGGCGGCCGGCAGGACGGACGGCACCGCTACGACCAGGGCAGACGCCCGGCCAAGCCAGGGCGCCCCGGTCCAGGCGGCACGCGCACGTGTACCGACATGGCTGAGCAGATGCCCCGGCCGGAAGTCGCTCTGCGGCAAGTCAGGTTAGGCTCACCTCTGTGAGTACGTGCGCGACCGTCTCGCGGGATCTCGGTGAGCCCATTTCCGGAACCGCGGCCACGGCAACGACCTGGCTCCTCCTGGAACAGCCCGGCCCCTGGGGTGCCAGAGCGCTGGTTTCGAGCCACCTGGACCCGGCCCTGGGCCGCGCCCTGGAGGCCGCCGCGCAGGACACGGGCGTACGTATCGCGCTCATCCGCCGCCCTGGACGCCACGCGGACTTCGGCGCGCCGCCCCTGCGGCAGGTGTACGCGGCGCACACCGTCCCCGGAAAGGTGTGGCTGCACAACGCCACGACCCACGATCCCCGGCAGCTGTTGGACCTCGACTTCGCCGCGCTCGGCAGGGGCGACCACCACACCTTCGACACCGCCCTGCGGGGCCGCTCCCACACGGGCGACCCGCTCGCCCTCGTCTGCACCAACGGCAAGCGTGACCGCTGCTGCGCGCTGCTCGGCCGTCCGCTGGCCGCGGAACTCGCCGCCTCGGGGGTGCGGGGCGCCTGGGAGGTCACCCATCTGGGGGGTCATCGCTTCTCCCCCACGCTGCTCGTCCTGCCGCACGGTTACGCGTACGGCCGCGCCGAGGCCCACACCGTCAAGGAGGTCCTGCACGGCGTCCAGGAGGGCCGGATCGTCGTGGAGGGGTGCCGCGGGTCCTCGGCCTGGGAGCGGCCCGGCCAGGCGGCGGAACTGGCGGTGCGCTCCGCGACCGGCGAGGAGGCGGCGGAGGTGCTGAGCGTCGTCCGCACCACCGGTGGCGCACCACGCTGGGAGGTGACCGTCGCGCACACGGACGGTCGCCACTGGCAGGTCGTCGTGGCCGAGGGCGCTTCGCTGCCGCCCCGGCCGGAGAGCTGCGGCACGTCGGTCCTCGGTTCACCTGCGCGGATGGACGTGGTGGCGGTACGCGAGCTGACCGGGACGGCGCCGGCGGGCTGACCCACCTCGGAGCGGCGCTCGGCCGCCCCCCGCTCGGGCACGGCCGAACCGTTTCCTCTTGAGCCGGTCAAGAGATCCACCTCACCCACCCCTACGGCTGCGCCGGTCCACCCACGTACCGTCTTGGGTATGAGCCCCACTCCCCCCGCCCGTCGCCTGCGCCTCGGAATGCCGCGCCGCATGTTCTCGCAGCTTCTGCTCATGCAGCTGGCGATCGCCGCGGGAGTCGTGGTGCTCGCGACCGGACTGTTCCTCGCCCCGCTCAGCGATCAGCTGGACGACCAGGCGATGCGCCGCGCCCTCGCCATCGCCCAGACCACCGCGGCCGTTCCGCAGATCGCCGAGGACCTCCGGAGCACGCGGCCGTCGGTCGACGGCCCGGTGCAGCGGGAGGCCGAGCGCATACGCATGGCCAGCGGTGCGGAGTACGTCGTGGTGATGGACCTCAACGGCACGCGCTGGTCGCACACCGAGCCCGAACAGGTCGGCGGCCACGTCTCGACGGACCCGAGCCAGGCACTGGCCGGCAAGGACGTCATGGAGATCGACAGCGGCACCCTGGGCCGCTCGGCCCGCGGCAAAGTGCCCCTGCGCGACGGTAACGACAAGATCATCGGCGCGGTCTCGGTCGGCATCGAGTACGACAGTGTGCGAGCCCGCCTGATCCACGCCATCCCCGGGCTGTTCGCCTACGCCGGCGGCGCTCTGGCCGTGGGCGCGCTGGCCGCCTGGCTGATCTCCCGACGGGTCCAGCGACAGACCCGCGACCTGGCCTTCTCGGACATCTCGGCGCTGCTCGCCGAGCGTGAGGCGATGCTGCACGGCATCCGGGAGGGCGTCGTCGCCCTGGACCGCGCCGGTCGCGTCCGGCTGCTCAACGACGAGGCCCAGCGCCTCCTCGGCATCGGGGAGGAGGTGGTGGGCAGGTCGCCCGACGAGGCGCTCGGCGAGGGACGTACGGCCGACGTGCTGGCGGGCCGGGTGACCGGCACGGACCTGATCGCCGTCCGCGGACAGCGCGTCCTGGTCGTCAACCGCATGCCCACCGACGACGGCGGCGCCGTGGCCACCCTGCGCGACCGCACCGAACTGGAACAGCTCGGCCGCGAACTCGACTCGACGCACGGCCTCATCGACGCGCTCCGCGCCCAGGACCACGAGCACGCCAACCGGATGCACACGCTGCTCGGGCTGCTCGAACTGGAGATGTACGACGACGCCGTGGACTTCGTCGGAGAGGTCGTCGGTGATCACCGGGCCACCGCGGAGCAGGTGACCGAGAAGATCGGGGACCCGCTGCTCGCCGCCCTGCTGGTCGGCAAGGCGACCGTCGCGGCCGAGCGCGCTGTCGCCCTGTGGGTCTCGGACCGCACGTGGCTGCCGGACCGCCTGATCGACCCGCGCGGACTGGTCACGGTCGTCGGCAACCTCGTGGACAACGCGCTCGACGCCGTCGCGGGCAAGCCGCACGCGCGCGTGGAGGTCGAACTGCGCGCGGAGGGCCGTGCCGCGGTCCTGCGGGTGCGGGACACAGGGCCCGGGATCCCGGCCGAGCAACGGGAGTTGATCTTCACAGAGGGCTGGTCCACGAAGAAGCCGCCGGCGCACGGCAAGCGTGGCATCGGGCTCTCCCTGGTGCGCAGACTCGCCGAGCGGCAGGGCGGGCACGCGACGGTCGACGAAGCGGCCGGTGGGGGCGCCGAGTTCACCGTCGTCCTGCCCGAGGCGCTGACCGCGCCCGACCTGCAACCCGCACTGGCCGCACCGGCGGCGAGCCCTGTCGAGGAGGAGTCGCGATGATCGAGGTCCTGGTCGTGGACGACGACTCCAGGGTCGTCCAGGTCAACGCCGCCTACGTCGGGAAGGTGCCGGGTTTCCATGTGGCCGGCGAGGCCCACAGTGCGGCCGACGCGCTGCGCCGGCTGGAGCTGCTGCCCCGTGTGGACCTCGTCCTGCTGGATCACTACCTGCCCGACGAGACGGGTCTGGAGGTCGTCCAGGAGATGCGCCGGCGCGGCCACCAGACCGACGTCATCATGGTGACGGCCGCGCGGGACATCTCCACGGTGCAGGCGGCGATGCGCCAAGGCGCCCTTCAGTACCTGGTGAAACCGTTCGCCTTCGCGGGCCTGCGCGCCAAGCTGGAGGCGTACGCCGAGCTGCGTCGCACCCTCGACGGCGGCGGGGAGGCCGAACAGGCCGACGTGGACCGCATGTTCGGCGCACTGTCCGCCCCCTCGGAACCCGGCCTCCCCAAAGGGCACTCCCCCACCACCGCCGAACTCGTACGCCAGTCCCTGATGAACGCCGAGGGGCCCCTGTCGGCTCAGGAGATCGCCGACCGGACCGGGGTGAGCCGCCAGACCGCCCAGCGCTACCTGAAGCTCCTGGAGCGCACGGGAAGAGCCCGGCTGACCTTGAAGTACGGCGACGCGGGCCGCCCGGAACACCGTTACGTGTGGGCGACCCGCGCCTGAGGGCACGGTCCTCGGGGGCGGGGGGAAGGGAGACCGTACCCTCCTGGGACACGGATCCCGGCCCGCCGCCTGTTCGACCGTCAGCCCACCGCCTTCTCCACGAACTCGGTCGTGTAGGTCCTGTCGAGGTCCACGTCGGCGTTCTGGATGTTGGGGTTGAACGCCTTGAGGACCTTCTCGACGGTCTCGGGGCCGTTCTTGGGCATCACGCCGTCCTTGGTGAACATCGGCAGCGTGTTCTTGATGGCCACCGAGTACAGCAGCTTGTTTCCCTGCGAGTAGTCCGTCGGCATCTTCTCGGCGATCTCGCTCGCGCTGTGAGTGGACATCCACTTGAGCGTCTTGACGAACGCATTGGCCAACTTCTGGACGGTGTCCTTGTGACCGTTGACCCAGTCCGTCTGCATGTACAGGCTTGACGAGGGATACGGTCCGCCGAGCGCTTCCTCGGAGCCCTGCGGGGTGCGCATGTCGAGAAGGACCTTGCCGGCCTTCTTGTCCAGGATGGTCGCCACGGTCGGATCGGTCGTCATGCCGCCGTCGATGGCGCCCTGCTGGAGCGCCGCGATGAAGGTCGGCCCCGCGCCGACGGCGACCGGGGTGAACTCGCTGACCTTCACGCCGTTCTTGACGGCCAGGTACTTGGTCAGGAAGTCGGTCGACGAGCCGAGCCCCGTGACGCCGAGCTTCTTGCCCTTGAAGTCCTTCGGCGAGGTGATGTCGTCCTCCTTCTTGGTCGAGACGATCTCGACCTCGCCGGGCGCGTGCGAGAACTGCACGACGGACTCCACCTCCTTGCCCTTCACCTGCAGGTCGAGTGTGTGGTCGTAGAAACCGACCGCTCCCTGGACCTGGCCGGAGACGAGCGCCGTCTCGGCCTGCACACCGGCCGGCTCGCTCAACAGCTCGACGTCGAGTCCCTCGGCGTCGAAGTAGCCCAGGCGCTGGGTGAGCATGGCGGGCAGGTAGATGACCTTGTCCAGGCCGCCGACCATGATCTTGACCTTGGTTCCCTTGCCGTCCCCCTTGGCTCCGGAGCCGGTGGACGCGGTACTGGCCGCGTCGTTGGCACAGGCGGTGAGCGAGGAGAGGGCGAGCAGGCCGACGGCGGCCAGGGCGGTGTGTCTGAGGGGTGTGCGCATGGCGGTTCACGTCCTTGTGAGAGGGCGATGCGGGGGGAGCGGGGATTCGGGAACTGCCGGCGAGGAGGTCCCGAGGGGCTGTCCTCGCCCGGCGATGGATCCTCGAAGGATCGTTCAACGAAAGGTCAGCTGTCGGAGCCCGACGGCTTCCACCGGAAGATGCGGCGCTCGGCGAAGGTCAGCAGCCCCTCCGCGACGAGTGCGACGACGGCCAGGATGACCATCGCGGCGTACACGCCCGCCGCGTTGAACGTGCCCTGCGACTGCGCGACAAGCAGGCCGATTCCCTTGGTCGCGCCGATGTACTCGCCGACGATGGCTCCGATCAGGGCGAAGCCGAAGCTGACATGAAGGCTGGTGAAGATCCACGAGGTGGCGGACGGGACAACCACCTGGAGCGTCACCCTGCGGTCGCTCGCGCCGAGTATGCGGGCGTTGGCGACGAGGTTGCGGTCGACCTCCCGGGCGCCCTGGAAGGCGTTGAAGAAGACCGGGAAGAACACCAGGACGACGGCCGAGGCGACCTTGGAGGCCGGGCCGAGGCCGAACCAGATCACGAAGATCGGGGCCAGCACGATTCTGGGTATGGAGTTGAGCACCTTGATGTATGGACCAAGGATGTCGGCGAGAAAGGTGATCCGCCCCAGTGCGATACCGCACACGACACCGGCGACCACCCCGATGATCCAGCCCAGGAGCGCCTCGTAGAGCGTGTACCAGATCTGCTCGCCCAGAGAACCGAGCGCGGTCCCGTGCGTCACCCAGGTCCAGATCTGGTCCCAGATCTTGGAGGGCATCGAGAAGTTGAAGGGATCGATGACCTTGGCCCGGGAGAACGCCTCCCACAGGGCGAGCACGGCCACCAGGAGCAGGACACGGGACGCCGACACGACGACCTTGCGTCTGCGTGCGGCACGCGCGCGTGAGTGCGCGCGGTCAGGTGCCTTGGCCGTGTCGACGACCGGGGTGCTGAGAACTTCAGGCGACACTGGCGGCACCTCTCTCGCGGGTGATGCGGACCTCTTCGCCGAGGGACTCCCAGATCTCGCGGTAGATCTCGATGAACCGCGGCTCCAGACGCACCGACTCGACCTTGCGCGGCCTCGGCAGGTCGATGTCGAAGATCTGCTTCACGGTGGCGGGGCCGGCGGTCATCACGACGACCTTGTCGGCCAGCGCGATGGACTCCTCCAGGTCGTGGGTGACGAAGACGACGGACGCGCCCGTGCCCTCCCACAGCTCGAGGAGCTCGTCCGACATCAGTGCCCTGGTCTGCACGTCGAGCGCCGAGAACGGCTCATCCATGAGGAGGATCTCGGGGTCGTTCACGAAGGTCGCGGCGAGGGCCACTCGCTTGCGCTGACCGCCGGAGAGCTGGTGCGGATAGCGGTCCTCGAAGGCGGTGAGCCCGACCCGGGCCAGCCATTCGCGCGCCTTCCGCCTCGCCTCCGCCTTGGGCACACCGCGGAAGCGGGGCCCGGCCATGACGTTGGACAGGACCGTACGCCAGGGAAAGGTGGCGTCCTGCTGGAAGACGAAGCCGACCTTGTCACCGACGCCACGAACGGGCTGCCCGGATACCATCACCTCGCCCCGGGTGGGCTCCTCCAGGCCGCTGACCAGGGTCAGCGTGGTCGACTTGCCGCAGCCGGTCGGGCCGACGACGGCCACGAACTCGCCACGCCCGACAGTGAGGTCGAGTTCCCGCACGGCGGTGTGCGGGGCCCCCGACGGGGTCCTGAAGACCTTGCTCGCGCCCCGCAGCTCGATGGCGGGGCTGGTGTGTGCGCTCATGGCCGGGGACGGTAGAGGTGACCCGGGAGGCGGCATCAGCCTTCTGGCCGCATGCGCTTCTTTTGCTTGCAGTAGCCTGTTGTGCTCGTTTTGCTCGCGCTAGAACAGCGAAGCCGAAACACGGGCGTAACGCCCGCCTGGCCTTCACGGAGAGAGGCCCGATGATTGACGTCCTGGTGGTGGACGACGACTTCCGTGTCGCCGAGATCAACGCCAAGTACGTGGGAAAGGTTCCCGGATTCCGGGTGGCTGCCCGCGCGCACAGTGCCGCCCAGGCGCTGGGCACCATCGAACGCGGAACCATCGACCTGGTGCTGCTCGACCACTACCTGCCCGACCAGACCGGCCTCCAGCTCATCCACCGCATGCGTGAGCAGGGCCATGGCACCGACGTCATCATGATCACGGCGGCCGGTGACGTCACGACCGTCCAGACCGCGATGCGCTTGGGGGCCCTGCATTACCTGGTTAAACCGTTCACCTTCGCCG
This sequence comes from Streptomyces sp. NPDC088157, assembly GCF_044741545.1. NCBI lineage: Bacteria > Bacillati > Actinomycetota > Actinomycetes > Kitasatosporales > Streptomycetaceae > Streptomyces > Streptomyces sp. NPDC088157. The sequence goes on from NZ_JBIUSU010000006.1 coordinate 580,550, forward strand.
CCCTGCGCACCCGCCTCGATTCGTACGCCGCCCTGCGCCGCACGGTGGACCGGGTCGGTGGACACGGCATCGCCGGCCAGGAGCAGGTCGACCGGATCTTCGGCGCCCTGCGCACGGGTCCGGCGCCGTCCTCGCCCGGCCTGCCGAGCGGCCACTCGGAACCGACCACGGACCTGATCTGCGCCGTCCTGCACCGCGCGAACCACCCTCTGTCGGCCCATGAGGTCGCCGCCGAGACCGGCCTGAGCCGCTCCACCGCCCAGCGCTACCTCCGTCACCTGGAACAGGCCGGGCGCCTGCACCTCTCGCTCAAGTACGGCGACACGGGCCGCCCGGAACACCGGTACGCGTGGGTGGCGCCGTAGCCAGGAGCGAGGGCTCTCGACGAAGTGCAGCGGCGCCGGAGCCGCCTTCTACGCGGCACCGGCCCCCGTCAGTGACCGCACCTCGATCTCCGCGTGCTTGGCCTCGTCCGCGACCTCGGCCGAGGTGACCGTGCCCAGCCAGCCCGCCAGGAAGCCCAGCGGAATCGAGACGAGGCCGGGGTTCTGCAGCGGGAAGTACTGGAAGTCGACGGCCGGGAAAAGCGACTCGGGGCTCCCGGACACCACCGGCGACAGCACGACGAGCACCAGGGCCGGCACCAGCCCGCCATACACCGCCCACACGGCGCCCCGTGTGGTGAAGCCCCGCCAGAACAGCGAGTACAGCAGGACCGGCAGGTTCGCGGACGCGGCGACGGCGAAGGCGAGCCCGACCAGGAAGGCGACGTTGAGATCGCGGGCCAGAAGGCCGAGGGCGATCGCGACCACGCCGACGCCCACGGCGGCGACCCGCGCCACCGCGACCTCACTGCGGGGTTTGTTCCGCCTGCGGCGCAAGGAGGCATACAGGTCGTGCGCCACCGACGCCGAGGAGGCGAGTGTGATTCCGGCGACGACGGCGAGGATCGTGGCGAAGGCGACTGCCCCCACGACCGCGAACAGAACCGCCCCGCCCGTGGAGTCGGCGCCGCCTCCCAGGTCGAGCGCCAGGAGCGGAACCGCCGTGTTGCCGGCCGCGTTCGAGCCGCGCACCGCCTCCGGGCCGACGATCGCCGCCGCGCCGAAGCCGAGGACGATCGTCATCAGGTAGAAGCCGCCGATCAGCCCGATCGACCAGACGACGGAGCGCCGGGCGGCCTGCGCGGTCGGCACGGTGTAGAAGCGGGACAGGATGTGCGGCAGTCCCGCCGTACCCAGCACCAGCGCGAGCCCCAGGCTCATGAAGTCGAAGCGCGCGGTCCAGTCCCCGCCGTACTTCAGCCCGGGCGCCAGGAACGCGTCACCGTGCCCGCTGCGTTCGGCCGCCGTGCGCAGCAACTGGTCGAAGTCACCGTGGAAGCGCACCAGGACGAGCACGGTGAGCGCGATGGTGCCGACCAGCAGCAGAACCGCCTTGACGATCTGAATCCACGTGGTCGCCCGCATCCCTCCGAACGACACGTAGACCACCATGAGCGCGCCGACCCCGATGACGGCCCAGGACTGGGCAGCCTCGTCGGTGTTCCCGAGGAGCAGCGCCACCAGGCTGCCCGCACCCACCATCTGCGCCACCAGATAGAGGACGGACACGGTGACCGAGGAGATTCCGGCCGCGATGCGCACCGGCCGCTCGCTCATGCGCGCAGCCACCACGTCGGCGAGGGTGAACCGCCCGCAGTTGCGTACCAGTTCGGCGACGAGGAACAGCACCACCAGCCAGGCCACCAAAAAGCCGACCACATACAGCAGCCCGTCGTACCCGAACAGCGCGATGAGCCCGGTGACGCCCAGGAAGGAGGCGGCCGACATGTAGTCGCCCGCGATGGCAAAACCATTCTCCATCGGAGAGAACAACCGCCCGCCGACGTAGAACTCCTCCTCCGAACCGTGCCGGTTGCGGCTCACCCAGGTCGTGATCCCCAGCGTGACCGCGACGAAGACGCTGAACAGCAACAGCACCAGCGCCTGTTGATTGCCGCTCACAACGCACCACCCTTGGCTTCACGGGTCAACTCCTGTGTGTCCCAGCGCAGCTCGAGGGCGGCGCGATCCCGGCGAAGCCGTGCGTGGCGGGCGTAGGCCCAGGTGAGCAGGAACGTGCTGAGGAACTGCCCCAGTCCGGCCAGCAACGCCACGTTCACCGCGCCCGCCACCGGCCGCGCCATCAACCCGGGCACCGTCGTCGCGGCCACGACGTATGCCACGTACCAGACGAAGAACCCGGCGACGGCCGGCATCGCGAACCGCCGGTACCGGCTGCGCACCTCCTGGAAGGCCGGGCTGCGCTGCACCTCGAGGTAGATCTGAGCCGCTGCCCGGGCTCCGGTCTCCCGCTCCCGCCGTGCCGCGGGGACGTCGGTCCCGGGCGTGCTCATGAGGGCCGACTCGCCCCAGCCCGAGGCGAGCGCGTCGTACCACGGGTCCTCGTAGCGCACGTCCCCTGGCACCTCGGCGAACGCCTGGCCCAGGCCTTGATGGTGTTCGCGCGCGTGTGGCGTGGAGGCACCGCTCCCGGGACCGTCCCCGTCGGCGCGGGCACGGCCGTTGCTTGACTGCATGCCCAAGGATGGACAGAACGGGAAGATCCCCGACTCTTCTCCCCGCAGACTTCACCCCATCAGGTGACCGTCCGGCCGTTCACCCCGTGGGCGGCCGGACCAGCCCCTTCGCGTACGCGTAACGCACCGCCTGTGCCCGGTCCTTGAGTCCTGTCTTGGAGAACATGTTGTTGATGTGCGTCTTCACAGTGGCGGTGGACACGCTCAGCCTGCGCGCGATCTCCTGGTTGCTGAGCCCCTCGGCGATCAGCACCAGCACCTCCGCCTCCCGCGTCGTGAGCCCGTCGGGTGCCGCAGCGGTCTCTGGCGCCGGCTCCGGTGCGGGCGCCGACAGGCGCTCCAGCAGCCTCCGCTGGACACTCGGCGACAGCCCCGCGTCCCCGGACAGCACACTGTGCACGGCTCGTACGATCTCGTCCCCGCCCGCGTCCTTGGTCAGGTACCCCCGGGCGCCCGCTTTCAGCGCCGGGAACAGGGATTCGTCGTCCGCGTAGGTCGTGAGCACCACGACCTGCGTTCCGGGATGCTCGGCCCGGATGCGCCGAGTCGCCTCCACGCCGTCGCAGCGGGGCATGCGCAGGTCCATAAGCACGACATCGGGGGCCAGTTCGGCGACGAGCCGCACGGCCTCGTCCCCGTCCCCGGCAGCGCCGACGACCTCGACTCCCGGCAAGAGGCCGAGCAGCATCACGATGCCCTCCCGGACGACTGTCTGATCGTCCGCGACCACTACCCGGGCGGGCTTGCGCTCCGCCTCCTCCGTCATACCGGCACCTTCAGCGTCACCACGAACCCTTCCTCGTCCGGCCCGGCAGCGAGTGAACCGCCCAGCAGTTCGGCGCGCTCCCGCATGCCCAGCAGACCGTACCCGCCTCCGGCCTCGGCGAGTTCGCCCGGCGAGCCACCCGAGTCCCGCACGTTCAGGGTCACTTCGTGGGGGCCGTACTCCAGCCGTACGCGAACCTTCGCGCCCGGCGCGTGTTTGCGGGCGTTCGTCAAAGCCTCCTGCGCGACCCTGCGCACGGCCTGCGACGCCTCCACCGGCAACGGTCTGCGTTCGCCCCCCACGGTGACCTCGGCGCCGTCGGACGTGCGCACGAGGTCGGTCAGGAAGTCCTCCAGGGGCGTCAGTTCACCGCGCAACGCGGAGAGCGACTGCCTGGTCTCCTCGAGACCGTCACGGGCCATCCCCCGTGCTGCCACCACGCGGTCGAGGATCTGCTCCCGATCCGCGCCCCGCTCGATCAGCAGCCTGGCCGCCTCCAGGTGTACGAGTTGCGCCGAGAGACTGTGGGCCAGGACATCGTGGATCTCACGGGCGATGCGGGCCCGCTCCGCGAGTGCGGCGGACTCGGCCTCGGCCACGCGCGCGGCCCGCTCCTGGGCGAGCAGCCGCTGCGCGTTGGCCCTGGCTTCGGCGTCCAGACGCAGTGCGTACCCGGCGAGGGCCATACCACCGATGGCGGCTGCCGAAGTCACCCCCGAGTCGTCGTTGACCACGGCGAAGGCGGCGAACCCGACCGTAGCCGCCGGCAGCGCCGCTCCGAGCGGCAGTCGCTCCAGCGCCGCGATCGCGCACCCGCACCACAGGACGACGGCCGGCGAGCGGAAGTCGGCGGCCTCGGCCCCGGCTGCCAGTCCCAGCAGAAGGAGGAGGAGTGCCAGCGAGGGAAACAGCCGGTGCTCGAACGTGGTCCGGAACAAGCCCCACGCCAACCCACTTGCCACGAGCACTCCGCCGGCCCCCGCGACCGCGGTCCACCCGTGTACGCGGCTGTCGTGGACGGCGCTCCACAGCAGCGCACCGACGACCAGCAGCCTCACGGCCCAAGCCAGCAGACGCCTGGGGCGCGAAACCGCTTTGGGGCCGAGCGCCTCCCGTGAGGGCCAGCGTGTCCAGATGTTCTCCGTCACGCCCGCTCCTTCCACGGGGGCCGGGGCACGTGGTCACCGTACGCCAGGGCGTGTGCCGGAGCCTGGTCCAGGGACTGCACGCGCCGGATCAGGATCCCGGAGCGGACCAGCAGGGTGGCCGCGAGTCCCAGCATCAGGGCCGAGCTGCCCTGATGGATACCCAGCAGTGCACCGACCGCGAAGAGGGCCGCTCTCAGACCGATGCCGACGCCCCAGACGGCCACGCTCGCCCTGGTGCTCTTGCTCCACACGGCGCCGTCCGGCTCAGCCCAGATGCGGGTCGTCCAGGCCCAGGCGGCCCCCATGGCCAGGGCGACGGTCAGTTCGGCGCCGAGCACCAGGACCGATGCGGTGTGGTGGTGGGCGTCCAGCAGGTCGGGCTCGCGCAGCGCCAAGACGGCCAGGATGCCGGGTAGGAGCCACCATCGCCGATCTGTGTCGATGCGGCTTGCGCGGAACTGTCGAACGATCACGAATGCGGCTGCCGCCACGATCAGCAGCGCGTTGACGAGCCCGGACATCACAGCCTCCGCGAGCGGGAAGGGGATGCCGACAGCGAGCGCTGCCGACGCCTTCGACGCTACGGAAACGCGCTGGTCCGCGGATCGGAGCTGGGGTGGATCATGGGTGGATCCACAGGGGCCGGGGTTCTCCACCCGCGGGTGGAGAACCCCGGCCGAACCTGCGAGAGACCCGGCCCAGGCGAACGAACCTGCGAGAGACTCGGTCCAGGCCGAATGCGGCGGCTAGGCGTCGATACGGGATCGGTCCAGCGTCGCCGCCGAGCTGGAGATGAACTCCTTGCGCGGCGCCACGTCATTACCCATGAGCAGATCGAACACCTGCTCGGCCGCTTCCAGGTCGGAGAGGTTGATGCGCCGCAGGGTGCGGTGGCGCGGATCCATCGTCGTCTCGGCCAGCTGGTCGGCGTCCATCTCACCAAGACCCTTGTAGCGCTGGATCGAGTCCTTGTACCGGACGCCCTTGCTCTGGAACTCCATGAGCTTGTCGCGCAGCTCGCGGTCCGAGTACGTGTACACGTACTTGTCCTGGCCCTTCTTGGGCTGGACGAGCTCGATGCGGTGCAGGGGCGGGACCGCGGCGAACACCCGCCCGGCCTCGACCATGGGCCGCATGTAGCGGTGGAACAGGGTCAGGAGGAGCGTCCGGATGTGGGATCCGTCCACGTCGGCGTCGGTCATCATGATGATCTTGCCGTAGCGGGCCGCGTCGATGTCGAAGGTGCGCCCGGAGCCCGCTCCTATGACCTGGATGATCGCGCCGCACTCGGCGTTCTTGAGCATGTCGGTCACGGATGACTTCTGGACGTTGAGGATCTTGCCCCGGATCGGCAGCAGTGCCTGGAACTCGGAGTTCCGGGCGAGCTTGGCCGTACCGAGTGCGGAGTCTCCCTCGACGATGAACAACTCGCTGCGCTCGACGTCGTCGCTGCGGCAGTCGGCGAGCTTGGCAGGCAGGGACGAGGACTCCAGAGCCGTCTTGCGGCGCTGCGCGTCCTTGTGCTGGCGGGCCGCGATACGCGTCCGCGCGGCGGCGACCGCCTTCTCCATGACGACCCGCGCCTGAGCTGCGGCATCGCGCTTGGCGGAGGTCAGGAACCCCTTGAGCTCCTTGGAGATCACGGTGTTCACGATGCGCCGGGCCGCCGAGGTACCGAGGACCTCCTTGGTCTGGCCCTCGAACTGGGGCTCGGCGAGGCGGACCGTGACGACGGCGGTCAGGCCTTCCAGGGCGTCGTCCTTCACGATGTCGTCCTCGGCGACGCGCAACAGCTTCTTGACGCGCAGCACCTCGTTCATCGTCTTGGCGACCGCCTGCTCGAAGCCGGCGACATGGGTGCCGCCCTTGGGCGTGGCGATGATGTTGACGAACGACTTGAGATTCGTGTCGTAGCCGGTGCCCCAGCGCATCGCCACATCGACGACGAGCTCACGGGTGACCTCCGTCGGAGTCATCTGCCCGTGCTCGTCCAGGACCGGCACCGTCTCCTTGAAGGTGCCCTGTCCCGTGAAGCGGAGGACGTCGCAGACGGGCTTGTCGGTGGCCAGGTACTCGCAGAACTCACTGATGCCACCGTCGAAGCGGAAGGACTCCTCGCCCTTGCTGCCGCCCTCGCCGAGGCCGTACTCGTCGCGGACGACGATGGTCAGGCCGGGCACCAGGAACGCGGTCTGGCGAGCCCGCTGATGCAGGTTCTCCAGGGAGAGCTTGGCGTCCTTCAGGAAGATCTGGCGGTCGGCCCAGTACCGCACCCTCGTGCCGGTGCGGTTCTTGGCGACCCTCTTGACCTTGCGCAGGCCGCCCGTCTCGAACTTCGAGTCGGGGCCGTCCGCGGCGAAGGCGCCCGGGACTCCACGCCGGAAGCTGATCGCGTGCGTGTGGCCGCCTCGGTCCACCTCGACGTCGAGCCGGGCGGACAGGGCGTTGACCACGGAGGCGCCGACGCCGTGCAGACCGCCGGAGGCGGCGTAGGAGCCACCGCCGAACTTGCCGCCGGCGTGCAGCTTGGTCATGACGACCTCGACACCGGACAGTCCCGTCTTGGGCTCGACGTCGACGGGGATGCCCCGGCCGTTGTCACGGACCTCCACCGAGGCGTCGTCGTGGAGGATCACCTCGATGTGGTCGCAATAGCCGCCCAGGGCCTCGTCGACGGAGTTGTCGATGATTTCCCACAGGCAGTGCATGAGACCACGGCTGTCGGTCGAGCCGATGTACATACCCGGGCGCTTCCGCACGGCCTCGAGGCCCTCGAGGACGAGCAGGTGCCGCGCGGTGTAGTTGGAACCGTCCCGGTCTGCTCCTGCCAGCAGCGCTGTGGACGGCACGGACGTTTCGGCGGTCACGCGGTTCGCTCCTCGCTGAATTTCACTTGGGGCCCTTCTGGGTAAGGGCGCGGCTTGGGTAGCCGCCAAGAGGGTACCGAGGCCTGGTAGAGCCGTTGTAACGCCACCCTCGTCCGAAACCCAGACTAGTCCAGCGTCGCATGCGTGTTCGATCCCTCGATGGAGTGAAGTACATATCACGTTCCCTTCGGGGCATGAACCATTTAGGCTCCGGGCACGTCCTCATGAACAAACCGGCAAGCCAGCCGGGAGGATGGAACCATGACCGACAGCGCGAAACCGTAAGCACTACAGACCACGCAATACGGCACATTCGCCGCCAAACCGGCAGCAGACGGCCACCTCGGAAAGATTTTTTCGAGGACAAGCCACGAGCGGGAACGTTTTGGGGCTGGTTGGATGTTGACCCTGGTACGACAGCTCGTCGAGCTAGAGAAGAGGCGACGTGACTACTGTTCTGACCCCCGCGAGCCCGCTGACGGCCGCTGACCGCTGCGACCGCTGCGGCGCCCAGGCGTACGTACGCGTCGTGCTGCTCAGCGGCGGAGAACTGCTCTTCTGCGCCCACCACGGCCGCAAGTTCGAGCCGGAACTCAAGAAGATCGCCGCTGAGATACAGGACGAGACAGAGCGGCTGACGACCGTTCCGGCCTCCAGTTCGGAAGAAGAGCGCTGATCTGCGCGTCCACGACGAGCCAGAACCGGCACAGGCCGGTATGCGGGCGGCCGTCCCTGCTCCCAGGGGCGGCCGCCCGCTTTCCTGGCTAAGTCGGCCAAACCGTGCCAGGACTCGCTCAGAGGCCCTTCGAAGGCTTCGTGGAACGCTTTGGCGCCCGCGCCCAGCCCAGGGCCCGTACGGCGTCGGAAACGCGCGTGTAGACACCCGGGCTTCCCGGCCGTCCACAGCCGCTGCCCCACGACACGAGCCCGATGAGCCGGCCCCGCGCGACCAGCGGCCCGCCACTGTCCCCCTGACACGCGTCGCGACCGCCCCGCACCTCCCCGGCGCACACCATGCTCCGCGCGTCGTAGGTGCCGTCGGTGGTGCCGGGATACGCCCGCTCGCACAGCGCGTCGGCGAGCACATGGACCCGAGCCGCTCGCAGGGTGCGGGCATAGGCACCGAACCCCGTGCTGTCACCCCAGCCGTAGACGACGGCGTCCGTGCCGGCCTCGTACGCCGGATCCCCCTCTGCGGCCAGGCCGATGACCGCTCCCGCAGGAAGTGGCTCGGCAAGGGTGAGTACGGCGAAGTCCCCGGCGTTGCTGGAACTGTCGTAGGCGGGATTGACCCAGACACTGCGCACGGAGACCTCATGCCCGGTGTCCGCGTACAGGTCCGTGCGTCCCGCGACGACCTTCAGGTCGGCCAGGCGCCCGGGCGGCGCTCCCAGGACGTCCTCGCCCATGCAGTGGGCCGCCGTGAGCACCGTGGACGGGCCTACCGCCACGCCTCCGCAGAACTGCCCGGATCGCATACCTCCGAACCGGGCACGGCTGGACAGCGCGACCGTCCAGGGGCTCTGGGAGACGTCGACCGGGAAGCCGCCCACCACAACGCCGTCTGAGGCCGCCTGGGTGGCGGAGGCCAAGGGTATGGCCATCGCCACGGCCGCCAGGATCAACGGCCGGGACAGGGCCCGGACAAAGGGACGACGCATGCGCGCTCCTCACTCTGAAGTGATCGATGAAGACCCAGAGTGATCCAGGGCGAGGCGCCTCGCACCCTCACGCCGACGCCGAAGGCCCGGCTCCCTGACGGGAGACCGGGCCTTCGGCGTCGTACGGGTTCGACCTAGTCGAGGTAGTCGCGCAGCACCTGCGAACGGGACGGGTGGCGCAGCTTCGACATGGTCTTCGACTCGATCTGGCGGATGCGCTCGCGCGTCACGCCGTACACCTTGCCGATCTCGTCGAGGGTCTTCGGCTGACCGTCGGTGAGACCGAACCGCATGGAGACGACGCCCGCCTCGCGCTCGGACAGGGTGTCGAGCACGGAGTGCAGCTGCTCCTGGAGGAGCGTGAAGCTGACCGCGTCGGCCGGGACCACGGCCTCGGAGTCCTCGATGAGGTCACCGAACTCGCTGTCACCGTCCTCGCCCAGCGGGGTGTGCAGCGAGATGGGCTCGCGGCCGTACTTCTGGACCTCGATGACCTTCTCCGGGGTCATGTCGAGTTCCTTGGCCAGCTCCTCCGGGGTGGGCTCGCGGCCCAGGTCCTGGAGCATCTGGCGCTGCACGCGCGCGAGCTTGTTGATGACCTCGACCATGTGCACCGGGATACGGATGGTGCGGGCCTGGTCGGCCATGGCGCGGGTGATCGCCTGACGAATCCACCAGGTGGCGTACGTGGAGAACTTGTAGCCCTTGGTGTAGTCGAACTTCTCGACCGCGCGGATCAGACCGAGGTTGCCCTCCTGGATGAGGTCCAGGAAGAGCATGCCGCGGCCGGTGTAGCGCTTGGCCAGGGAGACCACCAGACGGAGGTTGGCCTCCAGGAGGTGGTTCTTGGCGCGCCGACCGTCCTCTGCGATGATCTCCAGTTCGCGCTTGAGCTTCGGGGCGAGCTTGTCGGCGTTGGCCAGCTTGTCCTCGGCGAACAGACCGGCCTCGATGCGCTTGGCGAGCTCGACCTCCTGCTCGGCGTTGAGCAGCGGGACCTTGCCGATCTGCTTGAGGTAGTCCTTCACCGGGTCGGCGGTGGCACCGGCCACGGCGACCTGCTGGGCGGGCGCGTCGTCCTCGTCGTCGTCGGAGAGGACGAAACCCTTGTTCTCGGTCCCCTCCTCTTCCTCTTCGCCGGGCTTGGCGTCCTCGAGGACCTCGTCCTCGGCAACCTCGGCGTCGTCCTTGCCTGCGGTCTTCTTGGCCGCCGTCTTCTTGGCGACGGTCTTCTTCGCGACCGTCTTCTTGGCGGTCGTCTTCTTGGCAGCCGCCTTCTTGGCGGGGGCGGCTTCCTCTGCGGGATCGTCCACAGCGGGGGCGGCCGGGGTGACCGGGGCGGCCGTGGCGGTGGCCTTCCTCGTGGTCACCGCCTTCGCCGCGACCGTCTTGGTGGCGGTGCGCTTGGCCGGACTCTTCGCTGCGACGCTCTTTCGGGTGCGCTTGGGCTCCGCGGCACTGACCATCAGCGTCACACCCTCTTCCTCGAGGATCTGGTTGAGGCTGCGCAGTACGTTCTTCCACTGAGTGGCCGGAATCTGGTCAGCTTCGAAGGCCCGACGCACATCGTCGCCGGCGATCTGCCCCTCAGCCTTTCCCCGCTCAATGAGCGCCATGACAGAGACGGACTCGGCGATCTCAGGCGGGAGCGTACGGGATGTGCTGGCCGACACGAACAACCTCTCGGAACGTTGGAAAACGGCTTCCGGCCCCGTCCGTGAGGGACAGGAGCCGACCACCGGCCTGGGGGTGGGCCGACGGCGCGGGCGGGGGCCGGGAGGATTCACAGCGCCTTGAACGGCGTCCGTATTCCCTCCGCGGCTGCCACCTCTTAGGTCATCGCGTTGTTTCCACAAGCGTTACGCCCAATCTTCGTGGCCCGAGTCACACCCCGTAAGCGTTCAAAAAAGGTCAGACGCGGGCAGAGGAGGTCACCCATGGAGCCTACCGGTACCGCCACGACCGGTTACGCCACGTCGCTCGTCGGACCCCGCAGGCCCCGTGGCGGGTCCTGCGGGGTCCGACGGGAGTCCGGGTGGAGCGGGCGAGGATGACGCGGGCGGGGAAAGGCGTCCCCGAGCCGTTCTCCGCGCGGTGCGGTCAGTGCTCGCGCGGCGCCGGCACGACGCGCTCCACCTCAGGGTGAACGGTGAGCAGCTGCCGCATGGCCGTCTCGGCCGCGGTGCCGTCGCCCGCCGCGAGGGCGTCGGCGATCCGGCCATGGTGTCCCAGCGACGCGTCGTTCGGCCGGTCACAGCCCGTGACCGGGCCGCCGGAGACCTGCAGGGCGGACGACACGATCCTGGAAAGGTGCTCCAGCATCCGGTTGCCCGCGACCTGGATGAGCAGCGAGTGGAATTCGGCGTCGGCCCGGGAGTAGGTGAGCGCGTCGCCCTGCGCCATGGCATGCCCCATGATCTCCACCATGTCGGAGAGTCGCTGCTGGATGTCGGCGCGCCCGTGCCCTGCGGCAAGGCGGGCGGCAAGCGGCTCGATCGTCCAGCGCAGCTCGCTCAGCTCGCGCCGCTGGTTGTCGCGCTGGGGACCGAATGCCCGCCACTCGATGATGTCCGGGTCGAGAAGGTTCCAGTCGCTCACGGGACGCACGCGCGTGCCGACGTTCGGCCGGGCGCTGACCAGGCCCTTGGCCTCGAGGACACGCAGCGACTCGCGGACGACGGTGCGGGACACCTCGAACCGCTGACCGATCTCCTCGGGCACCAGCGGCCGGTCGGCGCCCAGGTCACCGGAGACGATCATCTGGCCCAGTTGTTGGACGAGTTGGCCGTGCAGCCCACGTCCGCGGTTGCCCGCGGCGCGACGGCCCACGCGGCCCAGCTCGGGTTCCGCGGACTCCCACACGGGGGCTCCGACGCGTTCGGCCACGGGGGCCTCGGCGAAGGGGTAGCGGTCGAGTTCGCCCGGGCCGGCCAGACCGGAGTCGGTGGAGCGGGCGGCGGTCATCATGGTGTGCGCAAGGGTACTCACGGATCCTTTGTCGGCGTCGCTCCCAACTCCCTTGAGGTCTTTGGTGAAAAGCACACGAAAGGGTGATCGCTCACCCCGTCGCAATTGACGCCTTATCGGAAAGAAATGGGCTTCTTCCGGGGAGTTGCGCACACGCGGGGATCGGTTCGGCCCGGCCGGTGGTCATCAGGTCCGGCTCCGCAGGGCCGTGAGCAGGTACGCGCACAGCAGGGCCGTCAAGGACAACGTCATTGCCCCGCCGACCGGTTGGACGATCACTCGCGCCGCAGCGGCCAGGTAACGATCTCCCCCGAAGGGCCACTGCACCAGGAGCATCTCGCGCAACCGGACCGCGAATCCGGCCGCCGTCCGCACGGACGCGCCCTCCACGAGCTTCTGTACGACGGGCAGGACGACGACGGGCATGGCCACCACGGCCGCCAGCCCGGCCGTGGTGGAGCCGAAGACACCGGCGGCCAGCACACCGGTCCAGGCGCAGCCGACCACGAGGCCGAGCCAACTCACGCTCAGCGGCAGCCAGTCCGCGGGAACCTGTGCGACCTCCCGTCCGTAGACGAGATAGAGCGCTTCCGCGTCGCAGCCCACCGTGAGGAAGGCCAGCGTCAGGGCGGTGAGAGCGGCGACGAGGAGCTTGGCGGTGAGTACACCCAGCTTCCGGGGCACGGTGCCGCGGTCCGCGGCCAGGGCGGGGTGGCGGAACTCGTCTCCGAAGGCCAGCGCACCGAGCAGGCCCGCACCGAGCGCCGCGGGCGGCAACGGAAGCTCCGCGGGCCACGCGGCCAGCACCCGAGCCTGTGAGGTGTGACCGACGCGGGCCAGAAGCACGGCGGCGAGGGCGGAGACGATCAGCACCGCGGCGCCGGTGAGAAATCCGGTGCCGATGCCGGTGGCGCGACGGAGTTCGTAGCGCAGGGGACGCAACGGGCTGGGGGCGGAGCGGACGGCGATGGGAGGTGGCAGGGCGGGCAGGAAGTCGAATCTGCGGGACGTGGAAGAGCGCGGGGAGCGCCGGGCAGAGGGCATGGTCGGCGCCGGCCGAGAACCCGAGGCGGAGGGGTGGGCGCCTGGAGTGGTGGCGTCGGCGGTGTCGGCTTCCTCGGGCCGCCGGAGACCGTTCACGAGTGAGCCTGCCGGGGCACCCGATGCGCCGACGGTGTCTCGTTCAGCAGCGGCCGCGGGCGCCGTCACGCCCGGGGGGTCCTCAGCCGGGTCGTCGGCCGCCGTTGCGGCCGCACCCGACGGAAGGTCGACTTCGGAGGCCAGGACGCCGTCGCGAGGCGGCGCGTCCGCTCCGCCGACGGTGTCTCGTTCAGTAGCAGCCGCGGGCGCCGCCACGCCCGGGCGGTCCTCAGCCGGGTCGTCGGCCGCCGTTGCGGCCGCACCGGACCGAAGGTCGACTTCGGAGGCCAGGACGCCGTCGCGAGGCGGCGCGTCCGACGGCCGGTACCGCGCGGTGGACGTCGGCTGCGGATCGTCGGACTCACGTGATGCGGTCGCGACGCCGGTCCGCCGGGTGCCGTTCGCCGCGCGTGCGTCGCTCGAGACCTCCGTGCGTTCCGCGTTCGGCTCGGCGACGGCGACGGTGGCCGGTTCTCCGTCCGAGGGTTCCTGGTTTGTCTGTCCCGCGAGACCCGGCCCTGCCCAGACGTGCGTCCACCGCGGAGTCGCCGCTTCCGCTCCCGGCCCCATGTCTCCTGTCTCGTCGGCGAGTTGATGGACGAGGATGCTGTGCCGAAATGCCGTCTCGCCGACATGGGCGCAGCTGCTGCCGTACACGGAGAGCCGGTTGCCGTCCTCCTGCACGACCTCGACGGAGCGCTGTGCGGCTCGGGCCTCCCGGGTGAGCAGGGTCGCCAAGCGGACCGCGTGTGGGCTGCGAACCGCCACCCGGGGGCGCAGCCGGGTGCGGGCGAAGTCGGCGGCCTCCTGATCGGCGAGGAGTCTGCCCCCGTCCAGGGTGACGACCCGGTCGGCGGTACGAGTGGCCTCCTTGGGGTCGGCCGTGGTCGTCAGGACCGTGCCGCCCTGATCCGCGTGCGCGCGCAGCATGCCGTACAGCCAGCGGTTCTCCCGCCCGGAGAGCCCGTCAGCGGGATCGTCGAGGACGAGAGTGTGCGGGTCCGCGAGGAGAGCGCAGGCCAGGCCCAGCCGCCGGTCCATGCCACGGGACAGGGTGCCCAGCCGTTCGTCACGCAGACCGACCAGGCCGACCACTTCGAGCACTTCGTCGGCCCGCCGTACCGGAACGCCGGCGGCCGCGCACAGCATGCGCAGATGGCCACGGACCGTGCGGGCGGGGTGCCCGGGCACATCGCCCAGGAGGACGCCGACCTCACGCGAGGGGTGAGCGATGCGGTGCAGCGGACGGCCTCTGAAGTACGCGAGGCCGCGGCCCTCTTCGAGCCCGAGCATGAGTCTCAGCACCGTGGTCTTGCCCGCGCCCGGCGCTCCGAGCAGCACGGTGACGCGGCCCGCGCGCGCCTCGAACGAGACATCGTCGACGGCGGGCGGAAGCGCCTTGCGGGAGTTGCTGGTCAGTCCGAAGGCCTGGATCACCCGTAGCAAGATAGCGCCCCATATCCGATTTTTACGGATATGGCACGGCGACATCGTCCGTCCGGTTGAGCGCACCCGACAGGCCGGTCCGCCGCCCCGTCCCGACATAAGCAGCCACGGCGGGCTGCGTCACACCTCGGGCCGCAGCATCGGCGGGTTGAGCAAGGTCGCTCCGCCGGCCCGGAACAGCTGGGCAGGGCGGCCGCCCTGCCGCGTGGTGGTACCGCCTGTGGGTACCAGGAAGCCGGGCGTGCCCGTCACCTTGCGGTGGAAGTTCCGCGGGTCGAGCGCCACGCCCCAGACGGCCTCGTAGACACGGCGGAGCTCGCCGACCGTGAACTCGGTGGGGCAGAAAGCGGTCGCGAGGGACGAGTACTCGATCTTGGAACGAGCCCGTTCCACGCCGTCCGCGAGGATCTGGGCGTGGTCGAAGGCCAGCGGTGCGACCGGTTCCCCGTCACGGCCGTACCCCCCGTGCTCGAGCAGCTCGTCGACCGGCGCCCAGCGGGCGTTGCTGGCGTCTCCACCCGCGCGCGGAGCCGGCAGGTCCGGCGCGAGCGCCAGGTGCGCGACGCTCACGACGCGCATCCGGGGGTCACGCTTGGGATCTCCGTACGTGGCGAGCTGTTCCAGGTGGGCACCATTGTCCTGGGCCGGAGCCGAGGGGTCGTGGGCCCGGAGCCCGGTCTCCTCGGCCAGCTCGCGGGCCGCGGCCTGGGTGAGGTCCTCGTCCTCCCGCACGAAGCCGCCCGGGAGCGCCCACCGCCCCTGGAACGGCGCCTCACCCCTGCGCACCGCCAGCGCACACAGGGCGTGGCGGCGCACGGTCAGCACGACCAGGTCCACGGTGACGGCGAAGGGCGGAAAGGCTGACGGGTCGTAGGGCATGCGGCGATCATAGTCGTCTTCCTGACGATAAACACTCCCTTCGCCGGCCGCTTCGATGGCTGGTCCACTTCGGTACCGCACGGCCGTCGCCTTCCGCCCGGACCGCCGTCCTGATCCGCATCGTGCGAGGTCACACTCCCAACTGGAGCCCGTCGGCCGCCTCCTCCACCATGGCGAGACCGAGCCGACTGACCCGCACGGAGAAGGGGGCGCCGGCGACCCGTAGCCCGGTGAACCCGATCTCCCCCAGCGGTGCGCTGCGCAGGGGGCGCAGCGTGACGGTTCCGGCCGGGGCGTCGGGCCGGACACCGGCCAGGGTGGTCAGCAGCAGGACCCCGGCCGCCGCCGCGGTGGCGGCGGGACGGCAGGCGGCCGGATGAGGAAGGGGGGCCCGCCCGTCACCGCGTTGCTCCCCCGCGTACATCTCCGGCAGGCGGTGCCCGAAGGCCTCGGCCGCCGCCAGAACACCTCGCAGCAGTGCGGCTCCCTCCTTCTCGTAGCCCGCGGCGGCCAGACCGGCGACGGCGATGGCCGTTTCGTGGACCCGGACGGCACCACTGCGGTGACCGAAGGGGTTGTAGCCGGCCTCCTTCGCACCGAGGCCCCGCAGGCCCCAGCCCGAGTCCATGACGGGGCTGCCCAGGAGACGGGCGAGGTGTTCGGTCTGCACCCTGTCCAACAGACCGGGGGCGTGGGCGCCACCGCCCAGCAACCCGGTGTCGAGGAGGTGGACGGCCGTCGCGCAGAGGTGGGGCAGCGGCCGCCCGTCCCCGGTTCGGGCGGCCGCGGGTCGGCCGCCTCCCGGGTCGTCGATCCAGAAGTCCCGCCGAAAGGTGGCGCGCAGCTTCCGGGCCCACTCCCGCAGTCCGCCGCCGCCCGGTCTCCCGCAGGCGTCGAGCAGGTCGGCGCCGAGCAGTGCGGCACGGTGGGCGTGGGCCTGTGTCTCGCAGCGGACGGGGCCGCTGGGTTGGGGGTCGCTCAGGTAGGGTCCCTCGCCGACAGTGGTGCGCAGCCAGGTCAGGCAGCGCTCGGCCGCCGGCAGCAGTTCCTCCGTCTCGTGCTCGGGCAGGCCCCATCGGCGGGCCTCCGCGAGAAGCACCGGGAAGAGCAGGGTGGCCTCGGTTCCCGTGCAGCCCGGCGGGAGGTGCGCGCCAGCGTCCCGTCTCGGACCGGGGATCATGCCGTACCGCGGCCCCGGGCCGGTGACCTGGGTACGGGCCAGCGTGCGCAGCGTCCCCGAGGCGAGGCGGGTACCGAGCGGCAGTGTCATCCGAGCCGCGGCGAGAGCCTCGGCCGGAGCCAGGCCGCAGCGCCACGGCGCCCCTGCCGCGAGATGGGTGTCCGCGGGGTGCTCGGGATCTCGCACCAGCAGGGCCTGAAGATCGTCGACACTCGTCGCGAGAAGCTCCCGGACGCGCGGATCGTCACCCGTCGCGTGGGCAGAGGCCAACGGGCTCGTCGCCCCCCGACCCACGGATCGGACCGGTCCGGCACCGTCCAGGCGGACTCTCAGTTCCACGCGTACGGTGCCGCCGGGAGGGACCTCGAAGTCCCAGCGCAGCAGACCCGCGGAGGCGATCGCGTCGGCCGGGGGCGGGTCGGCGGTGACGCACGAGGCACCGGTGGCACAGGACCACCGCAGACCGGAGTCGTGGACGCTGGCGGGCAGCTCGGCCCCCACGGTGCCGGCCGCGATCGCCCCCAGGTCTGCCAGGTCGGCGCCGAGAGTCACCTCGACCGGGATGCGGAGCGGCCGCGCGGCGGAACTGTGCAGCGTGATCCGCTCGGTGCCGTCGGCGGAACGCGTCCGCTCGACGATGACGTCCGGGTCCGGGCCGCCGTGCGGAGTGACACGGAGCGTACCGACGAAACGGGCTCTGTCGGCCGAGGTCATCCGGGCCTGGACCGCCAGCGGTTCGCGCCCCGCCACCCGCACCTGGCAACGGGACAGCATGCGCCGGCCCGCCCGGTAGAACCCCTCCAGCCCATGCCCCGTCAGCTGCCCCTGATCCGTCGAGATGACGAGGCCCGGCAGGGCGACGCAGATCATCGCCGTGTGGGCGGCGGGCAGGCCGACAGCGCGCGGCCGAGTCGGCGTTGCGGGCGGAGGTCCGGCGCCTCTGGAGGAGGGCGGCTGCGGGGGGCGGGCCGGGCCGGTCGAAGGGAAGGACGGGAACGTCGACGTACCGCGGACACCCTGACCGACGGACAGGACAGGGCCTGCCTCCGGCTCTGTGGCCGCCGCGCCGTGGACCGGCGCCGGGGTGCTGTGGCTGGAGCGTTCGTCGGCGGCGGAGGGCGGAGTCGGCTCATGCATGCGGTGACTTTTCTGCTCTCTGTGCGCCTCGGACATGGTCGAGGCCGGGTGGGAGGCGCCGGCAGGGCGGGTGCGCAGCGGCGGCACGACCCGTGCAGGTGTTCCGCCACTCAGGTGAACGGGCCGGGACTCCGCCAGGTCACGCTCCTCGGTCGCAGGCGGCACCGAATGGCGGCCGCATCCGGATACGCGGGACCGACCGCGGGCCATGGCGCGTCCGCTCCGGAGGGAGCCCGCCATAGGCGCTCACCGGGCCGGGCCCGGTGTCGGGCCCGGCTCTGGTGATCGTCGGCCGATCCCATGCGGGCGTCTTCGGCCCAGCACCCGGGCCCCGGCCTCCACCAGGGCAGCCGAGCCGGCGTCACCCCTTGTCCGCGGTGTCGCTGTCGGACCGCAGACTTTCCGGGCTGTCGCCACGGCGGCGAGCGGAAGTCTTTCCCACAGGGCGGGGACGGGATCCTCCACGGCTCGGCCCGGCAGGGCGCGTGGGCTTCGGCCTCGGTGGGTGCACGCGAAGGTCGTTGGCTCCGCGCGTGCGGCGTTGCGGTTCCTTGCCTTCCTCCGCTTCGGCCGCAGCCTGCGCGTGATCCACGGCGGCACCGGTGGGACGGACGCGGCGCCGCCTGCGAGCAGTCGTGGACACAGACGCAGGCACAGGCCCCGAGACGCATGTGACCGGGCTGTGCGGGACAGGGCCGACGGTGTCCTTCGCTTCCCCGATACGAGCCACTTGCTCGGCTTCCCGTGGGCCGTGTACGTCCTGCGCTTCCCGTGGGCCGTGTACGTCCACGACTTCGCATGAACCCTCTGCGTCCTCGGTGTCGCGTGGGTCTTCTGCGTCCATGTCCATGTCCATCAATGCGTGGGCGCAGTCTTCTTCGACGGAGCAGCTCCCACGGTCGGGCCGGCTTCCGTCGCCGGGGCGGTTCTCTGCTTCTGGGCAGCGGAGGTCGACGAGTCCGTCGTCCCTCTTTGTTCCACGGGGACGTGCGGGGGCTTGCGTCCCGCGCGTGCCCTGTGTGCCCTGCGGGCCTTCGGAGTCCTCGGCCGTCGCCGCACCGGCCCGCCTCCCGGCTGCCGCGTGCTCCCCGTGCCCCTCGCGCTCGGCTCGCAGACAGCGTCGTACCGACTCGGGGTCGAGGCCTTCGTTGCAGGCCTGGTGCAGGAGGCGGGCGAAGAGATAGTCCGGGTCCGCGCCCAGGGCCATGGCGAGGGCCTCCCTTGCCTCGAGTTCATCGCCGCTGGACCAGGCGACCCAGCCGGCGAGGGTGAGGGGCGCCGCCGCGTGTTCGCCGTAAGGTCCGACGCAGCGCCGTGACAGAGCCCGCCAGAGACGCAGGGCGGGGGCCGCCTCGTCGCCCTCCATCCACTGCGCTGCCCGGTCACGCGTCACCCGGTCCTGGAGGCCGAGGATCAACGCCGCGGCTTCGTCGAATCCGAGCAGTTCGTCGTCTCGGTGGTCCGCCAGGAGAACACCCGGGACGACCGGAGCCCCGGCGAAGCGGCACATGACCCGTCGGGCCAGTTCGAGTGTCTCCTCGGCCACCGCCGGGCGACTCGCCTCGTGGAGAATCCTGGGGACGAGCGTCATGCCGGCGGTGTCCAGCGCGACCTCCTGCTCCAGCGCGGCACCGGTCTCCAGCGGCAGCAGTCGGGCCCGCAACTCGCGCAAGGTGCCTCGCACCTGGATCCCCGCGTAGGTCGCCGCCGCGGCCAGCACGGAGGTGCCGGGCAGCCCCATCGGTACGCCCTCGACCGGGCAGCAGCCCTTGCCCCCGCAGCAGTACGACCAGAACCGGCCGTCGGAGATGCAGAGCGCCTCGATCACGGGGACGTCGAGGCGTCCGCATTCGAGACGTAGTCGGTGGGCCAGGGACTGGAGCCGTTCCATGACCTGACGGCCGGTCTCCCCCTTCCCCGGTTCCTGGCAGAGGTAGGCGACCATCTGTGCGGGACGGGTACCTCGGCGTTCGCTGCCCTTGACGAGCCCTTGCGCCAGTTGCTGGGCGACGGCCCCCCAGTCGTCCGGGTTCGCGGGAATGCCGAGCCGGGCGCGCCCACCGAACCGGCCCCGTCCGTCCCGGTCGTGCAGGGCGACCAGGACGATGCTGTCCTCCGGCCGGTACCCGAGCAGATAGGGCAGGGCGTCGGCCAGTTCCCCCGGAGTGCGCAGGGTGACCTGGTGGTCGGCGGGGCCCGGGCCGTTTTCGGCGTTTCCGCCGTACATCGTGTGGCTGACGTACGCCGTGTGCTCGCCGTTCGCGGGCAGCTCGTACGGGATCCTTGCGGCCCTTCCGTCCTGCCCGTCGCGTCCCGCGATGTCGCCGTTTTCGGGGGATCCAGTGGTTTCGCTGTGATTCGTCATGCGCAGACGATCTCGCGGATCACGAAGTTCCGCTTGACCTGTGGATAAGTCCGATCAGGGGCACGTCAGAATCCCGGGATCGGTGGCTGTGGCCCACCCGGCGGCGCACTGCTGCGACCGTCCCCTGACCGGATTGTCAGCGCCGTCCTGTTGTATGGAGGCATGGAGCACACGAACAACGCGGATCTCCGGTCCGACGCCGACGCCGTCCTCGCCCGCCTGGTCGGGGACGCCACGGGCGTGACCCGGCTGCGCGAGGACCAGTGGCGGGCGATCGAGGCGCTGGTCGCGGACCGACGCCGGGCCCTGGTGGTACAGCGGACGGGATGGGGCAAGTCCGCTGTCTATTTCGTGGCGACCTCCCTGCTCCGGGCCCGCGGTGCCGGCCCCACGGTGATCGTCTCTCCGCTGCTCGCCCTGATGCGCAACCAGGTCGAGGCCGCGGCCCGGGCCGGTATCCACGCACGGACCATCAACTCCTCGAACACCGAGGAGTGGGACACCGTGCAGGCCGAGATCGCCGCGGGCGAGGTCGACGTCCTGCTGGTCAGCCCGGAGCGGCTCAACAACCCAGACTTCCGTGACGAGGTACTGCCCGCGCTGGCTGCGGCGACCGGACTGCTCGTGGTCGACGAGGCCCACTGCATCTCCGACTGGGGTCACGACTTCCGACCGGACTACCGTCGGCTGCGGACCATGCTCACCGATCTCCCGCCGGGCGTACCGGTCCTCGCGACCACCGCGACCGCCAACGCGCGGGTCACCGCCGACGTGGCCGAGCAGCTCGGCACCGGCGGCACCTCGGACGCCCTGGTACTGCGCGGCCCGCTGGACCGCGAGAGCCTCAGCCTGAACGTGCTGCGGCTGCCCGACGCCGCGCACCGGATGGCGTGGCTCGCCGACCACTTCGACGACCTCCCCGGTTCCGGAATCGTCTACACGCTCACAGTCGCCGCCGCGGAGGAGGTCACCGCCTTCCTGCGGCAGCGCGGGCACATCGTCGCGTCGTACACCGGGCGCACGGAGAACGCCGACCGTCAGCAGGCCGAGGAGGACCTGCTGGCCAACAAGGTCAAGGCGCTGATCGCCACCTCCGCCCTCGGTATGGGCTTCGACAAGCCCGACCTCGGCTTCGTCGTGCACCTGGGCTCGCCCTCCTCTCCCATCGCGTACTACCAGCAGGTGGGCCGCGCCGGGCGCGGTGTGGAGCACGCGGAGGTACTCCTGCTGCCGGGGAGGGAGGACGAGGCGATCTGGGAGTACTTCGCGTCGCTCGCCTTCCCGTCGGAGGATCTGGTACGCCGCACGCTGGATGTCCTCGCGCGGGCTGAGCGGCCCGTGTCGCTTCCCGCTCTGGAGCCTCTGGTGGAGCTGCGCCGCTCCCGCCTGGAGACCATGCTCAAGGTCCTCGACGTGGACGGGGCGGTCAAGCGGGTCAAGGGCGGCTGGCTCGCGACAGGGCAGCCGTGGAGGTACGAGACCGAGCGGTACGGGTGGGTCGCCAGACAGCGCAAGGCCGAGCAGGAGGCGATGCGCCAGTACGCGTCGACGACGGACTGCCGGATGGAGTTCCTTCAGCGCCAGCTCGACGACGAAGGCGCCAAGCCCTGCGGACGCTGCGACAACTGCGCGGGACCGCGTTACGCCGCCGAGACGTCCACGGCCGCGCTGGACGCCGCGCGGGTGGATCTGGGCCGCGCCGGCGTCGAGGTGGAGCCCCGCCGGATGTGGCCGACCGGGCTCCCGGCGATCGGCGTGGAACTCAAGGGGCGCATTCCGGCCGGTGAACAGGCCTCGACCGGAAGGGCGTTGGGCCGCCTCTCCGACATCGGCTGGGGCAACCGGCTCCGCCCGATGTTCACCGTCCAGGCTTCCGACGAGCCGGTTCCGGACGACGTATCGAGGGCCGTGGTGGGCGTGTTGGCCGACTGGGCCAAGGGGCCCGGCGGTTGGGCCTCCGCAGTGGCCGACGCCTCGCCGCGCCCGGTCGGCGTGGTCACCATCGCCTCACGCACACGACCGCGGTTGATCCACTCACTGGGCGCGCGCATCGCGGAGGTCGGCCGGCTTCCACTCCTGGGATCGGTGGAATACACCGCCGAAGCCTCGCCGATCTCCCGGAGCAACAGCGCCCAACGCCTCAAAGCGCTCCACGGCATGCTGGAGGTGCCCCCCGCGCTCGCCGCCGCGCTGATCGAGGCCCGGGGCCCCGTTCTCCTCGTGGACGACTACACAGAGACAGGCTGGACCCTCGCGGTTGCGGCCCGGATGCTGCGCCGTGCAGGCGCGCACGAGGTGTTGCCTCTGGTGCTGGCAGTGCAAGGATGATCACAGTCGGCAACCGACGAAGCGGGTCCCGGGCTCTTCCGGCCGCTCCTCGACGGCGCCTCGGTGTCGGTGTGCCGTCGAATCCGCGGCTTCGGCAGCGCTCCCGAGGCGTGGGCTGTGGGCTCACGTGTCCTTCCACGAATCACTGGGTAAGGATATAAGTCACTCATCGTCACATAACGGTCGGTGGCCCCAATTGCTCGTTGCCGCATCCAAGTTCGGCAGGAAGAATTGAGCTCCGCTCCCCGCACGGCTTGCCCGTAGTCCGGTAGGGCTCTGCCGCGGCGTGCGCTCCCCCGAACCCGACCCGCCCGCAGTGTGGGCCGTAGCCGAAGGGAGGATCGTGACCTTCGGATTCGCTCCGTCCTCGGCGGCATCGTTGTCGACGTCCACGTCCGCCACCTCCGCCACCCGCTTGCTCGAGCCTGCCGAATGGGCAGCGGCCGGCATCCCGCTGCTGCGCAACCCGCGGGAAGTCGTCAGTGGGCTGCACTCGCGGCACCGGCCACGGCCGGCCACCGCGATCGTGGCCGTGCTGGACTCGGACGAACGGGTGCGGGCCAGCGCCTCGTTCACCCGGCGCCAGGCTTCGTCCGACGGCTGGATGTTCCGCAACGCCCTGCTCGCCCAGCTGCGTCGGGTCATCCCTCACGACCTGCGGCTGCGCACCCCCGTGCGCACCGCCGTGCTGCTCTACTGCCGTGACGGCGACGCACGCTGGACGGAAGAGGACGGGGCGTGGATGTGGGGCCTGCGTGATGCGTGCACGTTGCACGGACTGCGCTGCGGGGCGTACATCACTCTCACCCGGGACGGCTGGCAGGTCCTGGGCGAGGGTCGCGGAGGACGTCGGCCGCACGCGGATTCGACTCCGGAACCCTTCGCTCTGTCCGAAGCCCCGCCGCCGCTGCCACGGACCGGCGGTTCCGCCTCGGAAGTGCTGCGTCGCGCGGCCGCCCGCTGAGAGGCGAGGCGACGGCCGGCCAAGGGCCCGCCGGGACGTCGGCCCTGTGAGGCGCGAGCCCCCAGGGCCTGACGTGCATCGTCGCGCGCCGTGCCGTGCCGCCCGCGACGATGCGTAGGCCGCGGGTGGTCACCGGAACCTACGCTCGCCCTTGGTCGGTCCCGGTGGTGGCTACGACGTGATCTCTTTCGAGGTGCTTCCGGGTCGGACGGCGCCTGGGCACCGGCTCGGGACGCAATGGAACGCGCGCCGAGCTCCCGGCCATCCAGGCAAGCGGCAGATGCAAGCCAGGGCACGCCGCAGAGGCGCCGCAGCAGCGACGCCTCCAGGACCCCGGCGCCTGTCGGCCTACCGGAACAGGCTCAGACGCCCGCGCCCGACACCGCGTCGAGCTGCTGCGGGTCGCCGCAGACGATCAGCAGGGCGGCGGCCCGAGCGCGGGCCAGCGGCAGAGCGGTGGCCGCCGCGGCGTCGGGACCGCCGTTGACTGCCACCACGACGACAGGACGCACACCCGCCCGTTCCAAGGCGGCGGCGTCGGCGTAGAAGACGTCGTCTCCCGCGTCGTGCTGGGCCCAGTAGGGAGCCTCACCGAAGGACCGTTCGTGGGTGGCCCAGGGGTGCTGTTCGCCGGTGGTGATCACCAGCACGTCCCCCGGGGCGCGGCCCGAGTCCAGGAGGAGGTCCACGGCCTCCTCTGCGGCGTCCAGCGCGCCCTCGACCGAGGCCGGGATCAACTGGACCTGGGGAGCCACCGAAGCGGGCGCGGTGACGGCAGGGGCCGAGGGCCCCGGCTTGGCGGCCGCGTCACGCGGCGCGCGTTGCGCCGGCGGCGTGGGCCGAAGGGGTCCGGGACGACCGGGACGCGACGGAGCCGCGGGACGGGGTCCGGGTACAGGTCGAGGGGTCGGCGCTGTGCGGCTGCTGGCCGGAGTGGCGCGGGGACCCTGGGCACTCTCGTGAATCTGAGGCTCCTCGGGAATGAGAGGCATGAGCTGTTGTCTATCAAACGGTGGTGCGGCAAGCGCCAGCGGGTGGCACGTCGGTGCGGCCGGACTCGTCAGAAGTCGAAGCCGAGTTGGCCTTCGACCGCCGGAACGCTTCCGTTCGCCCAGATGCGGGCCTTCTTGAGGTGCCGCCACTGGGGCAGCGCATCAAGATACGCCCACGACAACCGGTGGAACGGAGTGGGGCCCCGCTCCTCCAGTGCGGCCTTGTGCACGGGTGACGGGTACCCGGCGTTGTCCGCAAAGGCGAAGTCTGCATGGTCGATACCCAGTTCGGCCATCAGTTTGTCGCGCTGGACCTTGGCGATCACCGAGGCCGCCGCGACCGCCACGCAGGACTGGTCACCCTTGATCACCGTGCGAACCCTCCACGGGGCGCCGAGGTAGTCGTGCTTCCCGTCGAGGATCACCGCGTCCGGGCGGATCGGGAGGGCCTCCAGGGCCCGCCCGGCGGCCAGCCGTAGAGCGGCGGTCATCCCCAGGTCATCGATCTCCTCCGGGGAGGCATGGCCCAGGGCGTGCGACGTCACCCATTTCAGCAGCTCCGCGGAGAGCTCGGTACGCCGCTTGACGGTGAGCAGCTTGGAATCGGTGAGACCTGCGGGAGGCCGACGGAGTCCGGTGACCGCCGCGCAGACGGTGACAGGGCCGGCCCACGCACCGCGGCCCACCTCGTCGACACCGGCAATGATCTTCGCTCCGGTCGTGGCGCGGAGGGAGCGCTCGACGGTGTGAGTGGGGGGTTCGTACGGCATGGCGCCCTTAGATTACGCCGCCGGGATCCCAACGCGACACCCCGGTCGGCACAGACCCTTCGCCGACCCCCGGCAAGGGCGCCGAATGCGCGCTCAGGACATGGCCGGCCGCAGCAACGGCATCATGAGCCGGTCGATCATCTCATCGAGATCGCGATCATTCCATTCACACCCGCACATTTTTGTTCGATACATCATCATGGCCGGGATGACATCGAAGACGTAACCGTCCGCCGCGTCGGCTCGCACCTCGCCTCTCTTGATACCACGGTTGACGACCTCCCTCAGGAGCTTGACGGTCGGCTCCACCACCCCCTCGACGATCAAGGTATGGAAGCGTTCACCCTGGATCGGATCGCATTCGTGAATGATCGAGCGCAATGCGAAACCGGGTCGGGAGAACATCGCGTCGCGCGCGTCGCGACACAGCGCCATGAGGTCCTCGCGCACGCTCCCCAGATCGGGTACGGCATCCAGCCGGGGCAGTCCGGCCCGCAGGGCATCCGCGACCAGTGCCTCCTTGGACGGCCAGCGGCGGTAGACGGCGGCCTTGCCGGTCTGGGCACCGGCCGCCACACCTTCCATCGTGAGTCCGTTCCAGCCAACGGTGCCCAACTGCTCCAGCGTGGCATCGAGAATCGCACGTTCGAGCACGGCGCCGCGCCGGCGGGGAGAGGACACCCGAGCAGGGGCGGCCGTCCAGCGCGAAGTATCCATCTGAGTGTCTCCAGCGAGCAGAAGAAGCGGGGATCGAGGGGTGGAGCGAGGCTCCGTACGACCGCGACGGGGGACACGCCGAGAGGCGACGCCGCGAGTGAACGCTTGCGTTCACTACGAGAGACTCACTACCGTTGACGCGCAAGTGAACGCCACCGTTCACTAACGCTCTTGTGGGGGACTCATAGTGACAACCTCTCAGCTGACTCAGGACCAGAAACCAGGGGCGGCGCGCCGGGAGGGGCACCCCGGCATCGCACTCACCGTGATCGCGGCCTGCCAACTCATGGTGGTACTCGACGCGACGATTGTGAACATCGCGCTTCCGCACATTCAAGACGCGCTCAAGTTCAGCACCACCGATCTCACCTGGGTGGTCAGCGCCTACACGCTCACCTTCGGCGGCCTGCTGCTGCTCGGCGCCCGAGCGGGTGACATCCTCGGCCGACGCCGGGTGTTCATGGCCGGCATCCTTCTCTTCACCTTCGCCTCGCTCCTCGGCGGCCTGGCCCAGGAGCCCTGGCAGTTGCTCGCCGCACGCGCCCTGCAAGGCGTGGGAGGCGCCATCGCCTCGCCCACCTCGCTGGCGCTCATCACCACCACGTTTCCCGAGGGCCCGGAACGGAACCGGGCCTTCGGCGTCTTCGCCGCGGTCTCCGCGGGCGGTGGCGCCATCGGCCTGCTCGCCGGCGGCATGCTCACCGAGTGGCTCGACTGGCGCTGGGTGCTGTTCGTCAACGTGCCCATCGGCGTGCTCATCGCCTTCCTCGCGCCGCTCTACATCAGCGAGTCCGAGCGCCACCCCGGGCGCTTCGACATAGCCGGCGCGCTCACCTCTACGGCCGGCATGGCCTCTCTGGTCTATGCCTTCATCCGCGTGGCGGAGGAAGGCTGGCGGGACACTCTGACCCTCGGCGCCTTCGCGGCCGCGCTGATTCTGCTGGTCGCTTTCGTGTTCACGGAGATGCGGGCCAAGGAGCCGATCACCCCGCTGAAGATGTTCGCCGACCGCAACCGCTCCGGCACGTACGTGATCATGCTGAGCCTCGCCGCGGCCATGTTCGGCATGTTCTTCTACATCGTGCTCTTCGTGCAGAACGTGCTGGGCTACAGCCCGATCAAGGCCGGCCTCGCCTTCCTCCCCGTCACGGTCGCCATCGCGGCGGGCGCGGGTCTGTCGCAGCGCTTCCTGCCCACCGCCGGCCCCAAGCCCTTCATGCTCGCCGGTTCGGCGCTGGTGGCGCTCGGCCTCACCTGGCAGGCCTTCATCAGCCCCGACAGCTCCTATGTCGGCGGGGTGCTCGGACCGATGGTGGTCTTCGGCTTCGGCATGGGGCTGAACTTCGTGACGGTGACGGTCACCGCCGTCTCCGGCGTCGCCCAGCACGAAGCAGGCGCCGCGTCCGGCCTGCTCAACGCCACGCAGCAGGTCGGAGGTTCGCTCGGTCTGTCCATCCTGACGACGGTCTTCGGTTCGGCCGGCAAGGACGAGGCGGAGAAACAACTGCCGAAGTTCCTCTCCGAGGGATCGGCGGAGCAGAAGGCCGAGTTCGCCAAGACGCACCAGTTGCCCGCTCCCTGGGGGCACGAGGTGCTCGCCCACGGCATCTCGACGGCCTTCGTCCCGGCCGCCGCGATGGCCGTACTCGCTCTGGCGACGGCCTGGTTCGTCATCCGCGTCCAGAAGAGCGACCTGGATGCGCTGCAGGGAACAGCGGGCCCCGTGGCCGGCTGACAGGACGGTTGCACCGGCCGGCCCGGAAGCGTCACCGCCTGCCGTGAAGGCGCGTACACCGCTTCCGGGCCGGCCCGCCGCGCCCCGCAAGACCACCGGCGTGATCACCAACAGGACGAACCGCACGCGCCCACCCCCTACGTTGCTCCCGCAGCCACCTGCCCTGCGCGCAGACGGCGCACAGCGGATACCGGAACAACGCATGATCGGTCACTCAGAGTTCCCACCGAGTACGGAGAGTTCTCGCCGGGCTTCGGTCGTCGCCCGCCGACCGGCAAGTCGCCTCGTCCGGCGCGGCGACGCGGGCTCACGGCCGAGCAGCACGTGTGAGAGGGCCGGGGTCCGGCGTCACGCGGACGGGCGCAGCCACCCCGGCAGCGCCTCCACCTGCTGCTCCCACGCCCCCGGCGGCGTCCCCGCCTTGCTGGACGCCAGTATTCCGCCCACGATGGCGCAGGTCGTGTCCACATCGCCGCCGACCTGCGCTGTCGTCCAGAACGCTGCCTCGAAGTCACCGAGGGCGCGAGCCGCCGACCAGACCGCGAAGGGGACGGTGTCGTGGGCCGACGTACGCCTTCCGCAACCCAGCACTGCCGCGACGGTGGCCGCGTCGGCGTAGTCGAGCATGTCCCTGGCACGTCGCAGTCCGGCGCCGACGGCACTCTTCGGGACGAGAGCGATGACGCCGTCCAGGAGCGCCTCGGCGCTGGGCGGGCCTCCGGGGGCGCCGGCCAGCGCTGCGGCCGCGGCGACGGCCATGGCCCCGACCACGGCCTCACGGTGCTGATGCGTGGGGTAGGCGGAGATCTCGGCCTGGTGGATCGCCTGCTCGGGGTCGTCCGCGTACCAGGCCCCCAAGGGGGCGACCCGCATCGCGGCGCCGTTGCCCCACGACCCCTGCCCGTTGAACAGGGCGGCCGACAGCTCACGCCAGTCGGAGCCCTCCCGGACCAGCCTCAGCAGCCGGTTGACCGCGGGGCCGTATCCGCGGTCGAAGTCGTGGTGCTGTGCGAAGGAGTGGGCCAGTGCGTCCTGGTCGACGCGGTGGTGGGCGGCCAGGACGGCCACGACGGAGCAGGCCATCTCTGTGTCGTCGGTCCACTGCCACGGCCCGGGCGGCAGCTCGCGGCGCTGGAGCAGCGGATAGTTCACGGGCACGAAGAACTGTGAGCCCAGCGCGTCACCCACGGCGAGGCCGCGCAGGCTTGCCAGCGCGCGCTCCAGGCGCCGGTCGGGAGAGGAGTCAGCGGTCATCGCCCTGCCACTCTATCCGGTGATCCCGTACGGTTCCGGATCTCGCCAGCGGTTGAAAGGCCGGTCAAGGGTGTACCGGTCGTCGTCCCCGAGAACGAGCATCCGCATCTCGGCGTTCCCCGGATTGGCGAGCGACTCGAATTCCGCGACCGTCCAGTGGAACCAGCGCATGCAGAAGAGGCGCATCGCCAGACCATGGGTCACGAGGAGCACGTTCGGCGGGTGGTCGGGGGCCTCGAAGCTGCGGAAGAGGCTCTCCAGGAAGCCACCGACCCGGTCGTAGACGTCGGCGCCGCTCTCCCCCTGCGCGAACCGGTAGAAGAAGTGCCCGTAGGCGTCCCGATAGGTCTTCTGCAGCCGTACGTCGTCGCAGTCCTGCCAGTTGCCCCAGTCCTGCTCGCGCAGCCGGGGCTCCTCGCGGATCCGCACGAGTTCGGGGTCCAGGTGGAAGGCCCGCAGTGTCTCGTGCGTGCGCCGGTACGGGGAGACGTACACGCTGACCCGTTCGCGGCCGAACACCTCCCGCAGGGTCTTTCCCGTCTCCTCTGCCTGCCGCCACCCTCGCTCGGTCAGGGGCAGCGCGTGGTCGGGTTCACGTTCGTAGACGGTGTCATCAACATTGCCCGATGACTCCCCGTGCCGGACAAGGACGATGCGCCGTGGTCGTGCCATGCCAAAACCCTAGATCGGGTGACGGCCGATCGAGCACTCGTAGGGCCTCCATACGGCGTAGGTCACACAAATCCCGCAACAGAAGGCACATAACAGCGCACGATCAACGAGCGCGTAGCGAGTCGGTGGCGCGTCCGGTTTTCAAACCGTCCAGGTCGACTCGAGTTCGACTATGTCGCCGGTGAGTGAGGCGATGTCCGCCTCCGTCTGGGCGCGCAGTGCCAGCCGCTCCACGCGTTCGGTGCGGTACTTTCCGTGCTCTGCCTGCGAGCGCCACATCGAGAGCACCATGAACTCGGGCCCGGGCGCCTCGGCGAACATCCCCCGGATCATGCCGGGCGAGCCCGCCATGGCGGGATTCCAGACCTTCTCCTGCATCAGGGTGAAGTGCTCGGCCCGTTCCTCGTGGACCCGGCACAGGGCCACCCGCAGCAGGTCCGAGTCGGTGAAGCGGGGTTCGAAGCCCGTCTTCACGTCGAAGCGGTAGTCGAACAGGCGCACCTGGGCATCCTTGAACGTGCCCGACTGCGCGGTCGCCAGCCGGTCATGGGAGCGCGCCATGAAGGAGTCGTAGAACGCACGGCTCTCCCAGAACGCGAAGACATGCGCGACGGAGGGCCGCCCTCTGCTCCAGCCCCCGCCCTGTCCCCGGAACCCCGGCTCCCCCAGAAGCCCCGCCCACTTTCGCTGTCCCCGTTCGAAACCGCGGCGGTCCACCACGGTGCAGCGAATCCACTTGACCAGCACCGCGCCATGGTAAGGCCAGTCGGCGTGGCGTTGGTCACCTTCGTTCACAGAGCGGCGCTGCGATGCGGCACGCGCGCGTGGCAGGATGGACAACCGGCCCTGAAGGTCCGCCAGTTCGGGGCGACGCCAGACGGGGAAACGGGGAGGGGAATTCCGGTGAGCGGCCTGAACAAGGGAATCCGCAAGGTCGAGATGGCTCTGAAGTGGGACCCGAGTCCGACGGGACAGCCACCCACCGACCTGGACATCGTGGCCGCGACCTACCTGGAGAGCGATCCGCATGGCGCCCCGGCCTATGTGGTCCACTTCGACAGTCGCTCGCCCGACGGCACGATCTACCTCAACCGGGACAGCAAGGACGGCAAGGGCTTCGGCTGGGACGAGGTGATGACGCTGGAACTCGATCGCCTGGACGCGCGTTACGCGCGCGTGGTCGTCGGCGTCGTCATCCAGCAGAGTCCGGAGCACCGGACCTTCGTCGGTGTGCTCAACCCCGCCTTCCGGATACGAGAGGGCTACACCGTGCTGGACGAGGACGACTTCGCCGACGTCCTGGGTGCGACCGCGGCGACGGTCGGGGAGTTCCTGCGCGAGTCGTCCGACGGGTGGTCGTTCCACTCCGGCGTCCAGGGCTACGAGGACGACCCGGCGACGTTCACGAGGATCATGGGCCAGGTACGCCGCTCCTGACGTCGCGCGGGGCCTCACCGACCGCTCGAGCACGGTGGTACCCCGAAACACCGAGGGCGGTGGAGCCGGAATCGGCTCCACCGCCCTTTGTCAGCTCATCGCGAGCCGACCGGCACGGCTGGGATCAGCTGCAACCGCTGGTCGAACCGCAGCCCTCGCAGATGTAGCAGGAACCTGCCCGCTGCATCTTCGTACCGCAGGAGAAGCACAGCGGGGCGTCGGCCTGGATGCCCAGCTGCATCTCCACCAGTTCGGCACTGGTGTGCACCTGCTTCGGGGCGGGCTCGGCCACCTCGATTTCGGCCTTCGGGGTGGCGACGGCCTTCAGGTCCGTCTGGCGCGGGGCCGACTGGGCCAGACCCTCGACGTCCACGTCCTCCTCCTCGAAGGTCGGCTCGTACGAACCGGTCTCCAGGTGGCGCTGACGCTCCTCGGCGGAGTGGATTCCGAGCGCGGAGCGGGTCTCGAAGGGCAGGAAGTCGAGTGCCAGGCGACGGAAGATGTAGTCGACGATCGACTGCGCCATCCGCACGTCCGGGTCGTCGGTCATGCCGGCCGGCTCGAAGCGCATGTTGGTGAACTTCGAGACGTACGTCTCGAGCGGCACGCCGTACTGGAGGCCGACGGAGACCGCGATGGAGAAGGCGTCCATCATTCCGGCGAGGGTCGAGCCCTGCTTGGACATCTTCAGGAAGACCTCGCCGAGACCGTCGTCCGGGTACGAGTTGGCGGTCATGTAGCCCTCGGCGCCACCGACCGTGAACGAGGTCGTGATGCCGGGACGGCCCTTGGGCAGACGCTTGCGGACCGGGCGGTACTCGATGACCTTCTCGACCGCGGCGCGGATCGTCTCCTCGGCCTTCTCGGTGACCTCGGTCTTCTCCTTCTCCTTGGTCTTCGCGGAGAGGGGCTGGCCGACCTTGCAGTTGTCGCGGTAGATCGCGAGCGCCTTGACGCCGAGCTTCCAGGCCTCGAAGTAGATCTCCTCGACCTCCTCGACGGTCGCCGTCTCCGGCATGTTGACCGTCTTGGAGATGGCGCCGGAGATCCAGGGCTGGATCGCGGCCATCATGCGGACGTGGCCCATCGGGGAGATGGCGCGCTCACCCATGGCGCAGTCGAACACCTCGTAGTGCTCCTGCTTGAGGCCGGGAGCGTCGATCACGTTGCCGTTGTCGGCGATGTGGGCGACGATCGCCTCGATCTGCTCCTCCTGGTAACCCAGGCGGCGCAGGGCCTGCGGGACGGTGCCGTTGACGATCTGCATCGAGCCGCCGCCGACCAGCTTCTTGAACTTGACCAGGGCGAGGTCGGGCTCGACGCCGGTGGTGTCGCAGGACATCGCCAGACCGATGGTGCCGGTCGGGGCGAGCACGGACGCCTGGGAGTTACGGAAACCGTTCTTCTCACCGAGACGCAGCACGTCCTGCCACGCCTCCGTGGCGGCGGCCCAGACCGGGCTGTCCAGGTCGTCCATGCGGACGGCCGTCCCGTTGGCGTCGGAGTGCTGCTTCATGACGCGGTTGTGGGCGTCGGCGTTGCGGGCGTAGCCGTCGTACGTGCCGACCACCGAGGCCAGTTCGGCGGAGCGGCGGTATGCGGTGCCGGTCATCAGGGAGGTGATGGCGCCGGCCAGGGATCGGCCGCCGTCCGAGTCGTACGCGTGGCCGGTGGCCATCAGCAGGGCGCCGAGGTTGGCGTAGCCGATGCCGAGCTGGCGGAACGCGCGCGTGTTCTCGCCGATCTTCTGGGTGGGGAAGTCGGCGAAGCAGATGGAGATGTCCATCGCCGTGATGACGAGCTCGACGACCTTCTGGAAGCGGTCGGCCTCGAAGGACTGGTTGCCCTTGCTGTCGTCCTTGAGGAACTTCATCAGGTTCAGCGAGGCGAGGTTGCAGGACGTGTTGTCCAGGTGCATGTACTCGCTGCACGGGTTCGACGCGGTGATCCGGCCGGACTCGGGGCAGGTGTGCCAGTTGTTGATCACACCGTCGTACTGGATGCCCGGATCGGCGCAGGCCCAGGCGGCCTCGGCGAGCTTGCGGAACAGCGCCTTGGCGTCGACCTTCTCGATGATCTCGCCGGTCATGCGGGCGCGGAGGCCGAACTCGGTCCCGTTCTCGACGGCCGTCATGAACTCGTCGTTCACGCGGACGCTGTTGTTGGCGTTCTGGTACTGGACGGACGTGATGTCGTCGCCGCCCAGGTCCATGTCGAAGCCCGCGTCGCGCAGCGCGCGGATCTTCTCCTCTTCCTTCACCTTGGTGGCGATGAAGTCCTCGACGTCCGGGTGGTCCACGTCGAGAACGACCATCTTGGCGGCGCGACGGGTGGCGCCACCGGACTTGATGGTGCCGGCGGAGGCGTCGGCGCCACGCATGAAGGAGACGGGGCCGGAGGCGTTGCCACCGGAGGAGAGGAGCTCCTTGGAGGAGCGGATGCGGGAGAGGTTGAGGCCGGCGCCGGAGCCGCCCTTGAAGATCATGCCCTCTTCCTTGTACCAGTCGAGGATCGACTCCATGGAGTCGTCGACGGCCAGGATGAAACAGGCGGAGACCTGCTGGGGCTGCGGGGTACCGACGTTGAACCAGACGGGGCTGTTGAAGCTGAAGATCTGGTGCAGGAGGGCATACGCCAGCTCGTGCTCGAAGATCTCGGCGTCGGCGGGCGAGGCGAAGTACTTGTGGTCCTCACCGGCCTTCCGGTACGTCTTCACGATCCGGTCGATCAGCTGCCTGAGGCCGGTCTCGCGCTGAGGGGTGCCGACGGCACCACGGAAGTACTTGCTGGTGACGATGTTGACCGCGTTCACCGACCAGAAGTCGGGGAACTCGACGCCACGCTGCTCGAAATTGATCGAGCCGTCGCGCCAGTTGGTCATGACGACGTCACGACGCTCCCAGACCACCTCGTCGTAGGGGTGCACGCCGGGGGTCGTGTGGATGCGCTCGATACGCAGGCCCTTGGTGGTCTTGGCACCCTTGGCCCGGGTGCCTCGTGCCGGACCGCTCGCCGTCTCTGTCATGCCGCCTCCCTCTGCGGGCGAAAACGCCCTAAAATGCCACGTTGTTCCCATGGCACGCTGTTCTGTCTTGTACTGCGGGCACCACGCACTACCGCCCACAGCAGGTCTTGGTCCGCCGCCGCCCGGCCCTCCCCGGAATGGAAACCCGGTTCAGGCCCGTCGGTCAGTCGGCGGCGTGGGCGGGCTCGGGGACCTGCACGGTCTCTCCGGGCCCGCCTTCGTCTTCTCGGCTTCCCACGACAGCCCCCGCGCCACCCTCGCGGTCTTCGTCGTCCGCGGCGGGGTGTGCCGTCTGGTCCCTGAGTTCCGTGATGGCGGCCTCGAAGTCCTCGAGCGAGTCGAACGCCCGATAGACGGAGGCGAATCGCAGATAGGCGACGAGGTCGAGCTCCTGCAACGGGCCGAGTATGGCCAGCCCCACGTCATGAGTGGTCAACTCGGCGCTTCCGGTGGCCCGCACCGCCTCCTCGACCCGCTGGCCGAGCTGAGCCAGAGCGTCCTCGGTGACAGGCCGCCCCTGGCATGCCTTGCGCACGCCGTTGATGACCTTGGTACGGCTGAAGGGTTCGGTGACTCCGGACCGCTTCACCACCATGAGCGAGCACGTCTCCACGGTCGTGAAACGACGGGAGCAGTCAGGGCACTGGCGGCGCCTGCGGATCGACGTGCCGTCATCCGTCGTACGGCTGTCGACGACACGGCTGTCGGGGTGCCTACAGAAGGGGCAGTGCATGAACTCCAACCCTCCTCACAGCAGACTCGATGGCCTCGCCGGGTCCCATGGGCCCCTCGAAGCAGCCCCAAGCATAGGGGATCCAAGAGCATCCGAAGACACCGGGGACCACAACTGCTGGGCCGCTGCCGCAATCCAACCACTACATATGGGGGCTTGGCCTATACATCCAGGCCGTATCGCGTGTCGCGCCCGCGGGGTTCACCGCATGCGTTCCCGCCGTCACACCGAGCACCCGAAATCCACCCGCGCACGCGTGCGTGCACCCGTATCCGCGTGGCGGATACGGCGATACCGTGGTCGCCGCAGGGAGGAGAGGTGGGACTCTCGCGCAGAGCGGGGCCGGTTCCCGAACGACGGGACGCCGGATGGCAGACTGGGGCCACGCCTCACAAGGCCATCCGTCTCGGCGGTGAAGAGTACGACCACGAGCCCCCTCATCTGCCGGGCAGCGCGTCAGCCATACACCCAGACACATGATCAAGTCAGGCTATCCACGCTTTTTCACTCGAACGTGTGTTTGGCGCAACCTTTCGAAAGCCACTACCGTTGTCCAGCAGGGAGACAATCGAGAGGGGCCGACGTGACCACCACCGCAGACAGCGCCACCATCACTGCCCAGGACCGCTCCCAGGGCCGACTCGAGCCGGTGCATGCGATGAACGAAGCCATGAATCCCGAGGGACACAAGCGCTCGCTGCCTGGCCGACCTCCAGGCAT
This sequence comes from Streptomyces sp. NPDC088157, assembly GCF_044741545.1. Taxonomy (NCBI): domain Bacteria; kingdom Bacillati; phylum Actinomycetota; class Actinomycetes; order Kitasatosporales; family Streptomycetaceae; genus Streptomyces; species Streptomyces sp. NPDC088157. Next base: position 616,034 of record NZ_JBIUSU010000006.1, read on the forward strand.
CCGCGCCGACAGTTCGGGACTCACCGACCGTCAGCGCCGAGTGATCGAGGTCATCAGGGACTCCGTACAGCGGCGCGGCTATCCGCCGTCCATGCGGGAGATCGGTCAGGCGGTCGGCCTGTCCAGCACTTCGTCGGTCGCGCACCAGCTGATGGCGCTGGAGCGAAAGGGCTTCCTGCGCCGCGACCCGCACCGGCCGCGCGCCTACGAGGTGCGCGGCTCCGACCAGGCCGCCTCCGTCCAGCCGACGGACACCGCCGGCAAGCCCGCCGCGTCGTACGTCCCGCTGGTCGGCCGCATCGCCGCCGGTGGCCCGATCCTCGCCGAGGAATCGGTCGAGGACGTCTTCCCACTGCCGCGCCAGCTGGTGGGCGACGGGGAGCTGTTCGTGCTCAAGGTCGTCGGTGACTCGATGATCGAAGCCGCGATCTGCGACGGCGACTGGGTCACCGTCCGCCGCCAGCCCGTCGCCGAGAACGGCGACATCGTGGCGGCGATGCTGGACGGCGAGGCCACCGTCAAGCGTTTCAAGCGCGAGGACGGCCATGTGTGGCTCCTCCCGCACAACGCGGCGTACGAGCCGATCCCGGGTGACGACGCGACCATCCTCGGCAAGGTGGTGGCCGTACTCCGCCGCGTCTGAGCACGGTGGTGGCCGGGACCGCGCCGGCCACCCTCTGAACTGGGCCCCGGGATCCCTGCGCCGGTTCCGGGGCCCTGTGCTGTGCCCGATGGCAAGAGGGAAAGGGGGCCGTTCCGATTACGGGACGGCCCCTCTACGAGCCTCGGCCTGCCTCACTGTGCCTCTACCTGCTTGGCCACCGCGTCGATCGCGGCGAGCGACTTCCGGACCTGAGTGCGGTCCGTGGTGTACCAGAAGTCCGGGAGCGACGCCTTCAGATAGCTCCCGTAGCGGGCCGTCGCCAGTCGCTGATCCAGCACGGCGACCACGCCACGGTCCCCCGACGCCCGTACCAGGCGGCCTGCGCCCTGCGCCATCAGCAGCGCCGCGTGGGTGGCGGCTACGGCCATGAAGCCGTTGCCACCGGCTTCCTCCACCGCTTTCTGGCGTGCGCTCATCAGGGGGTCGTCGGGGCGCGGGAAGGGGATCTTGTCCATGACCACCAGCTGGCAGCTGGGACCGGGGACGTCGACGCCCTGCCAGAGCGACAGCGTGCCGAAGAGGCAGGTCGCCGGATCCGCCGCGAAGTTCTTGATCAGCTCACCGAGTGTCTCCTCCCCCTGGAGGAGGATCGGGAACTCGGGCACCCGGGTGCGCAGTTCCTCGGCGGCGAGCTGCGCGGCCCGCATGGAGGAGAAGAGGCCGAGCGTGCGTCCGCCGGCCGCCTGGATCAGTTCGGTCAGCTCATCCAGCATGTCGCCGCGGTCGCCGTCCCGCGCGGGACGCGACAGGTGTTTGGCCACGTAGAGGATGCCCTGCTTGGGGTAGTCGAAAGGCGAACCCACGTCGATGCCCTTCCACTGCGGGACGTCCTCGCCTTCCGTGCCCTCCGGGGCCAGCCCCATCGAGGCGCCCACACCGTTGAAGTCCCCGCCCAGCTTCAGGGTCGCCGAGGCCAGGGTCACGGAGCGGTCCGCGAAGAGCTTCTCCCGCAGCAGACCCGACACGGACATGGGCGCGACCCGCAGAGAAGCACCGAAGCGGTCGTGCCGCTCGTACCAGACGACGTCCCACTCGGAGCCGTTGACGATCCGCTCCGCCACGTCGTGCACGGTCTCCACCGATGCGAGGGCCTGTTTGCGTACGGCGTCCTCGTCCTGGACGGACTTGTCGCGGGTCGCGCCGATGCCCGAGATGACGGTCCGCGCGGCGTCACGCAGCGCCATGAGGGCGTACCCGAGGTCCTCCGGGATTTCCTCCAGGCGACCGGGCAACGCCAGTTCCATGAGTCGCTCGAAGCCCTCGGCGGCCGTCTGGAGCTGGTCGGCCGCCTTTTCGTTGACCAGCTTCGCCGCCCGGCGCACGGCCCGGTTGACCTGTCCCGGAGTGAGCTCGCCCGTGGCCACACCGGTGACCCGCGAGACCAGCTCATGCGCCTCGTCCACGATCAGCACCTCGTGCTGCGGAAGGACCGGCGCACCCTCGATGGCGTCGATGGCGAGCAGCGCGTGATTGGTGACGACGACCTCGGCGAGCTTGGCTCGCTCACGGGCCATCTCCGCGAAGCACTCGGCGCCGTAGGCGCACTTCGTGGCTCCCAGACACTCCCGGGAGGAAACCGACACCTGGGCCCAGGCCCGGTCGGAGACGCCGGGCGTGAGGTCGTCCCGGTCACCGGTCTCGGTCTCGTCCGACCAGTCCCGCAACCGGAGCAGATCCTGGCCCAGCTTGCTGGTGGGTGCGGCCGCCTCGAACTGGTCGAAGAGGCCCTCCTCCTCGTCCTGCGGGACCCCTTCGTGCAGTCGGTGCAGGCACAGGTAGTTCGATCTGCCCTTGAGCATCGCGAACTCCGGGCGGCGGCGCAGCAGCGGATGCAGCGCGTCGACCGTGCGCGGCAGGTCCCGCTCCACGAGCTGGCGCTGCAGGGCCAGCGTGGCGGTCGCCACGACCACTCTCTCCCCGTGCGCGAGGGCGGGCACGAGGTAGCCGAGCGACTTACCGGTGCCGGTGCCGGCCTGGACCAGCAGATGGGAGCCGTCGTCGATCGCCTCGGCGACGGCTTCGGCCATGGTCACCTGGCCGGGGCGCTCGGTGCCGCCGACAGCGGTGACGGCAGCGTGCAGGAGTTCGGGGAGTGAGGGCTTCGTCATAGCGCGACCACCCTACGGCTCGGCACTGACAAACGGGTGGTCACGGCGGACGGGCGGGACGGGATCAAGACTGTGGGTTCCTCGGTGGCGGTGCGAAAGCCCGGCGTCGGCGGGAACCGATTCGGCACGAGGGGCGTTCCATCTGTGACGGCTCCATTACACACTGTCATGACAGGTCCCGCAGGGCCCGGTCCCGAACCATGAGTGCGGCCCGCTTGGTGGGCAGGTCGACCTCGGCGAAGAATCGGAAACCCGCGTTCAGGAAGGTGGCGACGGACGGAATGTTGCGAAGGTCGGGTTCGGCGACGACGCGGACACACGCGGGCCTCCTGTCCAGGACGAGGTCGGCGACGGCTGTGAGCAGACGGCTGCCCAGTCCTCGTCCGCGGTCGGCGACACCGCCGATGAGGAGGTGGATTCCGGTGTCGTGCGCTCGGGCCGGGTAGTAGCGCGCCAACGGATCGAGGTCTGCCCGATAGATCTCCCAGTAGCTCATGGGGCGCCCCGCCAGTACCCCTAGGCAGGGGACGGTGTGCCCGTCGTCGGCGAGTTGGCGACGCAGGTGTCGCTCCGTTCTGGACGCGGGTCCCGCCAGTTCCCAGAACGCCGCGACGGCGGGGTCGTTCATCCACCGGCCGACGAGAGGGAGGTCCCTCTCGACCTGTACCGGGACGAGGTGGAACGCACCCGCGGGGGTGGCGGTGGGCCCCCAGTCGTCGACGCGGTCGAGCAGGTCGGTGACGGCGGAAGGGATACGACGGCTGTCGGCGTCTGTCTCGACGGGAGGCACGGCAGATCCTCTCAGCGGGTCGGGTGGGACATGTCCTCGGAGAAGCGAACGAAGGCAGCGAAGCGAAGGAAGGAGGCGGTCGGTGAAGCGAGGGCTCAGGAGCGGAGGGGGTTGTCGATGGTGACGTAGACGGACTGGGTGTCCACCGGGCCGACGAGTTCGTCGAGGCCGTGCAACCGGGTCAGCAGATTGGCCTTGCAGCGCAGCCGGGGCGAGTCGAGCAGCCGGGCGGCGAGCGAACCACGCAGTCGGCGGGGGCCTGACGCGGCGTCGGTGAGGAAGCGCCGGAAGGCGGCGAGCAGGAGTCGCTCGTCGGCGAGCCGCTGGGAACCGAACGCGCCGATGAGTCCCAGCACGTTGTTGATCCCCAGGTAGTAGGCGAAGCGCTCGTCGGTGACGTCGTCGGACACGAAGGTGTCGCTGCGCTCGCCGATACCGGGCAACCGGGCTTCCAGACCCGCGCGGCCGGACTCGCGGAAGTAGTAGCCCTGATTGTCGCGGTAGCGACCGCCGGCGGGCCAGCCGTCGGGGTCCAGGAGGAGAAGCGTGTTCTGCTGATGCGCCTCCAGGGCGATCCCTGCCTCACCGTCGAGCCACAGGACCGGGCGGACGACCTGTTCCAGATAGCGCAGAAACCACTCGGCGGCGACGGCCTCCCGCGGCCGGGACGTCCTTACGGCGAGGCGTGTGACGATCGCGGCAAGTCGGGAGCGATGGGCGCTAGCCGAGTCCGGCCGGGGTGCGACGAGACCGGCGACGCAGGACACGTCGTCCGCCGGTGCGAACGGGTTGTGGCGGATCATCACGTCGAGGCCCGCCAACGGGAGGCCGTCAGCAGCGTCGACCGCGAGCCAGGCCGGATCGCGGACGATGTCGAAGCCCGGGTGGGCGGCCTGCCACTGCTTGGCCAGGCCGGCGCGCAGGAGGCGGTGGACCTCGACACCACGGTGGAGTTCTTTGCGCAGGTTCTCACGAAGGGAGTTGGTGATGCGCAGCCCCAGCGACAGTTTGAGCATCGCGGGGGCGCCGGACCGATGGACGGTGCGCACGGAGGAGGTCGGATGCCACGAAGGGCCATGGGCGCCCAGGTCCAGGAGGAGTCCGGCGTCGAACAGGGTCTCGACCTCGGGACGGTGCCGCGCCTCGCGCAGCTGCCATGGATGCACTGGCAGGGCGGCGAAGCCGTCCGGCAGAGGCAGCGAGGCGCCGGCGAGACGAGCCGTCAGTCGGGCGGCGGGGACGCGACGGCCGCCTTCGGTCCAGGCGGAGTCGGTGGCGACCACGGAGGGAGCGACAGCCAGCCAGCGAAGTGGGAAGGAACCCCGGGACTCCGGTGAGTAGAGGCGCGCTTCGCCGTCCGAGAGGCCTTCTCGGCTCTTCGGCGTCGGATGCAGCGGATGCCCGAGCAGCAGTGCCTGTTCGGCGGCCAGGAACAGATCGGGTGCCTCGGCCGGACTTTCCCGGCGCTCGCGGATGAACACCGTGGTACGGCGGACGGAGTCGGCGACACGCGCGACGAGGTCGAGGCCCTCGCCGTTTTCCTTGCCCCACTTGGACGCGGGCCAGGGCGTCGGGGATGCGGCGGCGCGCTCCACAGGCAGGGCGCCTACATGAGCCGCCGCTACGGCTTCCGCGGACGTGTCCGGCAGGCAACCGTCCCGAAGTGTCTCGCGGGCCAGGAGGGCCGCGACCGTGATCGCGTCCGCGGGCGGGGACTGTTCGGGTGCGCCGGCCAGACGCGGGAGGCCGAAGCGGTGCCAGCCGGTCGGGGACCAGTAATGGACGGGGGCGAGCAGGGCGATGCCACTGGCGGGCAGCGGCACGTGGAGGACGCCGCCACGGGGCGCGGGCAGGCGCGCCTCGCGCACCCAGCAGCGCAGCAGGTTCTCCACGGCGGCGGCCCCGCCCGCGGTGTGCGGATCCGGGTGGTCCAGGAGATCGGCGGCAGGGCGCGGTGGTTCGACGGGGGCGGCTTCTCCCTGCTGACGGGGGACGGAGGGCCTGAGGTAGGGGTACTGGTCGGAGGAGGTGGTCAAGGTCGTTCCTCGTGAAATCGTGGGTTCGGCCGCGAGCGGGCGGTGGCGCGGAGCTCGCTGGCTCGTGGATCGAGCGGGCGTCGCCCCGGCGGCGAGGCGGCACCGGGGCCGGTGCCGGTGGCGTACGCGGTCACGTGGGTACACCGGCGGCCGCCGGGGGTCACCGCGTCCGGTGGGCATGGTCGACCTGGAACTCGTCCGCCCTGAGCTGCCGGCCCTGACTCTGGCCCTGGGTCGGACTCTGGCCCTGACTCTGGCTGTGGCTGTGGCCCGGACTCCGGCCCTGGCCCTGCTGATGGTTCGGCTGGGCGTGGGCCCGCCGGTCCGCGCCGGAGAGGTGGTGGCTGCGGGACACCGCCGCCATTGCGTCCGCCAGTCGGTCGAGTACCGCGGTGACCTGCTCATCGGTGATCGTCAGGGGCGGAAGCAGTCGTACGACGCTGGCGTGGCGTCCGCCGAGTTCGACGATCAGGCCCCGTCGCAGACACTCTCGTCGGACGGCGGCGGCCAGCACGGGAGCGGCGGGGCAGGGGGCGTGCCCGGGGGCCGAACGTGGCGGCCTGTGGGGCGTGGCCTCGAGGGCGTCGACACCGTCGGCCCACGACGCGCCTGGCCCGTCACCGGCACGGGCGGAGACGGGCGGGGCGTCGTTCCCGCCGACCGGGTTTTCCGCCTCGGGGTCCACCATCTCGACCCCGATCATCAGCCCGCGGCCCCGCACGTCCCCCATGCACGGGAAGTCCTCGGCGAGACGGCGGAGTTGGCCGAGCATGCGGCCTCCCAGGGCGGCCGAGCGTTCGGCGAGGCCGTTCTCGCGGACGTAGGCGAGGGTGGCCGTGCCGGCGGCCATGGCGAGTTGGTTGCCGCGGAACGTGCCCGCGTGGGCCCCGGGCTGCCAGACGTCGAGGGCGTCACGGTAGACGACGACAGCGAGCGGCAGGCTGCCTCCGATGGCCTTGGACAGGACCATCACGTCGGGGACGACCCCACTGTGCTCCACCGCCCAGAAGGCACCGGTCCGGCCCACGCCCGTCTGGACCTCGTCGGCGATCAGCGGGATCGAGCGCTCGGCCGTGATCTGCCGCATACGGCGCATCCAGGCGTCCGGCGCCGGGATGACTCCGCCCTCGCCCTGGACCGGCTCGAGGATCATCCCGGCGGGACGCCTCACCCCCGACTTGGGATCGTCGAGGACGGACTCGGTCCAGCGCGCGGCGAGTTCGGCGCCCCGTTCGCCGCCCATGCCGAACGGACAGCGGTAGTCCTGCGGATAGGGCAGCCGAGCCACCCGTACGTCGAAGGCGCCCCCGGAGGCTTCGAGCGATCCGGCGGTCATCCCGTGGTACGCACCCGTGAAGGCCAGCACACCCGTGCGGCCGGTGGCGGCCCGGACCAGCTTGAGGGCGGCCTCCACGGCGTCCGTACCGGCCGGTCCGCAGAACTGCACACGCGCGTGGTCGGCGAGACCGGGTGGCAGGGTGCGGAACAGTTCGGTGATGAAGGCATCCTTGACGGGAGTGGCGAGGTCGAGGACTTGCAGGGGCGCCCCCGAGTCGAGGACCTTGCGGATGGCCTCAAGGACGACGGGATGGTTGTGGCCGAGCGCGAGGGTGCCGGCGCCGGAGAGACAGTCGAGATAGCGGCGGCCGTCCGCGCCCTCGATGGTCAGCCCACGTGCCCGGACCGGCACGATCGGCAGGGCACGCGCGTATGTGCGGGCCGCAGACTCACGAGCCGACTGACGCCGCAGGATCCCCTCGTACGCGGTCCGGCCGCCCGTCCGGCTCGCCGCGTCGGCCGTTCCGGCACCGTGGAATCCCGCGTCGGAAGGCGCGCCGCCGGAGGCTTCGTGGGAGCGAGTTGCGGCGGCATGCCCGGAGGACGTCTCCTCGGGTACTGGCTCGGTCGCGGCCACGGATACCCCTGTCCTCCCGCCGGTCGGAGGGGGCGTACACACCACAGCCCCCATCGCTACCAACACCGGACGGCCGTGCCGGTTACGGGTCGTCACGAGATTGCCCGTGCGCGGCGCTCCGCTCCCGGACCGCCGCCGTCCCGTCGCGCCGAAGGTCTGTGGCGGAACGGTTGCCATTTGGTCGGGAGTCCCCCGCCGCGACCGCATATCGTGTGGTGGCATCACACACGGCCGTGAGACCCGCTTGAACTCGGTGTGAGTTCACCCTGAGTTCCGTACCGCGGGGGCCGGCCGGTGCTTCAAGTTCGTTGACAGCAGGGGGAGTCAGACCATGCGATCCATACGTCCGTCGTTCACCGCTCGCCGGGGGAGGAACGCGCGCCGCAGAACCTCCCCCGTACTGGGCGCCATGGCCCTCGCCTCGGTGCTCGCGCTCACCGCGACCGCGTGTGACTCGGGCGACACCGATGCGGACAGCCAGGCCGGCGCGTCGGCGTCGACCGGCGCCGACGGCAAGATCACGATCCCGGACGACATCAAGGACAGGCTCAAAGAGCAGGGGATCGACCTCGACAAGTGGAAGAACGGCGCCTGGAAGAACTGGGACAAGGACGACTGGCTGCGTGAGGCGCAGGACTACATCAACCCGATCATCAAGGGGCTGTGGGACCCGGACCGGATGCGGGAGGCCGACGACCCGGACCGGAGCGTCGACGAGAACGACCTTTCCGGCGACCAGGGCGTGACCGATCCGACGCCGCAGGCGGTGGACGCGAAGGCCGTCCCGCCCTCGTACCACGCGAACGCCGCCGAGGCGGGCAAGGTGTTCTTCGACTCCCCCGAGGGCACGATGGTCTGCTCGGCGACGGTCGTGAAGGACCCGGCTCACCCCGGAAAGTCCAACCTGGTGTGGACGGCGGGCCACTGCGTGCACGCCGGCAAGGGCGGCGGCTGGTACCGCAACATCGCGTTCGTGCCGTCGTACAACGACTCGGGCAAGTCGGCCGAGCAGTTGGAGACGGCGACCAAGGAGGAGGCGGCTCCCTACGGCGTGTGGTGGGGTGACTGGACGAAGACCTCCGACCAGTGGATCGCGCAGGGCGGCCAGACCGGCGGCGACGGCGCCTCGTACGACTACGCCGTCATCCATGTGACGCCGGAGGAGGGCGGTTCGGGCAAGTCCCTCGAGGAGACGGTCGGTTCGGCTCTCCCCGTGGACTTCAACGCGCCGGCCGTGCCGAAGGTGAGCAGCATCACCGCGACCGGCTACCCGGCGGCGGCACCGTACGACGGGCAGAAGCTCTACCAGTGCGAGGACAAGCCGGGGCGGTTCTCGCTCAGTTCCTCGGACCCGACGATGTACCGCATCGGCTGCACGATGACCGGTGGTTCGTCCGGCGGCGGCTGGGTCGCGACGGGGTCGGGCGGTAAGCCGGCGCTGGTGTCCAACACCTCGATCGGCCCGGTGAACGCTGGTTGGCTCGCGGGACCGCGGCTGGGTGAGGTGGCCAAGGCTGTGTACGACTCGGTGAGCGACAAGTTCGCCGGTCAGTAGCCTGATCGGCGGTGGGGTGCCTGTCGGGAACCTTCACCATCCCACCGCCGTTCGTCCCGAATTCCAGGTGCATAGTGGGGTGTTGCCTGTCGGCGGTCATCGCGGGGATCCGACGGTTTACCTGTCAGGCGCATGACATTCCAGGTACGTCTCATGTTCAACGATCCACACGCTTCACGGGGGACATCGCACCATGCGTTTCACACGTACGCCCTTTGCGTACCCGCACGGCCGACGCCGCACCCTGCTCGCGGTCGCCGTCACCGCCCTGGCTCTGACGGCGACCGCCTGCAACGGCTCCGACGACACCAAGGCCGACGCCGCCGCCTCCCGCACCGCCACGGGTTCCGGTGACAGCAAGGTCCAGGTCCCGGCCGACATCGCCGACAAGCTCGAGGAGCACGGCGTCGACGTCGACAGGTGGGCCGACGGGGGCTGGCAGGACTGGGACAAGGACAAGTGGCTCAGCGCGGCCAAGGACTTCGTCAACCCGGTCATCGAGGGACTGTGGAAGCCCGGGCGGATGCAGGCGGCTAAGGAGGCGGACAAGACCGTCACGACGAAGGACGCCGCCGCCGACCAGGGCGTCAGCGACCCGGATCCGACGGCCGTGGAGGCGGAGGCCGAGAAGACGCCGTACCACGAGAACGCGGCCCCGGTCGGCAAGGTCTTCTTCGACTCGCCGGAGGGCACGATGGTCTGCTCCGGCACGGTCGTCAAGGACGTGAACCACCCGGGCAGGTCCAACCTCGTGTGGACGGCCGGGCACTGCGTGCACGCCGGTGGCAGCGGTGGCTGGTACCGCAACCTCGTCTTCGTCCCGGCCTACAACGACCTCGGCAGGACCGAGGCGCAGCTCGGCGATGCCACGGCATCGCAGATCGCCCCCTACGGCAACTGGTGGGCCGACTGGGCGTCGACGTCGGACGAGTGGATCGCCGGCGGGTCGCGGACGGGTGGCGCGGGCGCCGCATACGACTACGCCGTGCTGCACGTGACGCCGGAGCAGGGTTCCAAGTCGCTGGAGGAGACCGTCGGCGGGGCGCTGGACGTGGACTTCTCCGCACCGTCCGCCACCGAGGTCGCCGCGATGGGCGCCTGGGGCTATCCGGCGGCACCGCCCTACAACGGGCTGAAGATGTTCAAGTGCGTCGACCGGCCGGGGCGCTTCTCACTCGGCTCGTCACTGCCGACCATGTACCGCATCGGCTGCACGATGACCGGTGGTTCCTCCGGCGGCGGCTGGTTCCGGGTGGTGGGCGGAAAGACCGAGCTGGTCTCCAACACCTCGATCGGCCCGGCCGACAACAGCTGGCTGGCGGGACCCCGGCTCGGCCCGGAGGCCGAGGCGCTCTACGAGAACATGAGCAGGACGTACGGCGGTCGGTGAACCGCACCACGCCCGAAGGCCCGCCCCCTGCTTGCAGGGGGCGGGCCTTCGGGCGTTCAGCAGACGGTGCCGGCTCAGGCGAGCGGAGCCGGCACGTACGGCGCGAGGTCCGCCGCCAGCTCCTCGTGCACCCGCGCCTTCAGCAGGGTGCCCTCCGCCGTGTGCTCCGCGGAGATCACCTCGCCCTCGGTGTGGGCGCGGGCGACCAGACCGCCGTGGGTGTACGGCACGAGTGCCTCCACCTCGACCGACGGCCGCGGCAGCTCGTCGTCGATCAGCGCGAGCAGTTCGTCGATGCCCTGGCCGGTACGGGCCGAGACCGCGATGGAACGCTTCTCGATCCGCATGAGCCGCTGGAGCGTCAGCGGGTCGGCCGCGTCCGCCTTGTTGATCACGACGATCTCGGGCACGCCCGTGGCGCCGACGTCACGGACCACCTCGCGCACGGCGGCCAACTGCTCCTCCGGGTCGGGGTGCGAGCCGTCCACCACGTGCAGGATCAGGTCGGACTCGCCGACCTCTTCCATGGTGGAACGGAACGCCTCGACGAGGTGGTGCGGCAGGTGCCGGACGAAGCCGACCGTGTCCGCCAGGGTGTAGAGCCGGCCGCTCGGGGTCTCCGCCCGGCGCACGGTCGGGTCCAGGGTCGCGAACAGGGAGTTCTCGACCAGGACTCCGGCGCCCGTGAGGCGGTTGAGCAGGGACGACTTGCCGGCGTTGGTGTAGCCCGCGATGGCGACGGACGGCACCTTGTGGCGCTTGCGCTCCTGGCGCTTGATCTCGCGGCCGGTCTTCATCTCCGCGATCTCCCGGCGCATCTTCGCCATCTTCTCGCGGATCCGGCGCCGGTCCGTCTCGATCTTGGTCTCACCGGGGCCACGGGTGGCGAGGCCGCCGCCCTTGCCGCCGCCCATCTGCCGGGACAGCGACTGACCCCAGCCGCGCAGCCTCGGCAGCATGTACTGCATCTGCGCGAGCGCGACCTGCGCCTTGCCCTCTCGGGACTTGGCGTGCTGGGCGAAGATGTCGAGGATCAGGGCCGTACGGTCGATGACCTTGACCTTGACGACGTCCTCGAGGTGGATGAGCTGGCCCGGGCTGAGCTCACCGTCGCAGATGACGGTGTCCGCGCCCGTTTCGAGCACGATGTCGCGCAGCTCCTGGGCCTTGCCGGAGCCGATGTAGGTGGCCGCGTCGGGCTTGTCCCGGCGCTGGATCACGCCGTCGAGGACCAGCGCGCCGGCCGTTTCCGCGAGGGCGGCCAGCTCCGCCAGGGAGTTGTCCGCGTCCTGTGCCGTCCCGGTGGTCCAGACGCCGACGAGCACGACCCGCTCCAGGCGGAGCTGTCGGTACTCGACCTCGGTGACGTCCTCGAGCTCGGTGGAGAGACCCGCCACGCGGCGCAGGGCCGCGCGCTCGGAGCGATCGAACTGGTCGCCGTCCCTGTCTCCGTCGATCTCGTGGCTCCAGGCGACGTCCTCTTCCATCAGGGCATCGGCCCGGAGACCGTCGGGGTAGGCGTGCGCAACGCGCTGGGTGTCCTGGGAAGGGGAAGAAGAGGAGGTCATTGGGTCCTTACGTCGTTGGATGCCGATACGGCTGCCTTCATGGTGGACAACGCACGGGTACCCCGGGAGATTCCCGTGTCCCCTGCGGCGCCGACCTCACGATGGTCGCACGGTACGGCCCGTCTCGTCACGGCCTTATTTCGCGGGCCGCGGGGCCGTCGGGACGGCCTTCGGTTCGCCCTTCGCGACCGGTGACGCCTGCTTCCAGTCCGGGTGGCCGGGCATCGGCGGGGTCTTCTCGCCGTACAGCCAGTCCTTGAAGAACCGGGCCAGATCGCGCCCGGAGACCTCCTGGGCGAGGCGCTCGAAGTCGGCCGTGGTCGCCGTGGCGTCGCGGTGGTTGTGGACCCAGGCGCGCTCCAGGTGCTCGAACGCGGTCCGTCCGATCTCCTGGCGCAGGGCGTACAGGACGAGGGCCGCGCCGTCGTAGACGTTGGGCCGGAAGATGCTGATCTTCTGGCCGGGGTTGGGGGCCTCGGGCAGCGCCGGCGGGCCTCCCGAGCCGCGCCAGCGGTCGGAGGCCCCGTACGCCGCCTTCATGCGCGCCTCAAGCGTGTGCCCCGACTTCTCCTCGGCGTACAGCGCCTCGTACCAGGTGGCGTGTCCCTCGTTGAGCCACAGGTCGGACCAGGTGCGCGGGCTGACGCTGTCGCCGAACCACTGGTGGGACAGCTCGTGCACCATGATCGACTCGACGTACCACTTGGGATAGCCGGGCTCGGTGAAGAGGTCCCTCTCGAAGAGGGAGAGGGTCTGCGTCTCCAGTTCGAACCCGGTGGAGGCCTCGGCCATGAGCAGGCCGTACGTCTCGAAGGGGTAGGGGCCGACCTTCTCCTCCATCCAGGCGATCTGGTCGGGGGTCTTCTTCAACCAGGGTTCCAGGAGTTCGCGGTCCTTGGTGGGCACGACGTCCCGTACGGGCAGTGCGTGCGGTCCCTGGCGGTGCACGACCGTGGACCGGCCGATGGACACCTGGGCGAGTTCGGTGGCCATGGGGTGTTGGGTGCGATAGGTCCAGGTGGTCGACTCGCCGGCCCGTTCGACCCCGGTCGGCAGCCCGCCCGCGACGGCGGTGTAGCCGTTGGGCGCGGTGATCCGGATGGTGAACATCGCCTTGTCGGACGGGTGGTCGTTGCAGGGGAAGACCAGGTGCGCGGCGTCCGCCTGGTTGGCCATGGCGAGGCCGTCCGCGGTCCTCACCCAACCGCCGTCCCGGCCGTCGGTGCTCACGGGATCGCTGGTGTGCCGCACGGTGATCCGCACCCAGCTGCCCGCCGACAACGGCTTCTCCGGGGTGACCACCAGATCGTCGTCGACGCCGGCGAAGGCCGCGGACGCGCCGTCGACCTCGACGGATTCGACCTTGCCGTGGGCGAAGTCGAGGTTGATCCGGTCCAGGGCTGTGGTGGTCCAGGCGTCGATGGTGGTGACCGCCTGGAGGGGCTTGGTGTTGGAGCCGGGATAGGTGAGGGCCAGGTCGTACGAGGCGACGTCGTACCCGGGGTTGCCCAGGTACGGGAAGAGACGGTCGCCGAGGCCGAGCGGGGCCGCCGGGGCGCTCGCCGCGACGAGGCAGACGGACACTGCCGAGGCGAGGAGCGCGGATTTCAGCCGGGCGCGAGGGGTGAGCAGCATGGACCACCGCTACCAGCGCCCACCTCCCCCGCGTCGGCGACGCGCGCCCGGCCCACCCGAACGGGTTGCGCACGCGTGTGTGCGTGACGCCCGAAAGTACCCCGGCGCGCGATGCGCACGCGCGCGTGCCGGCGGCTACGCCGGCCCTGGGAAGGCCGGCTAGCCCGCACGCGGGGGTGCGTGACGCGCGAAGGAAACCCCCGCGCGCCTCACCCGCGCGTGGGCGGCGGCTACGCCGACCCAGGGGAAGCCGGGGCGTGATGCTGCGCGCGGCCCACGTCGTAGACGCCCGGCACGTTCCGCATGGCGCGCATGAGGGCGGGCAGGTGACCGGCGTCCGGGAGTTGCACGGTGTACGTGTGGCGGACCTGCTGCTGATTCGGCGGCTCGACGGTCGCGGAGACGATCTCGGCGCCTTCCAGGGCCATGGCCTCGGTGAGGTCGGCGAGCAGATGGGGGCGGCCGAACGATTCGGCGACCAGGGTGACGCGGCACCCCGTGGTGTCGCCCCAGCGCACGTCGACCTCCTCGCGCCCCGCGTCCGCCATGCGCGCCACGGCGGCGCACTCGGCGCGGTGCACGGTCACCACTCCCCCGCGCACCGCGAAACCGGTCACCTCGTCGAGGGGCACGGGCGTGCAGCACCCGGCGAGCCGGACGCTCGCGTCGGGCCGGCCGGCGACGGTGATCGCGGCGCCCGGCCGCGAGGCGGGCGCGCCCGTCGTGGACGGCTCGGCAGCGGACCGTGCGGTCTCCTCGGCGGCCTTGGCCGCCCCGGAGTCCTCCGCCGGCCCGGGGCCCTCGTGCTCGGCCGGGGCCGGGTGCGTCGCCAGCCACCGCTGGATGGCGATGCGCGCGGCGGGGGTGTGGGCGTGCTCCAGCCACTCCCTCGAAGGCTCCGAGGCGGGATCCTGGCCCATGAGGAGCTGAACGGTGTCGCCGTCCCGCAGAACGGTGCTCAGGGTCGCCAGGCGGCCGTTCACCCGAGCGCCGATGCAGGCGTGGGCGTCTTCGCCGTACTGCGCGTACGCGGCGTCGACGCAGGTGGCTCCCTCGGGCAGGCCGAGCGTGCCGCCGTCGGGGCGGAAGACGGTGATCTCGCGGTCCTGGGCGAGGTCCTCGCGCAGGGTGGACCAGAACGTGTCGGGGTCGGGCGCGGCTTCCTGCCAGTCCAGGAGGCGGGAGAGCCAGCCGGGCCGGGTGGGGTCGACGCGCTCCTCGTCGGCCGAGGCTCTCCCTCGTGCCTGGTCCTCCGCGGGACCCGTGTAGGGGTTTCCTAGGGCGATGACGCCGGCCTCGGCGACCTTGTGCATCTGGTGCGTGCGGATGAGGACTTCGGCGACCTGGCCGTCCTCACGGGCCACGGCGGTGTGCAGCGACTGGTACAGGTTGAACTTGGGGACGGCGATGAAGTCCTTGAACTCCGAGACGACCGGCGTCATACAGGTGTGCAGTTCGCCCAGGACGGCGTAACAGTCCGCGTCCTCGTTCACCAGCACCAGCAGACGGCCGAAGTCGGCGCCCCGCATCCGGCCGCGCTTGCGGGAGGCGCGGTGCACGGAGACGAAGTGCCGCGGCCTGATGAGGACTTCGGCCTGGATGTCGGCGTCGCGCAGGACCGTGCGCATCGCCTCGGCGAACTCCGCGAGGGGGTCGTCCGCGCGGGAGGCGTTGTCGACGATCAGCTCGCGGGTGTGCTCGTACTCCTCGGGGTGGAGGATCGCGAAGACGAGATCTTCCAGTTCGGTCTTGAGGGCCTGGACACCGAGGCGTTCGGCGAGCGGGATGAGGACGTCACGCGTGACCTTGGCGATGCGTTCCTGCTTCTCGGGGCGCATCACCCCGAGGGTGCGCATGTTGTGCAGCCGGTCGGCGAGTTTGATCGACATCACGCGGACGTCGTTGCCGGTGGCGACCAGCATCTTGCGGAAGGTCTCGGGCTCGGCCGCCGCGCCGTAGTCGACCTTCTCCAACTTCGTGACGCCGTCGACGAGATAGCGCACCTCCGCGCCGAACTCCTCGCCGACCTGATCGAGCGTCACATCGGTGTCCTCGACCGTGTCGTGCAGCAGCGAGGCCGTCAACGCCGTGGTCTCCGCGCCGAGTTCGGCAAGGATCAGGGTCACGGCGAGCGGGTGGGTGATGTAGGGCTCCCCGCTCTTGCGCATCTGGCCGCGGTGCGAGGACTCGGCGAGCACATAGGCCCGGTGCAGCGGTTCCAGGTCGGCGTCGGGGTGGTGGGCGCGATGGGCCTCGACCACATGGCCGATCGCGTCGGGCAGCCGGCCGCGCGAGGCCGGGCCGAGCAGCGCGGCCCGGCCCAGGCGGCGCAGATCGATCCGGGGGCGACTGCGCCTGCGGGGCGCTGAAGGCACTACCGGGCCTGGGGTCGCGGGGTTCGTGGCCTCCGCACTCATGGGCACCTCCGGCTGCGTGGACCGGCGGACGGGGTGTCCCAAGGCGGACACGGCTCAGGGGACTGGCGAACGGTTCCCCGTCCGGGCCGGTGCTTGATGCTACCGAGCCCATCACGTGCGACTGACCGCCTCTCGCCGAGCGTGAAACGGATCACCCATTCGAGCGACGGATCCAAGGGTTTACGGTTTTGAGACGCCTGAACCGAGGCCGATCGTGAATCCGAACCCACGACCGGCTCCCGAGCACCACTCCTTCGCGGTGCCAGGCCGCTCCCGCCTCCGATGCCAAGCCCCGACGGGGTCAGCGGGCGAATGTTTCCAGCCATCCGGATTCGATCTCGCCTGTGGCCACGATCACTGCGGGTCCGGTCATCTCGATCTCGCCGTCGGGCCGCTCGGTGATGACAAGGCGTCCGCCGGGGACGTCCACCACATAGGTCGCGGGCAGTCCGGTCACCGTCGGGTCGGCGCCGTCCCGGCGCGCTGCCGCAACGGCCACGGCGCACGCGCCCGTGCCGCACGAGCGGGTCTCACCGGACCCTCGCTCGTGCACGCGCAGGGCCACGTGCCGCGGGCCCCGGTCCACGACGAACTCGACGTTCACCCCGTCCGGGTAGGCCGAGGCGGGACCGACCGGCGGCGGCACGAACAGGTCGCCCGCGTGCGCGAGGTCCGCCACGAAGGCGACGGCGTGCGGGTTGCCCATGTTCACGTTCCGCGCGGGCCAGCTGCGCTCGCCGACCCTCACCGTGACCTCTCCTTCGGGCAGGCGGGCACTGCCCATGCCGACGGTGACGTCACCCTCCTTGGACAGGTGCACGCTCTTCACGCCCCCGCGCGTGGCGACCGCGAGGTCGCCCTCGGTGACGAGCCCGGCGTGCTGGAGGTAGCGCGCGAACACACGGACGCCGTTGCCGCACATCTCCGCGACGGAGCCGTCGCCGTTGCGGTAGTCCATGAACCACTCCGCCTCGGCCGCCATGTCCTTCGCCTCGGGGTGGGCGGCGGACCGCACGACGTGCAGCAGACCGTCACCGCCGATGCCCGCGCGGCGGTCGCACAGGGCGGCGACGGCGGCCGGGGGGAGGTCGATGGCGTTCTCGGGGTCCGGGACGATCAGGAAGTCGTTCTCGGTGCCGTGCCCCTTGAGGAAGGCGATCCGCGTGCTCATTCCTCGATCGTACGGGGTGGGTACGACACCTCGTCCCGCACGCGCGTGTGCGGCTCAGCGCAGCCGGGCGACCCGCCAGACGGCCAGGGCCACCACCGCGGCGACCATCACGACGTACGCGAGAACGACCCGCCAGTCGGGACGGCGTCCGGAGCCGCGCTGGGGCAGGCCGGGCCACGTGTAACCGACGCGGCGCGCGGCCATCATCCCCCAGCCGGCCGCACAGGAGCAGATCAGCAGACCGAGCATGGCGATCATGGCGCCGCTGTCCCCGAAGTCGAAGGCGAGCGGGAAGGCGAACATCAGGGAGCCGCCCGCGGCCAGCGCCACGATGGGCGCCAGCTGCCAGATCCGGAGCCGACGCTGCGGGCGCAGCTCGACCTCGACCTCGGGGCCGCTCGCGAACATCTCCTCGGGCTCGGGCCCGTCGTCGCTCACGCCGCCCGGGGTGTCGTCGTCCGGCCCGTCGGGGCTCAGACGGCTCTCCTCGGGCTCCGGTTCACCACGCCCGGTGGTGAGGTGTTCGGTGCCTTCTGCGGTGTCGCGAGGGCCGGCCTCCATCGCCACGCGCCCTCCCAACTCGGACTCCACTTGGTCGATCGAAGCTCGATGATGGCACGGCACCGGATGCCCGGATGACGGCCTGGGCGTCCCGATGCCATGACGTGATCAGGCTGTGACCGGTCGCTCCACCAACGCCAGCGCGAGCTCCGGAAGTTCTGTGAGGTCGGCCGCGGCCCCACTCAACCAGTGCACCCGCGGATCGCGCCTGAACCACGAATCCTGGCGGCGCGCGAAGCGCTTGGTGGCACGGACCGTCTCGGCGCGCGCCTCGTCCTCGGTGCACTCGCCGACCAGCGCCGCGAGGACCTGCTGGTAGCCGAGCGCGCGAGCGGCCGTGCGCCCCTCGCGCAGGCCTCGCGCCTCCAGCTCGCGGACCTCGTCCACGAGCCCCGCGTCCCACATCCGGTCGACGCGGCGTGCGATGCGCTCGTCCAGTTCGGGGCGCGCCACGTCGACCCCGATCTGGACGGTGTCGTAGACCGAGTCGTGACCGGGCAGGTTGGCGGTGAAGGGCTTCCCGGTGATCTCGATCACCTCGAGGGCCCGGACGATACGGCGGCCGTTGCCGGGCAGGATCGCGTGCGCCGCCTCGGGGTCGGCGGCGGCCAGCCGCGCGTGCAGCGCACCCGAGCCGCGGAGCGTGAGCTCCTCCTCCAGCCGGGCGCGGACCTCGGGATCGGTGCCGGGGAACTCCAGGTTGTCGACGGCGCCACGGACGTACAGCCCGGAGCCGCCGACGAGAACCGGCCAACGGCCCTCGGCGAGCAGGGCGTCGATCCTTTCGCGGGCCAGCCTCTGGTACTCGGCGACGGAGGCGGTCTCCGTGACGTCCCAGACGTCCAAGAGGTGGTGGGGGACGCCGCCGCGTTCCTCGGGCGTCAGCTTGGCGGTGCCGATGTCCATCCCTCGGTAGAGCTGCATGGAGTCGGCGTTGACGACCTCGCCGCCGAGCCGCTGGGCCAGAAAGACGCCCAAATCGGACTTTCCGGCCGCGGTCGGTCCGACGACGGCGATGACGCGGGGGGCGGGGGGTGCGCTGCTCACAGCACCAGTCTCGCAAACCTCGGCCCCCGCCCTCGAACGAGTTACGTGACGACGCCGGTGCGACCTCGTTGCCCGTTGGAAGATTCCCGTCACCCTTCGCGGGGGCGGTGACCCCGGTGACGCAAACGGACGCACCGGCCGACGCGGGATTTCGCCCGCACGAGTACCGTAAGGAGCGGATATGGGCGTTTTGGCGCGACTTTTCCGGAGGTCGAAGGCAACCGAGGAGACGGTGGCGGAGGCGCAGGCCACGAGCGTCGACGAGGCACCGGCCGGCACACCGCCGGACGGAGCCGAGGCGGAGCCGACCGGCGCGCCCGCGTCGGCGCGGGAACCGGCCGAGACCGACGAGGCCGACGAGGCCGCCGGGCCGGAGACGGAGACGGCCGCGCAGGAGACGACGGAACCGGTCGCCGTAGCCGCCACCGACGGGGTCGAGATTCCCCGGCAGCAGTCCGCCGAGGAGGCGGCCGACAGCGAAGCGGGCGAGGGCGCCCGCGCGTAGAGGAACCCTCGAGGAAGGTGACCCATGGGTCTCTTGGGCAGTTTGAAGGCCAGACTCACCCCGGCCAAGGGCAAGGTCTCAGGCCTCGCGCAACAGCACGGGGACAAGGTCCAGCACGGTCTGGACAAGGCCGCGAAAGTCGTCGACGAGAAGACCAAGGGCAAGTACAGCGACAGGATCCAGTCGGGCACCGGTAAGGCCAAGGGCGCCATGGACCGGCTCGCGCACAAGGACGAACCCGCCGGGGGCGGAGACACCTTCACCCCGCCGAACACTCCCCCGCCCGCCTCCTGAACACTTCCTCGCGCCGGCCCATCGATCGGCGGACGGCCGCGCAGCGGAAACGCTCGCGGCCGTCCGCCGTTCCACCGGCCGGTGCCGCTCCTCGGCGGCCGGTACGACGGCGCCGTCCGGCCGTCTAGGACCAGGTCGCGACCACGTACCCCACCCCGTAGGGCGCGTCTTCGTACAGCAGCGCGCCCGTCAGGCCGGCGTGCTCGGCAGCGCCCGCGAGCACCTGCCAGGGGGCCCGGCCCGACGCCTTGAGTTCGTACGCCAGTTCGGCGTCCAGTGCCTTGAGGGCGGCGATGTCCGCCGCACCGAGCGCCCGTGCGATCTCGGCGTCGAAGGGTGCCGCGCGCTCGTCGAGATAGCCCGGCGCCTTCAGCGTCCGGCACGCGCTGGCGTCGCCCATCACCAGCAGCGCGACCCGCTCCGCCGCCGTGCCGATGCCCCGGCCGACTTCGACGCAGCGATCGGCCTCGAGCGGTTCGCCCACGCCGAGTCCCTCGACCGGGGCGGCCGACCACCCGGTCCGCTCCAGCAGCCAGGCGGCGACGGCGAGGGACGGTGGCAGTTCGCGCGCGGACGGCGTGTCCGCGCCGTTTCGGCCCAGCCGTACGTCGAGATCCACTCCGAAGCCGCGGAACGACCCGTGTCCGCCCTCCGAGTGAGGGCCGCGCCCGGACTGCTCGGCCGGTCCGACGACCACGAGCCGGTCCGGCCGGGCGGCCGCCAGCACGGCCAGCGCGTCCGAGCAGGCGGCACGCGCGCCGTCCAGCTCGGACGCGGCACCCGCGGCGACCTCGGGCACCAGGAGGGGCGGACAGGGGCAGACTGCGGCGGCGACAAGCATGATCGGCAGGGTAGCCCCGTACGCGATCCGCCGGGCCGCCGGCCGGGTGTCGCGCCGGCCGTCAGTCGCAGCCGCAGCCGCTGCCCGTGGCCACCGGCAGCGGCGCGGGCACGCCGACCCTGGGCAGACCGAGCAGGACGCCGGCCGGCTTCGCCGCCTTCTCGGCGGTGCGCTTCTCCCAGGCGTCTCCCGCGCGCGTGCGGCGCACCTCCAGGACGGGGCCCTCGGCCAGCAGGTGGTGCGGCGCCGCGTACGTCACCTCGACGGTCACGACGTCACCGGGGCGCACCTCCCGCTCCGGCTTGGTGAAGTGGACCAGGCGGTTGTCGGGGGCGCGACCGGAGAGACGGTGGGTGGCACCGTCCTTGCGGCCCTCGCCCTCGGCCACCATCAGCTCCAGGGTGCGGCCGACCTGCTTCTTGTTCTCCGCCCAGGAGATCTCCTCCTGGAGGGCGACGAGACGCTCGTAGCGCGCCTGCACGACCTCCTTGGGGATCTGGTTCTCCATGGTCGCGGCCGGGGTGCCGGGACGCTTGGAGTACTGGAACGTGAACGCCTGCGCGAACCGGGCCTCGGCAACCGCGTGCAGGGTCTGCTCGAAGTCCTCCTCGGTCTCGCCGGGGAAGCCCACGATGATGTCGGTGGTGATCGCCGCGTGCGGGATGGCGGCACGGACCTTCTCGATGATCCCGAGGTAACGCTCCTGCCGGTACGACCGGCGCATCGCCTTCAGGACCGTGTCCGAGCCGGACTGCATGGGCATGTGCAGCTGCGGCATCACGTTGGGCGTCTCGGCCATGGCCGCGATGACGTCGTCGGTGAAGTCGCGCGGGTGCGGGGAGGTGAAGCGGACGCGCTCCAGGCCCTCGATCGCGCCACACGCGCGCAGCAGCTTGCTGAAGGCCTCGCGGTCGCCGATGTCGGAGCCGTAGGCGTTGACGTTCTGGCCGAGCAGGGTGATCTCGCAGACGCCCTCGGCGACCAGCGCCTCGATCTCGGCGAGGATGTCGCCGGTGCGGCGGTCCTTCTCCTTGCCGCGCAGGGCCGGGACGATGCAGAAGGTACAGGTGTTGTTGCAGCCGACGGAGATCGAGACCCAGGCCGCGTAGGCGCTCTCGCGCCGTGTCGGCAGGGTCGAGGGGAAGGCCTCGAGCGACTCGGCGATCTCGACCTGGGCCTCTTCCTGCACCCGCGCGCGTTCCAGGAGCACCGGCAGCTTGCCGATGTTGTGCGTGCCGAAGACGACGTCCACCCAGGGCGCCTTCTTCACGATGGTGTCGCGGTCCTTCTGCGCGAGGCAGCCGCCGACCGCGATCTGCATCCCGGGCCGGCTCGCCTTCCGCGGCGCGAGTCGGCCGAGGTTGCCGTAGAGCCGGTTGTCGGCGTTCTCACGCACCGCGCAGGTGTTGAAGACGACGACGTCCGCGTCGCCGTCCGACCCCTCGGGGGCGCGCACGTACCCGGCCTCTTCGAGCAGCCCGGACAATCGCTCGGAGTCATGGACGTTCATCTGGCACCCGTAGGTGCGGATCTCGTAGCTCTTGGGGGTTTGAACGTCCACTGCGAGGCTCCGGTCGCTGCTGCTGGTCATGGCTCAAGGGTAGGCGCTCCCCGAAGAACACCCGTCTGCCGCCCGTACGCCCCTCCGTCCCGGACGGATGCCACCGCCGACGGGCTCGCGGCCGCACGGCGGCGGCTCCTTCGGCACCTCGGGCGCGGACGCGCTCTTCGGCACGGCGATCGACGAGTGCCGCGCACCCCTGCCAGGGCAGTGCGTCAGGGGTCGATGAGGCCGGCGCGGATCGCGTAGCGGGTGAGCTCCAGGCGGTCCCGCATGCCCAGCTTCTGCAGGAGATTGGCGCGGTGCCGTTCCACCGTCTTGGCGCTGATGAACAGCAGTGCGCCGATCTCCCGGGAGGTGTGCCCCTCGGCGACGAGCTTGAGGATCTCCTCCTCGCGCTCCGTGATGGGCCGTTCGGGCAGGCCGTCGACGCCGCGGTGCAGCCGGTCCAGGTAGGAGCGGACGAGGGCCCGCTCCGCGCCCGGGTAGATGAACGGCTCGTCCCGCACCACGGCGCGACACGCCTCGACCAGGTCCCGGTCGGCGACCGACTTCAGGACATAGCCGCCGGCTCCGGCCTTGAGCGCCTCGAAGAAGTACTGCTCGTTGTCGTACATGGTCAGGATGAGGATGCGCAGGGCCGGGAGGCGGCGGGAGAGTTCACGGGCCGCCTGGAGCCCCGTCATCCTGGGCATGGCCACATCCAGGACGGCCAGGTCGATGTCCCCGGTCCGGGCGCGCTCGACCGCCTCGGCCCCGTCCCCGGCCTCGGCGACCACCGTCAGACCGGGCTCGCCGTCCAGGATGAGCCGAACTCCCCGGCGGACGAGTGTGTGGTCGTCGGCGAGCAGGACGCGGGTCGGTGAGGGCGCCGACGCGGTCGAGACCGAGACACCTCGTATGTCCGGTACCGTGCCGTCCGCCATCAGTGGCCCCCGAGTGAGGCCACGGCGTCCGCCCGGCCGACTTCCGCACCGGCACCGGTTCCGACTCCGGTTCCAGCACCGGCTCCGGCTCCGACTTCCGCACCGGCGCCAGCTGCCGCACCCGCGCCCGCCCGCAGTCGTATCTCCGTCCCGTGACCACCACCATCGCCGTCGCTGGTCCCCGAGGACACCGTGAGGATCGCGCCGATCAACAGGGCCCGCTCCCGCATCCCCCGGATGCCTGCGCCTTCCCCGGCCGCCGCGTCCAGACCCCTGCCGTTGTCCCGTACGAGGAGTTCGACGCCGTCGGTGACCGGGCGCAGGCGGAGTTCCGCACGGTCGGCGCCGGCGTGCCGGGCGGTGTTGGTGAGGGCTTCCTGGGCCACGCGATAGAGCACGAGTTCCGTCTCCTCGGTCAGCGAGGGCAGACCGGTGCGGAGGTCGTGGCGCACCGTCAGTCCATGGGTGGTGAACTCGGCCGCGAGCGAGCGCAGCGCGCTGAGCAGTCCGAGCTCGTCGAGTACGCCGGGGCGCAGCCGCCGGGCGATTCGGCGGATCTCGTCGAGGCCGGACCGGGTGGCCTCCTGCGCCTGGCCCAGTTCCTCTCGCAGGTCCTTCGGGGCCCGGTCGGCGACGCGCTTGAGCTGGAGCAGCACGGCGGTCAGGGTCTGGCCGACCTCGTCGTGGAGTTCACGGGCGATGCGGTGGCGCTCGCGTTCCTGGGCGGACAGCGCTCCGGCCGCGCTGGCGGCCCGCTCTGCCTCCAGCCGGTCCAGCATGGCGTTGTACGTCGTGATCAGCTCGGCCGTCTCGACCGGCCCCGAGACCACGGCACGGCCCCCGGGGTGCAGCAGGTCGGCGTCGGCCATGGCACGTCCCAACCGCCCCAGCGGGGCCAGTCCGACGCGGAGCACGACCGCGTTGACGGTCAGCAGCGCGGCCAGACCCGCGACCACGACGAGCACCTCGCCCGGCAGTATGGGCGTGGATACGGTGACCGGGCCCAGCAGCAGTGCGGCCGCCGCGACCAGACCGACGGCGTCGAGCACGAAGATCCGCCAGAACAGCGACATGTGCGTGACTCCTCCTCGTCCGTCCCGTCCGTCTCGTCCGTCTGGTCTGCCTGGTCCGACTCGTGCCGCTCGTACTGCGCGTGCTGCTTTCCCGGCCTCTCCGGCCGCGCCTGCTCCTCCGGCCCCTCCCGCTGCTCCGGCCGCTCCGGTCCCCGCACCTTGCCGGCCTCCGGCACGGCCCCGGCCCTCTTTCCATGGCACCGCCGTGACCAGCCTCTCCGCCCAGCGTCGGCCCTGTCCATCCGTCACGACACCCATGTCTTCACCGTACGGGGGGATGGCAGCATGGCGGCTTTGGGCACTCGTCCCAGACGTCACAGCTACGACGACCGGCAGCGACCGGCTACGACCAGCAAGGGGAAGAAACGTGTCTGCTCCACGCCTCCGGACGACACCGCTGCCAGGCATCGGAGTCCAGTACGACCTCGTGACGCGGGAGCAGCGCCACCTGTCCGTGGTCGCCCATCGCGACGGCACCCGTACGGTCAACCTGTACCGGGCCGACGACCCCGACTCCTGCGCCCAGTCCCTGCGGCTGACCGGCGCCGAGGCGGGCTCGCTGATCGACGCGCTGATGCCGTCCCACCACAGCGCGAGCCTGCTCTACACGACGGACCTGGGGCTGGTCGCCGAGCGCGTCGAGGTGGCGGCCACCTCGCGCTGGAACGGGCGGCTGCTGGGCGACACACGGATGCGCACGGAGACCGGTTCCTCCATCGTGGCAGTGCTGCGGCGGGCCGAGGCGATCCCGTCCCCGGCGCCGGACTTCCGTCTCGCGGGCGGCGACACCCTCATCGTCATCGGCACCCGCGAAGGTGTGGACGCGGCCGCGGCCATACTCGGGCGGGAGTGATCGAGTGCACTCCGCAGTCCTGCTGATCGAGTTCGGTTCCATCATCCTCGGCCTCGGCCTGCTCGGCCGGTTCGCCGCCCGTTTCCGGTTCTCGCCGATCCCGCTCTACCTGCTGTCCGGTCTGGCCTTCGGCGAGGGCGGACTGCTGCCGCTCGGCGCGAGCGAGGAGTTCGTCGCCACCGGCGCCGAGATCGGCGTCATCCTGTTGCTGCTGATGCTCGGCCTGGAGTACACGGCGAGCGATCTGGTCTCCAACCTCAAGGCCCACTATCCGGCCGGTCTCGTCGACTGCGCCCTCAACGCCCTGCCGGGCGCGGCCGCCGCGCTGCTGCTGGGCTGGGGGCC
This sequence comes from Streptomyces sp. NPDC088157, assembly GCF_044741545.1. Taxonomy (NCBI): domain Bacteria; kingdom Bacillati; phylum Actinomycetota; class Actinomycetes; order Kitasatosporales; family Streptomycetaceae; genus Streptomyces; species Streptomyces sp. NPDC088157. The sequence continues at coordinate 641,289 of NZ_JBIUSU010000006.1, forward strand.
GGTGGCGGCCGTGGTATTGGCGGGCGTCACCTGGATCTCGTCTTCCGGGGTGATCGCCAAGGTGCTGGGCGACCTGGGCCGGGTCGGCAACCGGGAGACCCCGGTGATCCTCAGCGTGCTGGTCCTCGAGGACCTGGCCATGGCGGTCTACCTGCCCATCGTCACCGCCCTGGTGGCCGGGGTCGGGCTGGCCGCCGGCAGCGTGACCCTGGCGATCGCGCTCGGCGTGGCGGGGCTCGTGCTGTTCGCGGCGGTGCGCTACGGGCGGGTCATCTCCCGGTTCGTGTCGAGCGACGACCCGGAGAAGCTGCTCCTCGTGGTGCTGGGGCTCACGATCCTGGTCGCCGGCGTGGCCCAGCAACTCCAGGTGTCGGCGGCCGTGGGGGCGTTCCTGGTGGGCATCGCGCTGTCCGGTGAGGTCGCCGAGGGCGCGCACACGCTGCTGAGCCCGCTGCGGGACCTGTTCGCCGCCGTCTTCTTCGTCTTCTTCGGGCTGCACACCGATCCCGCGAGCATCCCTCCCGTCCTGCTGCCCGCCCTCGCGCTGGCGGTCGTCACCGCCGCGACGAAGATCGCCACCGGCTACTGGGCGGCCCGACGGGCCGGGATCTCGCTCAAGGGGCGCTGGCGCGCGGGCGGTGCGCTGGTGGCGCGCGGGGAGTTCTCGATCGTCATCGCAGGACTGGCGGTCACCGCAGGAATCGAGCCGTCCCTGGGGCCGCTGGCCACGGCCTACGTCCTGATCCTGGTCATCCTGGGACCGCTCACCGCCCGCTACACGGAGCCACTGGCGACTTGGTGGGCACGACGCAGGGCGCCCCGAAACCCCGGCACTGCTGAACGGCTGCCAGAAGCCCGCACGCAGACGCCGGTGCGCGACTGAGGCTCAGCGGTGGGCCCGCCCGCGGGCTCTCGCCGTACCCCGGCGCGGACGATGGCGGCTGCCGGTCCGTCCGACGGCAGGGCCACGGGCCCCAGTGCGCGGGGACGGCGGCGGACGGTCGCGGCTGCCGGGTCCGTCCGACGGCAAGGCGACGGGCCCCAGTGCGCGGGGACGGCGGCGGCCGATGCGCGTCCGGGTGAAGCCCTGACCGCACACCGGACCGCACATCGGCCCCTCGTCGTCCCCTCGTCGGGTCGGCGCCGCGCGGTCCGGCCCGAGGGGACGTGCCCCGCGGGCCGGATCGCGCTTTTGCACCGCTGCCCCACAGCGCCGACGGTGCCCCGCATGCGTCCCGGTGACGGCCTGGCCACACGCCTGCCCCTCGCCGCAACGAAACCGCGCGTCGCCCACCATGGCCCGCCCGCGTCCCCGGTGAGGGAGTGGACCACACGCGTGCCCCTCGCCGTACCCGTGACGGAACTGCCGGCGCCCTCCCAGGGGGGCCGACCGACCCCGCGTGGCCCCGGCGGCGGCCGCTGTCGCGTCATTCCGACGTCTCGCCCACCCGGTGGCGTACGTCACAGCGCGGGGTGTCCGGATCCTGGAGTGACGATGAGGCAGCCATGGCATGCTCATGGCTTGTTACCGGCCGGTAGGCACCAACTGCCAGGCCGGTCCTCCTCTTCTCTCACCCCCACCTCCAGGACTGACCTTGCGCAGACGCACGAGGCACCTCCGTGCCCTCATGCCCGCCTTAGCCGCATCCGCCCTCCTCCTCGCCGCAGGCTGCTCCTCCCCCTCCTCGCAGGCCGACCCCCCCTCGGCGGCAGGCCGCCAGGCCGACGCGGGGACCGCCGCCTCCACCGCCGACCGCTCGCTGGCGGTGGCCGCCGCTCCCACGGGCAGCACCGCGACCGCCGCGGCCCACCCCGGTGACTCCGCCGGGCAGGCCCATCGGACGAAGCTCAGCGTCAGCTCGTACGACAGCAAGACCCGACGGGCCGTCATCTCCTCCGCCATCCCGCCCGGCGGATCCAGTGCCTCCAGTGCCTCCAACGACGGTGCGGGCGGAACGAGTTCCCCCTCGGCTTCCCCCTCGGCTTCCCCCTCGGCTTCCCCCTCCGCGCCCGCTTCGTCGGGCTCGGCCCCGGCCTCAACCTCGCCGAGCGCGTCGCACGCTCCGCACCGGGCCGCCGTCGGCGACGTCATCGCCAGTGCCCCTGCGCCCGGTGCGCCGAACGGGCTCCTCGCCGAGGTCACGAAGGTGATCGGCGAAACCGACGAGGGCACCGAGGTGCAGACCGCACCGGCCCAGCTCAACGCCCTCCTCGGGGACGACACCGCGAAGGGCAGCGTGCCGGTCGACCCGGCCGCGTTCGACATCGACAAACTGCTGCCCGACGTCGACGTCTCCTGGTCGAGGACGACCGACGTGCACGTGGGTCCGGAGGGAGCCACGGTTCCGCTGGGCAGCCTGCGGCTCGACGTGCGGGCCGACCTGCCGACGGTCGGGAACGCCTCCGCGTCGGCGGCCGCCTCCGTCTCCGGCTTCGTGCAGGTCGCCCCTCAGGTCGACTTCCGCTACGGCGGCGAGGGCGCCGACGCCGCACCCGCTTCTGCGTACCTGGGCGTGTCCGGCGACTGGACCTCCGGCTGGTCGCTCAAGGGCCGTGCGGGCGGCTCCGCCACTCCGCTGCGGATCCCGTTCGCCACGCTGCACGCCGATCCGGTCCTCCAGGTCGGCCCCGTGCCCGTCGTGGTCAACCTGGACCTGACCTGCTACATCCAGATCAGCGGCGACGGCAAAATCACCGTCGACGTGGAGCAGAGCCTCGAGGGCGACTTCAAGGCGGGCGGCACCTTCGGCCTTGGCCAGGGCTGGGCGCCCGTCAGCTCCTCGGACATGAGGAGCACCCCGGTGCGCACCTCCGTCACCACCGCCGGCAGCGTGCAGGCGGCCCTCGGCGCCCAGGCCACGGTCGGCCTGTACGGCAGCGTCGGGGTCGTCGCCGATCTGGCGCCCTACGTCCGCGGCGAGGGCACCGGCACGGTCACCGGCACCGACTCGGTGTTCAGCGCCGACGGGTCCTGGGCCGTGTACGGCGGTGTCGACCTGAACGGCACCCTGCGGCTCCAGCTGACGATCTTCGGCACGCCCGTGTTCCAGCGGGACATCCCACTGGGCGCGCTGCACCGCGAGTGGAAGCTGGCGGGCGGCGCCTTGTAACCGGCCGTTCCGGCTTCAGGCCGCGCCGCCAGGGATCCATCCCTGGCGGCGCAGCACCGCGGACACGTCCGGCGCCTCGTAGTGCTCCCCCTTGAGGACCTTGCCGTCGGCACGGCGGGCGACCTGACCGCCGGGGCCCAGCTTGGTCATGTTGGACCGGTGGATCTCGGCGAGCACCGCGTCGAGGTCCATTCCGTGCACCAGAGCCGTGCCGTAGGCGACGTAGACGACATCGGCCAGCTCGTGCGCGAGCCTGTCCAGCGGGCCGCTCACCGACACCTCGGCGACCTCCGCGGCCTCCTCGGCGAGGAGCTCTCCGCGGTGCGCGGCGAGACGGGGCGACACCTCCGTCGGTGTGCTGCGGGCGTCGAGCCCGAAGGCGCGGTGGAACTCACGGACCAGTTCGGCGGGCGAGGAACTCATGCACCGACTGTAACGACGGCCACCGACACTCCGGTCCGTAGACCGGCCCTGTGAGCCCCGCCCTGGTCAGCACCGCGCACCGGCTGGCAGGATCGCGCCCATGTCCCCGTTGTTCTCCCGTATCGGCAGGCGTCGCGCCCTCCAGGGCACAGCCGTCGGTGTCGCCGTCCTCGGCCTGCTGCTGTGGTGGCTGCTGCCGCTGGGCGAGGACCCGCCGAGCGGGTCGATCACCTTCAGCACGGGGACCACGAGCGGCGTCTACTACGAGTACGGCACCCGGCTGCGCGCCGCGCTGGCCAAGGACATGCCCGACCTGGACGTGAACCTGACGACCAGCAACGGCTCGCAGGAGAACGTCTCGCTCGTGGCGACCGGCAAGGCCGACTTCACCATCGCCGCGGCCGACGCGGTGGAGACGTACGAGACGCAGCACCCCGGTTCGGCCGCCCGGCTGCGCGGGGTGGCCCGCCTGTACGACGACTACCTCCAGCTCGTGGTGCCTCGCGACTCGGACATCCGATCCCTCGCGGACCTGCGCGGCCGGACCGTGGCGACGGGACTGCCCCGCTCAGGGGTACGGCTGATCGCCGAGCGGGTGCTCACAGCGGCGGGCCTGGACCCGGCGACGGACATCAAGGCGGTGTCGGAGGGCATCGACACCGGCCCCGAGAAACTCAAACGGGGGAAGATCGACGCGTTCTTCTGGTCCGGCGGGGTGCCGACGGCCGGGCTGGAGGGGCTCGCCGACACCTTCACGTTCCGCTTCGTGCCGATCAGCCCCGAACTCGTCGCCAGGATGCACGACCAGGACGACTCCACCGGCTACTACCGGGCCGCGAACATGCCCGAATCGGCCTACCCCACCATCCAGAACGGCTCCACGGTGGCGACGATCGCGGTGTCCAATCTGCTGATGACCCGCACGGACATGGCCCCGCGGCTCACGGAGTGGCTGACCCGGACCGTGATCAGGAGCCGGGACAGGATCGGCGCCGACGTGCACTCCGCCCAGCTGGTCGACCTGCGCACGGCCATCTACACCGACCCGCTGAAGCTGCACGACGGCGCCCGGCGCTACTACCGCTCCGTGAAGCCGTAGGACCCCCGGCTACGACGCCGGCGACCGCGGCACCGACACCGTCGCCTTCAGTCCTCCGGGCTCGTGATGGTCGTACCCGAGGGAGCCGCCGCCCGCCGCGAGCAGGGCCCTGGAGATGGACAGGCCCAGACCCGAGCCCTTGATGTTCTGATGCCGTCCGCTGCGCCAGAAACGGTCACCCACGCGCGCGAGCTCCTCGTCGGTCAGCCCCGGCCCGTGGTCGGTGACGACGACGGTCGAGGTCTCGCCGTCGGCCGCGACCGTGACCTCGACGCTCTCCCCCTCCGGGGTGAACTTCACCGCGTTGTCGATCACGGCGTCCAGGGCGCTGGACAGCGTCACCGGGTCCGCCCACGCGGTGGTGGGCGGGCAGTCGCCCACCAGTCGGACGCCCTTGGCCGCGGCGGTGGGCGCCCAGGCGGCGACACGCTCGGCGGTCAGCGCGCCGATGTCGGTGACCCGCAGGTCGGCCTCGGCGTGCTCGGCCAGAGCCAGGTCGAGCAGGTCGTCCAGGACCTGGGCCAGGCGCTTGCCCTCGTTCTGGACGGAGGCGATCTCCTCGTTGCCCTCAGGGAGTTCGTAGGCGAGCAGTTCGATGCGCAGCAGCAGGGCGGCGAGCGGGTTGCGCAGTTGGTGCGAGGCGTCGGCCACGAAGGCGCGCTGCTGCTCCAGCACGTCCTCGACGTTGTCCGCCATCTCGTTGAACGCCCCGGCCAGCCGCCGGAGTTCCGGCGGTCCGCCGGCCACCGCGACCCGGGACTTCAGGCGACCGCTCGCGATCTCGTGGGTGGTGGCGTCCAGGACGCGCACCGGCCGCAGTACCCAGCCGGTCAGCCGCAGGGCTGCGCCGATGGCCAGCAGCATCGCGGCGACCTCTCCCGCGCCGACGACCAGCCAGCCGTGCAGGATCCGCGACCGCATAGGCCCGGTGGGCGAGTCGGTGACGACGACGGCGACGACATCGCCGTCCCGGATGACCGGCGACGCCACGACGAGCCGGTTGCGCTGCCACGGCCACACCTGCCGGGGGTCGTGGCTGCGACGGCTGAGCTTCGCCTCCTCGAAGGCTTCTCGCACCTCCCCCTTTTCGGGGAGGTACCAGTCCCTCGGCGCATGAGCCATGGGGGTGTCGGTGCTGTAGAAGACACCGGCGCGAATGCCGTAGACGTCGTAGTAGCTGTCGAGCTCCCGGCCGAGCGTCTGGCGTCGCTCGTTCGTGGACGCCGACGCGGAGTCGCCCGTGCCCGACAGGACGGTGACGAACTGGGCGAGCGCCGCGAACCGCGCGGTGTCGTCGATGCGGTCGACGACCACCTTCTGCTGCTGGGCGCCCGCCACGCTGACGGCCAGCGGCACCCCGAAGGCCAGCAGCACGGCCGCCATCAGGACGATGAGCAGCGGCAGGAGACGGGTACGCAAAACCGCGGTCCCGCTACGCGGCCGGGGCGACGAGCCGGTAACCGACTCCGCGTACGGTCTCGATCAGCGCGGGCATGCGCAGCTTGGCGCGCAGCGAGGCCACGTGCACCTCCAGGGTCCGCCCGGTCCCCTCCCAGCTGGTGCGCCACACCTCACTGATGATCTGTTCCCGGCGGAAGACCACACCGGGGCGCTGGGCGAGCAACGCCAGGAGGTCGAACTCCTTGCGGGTCAGCTGGACGACCGAACCGCCCACCGTGACTCGCCGGGTGGGCAGCTCGATGTGCACGGAGCCCAGTCGCAGCGCCTCCTCCCCGCCGGCGGCGGGGTCTTCGTGAACGGTGCGGCGGCTGACGGCGTGGATGCGGGCGAGCAGCTCTCCCGTGTCGTACGGCTTCACCACGTAGTCGTCGGCGCCCAGGTTGAGGCCGTGGATGCGGGAGCGCACGTCGGAACGGGCCGTCACCATGATCACCGGTGTCGCGGTGCGCTTGCGGATCTTGCCGCAGACCTCGTAGCCGTCCTGGTCGGGAAGGCCCAGGTCGAGCAGCACGACCCCGAAGCCGGGGCCCTCCGGAACGAGCGCCTGGAGCGCCTCCTCACCACTGCGCGCATGGGTGACGTCGAAACCGTGCCGCTTCAGCACCGCGGACAGGGCGGCGGCGACGTGGTTGTCGTCCTCGACGAGCAGCAGTCTCATGCCGGCCTCCTCCGGTTCATCGTGCATACGGTCCGACTCACTACGACGGGCGTCCGGTTCTCCCGGGGGAAGAACGCGGCACACGCGTGTGTGCATCATGGCAGTCACGCTGATGGACGAGGACGCCGTCAAGCGGGTTCCGGTTGCACCCGGCTTCCGTTATGGCCCCGATACGCCCGCAGGTCACAAGTGCTACGACACGTGTCCGATTGCTATCGGATCGTGATGCTCAGATTCCCCTCAGATGTAATGACGCTGGTCGCGGCAGGTCACTACTGTCCTCCGAAACCGAGGAGGACGGAGCCCGAGAGCGATGACCGAAGTATCGGTGACCAAGGAAGACGCGGTCGCGAGCGGTGAACTGGTCGTCCTGAAGAGCGTCAACAAGCACTTCGGCGCGTTGCACGTTCTCCAGGACATCGACCTCACGATCGACCGCGGCGAGGTCGTCGTGGTCATCGGACCCTCCGGGTCCGGTAAGTCGACCCTGTGCCGCACCATCAACCGCCTGGAGACGATCGACGAGGGCGCGATCACGATCGACGGAAAGCCGCTGCCCCAGGAGGGGAAGGCGCTGGCCAGGCTGCGCGCCGATGTGGGCATGGTGTTCCAGTCGTTCAACCTGTTCGCGCACAAGACCGTGCTCGAGAACGTGGTGCTCGGCCAGGTCAAGGTCCGCAAGGCCGACAAGAAGCAGGCCGAGGAGAAGGCCCGCGCCCTCCTGGACCGGGTCGGTGTGGGCACCCAGGCCGACAAGTACCCCGCGCAGCTCTCCGGCGGCCAGCAGCAGCGCGTCGCCATCGCACGGGCGCTGGCGATGGACCCGAAGGTCATGCTCTTCGACGAGCCGACGTCGGCTCTCGACCCCGAGATGATCAACGAGGTCCTCGAAGTCATGCAGCAGCTGGCCCGGGACGGCATGACCATGATCGTCGTCACCCACGAGATGGGTTTCGCACGATCGGCTGCAAACCGCGTGGTGTTCATGGCGGACGGACGCATCGTCGAAGAGGCTGCGCCCGACCAGTTCTTCAGCAATCCGCGCAGCGACCGTGCCAAGGACTTCCTGTCGAAGATCCTGCACCACTGACCTGCAGCACTGACGGAACCCGCACCGCACGCAGTACTTCATCACTCTTCAAAGGAAGTTCCTCTCATGAAGCTTCGCAAGGTCACCGCCGCCTCCGCCGTAGCCCTCGTCCTCGCCCTGACCGCCACCGCCTGCGGCGGCGACGACAACAAGGACGACACCGGCAGCAGCAACTCCAGCGGCGGCAGCGGGGGGAAGATCAAGGTCGGCATCAAGTACGACCAGCCCGGCCTCGGTCTGAAGAAGCCCGACGGATCCTTCGCCGGCTTCGACGTGGACGTCGCCAAGTACGTCGCCAAGCAGCTCGGCTACGAGCCGGACCAGATCGAGTTCGTCGAGACCAAGAGCGCCGACCGCGAGAACGCCCTCGCGCGCGGTGACGTGAAGTTCATCGCGGCCACCTACTCGATCAACGACAAGCGCAAGGAGAAGGTCGACTTCGCCGGCCCGTACCTTCTGGCCCACCAGGACCTGCTGCTCAAGAAGGACTCGAAGATCGCCAAGGCCGCGGACCTCAACGGGAAGAACCTGTGTTCCGTGGTCGGCTCCACCTCGGCGCAGAACATCCACGACACGATCGCCCCGAAGGCGAACCTCAAGGAGGTGAGCTCCTACTCGGAGTGCATCGCCGGCCTGCAGAGCGGCGCCGTGGACGCGGTCACCACCGACGACTCGATCCTCGCAGGCTTCGCCTCGCAGGAGCAGTACAAGGACAAGTTCAAGCTCGCGGGTCTGAAGCTGAGCAACGAGAACTACGGCATCGGCGTCAAGAAGGGCGACACGGCGACCGTCGACAAGATCAACAAGGCGCTGGAGATGATGGTCAGCGACGGCACGTGGGACAAGGCGGTCAAGGACAACTTCGGCCCGGCCGACTACAAGAACGAGCCCGCCCCGAAGATCGGCGTCATCGTTCCGAACGCCTCGTAACCACAGCTCAGCCAGCGGGATACCTGCGGTGCGCCGCCGTCCGTCGCGATCACGGCGGCGGCGCGCCCCGCCCTCCTCATACGCCACCCACCCGGAAGCGCGGGAGATCGTGTTCGACTTTCTTGATGGTTACGACGTCCTAGGGGCGTTCTGGATGACGGTGAAGCTCACCGCCCTCTCCGCCGTGGGCTCCCTGATCTGGGGCACGCTCCTGGCCGGGATGCGGGTCAGCCCGGTTCCGCTGATGCGCGGGTTCGGCACCGCCTACGTCAACATCGTCCGGAACATCCCCCTGACGGTCATCATCCTCTTCAGCTCGCTCGGCCTCGCCGACATCTTCGGCATGACCCTGGGCGCAGACGACTTCAAGGTCCAGGGCTTCCGGCTCGCCGTGCTCGGCCTGGCCGCCTACACCGCGGCCTTCGTCTGCGAGGCGATCCGCTCCGGCATCAACACGGTGCCCATGGGGCAGGCGGAGGCGGCCCGGGCCATCGGGTTGAGCTTCACCCAGACGCTGACGCTCATCGTGCTGCCGCAGGCCTTCCGTTCGGTCATCGGGCCGCTGGCCAACGTTCTGATCGCGCTGACCAAGAACACCACGGTGGCGGCCGCCATCGGCGTCGCCGAAGCCGCCTACCTGATGAAGACGATGATCGAGAACGAGGCGCAGACACTGCTCATCGGCGCGGTCTTCGCGTTCGGGTTCGTGGTGCTGACCCTGCCGACCGGCCTCATCCTGGGCTGGCTCAGCAAGCGACTGGCGGTGAAGCGATGAGCTCGGTCCTCTACGACACTCCCGGCCCCCGCGCCAAGCGGCGCAACGTACTTTTCTCGGTGGTCTTCTTCGTCCTCCTCGCCCTGCTCGTGTGGTGGGTGTGGCAGAAGATGGACGAGAAGAACCAACTCACCTCCGCCCTGTGGAAGCCGTTCACCGAGTCCGAGGCATGGACGACCTACCTGCTCCCCGGCCTCGCCAACACGCTGAAGGCGGCGGCACTCTCCATGGTGATCGCCCTTCCGCTGGGCGCGGTCTTCGGCATCGCACGCCTGTCCGACCACCGGTGGGTGCGGGCCGTGGCCGGTGCCGTCGTCGAGTTCTTCCGGTCGATCCCGGTACTGCTGCTGATGCTGTTCGCCAACGAGTTCTACGCCCGCTCCACGGACGTCACCAGCGATGACCGGCCTTTCTACGCCGTCGTCACCGGCCTGGTGCTCTACAACGCCTCGGTGCTCGCCGAGGTCGTCCGGGCCGGCATCCTCTCGCTGCCCAAGGGGCAGACGGAGGCCGCGTACGCGATCGGCCTGCGCAAGGGCCAGACGATGAGCAGCATCCTGCTTCCGCAGGCGGTCACGGCGATGCTGCCGGCGATCGTCAGCCAGCTGGTGGTCATCGTGAAGGACACCGCGCTCGGTGGTGTGATGATCGGCTTCACCGAGTTGCTCAACTCACGCGGCACACTGGCGGCCAATTACGCCAACGTGATCCCGAGCTTCATCGTGGTCGCCGCCATGTTCATCGTGCTGAACTTCATCCTGACCAGCTTCGCCAGCTGGTTGGAGCGCTACCTGCGGCGCAGCAAGCGCAGCACGGGCGCGGTCCTCGGCGTCGACAAGGTCGACGACCTGAACGCGGCCGAGGTCGGCGGCTCTTACGGCGCCGGTGCGGGCGGCGGCGGTATCTGACGCACAGTCAGTGAATGTGACCGGTACGGAGGCGGTGGCGTGCGCGCCACCGCCTTTCGTCGCTTGACGCAAACAGCGACAATGGGTTGCATACGTTCTGTGATCGTGCACCCTGCTCCAACCTGTTGTTCACTCACGTCCCTGAGGACACCGTCGCGGGCAGGGGGCGGCACGCCGTGGACCCGGTGATCATCGTCGGAGCGGGGCCCGTGGGGCTCACGCTCGCCCTGGCTCTGGCGCGCCAGCAGGTGCCGTCCGTGGTCCTCGACGAGGGCCCGGGCAAGGACGAACCACGGCTCGCGCGCACCGTCGTCCTGCGCGAGGACACCACCGCCCTCATCGAGCGGCTCACCGGAGTGTCCCTCGACGAGGCCGGGGTCCACTGGGCCGGATGGCGGTCGATGCGGCGCAAGCAGGTGACGCGCGAGGTCAGGTTCGACGACGCGACGGACCCCGCTCCCCTGCACATCGCCCAGCATGTGCTGACGGGCGTGCTGCGCGGTGCCCTCGCGGACCAGCGGCTGGTGAAGATCGCCGTGGACAGCCGCCTGGACTCCATCGAGCAGGAGCCTTCCGGTGTCACGGCCCACACCCGCGGCCCCCGGGGCACCTGGTGGCGCGGCAGCCACCTGGTCGGCTGCGACGGCCCGCGCTCCACGGTCCGCAAACTCCTCGACATCCGCTTCCCCGGCCGCACCGCGGTGGAACGACACGCCGTGGCCGCACTGCGCACGGAACTTCCGTGGGCGGACGAGGCGTTGCTCCATCGGACGCCGCCGTGGCGGGCGTCGGGTCCCTCCGCCGGGGAAGTCACCGGACGTCCGCTGCCGGAGGGTGTCTGGCGCCTGGACTGGCTGCTGCCGCCCGGCAAGGACCTCGTCACGCCCGAGCTGCTCGTGGGGCGCATCCGCGAGACCCTGGCGGGCTGGAGCGGCGGCTCCACGCCCGCCTACGAGCTGCTCGACACCGGTGTCCACACCGTGCACCACCGGCTGGCCCGCCGCTGGCGCGTGGGGCGGGTCTTCGTCGCCGGGGACGCCGCCCACCTGCTCGGCGCGTTCGGCACCCAGGGCCTCGACGAGGGCCTGCGGGACGCCGACAACCTGGCCTGGAAGCTGGCCCTGGCCTGGCACCACGGGTCGCACGAGGCCTTGCTCGACAGCTACCAGACGGAGCGGCGCGGTGCCGTCGCCGCCCGGCTGCGTGCCGCCGACCAGGCGCTGCCGGTGCTGCGCGGGGGCGCCGGCATAAGGGCGTACGTCCCGGGCGCGGGCCGCGGCCACGACGTGCTGCTCACCGACGGCCACCTGGGCCGAGGCCCGCTGGGCGCGCCGGGCACCTACGACGGCTCGCCGCTGTCGCCCCGGCACCTGGAGGCTGAGGTACCGGTGCACACGCCTCCCGGCGCACCCGTCGAGGACGTGCGCGTGACGGCGGAGGACGGCTCGTTCGTACGGCTGCGGGACCGGCTGGGGCGCGGCGCCCTGCTGGTCGTACTGATCGCGCCGGGCACGGGTGTGTGGGAGCGCAGGCACTGGGTGAGCGCCGGGATCATGCCTCGGCTCGCCGCCGCGGTGACGGCCATGCCGAGCCCGGCCGAGCTGCTGGTGGCGGAGAGCTATCCGGGCGCGGCCGCCCACACCGTGCTGCTGGTCCGGCCCGACGGCCATCTGGTGACCGCGCTCAGCGGAGTACGCGCGGCCGACCTCTACGCGGCGGCGGAGGCGACGATGGGCGGGCCGGCGGAATCACGGAAACCGTCCGAGGCGGAGGCAACGGCGGGCTCCGCGGCCAAGTGACGGGGCGGCCCCATCCGGCATACGCCCGCACGACGGCCGGTCGCTCGTCGTGCAGGCGGCCGGTCGGTCGTCGTGCAGGCAGTCGGTCGGTCGTCGTGGGTCGGCCGGCAACGCACGTCAACCGGCCGACAGACCGTCAAGCGCACTGGCTGTCACGGTGCGGTCCACATGGTGACAGTGAGTTGACCGGGGTGCACCGGCATGGTGTACTCCGGACCGTGACCGACACCGATGTGCGCCTGTGGCGGAGGGTCCATATGGACCTCGTCCGCTATGCGGGCTGCGTGTGTCGCCCGTCCTGCTGAATTCGCACCCCTTTCCCACCGGCGCGCGCCGCCGATGCGCACGTGCTTCCCGTGCGCGGCCGCGCTCTCCCGCGAACACTCAGGACGGTATCCGTGTCTGTCTCTTCCTCCGCGCCCACCACCGTCGCCGCGCCCACGCAGGCGGAACTCCTCGACTTCGTCCGGCGTACGGCCGCGGACGCCGAGCTGATCGCCTCGCTCCCCCTCGACCCGGAGGGCCGCACCTGGGTGCGCCTGGAGGGCCCCGGGGGCAGCGAGGCCTGGCTGATCGGCTGGCCGCCCGGCACCGGAACGGGCTGGCACGACCACGCCGACTCGGTCGGCGCCTTCCTGGTCGCGCAGGGGGAGCTGAAGGAGTACTCGCTCGCCGCGCGGTTGCCCACGGACGGCTGGAAGACCCTCGAGCTGGCGGACGGCGTGGACCGGGAACGCACTCTTCCGGCCGGCCGGGGCCGCTCCTTCGGACGTCACCACGTTCACGAGGTCCTCAACCGGTCCACCGAGGAACACGCCGTCTCCGTCCACGCGTACTACCCCCCGCTGCCGAGCATCCGCCGCTACAGCCGCGCGGGACACGTCCTGCGGCTGGAGCAGGTCGAGCGTCCGGAGGACTGGCAGTGAGCGGCCCGAACACACCTCAAGGGGGACGCCCGGGCGGCGAAGGTCCGACGGGCGTGGACGAGCTGCTCGAGCGGGTGCGCGCGGGGTACACGCGCGTGGAGGCGCGGGAGGCGTACGAGGCCGCCCGCGCGGGCGAGGCGCTGCTGATCGACATCCGGTACGCGGCCCTGCGCGAGCGGGACGGTCTGATCCCCGGTGCCCTGGTCGTCGAGCGCAACGAACTGGAGTGGCGCCTCGACCCCCAGGGCAGTCATCGCCTCCCCGAGGCCACGAATCATGACGTGCGAGCGGTCGTGATCTGCAACGAGGGCTACGCGTCGAGCCTGGCCGCCGCGTCCCTGCACGGACTCGGGCTGCACCGGAGCACCGACCTCGTCGGCGGTTTCCAGGCGTGGAAGGCGGCGGGACTCCCGGTGACGTCGTAACCGGTCCGTGGCGCGCCGGTCACGGTCCTCCGCTGGTCTCGGACCTCCTGCGGGCTCGATCCTCCGGCGGGCTGCACAGCGGGGCCGTGTTCGCCTTGACCCTGGTGACCAGGCGGACGGGGGTCTTGTCGATCCCGTCGACCCTCTTGTCCCTGTGGAACAGGGAGACGACGTTCCCCACCGCCGGTCCCCCGTCTCCGCGGCCGAGTTGGAGACGGTGGTGGCGAAGCCGCAGGCCTCGAGCGCGGCCAGCGCCTCGTCGGTTCCGACGACCGTCATGATCCTGACGTTCTCGGCTCCGGCCGCGTCGAAGGCCTCGCGGGCGGCGAACGCACCCTTCGGGGAGGCAAGGTAACCCTGCGCTCCCCGGGGGCTCGGAGATCACGCTTCCCGACACGGGGAAGCGTCGCTCACTCCTTCGCCGTCGCCACCGTAACCGCACGGACCCTCAGCGCCACCCGTCCGGGCACGGCGGTGGCGATCAGCGCGAGGAGCCCGGCTCCGGCGATCACCGTGGCATACGCGAGCGGTACGACCGCCGGGGCCGCCCGACCGGTCATGCCGATGCTGAACGCGGTCAGGACCGACAGGGCCACGGCACTGCCGAGGGCGCCGGCGAGCAGCAGGACCGACAGTGCCTCGGTACGCAGCATGCGCAGCACCTGTCGGCGGGTCGCCCCCGCGAGGCGCAACAGCGCGAACTCCCGGACACGCTCGGAGACCGACATGGCGAGCGTGTTGACCACGGCGATGGCCGTGAAGGCCAGAACGAGGCCCATGGCCAGGAGGTTGACCTCGGCGTTCGCCTGCTGCCGCTCGGCCTGCGCGGTATCGGCTACTGCCGGGGAAATCACCGACAGCCCCGGGAACTCACTCAGTGTAGTCGCGAGTTGTGTCTGTGTACGGGTCGTACTGACGAGGAGGGAGGAGGCGAGCGGGTTGTCCACGTGGTGTGCGACCAAGTCGTGCGCGAAGGTGAGGTCTCCGAAACCGAGACCCCTGGAGTAGACGGCGACGACGGTGAGCGTGGCGGGCGTGCCGTCGCCGAGCGTGAGCTTCAGGGTGCCTCCCGGCGCCAGGTGGAGCTGGTCCGCGGCCAGTTCACTGACGGCGACGGTGCGCTCGGTGAGTCCGGTGAGGGAGCCGGCGGTGACATCCGGGTCCCAGGTACGGCTGAGGGCGGCCGGGGTGACGCCCTGGGCCGCGTACTTGTCGAGGCCGACCCGGACGGTCGTACGGACCACTTCGCTGACGACGTCGTGCTGGGTGCGTAGTCGTCGTGCCGCCTCGCTCGGGACGCCGGGCCCCTGGGAGGCGACGACCCAGTCGGCCCTGACGCCCTCGCGGACCTGGGCGCGGGCCGCGTCGCCGAGGGTGGGCTGGACGAACAGCACCGTGCAGGTCATGCCGATGAGCAGGGTGAGGGGGGTGACCACGGAGGCCATGCGGACGGCGTTGCCGCGGAGGTTGGCGGTGGCGAGCCTGCCGCCGGGACCGGTGAGGCGCAGCGGACCGGCGAGGAGCAGAGCGGCCGCCTTGACGAGGAGGGGCCCGAGCAGAGCGACGGAGGTGGACAGCACGACGACGGCGAGGAACGTCACGGGCGTCGAGGCGGGCTCGGTGCGCAGGAAGCCGAGCAGGGCGACGAGCGCCGTACCGCCCGCGAGCAGCAGCAGGCCGGTGAGGACGCGCCCCCAGGCCGGCCGGGTGTGCTCGGTGCGGGCCTCGGCCAGCGCTTCGGCCGGGCGGATCCGGGCCACTCGGCGGGAGGCGATCCGTGCGGAGGCCCAGGCGCCGAACAGGGTCGCGACGACCGCGGCGAACGGCGGGACGACACTCACGGTGTGCTGGAGCGTGGCGGGCACGGCGCCCAGGGCGACGAATCTGTCGTGCAGCCAACCACCCAGCGGAAGCCCCAAGAGCGCTCCGGCCGTCCCCGCGGCCAGCGCGACGATCAGGGCTTCGCGCCCGAGGAGGCCGCGGATCTGCCCGGAGGTGGCGGCGACGGCACGCAGCAGGGCGAGTTCGCGGTGGCGCTGCTGGACGGAGAGCACGAAGGTCCCGACGACCACCAGGACCGCCACGAGCAGCGAGGTGCCACCCATCGCTCCGCCCATGCTGACCAGCTTGACGCGGGCCGCGGCGGCGTCCAGGAACTCCACGGGGCCCCGGTCGTCACCCACGCTGACCTGGGCATTGGTACCGTGCAGCGCCGTGGCCACAGCCTCGCGGAGCAGGCCCGGCTCGGTGCCCGCCTTCGGCAGCACACCGAAGGCGGTGACCTGCCCGGGGTGCGCGGCGAGACGGCGGGCCTCGGCGCTGGAGAAGAAGAGTGACGTCTGGTGGCGTACGGAGGTGGCGGGGGCGGCGACACCGGAGACGCGGTAGGTGCGCGGGAGCTGTGTCGACTGGACGGTGAGCCGGTCGCCGGGGGCGAGGTGGGCGCGAACGGCGAGCTCGCGGTCGACGACCACGTCACCGGCGGCTTCGGGAGCGGTGCCCGCGGTGAGCCTGTACGGCGTCAGCGCGGCGGAGTCCCAGGCATGTCCGTAGGCGGGCCTGCCGTCGGCGACCGGAGCACCGGCCGGCGTCAACGGCTCGGCGAGGAAGGTGAGTTCGGGGATCACCCGAGCCACACCCGGTGCGGTGGTGAGTCTGCGCTCGAGGTCGGCCGGGAGCCAGGCGCGTTCGGCGATGGGTTTGGCCTTGTGCTTGACCTTGGTCTTGCCCTTCTTGTGCTTGACGGTGGTCTGGTGCACGTTCTGGTCGGCGGAGACGAGGACCGGCGCCGCCGCATAGCGTTCGGTACGGATGGTGCCTCGCAGCCCCGTCTCCAGGAGGGTGCCGCACGCGCTGATCAGGGCGGCCGCGCACAACAGCGCGAGAAAGGCGCCCAGGAAGCCCGCTTTGCGGGCGCGGACTGTTCTCAGGGCGTAGCGCAGCATCATGAGTGATCGGCCTCTCGTCCGTTGCGTACGGGTTCGTGGTCCTGGCCCGGTCCGAGGCCGCCATCGCCATCGCCATCGCCGTCGCCGTCGCCGTCGCCTTCACCCTGACCGTCGCTGACGGAGGGGATGGGGGCGGGAACGGACGCAGGGAAGGCGAGAAAGCGGGTGAGGAGGGTGCGCGCGCCCGGCGGCGTCTCTGATGCGGGTCGCTTGTAGCGGTTGAGGAGAGCGATGTACTCCTCGAAGAAGTCCCGGAGTTCGGGCAGCGTGAGCCGGATGGTGCCGCGCGAGTAAGGGAACGCGTCCGCCCACGGGTCGCCGTCCTCCGCGTCCCGCTGGAGCCTCTCGAAGAGGTCGAGGTCGGCGGCGTAGGCATGGTGGTTCAG
Source organism: Streptomyces sp. NPDC088157 (assembly GCF_044741545.1). NCBI lineage: Bacteria > Bacillati > Actinomycetota > Actinomycetes > Kitasatosporales > Streptomycetaceae > Streptomyces > Streptomyces sp. NPDC088157. Next base: position 658,227 of record NZ_JBIUSU010000006.1, read on the forward strand.
CTCGTCCATGACGAGCCGCATCTCGGGGCTCTGACGGCTGCGCGGCGGGAACCGGCGGTCGCCGGGGACCGCGCGCCACCAGCGCTCCCGGTGCGCGGACGGCTCCGCGCGCCTGCCTGTGGCCGGGTTCTCGCCCGTGTGCCCGGACGTCTCGCCGTCGGTCTTCTCGACGAAGCCGTACCTGGCCAGTTCACGCAGGTGGTAGCTGGTGGATCCGGTGTTCAGGCCGAGGGCGCGGGCTAGGGTCGACGAGGTGGCCGGGCCGTGCAGGGTGAGGTGTTCGAGCATCCGCTGACGTCGGGGCTGGGCGAGCGCTCTGAGCGCGGCGAGGTCGCCGAGTTCGACGGGGGCCACCGGAGCGTGTTCCGCCTGGGGCTCATTGACGCCGGGTTCCTGGGACATGTGTACACAGTCGCCTGTGCACAGATGCTTGTGCACTGCGGCAGCCCGGCATCCTCAGTGGGGGGTTGTCCCCACCCACCTGAGCCCAGCCACGTGAGAAGAAGGGGAGGGAGGAGGAAAGAACAGGGAAGGGCGCCGAGGGTGCGGAACCCTCGTTCAGAACCCCTCCTCCTCCAGGATCTCCGTGTTCTCGCCCTCCTCCTCGAGCGCCTGTCGGACCACCCGCAGAGCCATGCCCTCGGGATAGCCCTTGCGCGCCAGCATGCCGGCGAGGCGGCGCAACCGTTTGTCACGTTCGAGGCCACGGGTCGAGCGCAGCTTGCGGGCGACGAGCTCCCGCGCCGTCACCTCTTCCTGGTCGGAGTCGAGCTGGGCGACGGCTTCGCCGATCAGCGCCGGGTCGACCCCCTTGGTCCGCAGCTCCTGGGCGAGCGCGCGCCGGGCGAGTCCCCGGCCGTGGTGGCGCGACTCCACCCAGGCGTCCGCGAAGGCGCTGTCGTTGATCAGTCCGACCTCCTCGAACCGCGAGAGCACCTCCTCCGCCACATCGTCCGGGATCTCTCGCTTACGCAGGGCGTCGGCGAGTTGCTTGCGGGTGCGCGGGGTCCCGGTGAGCAGGCGCAGGCAGATCGCCCGTGCCCGCTCAGCCGGGTCCCCTGAAGGCTCCCCCCGCTCGGCCCTCGACGAGGAAGAGGCGCCTTCGTCCTCGGCGGACGGTTCCCCGAAGCCGCGCCGACGGCGCCCACGCCCTCGTGGACCTCCTCCGTCGTCGCGCCGCGCCCGGCCGCCACGGGGCCGGGCGTCGCCGTCCGTCCCCTCACTCCGGTACGAGCCGCTCTCCGCCCGGTCGTCATCGACCTGGGCGGGGCCGCCGTCGGCCCCGCCTCCCGCCTCTCGGGGGGTGTCGGGGTAGACGTACTCGGCCCAGTCCGTTCGTCGCGTCACGGTCAGCTCTTGGCAGCCGTGGCCTTGGTCTTGGCGGTCTTGGCCGCGGGAGCCACCGCCTTGGCGGCGTCGTCCGCGGGCGTGCCCGCGGCCACCGCGGCGGCCGTGGCCGGCTCGGCGGCGGGCTCCTCGGGACGCACGCCGACGCCCAGCTTCTCCTTGATCTTCTTCTCGATCTCGTTGGCGAGGTCGGGGTTGTCCTTCAGGAAGTTACGGGCGTTCTCCTTGCCCTGTCCCAGCTGGTCGCCCTCGTACGTGTACCAGGCGCCGGCCTTGCGGACGAAGCCGTTCTCCACGCCCATGTCGATCAGACCGCCCTCGCGGCTGATGCCCTGCCCGTAGAGGATGTCGAACTCGGCCTGCTTGAAGGGCGGCGCGACCTTGTTCTTGACGACCTTGACGCGGGTGCGGTTGCCGACCGCGTCCGTGCCGTCCTTGAGGGTCTCGATACGACGGATGTCGAGTCGCACCGAGGCGTAGAACTTCAGCGCCCGGCCACCGGTCGTGGTCTCCGGGGAGCCGAACATCACACCGATCTTCTCGCGGAGCTGGTTGATGAAGATCGCGGTGGTCTTGGACTGGTTGAGCGCGCTGGTGATCTTCCGCAGCGCCTGGCTCATCAGACGGGCCTGGAGGCCGACGTGACTGTCGCCCATCTCGCCCTCGATCTCCGCGCGCGGGACGAGCGCGGCGACGGAGTCGATGACGATGAGGTCGAGGGCTCCGGAGCGGACCAGCATGTCCACGATCTCGAGGGCCTGCTCGCCGTTGTCCGGCTGCGAGAGGATCAGGTTGTCGATGTCGACGCCGAGCTTCTTCGCGTACTCGGGGTCGAGGGCGTGCTCCGCGTCCACGAAGGCGACCTGGCCCCCGGCCTTCTGCGCGTTCGCCACGGCATGCAGCGTCAGCGTCGTCTTACCGGAGGACTCCGGGCCGTACACCTCGACCACGCGGCCACGCGGCAGACCGCCGACACCGAGGGCGACGTCGAGTGCGGTCGACCCGGTGGGGATGACCTCGATGGGCTCGTTCGGCCGCTCGCCGAGACGCATCACGGCGCCCTTGCCGAACTGCCGTTCAATCTGTGCGAGTGCGGCATCCAATGCCTTCTCGCGGTCGGTTCCTGCCATGGGTTCCACCCGGTTTGCTTGAGTCGATCGCTTCACGTCAAAGACGCTAACGCCTGCCACTGACAATGCGCCCCGACGCCGGTCCGGCCTGTGGATAACTCGGGTGCTTCTCCATCCAAAACAGGACGGAACGCCCGACCAGAGTCTTACCGGAGCCTCCATAAGAATGGATGTTCGATTTTCGTGTCAAGCGCACCATGCGGCACTTCCGAGGCTACGTTCACGGGCGGACAACGCCCCGGATCCGCCCCTCGCGCGGCCCCGTCCCGCCGTGCTCGCGGCTGCTTCCCCGGGCGTACGGCGGGTGTCTTCGGACGTACCACGACGGCGTACGCCGCGACCGAGACGCTCGGTGCATGGACGAGCGGAAGACCGGACCGGCCCGCGGCAGGGCGGGACCGAGGCATCCGGCCCCCACTCCGGCGACCCCGGCGACCCCGGCGACCCTCGCAAACCCTGCGCCCCCGACAGCCGGTACCGCCCGTCCCGTCCGTACCGTCCGTACCGTCCGTACCGCCTCTATGAGGCGACGGCGTTCCTGCTGATCCTCTCCGGACTCGTCCACCTCGCGGTGTTCGCCGTCGACGGCGGCCCCTGGAACGGGCCCGTGTCCTGGCGCAAGCCGGTGACCTTCGGACTCTCCTTCGGGGTGACGCTTCTCGCGATCGTCAGGGTCACTCCGTACGTGCGTGTCGGACCACACCTGCGTACCGCGCTGCCAGGGGTCTTCACCGCCGACTGTGTCGTCGAGGTCGGGGGCATCACCCTCCAGGCGTGGCGGGGAGTGCCCTCGCACCTGGACGTGGAGACGCCCTTCGACACGGCGGTCTCCCTGACGCTCGCGGTCGGCGGCGGGGTGCTCGTGGTGCTGCTCACCGTGTTCGCCGTGGCGTCCTTCCGGCACCCGCCGACGGGCCCGGCCGGGATGGCCCTGGCGGTGCGCTCCGGTTTCGCGGTCCTGCTCGTCGCGCTCGCCTCGGGCGCGGCCATGATCGCGCGCGGTGTCGTGCTCACCCGCACCGGACACCAGGAGGCGGCCTACCACTCGACGGCCTCGCCCAAGCCTCTGCACGGGGTGAGTCTGCACGCCGTCCTGGTACTGCCCGCCCTGGCCTGGCTGCTGTCCCGCACACCCTGGAGCGAGACCGTGCGGTGGCGGATCGTGGCCGCGGCGGTGTGGTGTTACGCGGCCGCGGTCACTGCGGCCGGAGTGTGGGCGGGCCTCAGGTACTGACGTCCGCTCGCCCTCAGTCTCGGTCGGACCCCTCTCGCGATCCGCCCCGCCGGTCCCGCACCCGCCCCCACAGGTCCCTCGCACGCGTGAGGGGTCCAGGCCCCTCCCCGCGTCCTCGGTGTCCATGGACACGGGGGTCGTCCGTGACGTCGTAACGCTTCACGTAGGCGCCCAGGAACGCCTGGAGCGTCGCGACCGCCGGGATGGAGATCAGCGCGCCGACGGCGCCGAGGAGGGCGGTGCCCGCGATGACGGAGCCGAAGGCGACGGCGGGGTGGATGTCGACGGTCTTCGAGGTCAGCTTCGGCTGAAGCATGTAGTTCTCGAACTGCTGATAGACCACGACGAAGATGAGCACCCACAGTGCGTACAGGGGCGACACCGTGAAGGCGATCAGCATGGGCAGGGCGCCCGCGAGATAGGTGCCGATGGTGGGGATGAACTGCGACACCACACCCACCCAGACGGCGAGCACGGGCGCGTACGGGATGCCGAGAGCCTCGAGCAGGACGTAGTGCGCGACACCGGAGATCAACGCCATCAGCCCGCGCGAGTACAGATAGCCGCCGGTCTTGTCGACGGCGATCTCCCACGCCCGCAGCACCTCGGCCTGCCTGGCCGGCGGCAGCACGGAGCACAGCCCACGGCGCAGTCGCGGTCCGTCGGCGGCGAAGTAGAACGAGAACAGGCCGATGGTCAGCAGCTGGAAGAGACCGCCGAGAACCTGCGTCGAGACGTCCAGGACCCCGGCGGCGCTGTTCTGCGCGTACTTCCTCAGCCAGTCGGAATGGAGCAGCCCCTCCTGGATGTCCACCCGCCTGAGTTCGGTGTGGAACGTCGTGTTGACCCAGTTGATCACGGAGTCGAGGTACTCCGGGAAGCCCTCGATCATCTTGATGATCTGACCCGCGAGCATCGAGCCGAGCAGCGTGAAGAAGCCGGCCACCACGATCAGCAGACCGAAGAAGACCAGAAAGGTGGCGAGCCCCCTGCGCATGCCGCGGGCGGCCATCCGACTGACCGCCGGCTCTATGGCGAGGGCCAGGAAGAACGCGATCAGGATGTTGAGCAGCAGGCCGATGAGCTGGTGGAAGGCCCAGGTGCCCAGTTGGAAGGCACCGATCAGAGCGAGCGCGAGCACCATGGCACGCGGAAGCCAGCGCGGCATGCGTGCGCCCTGCTCGGCACCGCCGTCGGCCGGGGGCGGCGCGGTGGGCGGCGTCGCGCCGGGCGCGGATGCGTGCCGGGCGGTCTGCCCGGTCTCGTCAGTGGGGGCCACGGACCAAGTCTCGCCTACGGCACCGACAATCGGACAGCCGCCTGCGATCTTCGTGACGGGTCAGCGCATCTGCTGTGGAACGTTCATCACCGCGCACACCACGCGCCACACGTCCTTGGCCTCCCAGCCGTCCGCCAGCGCCTCGTGCACCGTGCGTCCGCCGAGTTCCGCCATCACGTGATCGCGCGCGAAGGTCTCGGCGTACCCCGTGCCGAAGTGCTCGTCCATTCGCTGCCAGAAGACCGTCAACCGCATGACACCAGTATCCCGCGCGCGGGGGTGCCACTCGCCGGGACCGCCTGCCGAGACCGCTTTCCGCCCTACGGTCTGACGCATGGCCGAAACCGGAGCATCCCCACTCCCCCCGACGCCCCCGTCGCGCTCTCCGCTCTTCCGCGCCGAGCACTTCGTCTGGCTCACCGCGCGCGTGCTGGAGCAGCGCGTCTTCGCGCACGACTTCCTGCACGGCGCCGCCGACCCCGTCGAGACCGCCCTCGACGCCTACCGCAATGAGGACGGCGGATACGGCCATGCCCTGGAGCCCGATCTGCGCGGCCCCGTGAGCCAGCCCCTGCACACCGCGCGCGCACTGCGCGTCCTGGACGCCATCGGGCGCCTCGGCGGGCGGCGCGTGGAGCAGGTGTGCCGCTACCTGACCTCGGTCTCCACGGGCGACGGCGCGCTGCCGGTGATCCACCCCAGCCAGCGCGGGTACCCGGCGGCCCCGTTCATTCCGATCGTGGACGACCCGCCCAGCGAACTCCTGTCCACCGGGCCGGTGGTGGGCCTCTTGCATCGCAACGAGGTGTGGCACGCCTGGCTGTTCAGGGCCACGGACTTCTGCTGGCAGGCGGTGGACTCCCTGGAGCGCTCCCATCCGTACGAGATCGAGGCCGCCGTGGCCTTCCTGGACTCCGCCGTCGACCGCCCGCGCGCGGAGGCGGCCGCCGACCGTCTCGGCCGCCTGGTGCGCGCGCACCGGCTCGCCGTACTGGATCCGGACCACCTGGACACGTATCCGGTCGCGCCCGGCTACGCCCCAGGCGAGCATCACTTCCCGTACGACTTCGCGCGGACACCGCACTCCCTCGCGCGGGCGTGGTTCACCGACGACGAGATGGCACGCTCCTTGGACCACCTCGCCGACGATCAGCAGAAGGACGGCGGCTGGCCGGTCCGATGGCGCCGCTGGGCACCCGGCACCGCCCTGGAAGCACGCCCCATGGTGACGATCGAGGCCCTGCGCACCCTCAGGGCCCACGGTCGCGCGATCGGCTGATCCCGGCCCCGCCCCCCGGCACTCACCGACGGCCTGCACGCGCCCTCCTCCACCGTCACCCACCCATGGCCCGCACCCCCGCCGTCACCACCACGGCCGCCGCGACGACCAGCAGGAAGGGAGCCCGCAGCATGAGGGCGACGAAGGCCGCGGCCAGCCCCGCGGCCCTCGCGTCCAGCACCAGTGCCTGGCCGTCCGCGAAGGTCTGCTGGGCGGTGAGGGCGGCGAGCAGGGCGACGGGGAGCAGGGCCGCGAACCGCCTGACGAGGGGCCGCTCGAGAAGACCGGCGGGGACGAGGAGGCCGGCGAGCTTGACCAGATAGCAGCCGACAGCGGTCGCACCGATCGCGATCCAGGTGTTCAACGTCCCTCCTCTTCCGTGTCGGCCTGAGCGACCTGTCCGGCACGGCCGGCCCGGCGCCGGCCCTCGAGGTACAGGACGGCCGGCGCGGCGAGCGCGGCCGTCAGCACAGGCACTCCGGCGGGCAGCACGGGCAGCAGGCCGAGCCCCAGGAGCACCGCGAGTCCGGCGACGGCCCGCTCGGCGGTGGTCTTCAGCATGGGCGCGAGCAGCGCCAGGAAGACGGCGGGCCCGGCCGCGTCCAGCCCCCACGTGTCCGTGTCCCCGATGGCCTCGGCGCCCAGGGCGCCCAGCAGCGTGGTGACGTTCCACAGCAGATACAGGGTCAGCCCGGTGACGGCGAAGCCGAGGCGCGCGGCGCGCCGCCCGGGCTGGGCAAGCGAGACCGCAGCCGTCTCGTCGATGACCCATTGGGCGGCGAACGGGCGCACCGTGCGCGGGAGTGCCAGCGACTGCGACAGGCGCAGGCCGTAGAAGGCGTTGCGGACGCCCAGGAAGAAGGCGCCCGCGGCCGCCGTGAGGGGATTGCCACCCGCCGCCAGCGCCCCGACGAGCGCGAACTGGGACGCGCCCGTGAACACGAGGAGGCTGAGCGCGCAGGTCTGCCACACCGAGAGCCCGCTGCCCGCCGAGGTCACCCCGAAGGCGAACCCTGAGAGTCCTACGGCGACTCCGACGCCGAGGGCGTCCCGTACGACGGCGGCGTCGGGCCGTCCCCCGCCGTCGGGCCGTATGTCTGTGAGAGCTGTCTGTTCTGCCACGCCCACGACGGTAGTAGCAGCCCTCCGCGCGGGTCTTGTACGTTCTTGCGCTCGCGCTGGTAGGCCCCCGGAGGGACTCCGACGATCCGGGCGAAGTGGCGGTTGAGGTGCGGCTGGTCGGTGAACCCCACGGCGATGGCGGCCTCTGCGGGGGCGGTCCCCGCGTCCAGCAGCCGCCGCGCCCGCCGCACGCGGGCGTCGGTGAGCCAGGCGTGGGGCGGCAGCCCGTACACGTCCCGGAAAGCCCGCAGCAGCGCGAACGAGCTGGTCCCCAGATCTCCGGCCAGCTGCTCCAGGGTCGGCGGATCGGCCAGTCGGTCCTCCAGCACGGCACGCGCGCGTGCGGCGATCCGCTCCCCCGCCGACCGCACCTCCCGCCGCGGCAGCGGTCCACCGTTGAGCCGCAGCAGCCGCGTCACGGCCACCCGCAGCAGCGTGTCGGCGGCCAGCCCATTGCCCTCCTCAGCGGCTCGGAGGACTTGATGCACCAGGCCGACGGCGTACGGATCGTGCAGCACCGGACTGGCGAACCCGGGAGTGCCGCGCAGGGTGGTCGTCTCGGCCGCGATCCCTGCCACCACGTCGGGCGACGGATACACGGCACCGTAGCGCCATCCCTCCGGCACCCCGGCCCGCCCGGTGTGCGGGGTGTCCGGGTTGACCAGCGCGAGCGCCCCGGCCCCCGCATACTGATCGGCGCCACGGTGGTGGAAGACCTCCACGCCCTCGGCGATGGCGGCGATCACGAAATGCTCGTGGGTGTGGCGCACGAAGGTCTTGCGGACATACCGGGCTCGCAGCAGATCGACGCCGGGCAGCTCGGCGTACCGCCAGTGCCGCGCCAGCTCACCCGAACCCGAATTCACCACATACCCATTCTCCGCGACGCGCCGCCGGCCCTCCCACTCCCGACCTCCACTCCCACCCCCTCCCACCCGGCTCCCGCCCCCGGCTTCGCCCCGTCCCATCCCGCCCCGTCCCCTGCCGCTCGACGGACGCCGACCGGACCGGGCGCGGAAGGCTCGACATCACCGCAGGTCAGAGCAATTGTCAGTGGCCGGGTGCAGGATGGACGCATGGTCAGTTCCGCACACCGAGCCCTCGACGGCTTCTCCCCCGCGACCCGCGGCTGGTTCACGGGGGCGTTCTCCGCGCCCACCGCGGCCCAGGCGGGCGCGTGGCAGGCCATCGGCGAGGGCTCGGACGTGCTGGTGGTGGCCCCGACCGGTTCCGGAAAGACGCTGGCCGCCTTCCTCGCCGCCCTGGACCAGCTCGCCTCGACACCTCCACCCGCCGACCCGAAGAAGCGCTGCCGAGTCCTCTACGTCTCCCCCCTCAAGGCCCTCGCGGTCGACGTGGAGCGCAACCTGCGCAGCCCCCTGACCGGCATCCGCCAGGAATCCGTGCGTCTCGGCCGACCCGAGCCGGAGGTCAGGGTCGGCATCCGCTCCGGCGACACCCCGCCCGCCGAGCGCCGCGCCCTGTCCACGCGCCCTCCGGACATCCTGATCACGACGCCCGAGTCCCTGTTCCTGATGCTGACGTCGGCCGCGCGCGACGCGCTGACGGGCATCGAGACGGTGATCCTGGACGAGGTGCACGCGGTGGCGGGCACCAAGCGCGGCGCACATCTGGCGCTCTCCCTGGAGCGGCTGGACGAACTACTGCCGAAGCCGGCCCGCCGCATCGGCCTCTCGGCCACGGTCCGCCCGGTCGACGAGGTGGCGCGTTACCTCTCCCCGCAGCGCAAGGTGGAGATCGTCCAGCCGAAGTCCGACAAGGAGTTCGACCTCTCGGTCGTCGTCCCCGTGGAGGACCTGGGTGAGCTGGGCGGCTCCCCGGTCGCCGACGGCTCCGAAGGGGCGGAGCGTCCGTCGATCTGGCCGCATGTCGAGGAGCGCATCACCGACCTCGTCCAGGCCCACCGCTCCACGATCGTGTTCGCCAATTCGCGCCGGCTCGCCGAACGCCTGTGCAACCGGCTCAACGAGATCGCCTACGAGCGGGCCACCGGCGAGCCGCTGGACGAGCACCACTCCCCCGCTCAGCTCATGGGCGGCTCGGGCGCGACCCAAGGCGCCCCGCATGTCATCGCGCGCGCCCACCACGGCTCGGTCTCGAAGGAACAGCGCGCGCTCGTGGAGGAGGACCTCAAGGCGGGCCGACTGCCCGCCGTCGTGGCGACCTCGAGCCTCGAGCTCGGCATCGACATGGGGGCGGTGGATCTCGTCGTCCAGGTCGAGTCCCCGCCCTCGGTGGCCTCGGGCCTCCAGCGCGTCGGCCGCGCGGGACACCAGGTGGGCGCCGTGTCCACCGGTGTGGTCTTCCCGAAGTACCGCGGTGACCTCGTCCAGGCGGCGGTGGTCACCGAGCGGATGCGCACGGGCTCGATCGAGTCCCTGAAGGTCCCCGCCAACCCCTTGGACGTCCTGGCGCAGCAGCTCGTCGCCATGACCGCGCTCGACACCTGGCAGGTCGACGACCTGCTGACCACGGTCCGCCGTGCCGCCCCGTTCGCGTCACTCCCGGAGTCCGCGTTCACCGCGGTCCTGGACATGCTGGCCGGCCGCTACCCGTCCGACGCGTTCGCCGAGCTTCGTCCGCGCGTGGTGTGGGACCGCGTCGCCGGCACGGTCACCGGCCGTCCCGGAGCCCAGCGCCTGGCCGTCACCTCCGGCGGCACGATCCCCGACCGGGGCCTGTTCGGCGTCTTCCTGGCGGGCTCCGACCCCAAGAAGGGCGGGGGCCGGGTCGGCGAGCTCGACGAGGAGATGGTCTACGAGTCCCGCGTGGGCGATGTCTTCACCCTCGGCACCAGCTCCTGGCGCATCGAGGACATCACCCGCGACCGCGTCCTGGTCTCCCCGGCTCCCGGCGTCCCGGGCCGCCTGCCGTTCTGGAAGGGCGACCAGCTGGGCCGCCCGCTGGAGCTGGGCCGCGCAGTGGGCGCGTTCCTGCGCGAGGTCGGCTCCCTGTCCAAGGACGACGCCCGGCTCCGGCTGCTCACGGCGGGGCTGGACGCCTGGGCGGCCGACAACGTGCTCTCCTACCTGGACGAGCAGCGGCAGGCCTGCGGACATGTCCCGGACGACCGCACGATCGTCGTGGAGCGCTTCCGGGACGAGCTGGGTGACTGGCGGGTCGTCGTCCACTCCCCCTTCGGCGCCCAGGTCCACGCCCCCTGGGCCCTCGCCCTGGGCGCCAAGCTCTCCGAGCGGTACGGCATGGACGCGCAGGTCATGCACGCCGACGACGGCATCGTTCTGCGTCTGCCGGACGCCGACCTGATGAGCCTGGACCTGCTCGACCGGGAACCGACGAAGGGCGGCACCCCCTTCCATACGGCGACCGACGCCGAAGAGGCGCCGGTCGGCGCGGCGGACGTGGTCTTCGACAAGGGCGAGGTCGACCAGATCGTCACCGATCAGGTCGGCGGTTCAGCCCTGTTCGCGGCCCGCTTCCGCGAGTGTGCCGCCCGCGCGCTGCTGCTGCCGCGGCGCAGCCCCGGCAAGCGCACCCCGCTGTGGCAGCAGCGCCAGCGCGCCGCCCAACTGCTCCAGGTGGCGAGCGAGTTCGGCTCGTTCCCGATCGTCCTCGAAGCGGTCCGCGAGTGCCTCCAGGATGTCTTCGACGTCCCCGGACTCGTGGAGCTGATGGGCGACCTGGAGGCTCGGAAGGTGCGCCTGGTCGAGGTCACCACACCGGAGCCGTCCCCCTTCGCCCGCTCCCTGCTCTTCGGCTACGTCGCCCAGTTCCTCTACGAAGGTGACTCCCCGCTCGCCGAGCGCCGCGCCGCCGCCCTCTCCCTGGACTCACGCCTGCTCGCCGAACTGCTCGGCCAGGCGGAACTGCGCGAACTGCTCGACGCCGAGGTCCTCACGGAACTGGAACGGGAACTCCAGTGGCTCACCGAGGACCGCCGGGTGAAGGACCCCGAAGGTGTCGCGGACCTCCTGCGTCTCCTGGGCCCGCTCACCGACGCCGAGCTGGCCGAGCGCGGCGCCGAACCGCACTGGGCGCAGGAGCTGGGCGCCGCCCGCCGCGCCATCCGGGTCCGTATCGCCGGCGCCGAGCACTGGGCCGCGATCGAGGACGCGGGCCGCCTGCGCGACGCCCTCGGCACGGCGCTGCCGGTGGGCGTGCCGGAAGCCTTCACCGAGCCGGTCAAGGACCCGCTCGGCGACCTCCTCGCGCGCCACGCCCGCACCCACGGTCCGTTCACCTCCGCCGGCGCGGCCACCCGCTTCGGCCTCGGCGTGGCGGTGACCGAGGGCGCCCTCCAACGGCTCGCGGCCGGCGGTCGCGTCGTCCAGGGCGAGTTCCACCCCGCCGGCATCGGCCAGGAGTGGTGTGACGCAACGGTCCTGCGCAGGCTGCGCCGCCGCTCCCTGGCCGCCCTTCGGCACGAAGTGGAACCGGTTTCGCCGCCCGCGCTCGCGCAGTTCCTGCCCCAGTGGCAGCACATCGGCAAGGGCCACTCCCTGCGCGGCACCGACGGCCTGGTGCGCGCGCTCGAGCAGCTCCAGGGCGCCTCGGTACCCGCCTCGGCCCTGGAGAGGCTCGTCCTGCCGTCGCGCGTGAGGGACTACGCCCCGGCGATGCTCGACGAACTCACCGCGGCCGGAGAGGTCGTCTGGGCCGGAGCCGGAGCCCTCCCCGGCAAGGACGGCTGGATCTCCCTGTACGTGGCGGACGCGGCGCCCCTGCTCCTGCCGCCTCCTCACCCTCTGGAGCTGGCAGCACTGCACCAGTCGGTCCTGGACGCCCTCTCCGGTGGCTACGGGCTGTTCTTCCGCCAGATCGCCGATCAGGTCCGCGCCACCACGCACCCCGACGCCACCGACCCACAACTCGCCGACGTCGTCTGGGATCTGGCCTGGTCCGGCCGGCTCACCAACGACACGCTCAGCCCCCTACGGGCGCTGCTGGGCTCGGGGCGCACGGCCGGTTCCACGGCCCATCGCGCCAAGCGCACGGTCCCGCGCGGCCGCTACGGCTCGCTGACGACAGCGGCCCGCCCCGCCTCCCGCAGCGGCCCCCCGACCGTCGCCGGACGCTGGTCGCTCCTGCCGGCCCACGAGTCCGACCCCACGGTCCGCGCCCACGCCCTCGCCCGTACCCTCCTCGACCGGCACGGCGTGGTGACCCGGGGCGCGGTCGCCGCCGAGGGCGTCGAAGGCGGCTTCTCGGCGACGTACCGCATTCTGTCCGTCTTCGAGGAGAGCGGTCAGGCCCGTCGCGGGTATGTGGTCGAAGGCCTCGGCGCGGCGCAGTTCGCCATGGACGGCGCCGTGGACCGACTGCGCGCCGTGGCCAACGCCCGCGACCGCGGTGAGCCGCTGCCCGGCCCGAATCAGGCGACGAGCCCCTCGGACGGCTTCCCCTTCTCCGACGGCTTCCCGTCCGAGGACACCTGGGACGCCCCCGGCCTCGACGCCCTCCCGCCCTCCCCCTTCGACGCCCCGGCAGCCCCCGCCTCGCGGGACGAGTACGTATCCCCCCTGGACTTCGCCTCCCCGGGCGCGGGCGGCCCGCGAGGGGGCAGCGGGTTCCCGAACTCCTCGGGCTTCCCGAACGGCGGCGCGGGCATGCCGAACGGCCAGGGCTTCCCCGGCCACCACGAAACCCGGCGCCCGCAGAACCGCAACCGCTTCGGCACCACATCCGCCGCCTCACGCGCCGTCGTCCTCGCCGCCGCCGACCCGGCGAACGCGTACGGCGCCGCCCTGGGCTGGCCCGAGCCGCCGACCGGCGCCGGGCACAAGCCGGGCCGCAAGGCCGGCTCCCTGGTGGTGCTCGTGGACGGCGAACTCACGCTCTACATGGAGCGCGGCGGCAAGACCCTCCTGGCCTGGCCCTCCACCCCGGACGGCGAGGGCGCCCCCACCGACGACCCCCGCCTGCACACCGCCGCCGAGGCCCTCGCGGAGGCCGCGCGCGCGGGCTCCCTCGGCACCGTCACGGTGGAGCGCGTCAACGGCGCCTCGGCACTCACCTCCCCGATCGGCAGCCTCCTGGAAGGAGCGGGCTTCATTGCCACCCCACGCGGCCTGCGCCTGCGCGCGTGACCACCACCCGCCCGCCCGCCCGCCCGCCACATCCCGCCCGCGGCGACCCGCATGCCACCCTTGACCCATGCCCGAAGGTGACACGGTCTGGCAAGCCGCGAGGCGACTGCATGACGCCCTCGCCGGCAAGGTGCTGATCCGTTCGGATCTCCGGGTCCCCAAGTACGCCACCGCCGACCTCACCGGCCGCACCGTCCTGGACGTCACTCCGCGTGGCAAGCACCTCCTCACCCGCGTCGAGGGCGGGCTGACGCTCCACTCGCACCTGCGCATGGACGGCTCCTGGAAGGTGTTCGCGAACGACCAGCGCTGGACCGGCGGCCCGGCACACCAGATCCGGGTCGTCCTCGGCACCCACGACCGCACCGCCGTCGGTTACCGCCTCCCCGTTCTGGAGCTGTTGCGCACAGCCGACGAACAACGAGCCGTCGGCCACCTCGGGCCCGACCTGCTGGGTCCCGACTGGAACCCCGAGCGAGCCCTCGCCAACCTCCTCGGCGACCCCGCCCGTTCCCTCGGCGAGGCTCTCCTCGACCAGCGCAACCTCGCCGGCATCGGCAATGTCTACAAGTGCGAACTCTGCTTCCTTCTGGGCGCGACCCCGTGGCTCCCCGTCGGCGCGCTCCCCGCCGACCGCGCCGGGAAGTTGCCCGCCCTCGCGAAGAAGCTCCTGGAGGTCAACCGCGACCGCCCTGTGCGCAGCACGACGGGCCGCCGCGGCCAGGACCTGTTCGTCTACGGCCGCGCGCCCCGCCCCTGCCTGCGCTGCGGAACGCAGGTCCGGGTGGCCGACCAGGGCGACGGCTCACGCGAGCGCCCGACCTATTGGTGCCCCAACTGCCAGACCGGCCCCGCACCGGCACCGGGCTCCCCGCCGACGCGCCGCCTCCGCCCACGCACCACCCGGTGACTGCCTGCAACACCCCACCCCCGCAACCCCGTTGCGAGGGCAGCGCCGGATCCCGAACCATGCGGGGGCAGCACCGGATCCCGGAACCGCCGCCACAATTGACGGACCGTCAGAAATGCTCGTACCGTCCTCACATGGCCGTAAAGGCGTACGACCTCACCGGACGCACCGCGTTCGTCACCGGTGCCGCGAGCGGAATCGGACGCGCCTGCGCCGTACTGCTCGCTCAGGCGGGGGCGACCGTGCACGGCGCCGACCGCGACGCACAGGGTCTGCACGAAACGGCGACGCTGATCAAGGACCTGGGCGGTGCGGCGCACACCCACCACCTCGACGTCACCGACCGCGTCCAGGTCCGGCAGGCCGTCGAGTCCTGCGAGCGGCTGGACGTCATGGCCGCCGTCGCCGGGATCATGCACAGCAGCCCGGTCCTGGAGACCAGGGACGAGGACCTCGACCGGGTCCTGGCCGTCAACTTCAAGGGGGTGCTGTACGCCTGCCAGGAGGCGGCCCGTCTGATGCTCGCGCGCGACACCGGGGGCAGCATCATCACCATGGCATCCGGCGCCGTGGACACCGGTGGCCCGGGCCTGCTCTGCTACGGAGTCGCCAAGGCGGCCGTGGTCCAGTTGACGAAGACGCTCGCGACGGAGGTCGGCCGGCACGGCATTCGCGTCAACGCCGTGGCCCCGGGCTGGATCCGCACGCCCATGACCGACCGCCACGACGCCGGCGCACAGGCGCACACCGAGGCGCTCATGGCCCGCATGTCGCCCCTGGGCCGGGTCGGCGAGCCCGAGGAGATCGCCCACGCCGTGCTCCACCTGGCCTCGGACGCGTCGGCGTTCACCACCGGCCAGATCCTCCGCCCGAACGGCGGAGTGGCGATGCCCTGGTAGACGCAAGCCACACGACCACCTGGACGGCCCAGCCCTTTCCCCGCCCAAAAGTCACCCCACAACCGCACACCTCGCACCCCACACTCGCCCCGCCCCGCCGCACCGGCCGCTCAGAGCTCACAGCACACCCTCAAAGCCAAAGCGCACCCTCTGACCCGCCGGCCCCCCGGCCCGCCGGCCCGCCGACCCGCCGACCCGTCAGGGTGTCCGGCGGGCCGCCCCTCCCCCCCCTCCCCCCCCCACGCACTCCGACACTCAACCCGCGACCTCCCCCGCAGCCCCGCCCCCGCCCGTGCTCCCCGCGCTCGAACCACCGTCTGTCCCGCTCGTCCCGTTCCTCCCGCCCCCACGCCAGGCAGCCCTCCATCGCCCCTCCCGGACCGCTCCCACCGCACGCGCCTTGGCCACGCAGTGCACCGGCAGCAGGCTCAGCCCCCACCCTCCGGCCGCGACCGCTCCCTCCAGCACCCCGGCGTCGGGCACCACGACGAGTCTGACCACGGCCCACCACCAGACGGCGCCCAGCGCCAGGCCGACACCCAGCACAGCCCCCTGCCCCACTATTCGCCCCGCCATGGCCGTCACCTCCAGCCCGAGCCTCATGGCACCCAGAAACCCTGACACCCCGGAAACCTCACCCGTCTCCGGAGAGGCCGACGCTAGACGTCCGTCCCCGCCCCCGGCAGGGCGCGCGGGCGGCACACCGGCGCATCCCCGGAGCCGCGCCCCCGTCTCACGCGTTCTCCGCCTGGAACATCCAGTGATGCTTCTCGAGGTCGGCGGTGATGCCGATGAAGATGTCCTGGCTCACAGGATCCGCGTCCCCCGTGGCCCCCACCCGTTCCCGCATCCGGGTGATGACCGCGCCCAGAGCGGCGACCAGGGCCCCCACCGCGTCCGAGTCCTTGATCCAGCCCGCCGACACCGCGCCGATGCTGCTGCCGGCCGCCACCGTCGCCGCACGTCCGTCCGGCGAGACGCCCAGCGCCGAGGCACGCTCCGCCACGGTGTCGGAGTGGGCGCGGGCGACGTCCACGACCTCGTCGAGCTGGAGGTGGACGGACCGGAAGCGGGGCCCGACGACATTCCAGTGGACCTGCTTGGCGACGAGCGACAGATCGACCAGATCGACGAGGGCGCCTTGCAACGCCTCCGAGACGGTCTTCAGATCGGCATCGGACAGGGGACTCTTCACGACGTACATCCGTACCTCCGGTGATCGGCCCCCGTCGTGCCCCTCCACGATGACCTCAGCACCCGGCACCGGCAAACGGACGACGGACGGACGGCAGACGCGAAAAACCCCGACCGCACCCTCTCCGGGTCTTCCCGGAGAAACCCCGGCCGGGGCCTCACACTTGCCTGTCGTACCTGTCCACGTGCCTGCTTCGCGTCACACGCCCACGCGTCGCACGCCCGCGAATGTCACGCGGCGACCACGTCCACCGCCTCGGCGGGCGCCTTGATGGTCACCCGCTCCGGTGGCACACCGGTCACCGATACGGAACCCAGCATCGGACGAACCGACGTCGGTACAGGCTCCCTGGGGGTGGCGGCAGCAGACTGAGCCAGCTCGGCGAGAGCGAGCTCGTCGCTCACTTCCCGCATGAGCTCGGACATCCGTACGTCCAGCGCGTCGCAGATGGCGGAGAGCAGCTCGGAGGAAGCCTCCTTCTGCCCCCGCTCCACCTCGGAGAGATAGCCGAGTGAGACTCGGGCGGACGAGGAGACTTCGCGCAGAGTACGGCCCTGGCGCTGGCGCTGCCGACGCAGCACGTCACCCAGCAGGCGACGGAGCAGAATCATCGGTGGCTCCCTCCTCGGACCGCGTAGCCGCATCCTTCACGCCCCACCGTACCGCCTCGCGCTGCGGCCGTGCGGGGAGCGATGTCGTGTTCACTCAGGGCTGCAAACATCAAAACCCCCCGTTCTGTTCCGTATCCTGTGCCCGCTCATTCCCGGTGTGTTCGCCCGCAAGCTCTGTCAGGAGCAGTGCGAGTACGCTCCGTACACTCTCTCTACGAATTTCCGCCCGGTCGCCGTTCAACCGCAGGGCCTCCACTTTTCCGCCAGCGGCAGAACCGGAATCCGCCCCGAAGGGTCCGTCCACCGCCACGTAGACCGTCCCCACGGGCTGTCCGTCCTGCGGGTCGGGGCCCGCGACGCCGGTGGTCGCGATGCCCCAGTCGGCACCCAGCGCTCTGCGCACTCCGGCGGCCATCTGGGCCGCGACCTGCGCGTCCACTGCGCCACGCGCGGCCAGCAGGTCCGCGTCCACACCGAGCAATTCGTGCTTGAGGTCGGTGGCGTAGGCGGTGACCGAACCACGCAAGACCTTGGACGCCCCGGGCACCGATGTGACGTCCGCCGCGACCAGGCCACCGGTCAGCGACTCGGCCACGGCAAGCGTCTCTTCCCTCACCGTGAGTAGTCGCACCACGTCGGTGGCCGGGGAATTCACGCTTGTGTCTCCTCCGACGCGGCCTTGCGCTCGGCGATTCCCTGCCTGCGCAGCACAATGGCCTGTCTTACGTAGTCGAGCCCGGTCACCACCGTCAGGACGACGGCCGCGGCCATCACCCACCACCTCAGGGTGGCCAGCCACCCCGTCAGTGCCAGGACGTACATCCCGACGGCCACGCCCTGGACGAGGGTCTTCAGCTTGCCGCCCCGGCTCGCCGGAATGACGCCGTACCGGATGACGAGAAAACGCATCAGCGTGATCCCGAGTTCCCGGCCGAGGATGACGATCGTCACCCACCACGGCAGGTCGCCGAGTGAGGAGAGACAGATCAGCGCCGCTCCCATGATCGCCTTGTCGGCGATGGGGTCGGCGATCTTCCCGAAGTCGGTGACGAGGTCGTACGTCCGTGCCAGGTGCCCGTCGAACAGGTCGGTGATCATGGCGATCGCGAAGGCCGCCCAGGCGAAGGCGCGCCACGCCGGGTCGTAGCCGCCGTCGGCCAGCATCAGGGCGACGAAGCCCGGCACCAGGACCAGCCGAAGCATCGTCAGCAGATTGGCGATGTTCCAGACGCTCGCCTGGTTGACGGCGGCGGCCGCCAGCTTCGCGCCGCGCGGCGGCCTGGCGGCACCCTCCGCGTCGGCGCTCAGGGCCGCTCCGGCAACGGCGGACACGCCCGAGGAAACCGGCCTGGCCTCCTGCGCCTGAGAACTCTGAGGAGCTTGGGAAGTCTGAGGCCCCGGTGGGGCCTGCGAAACCGGTGAAGCCTGCGAGGAGCCGCCCGCAGCCGATGCCGGAACACCCGTCATCTGCCCGCCTCCTCACTACACCCGACCGAGCCCGGCAGGGGCTCGGCCACCAGGTCGACACCTTCCGTACCGACCACCTTCGCCTCGACCATACGACCGACGCTCAAGTTTTCGCCCGAGGTGAGCAGCACCTGGCCGTCCGTCTCCGGAGCCTGGTGCGCCCCACGGCCGTGGACACCCTCCTCGTCCAGCGACTCCACGAGTACGTGCACGGTCTCGCCCACGCGCTCCTCGGCCCGCTGCGAGACGAGTTCCTCCGCGAGCCGGGAGACCCGGGCCAGGCGCTCGGCCACGACGTCCACGTCGAGCTTGTCGTCGTAGGTCGCGGCCTCGGTGCCGTCCTCGTCGGAGTAGCCGAAGACGCCGATCGCGTCCAGCCGCGCGCCGTTCAGGAAGCGCTCCAGCTCGGCCAGGTCGGCCTCGGACTCGCCGGGGAAGCCGACGATGAAGTTGGAGCGCACACCCGCCTGGGGCGCCTTGCTCCGGATGGTGTCGAGCAGCTCAAGGAAGCGGTCGGTGTCGCCGAAGCGGCGCATCGCGCGCAGCACCCCGGGCGCCGAATGCTGGAAGGACAGGTCGAAGTAGGGCGCGATCTTCGGCGTCGAGGTCAGCACGTCGATCAGACCGGGCCGCATCTCGGCCGGCTGGAGGTAGCTGACCCGCACCCGCTCGAGGCCGTCGACGTCCGCCAGTTCGGGAAGCAACGACTCCAGCAGCCGGATGTCGCCGAGGTCCTTGCCGTAGGAGGTGTTGTTCTCGGAGACCAGCATGATCTCCTTGACGCCCTGCTCGGCCAGCCACCGCGTCTCGTTCAGCACGTCGCTGGGCCGGCGCGAGATGAAGGAGCCGCGGAAGGACGGGATGGCGCAGAAGGAGCAGCGCCGGTCGCAGCCGGAGGCGAGCTTGACCGAGGCGACCGGGGCGCCGTCGAGGCGCCGGCGCAGGGGCGCGCGGGGGCCGGACTGCGGGGCGAGTCCCTCCGGCAGGTCCGTCGGCGCGCCGTGCCCCGGCAGGGCCACGTCCGACGCCGACTGCCGCTCCGCCGGGCTGATCGGCAGCAGCTTGCGTCGGTCACGCGGGGTGTGGGAGGCGTGGATCCCACCGTTCAGGATGGTCTGGAGGCGGTCGGAGATGTCGGCGTAGTCGTCGAAGCCGAGCACACCGTCGGCCTCGGGCAGGGCGTCGGCGAGTTCCTTGCCGTACCGCTCGGCCATGCAGCCCACCGCCACGACGGCCTGGGTTCTGCCATGTCCCTTGAGGTCGTTGGCCTCCAGTAGGGCGTCGACGGAGTCCTTCTTGGCGGCGTCGACGAAGCCGCAGGTGTTGACGACGGCGACGTCCGCGTCCTCGGCGTCCTCCACGAGGTGCCAGCCGTCCGCCTCCAAACGGCCTGCGAGCTCCTCCGAGTCCACCTCGTTACGGGCGCAGCCGAGAGTGACAAGTGCGACGGTACGGCGTTCAGGCATGGGCTCAAGACTACTTTGTCCCACCGACACCGGACGTCGACGGGGTTGGCGATCTTCGCCGGCCCCCGTCGACCCGAAGGCGCGCCCGGCTCATCCGACCTGCGGGTCGCCCTTCGTGTACGTCAGCCGCTCCACGGCGCCGGACCGGAAGTCGTCGTCGATCTTCTTGCCGTTGACGTACAGATCGATCGCGCCGGCGTCTCCGAGGACCAGGTTGATCTTCTCGCTGTCCTGGAAGGTCTCGGAGTCGCCCTTCTTGAGCAGGTCGTCGAAGAGCAGCCGGCCGTTGTGGTCCTTGGCGGAGATCCAACTGCGGCCGTCCACGGCGACGACCTGGACGGTCACCTTGTCCTGGGGGGCCGCGGCGATGGCACTGTCGGAGGGTTCCGGCGTCCCGTCGACGGGCTTGTCGGTCTTCGTCGTGGGCGAGGCGGTCTTGGCGGTCGCGGGGGTGGCGCCGTCGGCGACCTGCTCCTTCGACCCGCCGTCGTCGCCACCCGTGAACGCGGTGAAGCCGACGAAGCCGACCACGGCGACGATCGCGGCGACCATGGCCGCGGTCCAGTTAGGCCCGCGCCGCTCGGGGCGGATACGTTCCGCCTCGAAGAGCGGTGCGGCGGGGGTCGGCGCGGGACGGCCGCCGTGGGTGGCGTCGAACCGTTCCATCAAAGGGGCGGGGTCGAGGTGGACGGCTCGTGCCAGGGTCCGGATGTGCCCGCGGGCGTAGACGTCTCCACCGCAGGTGGCGAAGTCGTCCGACTCGATGGCGTGGACGATGGCGATACGGACTCGGGTGGCGGTACTGACGTCGTCGACGGTCAGCCCGGCCGCGATACGCGCCTGCCGCAGGGCGCGGCCGATGGAGAAGGGGGCTTCCTCGGACGGGTCTTCGAACGGACGCTCGTCTTCAGGGGAGTTGCCGATGGACACGGGGGCGCCTTTCGAGCGTGTAGCCACCTGTGCTGGAGGTTCAGTCTAGGGGGGGTGCCAAAGGGAGGGGCAACCGGACGGTGGGACCTTTACGCCATCGGTATGGCCGGACACGCCGATGACGGGCCGGTTGCGGCCCCGGCGAGGAGCCGCACCTGTCCTCTCGCTCAACTTGACGTATGGCAAGGGGAAACGGTTGCCCACTGCTCTCTAACGGGTGGATCACGGCCGACCCCGCTTCCCTGACCGACGTCTACCCCTCAGACTCCCCCCGGATCACCGCGAGCACGCCGTCCAACTCGTCCGGCTTCACGAGAACGTCACGCGCCTTGGAACCCTCGCTGGGCCCGACGATGTTCCGCGACTCCATGAGGTCCATCAGCCGTCCGGCCTTCGCGAAGCCGACGCGCAGCTTGCGCTGGAGCATGGACGTCGATCCGAACTGGGTGGAGACGACCAGTTCGGCCGCCTGGCAGAGCAGATCGAGGTCGTCGCCGATATCCTCGTCGATCTCCTTCTTCTGCTTGGTGCCGACCGTGACGTCGTCCCGGAAGACCGGCGCCATCTGGTCCTTGCAGTGCTGGACCACGGCCGCGACCTCGGCCTCGGTCACGAAGGCGCCCTGCATACGGGTCGGCTTGTTCGCGCCCATCGGCAGGAACAACCCGTCGCCCTTGCCGATCAGTTTCTCGGCGCCCGCCTGGTCGAGGATGACGCGCGAGTCGGCGAGCGAGGAGGTGGCGAAGGCGAGCCTCGAAGGCACGTTCGCCTTGATCAGACCGGTGACGACATCGACCGACGGACGCTGGGTGGCGAGCACCAGATGGATGCCGGCCGCGCGCGCGAGCTGGGTGATGCGCACGATCGAGTCCTCGACGTCACGCGGCGCGACCATCATCAGGTCGGCGAGCTCGTCGACGATCACCAGCAGGTACGGGTACGCCTGGAGCTCGCGCTCACTGCCCTCGGGCGGCTTGACGGTGCCCTCGCGCACGGCCCGGTTGAAGTCGTCGATGTGCCGGTAGCCGTACGCGGCGAGGTCGTCGTAGCGCAGGTCCATCTCGCGTACGACCCACTGGAGCGCCTCGGCGGCCCGCTTGGGGTTGGTGATGATCGGCGTGATGAGGTGCGGGATGCCCTCGTAGGCGGTGAGCTCGACGCGCTTGGGGTCGACCAGGATCATCCGGACGTCCTCGGGGGTCGCCCTTATCATCACGGACGTGATCAGGCAGTTGATGCAGGACGACTTGCCGGAGCCGGTGGCGCCGGCGACCAGCATGTGCGGCATCTTCGCCAGCGAGTGCATGACATAGCCGCCCTCGACGTCCTTGCCGAAGGCGACCAGCATCGGGTCGTCGTCCTCGGCGGACTCGGCGAGCCGCAGCACGTCACCGAGGTTGACCATCTCCCGGTCGGTGTTCGGGATCTCGATGCCGACCGCGGACTTGCCGGGGATCGGGCTGATGATCCGCACGTCGGGGCTGGCGACGGCATACGCGATGTTCTTCGCGAGCGCGGTGATCCGCTCGACCTTCACGGCGGGGCCGAGCTCGACCTCGTAGCGCGTGACCGTAGGCCCACGGGTGAAGCCGGTGACCGCGGCGTCGACCTTGAACTCGGTGAACACGGTCGTCAGCGAGGCGACCACCGCGTCGTTGGCCGCGCTGCGCACCTTGCCGGGGCCACCGCGCTCCAGCAGGTCGAGCGAGGGCAGCGCGTAGGTGATGTCGCCGGACAGCTGGAGCTGCTCCGCCCGCGGCGGCAGCTCGCGCATCGTCTCGGGGGCCGACTTGGTCAGGTCCGGGACCGATCCCCCACCGGTCTTGAGCTTCTCCTGCCTGGGCCTGGAGGCCGGCGCCGGAACGGGCGTCGGCGTGGTCGGCTCCCCGTCGCCCCCGCTCACCCCCTGGGTGAGGTCGGCGACGATCCGCGAGGGCGGCATCCCGTGCAGGACGGCACCGTCGAGGTCGGCCGCGGCGGCCGCGGCGATGTCCACGGCGTCCATTCGCCGGTCCATGGCCGGCTGCGGCACCGCGGAACGCCGGGGACGGCCGCGCCGCTGGGAGAGCGCCTCCTCCTCGGCGTTCTCGGGGCCGTACGCCCCGGGGGCGCCCGAGCGCCGACGAGGGCGCCCGGGCAGCGCCTCG
Organism: Streptomyces sp. NPDC088157; assembly: GCF_044741545.1. Classification (NCBI taxonomy): domain Bacteria; kingdom Bacillati; phylum Actinomycetota; class Actinomycetes; order Kitasatosporales; family Streptomycetaceae; genus Streptomyces; species Streptomyces sp. NPDC088157. Next base: position 681,311 of record NZ_JBIUSU010000006.1, read on the forward strand.
CGCCACTGCTCGTCGTAACGCGCGTCGTCGTCGAGGTCGTCGTACTCGTCCGCTTCCGGGTCGGGCAGCACGCCCAGCCGCACCCCTAGCTGCCGCAGTCGCTGCGGGATGGCGTTGACCGGCGTCGCCGTGACGACCAGCAGCCCGAAGATCGTGAGCAATACCAGCAGCGGTACGGCGAGAACCTCGCCCATCGTGTACGTCAACGGGGTCGCCGCACCCCAGCCGATGAGGCCTCCGGCGTCCCTTACCGCCTGCATGCCGTCACTGCGGGCGGGCGCGCCGCAGGCGATGTGGACCTGGCCGAGCACGCCGATGACGAGCGCGGACAGGCCGATCACGATACGGCCGTTGGCCTCGGGCTTCTCGGGGTGCCGGACGAAGCGCACGGCGATGACCGCCAGCAGTATCGGCACCAGCAGATCAAGCCGCCCGAAGGAGCCGGTCACCAGGATCTCGACCAGGTCGCCGACGGGACCGCGCAGGTCGGCCCAGGTACCCGCGGCGACGATCAGCGCGATGCCGAACAGCAACAGCGCGACGCCGTCCTTGCGATGCGCCGGGTCGAGGTTCTTCGCGCCGTTCCCTATGCCACGGAACACGGCGCCGACGGCGTGGGCCAGTCCGAGCCAGATGGCGCGCACCAGTCTGTAGACGCCCCCCGTGGGACTCGGGGCCGGTGCGGGCACGGGTTTCTTGGCCGCGGCTTTCCTGGCGGGCGCCTTCTTCGCCGGGGCCTTCTTGGCAGCGGCCTTCTTCGCCGGAGCCTTCACGGGAGCAGCCGCCTTCTTGGCGGGCTGCTTCTTGGCTGCGGAAGGACGTGAGGCCATGGGTGTGAGGTTACCGGTGGAGACCACAACGGACACGTGTGCCCACTGCTTCACCCGTTCGTGTCGCTTTCCCGAAGGCGCGGAACTGACCCGCTCGCCCTGGGTGGAGATGGAACTGACGCGCCCTCACGCACAACTCGAGGTGTCGCACGCGTCAGTTCCGTTCAGTTCTGCGACGGCAGCGAGGCCGCGCCGCTGCCGGTGCCCGGCTCCAGGGCGTCCAGCGCCCGGCGCAGACCCGTGAGTTTGCGCTCCAGGTGCGCCGCCGTGGCCACCGCCGCCGCGTCCGCGGACTCGTCGTCGAGCTGCTTGGACAGGGCCTCCGCCTGCTCCTCGACGGCCGCGAGCCGCGCGGAGAGCTCGGCGAGCAGACCCGCCGACTCCTTGGCGCCACCGCCCGCCGTGGCCTTGCCGCCACCGCCCTCCAACTGCAACCGCAACAGCGCCGCCTGCTCGCGCAACTGGCAGTTCTTCATGTAGAGCTCGACGAACACCGAGACCTTCGCGCGCAGCACCCACGGGTCGAACGGCTTGGAGATGTAGTCCACCGCGCCCGCCGCGTATCCGCGGAAGGTGTGGTGCGGCCCGTGGTTGATCGCGGTGAGGAAGATGATCGGGATGTCCCTGGTCCGCTCCCGCCGCTTGATGTGCGCGGCCGTCTCGAAGCCATCCATTCCCGGCATCTGGACGTCCAGCAGAATGACCGCGAAGTCGTCCGTCAGCAGTGCCTTGAGCGCCTCTTCCCCGGACGATGCCCGCACCAGCGTCTGATCGAGCGCAGAGAGGATCGCCTCCAGCGCCAGCAGATTCTCCGGCCGGTCATCGACCAGGAGGATCTTGGCCTTCTGCACCATGGCCCGCCCTCCTCGCCCCGGCAGTGCACCGGGCGCCGCCCCTGGGGACGACTCCTTTACGCCGCCCATCCCTGTGCCGGTCATGGTAGCCGCACCCCGACCGTCGCCACACCCTGTCACCGTGATGTCACTGTGCACGTAGCAGGAACGCAGCGGAAGACCAGAAGGTTCCCCGGATTCCGCCCCGCTACACGGCGGCGGACACCCTGAGTCAACAACTCAGGGCACACGCCGAAGGTTCCCGTCACTGCGCAGATCCCCTCACTCGTCCCGCATCCACTGCCGCATCACGGACAGCAGGTGATCGGGGTCGACCGGCTTGGTCACGTAGTCGGAGGCCCCCGACTCGATCGCCTTCTCCCGGTCGCCCTTCATCGCCTTCGCCGTCAGCGCGATGATCGGCAGCCCGGAGAACTGCGGCATCCGGCGGATGGCCGTGGTCGTCGCGTAGCCGTCCATCTCGGGCATCATGATGTCCATCAGGACGACCGCCACGTCGTCGTGCTGTTCCAGGACCTCGATCCCCTCCCGGCCGTTCTCCGCGTACAGCACCGACAGGCCGTGCTGTTCCAGGACGCTGGTCAGCGCGAACACGTTGCGGATGTCGTCGTCGACGATCAGCACCTTCTCACCGCCGAACCGGATGCCCACCCGCGCGTTCGCCCCGGCCTCCTGCGCGCGGGCCGGCCACTGCTCCGGCCGCCCCACCTGCTCGCCGCCGCTCACCAGCCGGCGCCTGCGCCGGAAGAGGGCCGCGGGCCCGTTCTGCGCGTCCTGGTACGACCGCACCTCGGCCGGCGTCTCGATCTCCGCCTCGGACAGCTCCGACAGCTCGCGCGCCCCGTTCTCCGAGGCCACCAGGTCACCGGCCTCCAGGGCGGGCACGACCTGCTGGTAACCCTGCGGCGGCAGCTCACTCGGATGCAGCGGCAGGTACAGCGTGAACGTCGAACCACGGCCCGTCTCGCTCTGCGCGTGGATCTCACCCCCGAGCAACTGCGCGATCTCCCGCGAGATCGACAGCCCGAGGCCGGTACCGCCGTACTTCCGGCTGGTGGTGCCGTCCGCCTGCTTGAACGCCTCGAAGATCACCCGCATCTTGCTCGCCGCGATCCCGATGCCGGTGTCGGTCACCGAGAACGCGATCAGCGGCGCGTCCGCGTCGGTCAGCGAACCGGCCTCCAGCAACTGCTCCCGGATCGCCACCGGCACCTCCGCCCCGGCCGGCCGGATGACCAGCTCGACCGAGCCGGAGTCGGTGAACTTCACCGCGTTGGACAGCAGGTTGCGCAGCACCTGGAGCAGCCGCTGCTCGTCGGTGTGCAGCGTGGCCGGCAGCTCCGGCGACACCCGCACGGACAGGTCGAGGCCCTTCTCCGCGGTCAGCGGACGGAAGGTGGCCTCCACGTAGTCGACCAGCTGGACGAGCGCGATCCGCGTCGGCGAGACGTCCATCTTGCCCGCCTCGACCTTCGACAGGTCCAGGATGTCGTTGATCAGCTGGAGCAGGTCGGACCCGGCGCCGTGGATCGTCTCGGCGAACTCGACCTGCTTCGGCGTCAGGTTGGTGTCCGCGTTGTCGGCGAGCAACTTGGCCAGGATCAGCAGCGAGTTGAGCGGCGTGCGCAGCTCGTGCGACATGTTGGCGAGGAACTCGCTCTTGTACCGCATCGACACCGCGAGCTGCTCGGCGCGCTCCTCCAGAACCTGCCGCGCCTCCTCGATCTCGGTGTTCTTCACCTCGATGTCGCGGTTCTGCTGGGCCAGCAGCTCGGCCTTCTCCTCCAGTTCGGCGTTGGACGCCTGAAGGGCCTTCTGCCGCTGCTCCAACTCCGCCGACCGCTCCCGCAGTTGCTCGGTCAGCTCCTGCGACTGCTTCAGCAGCTGCTCCGTCTTGGTGTTGACGGAGATCGTGTTGACGCTGGTCGCGATCATCTCGGCGAGCTGGTTCAGGAAGTCCTTCTGAATCTGCGTGAACGGCGTGAAGGACGCCAGCTCGATCACCCCGAGCACCTGGCCCTCGAACAGCACCGGCAGCACGATCACCTGCGCGGGCGGCGCCTCACCGAGCCCCGAGGAGATCTTCAGATAGCCGGTCGGCGCGTTCGCGACGAGAATCGTGCGCTTCTCCTCGGCCGCCGTCCCCACCAGCGCCTCGCCCGGCCGGAACGACGTCGGCATGGAGCCCATCGAGTAGCCGTACGAACCCAGCATCCGCAGCTCGTACTGATCCACGCCCCCGTCGGCCGGTGGCATCGCCAGGAAGAACGCACCGTGCTGCGCGGCCACCAGGGGCGGCAGCTCGCTCATGATCAGCGAGGCCACGTCCTGCAGGTCGCGCCGGCCCTGCATCAGGGCGGACACGCGCGCGAGGTTGCCCTTGAGCCAGTCCTGCTCCTTGTTCGCGATCGTGGTGTCGCGCAGGTTGGCGATCATCTTGTTGATGTAGTCCTGGAGTTCCTGGATCTCCCCGGACGCGTCCACGTCGATCTTCAGGTTCAGGTCGCCGCGGGTCACCGCGGTCGCCACGCGCGCGATGGCACGCACCTGCCGGGTCAGGTTCCCGGCCATCTCGTTCACGGACTCCGTCAGGTCGCGCCAGGTGCCGTCGACGTCACGCACGCGTGCCTGACCGCCCAGCTGCCCCTCGGTACCCACCTCGCGGGCGACCCGGGTGACCTCCTCGGCGAACGACGACAGCTGGTCGACCATCGTGTTGATGGTCGTCTTCAGCTCGAGGATCTCCCCGCGCGCGTCGATGTCGATCTTCTTCGTCAGGTCGCCCTTGGCGATGGCCGTCGTGACCATGGCGATGTTGCGCACCTGACCGGTCAGATTCGACGCCATGCCGTTCACCGAGTCGGTGAGGTCCTTCCACGTGCCCGCCACACCCGGCACATGCGCCTGACCGCCCAGGATGCCGTCCGTGCCCACCTCACGGGCCACCTTGGTGACCTGCTCGGCGAACGAGGACAGCGTCTTCACCATCGTGTTGAAGGTGTCGGCCAGCTGCTGGACCTCGCCGCGCGCCTCGATCGTCACCTGCCGCGTCAGGTCGCCGTTGGCGACGGCCGCCGCGACCTGGGAGATGTTGCGCACCTGCATGGTCAGGTTCTTGGCCATCAGGTTGACGTTGCCGCTGAGGTCCTTCCAGATGCCCGTGACGCCCGGAACATGCGCCTGACCGCCCAGGATGCCCTCGGTACCCACCTCACGGGCCACCCGCGTCACCTGCTCGGCGAACGAGGACAGCTGGTCGACCATCGTGTTGACGGTGGTGACCAGTTCCAGGATCTCGCCCTTGGCATCGACCGTGATCTTCTTCGACAGGTCGCCCTTGGCGACCGCGGTCGTGACCTCCGCGATCTGGCGCACCTGAATGGTCAGGTTGTTCGCCATGAAGTTCACGGACTGGGTGAGGTCCTTCCAGGTACCGGAGACGCCCTGCACCTCGGCCTGACCGCCGAGCTGCCCCTCCGTACCCACCTCACGGGCCACCCGGGTGACCTCCTGGGCGAACGACGACAGCTGGTCGACCATCGTGTTCAGGGTGTTCTTCAGCTCCAGGATCTCCCCGCGCGCATCCACGGTGATCTTCTGGGAGAGGTCACCGCGGGCCACGGCGGTGGCGACCTGGGCGATGTTGCGCACCTGGGCGGTGAGGTTGCCGGCCATGCCGTTCACCGAGTCCGTCAGGTCCCGCCACACACCCGCCACACCGGGCACCTGCGCCTGCCCGCCCAGCCGCCCCTCGGTGCCCACGTCGCGCGCGACCCGCGTCACCTGGTCGGCGAACGCGGAGAGCTGGTCGACCATCGTGTTGATGGTGTTCTTCAGCTCGAGGATCTCCCCGCGCGCGTCGACGTCGATCTTCTGCGACAGGTCACCGCGGGCCACGGCCGTCGTCACCTGCGCGATGTTGCGCACCTGCGAGGTCAGGTTCCCCGCCATGGAGTTGACGGAGTCCGTCAGCTCCTTCCACGTACCCGAGACGCCGTCCACCCGGGCCTGCCCGCCCAGCCGGCCCTCGGTGCCCACGTCCCGGGCCATCCGGGTCACCTGGTCGGCGAACGACGACAGCTGGTCCACCATGGTGTTCACGGTGTTCTTCAGCTGGGCCATCTCGCCGGAGACGTCAACCGTGACCTTCTGCGACAGATCACCATTGGCCACGGCCGTGGTGACCTGCGCGATGTTCCTCACCTGTCCGGTGAGATTCCTGAACGCCGTGTTGACGGAGTCCGTCAGGTCCTTCCACGTACCGGCCGCGCCCGACACCTGCGCCTGACCGCCCAGCTCACCCTCGACCCCGATCTCGCGCGCCACGCGCGTCACCTCGGCGCCGAAGGCCGACAGCTGGTCGACCATCCCGTTGACGGTGTTCTTCAGCTCCAGCATCTCGCCGGCCACGTCCACCGTGACCTTCTGCGAGAGATCTCCGCTGGCCACGGCCGTGGTCACGGCGGCGATGTCCCGCACCTGCGTGGTGAGATTGCGGAACACCGTGTTGACGGAGTCCGTCAGGTCCTTCCACGTCCCGGCCGCGCCCGGCACGTTCGCCTGGCCGCCCAGCTGCCCCGCGGCCCCCACCTCGTTGGCCACGCGCGTGACCTCGTCGGCGAAGGTCCGCAGCGTCTCGGTCATCTGGTTGATCGTGTCGGCGAGCTGCGCGACCTCACCGCGCGCCGACACCGTCACCTTCTGCGACAGGTCACCGTTGGCGACCGCCGTCGTCACCTCCGCGATCCCGCGCACCTGGGCCGTCAGATTCCCGGCCATGGTGTTCACCGAATCGGTGAGCTCCTTCCACACGCCGTCCACGCCGGACACCTGCGCCTGACCACCGAGAATGCCCTCGGTGCCCACCTCGCGGGCGACCCGCGTCACCTCGACCGAGAACGCGGAGAGCTGGTCCACCATCGTGTTGACGGTGTTCTTCAGCTCGAGCATCTCGCCCTCGACGTGGACCGTCACCTTCCGGGACAGGTCCCCCTTGGCCACCGCCGTCGTCACCAGCGCGATGTCCCGCACCTGCGCCGTCAGCCGGTACGCCATCGTGTTGACGGACTCCGTGAGGTCCTTCCACGAACCGGACATACCGCGCACCTGGGCCTGACCGCCCAGCTTGCCCTCGGTGCCCACCTCACTGGCCACCCGCGTGACCTCGTCGGTGAACGTCGACAGCTGGTCGACCAGGTTGTTGACCGTCCGCCCGACCTTCAGGAACTCGCCGCGCAACGGCTGCCCGGCCGCCCCCTCCGGCGTCTGGGTCCTGAGCTCCATCCGCGGGGACAGATCGCCCTCGGCGACCGCCGACAGCACCCGCCCGACCTCGGAGACCGGCCGGACCAGGTCGTCGACCAGCGCGTTCGAGTTGTCGACGGCCGTCGCCCACGACCCCTCACAGGCGCCCGTCTCGAGCCGCTCGGTGAGCTTTCCCTCACGTCCCACCATGCGCCGCACCCGCGACAGCTCACCCGTGAGATGCAGATTGCGGTCCGCCACCTCGTTGAACACGGCCGCGATCTCCGACATCACGCCGTCCCCGGACACCGTGAGCCGCTTGCGGAAATTGCCCTCCCGCATGGACACCAGGGCTCCCAGCAGCCGGTTCAGGGCCGCCGTGTCCACGACGGTCGTCCCGCCACGTGGTGTGCGCGGCCTGCTCAGAGACTGTCCGCCTTTCGCGCGCGCCTTAGTGCCCCGCGTCGCTGCGCCAGACTCCACTTGTCCCTCCCGCAGGGATCGACCGTAACCGCTGTGCCTGGGTGCTGCTGCTCGCCATACCTGGTGCCACTCGGGCATCCGCCCGATGAAACCAGGCGGACCCGGGGGACTGCTGCCCCCTGTACTCAGAAGACACCCAGTCTGCCCGGACCTTCACAAGAAGCCTGCCCAGTGTTTCACCCTTGCCGAACCAGGCCATAACAGTTCGGCAGCTTCGCACATCGTCCGCACACCCTCGGGCGGAAACACAGGTGACCGGCATCCTTAGGGACCCGGAAGGTAAGTAACCTTGCATGCGGCTGTCCAGCCACGCCGGTCCGACCGGCCTGGGCGGTGGCACGAGCACGAGCGGGCATCGGAGGGGCGGCCGCACACATGACCACCGGACTGATTCCGGGGGGACAGACCCCGGACCCCCGGCCTGCAAGCACGCGTGCGCCCCACCAGCGGGGCGACCTGACCGGCCAGGGAGCCCTGCACGTCGACGACCGGCCGAGGAGTTCAGTGATCACCGCGCGCGCGGCTGCCAGCTTCGAGCCCGTCGGACGATCGGTAGCGACCGCCCGCTCCTTCGTCCGGGACACCCTCCAGGGCTGGGGCTTCGCCGACATCATCGACGACGCCGTCGTCCTCACCAGTGAACTGGTGACCAACGCCGTCGTCCACGCGGGCACCCACGCCGACGTCCTGTGTCTGCGCAGCGCCGAGGGCGTGCGCATCGAGGTGTCCGACCGGTATCCCGAACGCGAGATCCCTCTCCAGGGCTCCCTCGCCACCATGGGCAGTCCGGACCGCGAAGGCGGCCGCGGCCTCCAGCTGTGCGCGGCCATCGCCGGCCGCTGGGGCGTCGAGTACACCCCCACCCGCAAACAGGTCTGGTTCCAGCTCGACCTCCCCGACCGCCCGGTGGGCACCCGCACGGCCGGCCCGTCCCTCCCGGCCGCCCTCCTCCCGCTCGCCGACAGCCGGGTACGGGTGGCGGTCGTCCAGATCGACCGTACCGGCGCCATCTCGGCCTGGAACGAGGACGCCGAGGAACTCTTCGGCTACACGGCCGCCCAGGTCACCGGCAAGCCCCTCACCGACCTCGCCGCCTGGCCGCACACGCCCGGCACCAGTACCGGCATCGTCGAAGCCCTCCAACTCTCCCGCTGGGAGGGCAGCTACGGCATCCGCGGCTCCAACGGCCGCGTCACGCCCGTGTACGCGTCCCACCTCCGCGTTCGCGACACCGACGGCGAGCCCTCCACCGTCTGCCTTCTCGTACGCGACCACGAACGGGCGGTCCTGCAGACCCCGTCGCGCCTCCCGGCCTCCGACACGACCACCGGCTCCGACGGCCAGAGCACGGACCCCTTCGAGGTGTTCATCGGCTCCCCCGCGCCGGACGACCTCGACGGTCTCCTCCAGCGCACGGTGGAACGCGCCCGCGACATGCTCGACGCGGACTCCGCCTTCCTCCTCCTGGCGACCGACGACGAGACGGAGTTGGAGGTACGCGCCTCCACCGGCCTGCCCTCCGCCCGCCAGCGCTTCGCGCGCGTGCCCGTCGAGGCGGGCCCCGGCCGCTACGGCTCGGCCCGCATGCCGGCCGTCCACGAGGACCTCCTGGCCGTCCCCGGCGCCGTGCCCCTGCTGAACGGCACGGGCATGCGCTCCGTCGTCACGGTCCCGCTCAAGGTCGAGGGCCGCCTCACGGGCTCCCTCGGCGTGGCCGCGGAGGCCGCCGGCCGCTACTCCAACGAGGAGGCCCTGCGCCTCCAGTTCGCGGCCGACCGCATCGCCCTGGCCGTGGAGTCGGCCCGCCTGGGCGAGTTGGAGCGCCTGCGCCGAGGCTCCCTCAGCTTCCTCGTCGAGGCCTCCGACCTCCTCGCGGGCACCCTGGACCGCGACCAGACCCTGGCTCTGATGGCCCAGATGACCGTTCCGACCCTGGCCACGTGGTGCGCGGTCTACACGATCGCCGACCAGGCCTCCGACCCCTACCTGTCGTACGTCCTGCACGAGGACGAGGAACTCATCGACGGCATCAAGTCGTTGCTCTCGAAGATCGCCCCGCCGGACCCGGTCCCCACTCCCGGCGCCCGGGTCTGGGCGGCCCCGGCCGCCGCCGCGCACGACGCGGCCCTGCGCAGTTCCATGCGCAGCCTCGGACTGACCGGCGGCCCGACCCACCAGGTGTCGTCCGGTATCGGTCCCACGCTCGCCACCGCCTCGGCGGTGGGCGGCGAGACCGTCGTCCTCCCCCTGGTCGCCCGCAACCGCGTCATCGGCATGCTGACCCTCGGCAAGCCCACCGACGAACACTTCCGTCAGGAGATCCTGGAACTGGCCGAGGACCTGAGCCGCCGAGCGGCCCTGGCGCTCGACAACGCCCGCCTGTACTCCGAGCGCACGGCCATCAGCCAGGCCCTCCAGCGCAGCCTCCTGCCCCCGGAGACCCCCAAGATCGACGGCGTCGAGGTCGAGGTCATCTACCGCGCCGCCGGAGAGGGCAACGAGGTCGGTGGCGACTTCTACGACGTCTTCCCCATCCGAGACGGCGTCTACGGCTTCGCCATCGGCGACGTCTGCGGCACCGGCCCGAACGCGGCGGCGGTGACCGGCCTGGCCCGGCACGCCCTTCGGCTCCTGGCCAGGGAGGGCTTGAGCGGCCCGGCCGTCCTGGAGCGTCTCAACTCCGCCATCCTCGACGAGGGCGCCCGCAGCCGCTTCCTGACCCTCCTCTACGGCGAGATGCGCCCCCGGGAGGACGGCAGCGCCGAGCTGAAGGTGGTCTGCGCCGGCCACCCGCTCCCCCTGCGCCTGCGCCAGGACGGCACGGTCGAGGCAGCGGCCGAGCCCCAGCCCCTGCTGGGCGTCATGGAGGACCTGGAACTCTACGAACAGACGGTCACCCTCGATCCGGGCGACGTCCTGCTCTGCGTCACGGACGGCGTCACCGAACGCCGCGAGGGCACCCGCATGCTGGGCGACGACGGCCTCGCCGACGTCCTCACCACCTGCACGGGCCTCACGGCCGGCGCGGTCGCGGCCCGCATCATGCGCGCGGTGGAACGCTTCGCGTCCGACGCCCCCTCCGACGACATGGCGATCCTGGCGATGCGAGTGGCGTGAGAAAAGAGTACGCAGGGCATGAAGAAAGCCCCCGCCCGATAGGGCGGGGGCTTTCTTTGTGGAGCCCTCTAACGGAATCGAACCGTTGACCTTCTCCTTACCATGGAGACGCTCTACCGACTGAGCTAAGAGGGCCGGTCGCTTTCGAGGTTTCCCTCGCGGCAACAGAACAGATCGTACCCCGAACTGGCCGGTGTTCCCAAACTCGTTCAGAAGGCGGGCTGAAGCAGTCCGCCGAGCGCGTTGCAGGCGGACAGGATCCGCTGCATGTCCCGCTTCGTCAACGAGGCGTCCACCGGCAAGGCGAGGGTCTCGTCCGCGGCCAGCTCGGTCTCAGGCAGCGACACGCACCGCCGGAACTCGGGCAGCCGGTGCAACGGAGTCTTCACCGGCACCCGGCACTCGACTCCCTTTCCCCGCAAGGCCCGCGCGAAAGCATCCCGGTCGGGCCGCCCGTTCCCCGGCACCCGCACGACGTACTGCTGATAGGTGTGACCGTCCCCGCCGTCCGGCATTCGCACCCCACGCAACCGCCCGTCCAGGAAGGCGGCCCGCTCCCGCCGTTGCGCGATCTCGTCGTACGGCGCCTCGGACTCCCCCTGCTCCAACACCAGCAGCCCATGCCGCCGCCCCACCCCGTGCAACCGAGCGACGTTCGCCGGCCGGCCGAAGCGGTGCACGACAACGACGGCCGCGGTGCGCGGTGTTACGACGGCCTCGACGGTGTCCGGCTCCAGGCAGTACGTCAACGGATCGACATCGGCGAACACCGGCAACGCGCCCGCCAGAGCGACTGCTCCGGCGACTTCCGCATTCCCGAAGGCCGGCACGATGACCTCGTCACCCACTCCGACGCCTGCGGCTCTGAGCATTGCAGCAGTACCCATGCCGTGGATGCTGAGGGCGGAACATGAACTTCAAGTGGCCGAAAACAAAAAAGGGTTGGTCCCTGAACCAAAGTTCAGGGACCAACCCTTTGAATGATTGTTCGGCGGTGTCCTACTCTCCCACAGGGTCCCCCCTGCAGTACCATCGGCGCTGTAAGGCTTAGCTTCCGGGTTCGGAATGTAACCGGGCGT
>NZ_JBIUSU010000007.1:0-152447 GCF_044741545.1 Streptomyces sp. NPDC088157
TCTCAGGCTTTCCTCCGGGCGCTTCCCTTCGGTCTTGCGTTTCCGACTCTATCAGATCTTTTCTCGACCCGATTTCCTCGGTGCTTTCCAGGTTCCCGCTTTTGTTTCGCGGTTTCCTTTCCGGCGGTTCCGACTTTATCAGAAGTTCCAGGCCGGTTTGACCGACCATTTGTTTCCGACTTATCGGGGGACCTCTGTGGAATCAGAGATTCAAGAGGCTGACAGATACTAACCACTGCCGACCGGACGTTGTCCAGTTCCAGGCAACTGTTCGAATCTACCTCCCCGCGCACTCCGTGTCAACGGCTTTTGCGGGGCGAAGAGGAGACTAGCAGCCCGGCGGGGCCATCCGCACATCAGGCGGCCGTCGGCACCGTGGCGCTGCGCTCGGCAGCCTCGACGTCACCCGTGTCCCCGGCCCGGGCGGCTCTGCCGCCGACGACGTAGACGTAGGTCAGGAAGACGAGTTCGGCTGTGATGCCGATGGTGATGCGGGCCCAGGTCGGCAGTCCCGACGGGGTGACGAAGCCTTCGATGGCGCCGGAGACGAAGAGGACCAGGGCGAGGCCGATCGCCATGCCCACCGCCGCCCGGCCCTCCTCGGCAAGGGCGGTGCGCCGGGACCGCGGGCCCGGGTCGATGACGGTCCAGCCCAGGCGCAGCCCGGTGCCGGCCGCGACAAAAACAGCGGTCAGCTCGAGCAGGCCGTGCGGGAGGACGAGGCCGAGGAAAGTGTCGAGCCGGCCTGCCGAGGACATGAGGCCGGCTCCGATGCCGAGGTTGAGCATGTTCTGGAAGAGGATCCAGAGGACCGGCAGGCCCAGGAAGACCCCCAGGACCAGACACATCGCGGCGGCTTGGGCGTTGTTCGTCCAGACCTGGGCGGCGAAGGCCGCGGCCTCGTGACTCGAGTAGTAGGTCTCGTACAGGCCGCCGGGGCGGGTGAGCTCGCGCAGTTCGTCGGGGGCCGCTATGGAGGACTGGACCTCCGGGTGGGTACCGATCCACCAGCCCAGGAGCGCTGCCACGGCGGTGGAGAGGAGCGCGGTGGGCACCCACCAGTGGCGCGCCCTGTAGACCGCGGCGGGGAAGCCCTGGGTGAGGAAGCGCGTCGCGTCCCGCCATGAGGCACGGCGGGTCCCTGTCACAGCACTGCGCGCGCGTGCCACGAGTTGGGTGAGCCGGCCGGTGAGTTGCGGGTCGGGGGCGCTGGACTGGATCAGGGAGAGGTGGGTGGCGGTGCGCTGATAGAGGGTGACGAGTTCGTCGGTCTCACCGCCGGTGAGGCTGCGCCGTCGGCGCAGAAGGGCGTCGAGACGGTCCCATTCGGCCCGGTGGGCGGAGACGAAGACGTCGAGGTCCATCGGTGTGCCTGCTCCTCGGCTGTTCGTCGGCGGCCGGTGATGGGTGTCAGCTTGTCGTACTGCGGCGCGATGTGCCCTCAGCTTGGCAGACTGGCCGTTCTCGGGGCGGGCCAGGGAAGGGATGACGGGCGTGAGTGAGCTGGTGACGGGTGAGGCCGTGGCCTTGGAGCTGCGGCCTGCCAGGCTGCCCAGCCGGGCGTTGGCGACGCTGCTGGACCTGATCGTGGCGTTCGTGGCCTACATCGCCGTGAGCGTCGGTCTGGTGGCGGCTACGGCGTCCTTGGACGAGGCGGCGCAGATCGCCCTGTCGATCGCCTCGTTCCTGCTGGTGCTGGTCGGTGGGCCGATCGCGGTCGAGACGCTCAGCCATGGGCGGTCGCTCGGGAAGGCGGCGTGCGGGTTGCGGGTGGTCCGGGACGACGGTGGGCCGATCCGCTTCCGGCACGCGCTGGTACGGGGCGCGCTCGGGGTGGTGGAGATTCTGCTGACGATCGGGGTGGTGGCCTGTATCGCCTCGCTCGTGTCGGCACGGGGACGGCGCCTCGGTGATGTCTTCGCCGGGACGCTGGTGGTGCGGGAGCGGGTGCCTGCGGCGCGGTCCGGTTTCGTCCCGCCACCCCCGCCCTGGCTGGCGGGACGGTTTCAGGCTCTCGATCTCTCGGCGGTGCCGGACGGGCTGTGGCTGGCGGTCCGGCAGTACCTGGGGCGGATGAACCAGCTGGATCCGCAGGTCGGCCGGGCGATGGCGGAGCGGCTGGCCGGTGATCTCGCGGCGCGTACGGGAACGCCGGTACCCCCGGAGGTGCCGCCCGCCGCGTATCTGGCGGCGGTGGCGCAGGAGCGGCAGGTCCGCGAGGCGCGGCGGGCATTCGGGAGCGGCCCGGTGGCGGCGCGGCCCGCGGGTGAGGGGCAGTTCGGAGCGGGGGTCGGTGCGCCGGGAGCCTTCGCCCCGCCGACGCCGTACGGTCAGCCCACCCCATGCGCTCAGCCCGCTCCGTACGGCCCGCCCGCTCCGTACGGCCCGCCCGCTCCGTACGGTGCCCCCACTTCATACGGCCCGCCGGCGCCGTACGGTTCGCCGATGTCATACGGTTCGCCCGGTCCGTACGGTGCGCCCGCTCCTTCCGGGCCGGCGGTCTCTTCCGGGTCTGGGGCGGCGCAGTCAGCGTCCGGGGTTGCTGGAGATCCGCTGTCGGACGCGGTGCGGTCCGTGGGGCCTGCGGAGGAGTCGGCTGCCGATCGGGGCCAGGGGCCGGCCTCCGGGTTCGTGCCTCCGGCGTAGTCGGGTCCGGGGTGACGTCAGTCGAAGGTCGACGGGGGCGTCTCGAGGTCTTCCAGCTCGATGCCGGGGGCCGCCAGGACGACGTCCCCGGCGATGTGCAGCGTGTGTTGTTCCCCGGTGTCCAGGGCTGTGACCTGGTATTCGTCCACGGTCAGGGGGCCGCTGTCAGTGGCGTGTGCTTCGCTTCTCAGCAAGGCCCAGGACTGGTCGACGGTGCGCGGGGCCAGGACCGGATCGGTGAAGGCCACGAGTCGTACTCGGGTCGCGGAGGAAGAGGGCGAGGGGGTGAGGCGAAGGAGTCGGCTGGTGGCGATGAGGAAGGCGGGGGATGTACCGGTGAAGGCGTGGGCGGGGACGTTGCCTTCTGTTGCCTGAGTGCCGGTGGGGTCGGTGCGGACCCAGGTGACGCCGTCCAGGGCCGCACCTCGTACCTGCCAGCTGCTCGCGTGGAGTTCGAGGCGGAGCGGGCGGCCGAGGTCGTCGAGGGTGAGGTCGACGGAGCCGGTGTGGTCGCCGGTGGGGGTGGTCAGTCGCGAGACGTAGCGCCAGCCGGACGGGCCGGGGGCGCATTGGAAGTGCTCGTGTGCGAGGGGGGTGTGATCGTGCGGATCGTGGAGCGAATAACGGCCGCGGGGCATGGGGGTCCTGGGGTGTGACGGGCTGGTCCGGTCCGTCTCGACGAGCCGGCCGGACAGGTTGACGGCCGGTCCGGCCTTGGGCCGAAGGGGCAGGCCCCCGGCACGGGGGTGCGGGGGCCTGCCTCGGAGGATCTACCCGGTGCCGAGAAGCGCGTCAGTGCGCGGACGCGCTTTCGGCGGACGGGGCCGCGGACTCAGTAGCGGTAGTGGTCCGACTTGTAGGGGCCCTCGACCTCGACACCGATGTACGAGGCCTGCTCGGGACGGAGGGTGGTGAGCTTGACGCCGAGCGCGTCGAGGTGGAGGCGCGCGACCTTCTCGTCGAGGTGCTTGGGCAGCACGTAGACGTCGATCGGGTACTCCTCCGGCTTGGTGAACAGCTCGATCTGGGCCAGCGTCTGGTCCGCGAAGGAGTTGGACATCACGAAGGAGGGGTGGCCGGTCGCGTTGCCCAGGTTGAGCAGGCGGCCCTCGGACAGCACGATGAGGACCTTGCCGTCGGGGAAGGTCCAGGTGTGGACCTGCGGCTTGACCTCGTCCTTGACGATGCCCGGGATCTTGGCGAGGCCTGCCATGTCGATCTCGTTGTCGAAGTGGCCGATGTTGCCGACGATGGCCTGGTGCTTCATCTTGGCCATGTCGGCGGCCATGATGATGTCCTTGTTGCCGGTCGTGGTGACGAAGATGTCGGCCGTCTCGACGACCTCGTCGAGCGTGGTGACCTGATAGCCGTCCATCGCCGCCTGGAGCGCGCAGATCGGGTCGATCTCGGTGATGATCACTCGGGCGCCCTGGCCGCGCAGCGACTCCGCGCAGCCCTTGCCGACATCGCCGTAACCGAACACGACGGCGGTCTTGCCGCCGATGAGGACGTCGGTGGCGCGGTTGATGCCGTCGATCAGGGAGTGCCGGCAGCCGTACTTGTTGTCGAACTTCGACTTCGTCACCGCGTCGTTGACGTTGATCGCCGGGAACAGCAGGGTGCCGTCCCGGTGCATCTCGTACAGGCGGTGGACGCCGGTCGTGGTCTCCTCGGTCACGCCGCGGATCTCCGACGCGATCTGGGTCCACTTCTGGGAGCCCTCGGTGATGGTGCGGTTGAGCAGCTCGAGGACGACGCGGTGCTCGTCGTTCTCGGCGGTGTCGACCGAGGGGACCTTGCCGGCCTTCTCGTACTCGACGCCCTTGTGGACCAGGAGGGTGGCGTCACCGCCGTCGTCGAGGATCATGTTCGGGCCGCCGGTGGGGCTGTTCGGCCAGGTCAACGCCTGCTCCGTGCACCACCAGTACTCCTCCAGGGTCTCGCCCTTCCAGGCGAAGACGGGAACGCCCTGCGGGTCCTCGGGCGTGCCGTTCGGGCCGACCGCGATGGCCGCGGCCGCGTGGTCCTGGGTGGAGAAGATGTTGCAGGACACCCAGCGGACCTCGGCGCCCAGGGCGACCAGGGTCTCGATCAGGACGGCAGTCTGCACGGTCATGTGCAGCGAGCCCATGATCCGGGCTCCGGCCAGCGGCTGGGTGGCGGCGAATTCCTTGCGGATCGACATCAGGCCGGGCATCTCGTGCTCGGCCAGGGTGATCTCCTTGCGGCCGAAAGCGGCCAGGGAGAGATCGGCGACCTTGAAGTCCTGTCGGTTGTCGACAGTCGTCATGGTGAGCTGCTCCTCGGGGTGTGGGTCGAGAGAGTGGAGTACGGCTGGCCTGCGCGGCGGCGGACACAGGGGTGCCCGAAGAAGGGCACGGGCATGCCCTCGCGCGCGCAGCGCAGTCCGTCGGAGGCCCTCTCTCCCTCGGACGGTCCGTACCGGGACCGCCCGACCGCCATCAGCAGCGACGTCTGGCTCCGTTCCAAGCTACACCGGAGTGGCGGGACGGCCCCAGTCCATCTCCGATCGGATCGCGCCGATCACGGTAGGTGAGGGGGAGATGAGACAGGGCCCGCCCGGGGTGGGCGGGCCCTGTGGGGGCGGTGCGGGTCAGTGCCCGGTCGGGTGCTGGGCGGGGCCGCCCGGGGTCGCCTCACGATCGGAGCCCTTGGCGGCCTCGGCCTCGCTGTAGATGTCGGGCTCGAGGTAGATGACGCGGGCGATGGGGACCGCGGTGCGGATGCGGGCCTCGGCGGCGTTGATGGCGGTGGCGACCTGGGCGGCCGTGTCGTCGTGCTGGACGGCGATCTTGGCGGCGACGAGGAGTTCCTCGGGGCCGAGGTGGAGGGTACGCATGTGGATGACGCGGGTGACGGTGTCGCCGTCGACGACCGCCGCCTCGATCTTCCGGACGTCTTCGCCGGTGGCGGCCTCGCCGAGAAGGAGGGACTTGGTCTCGGCGGCCAGCACGAGCGCGATCAGGATGAGCAGGACACCGATGCAGAGCGTGCCGATGCCGTCCCATACGCCGTCGTCGGTGAGCAGTGCCAGGCCGACGCCGCCGAGGGCGAGGACCAGACCGACGAGTGCGCCGAAGTCCTCCAGGAGGACGACCGGGAGCTCGGGCGCCTTGGCGCGGCGGACGAACTCCTTCCAGGAGTGGTCGCCCCGCAGGGGGTTGGACTCCTTGATGGCTGTGCGGAAGGAGAAGCCCTCGGCGATGATCGCGAAGACGAGGACTCCGACGGGCCAGTACCAGTGCTCGATCTCGTGCGGATGCTTGATCTTCTCGTAGCCCTCGTAGATGGCGAACATGCCACCGACCGAGAAGAGGACGATGGAGACGAGGAAGGCGTAGATGTAGCGCTCGCGGCCGTAGCCGAAGGGGTGTTGCGGGGTGGCTTCGCGCTGGGCCTTCTTGCCGCCGATGAGGAGCAGGGCCTGGTTGCCGGAGTCGGCGAGCGAGTGCACGCCTTCGGCGAGCATCGACGACGAGCCGCTGAACGCGAACGCCACGAACTTCGATGCCGCGATGGCGAGGTTGGCGCCGAGTGCCGCCACGATCGCCCTGGTGCCGCCTGACGCGCTCATGTGTTCGCGTTGTCCCTTCGCTTTCGTGCGTACGCCGTGCTGGGCGCGGCCCGTCTTCGGCTTTGCCCGTCCTTTGCCGGGGGATCATTGTTGCAGCCCCGTCCGGCAGCGGTGCGTCAGGTCGTCGCGACCGGGGTCAGACGACGACCGTGGCTCGGAAGACCGTACCCGCACCGGTCACTTCGGCCTTGTGCCCCGCGGGAACGAAGACAGACGTGCCGGGCGTCAGGGCGTGCTCGCCCGCCCGGACGGCGCCCGCGGTGCACAGGAGGATCTGCGGGGTGGGGAGGGTGAGGTCGTGGGCGGGGGCGCCCGGCGAGAGGACGTAGCGCGACAGGCGGAACTCGTCGATGGGGGTGTCGTAGACCTCTTCGCCGTCCGGGGCGGCTTCGGGGCGCAGGACGCCGGGGTCGCCGGGTTCGAAGCGGACGATACGCAGGAGTTCGGGGACGTCCACGTGCTTGGGGGTGAGGCCGCAGCGCAGGACGTTGTCCGAGTTGGCCATGATCTCGACGCCGAGGCCGTCGAGGTAGGCGTGCGGGATGCCGGCGCCGAGGAACAGGGCTTCGCCGGGCTGGAGTCGGACGTGGTTGAGCAGCATGGCGGCGATGACGCCGGGGTCGCCGGGGTAGTGGTGGGCGATGCCGGCGTAGGGGGCGTAGTCGCCGCCGAGGCGGTCGCAGGCGGCCGCTGCCTGGGCGACGGTGTGGGCCATCTCCTCGCGGTCGGCGGTGAGGATCGCCGTGAGGACCTCGCGCAGGGCGGCTTCCTCGGGGTGGGCGTGCAGGAGGTCGACGTACGGCTTGAGGGAGTCGACGCCGAGGCCGTCCAGGAGGTCGGCCGCGTGCGCGGGGGCGCGGAAGCCGCACAGACCGTCGAACTCGGTGAGGGCGCAGATGAGTTCGGGCTTGTGGTTGGCGTCCTTGTAGTTGCGGTGCGGGGCGTCGACGGGGATGCCGCGGCGTTCCTCGTCCTCGTATCCCTCCTTGGCCTGAGCCAGGTCGGGGTGGACCTGGAGGGAGAGGGGGGCGCCGGCGGCGAGGATCTTGAGGAGGAAGGGGAGGCGGGGGCCGAACTTGGTGACCGTCGCCGCGCCGAGTTCCCGTTCCGGGTCGGCGTCGATGATCTCGACGAGGGTGCCCCGGTCGGTGCGTGAGGGTGCGCCCGGGTGGGCCCCCATCCACATCTCGGCCTGCGGTTCGCCGGTCGGCTCGGTGCCGAGCAGGTGCGGGATCGCCGTGGGGGAACCCCAGGCGTAGGGGCGGACGGTGTTGTCGAGGCGGTCCATGCGGTTCTCTCTGCGTGCGGGTCTGCCAGTCTGCGGGTCTGCCGGTCTGTCCGTCGGCCGGTTTCGGTCTGTCGGGTCGTGCGTCGTCCGTCGCGTGACGTCTGTCGCTCGACGCCTGTCGCTCGATGTCTGTCACTCGACGCCTGTCGCTTGGCCTCTGTCGCCTGTCGGCCGCCGTCTGACGGTTCTTGGGAGGCGGTCGGGGTCGGGGTCAGGCTCCCGAGGCGAGCGCCAGGTAGACGGCGGCGAAGTCCGTGGTGGCGATCAGTTCGGCGAGGGTGACGAGTTCGTCGCCTGCTTCGGGCTCGAGTTCGCTGATCGGCGTGTCGTGGCTGAGGGCCAGGTCCCGGGCGGCCGGGGCGGCGGTGAGGCCGCCGATCGGGCGGTCGCGCAGCAGCACCACGCGCGCGTGCAGCGCGGGGGCCTCGTCGACGCGGTCGCGGAAGAAGTCGTCCGGGTCGGCGCTGGCGGCGAGGGGTCCGGCGAGGATCGCGTTGTGTTCGGCGAGGGCCTCGGGGAGCTCGGCAACCAGGGCGGGGCGGCCCGCGAGTTCGGCGAGGGCGGCGGCGAAGCGGCGGCCCGCCGGGCCGGCCGAGGTGCCTTCGGTCCAGATCACCGGGAGGGAGTCGGCCAGTTCGGCGGCCAGGGTCTTCGCCGGGTTGCTGTAGGTCGCGACGGCGGGGCCGCAGCGCTCGGCGACCTGGTCGAGCCGGTCGGCTACGCGTTCGAGCTCCT
The DNA here is from genome assembly GCF_044741545.1 of Streptomyces sp. NPDC088157. NCBI lineage: Bacteria > Bacillati > Actinomycetota > Actinomycetes > Kitasatosporales > Streptomycetaceae > Streptomyces > Streptomyces sp. NPDC088157. The sequence goes on from NZ_JBIUSU010000007.1 coordinate 8,265, forward strand.
CGGGCGGGGCGGAGAGCAGGGCGATGCGGTCGAGGAGGGCGAGGAGGGGAGTGAGCAGGGCCCAGAGGACGCCGGGGGCGGAGGCCGCGGCCGGGACCCGCTCGTCCTGTTCGTACGGTGCGGTCGCGAGCGGTACGAACAGTCCGTGGGCGGCGCCTGCCGCTTCGGTGAGCGGGGATTCCGCGGGGGCCACGGCGGCGACGGTGCAGCCGCGGCGGTAGGCCTGTTCGGCCAGGACGGAGAGGCCCGGTTCGCTGCCGTCGGGGGTGGCGATGAGGAGGAGGTCCACGGAGCCGGCCCAGCCGGGGAGTTCCCAGCGCAGGGCGCCTGCGGCGGGGGCGACGCCGGTGGGTGTCAGGCGGATGACGGGGCAGGCGGCACCGGCCAGCGTGCCGAGGAGGTCGGCGACGCAGGTGGCGGCGGCGCCGGGGCCCGCGATGAGGATCGCGCGTGGGCGGCCGTCGGGCTGGAGGGAGTGGACGCCGGCCTCGGCCGCGTGCCGGGCGGCGGTGCGGACCCGGGCACCCGCTTCGGCCGCACCGCGCAGGAGGGCCCGGCGGTCGGCCTCGGCGAGGGCCTCCGGCGTGTCGAGCAGCGAGTCGTCGAGCATGTCGGCAGTCTCCGATCGCCTGGGGCGTCGTCGGTGTGCGGAGCCGGGGGGCGGGATGCGGCGCGGTCCCGCCCGGGTGGGGTGGTGCGTGGCACCGGGCGCGGAGCGGCGGAACGCCGGGGCACCGGGGTCACTCGGACCGGGCGGCAACGGGCCTGGCGGGGGCCGTGGGTGCGGTCGCGCGGCGTGCGTTACGCGGGTTGGTGGGCCTCGTCGACGAGCAGGACGGGAATGCCGTCGCGGACGGGGTATGCCAGGCCACAGTCCTGCCCCGTGCAGATCAGCTCCGCGTCCTGCTCCTTGAGGGGGGCGTGACAGGCGGGGCAGGCGAGGATCTCCAGGAGGCCGGCTTCGAGCGGCATGGGGTGTCCCTTCGGGGTGTCCGGATGTGCCTGGTCAGGGTACCGCTGGTGGGGTTGGGGCGGAGGGGTTGGGCGAGATGGGACGGGGAGGGGGAGGGGATGAGGTGGGAGGGGATGAGGTGGGAGGGATTGGTGACCGACGCCTCATGGTGGGGCGGGAACGAGCTGGTGGCCGGCGCACCGGGGGCGGGCGGGAAGGGACGGGGCCCAAGGGAGCTGGTGGCCGACGCACCCGGGGGCGGCGTTGAGGGGCTGGTACGGAAGGGGGCTGGTGGCCGGCACACCGGGGGTCCGGCGTTGAGGTTGGGGGTGGGCGTTGAGGGGTCGCGCCGCGGCCCTTGCCCGTCCCCACTCCCAGGGGCTTCGCCTCTTCGATCCCCTGGAGGTTTCGCTTCATTCCCTGCGGGTGCTGCTCCCCTGGCCCCCTGGGGCCTTCAGGCTCGGATGATGGTGAGCGCCTCGTCGCGGATCTTGGCCATCGTCGGTTCGTCGCGGGCTTCCGCGTTGAGGCGGAGGAGGGGCTCCGTGTTGGAGGGGCGGACGTTGAACCACCAGTCGGTGGAGGACACGGTCAGGCCGTCGAGTTCGTCCAGGGTGACGTCCTCGCGGTCGCCGTAGGCCGCCTTGATCGCGGCGATGCGATCGGCCTGGTCGGCGACCGTGGAATTGATCTCACCGGAGCCGGTGTAGCGGTCGTACTCCGCGACCAGGGAGGAGAGCGGGCTCGCCTGGCCGCCGAGGGCCGCGAGGACGTGGAGCGCCGCCAGCATCCCGGTGTCGGCGTTCCAGAAGTCCTTGAAGTAGTAGTGCGCGGAGTGCTCGCCGCCGAAGATCGCGCCGGCGCGTGCCATCTCCGCCTTGATGAAGGAGTGGCCGACGCGGGTGCGGACGGGCGTGCCGCCGTTCTCCCGCACCACCTCGGGGACGGTCCAGGAGGTGATCAGGTTGTGGATGATCGTGCCCTTGCCGCCGTTGCGTGCGAGTTCGCGTGTGGCCACCAGGGCGGTGATCGCGGACGGGGGGACGGGCTCTCCCCGCTCGTCGACGACGAAGCAGCGGTCGGCGTCGCCGTCGAAGGCGAGGCCGAGGTCGGCGGACTCCTCACGGACGCGCTTCTGGAGGTCCACGAGGTTCGCCGGGTCCAGGGGGTTGGCCTCGTGGTTGGGGAAGGTGCCGTCCAGTTCGAAGTACATGGGGACGAGCGTCAGGGGCAGACCGTCGAAGACCGTGGGGACGGTGTGGCCGCCCATGCCGTTGCCCGCGTCGACCACGACCTTCAGGGGGCGGACGGAGGTCAGGTCGACGAGTGCGCGCAGGTGCGCCGCGTAGTCCTTCAACGTGTCGGCCGTGGTGATGGTTCCCGGGGTCGGAGCCGGCGCTGGGCGGCCCGAGTCCGTCCAGCGTTCCACCAGTTCACGGATCTCCGTCAGGCCCGTGTCCTGGCCGACGGGGGCGGCGCCCGCGCGGCACAGCTTGATGCCGTTGTAGCGGGCCGGGTTGTGCGAGGCCGTGAACATGGCGCCGGGCAGGTGGAGCGCGCCGGAGGCGTAGTACAGCTGGTCCGTGGAGCAGAGGCCGATCTCGGTGACGTGTACGCCGAGGGCCGCAGCACCGCGCGCGAAGGCGCCGGTCAGACCGGGCGAGGAAGGGCGCATGTCGTGGCCTACGACGATCGCCTCGGCGCCGGTCACCTGGGCGAAGGCCGCCCCGAACAGCTCGGCCAGGGACTCGTCCCACTGGTCCGGGACCACCCCGCGTACGTCGTACGCCTTCACGAGCTGTGACAGATCAGCAGCCACGGCCAACCTTCCTGAAGTCCTGTAGGTCACCACAAACTACCCGGGCCGGTTCGCCGTCCGCGGGAGGGCCGCCGAGTGGACCCACATACGTGACCGGGCCGCCGTTCCGCGCCGTCGTCCGAGGTGGGGCCGCCGCCACAGGAGCGGCCGGTTCCGGCGCGGGCGAGCTCCGGTCGACCACGCTCGGGCACATCGCGCGGAGCCGTCCGATGCTTGCTTGCGACCACCGCGGGCAGCAGGTCGCTCTCCGTGCCCGCGAGTCCGACGGTGGCGCGGGCGGCGGGGGTCTGCGGCGGGATCGTCCCGCCGGGGCCGGGCTCGACAGGAAGTGCGTTGCGCGTCGGCCTTCGCCGCGAAGTGACCGCTCGTGGCGGCCTGTTCGGAGGGGTAAGGACGTTGGGCGAGGGTCGGGGCGGTGGCCGCGGTGAGGATCCCGTGCCTCAACTCGCGCACCGCCGCGGCTTGTTGCCCGAGCGCCACGCGCGCGTGGGTGTCGAGTACGGCGGCAGTGGCGAATCGGGGCCGCCAGGACGAGCACGCCGCCCGGCGAGGCAGCCGTGGGCGGGCCCGTTGAGCCGGCCCTCACCGCGGGTGCCGCCGGCGGGGACCCTCGGACCGCTCCGGGGTGGTTACGCGCGTGCATGCCTCAGCCGTCCCGGCAGGACGGAGCGGTGCACTTCCGCAGCGTGCGGTACGGCCGGTGGCAGGCGGCCAGGCCCGCAGGGCGACGGGCGCCCCCGACACCGATCACCCCTCCAGGGCGCGCCCCCATCCCATGGAAAGCGCTTTCCCTCCCCGGCCGAATGGATGGTCGGACTGCGAGGACGGCGCACTCGATGGGCGTACATCGGTCCGTGCGAACGGGAGGCTGGAAACCGGCTCAGTTGTCCGGCGAGCGCAATACCCGCAGGTGGCCGCGGCGCGCGACCTCCATCGGGTCCGCCGTACGTCCGCCGCCGGCCCCGGCCGCGCGTCCCTGCGGGCGGGCCGCCTCACGGACGGCGTTGGCAAGCGCTTCCAGGTCGTCCCCGCTGGGGCGTGCGGGAGCCGAACCGTCGAGGAGCCGGACGACCTCCCAGCCGCGCGGGGCGGTGAGGCGCTCGGAGTGCTCGGCGCACAGGTCGTAGCAGTGGGGTTCCGCGTAGGTGGCGAGCGGGCCGAGGACCGCGGTCGAGTCGGCGTAGACGTACGTCAGCGTCGCGACGGCGGGTCGGCCGCAGGCAGTTCGCGAACAGCGACGTACAGGGCTCACGACGTTGGACGGTACCGCACTCTTGAGCGGGCCGCGACGACTCTCCACCAGGTCACTCCACCGTGTCGGGTTGTGAAACGCCCCACGCGCCTCTCCAGTCATACCCCGCTGACCTGCAGGAACACCAGGGGTTAAACACAGGAAGACATCAGCTCGTGGTCACCACTCGACACAAACAGCATCAATTGCGATGAGTTCGCCGGTCTCGGAGAGATACGGAATCGAGCCCAACCTTGGCTGGAATGGTCATCCCACGACATGCGGGGCACGACGGTCGGCGGCGGCCGGGTTGCCGTGGGAGGCGGAGCACCGGATCGGGGCGAGGACTACGCTTCAGTAGTGATGGACAGCCCCGTACCGCCCCCCGCCGCCGCAGGCCCCGGACCCCGTCGTCGAGATCGCCACGGCCGGGGCATGCGGGGGCCGATCGCGCCGCCCCAGGTTCCGTTGGCGGCCAGCCGCGCCGACGTGTTCTCGGATCTCGTGCAGGACTCCGTGGAGCGGCTCGAGCGGCGGTGGCCGCAGCTGGCCGACATCGACTTCATGGTGCTGGAAGTGCCGCGCCTGGACGCGACCACGGAACCGTGGAACGACGAGGCGGTTCCGCTGGGCGGGACGATGCCCGCGCGCGAGGGGCGGCGGGCGCGGGTCGTCGTCTACCGGCGGCCGGTCGAGATCCGCACCAAGGGGCGCGACGAGCGGGCCGCCTTGGTGCACGAGGTGGTCGTGGAGCAGGTGGCGGAACTGCTGGGGCTGACGCCGGAGACGGTGGATCCGCGCTACGGAGAGGACTGACGTCCCCCTTGGCACGGCCGGCGCCCCTGCGCTCCTGTGTCCCTCTTCCGGGTGCCTCGACAGCCCTTTCGGGTTACTTCTGCAACACCGCGACGTTCTCGTCGGCCTCCGGCACCGCCACCGTGCCCCGGTCGTCCGGCAGGCTCTGGACGGTGAAGCCCGCGACGCCCTCCTCCGTGACCGCCAGGGTGCGGGCGGCGTAGACCGGGGTGTCCGTGAGGGGTTCCACGGTGAGGGCGTAGGTGCCCTTCAGGCCGGTGGGGACCGGGAGTTCGACGTCCTGGGTGGTGCCGCTCCTGACCGTGTACGTCTTGGACACGGACGTGCCGCCGCCGCTGCCGGCGGACGCGGTGACCTTGACCTTGGCGGTGCCCTTGGGCGCGGTCAGGGAGAGGGTGGAGCCCTTGGCGCCGTTGCCGGCGGCGGACGCGCGCGTGCCGACCGGGGCGCTCGCGCTGATGAACGCCGACTCCTGCTTGGCGCCCTTGCCGCGCAGTACCCGTACGGCCGCGACGACGGGTACCGACCGGTCCGTCGGGGTCAGGACCAGGGAGCCCGCTTCCCCGCGCGTGACGTCACCCAGGTCGACCGCGGCCGTCATGCCCGCCTTGACGTGCAGTGTCTCGTGTCCGGCGGGGGTGATCAGGCCGGAGGGGGAGGCGAGTTGGATTTTCAGGTCGGCGTCGGCGTCACCCGGCGCGTAGGCGATGAGGCGGACGGCCGTGGCGTCCTTGGGGACGCCCGGGACGACCTGGGTGCCCGCCGGGTCGGTGGAGGCCGCCAGCCAGTCCCCGCCGAGCTTCTCGTCCAGGGCCTGGACGGCGGCCCCCACACGGCCGCTGCGGACGTTGACGTGGACGGTGAGGTCCTCCTGCTTCTCGCCGGTGAGCGTGGACAGCAGGATCGGCTCGCTGGAGTGCGCCGGGATCGTGATGCCCTCCCCCACCGTGGTCGGAAGGGCGCCGTCCTTGCCGTAGAGCTCGATGTCGGCGACGGCGGCGGAGTCGTCCGGGTTGGTGAGGTGGACGTAGTCCGTGCGGTCGGCGACGGTGCTGACGCCGGGGAACCAGAACTCCGTGTCCGGTGCGGTGCAGGTGACGCCCTGGAGGCCGCGGCCGCTGCCGGCGGTGACCTCGGTGGTCTCCTGGACGGTCCAGCCGGGGGCGAACTTGCCCTCGGCGACGCCCAGCAGTGCCGGCGTCCCGCCGCCGGTGGTGTCGCCGACGGCCGGGGCGCCGGGCGCCTTGGGCGTGAGGACCGGCTTGGTCGCCTTCTTCTTGCCGCTCGCCTTGTCGGTCGTCTTGCTGTCGGCCTTGTCGGTCGTCGCGGCCGGCGACTCGGCGGTGGCCGCGACGAGTTCGGCCGTGCCGTCGCCGTCCGTGCCCTTGGTGACGGGTGTGAAGGACGTGTACGTCGTCTCGGCGAGGTCGGAGGTACTGGGCGAGGGGCAGAGCAGGCTCGTGCGCTCCACGGGCAGTTCCGCGGCCGCCTTGGCGGTGTCCGGGGCGGACGTGTCCGGCTGGTTGAGCGTGGCGAACCCGGTGACCGCGGCGAGCGCGGCCGTGCCGGCGATCAGGGACAGGGTGGTGCGGTTCACTGCTGGCTCCCGTCGGGGCGCTCGCTGCCGGTGCCGTGGGGGTGCCGGTCCGGGTCGTAGGCGGGGTCGTAGCCGCCCTGGCCGTAGGCCGACGGGTCGTAGCCCTGCTGCTGGTAGGTCTGGTCGTACGGCGCCTGCTGTGCCTGGCCGTCGTAGGCGTACGGGTCGTACTGGCCGGCCTGGTAGGGGTCGTAGCCCTGCTGGTCGTAGCCGCCCGCCGGGTACTGCTGGGCACCCTGGTACTGCTCGCCCGCGTAACCGGCGCCCGCGTAGTCCGCCTGCTCCCACTCGCCGTACGGCTGCTGCTGCGGAACCGCGAGCGGGACCTCCTCCTGTGCCGGGGACGGGAACTCGTCGTCGCCGCCCGGCTCTTCGGACTCGGAGTCCGCCTCGGCCTGGGCGCGCAGGCGGCGGGCGCGACGGCCCTCGCCCTCGGTCGCCCGGTCCGGGATCGGCTCCTCCTCGGGAAGGTCGTCGTCGACGTCCCGGCGGCGGCCGGGAAGGGCGAGGACGACGAGGACGAGGACGAGGAAGCCCTGCGCCCACAGCCAGGCGGTGTGGGTGAACGGGTCGTCGTAGGTGACGTCCAGTTTCCCGCCGGAGGAGGGGAGTTCGAAGCCCTGGGCCCAGCCGTCGACGGTGGTGGGGGTGAGGGGCTTGCCGTCGAGGGTGGCCGTCCAGCCGTCGGCGGCGGCGTCGGCCAGGCGCAGGACGCGGCTGCCGGAGCCGGCGGGGACAGTGGTGTGGATGTCGACGGGGCCCGCGGCGACCGGGGTCGCCGTGCCCTTGCCGGAGGTGGCGATGACGGCCGCGCGGGAGACCTCCTGGTCGACCCGCCACAGGGCGCTTCCGTCCTGCTGGCTGAGCCGCTTCAGGCCGGGAGTGGCGTCCAGGACGCGGGTGACCTCGCGGGGCGCGCCCTTGTGGACGAGGACGTAGCCCACGGCGAACTTGCCGAGCTGGTCCGCCTGGTCGGCGCCGGACCCGGCGACGAGATTGGCGACGACCTTGTCGAGCTGCTTGTTCTCGCCGTCGGCCGCGGCGAGTTCGGCGTCGCCGAGGCGGGCGCCGGAGCCGCGCACCAGCATGTAGCCGACGTGGGCGGCGGAGTCGCTGTCGAGGACGAGGGTGCGGGCCTGATCGCGGTTGCCTGCCTCCTCGGCGACGAACGCGGGCACCTGTACGGGGTCGCGGCGCTCCAGCGGGCCGTCGGCGCCGCCGATCATCCAGCCGGCGGCGACGAGCAGTGGGCCCGCGGCCGAGGCGAAGGCGATGAGGGCGGCCACCGGCTGGCGCCAGCCGAAGCTCTGCTCGGCGACACGCGTGCGTGCCCCGTCGGCGCCGATGACGGCGGCGGCGAGGAGGGCGATGCCGTAGACGAGGGTGGCGGGCCCGGCCCACGTCGAGCTGTTGGACAGCACCGCGAAGACGAGACCCACGAGGGCGACCGCCCACGCGGCCCAGACGCCGAAGTGGCGTTCGGAGCGCAGCAGCGCGGCCAGCGCGGCCAGCACGATGCCGATGAGCATCAGGCCGTCGACGGTGCCGGGGCCGCCGGGGCTGGCTCCGAGCAGGTCGAGGGCGGTGGCGCTCGACGGGCCGTGGTCGAGACCGGCCTGGGTGAAGAAGCCGAACGGCAGCAGGGACAGCGACCAGGGCGCGAGGATCAGCAGGGGCGTGCCCAGCTGGGCCAGGAAGCGCAGGCCGTAGGGGGTGATCTCGCGGCGGCGCACGGCCAGGACCGCGAGGCCGAGGACGAGCGCGACGGGCCAGACGATCGGCGTGAACGCGGTGGCGATCGTCAGCAGCAGCGCGTACGCCCAGGTGGCGCGCCAGCTGCCGCGGGCTCCGGACCCGTGCGTGAGGCCGCTCGCGGCGACGCCCGCGCGGGCGATGAGCGGCAGCAGGACGGCCAGGACGGCGGTACCGACCCGGCCGCCGGCGAGCGCACCGGTGGCGGCGGGCAGGAAGGCGTAGACGACGGCCGCCCAGGCCCGCAGGAGGCGTGACTCGACGAGCGGGCGGGAAGCGAAGTAGGCGGTGAGGCCGGCCAGCGGCACCGAGCAGACGAGCAGCACGGTGAGGGCGAGGCCGGTCGAGCCGAACAGCAGGGTGGCCAGCGCCGCGATGATCGCGAGGTAGGGCGGGGCGGACGGGGTGCCGCCGACGCCGGTCGGGTGCCAGGCGTCGAGGTAGCGCGACCACAGCTCGGAGGCGTCGGCCGGGGCGGGCAGCAGGGCGCCGCCCGCGAGCGCGCCGCCGCCGAGGAGGTTGCGGCAGGCGACCAGGGAGACGAGCAGCAGGACCAGGAAGAGCACCGGGCCGGGCTTGCGGGCGACGCGCTTGAGGCGGGCGAACTGCTCGATCTCCAGGAAGTCGGCGTCGTCGCCGCCGGGTCCTGATTCGACGGCGCCGCCGTGCCGGCCCGCGCCGGAGGTGGCCTCGGGGTCGGAGGAGCCGAAGAAGTCGCCGGCGGCCTGTTCGACGGTGGCCCGCACGGTCGCGCCGGGTGGCGGGAACAGGGGGCGCAGTTCATCCTTGTCGACCGCCGGCTTCCCGCGCCTTCGCCGCCCGGCGATGATCCGCTCGGGCCGCAGCAGCGTGCCCAGCAGGCCGCGGATCTCGTCGAGGGCCTGTCCGGGGACCTTGCCGACGAGGTAGGCGACGGTCCGCAGGAGCGTGCCGAGGACCAGGCGCACCAGGACCCAGGGCAGCAGGGCGGTGCGGCTGTTGACGAGGAGGGTGTAGACGGCGCCGGCCTTGTCGACCTTGTGCGGGGAGGCGCTGGTGCGGCCCGCGCAGTCGACGGTGCGGCGCTCGCGGGAGGCGGCCTCGGCGTGCCGTACGACGGCCTCGGGGGCGATGAGGACGCGGTGGCCGGCGGCCTGCGCGCGCCAGCACAGGTCGACGTCGTCGCGCATCAGGGGCAGCCGGCGGTCGAAGCCGCCGAGCTGGTCGAAGACGTCCCGTCGGATCAGCATGCCGGCGGTGGACACCGACAGTACGGACCGGACGTGGTCGTGCTGGCCCTGGTCCTGTTCGCGGCGGTCCAGGCCGGTCCAGCGGCGGCCGGAGTGGGCGATGGTGACGCCGACCTCGAGGAGTTGGCGGCGGTCGTACCAGCCGCGGAGCTTGGGGCCGACGACGGCCACGTCGTCGCGGCCCAGTTCGAGTTCGTTGTCGACCACGCGCAGCAGTTCGGCCAGTGCGCCCGGTTCCGGGGCGCTGTCGTCGTGCAGCAGCCACAACCACTGGACGGGCTCTCCGTGCGGAAGCTCCGGCAGGTCGTAGGCGTCGTCGCGCCACGTGCGCGTGACGGGGTCCCAGCCGCTGGGGCGCTTCAGGTACGGCAGTTCCTCGGGAGTGAGGACCGGGGCCGTCCGGTTGGCCTCCTCGACGGCCTGGCCGAACCCGGTGCGCCGGGCGAGGTGCAGGACACGGTCGTCCCCGAGGGCCTCGGCGACCAGGCGGGCGGAGTCGTCCGAGCTGCCGGTGTCGGCGGCCATGACGGACTGGACGGGGCGCTCCTGGCCGAGCAGCCCGGCGAGCGCGTCGGGCAGCCAGCGGGCACCGTCGTGGGAGACGATCACCGCGGTCACTACATGACGCGGGAACTCAGGTGTGGCAGCGCTGTCTTGCTGGGCTGCCGTGTGGCTGTGCACGGACATCGAGGTACGGGCCCCGGTTCGGTGGACTGCGGTGGACGCCTGCGCCGTGTGGGCGGCGGGGTGTCTCGGACGAGCGCCCACACTATCGGCTGGGCAGGACGACGGCCCGCCGCCTGTGGACAACCCACGTGCGACGGGCCGTTCGGACCGCTGTGTCCGCGCACCGCGATGCCGCGCTGCCCCCTGTGCCTGTCTGTGCCTGTCTGTGCCTGTCTGTGCCGGTCGGAGTGGGCGGTGGTCAGACCGCCGCCTTCTTCAGCCGGCGGCGCTCCCGCTCGGACAGGCCGCCCCAGATGCCGAAGCGCTCGTCGTTGGCCAGGGCGTACTCGAGGCATTCGGATCGGACCTCACAGGCGAGGCAGACCTTCTTCGCCTCGCGGGTGGAGCCGCCCTTCTCGGGGAAGAAGGACTCGGGATCGGTCTGGGCGCACAGCGCGCGCTCCTGCCAGCCGAGTTCCTCGTCCGCGTCGTCGACGTCGACCAGCAGTTGCTGCACCAGCTCGGTCATGTGCGCCCCTCGCTCTGTCTTTCGCGTCCCCGTGACGTGGCCGTTACCGATTTCGGCTGAACGACACGAGTGAAATTACAAGTGTGCTGCTCCGGGCGAGTCAAGCCGGGATCTGCTATTGGGCGTCTTATTCACTCTGCGGAACCAAGGCCAAGCGGTAAGTGTTCAAATCGCCATAAACCTTGACAAGCAGACGAAGCCCCGGAGGGCCACCGGCCCCGCACAGCGCTCGTACGGGGAAGGACGCCCAAAGATGCGATCCCGTTGCGGCACGCACGCGAAAGCGAACCGGATCACAGTCGGATCACGGGATCGCCGTGAGGCTTGCGCGCCCGGCATGTGCGCCATGTGTCCCGGTAGGCCCGTGCACAAACCTTTCACCTCGCAGAGGAACCGGATGAGGTGAACCAGGTCCCACATACCGGGCGTCGAGTTGACAGTGGAGGTGTGAACCGCTGTCCTTGTGGGCATGCTCGCGAACTTGGCACTCACCTCGACCGGCTCCGCCGGGTCCCACGGTGCTGCCCGCGCTCGCTGTAGCTGTTGTCGTCGTTCCAGCTGTTGAGCCCAACGCGCTCCGGCTGCTCCTCCTGAGTCCACCGCGACTCGGCTGCTGTTTCCCCCGGCCCACACCAGGGCGCCTCTGTTCCACCCGTGATCCGGGCGGACGGTACGCGACACCCAGCCCCCCACTCCTTCCGCCTCTCCCGCCGAGGAACGCACCCCATGAACAGCGACAGCGACCTCCAGATCGCCGGCGACATCCTCGAAGTCCCGCACCTCCTCCAGGCACCGCGCGAGCACCCGGCCACCGTCGCCGAGTTCGTCGGCCTGGCCCGCTCGATCGCCGCCGACCGGACCCAGTGGGAGCACCTGGTCCGGTACGACGCGACGACGCGCTGGTACCACCGGCTGCGCACCGGCCCCGGCTACGAGGTGTGGCTGCTGTCCTGGGTGCCCGGCCAGGGCAGCGGGCTGCACGACCACGGCCGCTCCTCCGGTGTGCTCACCGTCCTGGACGGCGAGCTGACCGAACGCACGGAGCGCGGGAAGCGGGTGCTCGGGGCGGGGGTGCAGCGGGTCTTCGCGCCCGGGTACGCGCACGAGGTCGTCAACGACGCGCTGGAGCCTGCGGTGAGCCTGCACGTGTACTTCCCGGGACTGACGGAGATGCCCATGCTCCCCGAATCCCGGCTCCACTCGACCGGGGCGGCCGGCGGGGCCCCCATCGCCTGCGCGGCGCTCGAGACCTACGGACAGAGGGACGTCGTCAGCCAGTAGGCGGACGCCGTCGGCTCGTACGGGTGGGGCGGATTTCCACAGGCGGGTGGTTGTCCACAACCGGCCGACGGACTGTCGCGGCCGCCTGCGAGACTGACTCCCATGCGCATTGTGGTTCTGGCAGGCGGCATCGGCGGTGCCCGGTTCCTGCGCGGTCTGAAGCAGGCCGTGCCGGACGCGGACATCACGGTCATCGGCAACACCGGCGACGACATCCACCTCTTCGGGCTGAAGGTCTGCCCGGACCTCGACACGGTGATGTACACGCTCGGCGGCGGCATCAACGAGGAGCAGGGCTGGGGGCGGGCCGACGAGACCTTCCACCTGAAGGAGGAGCTCGCGGCGTACGGCGCCGGGCCCGGATGGTTCGGGCTGGGCGACCGGGACTTCGCCACGCACATCGTGCGGACGCAGATGATCGGCGCCGGGTACCCGCTGAGCGCGGTGACCGAGGCCCTGTGCGACCGGTGGAAGCCTGGGGTCCGGCTCATCCCGATGACCGACGACCGGGTGGAGACCCATGTCGCGGTCGAGGCGGACGGCGAGCGCAAGGCCGTGCACTTCCAGGAGTACTGGGTGCGGCTGCGGGCGTCCGTGCCGGCGGAGGCGGTCGTGCCCGTGGGCGCCGAGCAGGCGAAGCCGGCCCCCGGGGTGCTGGAAGCCATCGCGGCGGCGGACGTGATCCTCTTCCCGCCGTCCAACCCGATCGTGTCGATCGGCACGATCCTCGCCGTGCCGGGCATCCGCGAGGCGATCGCCGAGGCCGGGGTACCGGTGGTGGGCCTGTCGCCCATCGTCGGGGACGCGCCCGTGCGCGGCATGGCCGACAAGGTGCTCGCGGCGGTCGGCGTGGAGTCCACGGCCGCGGCGGTGGCCGAGCACTACGGCTCGGGTCTCCTGGACGGCTGGCTGGTCGACACCGTGGACGCGGGCACGGTGGAGCGGGTGGAGACGGCCGGGATCCGCTGCCGTGCCGTCCCGCTGATGATGAGCGACCTCGACGCGACCGCGCGGATGGCCCGGGAGGCGCTGGCGCTGGCGGAGGAGGTGCGCGGGGTATGAGCGGGTCCTTCGAAACCGGTTACCGGGTCTGGGCCGTGAGCGGACTGCCCGAGGTGCGGGCCGGGGACGACCTCGTGAAACTGATCGCCGCCGCCGAGCCGGGTCTCGCCGACGGTGACGTACTGCTCGTCACTTCGAAGATCGTGTCCAAGGCGGAGGGGCGGATCGTCCGGGCGGCCGACCGGGAGGCCGCGATCGACGCCGAGACCGTGCGGGTGGTGGCCCGGCGCGGGGCGCTGCGGATCGTCGAGAACCGGCAGGGTCTTGTCATGGCCGCCGCCGGGGTCGATGCCTCCAACACCCCCGCGGGGACCGTGCTGTTGCTGCCCGAGGACCCGGACGCGTCGGCACGGACGATCCGGGACGGGCTGCGGGACGCGCTCGGCGTCGACGTAGGGGTCGTCGTCACCGACACCTCCGGGCGGCCCTGGCGCGCCGGGCTCACGGACGTGGCGATCGGGGCCGCGGGGGTGCGGGTGCTGGACGACCTGCGCGGGGGCACGGACGCGCACGGCAATCCGCTGAGCGCGACCGTGGTCGCCACGGCGGACGAACTGGCCGCCGCCGGAGACCTCGTGAAGGGGAAGGCCGCCGGGCTGCCCGTGGCCGTGGTGCGGGGGCTGGAGCACGTCGTCCTGACCGAGCGCGACGGCGGCGACGAGGACGGGTCCGCCGGGAGCGACACCGGGGCGCGGGTCATGGTGCGCGGTGCGCGCGACGACATGTTCCGGCTGGGTACGTCCGAGGCGGTGCGGCTGGCCGTCACCCAGCGGCGGACCGTGCGGTCGTTCACCGACGAGCCGGTGGATCCCGGAGCGGTACGGCGGGCGGTGGCGGCGGCCGTCACGGCGCCGGCGCCGCATCACACGACGCCGTGGCGGTTCGTGCTGCTGGAGTCGGCGGGGTCGAGGGTGCGGCTGCTGGACGCCATGCGGGACGCGTGGATCGCGGATCTGCGGCGGGACGGGAAGTCGGAGGACTCCGTCGCCAAGCGGGTGCGGCGGGGGGACGTCCTGCGCAACGCGCCCTATCTCGTGGTGCCGTGCCTGGTGATGGACGGGTCTCACACCTACGGCGACGCGCGACGGGACGCGGCCGAGCGGGAGATGTTCGTGGTCGCGGCCGGGGCCGGCGTGCAGAACTTCCTGGTCGCCCTGGCCGGGGAGCGGCTGGGGTCCGCGTGGGTGTCGTCGACGATGTTCTGCCGGGACGTGGTGCGGGAGGTGCTGGGGCTGCCGGAGGACTGGGACCCGATGGGAGCGGTGGCGGTCGGGCACGCGGCGGAGGAGCCCCGGGCCCGTGGGGAGCGGGAGGTGGGGGACTTCGTCGAGGTCCGGTGAGGCGCGCGGCGCGACGGGATGTGGCTCGCGTGAGGTGTGCGAGGTGATCCGTGGTGGGCCGCGGTGGGCTGCCGGGCGGTGCGCCCGTCCGCCTCGCGTGATGAGCGCGTGCCCGCGAAGTGTGCCGGGCACGGCCGCGGTGGGCTGCCGGGCGGTGCGCCCGTCCGCCTCGCGTGATGTGCGCGCCCGAGAAGTGTGCCAGGCACGGCCGCGGTGGGCTGCCGGGCGGTGCGCCCGTCCGCCTCGCGTGATGTGCGCGCCCGAGAAGTGTGCCGGGCACGGCCGCGATGGGCTGCCGGGCGGTGCGCCCGTCCGCCTCGCGTGATGAGCGCGTGTCCGCGGTCGTGTGCGCCGTGCGGTGACCTGTGCCCGGGGTGCGCCTACTCTCGTAGCAGCCCTTTGGCTCTCGTGGCGCTCCTGCGCCTCTCGTCGCAGCTCCTCTTCTCCAGCCGGGACTTCATTCGTGTCAGGACGGTTCTCTCCCCGCCCCCGCCTCCCCCACAGCCCCAAGGGCGTGGGAGGCGCCCCCGTCCCCGTGCGCGGCGGGTATGTCGGAGTGCCGCGGCAGGTCTCGGCGCCGGGGCGGGTGCGGACCTGGGTGCCCGAGGGGCCGCTCGATCTCGGGCTGGTGCTCGGACCGCTCAGGCGTGGGCCCGGCGACCCGACGTTCCGCGCCATGCCGGACGGGTCCGTGTGGCGGGCCAGTCTGACCCCCGCCGGGCCGGGGACGCTGCGCGTCGCGGCGGACGGCGGCGCGGTGCGTGGGGAGGCGTGGGGGCCGGGGGCGCAGTGGCTGTTGGAGCGGTTGCCGGAGATGCTCGGGGCCGCTGACGCGCCGGAGGCGTTCGTGCCTCGGCATCGCGTCGTGGCGACGGCCAGGCACCGGCGGCCGGGGCTCAGGCTGACGCGGACCGGGCTGGTGCTGGAGTCGTTGATCCCTTCCGTGCTGGAGCAGAAGGTCACCACCGACGAGGCGTATCGGGCGTGGCGCCTGCTGGTGCGCAAGTTCGGCGAGCCCGCGCCGGGGCCCGCGGCGGGTGGCCGGCTGTGGGTCATGCCCGCACCGCGGACGTGGGCGCTGATTCCGTCCTGGGAGTGGCATCTGGCGGGGGTCGACGACAAGCGGGCGTCGACGATTCTGCGGGCCGTTCGCGTGGCCGCCCGGATGGAGGAGGCGATGCGGATGGCTCCGGCCGAGGCGCAGGCCCGCCTGGAGGTCGTGCCGGGGATCGGGCCGTGGACGTCCGCGGAGACTGTGCAGCGCAGTCATGGGGCGCCGGACGCGGTGACCGTGGGGGATCTGCATCTGCCGGGGATCGTGGGATGGGCGTTGGCGGGGGATCGCGGGGCCGACGACTCGGTGATGCTGGAGCTGCTGGAGCCGTATGCGGGGCAGCGGCATCGGGCGGCCCGGTTGATCCTGTTGAGCGGGCGGGTGCCGCCTCGGCGGGCGCCGCGGATGACGCGGGGCGACATCGGGAAGCTGTGAGGGGCTCTGCGGGAACCGGGGCGAGGGGGTTTCGCCCCGCCGCCCCTACCCGTTCCCATCCTCACCATGGGGTGCAGCTAACGGGTGCTGCTCCCCGGACCATCGTGTCGGCCTGGGCGGCCGCGTCCTCGATCTCCCCCGCGGTGGGCACCCCCGGACGGGCTGAGCAATTCCGGTCCCGCCGCTCGCAGGGGCATCGCCCTACTGATCCGACGAGAAGCGGACCGCTCCCGCCGGGATTCTCGCGTCGCACCACACCCGTGCGCCCTCGCGGAGTTCGTTGTCGGGGCCGACGATCGCGCCGTCGCCGATGACGGTGCCGGTGAGCACGGAGCGTTCGCCCACGCGCGCCCGGTTGCCGATCAGGGAGTCGGTGATGACGGCGCCCGGTTCGATGACGGCGCCGGGGAGGATCGTCGAGCCGAAGACCCTCGCGCCCTCCGCGACGAACGCGCCCTCGCCCACCACCGTGCCGCCCGTCAGCTTCGCGTCGGGGGCGACCATGGCCGTCGGGAGGATCAGGCGGTCGCCGCAGCGGCCGGGAACCGCGGGCGACGGGGCCTTGCCGAGCACCAGGTCCGCCGAGCCCCGGACGAAGGCCGCCGGGGTGCCCAGGTCCAGCCAGTACGTAGAGTCGACCATGCCCTGGAGGTGGGCTCCGGCCGAGAGGAGACCGGGGAACGTCTCGCGCTCCACCGACACCGGGCGGCCCTGCGGGATCGTGTCGATCACCGAGCGGCGGAAGACGTACGCCCCCGCGTTGATCTGGTCGGTGACGATCTCCTCGGGCGTCTGCGGCTTCTCCAGGAACGCCAGGACCTTGCCCGTCCCGTCGGTGGGGACCAGTCCGTAGGCCCTCGGGTCCGTCACCTTCGTCAGATGCAGGGAGACGTCCGCCTCCGTCGCCTCGTGGGTGGCCACCAGCCTTCTGATGTCCAGGCCGGTGAGGATGTCGCCGTTGAAGACCAGGACCGGATCGTCGGGACCCGAACGCAGACGGGACGCCACGTTGCGGATCGCGCCGCCCGTGCCCAGGGGCTCGTCCTCCGTCACGTACTCGATGTGCAGGCCCAGGGCCGAGCCGTCGCCGAAGTACGGTTCGAAGACCTCCGCCAGATAGCTCGTCGCGAGGACGATGTGGTCCACGCCCGCCGCTTTCGCCCGCGCCAGTTGATGCGTCAGGAACGGTACCCCCGCCGCCCTGACCATGGGTTTGGGTGTGTGCACCGTGAGCGGGCGCAGCCGGGTGCCCTTGCCGCCGACCAGGAGGATCGCTTCTGTCACCGTCGTCTCTGCTTCCTGCCGGGACCGGCCGAACTGTCATTCGGCCGGCCAGTGTATGCAGACCGTTGTGTGGCGACTTCCAGGCCGTTGGTGTTCCGTCCCAGTCTCGGGAGACTGTCCCCCCTGACGGCTGCTGAATGTGCCCCATCTGGATGTGTGCTCCGGCCGTCCGGAGCCTTCGGCCTCCGGGGCCTCCCCAGGCCCCGGGGCTCCCGAACCGAATCGCCCGCCTCAACGCCCCTGGTAGCGCGCCGCGGTGGAGCGGGCCGAGCCGAGCTTGCCGTAGAGCTGCCTTCCGGGGCATTCCGTGGCGAACCCGTCCCGGTGACCCGAGATCACATTCAGTCGTACGTTCTTTCCCTTTCCGTAGAGATTGCCACCCCCGGACTTCAGGTATGTCTTTCCTTGCGGATTCGCCCCGAAGAGGCCGAGTTTCCATGCCGTCAGTCGCGCGATGGCGTCGACCGTGGCGGTGTTCGGCTTGGCACTGGTGAATGTGCCGAGGACGGCGATCCCCATGCTGTTGGTGTTGAAACCGAGGGTGTGGGCGCCGAGAATCGCCTTCGTCACTCCCCCGGCGCGACCCTCGTAGATCTTCCCGCACTTGTCGACGAGGAAGTTGTAACCGATGTCGCGCCAGCCCATGCTCTTGACGTGGTAGCGGTAGATGCCACGGATGACGGACGGGGCCTGCGAGCACTTGTAGCTGTTGCCCGAGGCCGTGTGGTGCACGAACGCCGCCTTGACCGTCGTCGTGTAGCGGAAGCCGCTCTCCCGCAGATTCTCGTCGGCGCCCCAGCCCCGACGCGTGACGATGCCCGGGCGCGCGCCGATGTACGGCTTCGCCCGCTGAGCCGCCGTCAGGTCGGCCCCGCGCAGGCTGAAGAGCTCGCGTTCGGTGCCCGGGCGGTCCAGGGCGGGGATCTCCGTGGCGCCGAGTGGGGCGAGGGGGGCGTTGGCGGCGGAGGCCGCGGTCGCCTCGGCGGTCATGGCGGCGGTCTTGACGCCTTCCCTGGCCGCGGCGCCTCCCGCGTTCTCAGCGCCCGCCGGACCGTGGGGCGCCTCGGCCGCGGTCGCCGCTTGCGGGACGTCCGCCGGGCCGGAGCCGGTGGCCAGTGCCCGGCTGCGGGGTGGGCCCGCGGGGGCGTGTTCGGGGGGCGCCGATCCCGGGTCGACGAGTTCCAGGCGCAGGCCGGCGGGGAGCGGGGAGATGGTCGAGGAGGTACGGGTGCCCCGGGCCGTCTCCTCGGTACGGAGTTCGGTGTCCGGATGGACGCGGATCTCGACGCCGTCGGAGTCACCGACCCACAGCGGGGCCGTGGCGCCGCGGACCCGTCCCGAGGCGCTCTCGGGCGTGCCGGGGTCGGCGCCGTGGTCGGCGTTGTGGGTCTCGACGTCCTGCCAGCCGGACCAGCGGCCGGTGCCGGACGGGCGGGTGCGGACCTGGACGCGGCCGTGAAGTTCCGTGGCCGGGTCGTCCCAGACGACGCCGAGGAGGGAGAAGTGGCGTACGTCCCGGCGGGGCAGGCCCTGGGCGGCGCCGGCGCCGCCCAGGTCCCGGTTCCCGGCGAGAGCGGTGAGGGGCAGCGACTGGGTACTGCCCGGGAGGTCGGGAAGGTCGGGGCGAGCGGGGTTGTCGGGTCGGTCGGGTCGGTCGGGCAGGGATGGGGTGGTCGGGGTGTCGGGGCTCGTGGCCCTGGTCGTCCCGGTGGGCGCCGCCTCTGCGGCCGGCGCCGGTCGTGCCGTCGCCGCGTTGGCGGGCGGCGTCAGCGGGAGGGCGAGTGCCGCCGCGCAGGTGACACCGATCGAGGAAGCAAGCAATCCACGCATGCCAACGATCCTGGACATAGTCATACATTTCTGTCCATCGGTGAGTTGACGGGGCGTCGGGCGCGTTCCGCCGAACCGGTGGCTCCGCGAGGGCCCGGCACCCGGTGGGTCGACCACGGCGGCGCGTACGCTTGCGCGGGTGACTGTTACCGATCGCACCCCTGCCGACCTGCTGCGTTCCGCGCTGGCCGCGGAGCCCGCGCGCCCCCTGGTGACCTTCTACGACGACGCCACGGGCGAGCGGGTCGAATTGTCCGTGGCCACCTTCGCCAACTGGGTGGCCAAGACCGCCAACCTCCTTCAGGACGGACTGTCCGCCGAGCCCGGCGACCGGGTCGCGCTGCTGCTGCCCGCGCACTGGCAGACGGCGGTGTGGCTGCTGGCGTGTTCGTCCGTGGGGGTCGTCGCGGACGTGGCCGGGGATCCGGCGCGGGCGGACTTCGTCGTCGCCGGGCCCGGGCAGTTCGAGGCGGGGCTGGCGTGCCGGGGCGAGCGGTACGCGCTGTCGCTGGCGCCCCTCGGACGACGGTTCGTGCCGGGTCCTCCGGAGGGGTACGACGACTACGCCGTGAACGTCCCCAGTTTCGGGGACCGTTTCGCGCCGTATGCCCCCGTCGACCCCGAGGAACCCTCGCTGATCGTGGCCGGGGCCGAGTACACCGGGGCCGAGATCGTGGAGCGGGCGCGGGCGTCGGCGGCGGGGCTGGGACTCACGGGGCCCGGTTCCCGGCTGCTGTCGGGACTGCCGTACGACACGTGGGAGGGGCTCAGCGCCGGGCTGTACGCGCCGCTGGCGAGCGGGGGGTCCGTGGTGCTGTGCCGGAACCTGGCGGAGGCCGGGGAGGAGGCTGTGGCCCGGCGGGTGGAGAGTGAGCGGGTGACGGCCACGGCTCGGTAGCCGCGCGGGCCGGCGGCAGGGACGGCGCCGGCGCGGGCGGCAGCTCCCATCGGCGTCGGCGCCGGCGCCGGGCGCTGGGCGCCCCCAGACCCCCGCTTCGGCCCTGAAGGGGCCTCGTCCTCAAACGCCGGACGGGCTGTTATCACGTACCCCCGCCCACAAGGCGCCGGACGGGCTGGTTTTGCGTCCCCCCACCCACGAGACACCGGACGAGCCGGATTCACGCGCCCCCGCGCAGTGCCCGCCAGTGTGCCCACGGCTCCTGCCGCGCCCGGGCTCACCGTCCGCCGCCCACCCAAACGCCGGACGGCCGGGCTCACCGTCCGCCGCCCACCGAACGCCGGACGCGCGCCGGCCGCCTCACCCGTTCGGCCCGCCCCGCCCGGCCCCGTGGCCTGCTTCGCGGCATCGTCGTAAGGGCAGCTCTGCACGCTCGTCCGACGTGGGACCGGAAGCGGGAGGGGTGGATCGCACGTGAGGGAAGCGGCGGGTTCGGGTGGGCCCCTCGGGCCGGGGGTGGGGGCGTCCGCCGACGGGCGGGGGCTCATACGGCGGCGTCGGCGGCGGTGGGTGCGGTACGGGGCGGGCGCGGTGGGGGTGGTCGTGCTGGGGACCGGGGTGGCGGGGTGGGTCGTCTACGCGAAGCTCGACGGGAACATCACGCCCGACAACGCGGCCGCGGCGGAGCTCGCGCGGTACGCGAAGGAGCGGCCGACCTCGTTGGTGAAGGACGCGCAGAACGTCCTGCTCATCGGGTCCGATTCACGGTCGGGGGACGGGAACCGCGAGTACGGGCGGGACTCCGGGACCGAGCGGTCGGACACGACGATCCTGCTGCATCTGGCGGCCGGGCGGCGCAGCGCCACCGCAGTCTCCGTCCCGCGCGATCTGATGGTGGACGTACCGGGCTGCCTACGGCCGGACGGGAAGCGGACCGAGCCGATGTTCGCGATGTTCAACTACGCCTTCCAGAGCGGAGGTTCGGCCTGCACGATCCGGACGGTGGAGAAGCTGACGGGGGTGCGGATCGATCACCACGTGGTCGTCGACTTCAGCGGGTTCAAGGACATGGTCGACGCCGTGGACGGGGTGGAGGTGTGCCTGAAGGAGCCGATCGACGACAAGGCCGCCAAACTGCGGCTGCCCGCCGGGAAGGTCACGCTCGACGGGGAGCAGGCGCTCGGATACGTGCGGGCCCGCAAATCGCTCGGGAACGGCAGTGACACCGACCGGATGGACCGGCAGCAGCGGTTCCTCGGGGCACTCGTCAACAAGGTGCGGAGCAATGACGTCCTACTGAACCCGGTGAAGCTGTATCCGCTGCTGGACTCGGCCACGTCCTCACTCACCACCGACCCGGATCTGGCGAGTCTGCGCGGACTGTACGAACTCGTGCGCGGACTGCGGGACATTCCCACCGAACATGTGCAATTCCTGACCGTTCCGCGGGAGTCGTACGTCTACAACGCCAATCGCGACCAACTTGTGGAGCCCGAGGCGGAGAAACTCTTCGAACGGCTGCGAACGGACATGCCGGTGGTTGTTTCTCAGGAGATTCCCACGAACCCCGCCCCCGCGGAGTCGGGCGATCACGGCCCGTTCGGAACGAGGGCGGCGGGACGTGCGGCTTCCGGGCCGGTTTCACCCACTCCGCCCGCCCCCACGTTCCGCGGGAACACCGCCGCCGAGGACGACTGCGGGTAAAGCGCTTGCCAAGTCGACCCCTCGCAACGAACACGAGTTCAAAGAAATAGGGCGGATTGCCCGGTTGTAGGGGCGTGGAATGTGTCACGGCCGTCGCTCGACGCCGAACAGGGCGGATAGTGTGAGCGATCCGGTGCACCCGGCCACGAGGTCTCTCCTGGGGTCGCGCACCGAGTGACCGAGACCCGAGCGCCTTTGAAGGGGGAAAGGCGCCGCGTGGCCCCGACGGAGGATTCGGACAACCGTGGACGCGCAAGGCCGTGGGCGGGCGGACAACATCGATCCCGCAGACCAGTGGGTGCTCAATCCGAACACCGGTGAATACGAACTGCGACTGAGTGCTTCCGCACCGCAGTCGGCGGTGCCCGGTCCTCGTAGATCCGACTCCGGTCGGACCGGAGGCGAAGGAGGCTCGACGCGCGGCCGTACGGCGGCGCCGGGCCGGCAGTCGCCTTCGTCGCCGTCCGAGGAGGCGCCGGGCTCGCAGGTGCCTTCGTCGCGCCGTCGCCGGGGCGTACCGGCGGAGGAACCGGCGGCGAACCGGCGTGGACGCCGGCCGGTGAAGAAGAAGTCGAAGGCGAAGAAGATCCTGCTGTGGACCGGCGGGATCATGGCCTTCGTCCTGGTGGGCACCGCCGGTGCGGCCTACCTCTATCTCGAGCACCTCAACGACAACATCACGTCCGTCTCCGACGACGGCGCGAGCACCGGTGGCTTCAGCAAGGACAAGGCGATCAACCTGCTGGTGATCGGCACCGACAAGCGCACCGGTTCGGGCAACGAGGGCTACGGGGACTCCGGCAGCGTGGGCCACGCGGACACCACGATCCTGCTGCACGTCTCCAAGGACCGGACGAACGCGACCGCGCTCAGCATCCCGCGCGACCTGATCGTGAACGTGCCGGACTGCCAGACCAAGCAGGCGGACGGCTCCACCAAGGTCATCAAGGGCACGGACAACGTCCGCTTCAACACCAGCCTCGGGCAGGACGAGCGCACGCCGAGCTGCACCGTGCGCACGGTCACCGAGCTGACCGGGATCCAGGCCGACAACTTCATGGTCGCCGACTTCAACGCGGTCAAGACGCTGACCACGGCGGTCGGCGGCGTCGAGGTGTGCCTGGCGAAGGACATCGACGACGACGACTCGCATCTGAAACTGTCGAAGGGCACGCACACCATCGAGGGCGAGCAGGCGCTGGCCTTCGTGCGCACCCGGCACTCCGTCGGCTTCGGCGGCGACCTGAGCCGGATCGCCCTGCAGCAGCAGTTCCTGAGCGCGCTGATGCGCAAGCTGAAGTCGAACGACACGCTCTCCAGCCCCACCAAGATGATCAAGCTGGCGGAGGCGGGCACCAAGGCGCTGACCGTCGACTCCCAGCTGGACAGCATCGACAAGCTCAAGGACCTCGGTCTGGAGCTGGGCAAGCTCAACGTCAAGAACCTGACCTTCACCACCGTGCCGGTCGTCGACAACCCGGCCGAGAAGGTCAAGGCCACGGTCGTCGTGAACACTTCGACCGCGCCGACCGTCTTCCAGATGATCAAGGACGATGTCTCCTTCACCGCGGTGAAGGAGCAGGCGGCGGCGTCGAAGGACGCGGCCGCGGCGGCCGCGGCGGCCCGTCTCAAGGGCACTCGGTCGGCCGCCTCCGCGGTGCGGGTGCAGGTCATGAACGGCGGCGCCCCGGCCGGCAGCGCACAGGAGACTCTTAACTGGCTGCAGAATGATGAGGGCGTGACGAAGTCCGAGAACGCGGGCAACGCGCCCGCGGTGCTGAGCAGGACGACACTCGAGTACGCGCCCGACCAGGCCGACCAGGCACGCAAGCTCGCCGCCATCATGGGGCTGCCCGGTACCGCGCTGAAGCCGGGCAAGAGCGTCGAGAACAGCCAGGGTCTGCCGACGATGACGCTGACCCTGGGCAAGGACTTCAAGGGCGCGGGCGTCTCGCTCACGACTCCGACCGCCGTGCCGGACACGGTCCAGAAGTCCACGGCGGACAAGGTCGAGTGCGCCAAGTAGGTAACCCTTCGGGCCCGTCGAGCGTCTGACTTGACGCGGGACGGGCCCGTGTCAGGCGCACGGCGGGGAGGGGCAGGGGAATTGGCGGGGAGCAGCGGGGTGCGGAGAGAGGTTCCCGCGGTCGAGGACACGATGTCCTTGACGACGCGGGAACAACAGGACAAGGGCGCGTCCGAGGGGGGCGGCAGACGCGGCAGGGGGCGCGGCGCGGGCCGCGGCCCGGATCGCAGACGCCGACGTCGACGCGCGTTGCGCTGGTCGGCGACGGTGCTCGCGGTGGTGATACTCGGCGGCGCGGGGGCCGGATACCTCTACTACGAGCATCTCAACTCGAACATCAAGCACGACGACCTGAACATCGGCGACGCCAAGGACCGGGCAGCCGGAACCAAGGCCAACTCCGAGGGCCAGACGGCGCTGAACATCCTGCTGATCGGCTCGGACGCCCGTGACACCGCGGCGAACCAGAAGCTCGGCGGCGCAAAGTACGACTTCGGCGGTCCCCCGCTGGCGGACGTCCAGATGCTGCTGCACATATCGGCGGACCGCAGCAACATGTCGGTGGTGAGCATGCCTCGCGACACCCTGCTGGACATCCCCAAGTGCACGGACCCCGACGACGGGACCACCTACAAGGCACTGCAGGGCGAGATGACGAACGCCTCGCTCAGCCGCGGCGGCCCGGGTTGCACGGTGGCCACCTGGGAGAAGCTCACCGACATCCACATCGACCACTTCATGATGATCGACTTCGCGGGTGTCGTCTCGATGGCGGACGCGATCGGCGGTGTGCCGGTCTGCGTGGACGCCAACGTCTACTCGCACACGAGCAGCGGCAAGGGATCCGGCCTGAAGCTGGAGGAGGGCACGCACTCGGTCAAGGGCAAGCAGGCCCTTCAGTGGCTGCGCACCCGCTACGGCTTCGAGGACGACACCGACCTGGCCCGCGCCAAGGCGCAGCACATGTACATGAACTCGATGGTCCGCGAGCTGCGCGCCAACGCCAAGCTGACCAACCCCAACAAGCTGCGCAAGCTGGCCGAGGCGGCCACGAAGGCGATCACCGTCGACGACGGCCTCGACACCATCACGAAGATGTACGACCTGGCGGGCGAGTTGCAGAAGGTGCCCACCGACCGCATCACGATGACGACGATGCCCAACCGCTACCAGGGCAGCCGGGTGGTCCCCACGGAGGACGCCAAGCAGCTGTTCCGTCTGGTGCGCGAGGACATCGCCCTGGACGGCAAGGACGCGAAGAAGGTCACCCCCAGCCCGTCCCCGACGGTCACGGACGCGGCCGCCGCGAACGACCGGATCGCGGTGCAGGTGCACAACGGGACGTCCACGAGCACACAGGCGGCGGTCCGCGGGCGGGCGACGGCGGTGAAGGAGCTGCTGACGGGCAAGGGCTTCACCGAGGCCGTCGCGGACACCTCGTCGGCCACGGCCTCGCCGGGCACGGTGGTCCGCTACCCGAGCGCCGACCTCCAGGGCGACGCCCTGGCCGTCGCCAAGGCCCTCGGCATCCCGGCGAGCCAGGTGAAGAAGTCCACGGAGGTCTCCGGGGTCACGCTCGTCGTGGGCGCCGACTGGCGGTCGGGAACGGCCTACAAGGCGCCGGTGAAGGACGACAAGACGCCCGACACGGCCGGAGCGATCAACGCCTCCGACACCACCCAGTGCATGCACGTGGACCCGAACTACACCTGGTAGCCCGGGTCCCGTGGTGCCCCGATGCCGCCTCCGGAATCACTCCGGAGGCGGCATCAAAGGCGCTTCGAAGCACTTCTGAGGCGCTTCTGAGCGATACGACGGTGTGCTGCGAAGGAAGCGCTTCGGAGCGGATACGAAGGTGTGCTGCGAAGGTGCTCGGTGCGCGCCTCGCGCTGCTCAGTGCGCGTCGCTGAGGACCGCGGGGCGCCGCGACGCGATGACCTTCCTGGCCAGCGCCTTCGGACTGGTCAGGAAGCCGAAACCCCAGCACATGTGCATGGTGGCGAGGGCCACGGGGATCTGGAGCCGTGCCTTCAGCGGCAGCCCCTTGCCGGCCGGCCACGAACCGGCGACGATCGCCGCGAGGTAGCCGCCGGGGATCACGAAGCCCAGCGGGGTGAGCACGGCGCCCACCACGATCCCGGCGGCCATCGCGCACACCGCGGTCGGCGGGGCGAGATAGCGCAGGTTGATGGAGCCCTCGTGGTAGCGGGCGACGACGTGCCGCCAACGGCCGTAGTCCTTGTACTGCTTGGCGAGCGCCTTGACGGTGGGCCTCGGCCGGTACGACACCTTGAGCTCGGGCGAGAACCAGATGAGCCCGCCGGCCTCCCTGATCCGGAAGTTCAGCTCCCAGTCCTGGGCGCGGATGAACTCCTCGTTGTAGCCGCCCTGTTGCTCCAGCGCGGCCCGCCGGAAGACACCGAGGTACACGGTCTCCGCCGGGCCGGCCTGCCCCCCGGTGTGGAAGGCGGCGTTGCCGACCCCGATCTTCGAGGTCATGGCCGCGGCCACCGCGTGCTCCCAGTCGTTCTCGCCCTCGGCGTGCATGATCCCGCCGACGTTCTGCGCGCCGGTCTCCTCCAGGAGCCGTACGGCGGTGTCGATGTAGTTCGGGGAGAGCATGCCGTGCCCGTCGACGCGGACGACGATCGGATGGCGGGAGGCCTTGATCGCGGCGTTGAGCGCGGCGGGCGTACGCCCGGTGGGGTTGGGGACCGTGTGCACGCGCTTGTTCCGGTCGGAGGCCGTCTCGGCGACGAGCTCGGCCGCGATCTCTTCCGTACGGTCCGTGGACGGACCGATGGCGATCACGACCTCCATCTCGCCGGCGTACTCCTGCGCGAGGATCGCTTGGACGGCTCCGCGCAGATGCCGCTCCTCGTCGAGGACGGGCATGATGACGGACACGGCGGGGAGCTGCACGTCGGGCTTGGCGTTCATAGGGGGCTCACGTTACCGCGAACGGGGGACACGGCCCGCGCCGCCGGGTGCGCTGCCCCGGTCGGCAGATCGTATGGGCCTACCGTTCCAACGGCTCGCCCCGCCCACGGCCGCCCGGAGGTGCCCCGTATGCCCACCACACCGCCCCGGTCCCCGCGTCACCCCCGCCCACCGCGCCGCGCACCCCGCCCCTCCCGTCGACGCGGTCGCCCCCGCTGGGCCATGCGGGCGACGACCACGCTCTCGGTGGTGCTCCTCGCCGCCGCCGGGATCGGTCACTCGGTGGTCTCCAGTCTTGACGCGGACATCGCCCGGGTCGACCCCTTCAAGGACATGAAGAACCGCCCGCGGGCCGGCCACGGCATGAACGTCCTGCTGGTCGGCACGGACGGCCGCGACGACATCACGCAGGCGGAGCGCCTCCGGTACCGCCTGGGCGGGGCCCCCTGCCACTGCACCGACACGATCATGATCGTGCACATCTCGGAGGACCGTGAGCGGGCCAGCGTCGTCAGTCTCCCGCGCGACTCCTACGCGGAGACGCCCCCGCACACCGACCAGGTCACCGGCGAGGAGCACCGGGGCCACCCGGTCAGGATCAACGCGGCGTACGCGGAGGGCGGGCCGCAGCTCACCGTCCGCACGGTCGAGAGCATGACCCACGTGAAGATCGACCACTACCTGGAGGTCGACTTCACCAGTTTCATGAAGACGGTGGACGTGCTGGGCGGGGTCAGGGTCTGCACGGCGGAGCCCCTGAAGGACTCGTACACGGGACTGGACCTGGCGCCGGGCACATACACGCTCAAGGGCGGCCAGGCCCTCCAGTACGTCCGCTCCCGGCACGCGGACGCCTCCTCGGACCTGGGCAGGATGAAGCGGCAACAGCGCTTTCTGGCGGCCCTGGTGGACCGCGCCACCTCCTCCGGGGTCCTGCTGAACCCCCTGAAGTTCCGGGACGTGACGCGCGCGGTGCTCGGCTCGGTACGGGCGGACCGGGGTTTCGGCACGGACGAACTACTCGACCTCGGCCGGGCGATGCGCACCTTCTCCCCGTCCTCCTCCGAGTTCACGACCGTGCCCATCGGTCAGATGGGATACGTCGCGAAAGGCATCGGCTCGACGCTGAAGTGGGACCCGGTGAGGTCGCGGCGCCTGTTCCGGGCCCTGCGCGACGACGAGCCCCTCGCCCCCGGCCCCCGGCCCAGCGGGGCGGTCCGGGTGGACGTGGCCCCGCAGCAGATCCGCGTCCAGGTCGTGAACGGCACCCGTACGGCGGGACTCGGCAAGCGGGTGGACGCGGCGCTGGCCGCGACGGGCTTCCGCACCACCCGGCAGCCGGTCAGCGCGGCCCACCCCACCGCCCGGCGCACGGTCGTGGCCTACGACCCCCGCTGGGACCGCTCCGCGAAATCCCTCGCGACCGCTCTTCCGGGCAGCGAACTGCGGCCCGTGAAGGGCCTCGGGCCGACCCTGAAGGTCATCGCGGGGACGGACTTCCGCCAGGTGCGGAAGGTGCGGGCGGCTCACGCGGAGCAAGGGGAGTTCGGAGTGGTGCGGGGGGACGAGGTGGGCTGCTCCTAGGCCGATGTGCGCTTCTGGTGTGAAACGTGCGGATTGGTCCCGTCCTCCCGATGGCGCGGGGCGGGTGGGAGGCGTACGACGGAAGGGCACGCACGGGGCCCGCCGGGCCCCCTCACCCCCAGGAGGAGCCATGACCCAGCACGGAACCATGACCACCATGAGCAAGGAGATGCAGGACTGCGTCGAGGCGTGCAT
Organism: Streptomyces sp. NPDC088157; assembly: GCF_044741545.1. Classification (NCBI taxonomy): domain Bacteria; kingdom Bacillati; phylum Actinomycetota; class Actinomycetes; order Kitasatosporales; family Streptomycetaceae; genus Streptomyces; species Streptomyces sp. NPDC088157. The sequence goes on from NZ_JBIUSU010000007.1 coordinate 36,489, forward strand.
GTCCTGCCACAGCATGTGCGAGGAGACCATGAGCTCCTGCATGCAGATGGGCGGCCAGGCCCAGATGCAGATCATGCGCGCGCTCATGGACTGCTCCGAGACGACCCGCATGTGCGCCGACATGATGATGCGGCGCTCGCCCATGTCGGCCGAGATGTGCGCGATGTGCGCCAAGGCGTGCGACATGTGCGCCGAGGCGTGTATGGCCATGCCGGACGATCCCCAGATGATGCGCTGCGCCGAGTCCTGTCGCCGCTGCGCCGAGATGTGCCGCACGATGGCCGGCGCCACGATGTGACCGCCGCCTGAACGCGAGCAGGGGCGCCCGGTGCGGGCGCCCCTGCTCATGAACGGGTCACGGCGGCTCAGTTGCCGGTGACCGTGACCTTCTCGTCGTTGTTCAACTCGTTCACCAGCTGCTTCACCTTCGTCTTGTCCCAGACGAGGTTGCCGCCGGAGGAGCCCGAGATCGGCATGTTCAGCGAGGTGCCGTCGCCGCCGTTGACGCCCTTCATCGCGAAGAACATGGACCCCAGGTCGTACAGCCCCATGTCCTTGTCGACGATGAGCGAGTCCAGGCCCGCGCTCAGCGTCGGGTAGAGCGCGAAGGGGTTCAGGACCGTGCCCGGGGTCGCCACCTCGTGGGCGAGGGCCGCGAGGAACTTCTGCTGGTTCTTGGTGCGCTCCAGGTCGGACGCGGCGAACGCGTGCCGGGTGCGGACGAAGGCCAGCGCCTCCTCGCCGTTCAGGGTCTGCTTGCCCGCCTGGAAGTCGGCGCCCGAGTACTTGTCCTTGAAGGCCTTGTCGATGGTGATCTCGACACCGCCGACCGCGTCGACGATGTTCGCGAAGCCGGCGAAGCCGATCTCGACGTAGTGGTCGATGCGCAGGCCGGTGTTGAACTCGATCGTGCGCACCAGCAGCTCCGGGCCGTCCGTCGCGTACGCGGCGTTCAGCTTCACGTGCCGGCCGGTGCCCTTGTACGTCTTGCCGGACTCGGAGCCGACGAACGTCGGGATCTCCACGTCGGAGTCGCGCGGGAGCGAGACCAGCGTGTCGCCGTTGGAGCCGACGTGCAGGATCATCATCGAGTCCGTGCGCTTGCCCTCGGCGGAACCGGTGTGCAGTTCCTTCTTCTCCTCGGCGGACAGGCCCTCACGGCTGTCGGAGCCGACGATCAGGTAGTTCGTCCCGTCGCCGCCCTCGGGCCGGTCGATGACCTTCGACAGGTCGACCTCGCGCTTCAGCTTGCCGTCGGCCCAGAAGTAGGTGCCAACCGTCGTGACGACCAGCACGGTCAGAACGGTGATCGCCGTCCACTTGATACGCCGACGCCAGTTCGGCGCGGGGCGCGGGGCGCGGGTGCCGACGTCTCCCGGGCCACCGGGATCGCCTCCGCCCCCGTAGACCTCGCCCGAGCTGTAGCCGCTGTCGTAGCCGGTGTTCTGCGCGTTCGTGTAGTCGCCGTACCCCTGGCCGTTGACGTACGACGGCTGCGGCGGGACGCCGGCGCCCTGCGGCGGCGCGGCCGGGCCGCGGCGGACCTGCCGCATGACACGCGGGCTCTCGGGCTGCGCGTTCGCGCTGCCGCCGCCGTACCGGTTGCCGCGGTCACTGTCGGACCATCCCTCGGGCCAATCGTTCATGCGGACCAGTGTGCAGGGCAGTGCTGTGTGCCGTACAAGGGCCGTCGGAGAATCAGAGCCCCGCTGTTGCCAAGCTGACACAAAATCCCGGGTTGTCCCCCTCGGCATAAGGTGGAGGTCATGACAGACCAGGTCACCGCGGCGGACTCGGGCAGCACCACGGACATCCCGGGCAAGCCGACCTCCGCGTCCCGCACCACGCTCAGCCACATCATGACCCACAACGACACCAACCTGCTGGGCACGGTGCACGGCGGTGTGATCATGAAACTCGTCGACGACGCGGCGGGCGCGGTAGCCGGACGACACTCCGGCGGGCCCGCCGTCACCGCGTCCATGGACGAGATGGTGTTCCTGGAGCCGGTCCGCGTCGGCGACCTCGTCCATGTGAAGGCCCAGGTCAACTGGACCGGCAGGACGTCGATGGAAATCGGCGTCCGGGTTCTGGCGGAGCGCTGGAACGAGTCCGCTCCGGCCACCCAGGTGGGTTCGGCCTACCTCGTCTTCGCCGCTGTCGACGCCGACGGCAAGCCCCGCGCGGTCCCCCCGGTGTTCCCGGAGACGGAACGCGACGAACGCCGCTACCAGGAGGCCCAGATCCGCCGCACCCACCGGCTGGCCCGGCGGCGGGCGATCAGGGAACTGCGCGAGCGCCGGGTCGCGGAGGGATTCGGGGACTGAGCAGGCGCTTCATCCGAACGCCCTGCCCCGATCGGCTTCCGCTGTCAGGTGCGGACATCCTCTGGGGAGGGGCCGTGGGGGCGGGATCGCGCGTCGATGAGCGTCGGCACACAGCCGCCGGAGACGACCCGGCCGTGTCCGCGGTGCCGGGCCGGGATCGGATTCGAGCTGAGAAGCAGTGAAGGGTGCCCATCCCCTGGGCACCCTTCGACCGTCGGCTCAGCGACCGCCTACGGCAGGTTCCTCGCCATGACGATCCGCTGGACCTGGTTCGTTCCCTCGTAGATCTGGGTGATCTTCGCGTCGCGCATCATCCGCTCCACCGGGTAGTCCCGCGTGTAGCCGTAGCCGCCCAGGAGCTGGACCGCGTCCGTGGTGACCTCCATCGCCACGTCCGAGGCGAAGCACTTCGCGGCCGCGCCCTGGAAGGTGAGGTCGGCGTCCAGCCGCTCGGACTTGGCCGCCGCCGCGTACGTCAGCTGACGGGCGGCCTCGATCTTCATGGCCATGTCGGCGAGCATGAACTGGATGCCCTGGAAGTCGGCGATCGCCTTGCCGAACTGCTTGCGCTCCTGGACATAGCCCTTGGCGTAGTCGAAGGCGCCCTGGGCGACGCCCAGCGCCTGCGCGGCGATCGTGATGCGGGTGTGGTCCAGGGTCTTCATCGCGGTCAGGAAGCCCGTGCCCTCCTCGCCGATCATGCGGTCGGCCGGGATGCGGACGTTGTCGAAGTAGACCTCGCGGGTCGGGGAGCCCTTGATGCCCAGCTTCTTCTCCGGGGCGCCGAAGGAGACGCCCGGGTCGGACTTCTCCACGACGAAGGCCGAGATGCCCTTCGAACGCTTCGACGGGTCCGTCACGGCCATCACCGTGTAGTACTCCGAGACGCCGGCGTTGGTGATCCAGCGCTTCACGCCGTTGAGGATCCAGTGGTCGCCGTCCCGGACCGCCTTCGTCTTCATGCCGGCCGCGTCCGAGCCGGCGTCCGGCTCGGAGAGGGCGTACGAGAACATCGCGTCGCCCTTGGCGAGCGGCGTCAGGTACCTCTTCTTCAGGTCCTCGGAGCCCGAGAGGATCACCGGCAGGGAGCCCAGCTTGTTCACCGCGGGGATCAGGGAGGAGGACACGCAGGCCCTCGCCACCTCCTCGATCACGATCACCGTGGCGAGGGCGTCCGCGCCGGCGCCGCCGTACGACTCGGGAACGTGCACCGCGTGCAGGTCGCTCGCCACCAGGGCGTCCAGCGCCTCCTGCGGGAACCGGGCCTCCTCGTCCACCGCGGCGGCGAACGGCGCGATCTTCGCCTCGGAGAGCGAGCGGATGGCGTCGCGGAGCATGTCGTGCTCCTCGGACGGGCGGTACAGGTCGAAGTCAGCCGATCCGGCCAAGGTGTCTCAGCTCCAAAAAACGCTACGGTCACCGACGCTAATTACCGTTAAGTAACTCAGATTTTAAGGGCCCGCCCATCCGAGTGATACGTGAGCTTGGCGACAGGGCCGCCCTGTCCGACAACTGCCCGGTGGGGGGAGCAGGTACGCCCCGACTATGCTCGGGCGCTGCAGCGACGACACCCCCACCAGGAGCATCCATGGCCCTCAAGATCACCGTGATCGGCACCGGCTATCTCGGCGCCACGCACGCCGCGGCCATGGCCGAACTGGGCTTCGAGGTGCTCGCTCTCGATGTCGTGCGGGAAAAGATCAAGATGCTCGAACGCGGCGAGACCCCCATGTACGAGCCGGGGCTCGAGGAGCTGCTGCGCCGGCACGTCCCCGGGTTCGAGGGCTCCAGCGGGCGGCTGCGGTTCACCCAGGACTGGGCCGAGGTGGGGGCCTTCGGCGACGTCCACTTCGTGTGCGTGAACACCCCGCAGAAGCACGGTGAGTACGCGTGCGACATGTCGTACGTCGAGTCCGCCATCGGCTCCCTCGCTCCTCATCTCGCGCGGCCCGCGCTCGTCGTCGGCAAGTCCACGGTGCCGGTGGGCTCCGCCGACCGGCTGGCCCGGACGATCGCCGAGCTCGCGCCCGCCGGCGCGGACGCCGAACTCGCCTGGAACCCGGAGTTCCTGCGCGAGGGGTTCGCGGTCCAGGACACCCTGCACCCGGACCGCATCGTCGTCGGGGTGCGCAGCGAGCGGTCCGAGGCGCTGCTGCGGCAGGTCTACGAGACGCCGATCGGCGAAGGGTCGCCGTTCGTCGTCACCGACTTCCCCACCGCCGAGCTGGTGAAGACCTCCGCGAACTCCTTCCTGGCCACCAAGATCTCCTTCATCAACGCCATGGCGGAGGTGTGCGAGGCCGCCGGCGGCGATGTCGCCAAGCTGGCCGAGGCCATCGGGTACGACGACCGGATCGGCAAGAAGTTCCTGCGGGCCGGGATCGGGTTCGGCGGCGGCTGTCTGCCCAAGGACATCCGGGCATTCATGGCGCGTGCCGGTGAGCTCGGGGCCGACCAGGCGCTGACCTTCCTGCGCGAGATCGACTCCATCAACATGCGTCAGCGCGGGCAGATGGTGGAGCTGGCACGGCAGGCGCTGGGCGGCGGCTCGTTCCTGGGCAAGCGGGTCGCCGTGCTCGGCGCCACCTTCAAGCCCGACTCCGACGACGTACGGGACTCGCCCGCCCTCAACGTCGCCGGGCAGATCCATCTCCAGGGCGGCCAGGTCACGGTGTACGACCCGAAGGGGATGTCGAACGCCCGCCGGGTCTTTCCGACGCTCGGCTACGCCGACTCGGCCCTGGAGACCGTCCGGGGCGCCGACGTCGTACTCCACCTCACCGAGTGGCGGGAGTTCCGCGAGCTCGACCCGGCGGAACTCGGCGAGGTCGTGACGACCCGGCTGATCCTCGACGGACGCAACGCGCTCGACCCCGTCCTGTGGCGCAAGGCCGGCTGGACGTACCGGGCGATGGGCCGCCCGACCGCCTAGGAAACGTACGCGGACGCGGAGGCATACGGAGCGACGCCGGTTCGGCCGAGGCTCAGTCGGCCGAACCGGCGTCTTGCTGCATTCTGCACCACCGGCCTGTGCCTCGGCCGGTGAACTACTTCGCCCGGTACCGCCGCATCTTGGCGCGCGCCCCGCACACCTGCATCGAGCACCAGCGCCCCCGGCCCCCCGGGCTGCGGTCGTAGTACGCCCAGTGGCAGGTGACGGCCTCGCAGGCCTTCAGTCGGGTCCAGGTACCCGCGATCAGCGCCTCCGCCACCGCCGCGGCCGTACGGGAGAGCAGCGGGACCGCGCCGACGGGGACGGGACCTGCGGGAGCGGGACCCGCCGGGGGGAGAGCGGCGGGGGCGAGACCGGCGGGGGCCAGGTGGGCGGAGCCGTCGTGCTCGTCGATCGCGACCAGCAGGGGCGCCGCCGCCAGCAGCTCGCCCAGCGGGGTCACCTCGCGGTGCGGGGGATGGCCCGCGTGCGCCAGCAGAGCAGCGCGCAGGGATTCGCGCAGCTCACGGGCCCGCGCCAGCTCGTCCTCGGCGCCCCTGGTGCCGTCTGCGCCCTCGGCGCCCCCGATGGTCTCCGGCAGCCCGAACCGGGCCCGGCCCTCCGCCGTGTCCAGCGCGTCCGCGCCCGACTCGATGTCCAGCGTGTTCACCAGGGACTCGACCAGGGCCAGGCCTCCCGGGGCGACCGATCGGTCATTCATGCTTGCGACGTTACCGCCTATACCGGAGCATGCAGTAACCGTTACCGGTTACCCGACTCTAGGGGTAACCGGCTTCGGGTGACCCGGCTCGGGTGCCCCGAAGGCAGGTCCGTTCGGATCGCGAGGAGAAGTCATGGCTCTCGCCAAGCTGGGTGTCGTCGTTCTGGACTGTCCCGACCCGGGCGCGCTGGCCGGTTTCTACGCCGAAGTGCTGGGCGGCAGCGTCGAGGGCGAGGGTGACTGGGTGGATCTGAAGGTGCCCGGCGGCCATTCGCTGGCCTTCCAGGCCGCCCCCGGGTTCGTGCCGCCCGTGTGGCCCGCGCCGGAGCACTCGCAGCAGTTCCATCTGGACCTGACCGTCGACGATCTGGACGCGGCCGAGCGGGGCGTGCTCGCGCTCGGCGCGAAGCCGCTGGACGCGGACGACCGCTCGCGCGGCTGGCGTGTGTACGCCGATCCGGCTGGGCACCCGTTCTGCCTGTGCAACTGCTGAACCCCCGCAACGACCGTTCTGGCCGGTCCGGCGATGGAAGCCGGTCCGACCGTCGGAGCCCGCACGACTGCAGAAGCCACGACTGCAGAAGCCACGACTGCGCAAGCCCCGTACCGCACTCGAGCCAGGAGGAATTCATGCCGCCCGTCGCCCGCTTCCGTTCCGTGGTCCTCGACTGTCCCGATCCGCGCGCGCTCGCCGACTTCTACGCGGCGGTTCTGGGCGGTACGCCCGATGCCGAGGACGGCGAGGAGGACTGGTTCGTACTCGACGTCCCCGGCGGTCCCCGGATCGCCTTCCAGCAGGTGGAGGGTTACACCCCGCCGGAGTGGCCGCGCGCCGACCGCAATCCCCAGCAGTTCCACCTCGATCTGGACGGCGGCGCCACCTGGGCGGAGATCGACGCGGCCCACGAGCGGGTGCTGGCGCTCGGCGCGCGGCCGCTGGACCTGGAGGACCGGGAGAAGAAGGACTTCCAGGTGTACGCCGATCCGGCGGGGCATCCGTTCTGCCTGTGCCGGATCGAGCGCCCGTAGCTCCTGCGGCTCCCCCGCCCTGATCCGCCGGGCGCCCTGACCGCCGGGTGGCGGGAGGCCCTATCCGTCCAGCTCCGTGATCCGCGCCGTCGACGGCTCTCTGCGCTCCTGTGCCGCGCGGGCCGTGAAGTCCGCGGTGCGCAGGACCCGCTGTACGTTGCCCCAGGTCAGCAGGGCGATGTCGGTCTCGGGCCAGCCCCGGTCGAGCAGCTCGGCGATCAGGTGCGGATAGCCGGAGGCGTCGGTGAGGCCCCGCGGATGGGCGGCGCCGGAGTCGTGGCTGCCGGACAGGCCGACGCAGTCGGCGCCGACGATCGCGCGGACGTGGTCGAGGTGGTCGGCGACGTCCCGCAGACCGGGGCCGGTCTGCTCGGCGGTCAGCGGCACCAGACACAGCCCCTTGGCCGCGCCCAGCCCGGCGAGCAGGTCGTCGGACAGGTTGGCGGGGTGCGGACGCAGTGCGCGGGCCGCGGAGCGGGTGCACAGGACCGGCGTCTTGGAGAGCGCGAGGACGCGGCCGACGGTGGTGTCGGAGGCGCCGGAGAGGTCGGCGAGCACGCCGAGCCGGTTCATCTCCCGGACGACCTCCTCGCCGAACCGGGTCAGTCCCCCGTCGCTCGCCCACGAGGTGCCGGCGAGGGTGAGGACGCGCACTCCGAGCGAGTGCAGCATGCGCAGGACGGCCAGCGAGTCGTCGAGCGCGGCGGCGGTCGCCGGGCCCAGGACCACGGCGACGCGGCCGCAGTGGCGGGCGTCGATGACCTGGCCGGCGCTGCGGGCGAGCCGCAGTCCCTCGGGATGGGCGGCGATCACCGACCGGACGAGATCCAGCTGCTCCAGGGTGGCTCCGACGGCCCGGCCGGCGGCGAGTCCCTCGGGCAGGTGCAGTGACCACAGCAGCGCGCCGACGTGGCCCTGCCGCAGCCGGGGCACGTCCGTTGCTACCGCGCCCTCGCCGAGCTGGAGGTCGTACCAGGGCAGGTGGCGCAGGGCCCAGGGCAGTCCGCTGTAGCCGTCCGCGACGGGGTGCGCGGCCAGGAGGACGCGGGCACGCTCCAGCGGGGCGCTCTCGGCTTCCTGGGCGTCCAGGGCGGTCTGCTCGGCCGCGAGCCGCGTGTACGGGGTGAAGGGGGCCTCCGCCTGCGCCTCGTCGTCGAGCTCACCGTCCCGGGGAAGGGTGTGCGGCTCGTCATGGAGGTCGGCCATGGCGGTCTCCGTACGTCGATCAGCAGTACGGTCACCGTCGCACGGAGGACGCCACGCTTCCTGGTGGACGGGGCGTTCGGGGTACGCGCGCCGGTCAGGCGCCCGTCCGGGGGCTGGACCACGTCGCCCGGGGCCCTGGAGACCTGGCGCCGGGACGGGAGCGGCGATGCGGGAGGCGCAGCCCGGCAGGCGCGGCCCGGCAGGGGGTGCCCGGCAGGGGCGGCCCGGCAGGCGCGGCCCGGCAGAGGCAGCCCGGAAGAGGCGGCCCGGCAGGCGCGGCCCGGCAGGGGCGGCCCGGAAGAGGCGGTGCGGCAGGCGCGGCCCGGCAGGCGCAGCCCGGAAGAGGCGGCCCGGCAGGCGCGGCCCGGCAGGGGCGGCCCGGCAGAGGCAGCCCGGCAGGCGCGGCCCGGCAGGGGCGGCCCGGCAGGCGCAGCCCGGAAGAGGCGGCCCGGCAGGCGCGGCCCGGCAGGGGCGGCCCGGCAGAGGCAGCCCGGAAGAGGCGGTGCGGGAGGCGCGGCCCGGCAGGGGCGGCCCGGAAGAGGCGGCCCGGCAGGGGCGGCCCGGCAGGGGCGGCCCGGCAGGGGCGGGGGCCGCATCGGCCGCCCGCCCCGACCGACGTTACCGTCAGCAGTCCAGCGATTCGATCGTCGCGTGGGAAGGCGGCCGGGTCGCCTGGAGGTCGCGGGCGACGTCCTCCGCCGCGCCGAGCACGCGTACCGCGTTCTGCCAGGTCAGTTTGGCGAGATCCGGCTCGGACCAGCCTCGGTCGAGGAGCTCCGCGATCAGGCGGGGGTAGCCGGAGACGTCGCCGAGGCCTTCGGGGGTGAAGGCGGTGCCGTCGTAGTCGCCGCCGATGCCGAGGTGGTCGATGCCGGCGACCTCGCGCATGTGGTCGAGGTGGTCGGCGACCGTCGCGACGGTGGCGACGGGGCGGGGGTTGGTCTCCTCGAAGGCCCGGTGCACCTTCATCGCCTCGGGGGTGGTGGCGAGGTGGTGGAAGCCGTGGGCGCGCATGTTCTCGTCGGCCGCGGCCGTCCAGTCGACCGCCGCCTGGAGGACGAACTTCGGCACGAAGGTCACCATCGCCACGCCGCCGTTGGCGGGGAGGCGTTCGAGGACGTCGTCCGGGATGTTGCGGGGGTGGTCGCACACCGCCCGCGCGGAGGAGTGCGAGAAGATCACCGGCGCGGCCGTCGCGTCCAGCGCGTCCCGCATCGTCGTCGCCGCCACGTGCGAGAGGTCGACGAGCATGCCCTCGCGGTTCATCTCGCGCACGACCTCACGGCCGAAGGTGGACAGGCCGCCGGCCCTGGGTTCGTCGGTCGCGGAGTCCGCCCAGTCCACGTTGTCGTTGTGGGTGAGCGTCATGTAGCGCACACCGAGCGCGTACAGGCCGCGCAGGGTGCCGAGCGAGTTGGCGATGGAGTGGCCGCCCTCCGCCCCCATGAGGGAGGCGATGCGGCCCTCCGCGCGGGCCGCCTCCATGTCCGCGGCCGTCAGCGCCGCGCGCAGGTCCCGCGGGTGGCGGGCGATGAGCCGCCGCACGCAGTCGATCTGCTCCAGCGTCGCCGGGACGGCGTCGGGGAGGTCGGCGCGCACGAACACCGACCAGTACTGCGCGCCGACCCCGCCCGCGCGCAGCCGGGGGATGTCGGTGTGCAGGTGGGCGTGCTGGTCCGTGGCGATGTCACGGGCGTCGAGGTCGTAGCGGACCTGCTCGCGCAGCGCCCAGGGCAGGTCGTTGTGGCCGTCGACGACGGGGAACTCGCGCAGGAGCTCGCGGGCCGCGTCCAGTGAGGTCATCTCCGTCACTTTCCGAAACCGAAGCCGTTCGAACCCTGGACCTTGGCGCGCAGGCGCTTGCCCTTCTCGGTGGCCTGGTCGTTCAGCTCCTGCTGGAAGTCCCGCATACGGGTGAGCAGCTCCTCGTCGTGGGCGGCGAGGATGCGGGCGGCCAGCAGACCGGCGTTGCGGGCGCCGCCCACCGAGACCGTGGCGACCGGGACACCGGCCGGCATCTGCACGATCGACAGCAGGCTGTCCATGCCGTCCAGGTACTTCAGGGGCACCGGTACGCCGATCACCGGCAGCGGGGTGACGGAGGCGAGCATCCCGGGCAGGTGGGCCGCGCCGCCGGCGCCGGCGATGATCACCTTGAGGCCGCGCTCGGCCGCCTGCTCGCCGTACGCGACCATCTCGCGCGGCATGCGGTGCGCGGAGACGACGTCGACCTCGTACGTGATCTCGAACTCGTCGAGGGCCTGGGCGGCCGCCTCCATGACGGGCCAGTCGCTGTCCGACCCCATGACGATGCCGACCACGGGGAAGGGGGGCGCGTCAGCGCTCGTCGAGGGGTGGTGGTCGGGCGACGGGAGGGCAGGGCTCATTCGGTGATCGTGCCTCTCAGGTAACCGGCTGCGTGACGTGCGCGTTCGAGGACGTCGTCCAGGTCGTCGCCGTAGGTGTTGACGTGGCCGACCTTGCGGCCGGGCTTCACGTCCTTGCCGTACATGTGGATCTTCAGCTGGGGGTCGCGGGCCATGCAGTGCAGGTACGCGGAGTACATGTCCGGGTAGTCGCCGCCGAGGACGTTGACCATGACCGTCCAGGGGGCGCGGGGGCGCGGGTCGCCGAGCGGGAGGTCGAGGACGGCGCGGACGTGGTTGGCGAACTGCGAGGTGATCGCGCCGTCCATCGACCAGTGGCCCGAGTTGTGCGGGCGCATCGCCAGTTCGTTGACGAGGACGCCGGAGGAGCCGTCGGCGTTGCGTACCTCGAACAGTTCGACCGCGAGGTGACCGACGACGTCCAGTTCCTTGGCGATCCGCAGGGCCATCTCCTCGGCCCGCAGGGCGAGGGCGCCGTCCAGACCGGGCGCCGGTGCTATCACCGTGTCGCAGACGCCGCCCACCTGCTGCGACTCGACCACCGGGTAGGCGACCGCCTGTCCGTGCGGGGAGCGTACGACGTTGGCGGCGAGCTCGCGGACGTAGTCGACCTTCTCCTCCGCCAGGACGGGGACGCCGGCCCGGAAGGGGTCCGCCGCCTCCTCGGCCGAGTCGACGACCCACACGCCCTTGCCGTCGTAGCCGCCGCGGACGGTCTTGAGGACCACCGGGAAGCCGTCGCCCTCGTCGCCTTCGGCCAGGCCCTCGGCGGCGAACGCGGCCACGTCCGCCGGGTCGGTCACGATCCTGTGCCGGGGGCAGGGGACGCCGATCGCGTCGAGTCTCGCGCGCATCACCCCCTTGTCCTGGGCGTGCACCAGCGCGTCGGGGCCCGGGCGGACGGGGATGCCGTCCGCCTCCAGCGCCCTGAGGTGCTCGGTGGGAACGTGTTCGTGATCGAAGGTGATCACATCGCACCCGCGGGCGAACTCACGGAGCGTGTCGAGATCGCGATAGTCGCCGATGACGACATCGCTCACGACCTGCGCCGCGGAATCCTGTGGGGTGTCACTGAGGAGCTTGAATCTGATGCCGAGCGGGATGCCCGCCTCGTGTGTCATACGAGCGAGCTGGCCCCCGCCGACCATGCCGACTACCGGAAACGTCACGACCCCAGGATATCGGCCACGCCACCGAGGCCGAATCCCGTGTCTCTTACCGGCACCTTCCCCGTCTCATACCTGTCATTTCCCCGCTTCTTCCCCGCTGGTCACCGACCCGTGAGCCGGACCACAGGAAACCGACAAGAGTGGTGGTTAGCATGGCTGGGTTGACGAAACCGATCCCGGACGGGGGCCTGTACGACCATGGCACATGGTTCCTCGGGGCTGAGGAGGGTCGTCCGCGAGCTCGCCAAGTTCGGAGCCGTGGGCGGCGCGGGGCTGCTGGTCAACCTCGGCGTCTTCAACCTGGTCCGGCATGTGACCGACCTGCAGGTGGTGCGGGCCAGCGTCATAGCCACCGTCGTGTCGATCGTCTTCAACTACGTGGGGTTCCGCTACTTCACCTACCGTGACCGCGACAAGAGCGGGCGGACGAAGGAACTGACCCTGTTCCTGCTGTTCAGCGCGGTGGGACTGGTGATCGAGAACGGGCTGCTGTTCGCGGCGACGTACGGGTTCGGCTGGGACAGTCCGCTCCAGAGCAACGTGTTCAAGTTCGTCGGCATCGGCATCGCGACCCTGTTCCGGTTCTGGTCGTACCGGACGTGGGTGTTCCGGGCGCTGCCGGCCAAGGAGGCCGTGGCCGGCGCCGATTCGCTCCTCACCGTGGCCGAGCAGGCCCGCAAGCCCGAGCCGAGGGCCGAACAGCGGGTGGGCTGAGCCGCTGACCCGGCGCTACCTGACCGTCGGCTCGCCGTCCTCCGCCGTCCGCTTCTGCGGGGCCGTGCGGGACAGGAACAGGCCGAAGACCGGGGGCTGGGCCTGGAGCATCTCCAGCCGGCCGCCGTCGGCCTCCGCCAGGTCGCGGGCGACCGCCAGGCCGATGCCCGTGGAGTTGCGGCCGCTGATGGCCCGCTCGAAGATGCGGGCGCCCAGATCCGCCGGAACGCCGGGGCCCTCGTCGGTGACCTCCACGACGGACTGGTTGCCGGTGACGCGGGTGCGCAGCGCCACCGTGCCGCCACCGTGCATCAGAGAGTTCTCGATCAGCGCGGCCAGGACCTGGGCGACCGCGCCCGGCGTGCCCACCGCCCGCAGATTGCGCTTGCCGGAGCTGACGATGGCCCGGCCCACACCGCGGTAGGCGGGGCGCCACTCGGCGAGCTGCTGCTGGATGACCTCGTCGAGGTCGAAGGTGACCGCCGAGCCGGTGCGCGGGTCCCGGGCGTTGGTCAGAAGGCGTTCGACCACGTCCGTCAGGCGCTCCACCTGCGTCAGGGCGATCGTCGCCTCCTCCTTCACGGTGTCCGGGTCGTCGGTGAGGGTGATCTCCTCCAGGCGCATGGAGAGGGCCGTCAGGGGCGTGCGCAGCTGGTGGGAGGCGTCTGCCGCCAGCCGGCGTTCGGCGGTCAGCATGCGGGCGATGCGCTCGGCGGAGGCGTCGAGGACGTCGGCGACCCGGTCCAGCTCGGGAACGGCGTACCGCTTGTGCCGGGGCCGCGGGTCGCCCGAGCCCAGCCGTTCCGCCGTCTCCGCGAGGTCGGTGAGGGGGGAGGCGAGGCGGTTGGCCTGGCGAATGGCCAGCAGCACCGCCGCGACCACCGCGAGCAGCGCCACCAGAGCGATGATCAGCAGCGTGCGGCCGACCTCCCGGGTGACCGTGGAGCGCGGTTCCTGGACCAGGATGCTCTCTCCCTCCTCGCCCTGGGCCGTGGCCCTGATGACATCGCCCTCGGGCTTGGTGCCGACCTGGATGACCGGCCGGCCGGGGATCCGGATCTCGGCGTAGCGGTCCTGCGTCACCTGGTCGCGCAGTATCTCGGAGGTGACGTTCTCGGAGCCCACCAGCCGGCTGTCCACGATGCTGGCCAGCCGCAGCGCCTCGGAGTCCACCCGCTCCTGGGCGCTGTTGCTGATCGTGCGGGTCTCGACGATGACGAGGGAGACCCCGAAGACGGCGATGACCACGAGCACGACGGCAAGCGTGGACTGAATGAGACGGCGACGCACGGAGCCCTCCGGACGGTGACTTCACAGGGCCGGTGCGGGCAACCGACTCAGGGGCGCGGGGAACTGCGCGAGAAGCCCCACGGCCCGCAACCGACGACGCGACGCGCGCGGTCGGCCGACCCCGGTGGAGCGGTCAGCTCTTCTCGAAGCGGAAACCGACGCCCCGCACGGTGGCGATGTAACGAGGGTTGGCCGCATCGTCGCCGAGCTTCTTGCGCAGCCACGAGATGTGCATGTCGAGGGTCTTGGTCGACGACCACCAGGTGGTGTCCCAGACCTCCCGCATCAGCTGGTCGCGGGTGACGACCCTGCCCGCGTCACGGACGAGGACCCGCAGCAGGTCGAACTCCTTGGCGGTGAGCTGGAGTTCCTCCTCGCCCATCCAGGCGCGGTGCGACTCGACGTCGATGCGGACGCCGTGGGTGGCGGGCGGCTGCTGCGGTTCGGACGCGCCGCGCCGCAGCAGGGCCCGGACCCGCGCCAGCAGCTCGGCCAGCCGGAAGGGCTTGGTGACGTAGTCGTCGGCGCCCGCGTCCAGACCGACGACGGTGTCCACCTCGTCGGCGCGCGCGGTCAGGATGAGGATCGGGATGGCGTGGCCCTCCGAGCGCAGCCGGCGGGCCACCTCCAGGCCGTCCATGCCGGGCAGCCCGAGGTCGAGCACGACCAGGTCGACGCCGCCCTGCATTCCGGCGTCGAGCGCGGTGGGGCCGTCCTCACGCACCTCGACCTCGTAGCCTTCCCGGCGCAGAGCGCGGGCCAGCGGCTCCGAGATGGACGCGTCGTCCTCGGCGAGCAGTACACGGGTCATGAGCTGATGGTAGACCGCGCCGGGCGGCGGCCGAAGTGTGATCGCCCAGCTGTCTCTTACTCAGGGACATGCCGGACAGACGGCGTGCCGAGCGGTCGGCCGTTCCCCCGTCGATCTTGGTACGGACCTGCGGTCGGGGGGTGGCATCCTGGTGGAGACCTTCAAAACACCGCCCACGGTTCCTTGATCACCTGTGATCCGTGTCTCAAGTCCTTCCATATCAGGCGTTGTGCTGTCGTATGGTGAAGTAACGCCTGTAGCACGCACGGACCTTCGGCGGTCGGCTTGACGTCGAGGGTCTCCTTTGTGTGCGGGCCGGTCCCCGCCGGCCCCCGAAGGAATGACCTGTGGCCGGGCCCCCGACTCGAGGGGCGTGGATCCCGGCGGCCGCCGTCCGCCGCTCCGAGACCCGGAGCGGACTCCCCCGGGGCGTGGGGGTGGACGACACGGTCCGCCGGTGCCGGCCGCCCCCCACCGGGCGCGCGACGCTCCACCGCGGCGCGCGTCCCGAGCAGCAAGGAACGACCATGGCGTCCAGCCTGACGAAGGACTCGGTGACTCCGGGCACCCCCGGTTCCGAGAAGACCTTCTTCGGCCACCCCCGCGGACTGGCCACTCTCTTCATGACCGAGATGTGGGAGCGGTTCTCCTACTACGGCATGAGGGCCCTGCTCCCGCTGTACCTCGTCGCTCCGGGCGGCCTGCACCTCGGTGCGGCGACCGCGACCGCGATCTACTCCGTGTACGTGTCGCTGGTGTACCTGCTCGCGATGCCGGGCGGATGGTTCGGCGACCGGGTCTGGGGTCCGCGCAAGACCGTCGCCGTCGCCGGCGGGGTCATCATGCTCGGCCACCTCACGCTGGCGCTGCCCACGTCCGGCACCTTCTACGCCGGCCTCGGCCTGGTCGCGATCGGCTCGGGCCTGTTGAAGGCCAACATCTCGACGATGGTCGGCCACCTCTACGAGGGCCGGGACGACGCGCGCCGCGACGGTGGCTTCACCGTCTTCTACATGGGCATCAACCTCGGCGCCTTCGCCGCGCCGCTGATCATCGGCACCATCGGCGAGAACGTCAACTGGCACTTCGGCTTCGCGCTCGCCGCGCTCGGCATGGCGCTGGGTCTGGCCCAGTTCCTGCTCGGCAGCCGCCACCTCGCCGACCGTTCCAGCGTCGTCCCGACGCCGCTGTCCGCCGAGGAGAAGTCCTCGACGCTGAGCAAGGCCGCGATCTGGGCCGGCATCGCCCTCGTCTTCTACGCGATCGTCGGTTTCTCCGGCCACTACACGCTGAACTGGCTCCTGGTCCCGCTGACCCTCCTCGGTGTGATCATCCCGGTCATGGTGCTGACCCGCATCAAGCGCGACAAGGACCTGGACCGCACCGAGCAGTCCTCGATGTCCGCGTACATCTGGTTCTTCGTCGCCGCGGCCGTCTTCTGGATGATCTACGACCAGGGCGGCTCGACCCTGTCGATCTTCGCCGACTCGTCGGCCGAGAACACCGTCTTCGGCTGGGAGTTCCCGGTCTCCTGGTACCAGTCCGTCAACCCGGTCCTGATCATGGCCCTGGCCCCGGTCTTCGCCTGGACCTGGCTCGCGCTGAACCGGCGCGGCAAGGAGCCGAGCACGATCGTGAAGTTCGCCTCGGGTCTGCTCCTGGTCGGCGCGTCCTTCTTCCTCTTCCTGGCCCCGCTGTCGATCGCCGAGGGCGGTCACAAGGCGGCCGCGCTGTGGCTGGTGGCGATCTACTTCGTGCAGACCGTCGGTGAGCTGCTGCTCTCGCCCGTCGGCCTGTCCGTCACGACGAAGATGGCGCCCGCGAAGTACGCCTCGCAGATGATGGGCGTGTGGTTCCTGGCCGTCACCGCCGGTGACGCCACGACCGGCCTGCTGTCCATCGCGGGCGTCGACCTCGACAAGACCGGCGTCGTCACCCTGGAGGCCATGCTCGCCGTGGTCGCCGGTGTCGCGGTGTGGATGTACCGCAAGAAGGTCAGGACGCTCATGGGCGACGTGCGCTGACGTCCGCTTCCGTGCGTGCCGGGAGGGCCGTCGTACCCGGGTGGGTACGACGGCCCTCCCCCCGTTCCGGCTCAGGGTCTCCGGGCCGGACTCAGCGCATCCTCCTGCCCGGCATGAACGTGAAGACCGCGCCGCCCAGCAGGATCGCCGTGCCCGCCACCAGGCCCAGGGCCTTCAGCGTGCCGTGGTCGCCGGAGCCCGTCTCCGCGAGGCCGCCGCCGGTCGACGACGTCCCGCCCGAGGAGGACGAAGAGCCGCTGCCGCCGGACGCGCCGCTCGCCTGTTCCGAGGTGTCCAGGGTGAGGGAGACGGCCGTCCTGTCCGGAGTGCAGGTGGTGGTCGTGCCCATGGCCTCGATCGTCAGGACGCCCGGGGAGAGCGTGGACGTGCCGGTCGCGCCGGGTTTGTAGACGCCCGTGAGGTCCGGGATCTCGATCGGGTCGTTCTGCGCGATCGGCGCGGAGTTCAGCGGGCCCTGCACCTTCACCGAGCCCTGGTCCGCCCCGCCCAGCACGATCTGCATGGTGGGTTTCACCTTGCCGGCCGGGATGTCGATCGGGCTGTCCATCACCGACTTCTTGAACTGCACGGTGAGGGCGTAACTCCCGCCGTTCTTCTTGGCGTTGATCTGGATCGGCGAGGTCGCCTTCTTCACCCCGAGGGGCGAGTCACAGGTGTAGGGGATGTCGACGACCTTGCCGGTGAAGTCGGTCTGCCCGCCGTCACCGCCGGTCGCGGACGAGGACGGGGAGGTGCTGGGCGTGCTGGACGGGCTCGACGAGGGTGACTGACTCTGGCTCTGCGAGGGGTCGGGCGACGTACTCGGCGAGGCCGAACCCGAGCCCGTTCCCGAACTCCCGCCTCCCGCCGTCACGGTGATGGTCGCCGCCGGCTGGACGGCTTCCGTCGGCCCGCACTTGGTGTCCGTGGACAGCGCGTTGACGACGTACGCGTCCGGAGTCAGCGTCACCTGCCCGGCCGCCGTCAGCTTCAGCGTGCCCTTCATGTCGGACAGCGTCATCGCGCCGCCCTTGGGGATCGCCGGGTTCTCGCGGGGGCCCTGCATCGCGATGTCCGCGGTCTGCGCGCCGGCCGCCTTGAGGGTGCCGGACGGCTGGACCGAGTTCGCGGGCAGGTCGATGAGGTCGGGGTTCTTCGAAGCGGCCTGGGTGAACTTCCACACGATGTCGACGGTGTCGCCGACCTTCGCGGTGGCCGGCACCGAGATGTCGACCTTGGTGGTGCCGATGACGTCGGGCAGGCCGATGCCCGAGGGCGGAACGCACTTGGTGGCGTAGGACACCTCGGCGGCCTGCGCCTGCCCGGCGGTCACGCCGAGCAGGACGGCCGCCCCGGTGAACAGGACGGCGGCGCCCGCCGCTGCCGCTCTCTTCCGCGCGGGCGCACGGTGGGGTGATACGGCTCTCTCACTCACGTGGATCCCTTCCTGCCAGGAGTCGTGGGAGTCGTGGGACTCGCCGGACGGTCTTCGTGCGGTGCGGAGAGCCGGCCCGCCGGGCCGCCCGGACCGGTGTCCGGGGTGAACCACGGCAGGGTCGCGTTCGGGGTGGGGGGCGCGGGCCGCGGGGGCGTGGTCGCCGTCCTGCGCCTGCGTCCCGGGGTGCGCGCGGGCCGTCGGGCGGCATGGCGCGGGCGCATCCGGTCCACCACCGCCATCCCGACGCGGAAGACCGCCGCCGGCACCACCAGGCAGAGCAGGATCCAGAACAGGGTCACGCCCCAGGGGCGGCCCACGCCCCACGGCTGCTCGGCCAGGACCTTCCCGCCGTACTTCAGGGAGACGGTGTAGTCGCCGTGGGCGCCGGCGGTGAGTTCGACGGGCAGTTCGACGCGGGCCTTCTCGCCGGGGCCGAGTGTGCCGTGCCACTGCCGCTCGTCCCACTGCGGGGCGAACACCCCGTGAGCGGTGCCCACCTGGAAGACGGGGTCCTTGACGGCCGCGGTGCCCACGTTGCCGACGGTGAAGGCCAGCGTGCGCGAGGGCGGCGCGCCGAACCAGGTCAGCAGACCGCCGGAGCCGTCGAGCCGGGTGTCGCTGAGCACGGACAGGCGTCCGCCGGCGGTCTGCGCGGGAAGCGGTTCGACCGGGTGTCCGGCCACCTGGAACACCGCGTCGGCCTGCGCCTTCGCCCCGGTCGCCGTGGCCACGTGCACCACACAGGGGCACGGCACCGGCGGCTCGGCCACCGGCAGCGCCCGGCTGAAGCGGCCGTCGGCGTCGGTGGTGACGGCGCGACCGTCGCCGTTGGCACAGGAGTTGGTACCGCCGACCACGCCCCGGGCCGGTGTCGCCCGCCCGCAGACCAGCAGCATCAGCAGCGTGCGCGACCGCCAGCCGCTGCCGCTCACGGTGATCGAACCGCCTGTGCCCGCCTGCGACTTGGAGAGGGTGACGGCCGGCTTGCCCTCCGCGGCGGCCGCACCGGCCCACGGCAGCGAGAGCGGGAGCAGCGTCAGGATCAGGGCCGTCACCAGCACCGTGATCCGCGGCCGGCCCCTTACGCCGGCTCCGCTCATGCCGGCGCGTCTCACGTCAGCGCGTCTCACTCAACGCTCCCCTCGCCCGGGTGGCAGCCGCGGCCGCCCGGCGTCCGCGTCGCCGTACGGCCACGACGGCCGCCGCGACCGACAGGACGCCTGCCGCCGTACCCGCCGCCGCGCCCCACGGCACGAACCGCGCCGACGCCCGGCCGGTGGCCCGTGCCGCGCCCGGTGCGGTCACGGTCAGCCGGACGGTGACCGCGTCCAGGGCCGGGCGGTCGCGCCACGGTTCGTCGAGTTCGAGGCGGCGGCCCGGGGCCAGGCGGACGGGCAGGGTGCGCGGAGCGCGGTCCAGGACGGCGCCGAGGACACCGTCCGCGTGCACGGCGAGCCGCGGGACGACGGCCGTCGTCCCGCGGTTGACCAGCTCGTACGTGATGCGGTCGCCGCGTACGGCCACATGCTCGACGGTCAGCGCGGCCAGCTCCGGGCCGCCGACCCGGATCAGCAGCCGGACGGCGGACTCCCGGCCGGTGGAGTCCCGTACGACGAGCTGACCGGCCCGGTCGCCGGGCGGCGCGTCCGCAGGGACCGTCACCGTGAAGGGCACCTCGGCGCGGGTGCGGGCGGGGATGTCGAGGGCCGGTTCGGCGAAGGCGACCCGCAGGCCGCCACCGGTGGCGCGCAGCCGCACGGTCAGCGGCCGCGTACCCCGGTTGGTCACGGAGAGCGTGTCCTGGAGCACCGCCCCCGGCGCACCCTCCGCGTAGAAGGACGGCCGCCCGCCACCGGAGGGCGCGACCGACCAGCCGCCGGGGTCGGCCGGGGTGGCCGCGAGCAGCAGCGGGAGCGACAGGGTCAGCAACAGGGCACGGGCGGCGGCGTACGGCATCGGCGGCTCCAGCACTCGTACGGAGGGGGCGGTCAGCGGCGGGCGCGTGCCGTCTGGTTCCGCCGGGTCAGCCAGAGAGCGCCCGCCGCGCCCGCGAGCAGCACCGTGCCGCCGAGGGTGCCCAGGGCGATGGCGGAGTCCTCGGGGCCGGTCTGCGGAAGGTCGCCGCCGGAGCCGCCGTCGCTCGTCGTGCCGCCGGACCCGCCGCCGCTCGTGCCGCTCCCGCCGCCGGACGCCGTCACGTCGAGGGTCAGGGAGGGGCCGGGCTTGTTGCTCGGCGTACAGGTGGTGGTCGTGCCCATCGCCTTGATGGTGAGCACACCGGCCGTGAAGGTGACCTTGCCGGTCTTCTTCGGGGTGTACGTACCGCTCAGGTCGTTGATCTTGATGGGGGTGTTCTCGGGTATCGCGGCCTGGTTGGCGGGGCCGGTGACGTTCAGGGTGCCGCCGTCCACGCCGCCGAGCTTGATCGTGGCGCTCGGTTTCATGGCGCCCGCGCCGAGTTCGATGGGGCTGGAGGAGACGCCCTTCTGCCAGGACATGGTGATCTTGTAGCCGCTGCCGCTCTTGACGCCCTGGATGTCGATCGGCGATACGGCGGTCTTCACGCCGATGGGCGTGTCACAGGTGTAGTTGACGTTCACGACCTGGGCCATGGCCGCCGGGGCGGCCATCCACACCGCCGAGCCGGCCAGGGCCGCGGCAGTCGCGAGCGCTGCGGTTCGTTTCCGGTTCGACACGGTCCCGTCCCCTCACTGCCACCACCCCGCCCTTACTGACGAGGCATCAGATTGAGCCGTCAAGGTACGCCGGGGGCGATGAGGAGGGAAGAGAAGGTACGCGCCGGAGTTGTGACGATCCGGCGCGCGGGTTCAGGGGGTTGTGCGGACGCGCGGAACCGCCCGGCGCCGAGGCATGTGGGGGACGGCGACCGTCCCGTCGGGACACCGATGCCGCTCCGGAAGAGTCGGCAGCGGACGGCCGGGAGGCCCCGGGCCGTTGCAGGCATGCCCGCACCGCGGATACCCGCCGTCGGCCGGGTGCCACGAGAGCGGGCTTCCCCCGCTTCCCCGGAGGCCGAGGCCCGCACGACGGCCGGAGCACAGGGCACGCACGACGGCCGGAGCACAGGGCACGCACGACGGCCGGAGCACAGGGCACGGCCGGCCGCGGGTTTCCGGGCTCCGTGGCCGTCAGGCCGGGGCGCCCAGTTCCGCCCAGACCGTCTTGCCCGTGACGCCCGGGGTGCGCACTACGCCCCAGTCCAGGCAGAGACGCTGGACGATGAACATGCCGTGGCCGCCGGGGCGGCCCGCGCGGTGCGGGTTGCGCGGGGCCGGCTGACCCGCGCCGCGGTCGGAGATCTCGACACGGATCACCTTGTTGTCGCAGCTGAGGACCATCCGGTCCGGCCCCTCGGCGTGCAGACACGCGTTGGTGACCAGTTCGGAGACCACGAGCAGCACGTCCTCGGCGGCGGCCCGCCGGTCGGCGGTGGCGGCGGGCAGCCAGTCCCACGCGTACAGCGCCTGTCGGGCGAAGTCCCGGGCGAGCGGGACCACCCCGCCGACGTCGTCGAAGCTCAGACGACGCACCTGGCGACCGCCCGGCGAACCGGACGCGGATGCGGATGCCACGGTCGCCGCGCCCCCCTGGGACGCCTCAGCCACCTGTGCGCCTCCCTGGGACGCCTCAGCCAGCTGCGGGCCCCCCTCGGACGCCTGGGAAGCGCCGCTGGACTCCGGGCCGCGGTCGCCCGGCGAGCAAGGCCGGGTGGTGCTCATCAGCGCTTCACCTCACCGATTCCCCGATTCACCAGATCACAGTTCACAGTTCAAGAGTCGGATCACTACAGAGTTCTCTTCTGTACGTGTTCTGTACGTACACGGACGGCGTTCGCGTCGGCATCGGCACCGACTTGTTCGGGTTCAGGATGTCTCCTGCCCGAGGGAACCGCCGGAACACCCCCCGTTCACGTCCGTTCGCACCCGTTTCCGGCGAGCGAGGCTCAGCCGTCCTCGTCACGCCCGTCGTGCCCGTCGGCCAGGGCCGCGTCCACCGTGTCGTGCACGGTGAACACCGCGTCCGCGCCGGTGATCTCGAAGACCCGCGCCACCACGGGGAGCATGCCCGCCAGATGGACCCCGCCACCGGCGGCCTCCGCCTTCAGGCGGGCGCCGAGCAGCACGTTGAGTCCGGTGGAGTCGCAGAACTCCAGACGGGTGCAGTCCACCACGAGGCGACTGAGCCCCTTGGAGAGGCAGTCGTCCAGTGGCTCACGCAACAGATCGGCGGTGTGGTGATCGAGCTCACCCGCCGGGGTCACAACGGCGCTCGCGCCCACTTGCCGCACTTCGACCAGAAGCCGGCCAGACTGTGCGCTGCCGACCGTCCCGCGGTCCATGCCGTCTCTTCTCCTGGGGTCGTTGACTGCTTGCTGACGCCCTCGCACCTTACGCCTTCGACCCGTACCTCAACACCCGAACAATCGCACACAAACGGACATAACCGTACAAAATGCACTTGCGGCAGGGCAAGTAAAGCGGGTAGGGCTAGTAGGAGCACGTACCCGACACGGCCGGCTTTGGAGGCGCCGCACACCGCAGTGCGCTCACTGGCTTCGGCAGCCATACGCCGAGAACGATGGAGGACATCATGTCACCCCGGCTCGACGCACCGCCTACCCGCGGAGCGACGTCGACACCCCCTCCGGAACAAGAACATCTGGAACCCATCGCGCAGGACGCGGCAGCGGACGTCGACCCCACCGACATCCTCGCCGACTTTCCGGAGATCCCCCCGTACGACGAGGTGACCGCCGTCGACGCGCGGGCTCTGTCCAAGACCCTGTTCGCGCGGCTCGAGTCCCTCGAAGAGGGCACGTACGAGTACTCGTACGTCCGCAACACCCTCGTCGAACTGAACCTCGCGCTGGTCAAGTTCGCCGCCTCCCGCTTCCGCTCCCGCAGTGAGCCGATGGAGGACATCATCCAGGTCGGCACCATCGGCCTGATCAAGGCGATCGACCGTTTCGAACTGTCGCGCGGCGTCGAGTTCCCGACCTTCGCGATGCCAACCATCATCGGCGAGATCAAGCGCTTCTTCCGCGACACCTCGTGGTCGGTACGCGTCCCGCGCCGGCTCCAGGAGCTCCGGCTCGAGCTGGCCAAGGCGGGCGACGAACTGGCCCAGAAGCTGGACCGGGCGCCCACCGTGGTGGAGTTGGCGGAACGCCTCGGCATCTCCAACGAGGAGGTCGTCGAGGGCATGGCGGCATCCAACGCGTACACGGCCTCGTCGCTGGACGCGCAGCCGGAGGAGGACGACTCCGAAGGCGCCCTCGCCGACCGGATCGGCTACGAGGACCACGGACTCGAAGGCATCGAGTACGTGGAGTCGTTGAAGCCGCTGATCGCCGAACTCCCCTCGCGGGACCGCCAGATACTCTCCCTCCGCTTCGTCGCCGGCCTGACCCAGTCGGAGATCGGCGAGGAGCTCGGCATCTCGCAGATGCACGTGTCGCGGCTGCTCTCGCGGACGCTGGTGCGCCTGCGCAAGGGGCTGACCGTCGAGGAATGAGACCTCTCCCGGGGGGCAGTGGCCCCCCGGGACACCGTCTCGCACCCTCTTACCCCGGAAACCTCGCCACGCGACGCCCGTCGCCACTAAGGTCACCTCCACCCCAGACTGACCAGTACGTCAGCAGCCGGACGATCCGGCGAGGAGGCGACCCTCATGGATTCCGACGCGCACCTCACCGAGCTGCTGCGCGCGGCTCCCGCCACGGCCTATCCGGCGCTGCGCGAACTGCGCGCCCGCCACGACCCGGCCGTCCTGGCGTACGCCCGCCTGTGCACGACGAGCGAGCCGGCCGCGCGGCGACTGGCGGCGGAGGCGTTCACGCTCGCGGCCCGGGAGACGGCCCGCGGCAACGACCCCGGCGGCGCGTGGCGGCATCAACTCCTGCTGCTGACCGGACGGGTGGCGGCGAGCTGGGCCGTGGACGACCGGGCCGGCGGGCTGGACACGGGACTTCTCCTCGTCCTGAACACGACGACGGCACCGGCCCCGAACGGCCCGCTGCCGCCCCTGCTCCCCGCGTTCCGCTCGCTGCCCTCGGACGCGCAGGGCCTGATCTGGTACGGCGTGGTGGAGCGGGAGCCGGTCGACCGCACGGCGTCGCTGCTGGGCCTGACGGCGCAGGACGTCACCTACGGAACGGCCCCCGCCCTCCACGCCCTCGCCCAGGCCGCGCTGCGACTGCGCCTCGCCGCCTCCGACGATCCTCGCTGCGCGGACTTCCGCCGGCTGATCGAGGAGTCCACGCGTGCGCAGGGCGCCCGCCACAGCCCCGACCTGGAGGCCCACCGCGCGCACTGCCCGCACTGCGCGACCGCCTACGAGGAGCAGTGCGCGGTGCGCGACGACCCGCGCGGGGCGCTGGCGGAGGGGTTGCTGGCGTGGGGCGGGACGGCATACGCGAGGGAGGAGCGCGAGCCGTCCGGCGGCAGGGTGCCGGCGGCCGCACGGAAGGCGTCGCGCCGCTTCGTCCTGGCCTCGGCGGCGCTGGGCGTCGCGGTGGTGCCGCTGGCCGTGCTCCTGCTCCGGCCCTCGGGCGACGCGGGGGACTCGGCGGGCGCGGTCGTCACGGGACCGTCGAGCGTCCCGCCGGTGACGGTGACGGCGACGGTCCCCGCACCGCCCGCGCCCTCCCCTACGCCCTCCGCGTCCCCGTCCCGGCCGCCGAGTTCTTCCCCGCCCGCCACGAGCGCCGCGCCGAGACCGAGCCCCACCCCCTCCCCGACCCGCGCGCCCGGCATCGCGTACGCCCAGGTCGTGAACGTCGCCACGCGGCGGTGCCTGGAGGTCGCGGGCGACTTCGACAACGGCACGGACGTGGTGACGGCGCCGTGTTCCGCCTCGCCCAGCCAGCGGTGGCGGGTGGACGCGGCACGCGGCGTCGTCCAGTCCTCCGCCGACCAGGACTTCTGCCTGGACAGCCGGGGGTCCGTGGACAAGGGGGTGGGGGTGTGGAAGTGCGAGTCCGTGGAGGGTGACAACGGGGCCAACCTGCGGTTCACCGTCGACGACGACGGGACGATACGCCCGGCGATCGCCATAGAGACGGCGCTGACGGCGGACGCGAGCGGCGGAGTGTCGCTGAACCCGCTGGACGAGGACGGGGACCAGCTGTGGCGGGCGGGCGCGGGGTGAGCGTCGTTCGCCTATGCCGAGCGTTCGCGTGACCTCATCCGCCAACTCGCGAAGGAACGGGTGAGGCGCAGCACGGCCGCTCCCGACGACTGGCAGAAGTCGTCCTTCTCCGGCGGCGACGGCGGCGACGGCGACGGCAACGGCAACGACTGCGTAGAACTCGCCTCCACCCCCACCACCCTCCACCTCCGCGAGTCCGACGACCCCGCCACGGTCCTGACGACCACGACCACGCCCCTCACCCACCTCCTGCATGCCATACGCGCCGACTGCCTCTGACCAAGGGGAGCCGGTTTCCGTCCCCCCGTGTCAGAGGCATCCGGTTGGACGGGCGTGTGACTGTCCGGGGGAGCCACGTCGTCCTCATCGTGGAAACCCATTGGCCGGAGTCCTCCGGGTGACTACTCTGACCCAGCCCTCTGACCAGCAGAGCCGCTGGGCCAGCCCCGTCCTCTGCTCATGAGGAGACCCATGCCCACCTCTCCTGACTCCCCTGCCGGTCCCTCCCGTGCCGGGCGGCTCGCCGATGTTCCGGTGCTGCTCGTCGCCGTCGTCTGGGGCTCCAGTTATCTCGCCGCCAAGGGCGTCACCACCGCGGACACCGTGCCGGCCGTCCTCGTGCTGCGGTTCTCCGTGGTGCTGCCGGTGCTGGTCGTGGCGGGGTGGCGGCGGCTGCGGGCGCTGAGCGGCGCACAACTGCGCGGGGCCGGGATCCTGGGGCTGATCCTGGCCGTGATCTTCCTGCTGGAGACGTACGGCGTCGTGCACACCTCCGCGACCAACGCCGGGCTGATCATCAGTCTGACCATGGTGTTCACGCCGCTCGCGGAGAGCCGGGTGCGCGGGGTGCGGCTGCCGGGGGCGTTCATGGCGGCGGCGGGGCTTTCGGTGCTCGGCGTGGCGCTGCTGACGCAGGGCGCCGGGTTCACCGCGCCGTCCGGGGGCGATCTGCTGATGCTGGGGGCCGCCGTCGCCCGTACTGTGCACGTGCTGGCCATGGCGCGCATGGACTCGGTGCGCGGCGCCGACGCGCTGTCCCTGACGACGGTGCAACTGGGCTCAGCGGTGGCCGTGTTCGCGGTGCTGGTGGCGATGCCGGGGACGGGCGCCTCGCCGTGGGCGGCCGCGTCGGAGTTCGACGGCGGGGACTGGCTGGGGCTGGTCTACCTCTCCGTGTTCTGCACGCTGTTCGCGTTCTTCGTGCAGATGTGGGCGGTCCGCCGTACGTCGCCGTCCCGGGTCAGCCTGCTGCTGGGCACCGAGCCGGTGTGGGCGGCGGCCGTGGGCATCGCGCTCGCCGGAGACCGGCCGGGGTGGCTCGGCCTCGTGGGCGCGCTGCTCGTGCTCGTCGGCACCGGATGGGGGCGCACGGTGGCGGACCGGGGGCGGGAGCCGTCGGCCGACCCCGCCGGGGCGACCGCTCGCACCTCCGCTCGGGCAACCGCCGAGGAGCCCGCTCAGACGACCCGTACGCCGCGCCGCCACACCTCCGAGACGAGCGGTACACCGGGCCGGTAGGCCAGGTGGACGTGGCTCGGGGCGTCCAGGAGGATCAGGTCGGCGAACGCGCCGGGGGCCACCCGTCCCACGTCCGTGCGGCGCAGGGCCGCGGCCCCGCCCGCCGTCGCCGACCACACCGCCTCGTCCGGCGTCATCCGCATGTCCCGCACCGCGAGCGCGATGCAGAACGGGACGGACGACGTGAAGGACGAGCCCGGGTTGCAGTCCGTGGAGAGGGCGACCGTGACGCCCGCGTCCAGCAGGCGGCGGGCGTTCGGCCACTCGGCACGGGTGGAGAACTCCGCGCCGGGGAGGAGAGTGGCGACCGTGTCGCCGCTCGCGAGGGCGTCCACGTCCGCGTCCGTGAGGTGGGTGCAGTGGTCGGCGCTGGCCGCGTCCAGCTCGACGGCCAGTTGCACGCCGGGGCCGTAGGAGAGCTGGTTGGCGTGGATGCGGGGGTGCAGGCCCTTCGCCCTGCCGGCGGTGAGGATCGCGCGGGCCTGGTCGCCGTCGAAGGCGCCCTTCTCGCAGAAGACGTCGATCCAGCGGGCGTGCGGGGCGCAGGCGTCGAGCATCTCGCCGGTGACCAGGGCCACGTAGCCGGCCGGGTCGTCGGCGTAGTCGGGGGAGACGATGTGGGCGCCGAGGTAGGTGACCTCGTCGGTGTGGGCGGCGGCGAGGCGCAGGGCGCGGGCCTCGTCGGCGACCGTCAGGCCGTAGCCGGACTTGGTCTCGAAGGTGGTGGTGCCCTGGCGGAGGGCCTCGGAGAGGAAACGCGTGAGGTTCGCCTCCAGTTCCCCGTCGGTGGCCGCCCGGGTGGCCGCCACCGTGGTGCGGATGCCGCCCGCCGTGTAGCCGCGTCCCGACATGCGGGCGTTGAACTCCTCGGTTCGGTCGCCCGCGAAGACGAGGTGGGAGTGGGAGTCGACGAAGCCCGGGAGGACCGTCCGGCCACCGGCGTCGACCCGGTTGTCAGTGGCGGGTGCTTTGCTTGATTCACCGGTCCACACGACGCGGTCGCCCTCGATGACGACGGCCGCGTCCCGGACCGGACCGAGAGGGGATGCGTCACCGAGAGAGGGGTCGTTGGTGACCAGCGTGGCGATGTTCGTGATGACGGTGCTCGTGCCGGTGCTGCTGCTCATCGTCGTGTCCTCGTGGCTGACGGGAGTGGGGTCGGGGGCGACGGCGGCCGCCGGGGTCAGGCGTGCAGGGCCGCGACGGCCCGCGCGAGGGCCTGCGGCACATCCGGTACGAGCGTGTGCGCCCCGTCGCGTACGACGTGCCGCCCGGCGACGACCGTATGCCGTACGTCCGCCGCGGTCGCCGCGAATACGGCCGTCTCGGCGCCGAGCCTGGGCACCGGGCCCGCTGTCCTGACCGAGTCGAGCGCGATGGTCGTGAAGTCGGCGGCCGCGCCGGTCTCCAGGGTGCCCGCGTCCGGGTTTCCGAGGGCGGCGTGGCCGTCGGCGGAGGCGGCGCGCAGCAGGGCCGCCGCCGTCCAGTGACCTCTGGTGCGGGTGCGCAGCCGCTCGTTCAGCTCCATCGCGCGGGCCTCTTCGAGGAGGTCGATGACGGCGTGGCTGTCGGAGCCGAGGGAGAGCGGTGAGCCCGCGGCCTGGAGGGCGACGGCCGGGCCGATGCCGTCGGCGAGGTCCCGTTCGGTCGTCGGGCACATGCAGGTGCCGGTGCCGGACCGGCCGAGGAGGGCGATGTCCTCGTCGGTGAGGTGGGTGTTGTGGACGCCGGTGGTGCGCGGCCCGAGGACGCCGTGCTCGGCGAGGAGCCGGGTGGGCGTGCGGCCGTGGGCGGCGAGGCAGGCGTCGTTCTCGGCGGTCTGCTCGGACAGGTGCACATGCAGCGGTGCCCGGCGCTCCTCGGCCCAGCGCGCCACGGTCGCCAACTGGTCGGCGGGCACGGCCCGTACGGAGTGGACGGCCGCCCCGATCCTCGCGTGATCCCGTTCCTTGAGAAGTGAACAGCGTTCGGCCCAGGCGTCCGCGTCGCCGTCGGAGAAGCGGAGCTGGTGGGCGGTGGGGGGCTGTCCGAAGCCGGCGGACAGGTAGGCGGTGTCGAGGAGGGTGATCCGGACACCGGCTTCGGCGGCGGCCTCGATCAGGGCCTCGCCCATGGCGTTCGGGTCGGCGTAGGGGGTGCCGCCGGGGGCGTGGTGCAGGTAGTGGAACTCGCCGACGGCCGTGATGCCGGCCAGCGCCATCTCGGCGTACACGGCACGGGCCAGCTGGTGGTACGTCTCCGGGGTGAGCCGGTCGGCGACCGAGTACATGACCTCGCGCCAGGTCCAGAACGTGCCGGAGCCGACCTGGACGGTGCCGCGCAGGGCACGGTGGAAGGCGTGGCTGTGGGCGTTCGCCAGGCCGGGGAGGGTGAGGCCACGCAGCGTCTCGGCGCCGGGCGGCGGGGTGTCGGCGCCCGTCCGGACGGCGGTGATGCGGCCGTCCGTCACCTCGAGGGCCACGCCCGGCTCGACGTTCGTGTCGAGCCAGGCGTGCTCCAGCCAGTACGTCCGTGTCCGCTGCGTGGAGGTCACCTGCGGGCCAGTCCTTCCAGTACGTCGGCGAGGGCGTGCACCCCGGCCACGCAGTCGTCCTCGGCGGCGAACTCGGCCGGGGAGTGCGAGACGCCCGTGGGATTGCGCACGAACAGCATGGCGGTCGGAATGGTCCCGGACAGGATTCCGGCGTCGTGTCCGGCGCCGGTGCCCAGGACGGGGACCTTGAGGTCCGTGTCGCTGCCGAGGATGCGGCCGAGTTCGTCGCGCAGGGCGTGGTCGAACTCGACGACGGGCGTGAACGACTCGCGCACGACGTCCAGGTCGACGCCGTGGGCCTCGGCGTACTCGCGCGCGGCCTGCTCCACACCGCCGACCACCGTGTCGAGGGTGGCCTGGTCGGCGGCGCGGGAGTCGAGCCAGCCGCGCACCAGGGAGGGGATGGCGTTGACGCCGTTCGGCTCCACGGAGATCTTGCCGAACGTGGCGACGGCGCCCGCGAGCCGGGCCTCGCGGCGGGCGGTCAGCACGGTCTCGGCGTACGGCAGCATCGGGTCGCGCCGGTCCACGAGGCGGGTGGTTCCGGCGTGGTTGGCCTCGCCCCGGAAGTCGAACCGCCAGCGCCCGTGCGGCCAGATGGCGCTGGCGAGGCCGACCGGGTCCCCGCTCAGGTCGAGAGCGCGCCCCTGCTCCACGTGGAGTTCGACGAAGGCGCCGATACGGGCGAGCCGCTCCGGGTCGGGGCCGATAGCGTCGGGGTCCTGCCCGGCGGCCTCCATGGCCTGCGGGAGGGTGATCCCGTCGCCGTCGGTGAGCCGGTGGGCCTGTTCGACGGTGAGGCGGCCGGCGGTGAGCCGGGAGCCCACGCAGGCGAGCCCGAAGCGGGCGCCCTCCTCGTCACCGAAGTTGACGAGAGCGAGCGGCTTGGCGAGCCGGACGTCGCGTGCCCGGAGTTCGTCGAGGGCGGCGAAGGAGGACACCACGCCCAGGGGCCCGTCGAAGGCGCCGCCGTCCGGCACGGAGTCGAGGTGCGACCCGGTGACGACGGCGTCCCCGGCCGCCGGATCCCCGAGCCACGCCCACTGGTTGCCGTTGCGGTCGACCTCGTACGTCAGTCCCCGTGCCTCGGCCTGCTCCCTGAACCAGGCCCGGCAGTCGGCGTCGGCGGCGGTCCAGGCGTAGCGGCGGTAGCCGCCGGAGGCGGAGCTGCGGCCGACCGGCAGCAGCTCCGCCCACATGCTGTGGAACGTCACGCGTCGTCACCTTCACGCATGGGGACCCGCACGCCGCGCTCGTCCGCCGCGGTCTCGGCGATGTCGTAGCCGGCGTCGACGTGCCGGATGACGCCCATGCCGGGGTCGTTGGTGAGCACGCGGCGCAGCTTCTCGCCGGCGAGCTTCGTGCCGTCGGCGACGGAGACCTGGCCGGCGTGGATGGAACGGCCCATGCCGACACCGCCGCCGTGGTGGATGGAGACCCAGGAGGCGCCCGAGGCGACGTTCACCATGGCGTTCAGCAGCGGCCAGTCGGCGATCGCGTCGGAGCCGTCGAGCATGGCCTCGGTCTCGCGGTACGGAGAGGCGACGGAACCGCTGTCGAGGTGGTCGCGGCCGATGGCCAGCGGGGCCGCCAGCTCACCCGACGCCACCATGTCGTTGAAGCGCTCGCCCGCCTTGTCGCGCTCGCCGTAGCCGAGCCAGCAGATGCGGGCGGGCAGGCCCTGGAAGTGGACGCGCTCACCGGCCAGCTTGATCCAGCGGGCCAGGGACTCGTTCTCCGGGAAGAGCTCCAGCATCGCCCTGTCGGTCTTGGCGATGTCGGACGCCTCGCCCGACAGAGCGGCCCAGCGGAAGGGGCCCTTGCCCTCGCAGAACAGCGGGCGGATATAGGCGGGGACGAAGCCGGGGAAGGCGAACGCCCGGTCGTAACCGGCGAGTTGCGCCTCGCCACGAATGGAGTTGCCGTAGTCGAAGACCTCGGCGCCGGCGTCCATGAAGCCGACCATCGCCTCGACGTGCCGTGCCATCGACTCGCGGGCCCGGGTGGTGAAGCCGGCCGGGTCCTTCGCGGCGGCGTCGGCCATGTCCTCGAAGGCGATCCCGGTCGGCAGGTAGGCCAGCGGGTCGTGGGCGGAGGTCTGGTCGGTGACGATGTCGATGGGGGCGCCCATCGCGAGCAGCTGCGGGACGAGCTCGGCGGCGTTGCCGAGGACGCCGATGGAGAGCGGCTTGCGCTGGTCGCGGGCCTCGACGGCCAGCTGGAGCGCGTGGTCCAGGTTGTCCGCCCTGACGTCCAGGTAGCGGTGCTCGATGCGGCGGTCGATGGCGCGCGGGTCCACGTCGACGCAGATCGCGACGCCGTCGTTCATCGTCACGGCGAGCGGCTGCGCGCCGCCCATGCCGCCGAGGCCGGCGGTGAGGGTGATGGTGCCCGCGAGCGTGCCGCCGAACTTCTTCGCGGCCACGGCGGCGAAGGTCTCGTAGGTGCCCTGGAGGATGCCCTGGGTGCCGATGTAGATCCAGGAACCGGCGGTCATCTGGCCGTACATGGTGAGCCCGAGGTGCTCCAGGCGCCGGAACTCCTCCCAGTTGGCCCAGTCGCCGACGAGGTTGGAGTTGGCGATGAGGACACGCGGGGCCCACTCGTGGGTCTGCATGACGCCGACCGGGCGGCCGGACTGCACGAGCATCGTCTCGTCCTGCTTGAGGGTCCTGAGCGTGCGGACCATGGCGTCGAAGGAGCGCCAGTCCCGGGCCGCCTTGCCCGTGCCGCCGTAGACCACGAGCTTGTCGGGGTGTTCGGCGACCTCGGGGTCGAGGTTGTTCTGCAGCATCCGCAGGGCGGCTTCCTGCTGCCATCCCAGGGCGCTCAGTTCCGTACCGCGTGGCGCTCGTACGGGGCGGGGTCCTGACATGGTCTGCCTCCTTGCGGATGGGTGATCCCGGCGGTGTTGCTGTTGTTATTCACATCCTGACTTGATGAATAGAACTAGTCAATACATCGGGGCCAGAGCGTGCCGCGGCGCGCCACGCCACGACGGGCCCCCGACCGTCAGCAGCAGGGTCGCCGGAAGGCCGACGGCACGGCAACGGCGAGGCGAGGGCGAGGTGGGGCGTGGCGCGGAGCGAGAGCGGAGCACGGGGCGAGAGCCGGGCACGGGCGAAGCTGTCAGCGGCAGCACCGGCGACGAGAGGGCGCGCGGCTTCGCGTTCACCACCCCGTACACACGCGCACGCCGTTGACGCGCGCCGAGGGGCACGGTGTTGAACGGTACGGAAGGGGCGCATGGGGCGTCGATACGGCCCGAAACAGGGACAGTCGACCCACCTTAGTCACCTCGCCGCATGTTCCGCTGGAAAATGCCAGAAGACTCACTCCTCGCACCTACGTTGCGTAGCTTCTTCATCACTCAGCCGAACCGCAGGCGGGAGGGGAGCCCAACGGTGCCCGGAATCGACGAGTGTCTACTGGAGGCCATGCGGCTGCCCGGTGCCCGGGGCGCCGCGCTGGTCGACTGGACGAGCGGACTGGCCCTGGGCTCGGTCGGGGAGTTCCCCGGCGGCGACCACGAGGCGGCTGCCGCCGAGGCCGCCGAGGTCGCCCGGCTCACGGCGGAGCAGCGGGCGTTCGCCCCCGACGGCTACGCCGGCGACGGGACGGGATCGGCGGCCACCGGGGCCGGGGCCGCCGATCCTCCGGTCGAGGACCTGATCATCAGCAACCGGGACAGCTACCACGTGCTGCGCTTCGTGCCGACGTCCTTCGACAGCAGCGTGTTCCTGCACGTGTGGCTGGCCCGGCCGGACGGCAACCTCGCGCTGGCCCGGATCCGGCTGGGCGAGATGGCCGGTCGGCTGGTGCTGGGATGACCGCGGTGAGAACGACCCCGCAGGGGACGACCCCACCGCCCCGGCTGCCGGTGCGGGAGAAGTCGGCCGCCCGGGAACGCGGCAGCGGACTGTCGCCGATGCTGACCCGGCTCGCGGCCGAACGGGCCACCGGTGTCCTGGAGCGCGAGCGCGGCTCGCTCTACCTCGCCGAGGGCCGTGTGGTGCACGCCGAGAGCCCGCTCGCCCCGGGCCTCGACGTGCTCCTCCTGGCCCACGGCACCCTCGCCCCGGCCGTCTGGCAGGACGCGGTGGACCGGGCCGACGAGGAGTACGGCGTCGCCCGTCTGCTGCTCGACGCCGGCCGCGTCCCGCGCGGCGCGCTGGAGCTGTGCCACCTGGAGGCGGTGTACGACGCGGCGTACTTCGCGCTCACCCCCAGCAGCACCCCGGGCCATTTCCGGTACGGCGCCGGGCACTGGCTCGGCACGCTGCGGCCGGTCCCGGTCGAGGCGGTCGAGCGCGAGACGCTGCGCCGGCGTGAGCTGCTGCACCGTCTGTGGCCCGACCCGCTGACCGACGGGGCGCCGCTGCGGCGGGCCGAGACCGTCGCGGCGCCCGCGCCGACCGCCCGGCAGAGCGCGGTGCTGGCCCTGGTGGACGGTGTACGCACCGCGTCGGACATCGCCCGGGAGCTGGGCCGACAGGCCTTCCACACCCTGGTGGACGTCCGGCGGCTGGCGGCGGCGGGCCTGCTGACCGGTCTCTTCCCGCCACCCCGGCCGCAGCGCCCGCAGGCCGCTCCACCGCCCCACCCCGGTCTGGCCACGAGCCCCGTGGCACCGGCCCCGAACCCGGCACCGGGCGTCACCCTGCCCCGTGTCAACGACCCCGACATCACCTTGCTGAAGAGGCTCAGGGATGCGCTGGAGGCCCTTTGAACGGCAGCGACCGCGCGCCGAGAGGAGCGAGCTGATGGTGTCCGAGCCCGAGATACTCGACGAACTCCGGCGGCTGCGGGCCCGTGTGCCCCAGTTGACCGGCGCCCTGACAGCCGGCGTGGACGGTCTCGTCCTCGCCCACGACACGCCCGGCGTGGAGCCGGAGGTGGTGGCCGCGCTGACGGCCGCCGCCCTCGGCGTCGCGGTGCGGATGGCGGACACGACGGGCCAGGGCGACTTCCGTGAGCTGCTCGTGCGCGGGGTCTACGGCTACGTCGCGACCTACGCGGCCGGTGAGAGCGCGGTCCTGACCCTGCTCGCCCAGGACCGCGTCAACGTCGGGCGGCTGCACCTGGAGGGCCGCCGGGCCGGGGCCCGCATCGGGGAGCTCGTCGACGCGTGGGAGGCGAAGGCGCGGGAGGCGAAGGCCGCCTCCGCCAGTACACCGGCCAGGGCGCCGGCGAAGACACCCGCGAAGGCGCCCGTCCGGACGCCCGCCAAGCCCCCCATCGTACGGACCAGATCGGCGCGCGGCTCAGGGACCACCAACGCGCGCACCACCACGGAAAGTTGAGAAGGAACCGAGGAGCACTGTCATGGCCAACACCGAAACCACACTGAAAGAGTGTCTCGCCTCGATCGAGGGCGCGACCGGCGTCGCGCTCGTCGACTACACCAGCGGCATGGCGCTGGGCACCCTGGGCGGCAGCAAGACATTCGACCTGAACGTCGCCGCCGCCGGCAACACCGACGTGGTGCGCGCCAAGATGCGCACCATGGAGCACCTCGGGCTCAAGGGCCAGATCGAGGACATCCTGATCACGCTGAACGACCAGTACCACCTGATCCGGCTGATCAGCGGCCGCGGCGGCAACGGGCTCTTCATGTACCTGGTCCTGGACGCCAAGCGGGCCAACCTGGCGATGGCCCGCCACCAGCTGAAGAGGATCGAGGAGGACCTGGAGGTATAGCGGGCCCGGCCGCACCGGCCGGGCCCGGTCCCTGCGCAGTACGGCTAGACCAGCGCCGCGGTGCGGCGGCGGGCCCCGCCCGGGGCCGCGTCGCCGGCCGCGATGCCGGTGCTGCGGTACGCCTTGACGGCCTTGCCGGCCGGGCGTCCGCCGTGCCGGTCCAGCCAGTCGACGCGCACCCACAGCAGCGCGTCCTCGGCCCGTTCGCGGTGCCCGAGCCAGGCGGCCTTCAGCCGCAGCCCGGTTCCGCAGCCGGCGAGCAGCAGGCCGGCGGCCGCGGGCACCGCGAAGGAACTGCCGAGCGCGGCCACGAAGGCGAGCAGCAGCCACCAGCGGTGTCCACGCCTCCAGGTGCGGACGGTGACCGCCCGGTCCTGGAGCACATCGTTCTTGCCGGCCCGGGCGGCCCCGCGGCCAAGTCCGGTGATTCGCCTGCGGCCGCGCGACGCGACCACGGCGACGGCGACGACGAACAGCGCGGCCCCGGCCAGCACCCCGATCCGCCGCCCGGTGAGGCCGGGCACCAGAACCCCGACCCCCGCCGCGAACACCCCGCACCACCACAACGGCGCGGCTCCGGCCCGTACGACGACGGCCACCCGAGCCAGCCCCTGCCCTCCGCGCGCCACGTCCGCCTCCTGGTCTCTCCGGCACAGTTCCGTGGCCGTCCAGAGTAGTGAGCGAACGTGAGACGAGTCTGAGAGAACGCCCCGGAAAGTCGCGCCCGTCGGGAGTGGCGGCCTACTCGACGAAGAGCCCTCGTGCCGCCGCCCGCGCGTCGAACTCCTCCAGCCGGGCCTGGGCGTCGGGCAGGTCGTCGCACATCGCCTCCAGCAGCACCCGCCCGAGCAGCATCGGCGCGCACGCCGTGTCGAAGGCCAGACCGGTGCCGACGGCGGCGGGCAGCAGCAGGTCGGAGACCTTGGCGACCGGCGCGAACGCGGAGTCGGCGACCGTCACCACGCTCAGCCCCGCCGCCCGGGCGTAGGCGAGGGTGTCGACGACCTCGCGCGGATGCCGGGGCAGCGCGAAGCAGAGCAGGGCCGAGGCGCCCGCCCGGACGGCGGCGTCGATCCGGTCGTGGATCATCGTGCCGCCCTCGTTCAGCAGGCGTACGTCCGGATGGACCTTGGCGGCGAAGTACGCGAACCCGTACGCCTGGGAGGCGGCGGCCCGCA
The DNA here is from genome assembly GCF_044741545.1 of Streptomyces sp. NPDC088157. NCBI lineage: Bacteria > Bacillati > Actinomycetota > Actinomycetes > Kitasatosporales > Streptomycetaceae > Streptomyces > Streptomyces sp. NPDC088157. Next base: position 72,636 of record NZ_JBIUSU010000007.1, read on the forward strand.
GTCCGAGCACGGGGAGCGGACGCGAGGCCGCCAGCAGCCGGCCCGCCCGCTGCACCGGCCGGGGATCGGCGAGGAGTTCGGCGAGGTGCTTCAGGTTCTCGATCTCGGCCTCGACCGCCTGCTGGTACTCGTTGTACGAGGCCGAGCCCGCCGTCTGTTCGGCGGGAGCGACCTCGCGCAGGTGCTTGCGCAGGGCGGGGTAGCCGTCGAAGCCGAGGGCGACCGCGAAGCGGGTCACGGACGGCTGACTGACGCCCGCGAGCTCGGCCAGCTCCACGCTGGACAGGAACGGCACGTCGGCGGCGCGCCGCACCATGCTGTGCGCGATGCGCCGCTGGGTCGGCGTCAGCCGGTGCCCCTCGAAGAGCGCCTGCAGCCGAGCGGCGGGACTGTCCGGCACACCGGCACCCGGCGCCTCGGCGCCCGGCCCCCCTGGCCCCGGCTCTCCCCCACCGGTCTCCGTATCCGCGCTCATGCCCCGCTCCCCCTCCAGATGTCCGTGAACCGGTCCAGCAGTGCGGCCGCCCCGCGCACGTCGTCCGTGAGCGGCCGGTCGGCCTGTTCCGCGTCGAGCACCGCCTCGGCCAGCTCCAGCGCCCGCGCCACCGGAAGTCCCGGCTCGGGCCGCAGCTCGCGCTGACGCAGCGCCCGTACGGCGGCGACGAGTTCGCAGCCGACGACGAGACGGTACGCGGCACAGGCGCGCAGTGTCTGCCGGGCGGCGAGCGAGGCGAAACTGGCCTGTTCCTCGACGCCCCGGGAGAGTACAGCGTGGCCGAGCGAGGCGGGCGCGGAGAAGGCCCGCAGGTCACCCAGGGCGGCCGCGGCGGCGTACTCCAGGATCATCACGCCGGAGGAGGCGGGCTCGGGATCGGCGAGGAAGGGGCGCAGGCGGGTGTAGGCCGGTTCGTTCAGGGTCGACAGGCGTGAGGTGGACAGCCGGGCCACCTGGGTCAGCGCCAGCCTGAAGTGGTCCAGGGCGAGGGCGAGTTGGGCTTGGTAGAAGCCGCCGTGGTGGTAGGCGGCCATGTCCTCGGGGGAGATGAGCGGGTTCTCGGCGGCCGCGTTGATCTCGATGCCGATCACGTCCTCCAGGGCGTCGGCGGCGTCGTGCGCCGGCCCGTGGATCTGGGGCAGACAGCGGAAGCCGTAGGGGTCCTGGATCCTGCCGAGGGGCGGCGTGGGCCGGTCCTGCGCGCCGATCAGCTCCCGCATGCGGCGGGCGACTTCGGCGGACCCGCGGTGCGGGCGGGCGGCGTGCACAGGGGCGGCGTACGCCTCGTGCGAGCCGTCCACGGCGAGCAGGGAGAGCGCGGCGACGACCTGGGTGGCCTCCAGGAGCCCGCGCAGTTCGTGCAGGGCGAGGGCGGACTGGCCGAGGGTGAGGGCGTTGCTGCTGATGAGCGCGAGGGCGTCGTTGTTGTCGAGCTGCTGCGGCTCGGGGGCTCCGGTGCCGTGCCACGGGTGCTCCCCCACCAGCGCGAGCCCGACCTGTGCCAGCGCCGCGAGGTCTCCGGTGCCCACCGAGCCGAACTCGTTGACGACCGGGTACGCCCCGTTCTCCAGTGCCTCGCACAGTGCCGTGACGATGCCGGGCCGCAGGCCGGCGCCTCCGGCGAGCAGTTGGTTGGCGCGGACGGCGAGCATGGCCCGGACCTGCCGTGCGGGCAGTTCCTCGCCGATGGCGCCGGCATGACTGCGCAGCAGGCGCAGGCCGTGCTCGGCGGCCGCCTCGGTGGGTACGTCCTCGTTCCGGTTGGCGCCGACTCCGGTGGAGCGGCCGTAGACGCGACCGGTGGCGGCGATCCGGCGGGCGGCGTCCCACGACTCGGTCATCCGCTGTGTCGCGTCGGTGCCGGGGACCGGCCGGGCGGCCCGGTCGGCGAGGCGCGCGACGTCCGCGACACCCAGGGCGATCCCGTCGAGGACGACGAGACCGAGGCCCACCCCTGGAAGGGCGTCCACCATCCGAGACGACATAAGGCCACAAACTCCCCTCGATCCGGACACTCGATCTTGCCCAACGGTCATCCGTTACCTCGGATTAACACGGAACCGTTGACAAGTTATTCACCTACCGAGAACTCTGCATGACGTTATACAGCCGGGCAAGGGACAACTCATGATCCAGTTCGACGCGGTCCACAAGCGCTTCCCCAACGGCACGACAGCAGTCCACGATCTCTCCCTCCACATGCCGGAGGGGGGCGTGACCGTACTGGTCGGTTCCTCCGGTTGCGGCAAGACGACCACCCTGCGGATGATCAACCGGATGGTCGATCCGACCTCCGGGACCATCAACGTCAACGGCAAGGACGTCACCCGCCAGGACGCGGCCGAACTGCGCCGCTCCATCGGGTACGTCATCCAGCAGTCCGGGCTCTTCCCGCACCGCACGGTGCTCGACAACGTCGCCACCGTGCCGCTGCTGCTGGGCCACGGCCGGCGCAGGGCCCGCGCCCGCGCGGCCGAACTGCTGGAGACCGTCGGCCTGTCCGCCGACGCCGGGAAGCGCTACCCGCACCAGCTGTCCGGCGGCCAGCAACAGCGCGTCGGGGTGGCCCGCGCGCTCGCCGCCGACCCGCCGGTGCTCCTCATGGACGAGCCCTTCGGCGCGGTCGACCCGGTGGTCCGCACCCAGCTTCAGGACGAACTGCTCCGGCTCCAGAAGGAGTTGAGCAAGACCATCGTCTTCGTCACGCACGACATCGACGAGGCCGTCCGCCTCGGCGACCAGATCGCCGTGTTCCGCACGGGCGGCCACCTGGTCCAGTGCGCCTCGCCCGCCGAGCTGCTCGCGCGCCCGGCCGACGACTTCGTGGCCGACTTCCTCGGCGCCGAGCGGGGCCTGAAGCTGCTCTCGCTGACGACCCTCGCGGACGTCCCCCAGGGCCCCGCCCCCGAAGGCGGCGCCTGGACCCTCGTACTCGACGAGGCGCGCAGGCCGCTGCACTGGGCGACGAAGGACGCCGCCGGCACCGCCGTACCCGTGCGCCCGCTCAGGGACGCCGACTCCCTGCTGTCCGCGCTCAACGAGTCGGTCGCCTCCCCCACCGGGCTCGTCGCCCGCGTCGACGCGGGCGGCGTCCTCACCGGCGTCACCTCCCGCGACGACATCCACACCCACGCCGGCCGGGCCCACACCGAGGCACGGGTGGCCGCATGAGCATCGACTGGTCCTGGGTATCGGGCCACACAGACGACCTGACCACCCTCGCGGTCTCCCACCTCGAGGCCGCGCTGACCGCCGTCCTCCTCGGCCTGCTGATCAGCCTCCCCCTCGCGGTGATCGCCCACCGGGTCCGCCCCCTGCGCGGCTTCCTGCTCGGCCTCTCCAACGTCCTGTTCACGATCCCGTCGATAGCGATCTTCGTTCTGCTGCTGCCGGTCAGCGGTCTCACCCGCACCACGACCGTCATCGGCCTGACCGTCTACACCCTGGTCGTGCTGCTGCGGAACACGGTCGAAGGGCTCGACTCGGTGCCCGCGAAGACCAAGGAGGCGGCCAAGGCGATGGGCACACGCCCCCTGCGCACGCTCCTCACCGTCGAGTTCCCGCTCGCACTGCCCGTGATCATGGCGGGCGTCCGCATCGCGACGGTCATGTCGATCTCCCTGGTCTCCGTCGCCACCTACATCGGCGACGGCGGCCTCGGCCAGCTCTTCACCGACGGCTTCCAGCGCAACTTCCCGACTCCGGTGATCGCGGGAGTGGTCCTCACGATCCTCCTGGCGGTCGTCGCCGACGCGTCGCTGGTCGGCGTCCAGTACCTCCTCACCCCCTGGAAGAGGCGGCGAGCCTGATGTTCGAACTGTTCAAGAACCTCGGCGACTGGCTGACCAGCGGCGCCCAGTGGTCCGGCCCGGACGGCATCGCGCACCGCCTCGCCGAACATCTCCAGTACTCGCTGCTGGCCACCCTCGTCGCGACCGTGATCGCCCTCCCGGTCGGCCTGCTGATCGGCCACACCGGCCGGGGCGCCTTCCTCGCGATCAACCTGGCCTCGTTCGGCCGGGCCCTGCCCACCGTCGGCCTGGTCGTCCTGGTCTTCCTCGCCAGCGGCCTGTCCATGTGGCCGGTGTACGTCGCGCTGGTCGCCCTCGCGGTCCCGTCCATCGTCACCAACACCTACGCCGGGATGACGGCCGTCGACCCGGACGTGAAGGACGCGGCACGCGGCCAGGGCATGCGGGGCCACCAGGTCCTGTTCCAGGTGGAGCTGCCGCTGGCGCTCCCGCTGATCATGACCGGCCTGCGCCTCGCGCTCATCCAGGTCGTCGCCACGGCCACCATCGCCGCGTACGTCTCCTTCGGCGGCCTCGGCCGTTACGTCTTCGACGGCCTCGCCCAGCGCGACCTCGTCCAGGTGCTCGGCGGCGCGGTCCTGGTCGCCGCCGTCGCCATCGCCCTGGACCTGGCGCTCTCCGGCCTCCAGCGCCTCCTCTTCCGGCACCGCCCCGCTCAGACCGCCTAGGGAAGTCAGCGAAATGAACCGACGCACGATCCTCGGCGGCCTGTTCGCGGCCGCGACCGTCCCCGCCCTGACCGCCTGCGCGAGCGGCATCACCTCCCTCGACAACGAGGGTGCCACCTCCGCCGGCGGCGGCTCCAGCAAGGGCGGAATCACCATCGGCACCGCCAACTTCACCGAGAACCAGGTACTCGGCTACCTCTACGCGGCCGTCCTGGAACAGGCCGGCGTGAAGGTGAAGGTCCGCCCCAACCTCGGCACCCGCGAGATCGTGATCCCCGCGCTCAGGGGCGGCGACATCGACCTGCTGCCCGAGTACCAGGGCGCCCTCCTCAACTACCTCGACCCGAAGGCCACGGCCGCCGAGGAGGGCGCGATGCAGAACGCCCTCACCCTCGCCCTGCCCAGCGGCCTGCAGGTGCTGCCGTACGGCACGGCCGAGGACTCCGACGCGTTCGTCGTCACCCGCGAGACGGCGAAGAAGTACGGCCTCACCTCCCTCGCGGACCTGAAGAAGCAGAACGGCAGGCTGGTCGTCGGCGCGGCCCCCGAGGTGAAGAAGCGCCAGGTGGGTGTGGTCGGGCTGAAGGACGTGTACGGCGTCGAGTTCAAGGAGTTCAAGTCGCTGGACTCCGACGGTCCACTCGTCAAGGGCGCCCTGAAGAAGGGCGACGTCGACGTGGCGAACCTCTTCACCACCGACACGGACATCGAGGCCAACGACTGGGTAGTGCTGGCCGATCCCGAGAACCTGATCCCGAGTCAGCACATCGTGCCGCTCATCGCCGACCGCAAGGCCGACGACACCGTCCGCAAGGCCCTCGCCAGGCTCGGCAACGTCCTCACCACCGAGCAGCTGACCGAGCTCAACCGTCAGGTGGACAAGGACAAGAAGGACCCGGAGGACGTGGCGAACGCGTACGCCGAGCAACACGGACTGGCGAAGTAGCCGCGCCCGTCCCCGTCGCCACCCCCCGTCGCCACCCCTCCCTGTCCCCCCCGCCACCGTCCTCCCCGCCGTCCTCCCCGGGGGCCGGACCCGACCCTGGACAGGGGGGCTATCCCCAGTGCGGTGGGCGTCCCCGCTGCCTAGCCTGGTCTCCATGACGGGATGGGAGACCACGATGGAAGCGCGGGACACGGACCTGAAGAAGGACCTCGACGCCACCCTGCAGACCCGCAGGGAACTGGGCGAGGAGTACGAGTCCGCGCTGGTGGACTCGTTCCTGGAGAAGGTCGACCTGCGCATCGACGGCGCGGTGGAGCGCCGGGTGCGGCGGCAGTTCGCGGAGCAGCAGATGGTGGCGGCCCGGGACGCCCGCTCGCCGAAGGCGACGGACTCGTGGGGCGAGCGCTTCGGCTTCGGCATCGTCTCGCTGGTGCTGGCGGTCCCGCTGTCCGCGATCGGCGCGGGTACCGCGCACCTGCCGGGCCTGATCGTCTCCTGGGTGGGCATCGTCGGCGTCAACGTGGTCCAGGCCGCCCGCAGCAACCCCGGTCTCTTCGGCGGTCGGCGGCGCCCCTCGAAGGACGGCGACTGGGAGGAGTGACCCCCGGCCCCGGCATCACGCCTGCCGGGTCGGCAGCACCATGATCTGCCGCAGGTTGACGTGCCGGGGGCGGCTGGTCGCGTAGGCGACGACATCGGCGATCTCGGCCGAGGACAGCGCGCCGATCGCGTCGAGCATGCCGTCCAGCTGCCCGGCCAGCTCGTCGTTGTCGAGGTGCGTAGCCAGTTCGGTCTCCGTCAGCCCCGGCTCGACGTTGGTGACGCGCACGTCCCGGGGCCCGAACTCGGTGCGCAGGGACTGGGAGAGATAGGTGACGGCGGCCTTGGTCGCGCCGTACACCGCGTAGTTCGGGAACGTGATGTGCGCGCCGATGGACGAGACGTTCACCAGGTCGGCGCTGCGCCCCTCGGCGGCGGCGCCCACCAGGTCCCCGGTGAAGGCGCGGATGACCCGCAGCACTCCGGTGACGTTGGTGTCGAGCATCCGCTGCCACTCGTCGATCCGGCCGTCGTCGACGGGGTTCGGCAGCATGACGCCGGCGTTGTTGACGACCAGGTCGACGTTCCCGTAGGCCTCCCGGATCCGGTCGGCGGCCGCGGCCACCGACGCGTCGTCGGTGACGTCGGCGACGACCGCGAGGGCCTCGCCCCCGTCGGCGCGGATCTTCTCGACGACCGCCTCCAGCCGGTCCCCGCGCCGGGCCAGCAGCGCCACCCGGGCCCCCGAACCGGCGAGCGCCACGGCCACCGCCTCCCCGATCCCACTGGCGGCACCGGTGACGACGGCGGTTCGACCGACGAGGCTCGCGTACTGGTTCCCGTTCTGGTTCTCGTACGACATCTGCTGCTCCTGGAAAGGCGGGCCGGGGCGTCTCCCCGGTGGCAGACACCACTCTCACCGCCCGCCACGGCCCTACCCAGGGATGAGCTTTTCCTGGGTCTGCCAGTACCAGGTTCGCCGTCCGCTCCTCCCCTACGATCGAACCCATGGACGGGGACCTTGGAGACTTTCTGCGCTCACGCCGCGCTCGCATCCAGCCGGAGGAGGTCGGACTGCCCTCGCACGGGCGCCGGCGGGTACCCGGTCTGCGTCGCGAGGAGGTGGCGCAGCTGGCCGGAGTGAGCGTCGACTACTACATCCGCTTGGAACAGGGCAGGGGCCCTGGGGGTCCCTCCAGGACGAAGTCTGGGGGAGTCAGCGACGCGGTCCTGGACGCCGTGGGGCGCGTGCTGCGCCTGGACGACACCGAACAGGCCTATCTGCGCGCCGTCGCACGCCCCCGCAGGCCGGTCGCGCGTCCGGCCGCGCCCCGCGTCCGCGCGGGCGTCCGGTCGCTGCTCGACAGCATGGAGCGCACCCCGGCCTTCGTGCTGGACCAGCGGATGGACGTGCTGGCGTGGAACACCCTCGCCGACGCGGTCTTCGGCTACAGCCGCACCGGGCCGGAGGGCCGCAGCATCCCGCGGCACGTCTTCCTCGACCCCGGCTCCCACGACTTCTACCCGGAATGGTCCGCGGTGGCCGTCCAGTGCGTCGCGCATCTGCGGATGCTGGCCGGCCACCACCAGGACGACCGCCGGCTGACCGCGCTCGTCGGGGAACTCTCGCTGAAGAGCGACGACTTCCGCCGGCTGTGGGCCGATCACCCGGTCCGGGAGTGCGCGTACGGGGTGAAGCGGATCCAGCACCCGGTCGCGGGCCTGCTGACCTTCCCGTACGAGACGCTGGCGGTCTCGGCGGACCCGGACCAGAACCTGCTGGTCTACACCCCGGAAGCGGGCTCCGAGACGGAGGAGCGGCTGCGGCTCCTGGGCAGCTGGAGGGCGACGCCGGTCGAGACGTCGTCCTGACCCAAGTCCGGCGGACACGACTCAGGGCCTGTCCGGTGGACAGGCCCTGAGTGACGAAAGCTTGCGCGGGGACCGCCGCACCCCCGTTACCGGGGGGCGGGACGACGGCGGTCCCCGCGAGGGACGCGGGCCGGGTCAGGCCGGGCTTGCGCGTCCGTGGCGTCGGTGGAGGTCCGGGAGCCGCTCCGGAGGTCCGTGACGCCGTTTTGGTGCCGGTCGGGCGGGGAGCCGCTCCCGCCCTGCCGACATCCACAAATATGCCGGACGCGTGTTAACCGGGTGCTGCGTGCACGTGACACACTCGTACCACTTCCGCGAAGTCCACCACTTCGGTAGGCAAACGGAAGTTCGGCGCCCGAGGGGGCCGTTCACCGCAGGTTTCCCGGAGGTTGCGGCTCCCGTCCCCCGGAAGTTACTTCCCGCCCTTGGCCAGGAAGGCCAGCAGGTCCTGGCGGCTGACGACGCCGGTGGGCTTGCCCTCGACGAGGACGATCGCCGCGTCCGCGGTGCCCAGCACCGACATCAGATCGCCGACCGGCTCACCGGAGCCGACCTGGGGCAGCGGGGCGGACATGTGCTTCTCCAGCGGGTCGTCGAGCGAGGCCCGCTGGGTGAACAGCGCGTCCAGCAGCTCCCGCTCCACGACCGACCCGACGACCTCGGCGGCCATGACGTCCGGGTGACCGGCGCCCGGCTTCACGATCGGCATCTGGGAGACGCCGTACTCGCGCAGCACCTCGATGGCCTGGCCGACGGTCTCGTCCGGGTGCATGTGGACGAGGGACGGGATGGCGCCGTGCACCTTGTCGTTGAGGACGTCGGCGACGCGGGCGCTGGGGCCCTCGTCCTCGAGGAAGCCGTAGTCGGCCATCCACTCGTCGTTGAAGATCTTGCTGAGGTAGCCGCGACCGCTGTCGGGCAGGAGGACGACGACGACGTCGTCCGGGCCCAGCCGCTCGGCGACGCGCAGGGCGGCCACGACGGCCATCCCGCAGGAGCCGCCGACCAGCAGGCCCTCCTCCTTCGCGAGCCGGCGGGTCATCTGGAAGGAGTCCTTGTCGGACACCGGGACGATCTCGTCGGCGACGGTCCGGTCGTAGGCGCTCGGCCAGAAGTCCTCACCGACGCCCTCGACGAGGTACGGCCGCCCGGAACCGCCGGAGTACACGGAACCCTCGGGGTCGGCGCCGACGACCTGGACGCGGCCCTCGCTGGCGTCCTTCAGGTAGCGGCCGGTGCCGGAGATGGTGCCGCCGGTGCCGACGCCGGTGACGAAGTGGGTGATCCGCCCCTCCGTCTGCTCCCACAGTTCGGGGCCGGTGGAGTGGTAGTGGGAGAGCGGGTTGTGGGGGTTGGAGTACTGGTCCGGCTTCCAGGCGTCCGGCGTCTCACGCACCAGCCGGTCGGAGACGTTGTAGTAGGAGTCCGGGTGCTCGGGATCCACGGCGGTCGGGCAGACGACGACCTCGGCCCCGTAGGCCCGCAGCACGTTGATCTTGTCGGTGCTCACCTTGTCGGGGCACACGAAGATGCACTTGTACCCCTTCTGCTGCGCCACGATGGCGAGCCCGACCCCGGTGTTTCCGCTGGTCGGCTCGACGATCGTGCCCCCCGGCCGGAGCTCCCCGCTCTTCTCCGCCGCCTCGATCATGCGCAGGGCGATGCGGTCCTTCACGGAACCGCCCGGGTTGAAGTACTCCACCTTGGCCAGGACGGTCGCCCGGATGCCCTTGGTCACGCTGTTGAGCTTCACCAGCGGGGTGTTGCCGACGAGGCTGATCATCGAGTCGTGGAATTGCACCGTTGTCTCCGGTTGCTTGCAAAAACAGTGGTCGTAGTGGTTACGCCAGGGTACGGCCCGGGCGACGGCCGGGTCGGCAGGTTCACTCCTGGTTGAGATTGGACGACGGTCCGTACGGGGCAAGGAGTGGGTGTACGGATACGAGGAGGTGGCGTCGAGGCATGACGAGCATGTCGAGGGCGAGAGTGGCCCGGCGCATCGCGGCCGGCGCGGCCTATGGCGGCGGCGGCATCGGACTGGCCGGGGCGGCCGCGGTCGGGCTGGTGGTGGCGGAGGTGCACCTGGCCCGGCGCCAGGTGAACAACGGGGCGCATCCGCACGTCCCCCACGCGGACGGCCGCTACGGCGTCGCCTACGACGCCCCCGGGCCCGGCAAGGAACCCCTGCGCCTGACGATGCTGGGCGACTCCACGGCGGCGGGCCAGGGCGTTCACCGCTCAGGTCAGACCCCTGGCGCCCTGCTGGCCTCGGGTCTGGCGGCGGTCGCCGAGCGCCCGGTGGAACTGCGCAACGTGGCGCTTCCCGGCGCCCAGTCCGACGACCTCGACCGTCAGGTCGCGCTGGTCCTCGGCGACTCCGACCGGGTGCCCGACGTCTGCGTGATCATGATCGGCGCGAACGACGTGACCCATCGCATGCCGGCCACCCGGTCGGTCCGCCACCTGTCCTCGGCGGTACGACGGCTGCGCACGGCCGGCGCGGAGGTCGTCGTCGGCACCTGTCCCGACCTGGGCACGATCGAGCCGGTCCAGCAGCCGCTGCGCTGGCTGGCCCGCCGGGCGTCCCGTCAGCTGGCGGCCGCCCAGACGATCGGCGCCGTCGAGCAGGGCGGCCGCACGGTCTCCCTGGGCGACCTGCTGGGCCCCGAGTTCGAGGCCAACCCGCGCGAGCTGTTCGGCCCCGACCACTACCACCCCTCGGCGGAGGGGTACGCGACGGCGGCGATGGCGATCCTCCCCACGGTCTGCGCGACCCTCGGCCTCTGGCCGGAGGAGGAACGCCCGGACGTCTCCCGCCGCGAGGGTTTCCTGCCGGTGGCCCGGGCAGCGGCGGAAGCGGCCTCGGAGGCCGGCACGGAAGTCACCGCGGCGATGCCGACCGGCCCACGGGGTCCCTGGGCCCTGCTGAAGCGCCGCCGCCGGCGCCGGGTCTCGGAAACGGAACCGACGTCCCCCATCAGCCAGTCCGGCGTCTGAGGAGGGGGCCTGTCCAGGGCCGAAGCGGGGGTCCGGGGGCGGGCAGCCCTCGGACCCTGTGCGCCCCGCCCGCACGCCTCCCACCCGCACGCCTCCCGGCCGACCGCCGGAGGCCCAAGCAAGCGCTTAGTAAATTGCGGTCAGGGTCACACCGCCATCCCCGTGACCCAGGCCATACGTACGGGTAACTTCCCAGACAGCCGTGCCCGTACGAACCGCCCACCCGTCGCCCGACCACCACCCCTCAAGGCGGCGCTACGCGCCACCCTTCCTGCCTGGAGCCGTGATGCCCGAAGCCGTCATCGTCTCGACCGCCCGCTCGCCCATCGGCCGCGCCTTCAAGGGCTCCCTGAAGGATCTGCGTCCGGACGACCTCACCGCCACGATCATCCAGGCGGCCCTCGCCAAGGTCCCCGAGCTGGACCCGAGGGACATCGACGACCTGATGCTCGGCTGCGGCCTGCCCGGCGGTGAGCAGGGCCACAACCTCGGTCGCATCGTGGCGGTGCAGATGGGGATGGACCACCTCCCCGGCTGCACGGTCACCCGTTACTGTTCCTCGTCCCTCCAGACCAGCCGCATGGCCCTGCACGCCATCAAGGCCGGCGAGGGCGACGTCTTCATCTCGGCCGGCGTCGAGCTGGTCTCCCGGTTCACCAAGGGCAACTCCGACAGCCTGCCCGACACGCACAACCCGTTCTTCGCCGAGGCCGAGGCCCGCACCGCGGCCGTCGCGGCCCAGGAGGGCACCACCTGGCACGACCCGCGCGAGGACGGCGTCGTCCCGGACGCCTACATCGCGATGGGCCAGACCGCCGAGAACCTCGCCCGCCTCAAGGGCGTCACCCGCCAGGACATGGACGAGTTCGGCGTCCGCTCGCAGAACCTCGCCGAGGAAGCCATCAAGAACGGCTTCTGGGAGCGGGAGATCACCCCGGTGACGCTTCCCGACGGCACGGTCGTCAGCAAGGACGACGGCCCGCGCGCCGGCGTCACGCTGGAGGGCGTCCAGGGCCTGAAGCCGGTGTTCCGCCCCGACGGCATGGTCACCGCCGCCAACTGCTGCCCGCTGAACGACGGCGCCGCCGCGGTCGTCGTCATGAGCGACACCAAGGCCCGCGAGCTCGGCCTCACCCCGCTCGCCCGCATCGTGTCGACCGGCGTCTCCGGCCTGTCCCCCGAGATCATGGGCCTGGGCCCGGTCGAGGCGAGCAACCAGGCCCTGCGCCGCGCCGGCCTCACCATCGACGACATCGACCTGGTCGAGATCAACGAGGCGTTCGCCGCGCAGGTGATCCCCTCCTACCGCGAGCTCGGCATCGACCTCGACAAGCTGAACGTCAACGGCGGCGCCATCGCCGTCGGCCACCCCTTCGGCATGACGGGCGCCCGCATCACCGGCACGCTCATCAATTCCCTCCAGTTCCACGACAAGCAGTTCGGCCTGGAGACGATGTGCGTCGGCGGCGGCCAGGGCATGGCGATGGTCATCGAGCGCCTGAGCTGAACGAGCCCTCTGCGTAACCGTTTCAGCACCTGATGTGACGGATCGGCCCGGACTCCGGAAAGCCCCCGGACTCCGGGCCGTTTGGTGATTCAATCTCCTCCAGGATGTGACCTATCTCCCTCTCGGAGGGATTTACGCAGCTCAGTGGCGCTCGTCACCGGACCCCAGGCTCAAAGTCCTGCCCGATTCGTGACGTTACGCACTGACAGCTGGATAGTCCGCCCTTCAAGCTGATGTAGGAAGTCGGGGGTCGACTTTGAACCGGGAGTACGTCAGTGAGCGCCATGCCGATCGCCTTGCTGGTCACCACGGCCGCCACGGGCGCCGTGGGCGTCGCCGTCCTGCGCACCCTCTTGCAGCTGCGGCGGCAGGTCGCCGCCCTGCACACCCAGCTCACGAGGGACGCCAGGAACGCCGAGGAGGCGGCCGCCGAGCTGCGCGGCTTCGTCCCGGCCGCCCGCACCACGGCCGACGCGGCTGAGATACGCGCCGCCGTCGCCGAGGCGCTGGCGGAGGAGCGGGAGCGGGAGCTTGCCGAGGCACGCGCGTTCTGGGCCGCCCAGGAGGCCCGTGACGCCTCCGACGCCCCCTCCCTGCTCGGTCTCCCGGACAGCGAGCTGTTCCTGCCCCGGCAGGCCGACTTCGTGGGCCTGGAGCCCCTGGAGCCGGTGTCCGAACAGGGCTCGGACGCCGACGAGTTCGCCGGCGACTCCGCCGAACTGGCCGCGGCCCGCCGGCGGCACCCGTCCCACCCCGACTTCGTACCGGTCCAGTCACCGGTCGTGAACGACCACGAGCGCACGGTGGCGACCCTCGAGGAACTCGCCTCGTCCCGGATCGAACTGACCGACGTCCGCCCGGGCCCGCTCGGCACCCTCGACGTCTACGTCTTCGCCGACGGCACCACCCTGTGCATGACGCCGGGCCACCGGGAGACGGCGGAACGGCTCGCCGCCGCCCTCACCGCGGGTGAGACCCCGTTCCTCCTGGGCGGCTCGGGCATCTCGGGCGCGTACACCCTGACGTTCCAGTGCGGCGCGGAGAACGTCTACATCCTGGCCGACCGGGTCATCGCGAGCCTGTGAGGCTCACACGCCCGCCCGCTTCTGCGCCTGCGCCACCAACTCCACGGCTTCCTGAACCTGGCCCTCGTCCGTGAGCACGAGGGCCAGGTCGTGCACGGCGACGGTGATCTGGTCGGCGGCGGCGAACATCCCGACGTCCGGCATCTCGCGGGGCACCGCTCCGGGCTCCTCGATGAGCTGCGCGCGCCGGGCCAACTCCCTGGCCAGTGCCAGCGCCTCCGCGGCCGCGCTTCTCTGCAGCCGGCTCTGCGGAGCGGCCCGCAGACGATCGGCGAAGTGGTCCACCGCACGGGTCAAGGACGTCGTATCAGCCACGCCGCGAGACTACGCGTCGCACCGGGACTGTTGCCAACGGGCGAACACTCAGGCACGGTGACCTGAGGACCGGCTTACATCCCCTTTGCTACCGGAGGCGCCGATGTCCCATGTCCTCTCCGAGGAGACCCACCGCAACATACTGGCCCGCATCCCCCATTGCACCGGTCGTGAGGTCTCCGACTGGCTGCGCACCGTCGACGAAGGCCCCGCTCTCCGCTTCGAGGAGAAGGTCAGCTGGCTGCGCGCCGAGCACAATCTCGCGTACGGCCACGCCAAGGCGATCATCCACGAGTACGACCTGAGGAGGGCCGCGCGCAAACTCCTCTAGCGCGCACGCGACACACCACTGCACGGCCACGGAGAAGGGCCCCGGGATCAGAGATCCGGGGCCCTTCCCGCTGTCCTGCCACGGCGTGCCTACCGCCGTCGCGCGGTCACTCGTTCACTCAGCCGCTCAGTCGCTCAGTCGCTGTTGAGGATCGAGAGGAGTCGCAGGAACTCCATATAGATCCACACCAGCGTCAGCGTGAGACCGAAGGCCGCGAGCCAGGCCTCCTCGCGCGGGGCGCCGTACGCGATCCCGTCCTCGACCTGCTTGAAGTCGAGGGCCAGGAAGCAGGCGCCGAGCAGGATGCCGATGACGCCGAACACGATGCCGAGAGGACCGCTGCGGAAGCCGAGCCCGTCGCCGCCGCCGAAGACGGTGAACAGCAGGTTCACGGCCATCAGCAGGACGAAGCCGAGCGCGGCGGCCATCACGAAGCCGTAGAAGCGGCGGTTGACGCGGATCCAGCCCGCCTTGTACGCCACGAGCACACCGGCGAAGACCGCCATGGTGCCCAGCACCGCCTGGGCGACGACACCGTCCGCGATGTACGTGGACACCGCGCTGGAGATCACGCCGAGGAAGACGCCCTCGAGGGCGGCGTACGACAGGATCAGCGCGGGGGCCGCGCGGCGCTTGAACGACTGGATCAGGGCCAGCACCATCGCGACGAGACCGGCGCCGACGGCGATGCCGTACGACTTGCCGATGTTGGCCTCGTCGACGGGCAGCAGCACCCAGGACAGCACCGCGGTGAGGACCACCAGGCCGAGCGTGGTCGCGGTGCGCGCGACGACGTCGTCCATGGTCATCCGGCCGGTGGCGGCCGGGGCCTGCGGCGGGGCGCCGTGCGAGAGGTCCTGCTGGGCGTAAGGGTTCTGCGCGTACGGGTTGCCGGCCTGCTGGGCGTACGGGTTGCCCGGCTGTGTGCCGACTGCGGGTCCCCCGGCCTGCGGCGCGGCGTTGAAGCCCGCGTAGCCGTTGTCGCGGCTGAACCCCCGTCGCGAGAAGACCGGGTTTCTGCTCCTCATTGCACTCCTCCGTGGCCGCACTGCGCGGCCTTGAGCTCAAGGGTAATGGGTAGGCAAAGGATTGACCCTAGTGCTTGGGGAGGATCTTTCCCTCGTGCTGCTGCGCAACACGCTACGCGGCGCGGTGATTCCCAGCACAGGAGGGTTGTGTTCATGACCAAGCCGGGACCTGGCCGGTACCGCACGGAGACCGCACCGGCCCGTTCGGCCCGCGCGCGGGCCGAACGGGCCGGGCCCGGACCCGCCGTTCGATCACTCGAACGGGAACCCGGTGTACCCCTCGGCCAGGTCGGTCTCGGCCGCGCGGGAGGAGGCGATCCGCTCCAGACGGGCCAGCTGGAGGCGGTCCTCGAAGGGGGTGGCGTCGGGGGCGGGGTGAAGCAGGGTCGTCATGTCGTACGAGAACCGCTCGGCCTGCCACACGCGGCGCAGACAGGTCTCGGAGTAGGCCTCCAGGAGAGCGGCGGACCCCGTGTCCCGCTGGTGGGTCAGGGCCCGCGCGAAGGTGACGACGTCCCCGACGGCGAGGTTCAGTCCCTTCGCTCCGGTCGGCGGCACGATGTGGGCCGCGTCCCCGGCGAGGAAGAGCCGGCCGTGCCGCATGGGCTCGTGGACGTGGGAGCGCATCGGGGTGACCGACTTCTGGGTGATCGGCCCGCGCTCCAGTTTCCAGCCGTCGTCGGTCTCGAAGCGCCGCTCCAGCTCGTCCCAGATCTCCTCGTCCCCCCATGCCTGCGCGTCCGTGCCCTCGGGCACCTGGAGGTAGAGGCGGGAGACGGCCGGCGAGCGCATGGACAGCAGCGCGAAGCCGCGGTCGTGGCGGGCGTAGACGAGCTCGTCGTGCGAGGGCGGCACGTCGGCGAGGATGCCGAGCCAGCCGAACGGGTACGTCCGCTCGAAGACGCGGGTCGCCGCGGCCGGGATCGCCCGGCGGGCGACGCCCCAGGAGCCGTCGCAGCCCACCACGTAGTCGCACTCCAGGACGTCCTCGACGCCCTGGTGACGGAAGCGGACCCGCGGGTGGTCGGTGCCGGCGTCCTCGACGGCCAGCGCCTCCGCCTCGAACAGCAGCGGGCCCCCCGCCTCCAGCTGGAGGGCGATGAGGTCCTTGCACACCTCGGTCTGCGCGTAGACCATCACGGAGCGGCCGCCGGTGAGGGCGGGGAAGTCCACGCGGTGACGCCGCCTGGCGAACCGCAGCTCGATGCCGTCGTGCGGCAGCCCCTCCCGGTCCATGCGTCCGCCCGCCCCGGCGGCCCGCAGGACGTCCACCGTGCCCTGCTCCAGGATCCCGGCGCGCTGCCGCTGCTCGACGTAGGCCCGGTCGCGGCTCTCCAGCACGACGGAGTCGATACCGGCGTTGTGCAGCAGACGGGCGAGGAGGAGGCCGGCGGGGCCGGCGCCGACGATGCCGACAGTGGTGCGCATCCGGCGTTCCCTTCGATGTTCGCACAGTGAAGTTTTCTTCACTATCTTGGGACGTGAGTCTGCGCCCCCTGCTCATCGGGTGTCAACGGTCGGGACGGAGAGGGGGCCGACCGCCGCGGCGGTCAATGCCTCGATGGAGGACGCAGCGATCGCCGGGACGTCGGAAGTGCCCAGAGCCGGACTTGAACCGGCACGCCCGCGAAGGGGCAGCGAGGTTTAAGCTCGCCGTGTCTGCATTCCACCATCTGGGCAGGCCGAGGGCTCCACTTGAGCTTCAGACCCTATCGGGATCCGTCCCTCGAACAGCGGAACAGCGGACCGATGTTGTCTTATTTTATTGACGTCTGAGGGTGCATCAGCACCAGGAACTGGCCATCCGCACTTGCCAGTAGCCTGGCGGGCGGCAACCGCTTACGTACGCGGAATGACGGAATTTCACCGTCCGAACGAGGGTGCCCCACCGGTTCTTGACGAACGTCCGACAGACGGACGCGTCCGGGAGCGGGTAGGGGACGCGGGTCATCCCCAGGTATGACACGGCGGCCCACCGTCCGCCCCGAGTCTGCCTCCGGAACCGGAACAGCGGCTGACTACACGGCAGCCGGCGGCCGGGACGATGGTTCATGTCCCCAAGAGATGCCGTCGTCCCGTCAGGAGCCACGCCCGTGACCACCAGCCCCCTCGCCGAGCGGACCACCGCCGCGGCCGCCCGCGCCACGGACCTGTCGAAGATCTACGGACAGGGCGAGACCCAGGTGGTCGCCCTGGACCGGGTCTCGGTCGACTTCCGGCAGGCCGAGTTCACCGCGATCATGGGGCCCTCCGGCTCCGGCAAGTCCACGCTGATGCACTGCGTGGCGGGCCTCGACAGCTTCTCCTCCGGATCCGTGCGCATCGGCGACACCGAGCTCGGCTCCCTGAAGGACAAACAGCTCACCAAGCTGCGCCGGGACAAGATCGGGTTCATCTTCCAGGCGTTCAACCTGCTGCCGACGCTGACGGCGATCGAGAACATCACGCTTCCGATGGACATCGCGGGCCGCAAACCCGACAAGGAGTGGCTGGAGAAGGTCATCCGGATGGTGGGGCTCGCCGACCGGCTGGCCCACCGGCCCTCGCAGCTCTCCGGCGGTCAGCAGCAGCGGGTGGCCGTCGCCCGCGCGCTCGCCTCCCGGCCGGACATCATCTTCGGCGACGAGCCGACCGGAAACCTCGACTCGCGCTCCGGCGCCGAGGTGCTGGGCTTCCTGCGCAACTCGGTGCGCGAACTGGGCCAGACGGTGGTGATGGTGACCCACGACCCGGTGGCGGCGGCCTACGCGGACCGGGTGATCTTCCTCGCGGACGGCCGGATCGTCGACGAGGTGTACGGCCCGACGGCCGACTCGGTGCTCGACCGCATGAAGAAGTTCGACGCCAAGGGCCGTACCAGCTGATCCCCGACCAGCCGATCCCCGACCGGGACCGACCGCTCGACGACGAGCAGGACTGAGAAGACAACACCCATGTTCCGTACCGCCTTGCGCAACGTGCTCGCGCACAAGGCCCGGCTCCTGATGACCGTGCTCGCCGTGATGCTCGGCGTGGCCTTCGTGTCGGGGACCCTGGTCTTCACCAACACCCTCTCCGGTGCCCTCCAGAACAGCTCCGCCAAGGGCTTCGACCAGGTCGACGTCGCCGTCACCGCCGAGTCCCCGGACGACGTCGGCGACCGCATCGCCAAGACGCCCGAGCTGACCCAGGCCCTGCTGGACCGGAGCGCGAAGGTTCCGGGCGCCGCGTCCGCCGTCGGCGTCGTCAGCGGCTTCACCGCCATCGCCGACAAGGACGGCAAGCTCATCGGCGGTGGCTTCCAGTCCCAGGGCGGGAACTACTGGGGCGACAAGGACACCCGGTACCCGCTCGCCTCCGGGCACGCCCCGAGCGGCGCCGGCGAGGTCGTCATCGACTCCAGGACCGCCGAGCGGGCCGGGTACGAGGTCGGCGACACCATACGGATCTCCGTCGACGGTCCCGTCCTCACCCCGAAGGTGACCGGCATCTTCACCACCGACGACGGCAACGTCGCCGCCGGCGGCAGCCTCGCCCTGTTCGACACGGCGACCGCGCAGAAGCTCTTCGGCAAGACCGGCACCTACGACGAGATCGACGTGAAGGCGGCCGCCGGGACCTCGCAGAGCGCACTGAAGTCCGCGCTGGACACCGCCCTGCCGAAGGGCAAGGTCGAGACCGTCACCGGTCGGCAACTCGCCGACGACCAGGCCGAGATGATCTCCGCTTCGATGAGCGGGCTGAAGCAGGGGCTGCTGGTCTTCGCCGGAATCGCGCTGTTCGTCGGCACCTTCATCATCGCCAACACCTTCACCATGCTGGTCGCCCAGCGCACCAAGGAACTCGCGCTGATGCGGGCCGTCGGCGCCTCCCGCCGGCAGGTCACGCGGTCGGTGCTGATCGAGGCGTTCGTGGTCGGCGTGATCGCCGGGGTGACCGGCCTGGTCGCCGGTATCGGCATCGGGGCCGGACTGCGCTCGCTGATGGGGACGCTGGGCGCGACCGTCCCGGACGGGCCGCTCGTCGTCTCGGCCGGCACGGTCGCCGCCGCCCTCGTCGTCGGTGTCGTCATCACCATGCTGGCGGCCTGGCTGCCCGGCCGCCGGGCCGCGAAGATCCCGCCGGTCGCCGCGATGAGCAGCGTGCACGCCACCGCGAGCACCAAGTCGCTGGTGCTGCGCAACACGCTGGGCGCCCTGTTCTCGGCGGCGGGCGTCGCCGTGGTCCTGGCCGCGACGACGATGAGCGGCTCCGACGGCCAGGCCCCCATGGGCCTCGGCGCGGTCCTGCTGATCATCGGCGTCTTCATCCTGACCCCGCTGCTGTCCCGCCCGCTGATCGCGGCCGCCGCGCCCGTCCTGCGGATCTTCGGGGTGTCCGGCAAGCTGGCCCGGCAGAACTCGGTGCGCAACCCGCGCCGTACGGCGGCCACGGCCTCCGCGCTGATGATCGGCCTGACCCTGATCACCGGCATGACGGTGATGGCGGGCAGCCTCCAGAAGTCCATCGACAAGATGGCGTCCTCCGCGATCAGGGCCGACTACGTCGTGTCGATGGCCAACGGCAACGAGCTCTCCGCGGGCATCGCCGAGAAGCTGAGGACCACCGAGGGCGTGACCGCCACCAGCCCCATGCGCAACGCGCCGGGCCGGATCGACGGCACGACCGAGTACCTCACCGGCGTCACCGGCTCCACCATCGGCGAGCTGACCGACCTCAAGGTCGACGACGGCACCTTCAAGGTGGCCGACGGGCAGGTCGTCGTCGACGACGCGACCGCCGAGTCCCATGGCTGGAAGGCGGGTTCGGCCTTCACGGTGAACTACGAGGACGGCCGGAAGCAGCAGCTGACGGTGTCCGCGGTCTACGAGGGCAACGAGCTGATCGAGGGCATCCTGCTGGACAACGCCGCCCTCACCCCGCACCTGGCGGACCCGACCGACATGCGGGTCATGGTCAAGACCTCCGACGGCGTCTCGGACGGCACGAAGGACAGGCTGGAGAAGGCTCTCGGCTCCAACCCCGCCATCAAGGTGCAGAGCAAGAAGGACCTCTCCAACGAGGTCGCGCAGATGTTCACGCTGATGCTGAACATGCTCTACGGGCTGCTGGCGATGGCCGTCATCGTCGCGGTCCTCGGCGTCATCAACACCCTGGCGATGTCGGTCTTCGAGCGCTCCCAGGAGATCGGCATGCTGCGGGCCATCGGCCTTGACCGGCGCTCGGTCAAGCGGATGGTCCGGCTGGAGTCCCTGGTGATCTCGCTCTTCGGCGGCGTGCTCGGCATCGGCCTGGGCGTGTTCTTCGGGTGGGCGGCCGGTGAGCTGCTCGGCACCAGCATGCCGACGTACGAACTGGTCGTGCCGTGGGCCCGGATGGCCGTCTTCCTGCTGCTGGCCGCCGGGGTGGGCATCCTGGCCGCGCTGTGGCCGGCCCGGCGGGCATCCCGCCTGAACATGCTGGCCGCGATCAAGTCCGAGTAGCGGCGGCAGCACGGTCGGGGCCCCGTCGCGCGATGCGACGGGGCCCCTCGCGCATGAACGGCCGTCGTTTCAGTCCCCGTCCGGCCGACGGTCGGCCCAGGCCGCGCCCGGCCGACTTCCGTCCAGGCCCCGTCCGGCCGACGGTCGGCCCAGGCCGCATCCGGCGGACTTCAGTCCAGGCCGCGCCCGGCCGACGGTCGACTCAGGCCGCACCCGGCCGACTCCGTCCAGGCCCCGTCCGGCCGACGGTCGACTCAGGCCGTGTCCGGCCGACGTCGGTTCCGGGGCGCCGATCGCCGTCAGTTCCAGGTGCGGGCGCGCAGCGGCATTCCGGAATCGCCCGACTCGGGGGTCCGGACGGCCAGGACCTGGTTGACGCCGATCTGGTTGCGCTCGAAAGCGACGGCGGAGGCGGCCATGTAGAGCAGCCAGACCCGGGCGCGGCCGGGACTGGTGAGGTGGACGGCCCGGTCCCAGTCGGCCTCCAGGCGGGCGACCCAGCCGCGCAGGGTGCGGGCGTAGTGCTCGCGGATCGACTCGACGTCACGGACCTCGAGACCCGCGCGTTCCAGCTGGGTGACGGTGGTGCCCACGGGGGCGAGTTCGCCGTCCGGGAAGACATAGGCGTCGATGAACGCGTCCACGCCGTAGGCCGACTCGTCGCGCTGCGGGCGGCGGGCGATCTGGTGGTTGAGCAGCCGGCCGCCGGGCCGCAGCAGCGCGAACAGGACCTGCGCGTACTCCAGGTACTTGTCGGAGCCGACGTGTTCGGCCATACCGATGGAGGAGATCGCGTCGAACGGGCCGTCCGTGACGTCCCGGTAGTCCTGGACGCGGATGTCGACCTTGTCGGTGAGTCCGGCTTCGGCGACGCGCTTGCGGGCGAACGTCGCCTGCTCCCGGGAGAGGGTGATCCCGACGACGGTCGCGCCGTGCTCGCGGGCCGCGTGGACGGCGAGGGAACCCCAGCCGCAGCCGACGTCCAGCAGGCGCGAACCCGGTCTCAGGTCCAGCTTGCGGCAGACGAGCTCGAGCTTGTCGTGCTGGGCGAGTTCGAGGGTGCTGTCCCCGGACTCCCAGTAGGCGCACGAGTAGACCATGGACGGGCCGAGGACGAGCGCGTAGAAGTCGTTGCCGACGTCGTAGTGGTGGCTGATCGCGCGTCGGTCGGTGTGGCGGGTGTGGAGATGGCCGGTCCGGCGGACCTCCTCGCGGGGCGGGGCGGGCGGCAGCGGCGGTCCGGCGAGTCGCAGCAGGCCTCGGACCGCCGTACGGAACTGGGGGTCGCGCAGGGCCTGGGAGAGCGTACGGGCGTCCTCGCCCCGCTCCCAGAGGAGGCCGGAGAGCAGATCGAGCGCGGTGTAGAGGTCCCCCTCGACGTCCAGGTCGCCCGCCACCCAGGCGCGGGCGAGGCCGAGTTCGCCCGGCTTGAAGAGGAGGCGGCGCAGGGCCCTGCGATTGCGTACGACCAGCGTCGGCGCGCCGGGCGGGCCCGCCTGCGAACCGTCCCAGGCGCGGACGCGCACCGGGAAGGGGGATCCCAGCAACTGTTCGACGAGGGCATGGAGCCGCGGCGCGGCGTCAGCCATGATGCAACCTCCGTGACGGTGATCCCGCGATGTCCTGACACCACGTAAACACGGAAGAGCGCGCGGTCCAGTCCCGCGCGGCCGTCACGGCTCGGCAAAATACATGCACACCGCATGCTTCGGCGGCGGCGGGGTGGACGCCGAAGGGGCCGCCCGCACCACGGATGGCGGACGGCCCCTTCAGGGGTGTTTCGGTGACCGGAGGTCAGGAGGCCTTGGCCTTCTCGTTCTCGGTCTTCTCGGCGGCCGGCTTGGCGGCGACCGGCGCCGGCTTCGCGGCCTCGTAGAACTCCTCGCGCGGGGACTCCAGCGCACCCAGCGCCACGACCTCGCGCTTGAGGAACATGCCGAGCGTCCAGTCGGCGAAGACGCGGATCTTACGGTTCCACGTCGGCATCGCCATGCCGTGGTAGCCACGGTGCATGTACCAGGCGAGGCGGCCCTTGACCTTGATCTTCACCTTGCCCATGACGATCATCGCGACGCCCTTGTGGAGGCCGAGACCCGCCACCGCACCCTTGTTGGAGTGCGAGTACTCCTTCTGCGGGAAGCCCCGCATACCGGAGATCACGTTGTCGCCGAGGACCTTCGCCTGACGCAGCGCGTGCTGCGCGTTGGGCGGGCACCAGGCGTTCTCGACGCCGGCCTTGCGGGCCGCGACGTCCGGGACCTGGGCGTTGTCGCCCGCGGCCCAGATGTAGTCGGTGCCCTGGACCTGGAGGGTGGGGGCCGTGTCCACGTGACCGCGGGGGCCCAGCGGCAGGCCGTAGCGGGCCAGGACCGGGTTGGGCTTGACGCCGGCGGTCCACACGATGGTGTTGGAGTCGACCTCGAGCCCGTTCTTCAGGACCACGTGGCCGTCGACGCAGGAGTCCATGGAGGTGGAGAGGTAGATCTCCACACCGCGGCCCTCGAGGTGCTCCTTGCCGTACTGGCCCAGCTTGGGGCCGACCTCGGGAAGGATCTTGTCGGCGGCGTCGACGAGGATGAAGCGCATGTCCTCGCGGGACACCGTCTTGTAGTACTTGGCCGCGTCCCGGGCCAGGTCCTCGACCTCACCGATGGTCTCCGCGCCGGCGAAACCGCCGCCGATGAAGACGAAGGTGAGCGCCTTGCGGCGGATCTCCTCGTCGGTCGTGGAGTCGGCCTTGTCCAGCTGCTCGAGGACGTGGTTGCGCAGGCCGATGGCCTCCTCGACGCCCTTCATACCGATGCCCTGTTCGGCGAGGCCGGGGATCGGGAAGGTGCGGGAGACCGCGCCGAGCGCGATCACCAGGTAGTCGAAGGGCAGCTCGTACGCCTCGCCGACCAGCGGGGCGATCGTGGCGACCTTGCGGTCCTGGTCGATGGTGGTGACCCGGCCGGTGAGAACCTCCGCCTTGGGCAGCACGCGTCGCAGCGGGACGACGACGTGGCGCGGGGAGATGTTGCCGGCGGCGGTTTCGGGAAGGAAGGGCTGGTAGGTCATGTACGACCGGGGGTCGACGACCGTGACGGTCGCCTCGCCGTAGCGCATCTTCTTCATGATGCGCCGAGCTGCGTACAGGCCTACGTACCCACCGCCTACTACGAGGATCCTGGGACGCTCCGTGGTGCTCATGCCATCGAGTATCCACCCGCTTCAGGGGGGTCGCTCGTGCGCCCCTTCACAAGCTTCCCGGGGGTGTGTGCTATCCTCCGCGGCCCGCGTGATCCACGTCATGGCGCGGAGCCGGAACCACCGTGTAGGGCATGGCGTTGTCAATGCCGCGTGAGCTGCCTCTCCGGGCTCGTAAGGCCTCCGTGAGGGCCACTCGGAACCCTCTCGCGGCGCCTCCGCGAAACGTCCGCGCCCGCCTCTTTTGAACACGTTCACACGGGGGTTGGGCCCCCGGAAGGGTCAACAGGGACACCTCTGTCCTCCGACGGGGCCGAATTCCTTGTGAAGAACTTCACGAACTTTCCCGGCGGGGTGTCTCCGGAACGCGTCCGAGGGGCCACGAAGGGCCCCTCGGCTCTGCTCATACGGGCATCCTGCCTGCTCAGCAGAGTGCAAGTACCGGGTCGTCCGACGGCTACGAGATCGACCAGGCGATGCCGTCGAGGATGTCGTGCTCACTCACGACGACCTCCTCCGCGCCGATCCGCTCCATGATCGCCAGCAGTACGAGCGCGCCCGCCCCGATCACGTCCACCCGGCCCGGGTGCATCGCCGGCTGTGCCGCGCGCTCCTCGTGGGTGGCCCGGAGAAGGGCGTCGCTGATGCCCCTGACCCGGTCGAGGCCGATCCGCGAGTGGTGGATCCTCGCGGAGTCGTACTCGTCCAGTCCCAGCGCGATCGCCGCGACCGTCGTGACCGAGCCGGCCAGGCCGACCAGGGTGTGCGCCTCGCGCAGCGGGACGCTCCGCTCGGCGAGGTCGAGGGCGGCCTCGATGTCGGCACGCATCGCCGCGATCTGCTCGGCGGTGGGCGGGTCGGTGACCTTCCCGTCCACGACCAGGTGCCGCTCGGTCATCCGTACGCAGCCCACGTCGACGGAGCGCGCGGAGCGCACCCGGTCGTCGCCGACCACGAACTCGGTCGAGCCGCCGCCGATGTCCACCACCAGGAAGGGCTTGGCGAGGTCCTCGCGTCCCTCGAGTTCCTTCGTGGCGCCCATGAAGGAGAACTCGGCCTCCTGGTCGCCGGTGATGACCTCGGGCTCGACGCCGAGGATGTCCAGCACCCCGCGCACGAACTCGTCCCGGTTCTCCGCGTCCCGGGAGGCGGAGGTGGCGACGAAGCGCAGCCGCTGCGCGCCGTACTCCTTGATGACGGCCGCGTACTCCCGGCAGGCCGCGAAGGTCCGCTCGAGCGCCTCGGGGGCGAGCCGTCCGGTGCGGTCGACGCCCTGACCGAGGCGGACGATCGTCATCCGGCGGTCCAGGTCGACCAGCTCGCCGGTCTCCGGGTCCGCGTCGGCGACCAGGAGGCGGATCGAGTTCGTACCGCAGTCGACGGCGGCGACGCGGGTCACCGAGCGGCCGCCTTCGCGTCGTCCTGCTGGACCGACGTCACGCAGCTGCCCTTGCGCCACCACTCCGGGAGCATCTCCAGGGCCTCGTCGCCGAGCGGGTTCACGCCCGGGCCGGCGGCCAGGGAGTGCGCCACGAGCACGTGCAGGCACTTCACTCGGTCCGGCATACCGCCCGCGCTGGGGAAGTTCTTCAGTTCCTCGATCTCGTCCCGGCGCCGGATGTAGTCCTCGTGCGCGGCCCGGTAGGAGGCGGCCAGTTCCGGATCGGTGCGCAGCCGCTCCGTCATCTCCTTCATCACGCCGTTCGCCTCGAGCGTGCCGATGGCCGAGTTGGCCTTCGGGCACGTCAGGTAGTACAGCGTCGGGAAGGGCGTGCCGTCGGGCAGGCGGGGGGCCGTCTCCACGACGTCCGGCCGGCCGCACGGGCAGCGGTGCGCGATCGCGCGCAGACCGCGCGGCGGCCGTCCGAGCTGCTGCTTGAAGGCCTCGACGTCCGCGTCGGTGGGCTCGGTGCGCGGGGTGGTCGGCGGGGGCGTTTCCATGCCTGTCTTTCTATCGGTTCTGGCTGTCGGCTCTGTCTGCCGGTTCCGACTGTCGGTTCTGTCGGTTCTGTCGGTTCCGTCTGTCGGTTCCGACTGGCGGTTCTGTCCATCTTCGTGTCTGCCGGTTCCGACTGGCGGTTCCGTCCAGCTTCGTGTCTGCCGGTTTCGGCTAACGGTTCCGTCCATCGGTTCCGTCCGTCCGTCGGTTCACCGGTCGGAGGCGTCGGACTTGTCCACACCGTCCCAGACGTTCGAGTACCAGGGGCGGTCGGCCGCCCCGAGGTCGACCCGGGACTTCTTCGCCGCGTCCGGGTCGATCACCACGAAGCCGGTCTCCCCCGGCAACACGTAATGCAGCCGCTCCCGGATCTGCTGCTCGGCGTAGGCGTCGTCCTGCCAGCGCGCCTTGAGGTCGCGCAGCTGCTCGACGCGCTCGCTGGCCTGTCGCTTCTCGCGCTCCAGGTCGGCGATCCGGGCGCGCTGGGAGACGTACTGGCGCATCGGGTACGCCAGGGCCACGATCAGCGTGCACAGGACCATCGCGAGGAGCGCGGCGCGACCGGTGAGCCGGGAGCGGCGCGCCTGGCGCTTCGTCTGGGAGCGGTAGACCCGGGCCGCGGTCTGCTCGCCGAGCAGCTTGATCCTGGTCGCGGTGGAGAAACGGTCCCGGTCCTTCACGGCCACTGTTTCCGCCTCCCGTCTCACACGTGCGTACGTCCCCGCACACGGTACGGGACCGGGTACGGGGACGTACGTACGACTGGCTAGGGCTTGACCCGGTAGGGGTCGACCAGCAGGGCCGGATCAGCCCTTGCCGTGCTGATCAGTTCGCGGAGCGAAACCGCGGGAAGGCGGAGCGGCCGGCGTACACCGCGGCGTCGTCGAGGATCTCCTCGATGCGCAGCAGCTGGTTGTACTTGGCGACGCGGTCCGAGCGGGCCGGGGCGCCGGTCTTGATCTGACCGCAGTTCACCGCGACGGCGAGGTCGGCGATGGTGACGTCCTCGGTCTCGCCGGAGCGGTGGGACATCATGCACTTGAAGCCGTTGCGCTGGGCCATCTCGACGGCGTCCAGGGTCTCGGTCAGCGAACCGATCTGGTTGACCTTGACGAGCAGGGCGTTGGCGGAGCCCTCCTCGATGCCGCGGGCCAGACGCTCGGGGTTGGTGACGAAGAGGTCGTCGCCGACGATCTGGACCTTGTCGCCCAGCTTGTCGGTGATGACCTTCCAGCCGGCCCAGTCGTCCTCGTACAGCGGGTCCTCGATGGAGACGAGCGGGTACGCGGAGACGAGCTCCTCGTAGTACTCGGTCATCTCGGCGGCCGAGCGGGACTTGCCCTCGAACTCGTACTTGCCGTCCTTGTAGAACTCGGACGCGGCGACGTCGAGCGCGAGCGCGATCTGCTCGCCGGGGATGTAACCGGCCTGCTGGATGGCCTCGATGATGAGGTCGAGCGCGGCGCGGTTGGACTCCAGGTTCGGGGCGAAGCCGCCCTCGTCGCCGAGGCCGGTGGACAGACCCTTGGTCTTCAGCACCTTCTTGAGGGTGTGGTAGACCTCGGCGCCCCAGCGCAGGGCCTCGGAGAAGGACTCCGCGCCGATCGGGGCGATCATGAACTCCTGGATGTCCACGTTGGAGTCGGCGTGCGAGCCGCCGTTCAGGATGTTCATCATCGGAACGGGCAGCAGGTGCGCGTTCGGGCCGCCCAGGTAGCGGAACAGCGGCAGGTCGCTGGCCTCGGAGGCGGCGTGGGCGACGGCGAGCGAGACGCCGAGGATGGCGTTGGCGCCGAGCGAGCCCTTGTTGTCGGTGGCGTCCAGGTCGAACATGGCCTGGTCGATCAGGCGCTGCTCGGTGGCGTCGTAGCCGACGAGCTCCGGGCCGATCTGCTCGATGACGGCGAGGACGGCCTTCTCGACACCCTTGCCGTGGTAACGGTTGGGGTCACCGTCGCGGAGCTCGATGGCCTCGAAGGCACCGGTGGAGGCGCCGGACGGAACGGCGGCACGACCCGTGCTGCCGTCGTCGAGGCCGACCTCGACCTCGACCGTGGGGTTGCCTCGGGAGTCCAGGATTTCCCGGGCTACGACGACGTCGATGGACGGCACGAGCATCTCCTTCTTGGGATGTGACGCTGGTTGTGCGGGGCTCAGGGGATCTTGACGAGTCCTTGCCGAGCCTTGCGACTAGAGCCTAACCGCCCCGGGGCCGTCGGCAGCCGACCGACCGTCCCGTGGACAGACAGACGGTACCTATTGTTTCCGTCCGGAACAAAGGGGGTGGCCGAGAAAGACCGACGGAAAGTGGCGAAGGGGCAAAGAGAAACCCCGCTCCGGTGCGTACGGGGGAACACGTACCGGAGCGGGGAGCCCGTGGGGACGGGGGGTCACCCTCACGAGGTCTTCAGTGTGCCGACCTCGGACATGAGGGCGCTGTGGCTTCTCTGGGGGCCGGGTGTCACTTCAGGTGCAGCTGCTGGCCCGGGTAGATCAGGTCCGCGTCCGTGACGATGTCCTTGTTCAGCTGGAACAGCTTCTGCCAGCCACCCTTGACCTCGTGCTTCTCGGCGATGGAGCTGAGGGTGTCGCCCTTGACGACCTTGTACTCGCCGTCGCCCTTCTTGACCTTCTTGCCGGTCGGCGTGGTGACCGTCTTGGAGGCGGCCGGGCGGTCGGTCGAGCGGGAGGCGCCCTGCTCCTCGGTCGAGCGGGTGCTGGTGCTGCCGCTGTTCGACGAGCCGGAGGAGCCGGAGGAGTCGGACGAACCGGAGCTCGAGGAGCCGGCGTCGCCGCCGTTGTAGGCCGCGCCGGACAGGCCGGTGCCGCAGACCGGCCAGGCACCCTTGCCCTGGCCCGCGAGGACCTTCTCGCCGATGGCTATCTGCTGGGACTTGGAGGCCTCGTTGGCCTGCCCGGCGTACTGCGTGCCGCCGTACGCGGCCCAGGTCGAGGCCGAGAACTGAAGGCCGCCGTAGTAGCCGTTGCCGGTGTTGATGGACCAGTTCCCGCCGGACTCGCACTGGGCGACGGCGTCCCACTCGGAGGTGGTGGCGGCGGAGGCGTTGCCGGCCGCCATCAGCGGGGCGGCGATGGCGACACCGGTGACGCCGGCGAGCGTGGCGACGCGGGTGGCCTTGGAGGGACGGCGGTGCTTGCCCTTACCGGAAAACAGCATGGTGGATCCCCTCACCGACGCCTGCGAGGTGAGCTGTCGGGTTCGGGCCGTGTGAGTTGCCCGGCCACTCCTCACCCACCGGAGAACTGCTCCGTGGGAGGGCGTGGCTTCACCCCAAGCCGTTCCGGTCGACCACCCCGGCGCGGCACTTACCTTGGGTCCCCCGCTCCTGCCTGCGGCGCTTGACGCGACGACTGTTCCCGGGCTGTCGCTGGCAGGATTCGGCGTTGCGACGGCCGGGGCTCGGGTTGCCGAGCGGCCTCGACCGTAGACACGCGATCGACGGAATTTCAAAGACGATCAGGGCTTCTGAGACTCATCCCACACTTTCACCAAAGCGGACATTCGGTGCGAAGCGTGACGTGAACTCCCGCTGTTTTTCTTGGGCTTTGCGCCCTATTCCACCCCTGTGTCGAGGGTCTGACCGGGGGTGATGTTGCTCGGGTCGGCACCGATGAGGTCCCTGTTCTCGGCGTAGAGGGCGCGCCATCCGCCGTCGAGGCCAAGGGAGTCGGCGATGGACTCCAGGGAGTCGCCCTGCTGGACGAGGTAGGTGGCCGCGGCGTGCCGACCGGCGGACGCGGCGGTGGCGCCGTCCACGGCGGTGTCGGTCGCGCTCTTGGGCGCGGCCTCGTCGGCGGTCGCACCGCGATGGCGGCCGGAACCCAGGGAGCTGGTGTCGACGAGGCTCCAAGAGCCCGCCTCTTGCTCCGAATTGTCCGAGTCATCCACTTTCGGGGATGTGGTGGCCGAACCGTCGCCCGCCTGCCCGTCACCCTGCTTGCCAGAACCGCCGGACGCCCCGGAGTCATCGGTGGCGGCGGAGGAAGAGGACGAAGGGGATGAAGCGGACGCCGAGGGTGAACTGGAGGAATCGGCGGACGAGTCGGATGAGTCGGACGACCCGGTCGAGGTGCCATCGCCGCTCGACGAGCCCGAGGAGCCCGAAGATCCGGACAACCCCCTGGACAGGTCGGACAATCCGGAAGACCCGGATGAGTCGGACGAGTCGGACGAGCCGCCCGCCACGCCGGTGTCCACGCTCAGCGCGCCGTTCTCCTTGGTGAGCCCGGAAGTCAGCCCGCAGGTACCCCACGCGCCGATCCCCTCGGCCGCGAGCACCTTCTGCGCGACGGCGATCTGCTGGTTGCGGCTGGCCAGATCGGGGCTCGCCGCGTAGTCGAGGCCGCCGTACGTCTCCCAGTCCTTCTGGGACAGGCTCAGACCGCCGTACTCGCCGTCACCCTGGTCGGCACTCCACGAGCCGCCGGTCTCGCACTGCGCCACCTTGTCCCACACCGTGCCGTCGGCGGCGCTCGCGCCGGAGGCGGCGAGCAGCGGGATGGCGATGGCGGAACCCGTCACTCCGGCCGCGACAAGGAGGGCCGGGGCCTGGCGGGGGCGACGGTGACGACCGTTCCCGGAGAGCATGCGAGGGGCCTTTCTCTGGACAGCACTGACCGGCGCGGCGGGTTGGACCGATGCGTCGCGCTGACGAGAGAACGTATAGGCAGACGATCACTTGTCACAAGTTAATGCCGCGCAGATCACGTGAAGATCACAGAGTTGAGGGCTGGTCACCTTTACTCCGCCGAACGGTCACACTCCGGCTGACATTCAGTCAGAGTCTCATCGGTTATGACCTGGAATGCACCGGAGTGAACTCCACCGGCAGCGTCCGCAGCCCGCGCATGATGAGCCCGCCGCGCCATCTCAACTCGGCCGGATCCACGGCCAGTCGGAGGTCGGGCAGACGGGTGAGGAGAGTGGCCAGCGCGGTCTGGCCCTCCAGCCGGGCCAACGGGGCTCCCAGGCAGTAGTGGATACCGTGGCCGTAGCCGAGGTGCTGGTTGTCGCGGCGGGAGAGGTCGAGGGTGTCGGGGTCCGGGAAGCGGGCCGGGTCACGGTCGGCGGCCGCCAGGACGACGAGGACCGGGTCGCCGGGCGCGATGTCCTGTCCGCCGATGCTGAGCGGCTCGGTGGCGAACCGCCACGTGGCGAGCTCCACGGGGCCGTCGTAGCGCAGGAGTTCCTCGACTCCGGTCTCCAGGAGGGTGCGGTCGCCGCCGTCCTCGGTGAGCGACCGCTGGAGGCGTTCACGCTGCTCGGGGTGGGTGAGGAGGGCGTACGTGCCGTTGCCGATGAGATTGACGGTGGTCTCGAAGCCGGCGAACAGCAGGATGAAGGCCATGGCGGCGGCCTCGTTCTCGGTGAGGTGCTCGCCGTGGTCGGAGGCGCGGATCAGGCCGGAGATGAGGTCCTCGCCGGGAACCGGCTCGGCCGGGAGCTCCTCGCGCTTGCGGTGGATGAGCTCCAGCAGATATCCGCGCATCTTCTTCACCGACCGCGCGACTCCGCCCCTGGGGCCCCCGCCGTGCCGGATCATCATCCCGGCCCAGTCGCGGAAGTCGTCCTGGTCCTCGCGGGGGACGCCCAGCAGGTCGCAGATCGCGTAGATGGGGAGCGGAAAGGCGAAGTCGTGAATGAGGTCGGCCTCGCCCTCCTCGGCGAACCGGTCGATGAGGTCGTCCGTCAGTTCCTGGACCCGGGACGAGAACTCGGCGACCCGGCGGGGCGTGAAGGCCTTGCTGACGAGCCGTCGCAGTCGGGTGTGGTCCGGCGGGTCGATGTTGAGCAGATGCGTCATCAGCTCGGCCTTGCGCTCGCCGGGGATGCCGGTCTTGCCCTTGGCGTGCGCCGGTTCGTCGTGGTGAGCGGGGTTCTTGGAGAGTCGCTGGTCGGCGAGGGCCTGTTTCGCGTCGGCGTGACGGGTGACCAGCCAGGCCTCCACACCGCTGGGCAGCACGGTGCGGTGCACGGGGGCGTGCTCACGCAGCCAGGCGTAGGCGGGGTAGGGGTCGGTGGCGAATTCCCAGGTGAAGAGGTCGGGGGCGGGCGGGACATCGGTCGAGGGGCGGGGCTGGTTGGTCACTCCCCGAACGGTAGCGGGCTCCCCGGCAACACCGACACGGCGACCTCCGAGCTCCACGAGGGACTGGCGGGGCGGAGCCGGACGGGCTCTGACGCGGCGGGGCCGGACGGGCGCAGGCGCGGCGGGGCCGGACGGGCGCAGGCGCGGCGGGGCCGGACGGGCGCAGGCGGGGCGGAGTCACGACAGGCTCTGGCGGGACGGAGGCACGACAGGCGCAGGCTGCGAGACGGCCTCCGGCCGGACGGGATGCCCGAGAGCCCCCGCTCGGCCTTCGACTGGACAGGGGGTCCGAGAGGCCCCGCTCGGCCTCCGGCCGGGAGGGGTGCCAGAGAGGCCCCGCGCGCCTCCGGCCGGACAGGGTGCCCGAGGGGCCCCGCGCGGCCTCCGGCCGGGCAGGGGGTCCGACGGTCTGACCAGGGGCTTGCCCTACTGCCCCTCGCCCCCCTCCGCGGTCCGGATGGCGTCCCGGTACGTCCGGGCCGCTGCCCGGAGTGCCGCCTCCGGGTCTATGCCCTCCGATTCGGCGCGCGCCGCCAGGGCCAGCAGGTCGTACCCGATGCCCTCGGCCGCGGGCATCGGCACCTCCAGCCGCGCCGTCCGGGCCCGGGACACCAGTTTCGCCGCGAGGGCCAGTGCGGGCTGGTGCAGGGGGACGCCGTCCGTCACGGACTCCCGCCGCTTCTCCGCCGCCTTCGTGCGGAGCCAGTGCTCCTTCACCTCCTCCGGCGTCGTGGCCGTGGCGTCGCCGAAGACATGGGGGTGGCGGTGGATGAGCTTGGCGACGATCGTGCCCGCGACGTCGTCGACCGAGAAGGGCGACTCCTCGTCCTCCTCGGCGATACGGGCGTGGAAGACGACCTGGAGCAGGACGTCGCCCAGCTCCTCGCGGAGTTCGTCGCGGTCGCCGTCCTCGATCGCCTCGACCAGTTCGTACGACTCCTCGACCGCGTACTTCGCCAGTCCCCTGTGGGTCTGCCGGGAGGACCACGGGCACTCGGCGCGGATACGGTCCATGACCTGGACGAGGTCGAGGAGCCGGGCGCCGGGGAGGTCGTAGGAGGCGGGGAGCAGTTCCAGCTCGGGCATCGACACCCGCCCGGAGCCGGCCAGGCGGGCCAGCCCGTCCGTGAGGGCCGGTTCACCCTCGCCGGTGGCCACGACCACGACCGTGCGGCCGCCGGCGCAGGCGGCGAGCAGTTCCTCGGCGGTCGGGGAGGTCTCCTCGACCGTGATGCCCGCGTCCTTCAGATAGGGCAGCTGCGGATGCGCGCCGTCCGCGCACAGCACCCGGTCCGCCGTGCGCAGAGCCTGCCAGGCGGGCCAGGACAGCAGGCCGGGGGCGACCCGGTGGCTGGTGGTGAGCAGGACGACGCGGCCCGGGGCGGTGACTGCGGCGTCGGCATCGGCGGAGCTGATTGCGTTCACACCCCGAACGTAACCCACGCCCGTCGGCAGCCCCGCGAGTTGTCCACAGGGCCGGCCCACCGGTCATATGATCACATCACGGTCACGTCGTCTGCTGCGTCCCCGCCGCCGAGATCTCCCGTACCCAGGGCGTCTTCGCGTCGACGCGGGCGACCTTCTGCGCGTCCCAGTTCCCGTAGCGCGGGTTGAGGTCGACGTCGAGCGCCTTGGACGCCTTGGACAGGGCGTTCCAGAAGGCGGGCTGACTGGTGTTCGTGCCGAGCTCGGCGGCGAGTTTCTGGGCCTCCAGCTGGAGGTGCAGGTTCTCGTCGAGGCGCTGCGGCGGGATGCCGTACTGCTGGAGCCACGCCGTCTCCAGGCCCTTCGCGCCGCCCGCCTGCTGCTCCAGGCCGGCCCGCATCTCCTGGACCTCACGGCGGCTGACGGTGATGCCCGCGTCCTCGGCGGCGCGGTGCAGCACCTTGTCGAGCACCATGCCGTGCAGGGTGTCGCGGGCGAGGCTGCCGGTCTGGGCGACGGCCTGCTTGTACTGGGCGTCGTCGGTGACCGCGGCACGCTGGGCCGTGCGCACCTCCTTCACCCGGCTCTCCAGCTGTGCGACGGTGATCCGCTGATCTCCGACGACGGCCGCCGCGCCCGGATGCGCGTCGTTCCCGCAGGCGGCGAGGAGAGGGGCCGCCACGATCGCGGCGGACAGCAGGAGCGCGGTGCGACGACGGCGGTGCAAGGAAACCTCCCGAGGAGATTGTGCGACGGTGCACAAAGTCTTGCGGTGATCGATGTTAGGCAGTGGGGCGGCTGGGGCCAACCCATTCGACCAACGATTCACCAGGACTTCGGGCACCGCCGCGCCCGCTCCTCGTCCGCTCGTCGGTGCGAGGGCTCAGCCCCGCGCGTCCACCGCGTCCTCGACGGCGTCCGCGATGTCCGCGCGCAGAGCGTCACCCGCGGCGACCGTGCGCACGTTCACGGTCGCGTGCGGGTCGCCGCCCACGAGGACGAAGTCGACCTTCTTGTACGCCGGCGCCGTCCCTTCCACCGCACTGACCTCGGGTTTCCCGACGGCCAGGACGACGTCGCAGGAGCGCTGGAGGAGCCCGTTGAGGAACGGGCGCGCGTTGCCGGTGCTCTGTTCGCCGGTCACCGGCGCGTAGCTCACGCGCGCGTGCGTCTTCAGGGACGCGTCCTGCATGCCCTGCCAGACGGTGGCCGCGGTGGTGTCGGCGGTGATGCCCTTGTCATCGGTGAGGAGGCAGGCGTCGACGTCGGTGTAGGCGCGGGCGCGGGTGTCGGGAACGGGGGGACGGTCGTCGTGGGAGAAGAGGAGGACGGCGGCCACGCTGAGGGCCGCCGCCGCCACGAGCGCGCCGGCCACGAGGGCGAGGGTGCGCCCGCGCAGCGCGCGCAGCCACAGGACGGCCGCGCGCCCGAAACGGAACGCCCGCCCCGCGCGCGTCCCGTCCGGCCTCTGCTCTGCCCGGGCCGCCCGCGTCCGGGACACCTGCCTGACCTGCTTGCTCACCGCCACCCCTCCCCTGCTCCTCTACGCCCCTGTGCCTGCTCCCGCACTCCCTGCAACCTTCATGTCCCGGTCGGTCGCTGCGGCCAGGCGCGCCACGCGTGCGTGGCGGCGCCGCCCGTCGACAGGGCGATCAGCAGCACGTCGAGCGCGAACAGCGCGCCGTGGGTGTCGACCGGGGTCAGAGCGAGCTCGGTGAGCCAGGCCGCCAGCACCGCGCTGAAGGCGACGAAGGCCGACCAGTCGGCCCGGGAGCGTCGGCGCAGGGCGAGGACGAGGGACGGGAGGGGGCACAGCAGCCCCAGGCTGAGGACGGGCAGCACCGTGAAGCCCACCCGGGCTACGGGCGTGCGCAGCACGGCGCCGGCCACCGCCCCCGCGAAGACGACCCTCATGTCCCGCCCCTCCCTCGCGCGTCGCGCGCGTCGCTGCTCGTGTGATCCGGATCAGCCGACGATGGCGACCGGGGCGTCCCACGTGTCGCGGTCCACGGTGATCGTGTAGCCGCCGCGGGTCTCCTTGCTGTTGACCTGGTACTGGTGGCCGCGGCTGTGGTTGGTGAACTGGGTGGCGCCCCACGGCCAGTCGGTGGTCGTGGTGTCCTTCTTGTCCCACAGGGCGTACCAGAGGTTGCCCGGCAGGTCCGTCTTGTTCGTCGCGGTGGCGATGGCCTTGGCGCTGGAGCTGCTGAAGCCGTAGTAGCCGGCCCGGTAGATCTTGGCGCGCAGGGTCTTGGTGAAGGAGCGCACGTATGCCAACACGGCGTCGTTGCACGCCTTGTTGGTGATGTCGTACGCCTCCATGTCGAGGTAGATCGGACTGCCGGCCTTCATGCCGAGCGCCGAGGCCTTGGCGACCGCGTCCGCGCCGTCCGTCGCGCCGAGCGAGGTGGCCGTGGCGGCGGTGATCTTCTCGGGGCTGGAGCCGGTCTGGCAGGGCGGCTGGGCGCCGACGTAGAGCGGGATCAGCTTCCAGCCGACGGTGTTGACCGACTTCACCCAGGAGGCGGTCAGGTTGGGCTGCGCGCAGCCACGGTTCTTGCCACCGACGTAGACGGCCGCGCCGCCGTAGTACCCGTCGGTCTTCCATGCCTTCATCGCGGCCAGCGACGGCGCGGTGCAGGCGTCGAAGGCACGCCCGGTGTACGTCTTCTGGGCGGGCCAGGTGGTGGCCGCCATCGAGGTCTGTGCCGCTATCCCGGCCCCCGCGAGGACGGCCGCGCCGGCCACGCCCCACGTGATGTATCTGCGCTTCCTGGACTGCCGGTGCTCGGCCATCCCCACCCCATCGTTCGTCTCTGCGTACGGCGCTGTCGCCGCATATGCCTGTGTCAGGCCGAAGTCCCCTGATCCGATGCGACGATACGGTGTCGACCCGACGTCCGCACCGGACGGATCGCACCGTAACCCGCGGCGTCCCACCGATCGGGAAACACAGGTCCCCCATAGCCACAAGATTCGCTCATGTCACAGTAAAGAAGCGACGCCCTGGAGCGGCCCGTCCGTGTCCTACCCTTAGCCCCTGGTGACTTGGGGGGCGACATGACGATGCCGACGACGTCGACGGCGGCGGCGGGCGCGGAGAGACGGCTGCCGGGCGGCTGGATCCAGCGGCTCGCCTGGGGATTTCTGGTGTGGGGTTCGCTGGGCCTGCTGGTCTGGGTCCCCTTCCTCTACGTGGCGATCCGCCGCGGACACTCCTCGGACTGGGTGGCCTTCGCCTCGTTCGCGCTGTACGAGTGCGTGACCCTGCCATGGGCGGTGATCACGGCCGAGGGCGACGGGGACCCGTTCCTCGGCATCGCCATCATGGTGAGCCTGCTGACGGCGACGGGCCTGCTCCTGTTCGCGATGTTCGACAAGAGGCTCCCGACCCCCCAGCCGGCCTACGGCACGCTCATGCCCCCGCAGGGCC
This sequence comes from Streptomyces sp. NPDC088157, assembly GCF_044741545.1. NCBI lineage: Bacteria > Bacillati > Actinomycetota > Actinomycetes > Kitasatosporales > Streptomycetaceae > Streptomyces > Streptomyces sp. NPDC088157. The sequence continues at coordinate 109,287 of NZ_JBIUSU010000007.1, forward strand.
AGTCGTACCAACAGGGTTATCCGTACGGGAGGTAGGGACGGCCGCCGAACGCCGAGCGCCCTGCGGCGGGATGCCCCGGGTGCCCGACGTCCACGACCCGCTCCCTGCCGCGCCCGCCCACGGAGCGGCCGTGGCGGCTTCAGCAGACGAGCGGCCCTCACTCCAGGCACCTGCCATTCCCTGGTTCCCCAGCGAACCCAAACCAGGGCGGGCCACGAATCCCCGGCCTGACCGCGAACACGACGCGTTCCGCAGCGCGAGTGCAGCAAGCGTTCTTCAAGCGACGCTCTGCCACGTCCCCGCAGTACGCCACCCTGCGCGGAGTCCCTGGTGCATCAGGCGGACCGCGTGATAACTGCCCATTGGAAATCGATGAACCGGGAACAGTTGTCGTTGTCCGTGTCGGATTCGAGCACCTCCTGCGAGAGGCCTTCGGTGTGAAGTACAGCCTCGTAGCAGGCGGACAGAATCTCCAGGACCGAGTCCGCGTCGAAGTCTGTGGCCGCGCAGTCGAAGAGCAGTGACAAGGCCGCCACCAGCGAAGCAGTCCCGATCACCGGGTCCTGCTCCGCCAAGGTGTACAAGCGACCCGAGATCTCGTCCACCTCGGCGCGGTCCACGCCCCCCGGGCGGGCAGAGGTGCCAAGGACCGATCGCACGAACCGGATTAAAACAGGGTCTCACCATCGATATCACCAGCAGAGTGTCGTGGATCCGCAGACTCCACAGAAATCGTTACATCCTCAGAATCAGGGCGACCCGAGCTGAAGATCGAGACCCCTTCAACTTCGAGTTCGGGCTCATCCGGCGCTGGCGTGTAGAGAGCAATACCGGTTCCTTCTAGGACGCCTCCAGAATCATCAATCTCGACGTTTACTCCGTTTCTCGAGAGATCATCCACAACCTCACCGAAAGGGCGCCGCAAAAGGCGAACATTCGAAAACGTGAGGTCTGCTCTGCCGGTCGCCTCGATAAACACCAGCCTGTCCGACGCATCGAAGGTGAGCAGCAGCCCCGCTTCGATGTAGTGATCGATAGGCGGACTGCCCGGGACGCGGACGAAAGAAGCGTGTACTCCGAGTCGCTCTCGCAGCACCTCCCTTTTCTCCCCGAAACGAGCAGAATCCAACCCACTCCACGGAACCACCTGACTCATGGCTCACTCACTCCCTGTCAGAATTTTTGGACAGTTCGCGCGCACCTGGGTGCCGCACGAGCGGGCACGCCCCTCGGGCCCGCTCCCCGGGAGCCTCGGACTTGGGGCTCCCGGGTCCGAAGCGGTGACTTCACCGCACACAACCTACCGTTCCACCCAAGGATGCATCCGCCTCGTGCCCGGTCAGAACAGTGTCAGCTGAACGTGCACACCCGTCTTCACGCCCCGTAGCGCCTGGAAGGCCGGATTATTCGGCAGGTCATCGATCATCTCACCGATTGCGTTGTTGTATTTGCCGGGGAATCTTGCAACGACGTCATCGATGTCCATCTGCATCGCCTCATCAATCCTGCCATTAGCGATCAGGTCCTTCTGATCTGCCCGCCAGGTTTCGGGCCCCGGCCCTCGCCCCCAGCTAGAGGTCGCCACATGGTCCATCTCATCCATTTGAATCGACGGGCCTGTACTCAACCCAAGCGGAGAGGCCTGGTTGGCGGGCATGTGGTTGATCTCGGTACCGGGCACATTCCTTTTGGTCAAGGGGTCCTTGAGATCCTTATGCCTCGCAGCCCCTCGATATGCGTGACCGGGCGGCGCAGTACCGCACTTCGCGACCGCGTTGGCGTTGTGCACGAGGACCGGAGTGGCACCGGCCTCCACGTAGTACGTGTGGAGGTCACCAATGGTGAGGTCGTACGTCGTCGTATCCGCGTGGTACAGCCGGACGCCCGTGACCTCGGCCGTGCCGGTCGGTGTCTGGAGGACGTCGCCGGGGTTGAGGTCCTTGGCGTCGACGAAGGCGGATCGGGTCTCGTCGTAGAAGGGGTGGTGGAAGGTCGTCTGGAGGTGCGCGTCCTGCGCAGTCGCCGCAGATGCCGCGCTGACCGCTGCCACCGGTTGGGTCGTCGGCGCCTGGCTGTCACTGTGGCCGTGACCGGCCGACAGCGCGCCCAGTACCGCTGCGGACGCCGCCAGGCCGAACGCCGCCTTGCGCGCCGCCTTCTTGGCGACCGCCTTCACCCCGGCCTTCACACCCGACTTCTCAGCCGTCTGCCCCGCCGTGGCCTTCACCGTCACGTCCACGAAGTCGTGGTCCGTGTGCGTCACGATGACAGCGGTGACCTTGTGGGTCTGCGTACCTGTCGTTCCCGGCACCGAGTTGGCGATCTTGTCGCCGGCCTTCACCCGGTCGATCGCCTTCGTCGTGCCGTCGGCCATCAGCACCCGGGTCGAACCCGTGAAGCTGTGCGGGATCGGGCAGCCGGTCGGCTCCTCTCCGGCCGCCCCGCCGGGCTCGTCCGAATGCGACTGCGACCGTGACCCCGCCCCCTCCGAGTCCGCCCGCGAAGCCGCCGCCTCCGTCGCGTCCGTCGCCGCTGTCTCCTCGGCCTCCGTCGCGCCCTTGCCGAAGAGGCCGCCGACGACCTTCATCGCCTTCGGGGCCGCCTTGGCGAGGAGCTTGCCGCCGATCTTGCCCAGGGCGCCGCCCAGCGCGCCGGCTATCGCGCCCGTCACCGCCGCGCCCGCGAAGGCGCCCGCGTCGCAGTCGTCGCCGCCGTTCTGCGCGCACGCGAAGCCCTGCTCCACCAGGGAGCCCACCGCGCCCGCCACGGCCGCGCAGCCGATCGAACCGACACCGGCCGTCAACGCCTCGCACCCCGCGAAGACCGCCGTCGAGACCACGAACGAGGTGATCGCCGCCGCGTGGTGCTTCGCGTAGGTCGCGGTGGCCTTCGCCGCCTTCACCGTGGCGTGGTACGCCGTCCTCGACGCGGAGGCGACCGCGTGCGCCGCCTTCTTCACCGCGTGCGTGACCTTCTTCGCCGCCTTCTTGACGGTGTGGACGACGCGGTGCACCACCTTCGACGCCTTGTGATAGGCGGTATGGACCGCGTGGACCACCCGGTGGACCGCGCGTTTCACCTTCCGTGCCGTGTAGTGGTAGACGCGCCGCACCACCCGCACCGTCGCGTGGTACACGTCCCGCACGTGGTGGACCACCTTGTGCGCCGCGTGCTTCACCGCGTGGACGACCTTGCGGGCCACGTGCTTGACCGCGTGGTAGACCTTGTGCGCCGCGTGCTTCACCGCGTGGCTGACCTTGTGGACGGCCTTCTTCGCGCCGCAGACGAGGTCCCACATCGAGCAGTTGCCCGACTCGTCCGTGCCCGCCATCGGATTGTCGTCGACGTACGCGAACGGGTTCGCCGACACCGAGTTCGGGACCGGGTTCAGCGACACGCTGTCCTTGTTGAGGAACACGCCCGTGTCCGGGTCGTACCAGCGGGACGCCGTCCCCACGTCACCCGTGCCGGGTTCGGTCCAGCCCGACTGGAAGCCGAGGTGACCGACGACGGTGTCCGTCGGGGAGACCACCTTGCCCAGCGGGTCGTACGACGCCGAGCCGGTCAGGGTCGTCGCACCCGAGGTGAAGGAGCCGACCACGTCGTTGTGCTGGTCGGTGAGGGCCAGGACCGCAGAACCGCCGGTGTCCTTGACGCCCACGAGGCCGCCGCCCGGGTCGTAGGTGTAGGTGTCGTCGCCGTCGGAGGCGATCGTGTTGCCCGCGCCCGAGTAGGCGAAGGTGCGCGTCGCCCCCGTCGAGGTGACGCGGTCCGTGATGTTGCGGCCCGTCGCGTCCAGCGTGTAGGACTGCTCGCCCGCGACGATCTGCCCGCCGAACGCGTCCGTCCTGTACGCGACCGTGCCGCCTGCCGTCGACGACTCCTGGCTCATCGTGCCGCGCGCCGAGTAGGAGTAGGTGTGCGTGCCGTCCGAGGTGAGTTCGTCGCGCTCGTCGTAGGTGTAGACGTCGGCGCCGTTGCGGATGCGGTTGCCCGCCGCGTCGTAGGCGTACGAGGTGGTGTTCGTGCCGTTGTTCCACGAGGTCAGGCGGTTGGCCCAGTCGTAGCCGTAGGTGTTCGACGACGCGCCCGAGACGCCTGTCGTCGTCTTCGACGTCAGGTTGCCGTTCTCGTCGTAGCCGTAGGCGAAGCTCGCCATCGTCGAGGCGCCCTGGACGAGAACGTCGTTGGTCAGCTGGTGCGCGCTGTTGTAGCTGAAGGTGCGGGTCTGGCCCGTCGAGCCGTACTTGACGGTCTTCAGGTCGTTCAGCTGGTCGTAGGTGTACGTCAGCTGGTTGCCCGTGGCCGGGTCGTTCAGGGAGGCCAGGCGGCCCGCCGTGTCGTAGCCGTACGTCGTCGTGCCGGCGGCGTCGGTGCGGGAGGTGACGTTCGCGTCGTCGTTGTAGGCGAAGCTCGACGTGCCCGCCGAACCCGACGTCGTCAGCAGGTCGCCGCGGTCGTCGTAGGTGAACGCGTCGTGCGTGGCGTCCTGGTGGTCGACAGCGCCGGCGATCCCGGCCTCGTCGGTGTCGGCCGACAGGACGCGGCCGTCGGCGTCGTAGGTGAAGCTGCGCTTCGCGGTCGCCGCGTCGGCGCCCGTGCCGGACATCGACTTCAGTTGGCCCACGTTGTCGTACGTCATCGACGTCGTCGTGCCGCCCGGGAGGGTGGCGTTCGTCAGCTGCCCGTCGGCGTCGTAGGCGAACGTCGTCGTCGAGTCGGCGGCCGAGCCGTACTGGGCCGTGGTCGGTTCGGTGACCTTCTCCTGTTGGCCCCACGGGGTGTACGCGTAGCGCCAGGAGTTGCCGCGGCCGTCGGTGAAGCGGGTGCGGTTGCCGGCCGCGTCGTAGCCGAAGGTCGTGGTGATCGACGTCGAGGCGTCGACCGGCTGGATCTCCTGGGTGACCGTCCCGGCCGCGTCGTAGGTGAAGTGGCTGGTGTGCTGGCGTGCGTCGGTGGCGGCGGTCATGTTGCCGACGCCGTCGTACTGCTGCGAGGTCGACCAGAGCTGGACGCTGTTCGCGTCGTACGCGCGCGTGGTCGTCGGGTCGCCGGCGGCGTTGTAGTCGGTCTGGGTCCAGGTGTTGTCGGGGAGGATCGTCTTCTGCTGGTTGCCCTCGAAGTCGTAGGTGTAGCGGGTGGTGTTGCCCGCCCCATCGGTGGCCGAGGTGACGTCACCGGCCCGGTTGTAGCCAAAGGACGACGTCACCCCGCCCGGCGAGGTGGTCGAGGAGGCGTGCGCCCCGTAGGGGTTGCCGGTGGTGACCGCGTAGGACGTGGTGCTCGTCAGGGTCCTCGTCGACGGGCGGCGCTCCATCGTCGTCGAGGTGACCTGGCGGCCCAGGTAGTCGTATGTGGCCTGCGCCTGGGCGCCGGTGCCGTCGGTCGCGGAGAGCTGGTCGCCGTCGGCGTCGTAGACGGCGTGCGTGGTGGTGCCGTCGGGGTCCGTGACCTGGGCGATGTCGCCGAGCTGGTCGTAGAGGTAGGAGGAGGTCTTCCCGCCGGGCGAGGTGACCGACGTCTGGTTGCCGTCGCTGTCGTAGGTCCACACGGTCGTGCCCGCGTTCGGGCTCGACGCGCCGGCCGGGGTGTACGAGGGGAGCGTCTCGGAGACCTTGTTGCCCTCGGCGTCGTAGACGGTCGTCGTGACCAGGCCGTCGGGGTCCTGCTCCTCGACGGCCTCGCCGAAGGTGTTGAAGCCGCTGGTCGTGACCGGGCGGACGGTGGACGCGGTGATGCCGTCGGGCTCCGCCTGGACGGCCGGCGCGGTGGTGACCGCGAGGTTGCCGGCCTCGTCGTAGGCGTAGTCCGTGGTGTGCTGCTCGGCGTCCGTCATGGACGTCGGCAGGCCGCGCTGGTCGTAGGTGTACTTGGTGGTCTGGGCGTCGGACGAGCCGACCGTGCCGCCGCTGCGGCCCTTGCCGTAGAGGGAGGTCACGTCGGTCGCGGAGAGCGCCCGCTGGTAGACCTGTACGTCCCCGACCTCGCCGTTGACGACGTCGGACGTCGTGCTGTCCGCCGTCTTCGTGCCGCCGACGGACAGCGGCCCGGTGCCGGTCCACGGCGAGGTGTCGGTCGCGGAGCCCGCCTGTGCGCCGTTGACGTACAGCTTCATGGCGCCGTTGCTCGCGTCGAAGACGCCGACCAGGTGGGTCCAGGTGTTGAGCGGGGCGGCCGTGGTGGCCTGGGCGTCGTAGTACGCGGACGGGGAGGCCACGTCCGCGTTGGCCGCGTGAAAGCGGAAGGCGTTGGCGGTCTTGTTGTACTGGAGGTAGAAGGAGGCCCGGTTGGTGCCGCCCTGGGCGACGAAGGTCCGGAAGGTGGAGGCGTCGGCGAGGTTCACCCACGCGGAGACCGTGTAGGAGGCGGTGGTGTCCAGGACCGGGCTGTTGGTGGCGACGACGTCACCCGTACCGGTCGTCGTGCCCGCGAACCTGGCCGCGTCGTCCGCCCAGGTGACCCCCGGGCCGGCGGTGGCCGTGTTGCCGGTGCCGGAGGAGTCCGTCACCGAGCGGCCGGACGTCTGGTTCAGCCTCCACCAGCCCGCCGGGTGGCCGGAGGCGTCCCCGTACAGCGTCTCGGCGAGCAGGTTACCCATGTCGTCGTAGCTGTTGGTGGTGGTGCGGTCGTAGCCGGAGGAGTCGTGGTCGTTCTCGGAGGCGACCTGGTCGTCCGGGGTGTACGACACCGTCGTCACCCGGTCCACACCGCTCGGGTCCAGCTCGGTGGACGTGGTCCGGGAGGCCGCGTCGACGGTGTACTTGGTGACCGTCTCGCCGTTGTCGGTGGTCGACTGGGTGAGGTCGCCGGCCGCGTCGTAGACGTCCGACTCCAGCGTGTAGGTGCTGTTGCCGTCGGCGCTGGTCCGCTTCACCGTCGAGGTCAGACCGTCGTCGGTGTAGGTGTACGCGGTGGTGTTGCCCATCGCGTCGGTGATGGAGGCGAGCCGTCCGGCGGGGTCGTAGGCCCGCGAGGACTCGGTGAGGAGCGCCGCCGGCTGCGGGTTCACCGGGTCGCCCGTGTACATCAGGCCCTGGGTGAGCAGGTCGCCGTTGTCGTTGTACGTGTACCGGGTCTCGGTGCCGGCGGTCGTCACCTCCTTGGTCTTGTTGCCGGACGTGTCGTACGTGTACGTCGTCGTGTTGCCGTTGCCCGCGCCCTCGGCCGCGTTGGCGTCGGACTCGGTCAGGACCCGGTCGTAGGCGTCGTAGGTCCAGTCCTGGGCGCGGGAGTGGTCACCGCCCCTGCCGTCGGCGACCGTCTGCGAGGTGACGTCGCCGTCGTCGTCGTACACGGAGGTGGTGACGGCGGCGTGGGTGGCGCCGGTGACCCGGTCGGTGAGCTGCGGGTCATGCTCCTCGAGCACCTGGCCCGCGGTGTCGTACTCGTACGACGTCACCAGGCCGGCCGGGTAGGCGTCGGAGACGACCTTCTCGGTGAGGACCTGGCCGAGACCGTCGAAGGTGTACGAGGTGACGAGCCCGGCGGCGTCCGTCGTGGCGGCCACGTCACCGTTCTTGAGGTACGACACCTGGTTGACGGCGCCGCCCGGTGAGACGGTCCGCACCGGCAGTCCCTTGGGGACCACGCCGCCGTCGGCGGACGGGTAGGTGCTGGTGCCGTCGCTGTAGACGGTGGTCGTAAAGCGCCCGCCCGGGAAGCCGGGGACGGCCGGACCGGTGATCGCGGTCTGGTTGCCGGCCGTGTCGTAGGTGTACGAGGTGAGGTACGTGTTGTCGGTGGCCGACGCCGAGCGGCCGTCGCGCTCGGTCAGGAGCTGGTCGTTGCGCGGGTCGGCGGTGGTCAGCTGCTCCGTCGTGTCGTCGGGGTAGTAGGCGTAGTACTCGGTGTTGCACTTGTTGGCGGCCTGGTCCTGGCAGGACGTGGACGACACCACGTTGCCGCGCACGTCGTGACCGGTGATGGTCATCGCGCCGTTCGGGTCGGTCACGGTGTGCTCGAAACCGGCCGAGTCGTAGCCGAAGCTGGTCTTGTTGCCGAGGCCGTCGATCTCGGTGAGAGCGCGGTTGCCGTTGGTGACGTCGTATGTGTACTTCAGCGTCGCGGTGGTCGGGGAGGTGACGGACACCGTCTCGACCGGGAGCAGGCCGGTGGAGTTCTTCGCGGCCTCGTAACTCTGGGCCACGTCCGCGGCGGAGAGCTGCGAGCGGAAGAGGGCGACCTCGGCCATGGAGCCCTTGAAGTAGGTCGCGTACCCGGTGTTGGAGGTGGAGCTGGTGTGGGCCTCGTCCGGCCAGTTGCCGCCGTTGAAGCCCGCGCCGACGTAGGTGTACGGCTGTCCGGTCATCGCGGCGGTGCCGGTCTGGGTGCCGACGAGAACGCCGTCGAGGTAGAGGGACTGGCTGGTGGCGCCGGTGGAGAGGACGGCCTGGTGCCACTTGCCGTCGGTGACGGCGGCGGCCGAGACGAGCGGCTTGGTGGAGCCGCCGGAGAAGTAGAACTCGCCGTGCAGCTTGCCGCTGGTGCCGACGTAGAGGACGGGTGTGTAGCTGGTGGCGGTGGTGCCCGCGCTCAGCGGGTCCTTGCTCGCGCCGAGCAGCACACCGTTGGCCGTGGTCGTCTTGAACCACATGCTCGTCGACTCCGCGCCCGAGCCGGGCAGCGAACCGCTGGGCAGGGTCAGCGAGGAGGTGGACCCGTCGAAGGTCGCGGCCTTCTGGTCGGTGAACGGGCCCGCGGCGCCGAGGGTGACGGCGCTGTACGTGGCGTTCCCGCCCCGCACCTGGTCCACGGCCGTGGCCGCGCCCGCCGCCTCGCCGAGCCGGAAGTACTCGCTCGGCGCCCCGCCGAGGACCGCGCCCCGGTAGGTGTCGCTCGATCCGGAGACGGTGGGGGTGCCCAGCGCCCAGGTCCCGCCGTTCTCGTCCGTCATCTGCGTGAGCACGGTGGAGTTGATGTCGTACGTCATGGCCGCGTACGTCTTGCCGGAGGGCCGCTTGACCGAGGTCAGCAGGGACTCGCTGTGCGTGCCGTACGTGTAGAGCGCGCTCACGTCCGCGGCAACGAGCGGGCGGCTGTACCAGCCCACGTCCGCGATGGAGCCGTTGAAGTACGTGGCATGGCCGGCGTCGTCGGTGTACGACGGGTGGTCGGGCCAGTCGCCGCCGAGGAAGCCGGTGCCGAGGTAGTTGAAGGACTGGTTCTTGCCGAAGGCGGTCGCGCTCTTGATGGAGACGGTGCCGGTGCGCGAGCCGACCTTGGCGCTGTCCAGGTACAGGCTCTGGGAGTTGCCGGCCGCGGACAGCACGACGTGGTGCCACTTGCCGTCGGCGACGGACGCGGCCGACACGATCGGGTTGATGCCGCCGCTGTACCAGAACTCGGCGTTCAGTTTGCCGTCGCTGCCGACGTAGATCGACGGCGTGTAGAAGCCCGCCGCCTGCCCGGAGCCGATGGGCTGGGAGGCGTAGGAGTAGAGGACACCGGGCCCGGCGGACGTCTTGAACCAGAGCGAGAGCGCGCCGGAGACGGTGTCGTTGCCGAGGTTCTTCGGCAGGGAGACGTCGGAGGTCGTCCCGTTGAACGTGGCCACCTTGGACGAGGAGCCGGTCAGCGGACCGCCGCTCTGGCCGACGGTGACGTTCTCGTACGTCGCGTTCGTCGTACCCTCGTTGGCGAGGACGGCGTCCTTGGCGCTGGTGCCGGAGGTCTCCGACAGCGGCCAGAAGGTGTGCGGGTCGAGGTCGAGCGCCGCGTTCTGGTAGCCGGAGCCGGTGGTGTAGCCGTAGACCGTGCACTTGGTGGTCGACAGCGGCGTGCAGACCTTGGTGAGCTGGTCACCGGTGTAGCCGTACGTCCAGGTCTGGACCGTGGCCGAGTCCCCGGCCGTGGCCGGGTCGGTGACCACGGTCGTCACGTGCGCGGCGAGCGCGCCGGGCGGGGTGGACCAGGTGAGGCTCAGCGTGCGGCCGGAGACCGCCGAGGTCATCTTGGTGATGTGGGCGGGGGTGCCGGTCCAGGTGAGGTTCAGCGCCCGGCCGTTGGCGTCCGTCACCGAGGTCAGTCCGTAGGCGCCGGAGCCCAGGGACTGGGTGAAGGTGTAGAGCGTGTCGTCCTTGTCGGTGAGCGTGTAGCCGCCGGTGACCGTCTTGAAGGAGGCGAACCGTCCGTTGCCCGGGGTGAAGGTGCCGTCGCTGTTCCTGCCGTAGCCCGCCTGGGAGCCGTCGGGGTAGGTGACCTGCACGCTCGCGACCGCGCCGGCCGCCGTGTACTGCTCGGTCGCCCTCGCGTCGAAGATGCTCGACCAGCCCGAGCCGAACGCGCCCGTCCAGCGCGGGTCACGGGAGTTGTAGTCGCGGTCGACGTCGAGGGACGGGCCGACGGTGGAGATGGAGGCGTCGGTGTCGGAGGTGGTGTAGTTGCCGATGGACGCGTCGAAGCCGTGGTCGCTGCTGTTCTGCGAGAGCCCCGAGGTGATGACGGTCTGCGGGACCTGGATGGATATCTCGTAGGGGTCGGCGGGCGAGTAGAGCGCCGTGGTCGCGTCGTACGCCTGGACGGTCCAGCTGTAGTTCTTCCCCCAGGCGAGCTTGCCGGCCGGGACCGTCCAGTCACCCGTCGCGACCAGGCCCGAGTCGGCGACCTTGGTGCCGGCGGCGTCGAAGACCTGGAAGAGGTACTTGTTGGTGCTGCCGGAGGTGGAGTTGGCGCCGCCCGCCCACGCCGTGAACTCCGGTGTGGTGGTGCCGACGACCGCGTTGTCCGCCGGGAACTGCTCGTAGAGCTGCGGGGCGGTGTTGCCGGTGTAGGTGACCGTGATGTACGGGCCCTTGCCCGGGTCGTTGAACGAACCGAACTGCTTCCAGTGCAGCGCGTCCGAGGTGGAGGCGTAGACGGCGAGACCGTGGTCGGCGGTGGTGCCGCTGAGCCAGCCCTGGATCGCGGAGGTGGACAGCGGGACGGTCACCGAGTCGCCCACGGTCCGGTCGGCGTTCGTGTTGGCGCAGGCGTTGGGGACGGTCGGGGTCGCGCTGCCGATCGAGGCGCCCATGGCCGGGCCCGGGTAGCTGGTGACACCCTCGGGGGTCCAGGCGCCGGTGACGAGCGCGACGTCGAAACGTTCCGCCGTGCAGGTGGAGGCCCAGGTGTCGAACAGGTGCAGGCTCGCGGCGGTGACCGTGGCGCCGCTGCCGTCCCAGGCGGTGTCCCAGTGGTTGACGAAGCTGTTGGCGGCGTGGGCGCCGGAGTCGTAGGAGCCGACCTTGATGGTCTGCTCGTAGGAGTGGTCGATGTTGTTGCCTGTACCGGACTCGGCGTACGTGGTGGTCCAGCCGTCCGTGACGGTGGGGTCGACGGTGACGGGGAAGACGCGGTCGGCGCTGTGCAGCCAGGCGCTGTCGAGGGTGATCTCGAGCGCGTAGCCGTCACCGTTCCTGACGAGTTCCGTGGTGACGGCGTGGGTGGTGGCCGGGTCGCCGGAGCGCGGGTCCACCTTGGAGTCGTAGGCGTACGAAGGGGGGATGCTCTCGACGGTCCTGCCGGAGGAGTCCCGCAAATCGATCCAGCCGTTGGCGGTGCTCCGGACCGGGGTGAGGCCCTGGAGGGTGAGGGGGAAGGTCCAGGTGTTGACCGCGTCGGCGGAGTCGAGGACGACGGACTCCTTCACGCCGGTGGCGGTCGGCGCAAGCTTCAGATCGGTGCCGGGGAGAACCTGGTCGTACGTGACGGTCGAGCCGTCGGCGGTGCCCTTGACCGGGGCGGCGCCCTTCAGGCCGTAGGCGACGCGGTGCTTCGTGTCGGTCGCGAGGGAGGTCAGCGCGGGGTCGGTGGCCCGGGCGGCGAAGTCGACGTCGACGGAGTTGGCCGCCTCGTACCAGCGCCCGTCCGGCCCGGCCCGCACATCCACGTCGATGGGCGCCCATCTACCCTTGCCGACCTGATAGTTGACAGGGTTCGGGGACATCCGGCGGGTGATGGATCCGTCGGCGTTGTCGAAGACGGTCTCGGTGCGCGTGGACTGGGTGGCGCTGCGCTTGCTGGTCTTAGCGTCGAAGCCGGCGCCGCCGGCGCTGCGGCCTGCCTGCGTGGCCGGCTTGTGCGCCTGGTAGGCGGGGAGTTCGCCCTTGCCCTTGCCGGGGGCGTGGCCCGCGCCGCGGTGGGCGGTGGTGGCGTCGGCGTCGACCTGGTGCCGGTGACCGGCGGCGGTGCCGGACTGCTGGTGCGGCAGCTTGCCCCACTGCGGGTCCGTGAACCAGGAGGCGAGGGAGGCCAGGCTCATGCTCGGCAGATCGACGCTGCCGAATTCCAGTCCCTCCGCCACGGCCTGGTCGGTCGTCAGCATGAGCGCGAGCGCGGTCAGCAGGAGCGCGGCGAGTCCGCGCAGGGTTCCGCGGGAACGGAACGCCCCGCTCGACCGTCTGACAGGGCGACGTCGGAGCGTGCCGCGCAGGCGGGACGTACGGCCGGCGCGGGACGCACGGCGCGGGCGACGGCTCAGCGGCCGGGGAGGCAGCACGGCAGGACTCCAACGAATCGGAAAGCGACACAGAAGCCCGCCGATCCTGCCTGCTGTGAATCACCCGTGAAAAGTTTCCCGGTGAGTTCTTGTAGCCGCCTTGACCAGCCGTTTTTGAATCCGACCGATTTGCCGCCGCACATCCGTTAAGGGCCGGTGTGGATCTTTGCGAACACATCGGTCGAACCGGACCGGGACTTCACACTTCGGGTGATGTCATGGACGGAACATCTCGATCACGGCGCTCACCGCGCTCCATGCGGTCACCCGGGTCACGGCGGTGAGACGATGCCCGGGCCCCGTCAGAGAGAGTGCCGCATCCACACGTTGGGCTCGACGTACACCGCGTGGTCCCGCTCCGGCTCGCACCTCACCGGTACCAGCGCACCGGGCACCTCGATGTCGCCCCGGGTGTCGAAGGGCAGCCCGGTCCAGCGGCGCCACTCCGCCAGTGAGCCCGCCATCGTCATCGACGCCGGCGCGACCCCCTCGATGCTCGCACCCGCCCGGACGTGCACCCGCAGCCACGGGTCGTACGGCAGCCCGTCCTTCCGCACCCGGTACGTGTACTCCTCGATGGGGGTGCGCGGTTCGAGATGCTTGGCGTTCGGCCGGACCGGGGCCACGACCTCGGCGAAGTCCATCGCCCGGGCGCCGTCCCGCATCGCCGCGAGCATCCGCCCTGACAGGCCGAGGCCCTGGGCGTGCGGGGCGACCACGATCGAGATCGCGCTCACCGTGTCCGGCCGCACCCCGCCGCGCCGGTCGGCGAAGGCCCAGACGAGCACCTGGTCCCAGCCCCGCGCGGGCAACACGCCACGGCCGTCGGCGTGCAGGGCGAACGGCACGCTGTAGGCATGGGCGACGACCTGCCCCCGCTCGTCCTGCGCGAACAGAACATGCTCCGGGAACTCGACGGGGATCCGGCCGTAGTGCGCGTTGCCCACCAGGTCCTGTGCGGCGAACTCCGGCCAGGTGTCGGGCATGTCCTGGACCGGGCCGAGCATGTCGGGACGGTCGGCGAGGCTGGACACCTTCAGTTCCATGGGGTCACGGTAGGCGAGGAGCCCCCGCCCCCGCCCCTCCTTTACCCCGCGTGGAATCGCCCCGGCGCCTTCGTGGGGTTGCCCCCGGTGGGGAGTTTCTGGTCGGGGCAGGTCTCGAGCACCTTCTCCATCGCGGACTTCTCCGCCGCGGTGACCCACAGTTCGTACTTCTTCTTCACGGCGACCTGTGCCGCGACGTACGTGCACCGGTAGGCCTTGTTGGGCGGCAGCCAGGTCGCCGTGTCGCCGTCCCCCTTGGAACGGTTGGTGCTCGCGTCGACGGCCAGCAGGTTCAGCGGATCGTTGGCGAGAGCTATCCGCTTGCCCGCGTCCCAGTACTTGGCGCCCTTCTGCCAGGCGTCGGACAGGGCGACGACGTGGTCGATGTCGACCTTGCTGCTGCCACGCCGGTACGTCACGTCCTTCCCGGAGTACGGGTCCGACTCCAGCACCCCGTAGGACACCTTGCAGACGCCGCCGGTGAACTTCACCTCCTCAAGATCGCGCTTGAGGATGTCGTCCCGGGTGTCACAGGAGTTGGAGTCCGTGTCCGCCCACGCGGAGCCGAACTTCTCCCGGTCGTAACCGGTCTTGGGGGCCCGCCCCTTCACGCTCAGCGACTCGGCCGCCGCGAGCGCCGCTCCGCCACTCCCCGCTCCACCGCCCGCCGTCGCCCCCGCCCCGCCGGAACCCGCGTCGGAACCCGAGCCGGTGGTCTGCTCCTTGCAGCCCGCCACCGTCACGGCACACATCAGCACGACGGCGACCGCCGCCCCACCCCTCGGACGCCTCACGCGCCCCTCCCCTCGCCTGGCCGCTGCCCACCCCGCACAGGGCGGTTTCCCCTGACGGGGACTGGCACACACCGTAGCGAGGGGGCGTTCGGGAGCGACCGGGAGGTCCAGACCACAACCGACTCAAGTGGGCATTTCGCACATCACGGGAATATCGTCGGTGGAGAGTCATCCCCGGAAGGAGCTCTGGATGGGCATCTTCGACAGGTTCAAGAGCAACAAGGCGGCACAGGACAAGGCCAGGGACATGTCCGACGTCGCGGAGCGCAAGGCGAACGAGAAGACGGGCAACAAGTACGAGTCCCAGGTCGACTCCGCACAGCAGAAGATGCACGAGCGGATGGGCATGGACGAGGACCGGCCGCCCGAACAGCCATAGCCGCCCCTCGGCTCACCCCGGCCGCGAATTCGGCATCGGATTCGGCCGCAGCCCGACCCCCGGATTCGGCATCTGGTTCGGCCGCAGCCCGACCCCCGGAGAGTCACGGGGCGAGCCACCGACACCACCCGGCACATGAGACCGTCCGCGGAAGAGCGAGCCCGCCGCGGACGGCTTCGCCCTGCTCGCCGAGGCGGCCGGCGGCCGTCTCCGATACGGCGCTGCGGGCCAGGTCGTGAGGCCGTCGCCCGTGCGCAACTGCGGCCACGTCGGCCGTCGGCCGTCGGCCGTAAGCAACCGCGGCCAGGGCGGCCGTCGCCCGTAGGCAACTGCGGCCACGTCGGCCGGCGCCGGTACGGAACTGCCCCGAGGGCATACGCCGCCCGAGGACCCGCGCATGGCCGCAGGCCCCCGGACGGCCAACCCGGCTACGACCCCAGGATCGTCGCCAGGAACTCGCCCACCCAGCCCAGCAGTTCCCGCCCGACCAGCGGCTTGCCGCCGACCTTCGCGGTCTTCGGGCGGGGTACGAGGATCTGGTGCGCGGCCGGCTTGATGACGGACCCGGGGTACAGCCGCTTCAGGCGCAGCTCCTGCGACTCGCGCAACTCCACCGGCGCGAAGCGGATGTTGGGGCCCTGGAGCACGATCTCGCCGACGTCACACGCGCGTGCCAGCATCCGCAGCCCCGCCACCAGCAGCAGGTTCTCCACCGGTTCGGGCAACTTGCCGTAGCGGTCGACGAGTTCCTCGCGGACGGCCTTGACGTCCTCCTCCGAGTTGGCGGAGGCGATGGCCCGGTAGGCCTGGAGGCGCAGCCGCTCGCCGGGCGCGTAGTCGTGCGGGACGTGCGCGTCGACGGGCAGCTCGATCTTGACCTCGAGCGGCGGCTCCTCCTCGATCCCGCCGGACTCCAGCTGGCGCCGGTAGTCCGCGACGGCCTCGCCGACCATACGGACGTACAGGTCGAAGCCCACGCCCGCGATGTGGCCGGACTGTTCGCCGCCGAGCAGGTTTCCGGCGCCCCGGATCTCCAGGTCCTTCATGGCCACGTACATGCCCGCGCCCATCTCGGTGTGCTGGGCGATGGTGGCGAGCCGCTCGTGGGCGGTCTCGGTGAGGGGCTTCTCCGGGGGGTAGAGGAAGTAGGCGTAGCCGCGTTCCCTGCCCCGGCCCACCCGGCCGCGCAGCTGGTGCAGCTGGGACAGGCCGAAGGTGTCTCCCCGCTCCACGATCAGCGTGTTCGCGTTGGAGATGTCGATGCCGGACTCGACGATCGTCGTCGAGACGAGCACGTCGAACTTCTTCTCCCAGAAGTCGACGACGACCTGCTCCAGCGCCGTCTCCGACATCTGGCCGTGGGCGGTTGCGATGCGCGCCTCGGGCACGATCTCGCGCAGTTTCGCCGCCGCGCGGTCGATCGACTCGACCCGGTTGTGGATGTAGAAGACCTGGCCCTCGCGCAGCAGTTCGCGGCGGATGGCGGCGCCGATCTGCTTCTGCTCGTAGGGGCCGACGAAGGTGAGCACCGGGTGGCGCTCCTCCGGGGGCGTGGTGATCGTCGACATCTCACGGATGCCCGTCACCGCCATCTCCAGGGTCCTGGGGATCGGGGTCGCCGACATCGTCAGGACGTCGACGTTCGCGCGGAGCTTCTTCAGCTGCTCCTTGTGCTCGACGCCGAAGCGCTGCTCCTCGTCGACGACGACCAGGCCCAGGTCCTTGAACTTCGTCTCGGAGGAGAACAGCCGGTGGGTGCCGATGACGATGTCCACCGCGCCCTCGCGCAGCCCCTCCAGCGTGGCCTTCGCCTCCGTGTCCGTCTGGAAGCGGGACAGCGCCCTGACGTTCACCGGGAATTGCGCGTACCGCTCGCTGAACGTGCCGAAGTGCTGCTGCACGAGGAGGGTCGTGGGCACGAGCACGGCGACCTGCTTGCCGTCCTGGACGGCCTTGAAGGCGGCCCGGACGGCGATCTCCGTCTTGCCGTAGCCGACGTCGCCGCAGATCAGGCGGTCCATCGGGACCGTCTTCTCCATGTCGTCCTTGACCTCGGCGATGGTGGTGAGCTGGTCGGGCGTCTCCGCGTAGGGGAAGGCGTCCTCCAGTTCGCGCTGCCAGGGGGTGTCCGTGCCGAAGGCGTGCCCGGGGGCCGCCATCCGGGCGCTGTACAGCTTGATCAGGTCGGCGGCGATCTCCTTGACCGCCTTCTTCGCGCGCGCCTTGGTCTTCGTCCAGTCGGCTCCGCCGAGCCGGTGCAGCGTGGGGGCCTCGCCGCCGACGTACTTGGTGATCTGCTCCAGTTGGTCGGTGGGGATGTAGAGGCGGTCGCCGGGCTGTCCGCGCTTGGCGGGGGCGTACTCCACCACCAGGTACTCGCGCGTGGCGCCCTGGACCGTGCGCTGCACCATCTCGATGTAGCGGCCCACGCCGTGCTGCTCGTGGACGATGTAGTCGCCCGCCTCCAGGGTGAGCGGGTCGATGGTCTTCCGGCGGCGCGCGGGCATCCGGGCGCCGTCCTTGCCGGCCGCCTTCTGGCCGGACAGGTCGGTCTCCGTGAGGACGGCCAGGCGGAGCGCCGGGTCGACGAAGCCGTAGTCGATCGAGCCGCAGGAGACGTGGACGACGGAGGGGCTGAGCTCGCTCAGGTCGGCGTCCAGGCGGGCCGCGACGCCCTCGCCGCCGAGCACCTCGACCGTGCGGGCCGCCGGGCCGTGCGCCTCGGTGACGAAGGCGACGCGCCAGCCGTCGGCCAGCCAGCCCTTGGTGTCGGCCAGCGCCTTCGCGGTGTCGCCCCGGTAGGTCTCGGGGGCGTGCATGCCGAGTTTCAGCGTGCCGGCGTCCAGTTCCTCGTCGGCCGCGAACGGCGACACCGACCACCACATCATGTCCAGCTCGCGCGCGTGGTCACGGACGTCCGCGATGGACCACAGGGAGGCCGCGCCGACGTCGATGGGCGCCTCCCCGCCGCCTGCGGTGGCCGCCCACGACGCCTGGAGGAACTCCTGGGACGTCGCCACGAGGTCGGCGGCACGCGTGCGTACCCGCTCCGGATCGCAGACGACGGCCATCGCGCCCTTGGGCAGGACGTCGATCAACAGCTCCATGTCGTCGACCAGCACCGGGGCCAGGGACTCCATGCCCTCGACCGCGATCCCCTCGGCGATCTTGCCGAGCAGTTCGCCGAGCTCGGGGTGCTGCTCGGCGAGGGCGCGCGCGCGTGCGCGTACGTCGTCGGTGAGGAGGAGTTCGCGGCAGGGCGGGGCCCACAGGCCGTGCTCGGCCACCTCCAGGGAACGCTGGTCGGCGACCTTGAAGTAGCGGATCTCCTCCACGTCGTCGCCCCAGAACTCGACGCGCAGGGGGTGTTCCTCGGTGGGCGGGAACACGTCCAGGATGCCGCCCCGTACGGCGAACTCGCCACGCCTCTCGACGAGCTCCACGCGCGCGTAGGCGGCTGCGGCGAGGGCTTCGACGATCTCGTTCAGGTCGGCCGTCCGGCCGGTCCGCAGGGCCACCGGTTCCAAGTCGCCGAGGCCCTTGACCTGCGGTTGGAGCACTGAGCGGACCGGTGCCACGACTACCGACACCGGGCCGGTCTCCGGGTCGTCGGGGCGCGGGTGGGCCAGTCGGCGCAGCACGGCGAGGCGACGGCCGACGGTGTCGCTGCGCGGGCTGAGCCGCTCGTGCGGGAGCGTCTCCCAGGAGGGGTACTCCACCACGCCGTCCGGCGGGAGCAGCGAGCGCAGCGCGGCGGCGAGGTCCTCGGCCTCGCGGCCGGTGGCCGTCACAGCGAGGACCGTGCGGGCGGTCTCCCGGGCGAGGGCCGCGATGGCGAAGGGGCGGGCCGCCGGGGGGCCGACCAGATCGATGTGCATGCGGTTGCCGTCGGCGGCCGCGGGGATCGCTTCCGCGAGGGCGGTGTCCTTGACGACGGCGTCGAGCAGACCGTGCAGACTCATGGAGGGCTTGGGCTTTCCGTCCGAGGGGCCGGGGTGCGTCCGGGGTGCGGCGTACCGGGGTCCGGGGTGGGCAACGCGAAGGGCCCGACGCGTCTCACGGGCCGGGGGTGTCCAGAGTACGTCGGGGCGGTGACGTTCGCCGGGGGCTGTGGACAACCCCCGGGGTGGACGTGGCTTCCGCCGCGGTCCTCGCCCCCGCCGCCCCTTCCCTTCCCGTCCCCGGGGCTGCCGCCCGCACCCCCCCCGTTTCGGCCCTGAAAGGGCCGCGTCCTCAAGCGCCGGACGGGCTGAGAGCGCCGATGAGCCCGGCATCGAGAAGACCCCCGTCCTCCTCGATGCCGGGCCGTGTGCCCCCGTTGGTTCCGCGGTGCTAGTCCGTCGCGATCGCGTTGAGGACGTTCATGCGGCCCGCGCGGAACGCCGGGACCAGTGCGGCGAACAGGCCCACGAACGCGGAGCCGATGAACACGCCGATGATCGTCGGCCACGGGATCTCGAGGACGTCCAGGCCCTGGAGTGCGAGGAGTTGCTGGGCGGTGGCGCCCCAGCCCATGCCGAGTCCGAGGCCGAGGAGGGCGCCGAAGAGGGCGATGACGACCGACTCCATGCGGATCATGCGGCGCAGCTGGCGGCGGGAGAGGCCGATCGCCCGCATCAGGCCGATCTCCCTGGTGCGCTCCACCACCGACAGGGCGAGGGTGTTCACCACACCGAGGACCGCGACGATGATCGCGAGGGCGAGCAGGCCGTAGATCAGGTTCAGCAACTGTCCGATCTGGTCCTTCAGCTGCTGCTTGTAGTCGGTCTGGTCGCGGACGCTGTACTGCGGGTAGTCGTGCAGCGCGGACTTGAGGGCCGTGTACGCGGCGTCCTGCTGTCCGTCCTTCGCCGTGGCGAAGACCAGTTGGTCCAGCGGCAGCTTGTCGGCCGGGACGTACCTCTTGAGGGTGTCGATGGAGGTGTACATCGCGCCCTGGTCGATGACGGCGTCACTGCTGGTGATCGCGCGGACCGTCAGGCCGGCCGTGGAACCGCCCTTGAAGGCGACGGAGATCTTGGAGCCGACGGTGATCCCGTGGTCCTTCGCGAACTCGTCGTGGACGGACATCGAGTCGGGACGGTAGGCGTCGGCGAGGTCGCCGGCGACGGTCTCGACGCGCAGGTCGGTCGCGTAGGTCGGGTCGGCCGCCGTGATCGCCGTCTTGTCGAGCTTCTTGCCGTCGGGGGTGGTGAAGTCGGCCTCGGTCCACTTGTACTCCGTGACCCGCTCCAGGCCCGGCGTCGACTTGATGGCCTGCACCGCCTGCGAGGTCATCAGCTGACCGCTGTCGCTCTGGATGATGAAGTCCGTACCGACGCTTTTGTCGAGCTCCTCCGTCGCGGAGGCGACCATGGAGGAGCCGACCACCGACAGACAGGCGACCAGCGCGAGGCCGATCATCAGGGCCGCGCCCGTGGCGCCGGTACGGCGCGGGTTGCGCAGCGCGTTGCGCTCCGCCATCCGTCCGACCGGACCGAAGGCCCTGAGCACGATCGCGCCCAGCACCCGGACCACCCCGCCCGCCAGCAGCGGGCCGATCACCACGAAGCCGATCAGGCTCAGCACCACGCCCAGTCCCAGCCAGAGCGAGCCCTCCGCGGCCTTGTCGGCGGCGGAGGCGAGGTAGAGGCCCGCGCCGCCGGCACCGGTGAGGAGGAGACCGATGACGGCCCGTACCGCGCCGGCCCTGGCGTCGGCCGGGGCGCCGGCGTCGCGCAGCGCGGCCATCGGGGAGACCTTGCCCGCACGGCGGGCCGGGAGGTAGGCCGCCAGCACCGTGACGACGATGCCGAGGACCATGCCGACCACCGGGGTCGTCCAGGCGACCGTCAGGTCGTCCGTGGACAGGTTCATGCCGGTCATGCCCATGAGTTTCATCAGACCGACCGCGATGCCGACGCCCGCGCCGACGCCGAGCAGCGAGCCGACCACGCCCAGGAGCAGGGCTTCCGCGAGCACGGACCGGTTGACCTGCTTGCGGCTGGAGCCGATGGCCCGCATCAGGCCGATCTCGCGGGTGCGCTGGGCGACCAGCATGGAGAAGGTGTTGATGATCAGGAAGATGCCGACGAGGAAGGCGATCCCGGCGAAGCCGAGCATCGCGTACTTCATCACGTCCAGGAAGCTCCCGACGTCCTGGCGGTTGGCGTCCGCGGTCTCCTTGGCGGTCTGCACCTTGTAGTCGGCGCCGATCGTGGCCGCCACGTTCTGCTTCAGCTGAGCGTCGCTCACCCCGGACGCGGCCGTGACGTTGACGTTCGTGTAGACGTTCGACTCGCCGACCAGGGTCTCCTGGGCGGTCTTCGTGTCCAGGTAGAAGATCGCCGCGCCGGGGTTGGTGACCTGGAAGGCGGCGATGCCGGAGATCTTCGCGGTGTGCGTGCCGACCGCGCTGATCACGCCGATCTCGTCGCCGAGCTTCAGGTGGTGCTTGTCGGCGGTGTCCTCGTCGACCATGACCTGGTCGGAGCTCTTGGGCGCCGCTCCGTCGGTGATCTTCATGGTGCGGGCTTCGTTGGCGTTCCAGTTGCCGACGATGGTGGGCGCGCCGCTGGAGGGCGACAGGCTGTCCTTGTCGGCGTCGACCACCGTCACGGAGGTCGAGAAGACGGTCCCCTCCGCCGACTTCACCCCGTCCGCCTTGCGGACCTGACCGAGCACGGAGGCCGGCATGACCGGGGGCTTTCCGTTGTCGGAGGTCGTCTCACCGGTGTCCGAGGCGCCCTTCGCGCTCACCGTCACATCGGAGGAGGTGGCGGCGAAGAGCTTGTCGAAGGTCGTGTTCATCGTGTCGGTGAAGACGAGCGTCCCGCAGACGAACGCCACCGACAGCAGGACCGCCACGGCCGAGAGGGCCATGCGTCCCTTGTGCGCATAGAAGTTGCGCATCGAGGTCTTCATGACGGTCATGACGTACGCCCCCGCGCGTCGAAGTCCTTCATCCGGTCCAGGACGGTCTCGGCGGTCGGCTTGAACATCTCGTCGACGATCCGGCCGTCCGCGAGATACAGCACCCGGTCCGCGTACGAGGCGGCCACCGGGTCGTGCGTGACCATGACGATGGTCTGGCCCAGGTCGTCCACCGAGCGGCGCAGGAAGCCCAGGACCTCGGCGCCCGCGCGCGAGTCGAGGTTTCCGGTCGGCTCGTCCCCGAAGATGATCTCGGGGCGGGCGGCGAGGGCGCGGGCCACGGCGACGCGCTGCTGCTGACCGCCGGAGAGCTGGGTGGGCCGGTGCCTGAGGCGGTCGGCGAGTCCGACGGTCTCCACGACCTGGTTCAGCCACGCCTTGTCCGGCTTGCGGCCGGCGATGTCCATCGGCAGCGTGATGTTCTCGAGCGCGTTCAGCGTGGGCAGCAGGTTGAACGCCTGGAAGATGAACCCGATCCGGTCCCGGCGCAGCTTGGTGAGCTTCTTGTCCTTCAGCCCGGTGATCTCGGTCTCGTCCAGGTAGATCTGCCCGGACGAGACGGTGTCGAGACCGGCGAGGCAGTGCATCAGCGTGGACTTGCCGGACCCTGAGGGGCCCATGATCGCGGTGAACTGTCCGCGGGCGATGTCCACGTCGACGTGGTCGAGGGCGACGACACGGGTCTCACCGGACCCGTACGCCTTGACGACCTGCCGCGCCCGCGCGGCTACGGCCGTACGCCCTCCAGTGCCCCCGTGCCTGGGAATGGTCACAGCCGAAGTCACGGTGAATCTCCTATGTCTATGTCGGACGTCAGAAACGGATGAGCAGCGCATCGGATGAGCAAGGGATGGTGCGAGGCGCCACGTCGAAGAGTCTGTCGGCGGGAGGTGGTCCCGCGCGCTGGTGCTCGGGCCCGTCTTCCCGGGGGGTTAACCCCACCCCCCGGAAGTGGTGCCTGCCGCCCCCCCAGCGGCATAAAGCCAGGTTAAGGACGGGACCCGGCCCTTCTCCTCCTCCGACGGTACGAACCCTCCCCCAGCCGTAGTACGGAGATACCCCTAGGGGCTGTCCACCGCCGGGTGGAGTCTTCTTCGGGGTTCCCTCCACCCTGCGGCCCCCGCCGGCTCCCTCCGGCCCGGCCATGCTTCACCCTCCCGCCACGTGAGGGGCAAGTGGGAAGCTGACTTCCGCCAGTTAGGTGCAAGGGGCACGGGAGCTAGGGGAAGGGCATCAGATGGGGGACATCCAGCCGGCGACACGCGAGGCCGCGCGGGCGACCGCACCGCGCGGACGGGGAGCGGTCGTCGCCGCCCTGATGCTCTCCATGGCGCTGGCGGCTCTCGACTCCACCGTCGTCTCCACGGCCGTTCCGCAGATCGTCGGCGACCTGGGCGGGTTCTCCGTCTTCTCCTGGCTGTTCTCCGGCTATCTGCTCGCCGTGACGGTCACCCTGCCCGTCTACGGCAAGCTGTCCGACACCTTCGGCCGCAAGCCGGTGCTGATCGCCGGGGCGGCCCTCTTCCTGCTCGGCTCGCTGCTGTGCGCCCTGGCCTGGAACATGGGGGCGCTGATCGCCTTCCGCGTCGTGCAGGGCCTGGGCGGCGGGGCCTTGCAGGGCACGGTGCAGACACTCGCCGCCGATCTGTACCCGCTGAAGGAGCGGCCGAAGATCCAGGCGAAGCTGTCCACGGTGTGGGCGGTCTCGGCGGTCGCGGGACCCGGCCTGGGCGGGATCCTGGCCGCCTACGCGGACTGGCGCTGGATCTTCCTCGTCAACCTGCCCATCGGGGCTGTCGCGTTGTGGCTGATCGTCCGTCACCTGCACGAGCCGCAGCGGAAGTCGTCGCAGGCCGAACAGGATCCGCGCCCACGCGCGCGTGCCGAATCGCCCCCACGCGCGCGTGCCGGGTCGCGTCCACGCGCGCGTGGCGGATCGCGCCGCCCGAGCGCGCGTGGCGGGTCGCGTCCACGCGCGCGTGTCGACTGGGCGGGCGCGCTGGCGGTGTTCGTGTGCGGCGGCGTGCTGCTGGTCGCGCTGGTGCAGGGCGGGGTGGCGTGGCCCTGGCTGTCGGGGCCGTCACTCACCCTGTTCGCCGGCGGGCTGGCCCTGGCCGGGCTCGTCGTCGTCATCGAGCGCCGGGCCACGGAACCGATCATCCCCGGCTGGGTGTGGCGGCGCCGCACGATCGCGGCGGTCAACCTCGCGCTGGGCGCGCTGGGTCTGCTGATGGTGGCCCCGACGGTGTTCCTGCCGACGTACGCCCAGTCGGTGCTGGGCCTGGGGCCGGTGGCCGCCGGGTTCGTGCTCTCCGTCTGGACCCTGAGCTGGCCGCTCTCCGCGGCCCTCAGCCAGCACGTCTACCGGCGCATCGGGTTCCGCGACACCGCGCTGCTGGGCATCGGCACGGCGACGCTGATCCTGTTCGCGTTCCCGTTCCTGCCCTACCCCGGCGCCGCCTGGCAGCCGGCTCTGCTGATGCTGCTGCTGGGCGCGGCGCTGGGCCTCTTCCAACTCCCGCTCCTGGTCGGAGTGCAGTCGACGGTGGGGTGGTCGGAACGCGGGACCACGACCGCGTCCGTACTGTTCTGCCGCCAGACCGGGCAGACGATCGGCGCGTCGGTGTTCGGCGCGGTCGCCAACGGGGTACTGGCGGCGCGGCTGGGCGGCGCGGGCGATCTGGACTCCGTCACCCGCGCCCTCGACGCCGGCACCGCACCCGACGCCACCCGGCACGCCATCGCGAGCGCCGTGCACGCCGTCTACCTCGGCGCGGCCTGCGCGGCGGCACTCGCCTTCCTGGTCCTGCTGTGCGTGGCACCACGGCGGTTCCCCGTACTGACGGAATGACGGCGTGCCGGAATGACGGCCTGCCGGCCTGACGCCCTCACGGGCCGAGAGGCCGAGAGGCCGAGAGGCCGACGGACCCCGAGAGGCCGACGGACCCCGAGGGGCAAGGGAGCGGCATGGTCACAGGGAGTGTTCGATGCCACGCAGTACCCGCACAGCTGTTCTGTTAACCCGGGTAACACCCCAGGTCAGCGGGCATTTCGCGCAGTAAGCGCATACCGACCACTCAGTTTGGTGAAAACCCTTCGCAGTCGACGTACTCCCGAGTAACGTGCGTCCCTCGCGCCACCGCACCCCCCACTCCCTGCGGTCCGCCGCCACGGACCCGAGCCACGCAAGGAGCACGGGATGTCCCACGACCCGTCACGCCCCACCCCCACCTACCCATGGCAGCCGCCACCCGGGCCGCCCGAGCCGCCACGGCGCCGCCCGGCCGACCACACCCCGCTGGGCCGACACAGCGACCTGCGGGTCCTGCGCGGCGCCTACCGCCGCCAGCGGCGGGTGGCCACGCTCACCGCACTCGGCTACTTCGTCGTCTTCCTGGTCCTGTCGGCGTTCGCACCGTCCCTGATGGCCGGCACGGTCGCCACCGGACTCCCCGCGGGACTGCTGCTCGCCCTGATCCAGCTCCCGGTCACCCTGCTGGCGGTCGTCCTGTACGAGCGGACCGCCCGCCGCCAGGTGGACCCCCTCGCGGACCGCATCCGCAAGCTCTCCGAGATCGACGCGAAGCGGGACGCGCGCGAAAGCCGCCCCAAGGAGGCCGGACGATGACGGAGTTCACCGACGACGCGCAGACGATGTCGCTCGTGGCGTTCACCGCGATCGCCACCATCACGCTGCTGCTGTGCGTGATGACCG
Organism: Streptomyces sp. NPDC088157; assembly: GCF_044741545.1. Lineage (NCBI taxonomy): Bacteria > Bacillati > Actinomycetota > Actinomycetes > Kitasatosporales > Streptomycetaceae > Streptomyces > Streptomyces sp. NPDC088157. Next base: position 134,608 of record NZ_JBIUSU010000007.1, read on the forward strand.
GACCCGACCGCGACGACCTCGACGAGTTCTACACCGGCTACCGCTCCCTCTCCCCACTGCGCAACGGCCTGGCCATCGCGGGGGACTACATCTCGGCGGCCACCGTCCTGGGCACCGGCGGCGTGATCGCCCTGTGCGGCTACGACGGTGTCGTCCTCGCCCTCAGCACGGCCCTCTCCCTGATGCTGCTGATGTTCCTGCTGGCCGAACCGCTGCGCAACGCGGGCCGGTTCACCATGGGCGACGCGCTGGCCCGCCGGATGCCGGGGCGCGCCGTGCGGGTCACGGCGTGCGCGGTGACGCTCGCCACGCTGCTGCCGATGATGCTCGTGCAGCTCGCCGGCACCGGCCAGCTCCTCGCCTTCATCCTCGGGTTCTCCGGCGCCTCGGTGAAGACGGGCTGTGTCATCTGCATGGGCGTGCTGATGATCAGCTACGCGGCGATCGGCGGCATGAAGGGCACCGCCCTCATCCAGATGATGAAGATCGTGATGCTGCTCGGTTCCGGCGCCGTCATCGCCGTGCTCGTCCTGTACCGCTTCGACTGGAACCCGGGCACCCTCTTCGACGCGGCGGCCGAGGGCAGCGGTGTCGGCGACGCCTTCCTGCACTCGGGGCTGGAGTTCGCCGACGGCCCCTTTCCCCGCGTCGACATGATCACCGCTCAGCTGTCGGTCGTCCTGGGCGGCGCCTGTCTGCCGCACATCACCATGCGCATGTACACCGCCTCCAGCGCCCGCCAGGTACGCCGGTCGATGTCCTGGGCGGTGTCCGGCGTCGCCCTGTTCGTGCTGGTCATGACGGTCGTCGGCTTCGGCGCGACGGCGATCGTCGGCCGCGCGGTGATCGCGCAGGCGGACCCGCAGGGCAACACCGCCTACCTGCTCGGCTCCCGGGCCGCCTTCGGCCGCGAGGTGTCCACGGCGGAGACCCTCCTCTTCACGGCGGTCACGACGGCGATCTTCCTCACCGTGCTCGCCTCGGTGGCCGGCATGATCCTCGCCTGCGCCAACTCCCTCGCCCACGACGTCTTCGCCGCACGCGACCCGAAGATGGCCCCGCGCCGCGAGATGCTCCTGGCCCGGCTGTCCGCGCTGGCCGTCGGGGTTCCGACGATCCTGCTCGCCGCCCAGGTCCAGCACCGCAGCCTCCAGCCCCTGGTCACCCTCTCCTTCTGCCTCGGCGCCTCGGCCCTCGCCCCCGCACTCGTCTACAGCCTCTTCTGGCGCCGCTACACCCGCACGGGCCTCCTCGCCACGCTCATCGGCGGCACCCTGTCCGTCCTGCTCCTCATGCCGGGCACGAATCTGGTCTCGGGCTCGCCCGTCTCCGCCTTCCCCGAGGCCGACTTCAACTGGTTCCCCTTCACCACCACGGGCATCGTCACCGTCCCCCTCGGCTTCGCCCTCGGCTGGCTGGGCACGGTCGTCTCGGGACGCCACAAGGCGGAGGAACAGCGCCGCCAGTACGAAGCGGTGGAGGGCTGGATCCTGGCAGGCGCGGTGCGCGGGGAGAAGTAGGGCGGGAGGAAGTCAGCGGGGCCGCGCGGGCGGCCCGCGCCGCCCGCCCGACGGCGGTCAGCGCGGCCGGCGCAGCCCCGCCACGAGAAGCCCGACCAGGCGGCGCGGGTCGTAGCGGGGATCGCTGTCCGCGCCGATGCAGAGGTTGCCGACGCCGCGCATGAGCTCGTAGGCCTGGAGATCGGACCGGATCTCACCGGAGGCGGCCGCGGCGTCGAGCAGTTGCGTGCACACGGGCACTAGGCGGTCGAGGAAGTAGGCGTGCAGCGCCTCGAAGCCCGCGTTGTCGGACTGGAGCACGGCGGCGAGCCCGTGCTTGGTGACCAGGAAGTCGACGAAGAGGTCGATCCACCGCCCCAGTGCGGCGTGCGGGGTCGGGCCCTCCGCCAGCAGGGCCGGCCCGGCCTCGGCGCAGGCGTCGACCTGGTGCCGGTAGACGGCGATGATGAGGTCCGCCCGCGTCGGGAAGTGACGGTAGATGGTGGCCGTCCCGACACCGGCCTCGGCCGCGATGTCGCGCACCGGCGCCTCCACGCCCGCCGTGACGAAGATCGCGGCGGCCGCGTCGAGCAGGTTCTCCTTGTTGCGCCGGGCGTCCGCCCGCTTGGGCCGGGCCGCGGGCCCCGCCCCCTGGTCGCCGTCGGTCATGGCGCCTCCTCCGCTGCTCGGCCTGCCACTGCCTGCCCAGCTGTCCGCCTGCTGCCTGTCTGCCTGCTGCCTGTCTGCACTGCCACCCGGCCGTCTGGCCGTCTGGCCGTCTGGCCGTCTGGCCGTCTGTTGCTAAACGGGACAACGTTCCGTATGTTCAAACGGGACAGTGTTCCGTTTGAACATCATGTCAGAGCGGCGGGCCGACGGCCATGCCAGGCCATGACACAGCCATGCCATGACACAGCCAGGCCGGACAGCGCAGCGCAGCGCATCACAAGGCAACGCCACCACCACACCCCATCCGCCATGGAGGAACAAACTCATGCAGTACCGCACCTTGGGCCGCACCGGTGTGCAGGTCAGCTCCCTCGCGCTCGGCGCGATGAACTTCGGCAGGATCGGGCGCACCACGCAGGACGAGGCCACCGCCCTCGTCGACGCCGCCCTCGAAGGCGGGATCAACCTCATCGACACCGCCGACATGTACGGCGACGGCGAGTCGGAGGAGATGGTCGGCAAGGCCATCGTCGGCCGGCGCGAAGACATCGTGCTGGCCACGAAGGCGGGCATGCCCATGGGCGACGAGCGCAATCACCGGGGCAGCTCGCGCCGCTGGCTGGTCACCGAACTGGACAACAGCCTGCGTCGGCTCGGCGTCGACCACGTCGATCTCTACCAGATCCACCGGTGGGACCCGAGCACCGGCGACGAGGAGACCCTGTCGGCGCTGACCGACCTGCAACGCGCCGGGAAGATCCGCTACTTCGGCTCCTCCACCTTCCCGGCCCACCGCATCGTGCAGGCCCAGTGGGCCGCCCGCGAGCATCACCTGAGCCGTTACGTCACCGAACAGCCCAGTTACTCGATCCTGCAACGCGGCATCGAGACCCATGTCCTTCCGGTGACCGAGCAGTACGGGCTCGGTGTCCTGGCGTGGAGCCCGCTGGCCTCGGGCTGGCTGTCGGGCGCGATCCGCGAGGGCCGGCCCATCACGACCAGCCGCTCCACGTTCATGCCGCAGCGCTTCGACACCGCCGTCCCCGCCAACCGGGCCCGGCTCGACGCCGTCGAGCACCTGGCCGCGGTCGCCGACGAGGCCGGGCTGACGATGATCCAGCTCGCGCTCGGGTTCGTGACCGCGCACCCCGCCGTGACCAGCGCGCTCATCGGCCCCCGGACACCGGACCACCTGCGCGCGCAGCTCGCCGCCGCGGACACCGTGCTCTCCGCCGACGTGCTGGACGCGATCGACGCGGTCGTCACCCCGGGCACCGACCTGGCCCCGCACGAGAAGTTCGACACGCCGCCGGCGCTGCTGGACCCGTCACTGCGACGCCGCTGACCGCCCGGGACAGACCCTCACGGAACTCGGCGACTCCACCGACTCGGCGACCGCACCGACTGAGCGGCTTCACCGAGCTCACCCGACTCATCGGACTCACCGAGCTCACCGAGCTCACCCACCGAACCCACCGAACCCACCGAACCCACCGAACCCACCGAACCCACCGAAAGGAGCAACGGCTTCATGTCATCCGCACCCGGGACCAGTTTCGGGATCATGACGGCCCCCATGCAGGTCGACTACCACGACGTCTTACGGGTCTGGCACGAGGCGGACGCGATCCCGCAGATCGAGCACGCCTGGCTGTTCGATCACCTCATGCCGATCGGCGGTGACCCGGACGGACCGGCCCACGAGGGCTGGACGCTGCTCGCGGCGCTCGCCGCCCACACCCGACGCCTGCGGCTCGGCGTCATGGTGACCAGCAACCGCTTCCGACCGCCCGCGATGCTGGCCAAGATCGCCACGACCGTGGACATCGTCTCCGGTGGACGGCTCGACTTCGGCATCGGCGTCGGCTCACGCCCCGGCCATCCACTGGCCCGGCGCGAATACGAGGCGCACGGTCTGCCCTTCCACGACCCCGCGCACGCCGTGGAAAGCCTCGCCGAAGCCTGCACGGTGATCCGGCGGTTGTGGACCGAGGAGAAACCGTTCGACTTCCACGGCACCCACCACCGCCTCACCGGAGCGTTCGGCAACCCCAAACCCGTGCAGCGCCCTCACCCGCCGATCCTCATCGGCGGACGTTCGTCGGCGACCCTGCGCGTGGTCGCCGAACACGCCGACCTGTGGAACATCCCGGGCGGCGGCCTCGACGACGCCGTCCGGCGCAGCGCACTGCTGGACCGTTACTGCGCCGAGGCCGGTCGCGACCCCGCCTCGATCACCCGCTCGATGCATGTGTCCGTCTCCTACGACCGGCCCGACGTCACCCGGGACGCGATCGGCGGCGCGATCGACGCCGGCTTCCGGCACATCGTCCTCGGCCTGCCGGCGCCCTACCCGGCCGGCGCCGCACGGTGGGTCACCGACGAGCTCATTGCTCCACCGCGCGCCCCGTAAGCCCCGCCAGGCTTTCCTGTACCTGGTCCATGTGTGCCTTCACCTCGTCCGAGCGTTCGCTGTGTTTACGCAGCACCCGTTCCGTCTCCTGGGCGATGCGGTCTCCCCTGAGGCGAGCCTCGGCGACGATCTGGGCGGCACGCACGCGTGCCTCCTCGTCGCGCCGACGGGACAGCTCCCCGGCCTCGGCGACCTCCCTCTGCGCCTCGGCCACGGCCTCCTCGGCACGGGCCATCAACCGGGCATGGTGCGCGTCGAGGGCGGCGGCGCGCTCGACCTCCTCACGCTCCGCCGCGGCCCACTGCTCGGCCTGCTGCCTCTTCGGTTCGACGAGCAGGCCGGCAGTGGTCTGCCGCACCTCGCGCAGCGCCGCGAGCGCCTCGGCGCGGAACTCCTTCACCTTGCGCCGGGCGCCGACACGGATCCCGTGCGCCTCGGCACGCGCGGCGAGCAGTCGCCGATGGGCGTATTCCTTGGCCTCCGTGCGGATCGCGTCCGCCTGTTCCTGTGCCACCCTGCGCACGGCGACAGCCCGCGCCTCGGCTTGCGCGACCTGCTCCTGCGCTTCGTGCCGGGCGTGCTCGCGCACCTCCGCCGCCTCTTCCTGCACGAGCTCGAAAACGCGCCGTGCGCGCTCCCCGAGGGCGCCGTACGCCTGCGGCGCGATCCCTTTCACGGCCTCACGCAACCGCTCGGCCTCCACCGCCATCTCCTTGGCGAGCACGGTGAGCCGGGCCACCCTCTCCCAGGCGGCGTCGCGTTCGGCGGAGAGCGAGGCGGTATACGTCTCGACCTCTTTGGGCCGATAGCCGCGCCCGAGAACGGTCACGAACCCCGGCGGTGACACCCGTGCACTGCTCATCCTGTAGCCCCTCTCCACCAGACAGACGCGAAATGATGACTTCGGGCATATCTTGATGTATCGGGCTTAAGTGTTCATAAAGCGACACTCCGGGCGCACGTCACGGGCACTTGAGTACACAAAAGGCCGGGCCCGGTCATACAAACCCGGCCCGGCCTCGACACACAGGGTGTCAGCGTGGCAAACGTGTCACAGCAGTCCGTCCCACATCTGCTCCAGCAGCACCGACCACCAGCTCTCGGGCGAACCGAGCGCCGCCGGGTCGAGCGAGGCCAACTGGGCCTGGAAGTCGACGGTCCAGCGACCCGCCTGTTCCTGGTTCAGACCGAACCGCAGTCGCCACATCCGCCCGAGCAACGCCAGGCAGCGCGCGAACTCCGGCAGTCCGGTGTTCACGAACTGCGGCGGTACGGGCGCACCGCCCGGCCCCGCCTCCACGGGCACGGCGACGATGTTCGCCGTCCCGTACTGCACACAGATCGCCTTGCCGAAGTCGGTGCCCATGACGAGGTAGGAGCCCGCGTCCGACGCCGGCTGCACACCCCGCTCGGCCGCCAGCTCCGCCAGCGTCGGCACCGGCCTGCCCGGCTGGGCCTGCGCCCAGAAGAACGGCCCCATGTCCGCGGGCAGACCCGCCACCACCAGCATGTGCGCCACGACCGGCGGCACTCCCTGCCGGGACACCGCGGCCTGCTCGAAGCGGAACACCGCCGGCCCGAACACCGCCGCCAGTTCCTGCCCGATCGCCTCCGGCGGGATCGGCGGCGCCGCCTGGACCGGCGGCAACGGCGCACGAACGGGCGCCGGACGCGCCGGCCCGTCCGCCACCTGGTGCAACTCGCCCTGGTGCGCCAGCAACTGCTGCATGCCCTGCTGCCGGCTCGCGTGATCCGTGCCGTACGCCGCGATGCTCGTGATCCGCGCCTGCGGCCACTGCTCCCGGATCATCCGCGCGCAGTACGCGCCCGGCAGCTCGCACGACTCCAGCTCCGTGTGCAGCTCCAGCACCTGGTCCGGCGGCACGTTCATCGCCCGCAGCTCGTGGAAGATCTGCCACTCCGGGTGCGGCGTCCCCGGCGCCGAACGCCGGATCAGCTGCTGCTCCGAGCCGTCCTGCGCGCGGAACCGCAGCACGGCCTGGTAGCCGGGGCCCACCGTCGGCAGCCCCTGCTGCTGCGGATACCCGTACGCGGGCGGCTGCCCCGGCACCGGCCCACCGGGAGGCGGCATCGGAGGCTGGGGAGCACCCGGAGCCATCCCGGGGCCGGCCGGAGCCATGCCCGGGGCACCGGGGAAACCGGGAGGCGCGACGCCGGGCGCACCGGGAGCGCTCGGGAAACCGGGACCGCCGGGGCCGCCCTGGTAGCCGGGGCCACCGGGAGCACCAGGGGCCTGCGGCGGTGGAGGCGCGCCGGGGCCACCCGCAGGGGGCCCGGCCAACATGGTCTGGGCGTGGTGAACGGCACCCTGCCCGCCCCCACCCGGGCCCTGCGCGCCAGGCCCGCCAGGCCCGCCCTGGGCACCCGGAAAGCCGGGAGCACCAGGAGCCTGAGGTGCACCGGGGCCACCCGGAGCACCGGGAGCGCCCGGACCACCGGGCACATGGGGCCCACCCGGAACTCCCGGAGCCCCATGGGCACCCGGAGCGCCCGGAGACTGCGGCGCACCCGGCCCCATCCGACCGGGGTCGGCAAGCATCGTCGCGGCATGGTGAACGCCACCGGGAGGCGTACCGCCGGGCGCGTTCGGCCCACCGGGAGCACCGGGAGCACCGGGAGGCTGCGGCGCGCCCCCCGCGCCCGGTCCGGCCGGACCCGCCGGACCCGCGAGTCCGTCGGGGCCCAGGGCCGACACGAGCTGCGTGGGCACGTAACCGCCCGCCGGAGCACCGGGCGCACCCGGGCCGGAAGGCGGCGGCGGGGGAGTGTTCCCCGGCCGCGCACCCGGCGTTCCCGGCGCACCCGGCGGAGGCGGCGGCTGCGCCCCTCCGCTCCGGTTGCGACGCGGAGGCGGCGCCGCCTTGCTGGTCGCGGCGTCGGCGATGTCACCGGCGTTCGGCGCGAGCGGTCGCGCCGGCGCACCCGGACCGGCCGGCGGCGGCGGAGCCCCCGCACCCTGCGGATAGCCGTAGGAGGACCCGCCGGGCGGGGGCGGCGTACCCGGGCCACCGGGCGCGCCCGGCCCCTGCGGATAGCCGTACGACGAACCGGCCGGACCGGACGAAGCGCCCGGGCCACCCGGGCCGGACGGCGGAGAAGCCGCGGGAGTGGGAGAAGCCGCCGGGGGCGGAGTGTTCCCCGCCGCACCACCCGGCGCCGGAGCGTCGAGCGCGGGCGAGACCGCCGTCGGCGGGAGCCGGCTGCCGCCCGAGATCAGCGCCGTCTTGGCGTCAGGCGCGGTCGTCGGCGGCGCCGCCTCGTCGTCGGAGCCGCTCAGCGGCGGGGCGAACACGGTCGCGGGCAGCGGCACGGAACGATCGTCACCGGCGTCGGCATTGGTGTCCGTCCCGGCCCACGGCGTCGCCCCGACGGGGGCGGCAGGAGCCGTCGGCCTGCCGGTACCCGGCGCCGGCCGGGCACCCGGGCCCGTGGGCACCCCCGCCTGCGTCTCGGGCAGGCCACTCCCCGGCACGCCACCCTGGGTACGGGGAAGCGAGGGACCACCACCCCCGGGCACACCACCGGCAGAGACGCTCGAACCCGACGCCGGACCCGACGCCGGACCCGACGCCGCGCCGGACCCCGGACCCGTCCCGATCCGCGACCCCGCACCCGATCCCGCCCCCGCGGACGCCTCGCCGTTCCCCGGATCGGCTCCCCGCCGATCCGCGACCCCCAACCTGTCCGCCGCCTCCTGCAACCACTCCGGCGGCGACAACAGGAACGACGTCTGGTTCAGATCCACCCGCGCCGCGGGTGCCGGCACCGCGTCGGCGGGGGTGTCCGGACGGCCGTACTCCTCCTCGTACCGGCGGATCACCTCACCCACCGGCACCGCCGGCCACAACGTGGCCTCCCCGCTGTCCCGGGCGATCACCAACCGCTGCGCGCCCCCGTCCGAACGGGGCCCCTCGGCACGGTCCTCGGCCCACACCACGAACCCGAGCTCGAACTCCCGCACCCGCACCTCACGGTGCTGGTACGCCGGCATGTCCCCGTTGATCCACTCTTCGGCGCGCTCCTGCGCCTGCGCGAACGTCACCATCGTCCAGCTCACTCCCCCACCGAAGACGCCGAAGACGCCGCGGCCGCCGGCACCGCGCGTGCGAACCCGCCGTCCACCATCAGATTCGCCACCGTCTCCAGCTCCGGCGGATTACCGGCCAGCCTCGACAGGAAGGCGTCGAAGTCCTCGCCGCACGGCAGCAACAACCGCTCCATGCGCTCCGCGGGCGACCACCCCGGATCCACGTCCCGCACATCGTCGTAGGCGCAGAACCACACCGAACCGACCCGCTCGCCGCGCACCTTCACGGCCAGCAGCCCGCCCTGCACGAACCCGACGCCCAGATAATCCTTCGTCAGATGGTCGCGCAGGCACTTGTTCACGTAGACCAGGTCGTTGACCGCGGCCTCGTCCCGCACCGTGAAGAACGGCTGGTCGACCAGCAGCCCCAGTTCCGCGTCCAGCGCCGCGCCCACCGGCGCACAACCGCCCGCCGCCTTCACGAACGACCGGTACGCCCCCGGCAGCCGGTACCCCAGGTCCTCCTCGACCCCCTGGACCTGCTGTTCCGTCACCGCCACGCCCGACTTCGGCAGCCCGAAGTGGGCCGGACGCGTCTCCTGCAACGGCCGCGTCCCCCGCTTCGACTGGTCCACCACCGCCGACGACACCCCACCGTGATGCCGCAGCAACGCCTTCACCTCGACCGGAACCAGCTCCAGCCGCCGCGAGCCCACCACGTGGTGCCACGTCCAGCCGTGCGGCGTCGCCACACTCGGCACGGTGTCCCACAACGCGTGCCCCGAAGCCGCCAGGACCGCGTTCGCGGACACGTAGTCCGTGAGCCGCAGTTCGTCGACGCCGAAGCCCTCCGGCGGATCCGCGATCTCCGCGGCGGCCCGCGCATACGGCGAGAAGTCCGGGTAGCCCCGCTCGTCCATCCGAACGCCCCTCGGGTGCCGTGCCGCCCGGACCGGATCCGGGAAATGCACGACCTGCCCGGCATAGGCCGCGTTCGGCGGCGCGGCTTGCTGCCCGAGCCGACCTGTCGTCATGGCGGTTGCCCCCTGCGGCACTCTGTACGGCCCGCAGCGGCCGGTTCCGCTTCCGGATCCACCCACCACGCCCCGTATCGACTGTCTCCAACAATCTCCAACGCGCGTCAACCGCGCGCCGACGGTGCCGACAGCCTATGCGGTACGACGACGGCGGTCACCGGGCCTCCGCTTCCGTGACCAGCCGTCACCCCGCCGTGACTGCCCGCCCAAACCCGGGCGTGTCGCACCGCCCCAGCTTCCGCACCCGCCACGCCATTTGGCACTCTGTGACGTCCGGGGGGATGCACGGAGGGGAAACGATCATGAACGCGACACAGACGGGGTCACACACCGGCAGGTCGGACAACCTGCGCACCGGCAACACGGCGGCCCACGACACCGGCCGGACCGGCGATCCGCGGACCGGTCCGTACACCGGTCCGTCCGGCGACCCTCGCATCGGCTGGTCCGCCAACGAGACCCCCCACGCCCCGGTCCTCCGCCACCGCCGCGACGGCATACTCCCCACCGTCGCCGCCGCCCTCTCCGTCCGCGGCGCCACCCTCACCAGCACCGCCGCACGCGGCGACCAGGCCCCGCCGCTGCACCCCCTCGTCCAGGACTTCCTCGACACCCTCACCAGCGCCCAGCGCGACCGCTTCACGGGCCGCTGCGCCGAGGCGCTTCTCATCTCCCGCCATCTCACCGCCGCCGACGCCGCCCGCAGCAGACGCGCCGCCCGCCGCCCCATGACCAACGGCGAAGCCCGCAAAACCCTCAGACAGGCCAAACTCACCACCCGCCGCATCCGCGAGGACGGCGACCCGCTGCACGGCAGCTTCGCCACCCCCTGCCGCGCCTGCACCGCCCTCAGCGCCCACTTCGGCGTCCGCGTCGTCGACCCGTCGACCGCAGACGACTGACCCCCACCCCACCCTCCGCACAGGACGGCACAACGGCCCCACCGGGGCCCGGCACCACCTGCTCGACGAACGAAGGGCCGATGCACCCCGACCGCACCTCCACCACCCGCTTCCCCGTCCCCGTCGACGCCGCCCTGCGCGCCGCCGGCTGGCAACCCGGACGCTGGGACATCAAGCAGGCCGAGATCTGGGCCGACACCCTCCGGGAATACACCTCCCCCGCCGGCCACCGCCACGCCGTGTTCCCCGCCGCCGTCGAAGCCTGGGCCGAATTCGGCGGCCTCACGATCACCCCCACCGGCCCCGGCCGCCAGGTCGCCCCCACCACCCTGCACCTCGACCCCCTCCACGGCCTCCACCTCGCCCGCACCCTCGCCGACCTCGGCCGAGCCCTCGACACCGACGTCGCCCCGCTCGGCACCGAGACCGACACCCAGGGCCTCCTCGCCATCGACGCCGAAGGCCGCGTCTACGCCCTCGACCACACCGGCGACTGGTACCTCGGCCCCGACATCGACCAGGCCCTCGGCGCCCTCACCGCCGGCATCGAACCCGTCCGCCTCGCCGCCGGCTGACCGGCCACAGAGCCCCACCCCCGAACCCCAGCCCCAGCCCCCACCCCTCCAGTGCCTACGACGCCGGAATGACCGCCGACACCCGGAAACCCCCCGCTTCGGTCGGCCCCGACACGAACACCCCGCCCAGCGCCACCACCCGTTCCTTCATCCCCACCAGCCCGTTGCCCCCCGACGGCAGCCCCGCCGACAGCACCGACCCCACCTCCGGCGGCGCCCCGTTCTCCACCTGCATCGCGATCTCCCCCACCCGATGCGCCAGCCGCACATGCGTCTTCGCGCCCCCCGCGTGCTTGTGCACGTTCGTCAGCGCCTCCTGCACCACCCGGTACGCCGTCTGCTCCACATCCGGCGCATACGACCGCGCTTCCCCCTCCACCAGCAGCTCCACCACCATCCCCGCAGCCGCCGACTGGCCCACCAACTCCTCCAGCTCCGACAGACACGGCCCCTCGCCCTCCTCCACCACCACGGCCGCGGCCACTCCCACCGCCACCAACGGCGCCGGGACCGCCCGCTCCCCCGCGCCGCCACTGCGCAGCACTCCGAGCATCTCCCGCAGCTCGGTCAACGCCTGTCGGCCCATGTCCCCCACCAGCGCCGCGTTGCGCACCGCCTTCTCGGGATCCTTTCGCGCGACGGCCTGCAACGCCGCGGCATGGACGACCATCAGACTCACCCGGTGCGCGACCACGTCATGCATCTCCCGCGCGATGCGGGTCCGTTCCTCGCCACGCGCCCATTCCGCCCGCTCCTCCGCCCGCTCCGCGAGCAGCTGCAACTCCCGCTCGAGGCTGTCCGCCCGCTCCCGCAGGCTCTCCATGAGCCGCCGCCGGGCGCCGACGTACAACCCGAGCAGCAGCGGTGGCGCGGTGAGCCCCAGCGAGGTCGTGATGGCGGCGAACGGGATGAACCAGTCGCCGATGGTCAGCCGGCCCTGGTCCATGCTCTGGCGCACCCGCACGAACGTCACGATCAGCGTGCCCACCAACTGCATCCCCGCGAGCGAGGCGATGATCCGCCGGGGCAGCTCCGAGGCGGCCAGCGTGTACAGCCCCACGATGCCCATCAGGTAACCCATCTGGGCCGGCGTGATCGCGATCGCCACCAGCACCACGGCGATGGGCCACTTCCGCCGCACCACCAGCACCGAACCGGCGAGCAGCCCGAACACCACCCCCGCCGCCACCGGGATCCCGGCGTCCCGCGCGAACGGAACACCCTCCACCGCGCACTCCACGGCGGACACGAACCCCAGGCTCCAGTCGAACGCCGCGCTCCGCCGTCTGGCCCACCACAGCGGCCCTCCCCGGGCCGCCGTGTCCTCTTCCCCCGTCGTGGTCATGCCCCCAGCCTACGGGCGCGACCCCCGGCTTTTCCGGCGAGTTTCACCGACCGGCCCACACCACACTCCGTAACCGAACAGCATCGAAACCCACCGGTATCCCTCGAACTGCCGAACCACGCCCGTTCGAGTCCGGAACCGTGCATTCCGCCCGCGCTCCCGGCACGGCGGAAGGAGTCCGTCAACCTCGGCGAGGGCCACCACGATTGCCTCCGGGAGCCGCACCCCGGAGCACCGGCCTACACCGTCGCATCGGGGGCTGGTGGTACGGCATAGTAGAAGGCGCCACTCGGCGGCCGGGTCAATTGTCCGGTTCAGTCGGGATCATTCCCCTGTGGTGTAATTGGCAGCACTGTGGCTTTTGGTGCCATATGTCCGGGTTCGAGTCCTGGCGGGGGAGCCATACACGATTCGGGCCCTGACAGCACTGTCGGGGCCCACTCTCATGTCCCCCCGGAAACGCCCCGGTATCCTTCGGATGTCCCACCCCACTCCACAGCCGAAGGGCAACTTCCGTGAGCGCCAATCGCCCGGCAGCCGTCGTCGTTCTCGCAGCGGGTGAGGGCACCCGTATGAAGTCGGCCATACCGAAGGTCCTGCACGAGATCAGCGGCCGCTCACTCGTGGGCCATGTGCTGGCCGCGGCCCGTGAGTTGGACCCCGAGAACCTGGTCGTCGTCGTAGGGCACGCGCGCGAGAAGGTCACCGCGCATCTGAACGAGGTCGACCCGCAGGCGCGTACCGCCGTGCAGGAGGAGCAGAACGGCACCGGGCACGCCGTCCGGATGGGGCTGGAGCAGCTCGGTGGCGGTGTCGACGGGACGGTGGTCGTCGTCTGCGGTGACACCCCGCTGCTCACCGGCGCGACCCTCGCGGAGCTCGCCGCCACCCACCACGCGGACGGCAACGCCGTCACCGTGCTGACCGCCGAGGTGCCGGACGCGACCGGCTACGGGCGGATCGTGCGCGACGACGCCTCGGGCGCCGTCACCGCCATCGTCGAGCACAAGGACGCCTCCGCGGCGGTGCTGGCGATCCGCGAGATCAACTCCGGGGTGTTCGCGTTCGACGGGCAGCTGCTGGCCGACGCCCTGAAGAAGGTCCGTACGGACAACAGCCAGGGCGAGGAGTACCTCACCGACGTCCTCGGGATCCTGCGGGAGGCCGGTCACCGGGTCGGCGCGTCCGTCGCCGCCGATCACCGGGAGATCGCCGGGATCAACAACCGGGTGCAGCTGAGCGAGGCCCGTCGGATCCTCAACGACCGGCTGCTGACCGCCGCGATGCTGTCGGGGGTGACCGTCATCGACCCGGCGACGACCTGGGTCGACGTCACCGTCACGTTCGAGCAGGACGCGGTCGTGCATCCGGGTACGCAGCTGCTCGGCGCGACCCACCTCGGCGAGGGCGCCGAGGTCGGCCCGAACAGCCGGCTGAAGGACACGGTGGTCGGCGCGGGAGCGCGGGTGATCAACACGGTGTCCGACGGCGCCCGCATCGGCGCGGACGCGTCCGTGGGGCCGTACGCGTATCTCCGTCCCGGCACGCGGCTGGGGGCGAAGGGCAAGATCGGCACGTACGTGGAGACCAAGAACGCCTCCATCGGCGAGGGGACGAAGATCCCTCACCTCTCCTACGTGGGCGACGCGACGATCGGTGAGTTCAGCAACATCGGCGCGGCGAGCGTGTTCGTGAACTACGACGGGCAGGACAAGCACCACACCACGATCGGCTCGCACTGCCGTACGGGTTCGGACAACATGTTTGTGGCTCCCGTCACGGTCGGGGACGGCGCGTACACCGCCGCCGGGTCCGTGATCACGAAGGACGTGCCGCCCGGCTCGCTGGCCGTGGCCCGTGGTCAGCAGCGGAATATCGAGGGTTGGGTGGCCCGCAAGCGTCCGGGCAGCGCGGCGGCGAAGGCGGCCGAGACGGCCTCCCGCCAGGCCGAAAGCGAAAGCTGACCGGAAACGGGCACGTCGAACACGGCGTACCGTGATAAGTGCACACCCGCACCCCACCAGCTGAGACGGCCCCGTCGCGCCCAGCGGCGAGGTTTCTCGACACCCAGCTGAGACACCTCTGAGGAGACAGTGCTGTGACCGGGATCAAGACGACCGGCGAGAAGAAGATGATGTTCTTCTCCGGCCGCGCCCACCCCGAGCTTGCCGAGGAGGTCGCCCACCAGCTGGGGGTCGAGGTCGTCCCGACCAAGGCCTTCGATTTCGCCAACGGCGAGATCTACGTGCGCTACCAGGAGTCGGCGCGCGGTGCGGACTGCTTCCTGATCCAGAGCCACACGGCTCCGATCAACAAGTGGATCATGGAGCAGCTGATCATGATCGACGCGCTGAAGCGCGCGTCGGCGCGTTCGATCACCGTGATCGTGCCGTTCTACGGCTACGCCCGCCAGGACAAGAAGCACCGCGGTCGGGAGCCGATCTCGGCCCGTCTGATCGCGGACATGATGAAGACGGCCGGCGCGCACCGGATCCTGACCGTCGATCTCCACACGGACCAGATCCAGGGCTTCTTCGACGGCCCGGTGGACCACCTCTTCGCGCTACCACTGCTCGCCGACTACGTGGGCAGCAAGGTGGACCGCGAGAAGCTGACCGTCGTGTCGCCGGACGCGGGCCGGGTGCGCGTGGCGGACCGCTGGTGCGACCGGCTGGGCGCGCCGCTGGCGATCGTGCACAAGCGGCGCGACAAGGACGTGGCGAACCAGGTGACCGTCCACGAGGTCGTGGGTGAGGTCAAGGGCCGCGTCTGTGTCCTCGTCGACGACATGATCGACACGGGTGGCACGATCTGCGCCGCCGCCGACGCGCTGTTCGCGCACGGTGCGGAGGATGTCATCGTGACGGCGACGCACGGCGTGCTGTCGGGTCCGGCGGCCGATCGCCTGAAGAACTCCAAGGTGAGCGAGTTCATCTTCACCAACACCCTGCCGACGCCGGGTGAGCTGGAGGTCGACAAGATCACGGTGCTGTCGATCGCGCCGACCATCGCGAACGCGGTGCGTGAGGTGTTCGAGGACGGTTCGGTGACGAGCCTCTTCGACGAGCAGTGACGGTTCTCCTCTAGATCGATTTCCTGTACGGCCTTCCCGCTGCGTAAACTGCTCCAGTTGCTCGGCGAGGGAGGCCGTACACGTGTTCCGCGCGTGTGCCGGTGGTCCGTTATCGACGCGCTCTTCGTAGCAGGCCGATGGTTTGGCCGGGTGACCACCTTTCCCCAGTTCTACGAGGAGTGAACATGGCCGAGGTCAAGCTCGCAGCCGAGACCCGTACCGAGTTCGGCAAGGGCGCCGCCCGCCGTATCCGTCGTGCCTCCAAGGTCCCCGCCGTGGTCTACGGCCACGGTGCCGACCCGGTGCACATCACGCTGCCGGGCCACGAGCTCCAGCTCGCCCTGCGCACCCCGAACGTCCTGCTCAGCCTGGACATCGAAGGCAAGACCCAGCTGGCCATCCCGAAGGCCGTGCAGCGCGACGCGATCAAGGGCTTCCTGGACCACGTCGACCTCCTGCTCGTGACGCGCGGCGAGAAGGTCAACGTCGAGGTCTACGTCCACACCGAGGGCGACCTGGCCCCGGGCGCCTACCTGCTCGAGCACGTGCTGAGCACGCTGACGGTCGAGGCCGAGGCCACTCACATCCCCGAGTCGGTCACCGTCTCCATCGAGGGCCTGGCGGCCGGTGCCGCCATCCTCGCGAAGGACATCCCGCTGCCCGAGGGCACCACGCTGGCGATCGACGAGGACGCGGTCGTCCTCCAGGTCCTGGCCGCCCAGGCGGAGGAGGCCCCGGCGGACGCCGAGGCCGAGGCCACCGAGGCCTGATCCCCGAAGTCCCATCCCGTCGGCCGCCGCTTCCTCCGGGGAGCGGCGGCCTGCGTGTAGTGCCTGCCGGAAGTCCCAGCGAGCAGTCCCACCGTGGAGTCAAGGAGACATGGACGTGACGACCGATGCCAGTGCCCCCTGGCTGATCGCGGGTCTGGGCAATCCCGGTCCCGAGTACGCCATGAACCGGCACAACGTCGGTTTCATGGTGGCGGACCTGCTGGCCGAGCGGATCGGCGGGAGGTTCAAGCGGGCGGGCAAGGCGCAGGCCCAGGTCGTCGAGGGGCGGCTGGGCCCGCCGGGTACGGGGAGCCGGCGGGTGGTGCTGGTGAAGCCGATGTCGTTCATGAACGTCTCGGGTGGTCCGGTGAACGCGTTGCGGGACTTCTACAAGGTGCCGGTGGCGAACATCGTCGCGGTGCACGACGAGCTGGACATCGACTACGGCGTGCTGCGGTTGAAGCTCGGCGGTGGCGACAACGGCCACAACGGTCTGAAGTCGATGACGAAGGTGATGGGCGCGGACTACCACCGGGTGCGGTTCGGGATCGGTCGGCCGCCGGGGCGGATGCAGGTGGCGGACTTCGTGCTGAAGGACTTCTCCTCGGCCGAGCGCAAGGAGCTGGACTACTTCGTGGACCGCGCGGCGGACGCGGTGGAGGGCCTGGTGCTGGACGGCCTGGAGCGGGCGCAAAGCACGTACAACTCCTGACTTGTCACCCACCGAGGTTGACGTGTCGTTCAGGCATGGCCAATGATCCCCGCCATGCCTGCCACAGCAGCCCCGTCCCACCGCCGTCGGGCTCACTCCCGTAAGGGCTCGGCCAAGAGCTCTGCCAAGAGCTCGGTCAGAGGCTCGGGACCGGGCTCGGGCTCGGCCAAGGGCTCGGTCTCGGCGGCCGCGTTGCGGTTCGGGCGGGTCGCGGCCATGAGTGTGATCGCCGTGCTGATCCTGGTCGCGGGGGTGTGGGGTTCCTGGGGTTCCGCGCAGCACGTGATGCTGACGAAGGGCCGGGAGCAGGGCACCGTCGAGGTGACGCGGTGCGGTGAGGACACCTGTGCGGGGCCCTACACGCCGTTGTCAGCGGGGTCGACGGCACGCGCGCGCGTGGTGATCGAGAAGTCGGTGGCGGTCCGCAAGGGCGGGATCTACACCGTGGTGATCAAGCCGGGCAGTGACGAGGTGGTGCGGTCGGGTCCGGCCGGGGTCCTCTACGCGTGGGTACCGTTGGGTGGTGCGCTGTTGCTGGCGTCGGTGGTCGTCGCGGGTGGCCTGGGACGGGTGCGGGTGGGCTGGGTGCTGGCGGGTTCGGGGGTCGCGTTGCTGACGGCGACGTTCCTGGCCGTGTGAGCGGGCGGTGAGCGGGCGGTGTGGAACGCCTGCCGACGCGCGGTGTCCGTGACGAAGGGGTGGGGCCCCCGGGGGGGGGGCCCCCCGGGGGGGCCCCCCGCGGGGCCGGGGCGGGGGGGGGGGGGGGGGGCGGGGGGGGGGGGGGCCGCGGGGCGGCC
>NZ_JBIUSU010000007.1:152457-521183 GCF_044741545.1 Streptomyces sp. NPDC088157
GGCGGGTGGTGGCGCACGGGCGCCCGCCGGGGGTGGTGTGGTTCGGGGGGGGCGCCCGGGGGGGGCCCCCCCCCCGGGGGCCCCACCCCTTCGTCACGTGTCCGGCGGGTGTGGGGTCAGCCGGTGTTGCGCAGGCCCGCGGCGACGCCGTTGACGGTGAGGAGGAGGGCGCGGGCGAGGAGCGGGTCGGGTTCCGCGCCGGCGGCCGCGGCGTCGCGCTGGCGCTTGAGCAGGGTGACCTGGAGGTAGGAGATGGGGTCGAGGTAGGCGTCGCGGATGGTGAAGGTCTGCTTGAGCACGGGGGTGGCGTCGAGCAGTTCCGGTTCGCCGGTGATCTTCAGTACCTCGGCGACGGTCAGGGCGTGTTCGGCCTTGATCCGGTCGAAGACGTGCTTGAGGTCGTCGGGGACGAGGGTGTCGACGTAGTGCTGGGCGATGCGCAGGTCGGTCTTGGCGAGGGTCATCTCGACGTTGGAGATGAAGTTCTGGAAGAAGTGCCACTGGTCGCGCATCTCGTCCAGGACGGTGTCGAGACCGGCGTCGCGCAGTGCCTTCAGCCCGGAGCCGACGCCGAACCAGCCGGGGACGATCTGGCGGGACTGGGTCCAGCCGAAGACCCAGGGGATGGCGCGCAGGCCGTCGAGGCCGGCGCCGGAGTCGGGCCTGCGGGACGGGCGGGACCCGAGGTGCAGGTCGGCGAGCTGGTCGACGGGGGTGGAGGCGAAGAAGTACGGCGGGAGGTCGGGGTCCTCGACGAGGGTGCGGTAGGCGGCGTGGGCGGCGTCGGAGACGACGTCCATGGCGGCGTCCCAGCGGGCGAGGGCCTCGTCGGACTGGCGGGGGGCGGTGTGCAGGGCCGAGGCCTGCAGGGTCGCGGCGACCGTCAGCTCCAGGTTCTCCCTGGCCAGGGAGGGAATGAGGTACTTGTCGGAGATGACCTCGCCCTGTTCGGTGACCTTGATCTCGCCCTCCAGGGTGCCCCAGGGCTGGGCGAGGATGGCGTCGTGGGAGGGGCCGCCACCGCGGCCGACGGTGCCGCCGCGGCCGTGGAAGAGGCGCAGTCGGACACCGTAGCGGTGGGCGACGTCGCGCAGGCGGCGCTGGGCGCGGTGGATCTCCCACTGGCTGGTGGTGATGCCGCCGAACTTGGAGGAGTCGGAGTAGCCGAGCATGACCTCCTGGACGTCTCCGCGCAGCGCGACGAGGCGCCGGTAGGAGGGGTCGGAGAGCATGTCCTCGAGGATGGTGTCGGCGGCCTTGAGCTCGTCCGTCGTCTCCAGGAGCGGCACGATGCCGATCTTGGCCCAGCCGGCGTGCAGGTCGACGAGTCCCGCCTCGCGGGCCAGGACCGCTGCCGCGAACACGTCGTCGGCGCCCTGGCACATGGAGATGACGTAGGACTCGACGACCTCGGGTCCGAAGACCTCCAGGGCCCGCTTGACGGTGAGGAAGACGCCGAGGGTCTTCTCGCCGGCGGCGTCCACGGGGGCCGGGGTGGGCGCCAGCGGGCGGCGGGACCGCAGCTCCTTCGCCAGGAGCTTGGTGCGGTACTCGCGGGGCATGTCGGTGTAGCGCCAGGATTCCTCGCCGAGGCGGTCGAAGAGCTGGCCGAGGGCGTGGTGGTGGGCGTCGGCGTGCTCGCGGACGTCCATGGTGGCGAGCTGGAGGCCGAAGGCGGAGAGGGTGCGGATGGTGCGGTTCATCCGGCCGTCGGCGAACAGAGCGCCGCGGTGTTCGCGCAGGGAGGTCTGGATGAGGGTGAGGTCCGCGAGGAGCTCACTGGTGCCGAGGTAGTCGCGCCCGGGCTCGTGGGGGATGCCCTTGGCCAGGCGCTGCTTGGTGTTCTCGAGCTTCTGCCGGATGCAGGTGGCCTTGAGCCGGTAGGGCTCTTCGGCGTTGAGACGCTTGTAGCGGGGGCTGATCTCGGGCAGCCGTTCGAGGTCGCCCTGGAGTGACGTCAGGAGTTCTTCGGTGGCGCCGGTGTAGCGGATGGAGTTGGAGAGGAACCCGCGGAGCTCGTCGATCATCTCCAGGGCGTCGTTGATGCCGTGTTCGTGCTGGAGGATGAGGACGTCCCAGGTGACCTGGGGGGTCACGTTGGGGTTGCCGTCCCGGTCGCCGCCGATCCAGGTGCCGAAGGTGAGGGGGCGCGTGTCGTCGGGGAGCTTCACGCCGACGCGCTCCAGTTCCGCCGTCAGGTCCTCGAGGACGTCGCCGACGGCGCCCGCGTGGAGCTCGTCTAGGTAGTAGATGGCGTTGCGGGCCTCGTCGGCGGGCTCGGGACGGACGACCCGGAGCTCGTCGGTCTGCCAGACGAGGTCGATGTTCTCGGCCAGCCGGGTGTCGTAGCGGCGGCGGTCGGCCTCGATGACGGGGGTCTCGAGGAGTGCGGCGATGCGCCGGAGCTTGTTGAGTACCGACCGGCGCGCGGCTTCGGTGGGATGCGCCGTGAACACGGGGCGGACGTTGAGGTGGCGGACCGTCCGCTGGACGTGCTCGGGGTCCGCGTCCTTGAGCCGGTCGGCGGTGCGGGCGAGGAGTCCGCCCTCGGCGGCGCGGCGCTCGCGCAGTTCGCGGCCGCGGTGGACCTGCTCGGTGACGTTGGCGAGGTGGAAGTAGGTGGAGAAGGCGCGGACCAGCTTGGCCGCGGTCTCCAGTTCGATGCCCCGCAGCAGTTCGGCGGCGGCTTCGCCGTCCTCGCGGGTGAGGCGGCGGACCTTCTCGACGAGGTCGAGGAGCTCGGGGCCCTCCTGCCGGACGAGGGTCTCACCGAGGAGGTCACCCAGTCGGCGGATGTCGGCGCGCAGCTCGGTGCTGTTCGTAGTGGTGGCCTGGCCAAGGTCGTCGGCACTGCTCACAGGTGCGGCTCCTTGCAGTGTTGAAGCTCGTCCGGGTGGGAACTCGGACGTCGGCACCGAGGCGGGCGTCGCATAGGGGCCGGACATCCGGGAAGAAAAGAGAGCGGACCGCGCTGTCCGACTGTCTCCAAGGATAGGTGTCCGCGGGGACGCGCAGGTTGGCGGGCTCTTGCCGCCGGGCGGCGCACTGCCATACTTACGATGCCGTAGGTTACGCGACCGTAGGAAGGGTCACACCGGTTCGCCGTGTGACCTTCCGCGGTCGTGGTGTCACGGCACCACCCTCAATCCAAGACCCCCCAGGGGACGCGCATGACCACAGGCAGCTCCAACGTGATCGATGACCCTTTGAAGGCGCCCGACGGTACTCCCACGCCCTCCGCCACTCTGGGTGGCGAGCAGAAGCGTTCGATCGAGCAGATCATGCTGCTGATCTTCATCGTCGTCCCGTTCCTCGCGGTGCTGGCGGCGGTACCGCTGGCGTGGGGCTGGGGGGTGAGCTGGCTGGACCTCGGCCTGCTCGTCTTCATGTACTACCTCGGCTGCCACGGCATCACGATCGGTTTCCACCGGTACTTCACGCACGGTTCGTTCAAGGCGAAGCGGCCGCTCAGGATCGCGTTGGCGGTCATGGGTTCGATGGCGGTGGAGGGTCCGCTGGTGCGCTGGGTGGCGGATCACCGCAAGCACCACAAGTTCTCCGACGCGGAGGGCGACCCGCATTCGCCGTGGCGGTTCGGCGACACGCTCCCGGCCCTGATGAAGGGCCTGTGGTGGGCACACATCGCCTGGATGTTCGACGAGGAGCAGACGTCGCAGGAGAAGTACGCGCCGGATCTGATCAAGGACCCGGCGATCCGCGCGGTGTCCCGGCAGTTCGTCTACTGGACGATCCTGTCGCTGGCGCTGCCGCCGCTGGTGGGCGGGCTGGTCACGATGTCCTGGTGGGGCGCGTTCACGGCGTTCTTCTGGGGTTCGCTGGTGCGGGTCGCCCTGCTGCACCACGTGACCTGGTCGATCAACTCGATCTGCCACGCGGTGGGCAAGCGCCCGTTCAAGTCGCGGGACCGGTCCGGCAACGTCTGGTGGCTGGCGATCCTGTCCTGCGGCGAGTCGTGGCACAACCTGCACCACGCGGACCCCACGTCGGCGCGGCACGGCGTGATGCGGGGCCAGCTGGACTCCTCGGCTCGGTTCATCCGGTGGTTCGAGATGCTCGGCTGGGCGTACGACGTGCGCTGGCCGTCACGCTCGCGTATCGATTCGCGTCGCAACTCGGGTGAGGACGGTTCCCGGCGGGGGAAGGCGACCGCCGAGGCGGCATGATTGACGGCGTGGCGACCGATCCCAGCAGTACCTCCAGTCCCAGTGGTGAAGCGAAGCCGCGGCGCGCGCGACGCACTCGTATGACGGGGGCGGAGCGCCGGCAGCAATTGCTGGAGATCGGTCGCACCCTGTTCGCGGCGAAGGGCTTCGAGGGCACCTCGGTGGAGGAGATCGCGGCGAAGGCCGGAGTCTCCAAGCCGGTGGTGTACGAGCACTTCGGTGGCAAGGAGGGGCTGTACGCGGTCGTGGTGGACCGGGAGATGCGCCGTCTGCTGGACATGGTGACGAGTTCCCTGACCGCAGGCCATCCGCGGGAGCTGCTGGAACAGGCGGCTTTCGCGCTCCTCGACTACATCGAGGAGTACACGGACGGCTTCCGCATCCTGGTCCGTGACTCCCCCATCCCGCAGTCGACGGGCTCGTTCGCCTCGCTGATCTCCGACATCGCGACGCAGGTGGAGGACATCCTGGGCCGCGAGTTCAAGAACCGCGGCTTCGACCCGAAACTGGCTCCCCTCTACGCCCAGGCCCTGGTCGGCATGGTCGCCCTGACCGGCCAGTGGTGGCTGGACGTACGCCGCCCCAAGAAGGCGGAGGTCGCGGCGCACCTGGTGAACCTGTCCTGGCACGGCCTGGACGGGCTGGAGGCCAAGCCGCACCTGATCGGGCGCCGGAAGGCCTAGCGGTCGCGGCGACCGGCGGGACGGGAACGGCGGCCGACGGGACCCCACACGTACCGCGGGCGGGTCCCCGACCACGAAGGTCGGGGACCCGCCCGCATACGTGTGCCGTAGGCGCCTGCGGCGCGTCCGCGCTCACAGATGCCCGTCGGCGCCGTCGGCGCCGTCAGTGCCTGTCAGTCCTTGAAGACGTCCTTGGTCTTCTCCTTGGCCTGGCGGGCGTCACCCTTCGCCTGGTCGGCACGGCCCTCGGCCTCGAGCCTCTCGTTGCCCACGGCGCGGCCGACCGTTTCCTTCGCCTTGCCCTTGGCCTGTTCCATCTTCGCCTTGGACTTCTGCTCGCCTGCCACTGTCCATCACTCCCAGTCAGGTCTGCGTGTGGTCTCAGCACTACGGGTGACCCCGCCCACGCCTCTCAAACACCGTCGGCGGGCTCCAGGAACTCCAGCCGGTTGCCGACCGGGTCCCGGGCGTAGAAGCGGCGGTGTCCCGGCAGATGCGTGTCCCAGGTGACCGGTGTGCCGTGGGCCTCCAGCCGGGCGGCGTACGCGTCGATGCCGGTGACCCGCAGTCCGGGGTGGGCCTTCCCGGAGGGTCTGAATCCCGGCTCGATCCCCAGATGCAGGTGCACGGCCCCGGCGCGGAACCAGCATCCCCCCTTGGCCGCGAGCACCGGCGGCTTGGGGACCTCCGTCATGCCGAGGGTGTCGATGTAGAAGCGGCGCAGCGGTTCCTCGGAGCCGGGCGGGGCGGCGAGCTGCACATGGTCGACGGCGGTCAGCATGTCAGCCCGCCTTGGTGGCCACGGCGAACAGGCGGCGGAACGGCAGGACGGTGCCGTACTCGGCGCCCGGATAGGCCTCGCGGAGCAGGTCCCGGTATTCGGCGACGAAGGCGTCGCGGGCCTCGGGGTCGTCGGCGAGGGCGTCGAGGGCGGGGCGCAGGCCGGTGCCCTTGACCCAGTCGAGGACGGGGTCGTCGCCCTGGAGCACATGCAGGTAGGTGGTCGTCCAGACGTCGGTCGCGCAGCCGAGGCGGGCCAGCCGGTCGAGGTAGACGCCGGGGGCGTGGACGGAGTCCTCGTGGCGCAGGACATGGCCGAGGCGGCTCTTCCAGCGGGCGCTGTCGCCGAGTTCGCGCATGAGGGCGTGCAGGGGCGCGTCGATGTTGTGGGGGACCTGGAAGGCGAGGGCGCCGCCGGGGGCGAGGCCGTCCAGCCAGCCGGGGAGGGCGTCGAGGTGGCCGGGCACCCACTGGAGGGCGGCGTTGGAGACGAGCAGGTGGTACGTCTCCTGCGGCGCCCAGGTGGTGAGGTCGGCGTGGGCGAAGTCGAGGCGTGCGCCCGCGTGGGCCGCCGCGTCCGCGAGCATGTGGGGCGAGTTGTCGTAGCCGGTGACACGGGCCGTGGGCCAGCGGTCGGCGAGGACGGCGGTGAGGTTGCCGGGGCCGCAGCCGAGGTCGGCGATGCGGGGCGGGTCGCCGGGGAGGTCGGGGACGCGGGCGAGGAGGTCGGCGAAGGGTCGGGCGCGGTGGCCGGCGTGACGCAGGTACTGGGCGGGATCCCAGGTGGGGTTGGTCGTCATGCGTCGTACTTTCCCTCTGCATTTATCTTGATGTCAAGAGACTCGATATCAAGAGACTTCATGTCGACAGAACCACTACACTGATCGTCATGGAGGACGAGGTCGATCGGCTGGTCGCAGCGTGGCGCCGGGAGCGCCCGGACCTCGACGTGGAGCCGCTGGAGGTACTCAGCCGGGTGAGCAGACTGGCCCGGCACCTGGACCGCGCACGCCGTCTGGCGTTCGCCGAGCACCAGCTGGAGCCCTGGGAGTTCGACGTCCTGACGGCGCTCAGGCGCGCGGGGGCGCTCTACCAGCTCTCGCCCGGCCAGCTGCTGACGCAGACCCTGGTGACCTCGGGCACGATGACGAACCGCATCGACCGGCTCGCGAAGAAGGGGCTGGTGGAGCGCCTGCCGGACCCGAGCGACCGCCGGGGTGTGCTCGTCCGCCTCACGGACGACGGCAAGGACCGCGCCGACCAGGCGCTCGCGGGACTGCTCGACCAGGAACGGGCCATCCTGGCCGAGCTCTCCCAGGCGCAGCGCGGCGAACTGGCGGGCCTGCTACGCCAGTTGACCGCCCCGTTCGACAACATCCCCGGCTAGGTCGACCGGTCCGACGCCCGCCCGCCGCGCGAGGGCGACCGCGGCGAGGGTGGAGTGCACGCCCAGCTTGCCCAGGACGTTCTGCATGTGGGTGCGGACGGTGTGCGGGGAGAGGTACAGCCGCTCCGCGACCGCCTTCCTGCCCAGCCCCGCGACCATGCAGCGCAGCACTTCCCGCTCCCTCGGCGTGAGGGACTCGACCAGTCGTTCGCTCTCGGTGCGGTGCTTGCGAGCGGCCGTCAGCTCCCGCAGGACGCCGGTGAGCAGGGCCGGCGGCAGATGGGTCTCCTCGCGCAGCACGCCCCGGATGACCGTCAGCAGGCGGGACAGCGAACAGTCCTTCGCCACCCAGCCGGACGCCCCGGCCTGGAGGGCGAGGGCCGCGCGCCGCGGATCGTCCTTCTCGGCGAGGACGACGATCCGGACCTGGGGCTGGGCACTGCGGACCCCCACGACCAGCGAGATCCCGTCGACGAGCCCGTCCTCCCCCACCTCCTGCACGGGCACGGCGGGCCGTATGCCCGGCAGCGCGCAGCCCAGGTCGGCGTCGACGAGCAGCACGTCGTACCGGCGCCCCTCGGCGGCCGCGCGCTCCAGGCTGCGCAGCGCCGCCGGGCCGCTGCCGGCCGCGGACACGTCGACGTCGGGCTCGGCGGCCAGTGCCGCGGCGAGCGACTCGGCGAAGATACGGTGGTCGTCGACGACCAGAACTCGGATACGAACCACGAAACCCCCTTCCCCAAGCTCCTTGACAGAGCAGGGGATACCCCAAGGTCCGGAGATGGAGCACGTCGACCGGCGCGGATACGACGCCCGGAGGGGGTGCCACTACCGCGACGGCCGCCGCCGTGCAGAGACTGTTACCCCCACCGCGGGCGCCGTACCCGACTGTCTCGCCCCCTGATCAGCACCGGCCCCCACCGGCACTGCTCACAGGGTAGGGCCGCGGGCGTACGGCGGAAGGCGAATTGCAGGATTGGTTCGGCCACCGCGTTTATGGTGTGCCGCATGTTTCGTCTTGAGACAGAAGTCGACAGGACCCGCCGCGATCTTCTCCGTTCCCGGCTGCTCGCCACCAACACCGAGGCGTCCCCGACCCTGCGCGCCCTGCGCGGCACCCCCGCCGAACGCGAGTCACCGCTGCACGTCTGGGCCTCCGACCCCGGCGGCGAACTGGCCGGCGGCCTGGTGGGCCACACCTGGACGACCTGGCTGCACGTCACCTACCTCTGGGTCGACGCCCGGCACCGGGGCACGGGCCTGGGCAGCCGCCTCCTCGCCGAAGCGGAACGCGTGGCCCTGGAACAGCGCGGCTGTGACCGGGCACGCCTGGAGACCTGGGACTTCCAGGCCCCGGAGTTCTACCAGCGGCGAGGCTACGAGGTGGTGTGCGTGATCGAGGACTACCCGCCGGGAATCACGGAGTTCACCCTGACGAAGAGGCTGGGCAGCCCCACCGGCCCGCCTCGGGGTACCCCCTCTGGGGGAGATTGAGGACGAGGCCCGTTCAGGGCCGAAGGGGGTCTGGGGCGCAGCCCCCAGGGTCGGAACGGGAAGGGGCGGCGGGGGCGAGATCCACTCGCACACCCGCCGCCCCCACGGTCAACGCTCAGCCGACCCGCCGCGCCCCCGCGGAAGGCACCGCCTCGAACACTCGCGGAGCCTTGAGCCCCGCGGCCGCGAACGCCTCTTCGACGGCCTTGGTGAGCGTCTCGACATCGGTGGCCTCGGCCAGCACGATCGCCGACCCGCCGAAGCCCCCGCCGGTCATCCGCGCACCCAGCGCCCCGTGGGCGAGGGCGGTGTCGACGACGAGGTCCAGCTCGGCGCAGGAGACCCGGAAGTCGTCCCGGAGCGAGGCGTGACCCGCCGTCAGGACAGGCCCGACGGCACGCGTGTCGCCGCCCGACTCCAGTAGGGCGACGACCTGCTCCACGCGCTGGTCCTCCGTCACCACATGGCGGACCAGACGGCGGACCTCCTCCTCGTCGCCGAGGCGGGCGAGGGCCGCGTCGAGGTCGGCGTACGCGATGTCGCGCAGCGCGTCGACGCCGAGGAGCGCGGCGCCCTTCTCGCAGCCGGCCCGGCGCTTGCCGTACTCGCCGCCGCTGTGGGCGTGCGTGACCTGGGTGTCGACGACCAGCAGACGCAGGCCCTCGGCGGCGAGGTCCAGGGGGATCTGCTTCTGGGCGAGGTCGCGGGTGTCGAGGAACAGCGCGTGGCCGGCCTCGCAGCACGCGGACGCCGTCTGGTCCATGATGCCGGTGGGGGCGCCGACGTAGACGTTCTCGGCGCGCTGGCACAGGCGGGCGAGCTGCCAGCCCGGGAGCCCGAGGTCGTAGAGGTCGTTGAGCGCCAGGGCCACGACGACCTCGATGGCCGCGGACGACGACAGGCCCGCGCCCGACGGGACCGTCGAGGACAGGTGGATGTCGGCGCCGGTCACCGCGTGGCCGGCCTCGCGCAGGGCCCAGACGACTCCGGCGGGGTAGGCCGTCCAGCCGGTGTCGGACTCGGGCGTCAGCTCGTCGAGCCGGAGTTCGGCGACGCCGCTGTCGAGGTCGGCCGAGTGCAGCCGCAGGACGCCGTCCTCGCGCCGTGAGACCGCCGCGACGGCGATGTGCGGCAGCGCGAAGGGCATCACGAAGCCGTCGTTGTAGTCGGTGTGCTCACCGATGAGGTTGACGCGGCCGGGCGCCGCCCAGACGCCGTCGGGCTCGGCCCCGTACAGCCGGACGAATCCCTCGCGTACTTCCTGTGCCCCCACTACTGCTCCCTTGCCGCACTGCTTGCGATGTGCTGCGCGAACTCCCACGCGTCCGCGACGATACCCGCGAGATCCGCGCGGGACGGGTTCCAGCCCAGCTGCTCGCGGGCGGCGGCCGCCGAGGCGACCAGGACGGCCGGGTCGCCGCCGCGGCGGGGGGCCACGACCTCGGGGATCGGGTGGCCGGTGACCTCGCGGACGGTCTCGATGACCTCGCGGACGGAGAAGCCGTTGCCGTTGCCGAGGTTGCAGATGAGGTGCTCGCCCGGCTTGGCGGCGGCGACGGCGAGGAGGTGGGCCTCCGCGAGGTCGGCGACGTGGATGTAGTCGCGGACGCAGGTGCCGTCGGGCGTCGGGTAGTCGTCGCCGAAGACGGAGATGGCCTCGCGGCGGCCCTGCGCGACCTGGAGGACGAGCGGGATGAGGTGCGACTCGGGGTCGTGGCGCTCACCCTGCTCGCCGTACGCGCCGGCCACGTTGAAGTACCGCAGCGAGACGGCGCCGAGCCCGTGGGCGGCGGCCTCCCCGCTGATCATGTGGTCGACGGCGAGCTTCGAGGCGCCGTAGGGGTTCGTGGGCTTCGTCGGCGCGCTCTCCACGATCGGGACCTGCTCCGGCTCGCCGTACGTGGCCGCCGTGGACGAGAAGACCAGCTTGCGCACGCCGGCCTCGCGCATGGCGCCGAGCAGGGCCATGGTGCCGCCGACGTTGTTGTCCCAGTACTTCTCGGGCTTGACGACGGACTCGCCGACCTGCGAGAACGCGGCGAAGTGGAGCACGGCGTCGAAGGAGTCGTCGAGCCACTTGGCGGCGTCGCGGATGTCGCCCTCGATGAACGAGGCAGCCGCCGGGACGCCCTCACGGAAACCGGTGGAGAGGTTGTCGAGGACGACGACCTCGTGGCCGGCCTCCAGCAGGTGCTGGGCGACCACGCTGCCGACGTAGCCCGCGCCACCCGTGACCAGATACTTGCCGCTCGTGCCGGTGGTGCCGCTCATGAACTCGCTACCTCTCGCAGTCGCTGGGCCGCGAACTCCGGCGGCACGTCGTTGATGAAGACGTTCATGCCCGATTCGGAGCCCGCGAGGAACTTCAGCTTGCCGGAAGTGCGGCGAATGGTGAAAAGCTCGAGATGGAGCGCGAAGTCGTCCCGGTTGACACCCTCGAACTCCTCCAGCGCGCCGAACGGCGCCTGGTGCCAGGCGGAGATGTACGGCGTGGGCGGTTCACCTTCGCCGAAGATCCGGTCGAAGCGCCTCAAGAGTTCCAGGTAGACCTGGGGGAACTCTGTGCGCGCGTCCTCGTCGAGGGCGAGCAGGTCCGGCACCCGGCGCCTCGGGTAGAGGTGCACCTCGTAGGGCCAGTGCGCCGCGTACGGCACGAACGCGACCCAGTGTTCACCCTCCAGGACCACCCGCCCGTCGGAGAGTTCACGTTTCAGAACGGCGTCGAAGAGGTTCTCCCCGCCGGTCGCCTCCTTGTGCGCGGCGACCGAGCGCAGCATCAGGGCGGTGCGCGGAGTGGTGAACGGGTAGGCGTAGATCTGCCCGTGCGGGTGACCCAGAGTCACACCGATCTCGGCGCCGCGGTTCTCGAAGCAGAACACCTGTTCCACGGAGGGCAGATGAGACAGCTCGGACGTCCGGTCCGTCCACGCGTCGAGAACCAGTCGCGTCTGCTCCTCGGTGAGATCGGCGAAGGACGCGTTGTGGTCGGAGGTGAAGCAGACCACCTCGCAGCGCCCGGAGTCGCCGGCCAGGGAGGGGAAACGGTTCTCGAAGACGACGGCGTCGTACGACGAGTCGGGGATCTCGCTGAGCCGGTCGCCCTGGGAGGGGCAGAGCGGGCACTCGTCGGCCGGCGGGTGGTAGATGCGCCCCTGCCGGTGCGAGGCGACGGCGATGGAATCGCCGAGCAGCGGGTCGCGCCGTACCTCCGAAGTGGTGACCGTGGGGTCCAGCGGACGTCTGTCCACCGCGTCGCGCACCGAGTCGTCCCGCTGGTCGTAGTAGATCAGCTCACGACCGTCGGCCAAGCGGGTCGAGGTCTTCTTCACCGCGACTCTCCTCCGTACCTCTGGACCCGCGGACCCAGATCCGTACACCTAGCGAAGCTTCCAACAGAACCAAACACATAAAACCATAAACCCCCACGCGAGTCACCCTCACAACCAAACAAAGAACACCAAAAGAAGTGAGCAGGGCATGCG
Organism: Streptomyces sp. NPDC088157; assembly: GCF_044741545.1. Taxonomy (NCBI): domain Bacteria; kingdom Bacillati; phylum Actinomycetota; class Actinomycetes; order Kitasatosporales; family Streptomycetaceae; genus Streptomyces; species Streptomyces sp. NPDC088157. The sequence continues at coordinate 164,468 of NZ_JBIUSU010000007.1, forward strand.
AACCCCCACACAGACGGCAGCGCAGCTGTCGGCGGAGCTACGCCTCCCGACGAACTGGCTCGACTACACGATCCTCGGCATCTACTTCGTCGTGGTCCTGGGCATCGGCTTCGCCGCCCGGCGCTCGGTGAAGACCAGCCTCGATTTCTTCCTCTCCGGCCGCTCCCTGCCCGCCTGGATCACGGGCCTCGCGTTCATCTCGGCCAACCTGGCCGCCACCGAGATCCTGGGCATGGCCGCGAACAGCGCGCAGTACGGCGCGTACACCGTCCACTGGTACTGGATCGGCGCCATCCCGGCGATGGTGTTCCTGGGCCTGGTGATGATGCCGTTCTACTACGGCAGCAAGGTCCGCTCGGTCCCCGAGATGCTGCTGCTGCGCTTCGACAAGGCCGCCCACCTGCTGAGTTCGGCCCTGTTCGCGTTCGCCGCGATCCTGATCGCCGGGGTGAACCTGTACGCGCTGGCGATCGTCGTCGAGGCGCTGCTGGGCTGGCCGCAGTGGGTGGCGATCGTGGTGGCGGGCTTCTTCGTGCTGGCGTACATCACGCTCGGCGGCCTCTCCTCGGCGATCTACAACGAGGTTCTCCAGTTCTTCGTGATCCTGGCGGCCCTCATCCCGCTGTCGGTGCTGGGCCTGAAGAAGGTGGGCGGCTGGGGCGGCCTGACCGACAAGCTGACCGCGACGCACGGGGACGACTTCGTCACCGCGTGGGGCGGCACGGGCGTCGGCAGCGCCAACCCGCTGGGCGCGAACTGGCTGACGATCGTGCTGGGCCTCGGCTTCGTCCTGTCCTTCGGCTACTGGACGACGAACTTCGCCGAGGTGCAGCGCGCCCTGTCGGCGAAGAACCTGTCGGCGGCCCGGCGCACCCCTCTCATCGCGGCCTACCCGAAGATCTTCATGGTGTTCCTGGTGATGATCCCGGGCCTGGTGGCGGCGGTACTGGTGCCGAAGATCGGCACGAGCGGCTCGGACCTCCAGTACAACGACGCGATCCCGTACCTCATGCAGGAACTGCTGCCGAACGGCGTGCTGGGCATCGCGGTGACGGGTCTGCTGGCGGCGTTCATGGCGGGCATGGCGGCGAACATCTCGTCGTTCAACACGGTGTTCACGACGGACATCTGGGCGAAGTACGTGGTGCTGGGGCGGGACGACGCCTACTACGTCCGGTTCGGTCGCCTGATCACGGCGATCGGCGTGGCCGCGTCGGTGGGCACGGCGTTCCTGGCGTCGTCCTTCTCGAACATCATGAGCTACCTCCAGACCCTGTTCTCCTTCTTCAACGTGCCGATGTTCGTGGTCTTCATCGTCGGCATGTTCTGGAAGCGGGCGTCGAAGAAGTCGGGCTTCTGGGGGCTGCTCGCGGGGACCACGGCGGCGATGGTGAACTACTTCGTCCTCTACAAGCAGGACATCATCGGCATCCCCACCGACCAGGGCGCGAACTTCGTGTCGGCGATCGCGGGCTTCGTGGCGGGCGCGGTGGTGATGGTGATCGTGTCGCTGTTCACGGCCCCCAAGCCGGCCGAGGAGCTCCAGGGCCTGGTCTACGGAACCGTCTCCCCCGGCATGGCCGAGCCGCCGGCGGCGGGCGACGACGCCTGGTACCGGCGCCCGGCCCTGCTGGGCTGGGGCGCGGTGATCCTGGCCGCCGCCTGCTACATCCCGTTCTCGTTCTGAGCCCGGCCGCGACTGCTGCGGGAGACTGGAGAGACCATGTCCGAGCAATTCGAACCGTCTGAGCGCGCCGAGGCTGCCGAGCGGCTGCGGCGGGCGGGGTACTCCGAGGCCGACGTCCAGCGGGAGGTCACGGAACTCGAGGAGAAGTCCGCGACCGCGGCCCGCATCTTCGACCTGCGCCGCATCATCGGCGGCCTGTTCGTCGTCTACGGCGTGATCGTCACGATCGCCGGCCTCACGGACAGCGACGCGGAGATCGACAAGGCCCAGGGAATCAACATCAACCTGTGGACCGGCCTGGGCATGCTGGCCCTGGGCATCTTCTTCCTGGCCTGGCTCAAGCTGAGGCCCGCGGCGCCGGTGACGCCGACGCTGCCGCCGGAGGCGGTGGACGGGGAGTCGCCCCGAGGCGGATAGCGGCGCCGGAACCGCAGGTCATGAAGCGAGCCGGCTCCGGGACCCGACGTGTCGGGTCCCGGAGCCGGCTCAGTTCCTCTACTCGTGCTCGGCGACGTTCGCGTTGATGGCGTCGTCCCCGTTGTTGCAGATCTGCTGGTTCGCGGTCTGGTTCGACGACGACCCGAGGATCGGGAGGCTCAGGTTCGGCAGGTTGAGGAGACCGAACGAGATGTTCTCCACGTGGTTGGCGCACTGCCTGGAGCCGCCGTCCGAGCCGCCGTCCGAGTCGCCGGCGGAGGCGATTCCGGCCCCGGCCAGGGTGAGGCTTCCGATCATGGCAGCCACGAGTGCGGTCTTGTGAAGCTTGCGCATTACATTCCCTTTTCCGGCTGAGTGACGTGTTTCGTTACGGAACGAAACGGTACGATTACAGACCGTATGTCCCAATGGTCCGTTCTGCACCTCCACCGCCGCGCGTGTCTACGCAACCGTCAATTCGCACCACACGAGCTTGCCTGGATGGCCCATCCGCGACAGCGGCTGCCAGTGCCAGAGGTCGGCGCAGGCCCGCACCAGCGCCATTAGGCGCCCGCTCTCCGCATCGGTCAGCCCCTCAGGCCGTCCCGGCGGCTCGGGCGGTACGGGGTCCGCGCCCCAGGCGCCGATCTGGAGGACGCCGTCCCGGAAGCGGAGGCGTAGGCACGCGGGGCCCTTGGTGTGCAGTACGGCGTGGGGAGTCCACGTTCTCGGGCGGCACCGAGGGCAACACCTGCGTCGAACTCGCCGCCTCTCCCGCCCCCACCGCCCTCCATCTGCGCGAGAGCGACGCCCCGGCGACGGCTCTCACCACCACCCCCGGCGCCCTCGGCCACCTCCCGGCGGGGATACGCGCCGGCCTCGGCCACTGATCAGCGGTCGGTGCCGCAGCCGGCGATCTCGCCGCTTCGGGCCGCCGCCAGCAGGGCCATCGCCAGGGCCGGGGACCAGACGAGGAGTTGGTCCGAGGGACGGATGCTCGCGAGTATGTCGCCGCACGCGGTCAGGGCCGCGCCGGTGAGCGCCGCCGTCAACAGCCCCGCGGTGAGCGCCGCCAGCAGGCCGCGCAGCGAGGCGTTCGTCAGCATCCGACGGGGTGCGTACGCCAGGGCGAGGCCGGTGGCCGTGCCCACGGTGATGCCCGCCCCCATGCTGCCCAGGACGGCGCAGCCGCCCACGAACGCCAGTGCGTACGCGGTTCCGTACAGATCGCCGACCACGAAGACGAACGCCGCCACCAGGCACAGAACACCGGCGATGCCCGCCGGCCACGCCCCGATGAGCGCGCCGAGGCGGGCACCGCGCCAGACGACCGTGCGTGCCCTCATGCGGGCCGCTCCGGTTCGGTCGCCGGTTCCCGGGACGCGTGCGGCAACGGCCCCGCCCGGTCCAGGAGGCCCGTGCGGGCTGCCAGGGCCGCCGCCTCCAGACGGGAGCCGACGCCGAGTTTCATCAGGACCCGCTGGACGTGGGTGCGGGCCGTGGACGGGGCGATGCCCATGCCGGCGGCGATCAGACGGGTGTCCTCGCCGTCGGCGACCCGGACCAGGACCTCGACCTCGCGCGGCGTGAGCATCTGGAGCAGACGCTGCCCCTCGTCGTCGGGCTGGGCCGCCGGGTTGAGCAACTCGCTGAACGCGCCCTGCAGCAGCTGCGGAGCCACCGCCGCCTCGCCGGCGCGGGCCTTCATGATGGCCCGCTCCACGCCCTCTATGCGTTCGTCGTGGCGTACGTAGCCGGAGGCGCCCGCCGCGAAGGCCGCCGCGATGCCGCGGGGGTTCGGTACCGGGCCCAGGACCAGCACCGCCACCTGTGGCCGCTCCCGCTTGATGCGGACCACCGGGTCGAATATTCCCGGTTCGGCCGGGACCGCCGTGCCCAGCAGGCACACTTCCGGGGCGCGGGTGATCACCAGCTCCGCCGCGCCCGCGGCCGGCGCCGCCGCGGCGAGCACCCGGTGCCCCCGCAGTTTGAGAGCCGAGGCCAGTGCCTCGGCGAGCAGTCGGTGGTCGTCGACCACCATCAGCCGCACTCCCATCGAGCAACCCCCCAGTCCCCCCATGGATGCCCACACGGACCCACGCACTCCACGCGGACCGACAAAGGGGTGCCCCCCGGCACCCCGTTCTTCATGCCCCCGGAAGCTACACGCTTGTTCGACGTTGCGCTCCCCCTACCGGAGAGAAGTGCCCCGGATCGCCGAAATTCCTCACATTCGAGGGTCATGGGCGATAAATGAACGGCCCCGCCCCTGAACAGGGGCGGGGCCGTCACGGCAATTCAGACGATCAGCTGCCCGCGCCGTACGCGACCGCCAGGTACTGCGGATCACCCGAGGTGCCCCCGTCGTCGGCGTACACCTCCGACATGTAGAGGTGACCCTGGGAGTAGACGACCTCGGAGTACTCCGGGGACAGGTTGGACTCCAGGTCGCGCACCGACTCCGTGGACGGGTTCTGCAGCAGCTTGGTCTCCTTGAAGGAGCCTCCGGCGATGCTGACGACCTGGCCGCCCTTGTCGTACGGCGGCCGCTTGTAGGCGATCAGGTTGCTGCCGTCCATGCGCAGCGGGTAGATCGTGTAGCCGTCGCCGGCGTCCGCGCGCTGGCCGGTCTGCTTGCCGGTGGCCAGGTCGAAAGCGATGACCTCGTTGGTCCGGCTGTAGTCGCCGGTGCCGTCGTGCTCCTCGGTCGGGACGTAGATCCGGTCGTTGCCGACGGCGATGCCCGTGCAGGCCTCGATCCTGGTGATGCCCTCGCAGTCGGCCGCGTACTGGTCGCCCGGGACCGAGATACGGGTGCGCAGCTTGCCGGTCTTGTTGTCGATGGAGAAGAAGTCCGAGATGCCGCTGCCGTCACCTGCGCTGTCACCGACGTCGGCGGCCACCACCAGGGGGTCGCTCGACACGACGGACGCGTACTCGATGCCCGTGGCCAGCTTGTACTCGGAGAGGACCTTCCCGGACACCGGGTCGATGGTCTGGATGTGCAGCTCGGGGTTGTCGTAGGAGCCGCACTTGCGCACCGCGACCAGCTTCGGGCCGCCGCCGTAACCGGCGTCGTAGCAGGTGTCGGCGGGCTTCGGCGACCACAGCACCTTGCCGGAGTCGATGTCGAAGGCGGCACCGCCGCTGGTGCTGCCGAGGGCGACCGTCTTCGCGCTGACCGTGACGTTGTCGAAGCGGACCGGGTAGTCGCCCGAGTTGACGGTCTTCCTCCACAGCTGCTTGCCCGCCGCGAGGTCGATCGCCGCGATCTGGTCGCAGGCGGCCGTCTCGGCGGTGCTCGCCTGGAAGGTGATCGCCGTGCGGTGGTCGTCGGTGGCGAACCTGCTGGCCTCGCACACCGGGCCGGGCAGCTTGACCGTCCAGAGCCGGGTGCCCTTGTCCGGGTCGTAGCCGGCGACCTCGTTGACGCCCGTCTTCACGTACGCCTTGTCGGTCACCCAGGAGCCCTTGATGCCGACGCTGTCGTCCTTCTTGACCACGGGCATCGGGAGCTTGAAGAGCACCTTCGAGGCGGGGTCGGCCGGCACCTTCTCGCTGCCGCCGGAGGACGTGCCGCCGGTGCCTCCCGTGCCGCCGGTGTCACCTCCGCCGCCGGTCGGGCCGGCGGGGCCCGCCTCTTCCTTCTTGCCGCCGTCACCGGACTTCGAGTACCAGACGCCGCCGCCGACGATCAGCGCGATCGCGACGACCGCCGCGACGATGATCGCCACCTGCGCGTTGAACTTCTTGCCGACGCCACCGCCCGGTCCCTGCCCGGGGCCGCCGGCCTGCGGGTGCATGGGCATCGTGGGCTGGCCCGGGTAGCCGTAACCCGGCTGAGCGGCCGGATATCCGGGCTGACCCGGCTGACCCGGGTAGGCGTAGCCGGGCTGCTGGCCGTAGGGGGCCGTCGGCCCGCCGTACGGGTTCGGCTGCTGGGGCTGACCGTACATGGGGGGTGTGGGCGGGCCGGGCTGGGCCGGGTAGCCGTAGCCGGGGTTGGCGGCCGGGGGCTGCGGCGGCGTGGCCGGCCCGCCCGGCGCCTGCGGGTAGCCGTACCCCGGCTGGGGCTGCTGCGGAGGGCCGGACGGGGCCGGAGGCGGAGGCGTTCGAGGAGCCTGCGGAGGCTGGGGCGGCTGCGGGTGCTGAGCCGCGGGCGCCGGTGCCTGGGGTGCCTGGGGTGCCTGGGGTGCCTGGGGTGCCTGGGGTGCCTGCGGGTAGCCGTAGCCCGGTTCCGGGGCCTTCGCCAGGTTGGGAGCGGGAGGCTGCGGCGCCGTGTCCTGGGGCGCCGCGTCCTGAGGTGTCACGTCCTTGGGCGCGGCGTCCTGCGGCGGCGTGTCCTGCGGCGGCGTGTCCTGCGGCGGCTGGGGCGGGCCGAAGCCGCCCTGCTGCGGGGGCTGGTTCGGCGGTGGGGGCGGCGGCTGGGTCATGGTGTGGATACCTCGGGAGAACGCTCGGAAAGCTCGGGCGGACGGGGCAGGGCGGGGACGTCGACGGGGCAGGAAGAGCGGCGGGCCGCCTCACTTGCCGTAGGCGAGCATCAGCTTCTCCTTCGACTCGTCGTTGCCCGTCAGCCGGGTGGAGGAGAGGTAGAGGCGCCCGTCGACCCAGGCGAGGTCACGCGAGAAGAAGCCGTTCTCGATCTCGGCCGTGCTCTCGGGCAGCTGCATCAGCGTCGTCGGCGTGTGCGCGGCCCCGGCCGTCGGAATGCCCACCACCCGACCGGCCGCGTCGTACGACGGCTCGACGTACGCGACGAGCTTGCCGCCCTCGACCTTCACCGGCAGCATCGCCTCGTCGGTCGGCGACTTCACACGCCATTTCTCCTTGCCGGTGGAGAGGTCGATCGCCACGATCTCGTTGGGACCGCTGTTCGACTCGGTCGGCAGGTAGAGCGTGTTGGCGTCGGAGGCCGTGCCCGTGCAGCCCGTCAGGTTGCGTTGGAGGAAGCCGGAGTCGCACTCGGGGGCGAAGTCCTCGTCGAAGCCGACCTGCGAGCGGTACGAACCGTCCGGCTTGAACGTGGCGATGTTCCAGCTGTTCTTGTCCTCGTTGGTGCTGTAGACCACCAGCGGGTCGACGGAGTACGTCTTCGAGACCGACCAGCCCTTGTCGAACTTCTGGGTCCACTTGGCCTTGCCGGTCGCCGGGTCCAGCTCCTGGATCTCGTCGTGCTCATCGGCCTCGGTCGCGTTGCAGGACGCCACCGCGAACAGCCGGGCCCCGCCCGCGAACGCCGTCGGGAAACAGGCGTCGCCGTACTTCTGCTTGTCGTACAGCTTCTTGCCGGTCCGGACGTCGTACGCCGTGCCGGACTGCGAGCGGCCCACCATCAGCGTGTTGCCCGTCAGCGACAGCTCGACGCTGATCGCGCTGTCGAACAGCGCGCCGTCCGCGACTACGCCCTTCCAGCCCTTGGCGCCGGTGCCGAGGTCGATCTGCTGGAGCTGGTTGCACTTGGCGCGGTCGCTGGTACCGCTCATGTACGCCACGACGACCTTGTCGTCCGCCGTCTTCTGCGGGGTGACCGCGCAGATCTTCTGCGGCAGGGCGATGGTGTCCCAGGTCGGCCTGCCGTCGCCGACGTTGTACGCGACGACCTCCTTGTACGCCGCTTTCACGGCCGCCTTGGAGGTGATCCACATGCCGGGGGCGTCGGCGCCGGAGGCGGGCGCGTCGGGCGCCTCCTTGTACCAGAGCACCTTCGCCTCGCCGGCCTTGCGGTCCGCGTTGAAGTCCTCGGTGTCCTCGCCGCCGTCGCCACCGCCGTCACCGGGGTTCACCGGTCCGCCGCTGGACGTCGACGTCGCCTTGCCGTCGTCGCTCGGCCCCGCGACCGGCTTCTTGCCGTCCTTGTCGTCGCCGCTCGTGACCGCGTACACCGTCCCGCCGATCACCAGCAGCGCCGCCACCGCGGCCCCGATCACCAGCGCGGGCCGCCCCTTGAAGGGGTTGCGACCGCCCGGCGGCGTACCGGGGGCGCCGGGCGCGCCGGGGAACTGGGGCGGCTGCGGATAGCCGTAACCGGGCTGTTGGCCGTAGGGCCCGCTCTGCTGACCGTACGGCCCCGGCTGGGCGTAGGGGCCGGGCTGGCCGCCGTAGGGACCGGGCTGGCCGTAGGGGCCCGGCTGCTGGGGCTGACCGTACGGTCCGGGCTGCTGCGGCGGTTGCTGCTGCGGGTAGCCGTAGCCCGGCTGCGGCGGCTGGGCGGGCGGGCCCTGGGGCGGCTGCGGCGGCCCCTGAGGTGCGCCGAAGCCACCCTGCGACGGCGCTGCCGGCGGCTGTTGCGGCTGGTCCTGCGGTGCTCCGAAACCACCCTGCTGCGGCGGCTGATTGGGCGGCTGAGCCATCAGCGTGTTCCCCCTATGTCACTGTTTTTTAGCCACGCCCCCAGGTCAGTGACCCACCCGGAGCCGTCTTCAGAAAGTTCTCAGACGGCTCTTTCTATCACCCGTGACCGACGGCTCCAGGGGCCGATCCACCCCTGTTCCCAAGGGAGAACCGGCCTGTGATGCCGTCGTTATGCGCCTTCACGCACCCTTCACGCGTCCTCGGCGAGTTCCAGCCACCGCAGCTCCAGCTCCTCGCGCTCCCCGGTCAACTCCCGCAGCTCGGCGTCCAGTTTCGCGACCTTCTCGAAGTCGGTGGCGTTGTCGGCGATCTGGGCGTGCAGCTTGGACTCCCTGTCGGAGACCTTGTCCAACTGCCGCTCGATCTTCTGGAGTTCCTTCTTGGCGGCGCGCTGGTCCGCGGCGCTCTTCTCGGTCACGGGCTTCGCGACGGCCGCCGGAGCCGAGGCGGCCGCGGTCTCCTCCATCCGCTGCCGGCGCTCGATGTACTCGTCGATGCCCCGCGGGAGCATCCGCAGGGCGGCGTCGCCGAGGAGGGCGAAGACCCGGTCCGTCGTCCGCTCGACGAAGAAGCGGTCGTGGGAGATGACGATCATCGAGCCGGGCCAGCCGTCGAGGAGGTCCTCGAGCTGGGTGAGGGTCTCGATGTCGAGGTCGTTGGTGGGCTCGTCGAGGAAGAGGACGTTGGGCTCGTCCATGAGGAGGCGCAGGATCTGCAGGCGACGGCGCTCACCGCCCGACAGGTCCCCCACCGGCGTCCACTGCTTGTCCTTGTTGAAGCCGAACGTCTCGCACAGCTGCCCGGCGGTCATCTCGCGGCCCTTGCCGAGGTCGACGCGCTCCCGCACCTGCTGCACGGCCTCCAGGACCCGCAGCCCGGGGTCGAGTTCGCCGACCTCCTGGGAGAGGTAGGCGAGCTTGACGGTCCTGCCCACGACGACCCGGCCGGCCACGGGCTGTACCTCGCCCTCGGTGCGGGCGGCCTCGGCCAGGGCCCGCAGCAGGGAGGTCTTGCCGGCGCCGTTGACGCCGACGAGGCCGATGCGGTCGCCGGGGCCGAGGTGCCAGGTGATGTGCTTGAGCAGCACCTTGGGGCCGGCCTGGACGGTGACGTCCTCGAGGTCGAAGACGGTCCTGCCGAGGCGTGAGGAAGCGAACTTCATCAGCTCGCTGCTGTCGCGGGGCGGCGGCACGTCCTTGATGAGCTCGTTGGCGGCCTCGACGCGGAACCGCGGCTTGGACGTCCGCGCGGGGGCTCCGCGACGCAGCCAGGCGAGCTCCTTGCGGACCAGGTTCTGCCGCTTGGTCTCCTCCGTCGCGGCGATACGCTCACGCTCCGCGCGCGCGAAGACGTAGTCGGAGTAGCCGCCCTCGTACTCGTGGACGTCGCCGCGCTGCACGTCCCACATGCGCGTGCAGACCTGGTCCAGGAACCAGCGGTCGTGGGTGACGCAGACGAGCGCGGAGCGGCGCTCGCGCAGGTGCCGGGCGAGCCAGGAGATGCCCTCGACGTCGAGGTGGTTGGTCGGCTCGTCCAGGACGATCAGGTCCTGCTCCTCGATCAGCAGCTTGGCGAGCGCGATCCGCCGGCGCTCACCGCCGGAGAGCGGGCCGATCACGGTGTCCAGGCCCTGCGGGAACCCGGGCAGGTCGAGCCCGCCGAAGAGCCCGGTGAGCACGTCCCTGACCTTGGCGTTGCCGGCCCACTCGTGGTCTTCCATGTCCCGGATGACCTCGTGCCGGACGGTCGCGGTGGAGTCGAGCGAGTCGTGCTGGGTGAGAACGCCCAGGCGTACCCCGCCGGAGTGCGTGACCCGGCCGGTGTCGGCCTCCTCCAGCTTGGCGAGCATGCGGATCAGCGTGGTCTTCCCGTCGCCGTTGCGGCCCACGACGCCGATCCGGTCCCCTTCGGACACGCCGAGCGAGATGCCGTCGAGGAGCGCACGGGTCCCGTACACCTTGCTGACGTTCTCGACATTGACCAGATTGACGGCCATTTCTCTCCTGCCCGGGGGGTCGATCGACCCTCCAGGGTAATCCGGCGGCGCGTGGCGCCACTCAGCCCGTCCGGGGACGGCCCGTCCGGGGGCCCGGGGAAGCCCCCCAAGGGGACCCCTCGGGGCCGCAGCGCGAGCCCCGCCGCGGGAACCCCGACGGCGGAGGCCTCCGACGAACGGACGCGCGGGGCGCACGCATCGCGCGGACAGGCTCGTGAGCGTCGCGCACGTCGGCCGTCCCAGCGCGCCTGCGAGCGCTCACGCCCCCTGTTCCCCGATGTCGGCCGGTGCATCGCCTGCGGCGGCGGCCGGTTGCGCGCCCCCGGCGGACACTCCCTCGCGCACGCCTTCACGCGCCCCTCCCCGCACGCCCTCACCCGACTCTTCCCGCACGCCCTCACCCGACCCTTCCCGCATGCCTTCCTCGTACCGCCACATCGCCCGCATGAGGTCGCCGTCCGGCCATCCGTCGGGGTCGAGGGGCAGAAGCCGGCGTTCGGCCTCCACGCAGCGTGGGTCGCCGCGCCGCGCGAGCCCCCAGGCGGCGTGCACCCGGGTCTCGCGCAGCTCGTCGTCGCCGAGACCGGCGAGCACGTCGGTGAGACCGGGCGCCTGCGCCGTGCAGCTCGCCAGCCAGTAGGCCGTCCGTTCGCGCACGGCGGGATCGGGATCGCGCGCCAGCGCGTAGACGGTCGCCAGCTTCCCGGGCGGCACGGGCGTGGGCCCGAACGGCAACAGGTCGGGCACCTCCCTGCGCACCCGGGGGTCGGGATGCCCGGCGTACGACAGAGCGACGGCCTCGCACTCCGCGATGCGGTCGGGGTCCTCCTCCCCGCCCTCGCTCAACCCGGACAGCACCATGGCGAGCACCTCGGGGTCGCGTTCCTCCAGGGCCCAGGGCAGGAACACCTCGGACGCGGGTTTCTCGACCACGGCCGACCGTCGCCCGCTCACGGCGTCGGTCATGGTCCCGAACCCCATGACGAGACAGCGAAGCACATCCGCGGCGAAGACACGGCGGAGCCGGTCGGGGTGGTCACGCAACGCCTTGGCCGCGGCCCAGGTCTCGGCGTCCTGACGCCGGGCGAGGTGGATGACGACGTCGGACCAGGCGCCGTGGTCCCGGTCCGGGCGGCTGAGGGCTCGCAAGACCAGTTCGTCGAACGGCGTACGGATCCCGAAGCGCTCCTCGAGCTGGGTGAGGACGCCGGGGTGGCCGTCCCACACGGTCTGCCCGCCCAGCGTGTACCGCTCGTAGCCGGAGGACCAGGAGTCGTTCCGCACGCGTCCTCGCTCGGCCGGCCCGGTCGCTCCCGTCCTGCGCCGCAGCTCGGCTGCGAGGTCCGCCTCGGCCCAGTACCGCGCGCGGGCCAGCAGGTCGGCACGCGTGTCGGCGTCGAGGCGCACGGGTTCCGGCAGCAGCGTGCCGGTCATCCAGGAGCAGCCGCCGTCCACCGCCCGCGTCAGCGCGGTGTCCCCGCCCGGCAGCCCGGGGTCCCCGCCCGGCACCCGGGCCAGGGGGCGCAGCGGATCGGCTCCTGCTTTGACCAACACCTCGGCGACCGGTTCGTCGTAGGCCGCCACGGCCACGCAGAGCAGCGGAACGCCGTCGGCCGGGTCACAGGCGTTCGCGTCCTCCACGCCGTCGATCAGGTGGTAGACGGCTTCGACGTCCCCGCGCCGCACGGCCGCGACCAGATCGGCCGACCCCATACACGTTCCTCCCAGCCCGGCTCCCCGGTGGTACCGGCCGGGGGAGCCTAGAGGGCACGGGCCACTCGGAGCAGCCCGATTTCCGGCGACCCGATGTCCGGCAGCCGAATGACTCGTTGTCCGGCAGCCCGATGTCCGGCAGCCGAATGACTCGTGCAGTCGGACTACCGCGCGCCCCCGACGACGGTCGCCCCCGGCGCCGGTCCCGCCGCCACCCGCACGTCCTTGCAGGTGCCCGAGACGCGCAGCGCCTCCGCGATCTTCACCGCCGCGTCCGGGTCGCGGGCGAGGTGCGCCGTGGTCGGACCGGAGCCCGAGACGAGGGTGGCGAGGGCGCCGGCCGCCCGGCCGGCGGCGAGGGTGTCGGCGAGCTCGGGGAAGAGCGACAGCGCGGCGGGCTGGAGGTCGTTGGAGAGGGTGGCCGCGAGGGCGTCGGGGTCGCCCTCGGCCAGGGCGTCGAGGAGGTGCCGGGAAGCCACCGGCTCGGGGACCTCCCGGCCCTCCGCCAGCCGGTCGAACTCCCGGAACACCGCCGGCGTCGACAGGCCCCGCTCGGCCATCGCGAACACCCAGTGGAAGGAGCCGCCGGCCTCCAGGGCCGTCAGCCGCTCGCCCCGCCCGGTGCCGAGGGCCGCGCCGCCGACCAGGCTGAACGGCACATCGCTGCCCAACTCGGCGCAGATGCCGAGGAGTTCCTCGCGGGAGGCGCCGGTGCCCCACAGCGCGTCGCAGGCCAGCAGCGCACCCGCGCCGTCGGCGCTGCCGCCCGCCATGCCCCCGGCGACGGGGATGTCCTTGGCGATGTGCAGGTGCACGTCGGGCGTACGGCCGTACCGCTCGGCCAGCGCGATCGCGGCCCGCGCCGCCAGGTTCGTACGGTCCAGGGGGACCTGGCCGGCGTCCGGGCCCACGCAGGTGACGCGGAGCCCGTCGGCGGGGGTCACGGTGACCTCGTCGTACAGACCGACCGCGAGGAAGACGTTCGCCAGGTCGTGGAAGCCGTCCGCGCGGGCGGCGCCCACCGCGAGCTGCACGTTGACCTTGGCGGGCACCCGTACGGTGACGCTCACTCGGAGTCCTTCCGCTTCGCGGATCCGAGGGGCGCCGGGGTCTCGAGGGGCGCGGGCGAGTCGGGCGACGTCTGCGGAGGCGGCGCGGCCTCGGCGATCCGGGCGAACTCCTCGACGGTGAGGGCCTCGCCGCGCGCCTGCGGCGAGACGCCGGCCGCCACGAGGGCCGCCTCCGCGCGGGCCGCGGATCCCGCCCACCCGGCGAGCGCGGCCCGCAGGGTCTTGCGGCGCTGGGCGAACGCCGCGTCGACGACCGCGAAGACCTCGCGCCGCGACGCCGTGGTCCTGATCGGCTCGGTCCGCCGCACCAGCGACACCAGCCCGCTGTCCACGTTCGGCGCGGGCCAGAAGACCTTGCGCCCGATGGCGCCGGCCCGCTTGACCTCGGCGTACCAGTTGGCCTTCACGGACGGCACGCCGTACACCTTCGAGCCGGGCCCGGCGGCGAGCCGGTCGGCGACCTCCGACTGGACCATGACGAGGGTGCGTTCGATGCTCGGGAAGGTCTCCAGCATGTGCAGCAGCACGGGCACGGCCACGTTGTACGGCAGGTTCGCGACCAGCGCGGTCGGGGCGGGGCCGGGCAGCTCGGTCACGCGCATCGCGTCGGAGTGCACCAGCGCGAAGCGCTCCGCGCGCTCCGGCATGCGCGCCGCGATCGTCGCGGGGAGCGCGCCGGCCAGGACGTCGTCGATCTCGACGGCCGTGACCCGGTCGGCGGTCTCCAGCAGCGCCAGGGTGAGCGAGCCGAGCCCCGGGCCGACCTCGACGACCACGTCGTCGGGCCGGACCTCCGCGGTGCGGACGATACGGCGGACCGTGTTCGCGTCGATCACGAAGTTCTGGCCGCGCTGTTTGGTGGGACGCACGCCGAGGACCGCCGCCAGCTCACGGATGTCGGCGGGGCCCAGGAGGGCGTCGGGGGCGGGGCTGGTACTCACGGGACAAGGGTACGGGGGCGCACGGACACCGTCCGCCGCCGCACCTCTCACCCGTGCAGCCGCGTCCCGCAGTGCGGCCAGGGACTCGCCCCGCGTCGCACGTACAGCTTCTTCGCGCGGAGCGTCTGCTCCGCCGCCGGGGCGTCCTGAGGCCGTCCGCTGCCGCCGAGGCTCTGCCAGGTGCGGGTGTCGAACTGGTACAGCCCGCCGTACGTGCCCGAGGGGTCGACCGCGTTCGGCCGGCCGCCCGACTCGCAGACCGCGAGGCTCTGCCAGTCCAGGCCGTCGGCGCCCCGCACGGACGCCGGCAGCGGCTTCGTCCCGACCTTCACCACCTGCTCGCGGGGCTCGCGCACGACCTCGTCGCGGATCCGCCGCGGTGTCTGCCGCACGCCGTTGACGGTGCGCAGGGAGTACGTGATCCGCCGCAGCCCGGGCTGCCCGGCGCGCTCCACCACCTCCGTGCCCTTGAACAGCGAGGCGTCGTCGGAGCGGCGCACCTGGAACGGGATCTGCTCCTCCCGCACCTCCTGGGTGCCGGTGATCCGCAGCACGGTCACCGTCTGCCCGTCGCGCGGGAAGCTGCCGGGCGCGACGGACGTGGTGTCCTGCCCGCGCAGGGTGATCCCGGCCGCCTCCACCGCCTCGTGCACGGTCGCCGCGTTGGTGCGGACGGTGCGGGCCCGGCCGTCGGCCATGACCGTGACCGAGCGCTCGGTGCGCACGTCCAGCGCGAGCCCGGCGCGTCCGATCCGCTGGGAGCGCGAGACGGACATGTACGCGCCCTCCGCGCGCACCCCGAACTGCCGGAGTGCCTCCTCCACCGTGTGCGCCGTCGTCCACACCTCGTGCCGGTGGCCGTCCAGAGTGAGCCGGACGGGCCGCCCGTAGTGCACCGCGACCTCGTCGCCGCTGGCGAGGTCGGTGCCGGCGGCGGGCACGACCACGTCGTGCCCGCCCACCCGTACGCCCTCCTCCGCCAGGAGTTCGGTCACGTCGTCGGCGAACGTGTGCAGGGTGCGCGGCTTGCCGTCGACGGTCAGCTCGACCGCCTTGTCCTCGGCGACGAACGCGGTGGTGCCGCCGGCCAGGAACGCGACGACCAGTGCCTGCGGGAGCAGTCGGCGCATCGTGGACTCCGGGCGCTCGGCGGAGCGCGTCCTGCGCCGACGCGCGGCCCGCCGTCCCGCCTCCTGCCGGGGAAGCGGCGACAGCCGGGGCAGCACCGGACCGGAGAGCCGGACCGTCTCGGCGTAGGGGGCGGTCCCGGCCGACTGGACCGGCTCGGCGAACCGGGCGGTCCCGGTGAGCCGGACCGTCTCGGCGAACCCGGCCGGCTCGGGGAGCTGGACCGGCTCCGGGAGCTGGACCGGCTCCGGGAGCTGGACCGGCTCGGGGAGCTGAAGGGTCTCGGGAGGCGGGGGCGGCGCCTCGTACGTCTCGTACGCCTCGTACGCGGGCCGGTACGTGTCGTCGTACGTCCCGGGCGCCGCGTACACGCCGTACGCGATCGTCTCGGCGTTGTGCAGGTCGACGTACGGCTCACCACCGCCGTACGGCTCGTAGTCGAGGTACTGCGAGTTGCTCACGCCGACGCTCCAGGGGAGGGGTCCGGATCGGGCCCCCAGAACCTAGCGGAGCGACGGTCACTCTCCAAAGTGGCGCGGCTACTGAGAGTTGTGTTCGACGAGGGACGGGTGATCAGTAGCCGAACGCGCGTGCGGTGTTGGCGGCGAGTGCGGTGGCCAGGGTGTCCTCGTCGATGTCCCGTACGGCTGCCATGGCGCGCACGGTGACCGGCACGAGATACGGGGCGTTGGGCCGTCCGCGGTAGGGCGCCGGGGTCAGGAAGGGGGCGTCGGTCTCCACCAGAAGCAGTTCCGGCGGGGCCACGGCGACGGCGTCCCGGAGGTTCTGGGCGTTCTTGAAGGTGACGTTGCCGGCGAAGGACATGAAGTATCCGGCGCGGGCGCAGATCTCGGCCATCTCGGCGTCGCCGGAGTAGCAGTGGAAGACGGTGCGCTCGGGAGCGCCCTCCTCCTTCAGGACGCGCAGGACGTCCGCGTGCGCGTCGCGGTCGTGGATGACCAGGGCCTTGCCGTGCCGCTTGGCCATCTCGATGTGGGCGCGGAAGGAGTGCTCCTGGGCCTCCTTGCCCTCGGGGCCGGTGCGGAAGTGGTCGAGTCCCGTCTCGCCGACGCCCTTGACGTGCGGAAGCGCGGCGAGGCGGTCGATCTCCGCGAGCGCCTCGTCGAGCGCCCCGGCGCCACCCGGCGTCCGCGCGCCCTGCCGGGACCAGCCGTCGGGGTCTCCGTGCACGATGCGCGGCGCCTCGTTCGGGTGCAGGGCGACCGCGGCGTGGACGCTGTCGTGGACCGCCGCCGTCTCGGCCGCCCACTGGGAGCCCCGTACGTCGCAGCCGACCTGGACGACCGTCGTCACACCGACCGACGCGGCTTTCGCGAGGGCCTCCGACACCGTGCCCGACTGCATGTCGAGGTGGGTGTGGGAGTCGGCGACCGGTACCCCGAGAGGGGCCGGGAGCGGCGGTGCGGCGCTCTTGGCGGCGCGTTTGTCGGCGTTCGAAGGCATGCCCCGATCCTACGGAAGGGGCTCGCCCTCCCGGCTAGCTCGCCTTGCGGAACGGGTGCAGGAGGTCGGACAGGTGCCAGTGGTGCTGCGGCTGTCCCTCGACGCGCGTCCCGGGCTGCTCCTCGGCCGCCGTCACCGGCGCCTCCGCCGGTCCGGCCGGGGGCGCCTTGTGCTGACGGGCCGCGCTGAGCACCGAGGAGACCTGCCCGGCCGCCATGATGCGCACGACGTGCCCGTCGCAGTTGTGGCACGCGGGGCGGCTCAGCGGCGACGGCACGACCCGGCCGTCCGCCACGTAGAGGACGAACTCGTGGCCGTCGGCGTCGATGTGGTGCTCTATCTCGTAGGCCTGCTCCCAGCCGTGCCCGCAGCGCATGCAGGCGAAGGAGTACGACTCGTTGACGACGGCGCTCGCGCCGCCGCGGAGGCCGGTCTGCCCTGTGATCTCACTCATGACCGCTCCTGTGGTCCGCCGGTGGGACGGTTGAAGTCCCGTCATCCAGTGGACGCCTCCCCCTGGGCGAATGCACTCGACCTGTGCACTGTTGAAGCCGATTTGGGCGTCCCTTGCCCCAACGCCCGCAGCCCTTTGCCCGCACATGGGGCGCACGCTCAGACGACATGCGCCCTGCTCAGAGGGGGTGTGAGCCCCTTCACACCACCGGGGCAACAGCCGTCACAGCGTCCGGGCGGCGACCGTCACGGCATCCCGGCGCAGGCGGTCACGGAGCTCCGGCGTTCTTCGCCGCCACCACCGCGTCGAACACGTCCCGCTTCGGCAGCCCCGCGTCCGCCGCCACCGCCGCGATGGCCTCCTTGCGGCGCTCGCCCGCCTCCTCGCGCACCCGCACCCGCCGTACCAGCTCCGCCCCGTCGAGCTCCTCGGGCCCGCGCTCGGGCGCCCCGGTGACGACGACGGTGATCTCGCCGCGCACGCCCTCGGCCGCCCACTCCGCCAGTTCGCCGAGCGGGCCGCGCTTCACCTCCTCGTACGTCTTGGTCAGCTCACGGCACACGGCGGCCCGCCGGTCCGTGCCGAACACCTCGGCCATCGCGGCGAGGGTGTCGTCGAGCCGGTGCGGGGCCTCGAAGTACACGAGGGTCCGGCGTTCCTCCGCGACCTCCCGCAGCCGGGACAGCCGCTCCCCCGCCTTCCTCGGCAGGAACCCCTCGAAGCAGAACCGGTCGACGGGCAGCCCGGACAGGGCCAGCGCGGTGAGCACCGCCGACGGGCCGGGGACGGCCGTGACCCGGATGTCCTGCTCCACGGCCGCGGCGACCAGCCGGTACCCGGGGTCGGAGACGGACGGCATCCCGGCGTCGGTGACGAGCAGCACGCGCGCGCCGCCGACCAGTTCGGCGACCAGCTCGGGGGTACGGGCGGTCTCGTTGCCCTCGAAGTAGGACACGACCCGCCCCTTGGGCGTCACGCCCAGCGCCTGGGTCAGCCGCCGCAGCCGGCGCGTGTCCTCGGCGGCGATGACGTCGGCCCCGGCCAGCTCCTCGGCGAGCCGGGGCGGGGCGTCGGAGACGTCGCCGATGGGAGTACCGGCAAGGACGAGGATTCCGGGCGTAGCTGTCACGTTTCCATCCTCGCAGGGCGGGCCCCACTCGATCGACCAGGCCGGTTGGGGCCCATGCACGGGACTCACACAGACCTGTTCCCTACGATGGCGCGGTGACCAGTACCGCGTCCTCCATGGACTCCACGGACTACCGGCAGGGCCCGACGCCGCCCGATCAGCGGCCGTCGTGGCAGCAACGGCTGCGCCGTTTCGGATACACCGCGGAGCCCTCCGCCGACGTCCGGGAGCGGCTGGTGCCGCCGTTCGCGCAGCCCAGCCCCCGGTTGTGGCAGGCGCTGGGCCTCCCGCCCCGGTGGACGGACCGGATCGCGCGCTGGTCGTCCTGGGGCGGTCCGCTGCTGGTCACGCTGCTTGCGGGCGTGCTGCGGTTCTGGCACCTGGGCAGCCCCAAGGCGGTGATATTCGACGAGACGTACTACGCGAAGGACGCGTGGGCGGTCGTCCACCGGGGGTTCGAGGTCAACTGGGACAAGAACGCCAACGACGTCATCCTCTCCTCGGGCGGGCACGTGACGATCCCGACGGACGCGGCGTACGTCGTGCATCCGCCGGTCGGCAAGTACGTGATCGGACTGGGCGAACTGATCTTCGGGTTCGACCCGTTCGGCTGGCGGTTCATGACGGCGGTGCTCGGCACCCTCAGCGTCCTGCTGCTCTGCCGGATCGGCCGCCGGATCTTCCGCTCCACCTTCCTGGGCTGCCTGGCGGGCGCGCTGATGGCGGTCGACGGGCTCGCCTTCGTGATGAGCCGCACCTCGCTGCTCGACGGCGTGCTGATGTTCTTCGTGCTGGCCGCGTTCGGCTGCCTGGTCGTCGACCGGGACAGGGCGCGCGAGAGGCTCGCCGCCGCGCTCCCGTCGGACGTGGACGGCCGCTGTCGTCCCGACCCGCACATCGCCGAGACGACCGGCCTGGGGTGGCGGCCCTGGCGCTGGGCCGCGGGCCTGATGCTGGGCCTGGCCATCGGCACGAAGTGGAACGGCCTGTACATCCTGGTCGCGTTCTGCCTGATGGCGGTGTTGTGGGACGCCGGCTCGCGCAAGGTGGCGGGCGCCCGGCACCCGTATCTGGCGGTGCTGAAGCGCGACACGGGCCTCGCGTTCCTGGCCACGGTCCCGGTGGCGCTGGTCACCTACCTGGTGTCCTGGACGGGCTGGATCCTGTCCGCCACCGACGGCAAGGGCGGCTACTACCGCAACTGGGCGGCCACCGATGGCAAGGGCGGCAACTGGACCTGGCTGTTCCCCGACTGGTGGCGCAGCCTGTGGCACTACGAGCACGAGGTCTACGAGTTCCACACCCACCTCACCTCGCCGCACACGTACCAGTCGAACCCGTGGAGCTGGCTCGTCCTGGGCCGCCCGGTCTCGTACTTCTACGAGTCCCCCGCCCCCGGCACGGACGGCTGTCCGGCCGACGCGGGCGAGAAGTGCGCCCGTGAGGTCCTCGCGATCGGCACCCCGCTGCTGTGGTGGGCGGCCTGCTTCGCGCTCCTGTACGTCCTGTGGCGCTGGCTCTTCCGACGCGACTGGCGTGCGGGCGCGATCGTCTGCGGCGTCGCGGCCGGCTACCTGCCGTGGTTCATGTACCAGGAACGCACGATCTTCCTCTTCTACGCCGTCGTCTTCCTGCCCTTCCTGTGCCTGGCGGTGGCGATGATGATCGGCGCCCTCGTCGGCCCACCGGGTTCCAGCGACACCCGCCGGGTGGCGGGAGCCACGGGCGCGGGCGTCCTCGTCCTGCTCATCGCCTGGAACTTCATCTATTTCTGGCCCCTGTACACCGGCCAGGCGATCCCGATCGACGACTGGCGTTCACGTATGTGGCTGGATACGTGGGTCTAACGATTGCGGAAACTCTCGCTCCGTGAGCCGTCCTTTCCGCTTACTGTGACCCTGAGCGCAACTTTCTGAACACGTTCAGAAAGGCCCGCGAGGGCAGCGGCGGGGTCAACGGGGAGGATGCACATGCGCAAGGGGGCCAAAGCGGCCGTAGTCGGCTCGGTCTTCGCGGTGATGGTGGGCGGGGCGGGATACGGGGCCTTCAACTTCGTGAACGCGCTGAACGGGGGCGGGAACGGGGGCGACGGGTCGGCGGGCAGCGAGCCGGCCGTCGTGAAGACCGGGCCGCCCAGCGGGTCCGAGGTGAAGGACACGAGCAGCAAGTTCTTCGCCGCCTGGGAGAAGGGGCAGGCCGCCGCGGCCGCCGACCTCACCAACAACGCGGCGAAGGCCGAGCCCCTGCTGACCTCGTACGGCCAGGCGGCGCACATCACCGGAGTGAAGATCACACCGGGCGCGGCGGTCGGTGACAGCGTGCCGTACAGCGTCAGGGCGACCGTGTCGTACGACGGGAAGTCCAAGCCGCTCGCCTACAAGAGCCGGCTGACGGTCGTACGGGGCGTCACCACAGGGAAGGCGCTGGTGGACTGGGAGCCGTCGGTCGTCCATCCCGGGCTGAAGTCCATGGACGACACGCTGGTCACGGGCGCGTCGGCGGCGCCGCCGATCGAGGCCGTGGACCGTGACGGCAAGGTGCTGACGAAGGAGAAGTACCCCTCCCTCGGGCCGATCCTGGACGAGCTGCGCGCCAAGTACGGCGAGAAGGCGGGCGGGACGGCCGGCATCGAGCTGGCCGTCAGACACGCCACCCCGGACACCGCCGACACACCGCTGCTGCCCCTCGCCGAGGGCAAGGCGGGCAAGCTGCCCACCACCCTCAGCGCGAGCGTGCAGGCGGCCGCCGAGAAGGCGGTGCGCAAGTACGCCCAGTCGTCGGTGGTGGCCGTCAAGCCGAGCACCGGAGAGGTGCTGGCGGTCGCCAACAACCGGACGGACGGCTGGAACGCCGCTTTCCTGGGGGAGGTGGCGCCCGGCTCCACGATGAAGATCATCAGCGCGGCGACCCTCATCGACAACGGGCTCACCACCGCGAACGGTCCCGCGCCCTGTCCGCCCTCGGCCGTCTCCGAGAGCCAGACCTTCAAGAACATCACCGACATGAAGCCGGACGAGAACGCGACCCTCTCCGAGAGCTTCGCCCGCTCCTGCAACACGGCGTTCGTGAAGTTCGCGGACGAGGTGAAGGTCGACTCGCTGACCGCCGAGGCCAAGGACCGCTTCGGGATCGGCCTCGACTGGCAGACCGGCATCCCCTCGTTCGACGGCTCCGTGCCGGCCGCCGGAGGACCGGACACCGCGGCCGGGCTGATCGGCCAGGGCCAGGTCCAGATGAACCCGCTGAACATGGCGTCGGTGACGGCGACCGCGATGACGGGCGCCTTCCGGCAGCCGGTGATCGTGCCGCTCAGCCTCGACGGGCGGACGCCGGCACACGCGCGTGGCCTGTCGTCGAGCACCGTTCAGCAACTGCGCTCCATGATGAACCGCACCGCGACCAGCGGCACCGCGGCCCAGGTGATGGCCGGGCTGAGCGGCCGGATCGGCGCGAAGACCGGTTCCGCCGAGGTCGACGGGCAGAACAAGTCCGACAGTTGGTTCACCGGGTACCGGGGGGACGTCGCGGCCGCCGCGATGACCCAGGACGGCGGGCACGGCGTCGACGCGTCCGGCCCGATCGTCGTGGACGTGCTCCGGGCGGGCTGAACCGTCGGGGACGGTGGCTGACGTCACACGTGACGTCACCCTCACAGCGCGGGACTCTAGTGTGGTTGCCGTCGTTGGGGTCGGTGAGGGCAGCGGGGCTGGGGGGAAAGCCCCTGGGGATCCGGAGGATCTGGCAGTGGGCAAGAGAAGGCGCGTCGAAGAGCGGCGCAGTAAGCGGCGCCCCGCCGTGGTCGGCGGCATGATCGCCGTCGTGGTCGGCGGGGCGGGGCTCGGTGTCTACGCGCTGTACGGCGGCGGAGCGGCGGCCGACGAGGGGTCGGCCGCGGCCGCCAACGGCAGGCAGGTGCCCAGGGTCAGGGCCGACCCGCCGTCGGCGACCGAGGCGAAGTCCACGGCCGCACGGTTCCTGTCGGCCTGGCAGCAGGGCAAGGTGACCGGGGCGGCCGCCGCCACGGACGACTCCGCGGCCGCCACCGCCCTCCTGACCGGCTACACCAAGGACGCCCGCATCACGGGCGTCACCCTCACCGCCGGCACGCCCAGCGGCACCAAGGTCCCGTTCTCCGTGAAGGGCACGGTGAAGTACAAGAGCGTCAGCAAGCCGCTCGCCTACGACAGCGCCCTCACCGTCGTCCGCAACCCCGAGAACGGCAAGGCGCAGGTCGACTGGCACGCGTCCGTCGTCCACCCGGACCTCCAGGACGGCGACACGCTCGTCACCGGCGAGTCCGGCACCCCGCCCGTCAAGGCCGTCGACAGCAAGGGCGGCGAGCTCACCGTCGCCAAGTACCCCTCCCTGGCACCGGTCCTGGACGGGCTGCGGGAGAAGTACGGCAAGAAGGCGGGCGGCAAGGCGGGCGTGGAGCTCCAAGTCGTCCGCGGCAAGGCGTCGAAGGCGAAGAAGGCCTCCGACAAGACGCTGCTGGAGCTCAGCAAGGGCACTCCGGGCACCGTGCGGACCACGCTGAGCCCCACCCTCCAGGCGGCCGCCGAGCAGCAGGTGGCGACGACCGCGCGCTCCTCGGTCGTCGTGATGCGCCCCTCCACGGGCGAGATCCTCGCGGTGGCGAACGCCGGTCACGGCTTCAACACCGCGTTCAACGGCTCGCTGGCGCCCGGCTCCACGATGAAGGTCATCACCTCGTCGCTGCTCATCGAGAAGGACCTGGCGTCGGCGGACAAGGCGCATCCCTGCCCGAAGACGTTCAGCTACGGCGGCTGGAAGTTCCACAACGACGACGACTTCCAGATCACCGGCGGCACGTTCAAGGCGAGCTTCGCGCGCTCCTGCAACACCGCTTTCATCAGCCAGGCGCCCGAGTTGAGCAACGACAGCCTGACCAAGCAGGCGCAGCAGGTGTTCGGCCTGTCGATGAACAACTGGGCCATCGGCGTCCCGTCCTTCGACGGCTCGGTGCCGGTGCAGTCGGCGGCCCAGATGGCGGCGTCGCTCATCGGCCAGGGCGGGGTCCGGATGAACCCGCTGAACATGGCGTCGGTCGCCTCCACCGTGAAGGCGGGCGCCTTCCACCAGCCGTACCTGGTCGCCCCGTCCGTGGACGACCGCACGCTGGCGACGGCCTCGCGCACGATGTCGTCGTCCACGCTGTCGCAGCTGCGGGAGCTGATGAACTACACCGCCGCGGCCGGCACCGCCGCCGAGGCGATGTCCGGTCTGGGCCCCGACTACGGCGCCAAGACGGGCTCGGCGGAGGTCGACAACCAGGACAAGCCGAACGGCTGGTTCACCGCCTACCGCGGCGACCTGGCGGCCGCGGGTGTCGTACAGGCGGGCGGCCACGGCGGCGACACGGCCGGACCGATCGTGGCGTCCCTGCTGCGGATGGGCGGCTGACACCCCGACCGGACCGGAACCCCTCCGCGGCCGGTGCCGGGCCCACGAGTGTCAACAACGCTCGTGATCAATACACCTGGTGGGTGACGGGCTGCTGCGCCGTCGCCATGTAGGTGCGGCGCAGGAACCGCAGCAGCGTCCTCGACTCGAACTGGACCACCGAGACGCCGTGCGCGGAGTGGAACTCGACGACGGCCTGCACGCGCCCGCACGGCCAGACCCGCACCTCGCCGGTGCCGGTGGGGGCGCGCAGCCCCTGTTCGAGGAGGCTGCGGGAGAACGTCCACTCGCGGCGGTCGGGGAGCCCGACGCGTACCGACCGGGGTTCCTCGGGGTCGTAGCGCAGGACGACGGGTACGGCCGTGTCTTCCTCGGCTCGGTCGGCGTCGGTGACGATATGGGCTCGCGCGTACTGTTCGACTACAGACATCGACCGGCCCTCTCACGCAGGGTGACCTGTGCGGAAGCTGTAAATCCGCTCTCCCTCCAATGTCGCATATTTTGCGGATTGCGCTTCCTCGCACCGGCATATCTCACGCGTGCGAGAGGCAGCCACCCTGATCGACGAGCTTCTCGCTCTTGCGAACCATTCGCATTAAGCCACTATCATCGTCGGGTGCACGTACCCGACGGATTCATCAACGCCCCGACCTCCGCCGTGACCGGAGTCGTCGCCGCCGGCGCCATCGCCGTGAGTCTGCGCGGCGCGCGGCGTGAGCTCGACGACCGGACCGCGCCGCTGGCCGGCCTCGTGGCGGCGTTTATCTTCGCCGTGCAGATGCTGAACTTCCCCGTCGCGGCGGGGACCAGCGGGCACCTGCTCGGCGGCGCGCTCGCCGCGATACTCGTGGGCCCCTACACAGGGGTCCTGTGCGTGTCCGTCGTCCTGTTGATGCAGGGCATCCTCTTCGCCGACGGCGGACTGACCGCGCTCGGCGTGAACATCACCGACATGGCGATCGTGACGACGATCGTGTCGTACGCCGTCTTCCGCGCCCTGGTGAAGGTGCTGCCCCGCGGTCGCCGGTCCATCACGGCCGCGTCCTTCGTCGCCGCCGTGCTGTCCGTGCCCGCCGCCGCCGTGGCCTTCACGCTCCTGTACTGGATCGGCGGCACCACCGACGTGGCGATCGGCAAGGTGGCCACCGCCATGATCGGCGTGCACGTGCTGATCGGCATCGGCGAGGCCGTGATCACGGCACTGACCGTGGGCGCCGTCATCGCCGTACGGCCGGATCTCGTCTACGGCGCGCGCGATCTGCGGCAGAAACTCCAGCTGCGGGTGCACGGCGAACTCGTCGACGCCCCGGCGGCCGAGGGGGCCCCGGCCGGCGCGCGCCCGGCGCCCGTGGCGGCGCGCACCTCCCGGCGCACGCTGTGGTTGACCGGTCTGGTCACCTCCCTCGTCCTGGCCGGTTTCGTCAGCTTCTACGCCTCCGCGAACCCCGACGGCCTGGAGAAGATCGCCGCCGACAAGGGCATCGACAAGAAGACCGGGGCGCACGCGTCCGCCGACTCCCCGCTCGCCGACTACGGCGTCAAGGACGTGACGAACGCCCGCCTGTCCGGTGGTCTCGCGGGGGTGATCGGCGTCGGCACGACCGTCGTCGCGGGCAGCGCGGTGTTCTGGGCGGTGCGCAGGCGCCGGGCGGGCGACGACGTGTCGCCCACGGCCGTAGAGGGCGTCTGACGTCATGGGCGCGGGGCACGCGCACCGGCTGTACCGGCACGGGCACTCGCCCGTGCACGGCCTGCCGCCGCACACCAAGCTCGCCGCCGCCTTCGCCTTCGTGGTGGTCGTGGTGTCGACACCGCGCGAGGCGATGTGGGCGTTCGGCCTGTACGCGCTCCTGCTGGCCCTCGTCGCGCATCGCGCGCGTGTGCCCGCCGGTTTCCTGCTGAAACGGCTCCTGATCGAGGTGCCGTTCGTCGCGTTCGCGGTGCTGATGCCGTTCGTGGCGCAGGGCGAGCGGGTGGACGTCCTCGGCCTGTCGCTCAGCGTCAACGGGCTGTGGGGCGCCTGGAACGTCCTCGCGAAGGGCACCCTGGGTGTCGCCGCCTCCGTGCTGCTGGCGTCCACCACGGAGCTGCGTGAGCTGCTTCTCGGGCTGCAACGGCTGCGGCTGCCCCCGCTGCTCGTGCAGATCGCGTCGTTCATGATCCGCTACGGCGACGTCATCACCGACGAGATGCGCCGCATGCGGATCGCACGGGAGTCGCGCGGGTTCGAGGCGCGGGGCGTGCGGCACTGGGGGGTGCTCGCGAAGTCGGCGGGCGCGCTGTTCATCCGCTCCTACGAGCGCGGGGAGCGCGTGCATCTGGCCATGGTCAGCCGGGGGTACGCCGGTTCGATGCCGGTGATCGACGAGGTGACCGCGTCTCGGGCGCAGTGGTCGTACGCGCTGACCCTCCCGTTCGCCGCGCTCATGGTCTGCGTGTTGGGATGGGCCCTGTGACTGACGCCGTGACGCCTTCGCCCTCCCTGGAAGTGGCCGGTCTGGCCTTCGCCTACCCCGACGGCCACCAGGCCCTGTTCGGCGTGGACTTCGCCGTCGCGCGAGGCGAGCGGGTCGCGCTGCTCGGGCCCAACGGCGCCGGCAAGACGACCCTCGTGCTGCACCTCAACGGCATCCTGACGGGCGGCGCGGGCACCGTGACGGTGGCCGGGCTGCCCGTCGGCAAGCAGCACATGGCCGAGATCCGCCGCAAGGTCGGCATCGTCTTCCAGGACCCGGACGACCAGCTGTTCATGCCGACGGTCCGCGAGGACGTGGCGTTCGGACCGGCGGCGGCCGGGCTGAGGGGGGCGGCGCTGGAGGCGCGGGTGGACCACGCGCTCGCCCAGGTCGGCATGGCGGAGTTCAAGGACCGTCCGCCGCACCACCTGTCCTTCGGCCAGCGCCGCCGGGTGGCCGTCGCGACGGTGCTCGCGATGGAGCCGGAGATCCTCGTCCTGGACGAGCCGTCCTCCAACCTCGACCCCGCCTCTCGCCGCGAACTGGCCGACATCCTGAGGTCGTTGGACGTCACGGTGCTCATGGTCACGCACGACCTGCCGTACGCCCTGGAGCTGTGCCCGCGGGCCCTGATCCTCAGCGAGGGTGTGATCGCGGCGGACGGCCGGACCGGCGATCTGCTCGCCGACGACGCCCTCATGCGCGCACATCGCCTGGAGTTGCCCTTCGGGTTCGACCCGCGCTCGGCAACAATGGGCGCGTGACGAACGAGGCACCCCCCGCCGCCGGCACGCTGCTCCTGGACGAGCAGCTGTGCTTCGCGCTGTACGCGGCCCAGCGAGCGGTGACGGCCGCGTACCGGCCGCTCCTGGACGAACTGGGGCTCACCTACCCCCAGTACCTCGTGCTGCTGGTCCTGTGGGAGCGCGGTGAGACGACCGTCAAGGAGCTGGCGTCGGCCCTGCGCCTCGACTACGGCACGATGTCGCCGCTGTTGAAGCGACTGGAGGCGGCGGGGCTGGTGCGCCGGGAGCGCTCGGCGCGGGACGAGCGCTCCGTGCTCGTCGCGTGCACCGGGCGCGGTGAGGAGCTGAAGGGGCGCGCGGAGGGCGTACCCGGCGATCTGCTCGCGTCGACGGGGCTGGAGGCGGCAGAGGTCACGCGGTTGCGCGAGGACCTGTGGAGGCTCGCGGAACGGGCGCAGGGCGCGGCGGACCGCACCCGCTGAGGCATCCACCCGGGCCCGGCATCGGCTCCGCACATGAGCCCATCCACGTCCGCACATGAGCCCACTCACGTCCGCGCATGAGCCCACTCACGTCCGCGCATGAGCCCGCCCGCGAGGCCGCCGGTGCGCCCGTCCCGGGGCTTACCGTTGGCCGCAGCTGAAGTTACCCGCGGTTACTACCCCCTGGTAGACACACATCGACCTACCGGCGAGTACCTTGTGCACGATGTAATTGGGCAAGATTCTGGGGGAGGTCCCGCCGTGACCGAAGGCACCGCCGTCGACACCGTCGACACCCGTCCGACGAAGATCACGTACGTCGCCGAGGCGACCGCGCACGGTGGCCGCGACGGGTTCGTGACCAGTCAGGACGGCCAGATCGAACTGAAGGTGGCGATGCCGCCGGAGCTGGGCGGGGACGGCAACGGCACCAACCCGGAACAGCTCTTCGCGGCCGGTTACAGCTCCTGCTTCCACAACGCGCTGATCCTCGTCGGCAACCGCGCGGGCTTCGACCTCGCGGGGTCCACGGTGGCGGCGAAGGTCGGGATCGGCCCGAACAAGCACAAGGGGTACGGGCTGGCCGTCGCGCTCAGCGTCTCGCTCCCCATCCTCGACCCGGAGCTCGCCGAGAAGCTGGTCGACGCGGCGCACCAGGTGTGCCCCTACTCGAACGCCACACGCGGCAACATCGACGTAACGATCATTCTCGGCTAGCGGCACGAAGGAATCGCAGGCTCCGTGGGGGCGTTCCCCCAGGAGTTGAAGGCGGTCTTCGAGAGGGCGTGCGGGCGTGAACGTGAGCGGTGCGGTGGCCGAGGGCTTCGAGCCGGTCCGGGACGCGTTCGTACGGAACTTCGAGGTGCTCGGGGACCGGGGCGCGGCGGTGACCGTCTACCGGGACGGGCACAAGGTCGTCGACCTGTGGGGTGGCACGCGGGACGTGGACGGCGCGGCCGGCGCGGCGCCCTGGGAGCAGGGCACCGCGCAGATCGTGCGCTCGGCGACGAAGGGTGTCGCCGCCGCCGTGCTCCTGCTGCTGCACCAGCGCGGTGAGCTCGACCTGGACGCGCCCGTGGGGACGTACTGGCCGCAGTACAAGGCAGCCGGCAAGGAGCGGACACTCGTCCGGCACCTGCTCGCGCACCGCGCGGGCGTACCCGTCCTGGACCGGCCGCTGACGCCCGCCGAGGCGGCCGATCCGGACCTCGGCGCGGCGGCGGTGGCGGCGCAGACGCCGGCCTGGGAACCCGGGACGGACCACGGGTACCACGCGCAGACGTACAGCTGGCTGACCGGCGAGCTGGTCCGGAGGGTCACCGGGCGGACCATCGGCGAGTGGGTCGCCGACGAGATCGCCGGGCCGGTGGGAGCCGACCTGTGGCTCGGACTGCCGCAGGCGCAGCGCGCGCGGGTGGGGCGCGTGGGGCAGGTGGACGCGCCCGCGCAGAAGGGGGCGTTGAAGACCCGGCCCAAGCCCGCCGTCACCGCCGCCTACGCCGATCCCGCCTCCCTCACCCGCCGCGCCTTCGCCGCGATCACCCCGCTCCCCGACGAGAACGACCCGGCCTACCGGGCCGCCGCACTCCCCGCCTCCAACGGCATCGCCACCGCCGACGGCCTGGCCCGCTTCTACGCGTCCCTGATCGGCGAGGTGGAGGGCGGGACGAGGCTGCTGCGCCCGGAGACGGTGCGCCTGGCACGTGGCGAGCAGTCGTCGGGCCCGGACCGGGTGCTCGTCGTGAACACCCGGTTCGGCCTGGGTCACATGCTGCACGGAGCCGCGTCCCCGCTGCTGTCCCCCACCTCATTCGGCCACCCGGGCCGCGGCGGCGCGCTCGGCCTCGCCGACCCCGAGTCGGGCATCGCCTTCGGCTACGTCACCAACGGCTTCAGGACCAGCGT
The DNA here is from genome assembly GCF_044741545.1 of Streptomyces sp. NPDC088157. NCBI lineage: Bacteria > Bacillati > Actinomycetota > Actinomycetes > Kitasatosporales > Streptomycetaceae > Streptomyces > Streptomyces sp. NPDC088157. Next base: position 193,834 of record NZ_JBIUSU010000007.1, read on the forward strand.
GACGGCCGACCCGCGCGCCCAGGCGCTGCTGCGGGCGCTGCGGACGGCCACGACGTCCCTGGGCTGACCCGCGGACCTGCCGACCGCTGCCGCCGCCGGCTTGCCGACCGCTGCCGCTCACACGTTGATCGAGTGCGACCTGCGGCCCGAGTCCTCGTCGATCTCCACATGGGCCTTGGTCAGCAGCTGCATGGCGATCTCGTTGAGGGCGCGCGCGCCGGCGATCTCCTCGCCGACCCGTGGCTGGTCGACGTCCACGTTGTGCCGGGTGGCATGCCCGTGGGTCCTGATCTCGGTGCCGTCGGGCAGGCGCACCATCGCGACCGCGCGCGTGTGCCGGCCATCCTCCTCGAACTCCAGCTCGACATGCCATCCGACAGTGGTGTGCGTAGTGGTCATTGGGAGTCACCTCCGGAAGTCCTCATTCCAGAGTGCTCCCGACAGCGGGCGGACGCACCCAGTCGGCTCAGGGCAACAGGCGCGTCCCGTCCGGTACGGCGATGCCGAACCGCTCGTCGAGGACCCGGCGCACCTCCGTCTCGTCCGTGAGCTCGCGCTGCTCGACGGTGCCGTCCGCGTGGCTCTCGGTGAGAAGCGGGCCGTCGAGCAGGAGGTGGCCGTCGGGGGTGACGCGCTGGACGTAGGCGCGGCGGTTGAACGGTGAACGGGGGTTGGTCGCGATGTGCCAGTTGATCACCTCGTAGTCGGGCCGTTCGAAGGGTTCGAGCGTGAAGGCGTACTGCGCCTGCCAGGCTCCCTCCTCGGACATCCCGGAGGCCCCGTCCGTCCTGGAAGCCCCGTTCGTCCTGGAAGCCCCGTCGGCACCGGACGCCCCGTCCGCACCGGATGCCCCGGAGGCCCCGTCCGCACTGGACGCCCCGGAGGCCCCGGAGGCCCCGGAGGCCCCGTCCGCACTGGACGCCCTGTCCGCCCGGTCCGCCCCGTCCGCACTGGACGCCCCGTCCGCCCGGTCCGCCCCGGAGGCCCCGGCTGCCCCGGAAGCCCCCTTCGCCCCGGAGGCCCCGTCGGCACCGGAGGCCCTGGCGGCTCCGTCGGCCCCAAGCCCCCCGCGCGCCTGCAGTACCCACAGCTCCAGCGGACCGCGGTGCGGGGCGTGGACGAGGCGATGGCGGCGGCCCGCGGCGTGGCACTCGACGTTCGTGGTGAGCGGAACGGGTTCCAGCAGGGCTCCCGGGGCGCCGAAGCCGACGTCGGCGAGGTACGGCCGCGGGTCCGCGGGGACCTCGACGAGGAGCGCCATGTGGGTGCGGGGCCGCTCCTCGAACCGCTGGGCGCCGACGACGACCCGCGCGGTCAGCAGGGTCACGCCGAAGCCCAGCGCCTCCAGGACGGCCGCGAACAGCGTGTTGTGCTCGTAGCAGTAGCCGCCGCGCCGGCCCCCGCGGACCAGCTTGGCGATCAGGTCCCCGGGAGCGAGCGAGGGGACGGTGCCCCGCAACGGGTCCAGGTTCTCGAAGGGGATGGCGCGGCTGTGGGCCAGATGCACGCCCCGCAGGGTCGCCGCGTCGGCACGGCGGTCCCCCTCCCAGCCGATCCGCCGGAAATACGCGTCAAGCTCGCCCGGGGCGAACGGCGTGGTCTCGAACATGATTCACCCTAACCAGCCGGGCCCCGACCGGCCTCGGTCACCTCCGGGACGCGGCTCACGCGCCGGTCTCAGGACGTCGGGAAAGCGGCTCAACCGGTGTGCAGCATCAGCCCGATGCCGACGACGAGCAGCCCGGCGGCCACGAGGCGGGGGGCGCCGAACCGTTCCTTGAAGAACAGGGCGCCGATGGCCGCTCCGACGATGACCGACGATTCCCGCAGCGCGGCGATCGGCGCCAGTTCGGCCCGGGTCTGTGCCCACAGGACGAGGGCGTACGCGAGGACGGACAGCGCGGAGCCGAGGAGGCCCAGGGCGGCGAAGGGGCGGAGGCCGGCGACGGCCCGTCCGCGCCAGCGGTGGACGGCGTACGCCGGGATGACGACCCCCTGCACGGCCATCAGCCAGCCGATGTACCCGAGAGAGGATCCGGAGGCGCGGACGCCGAGCCCGTCGATGACCGTGTACGCGGCGATGGTCACCCCGGTCGCCAGCGCGGCCCCGATCGCCGCCCAGTTCGGCCGCCCGCCGCGCAGTCCCCACAGGGCGACGCCGGTCAGCCCCGCGCACGACAGCGCGACACCGGCGGCCGCCCAGCCGTCCGGCACCTCGTGCGCGAAGACGGCGGCGAGGACGGTGACCACGAGCGGCGCGGAACCGCGCGCGATGGGATACGCCTGTCCGAAGTCGCCGAGCCGGAACGACCGCATCAGCAACACGTAGTAGGCGATGTGGACGACGGCGGAGGACAGCAGGTACGGCCACGCGCGGGCCGCCGGGAACGCGGTGAACGGCACGAGCGCCAGCCCGATGAGCATGCCGCCACCGGCGATCAGCGTGAACCCGACGAGCTTGTCGGTGATCCGGTGGGCGATGGCGTTCCAGCAGGCGTGGGTGCTCGCCGCCAGCAGGACGGCCGCGGTGACCAGCGGGGTCACGCGGTGTGCTCGCGCACGTCCACCAGGGTCGCGTCGGCGTGCCGGACCAGGTCCTGGGGCGCCATCGGGAAGACGACGTGCGGGTTGCCGGCGGCGGCCCCTACGACGGCGTGCGCGAGCAGGTCGCGGTCGGCCGGCACCCGCGTCCGCGTCCGGTGCCCGAAGGGCGGCACGCCCCCGATCGCGTACCCGGTGGTCTCCCGTACGACGTCGGCGGCGGCCCGGGTCGCCTCGGGGAAGCGGCGGACACGACTGTTCAGCTGGTCGAGGCCCAGGTCGTGCAGCGCCTCGGCGAACCGGGGGTGGGCGGCTGTCGTCGTCATGCACGGCACGCTAGCGGTCGGTGTATGGGGCAGGCGAACGAGTTGTCCGCATCCGGGGCCGGGGACGGCGGCCGGGATGTGCGCCCACTCCGCGGGAGGCCGGTGTTCCGACCGCCCACTCCGCGGGAGGCCGGTGTTCCGAGGCGCGGCGCGCGGCGCGCGGCCGCGAAAAAAGAAGCCGGTGAGGGCGCCCCGTCCCCACGGAGCCCTCACCGGCGGTCTTCGGTGGACGGGTGGGTCAGGCGCGTACCAGTTCCCGGTCCTCGTCGCCGTCCCCGGACGAGGCGGCCTCGTCCTGGGCCCGCAGACCCTCGCCCTCGACGTCCACGTTGGGCAGGGCGCGGTCCAGCCACTTCGGCAGCCACCAGGCCTTCTTGCCGAGCAGTGCCAACACCGCCGGCACGATCGCCATGCGCACGATGAACGCGTCGAAGAAGACGGCGATCGCGAGACCGAAGCCGATCATCTTGATCATCGACTCGCTGGAGCTGATGAAGCCGCCGAAGACGGCCATCATGATGATCGCGGCGGCGGCCACCACCTTGGCGCTGTGCCGGAAGCCGGTGACGATGGCCTGGCTCGGGCTCTCGCCGTGGACGTACGCCTCCCGCATCCGGGTCACGAGGAACACCTCGTAGTCCATCGCGAGACCGAAGACCACGCCCACCATGAAGATCGGCATCATCGACATGATCGGGCCGGTCTCCTCGACGCCGATCAGACCGCTGAGCCAGCCCCACTGGAAGACCGCGACCACGGCGCCGATCGCGGCGAGCACGCTGAGCAGGAAGCCGAGGGCCGCCTTCAGCGGGACCAGGATGGAGCGGAAGACCACGATCAGCAGCAGGAAGGCCAGGCCGACCACCAGTCCCAGGTAGGGGATCAGCGCGTCGTTGAGCTTCTGCGAGAAGTCGATGTTCATCGCGGTGGTGCCGGTGACCAGCACCTGCGCGCCCGTGTCGGCCCGGATGCCGGCGCCCTGGTCACGGATGGCGTGCACCAGGTCCTCGGTCTGGGTCGAGGAGGGCTTGGAGTCCGGGATCACGGTGATCGTCGCGGTGTCGCCGGCCTTGTTGAACATCGCCGGGGTGACCGTCACGACGTCCTCGAGCTTTTTGATCCCGTCGGTCACCGTGGTGGCCGCCGCCTTGGGGTCGTCGCTGTTGCGGGCGTCGACCACGATCATCAGGGGGCCGTTGAACCCGGGGCCGAAGCCCTCCGACAGCAGGTCGTACGCCCGGCGCTGGGTCGTGGACGTCGGCTGCGAGCCGTCGTCGGGCAGGCCCAGTTCCAGCTGGGTGGCCGGGACGGCGATCGCGCCGAGACCGACCACGCCGAGCAGCAGCACGGCGGCCGGACGGCGGATGACGAAGCTCGCCCAGCGGACGCCCAGGCCGGGCTTGCCCTGCCCGCTCTTCTCATTGGCCGGCCTGCGCTTCTCGCCGGTCGCCCTGACCTTCTTGCCCGCGTACCCGAGCAGCGCCGGGATCATGGTCAGCGCGATGAGGACGGCGACCACGACCGTGCCCGCCGCCGCGAGGCCCATCTTGGTCAGCATCGGCACGTTGACGACCGAGAGGCCCGCCAGTGCGATCACGACCGTGAGTCCCGCGAAGACCACCGCCGAGCCGGCCGTGCCGGTGGCGCGGCCGATCGCCTCCTCGCGGTCGCGGCCCTCGGCCAGTTCGCTCCGGTAACGGGAGACGATGAACAGCGCGTAGTCGATACCGACCGCGAGGCCGATCATCAGCGCGAGGGTGGAGGTGGTGTCGCCCAGGTCGAGCGCCTTGGCGAGGACGGTGATCGTGGAGACGCCGATTCCGACGCCGATGATCGCCGTCAGCAGCGGCAGTCCGGCCGCGACCAGTGAACCCAGGGTCATGACGAGGACCACGGCGGCGATCGCGAGACCGATGACCTCGCCGACCGCACCGGGCTCGGCGGCGGCCTGGAGGGCGTCGCCTCCGACGTCGACGGTCAGTCCGGTGTCCCGGGCCGCGTCCCCGGCCGCCTCGAGGGCGTCCCTGGTCGTGTCCGTCAGCTCCATGCCGGGGGCGTCGTACTTCACCGACGTGTAGGCGACCGTTCCGTCCTTGCTCACGGCGTTGGTCGTGAACGGATCGGTGACGGAGAGGACCTCGGAGCCGTCGCCCAGCGTCTTGACGGTCTTCTGGACGGTCGCCCGGTTGGCGGCGTCCGTCATCTTCTGGCCCTCGGGCGCCTTGAACACGATGCGCCCGGTCGCGCCGTCGGCGCTGGCTCCGGGGAAGCGCTGTTCCAGCAGGTCGAAGGCCTTCTGGGCCTCGACGCCGGGGATGGAGAAGGAGGTCGATCCGGCGGCGGGCGCGGAGGCGGCGCCGACGCCGGCGAGGGTCAGCAGCGCCACCCATATCAGGGCGACGAAATGGCGTCGCCGAAAGGCGAGCCGGCCGAGCTTGTAAAGGAACGTGGCCACGGAGGCGTACTCCCGGTCAGGTCGTGTGTGTGGGGGCCGGCATTCCTGCACGGGCCCCAGGGGCAGGGTTGACCAACCCGGCGGGGAGAGCAGGGGTGATCGGCCCGACGACGTGAGCGGTGACGTCAGGATGGGCGGACCGTGGGGACGGTCAGGTGGTGGTGGAGACGCCGAGGGCAGGGAGGACCACGGCGTCGATGTACGCGAGGAGGAAGGCCTGCGTCGGCGGTTGTTCGTCGAGCATGGTGCGGGCGGCGAACGCGCCGATCATCATGTGCGGCACATAACCGAGGGCGGGATTGTCCGCGAGGACCTCGCCCCGGTCGATCGCCCGCTGGAGCACCTTGCGGAACTCCGCCATCTCCGGCTCGACGAGATGCTCCTTGAACGCCTTCAGGAGGTCCGGATTGCCATGGATGGCCATGGCCAGTCCTCGCATCAGCGCGGAGTTCTGCTCCATCTCGCAGTCGTCCGAACGCATGGTGAGGGCATGCAGGTCGCCCCTGAGCGATCCGGTGTCGACACCGCCGGCGGAGGCGCCCGGCTTGTCGTACCGCACCGCCTTCGCCACCAGCTCGGCCTTGCCGCCCCACTGGCGGTAGAGCGTCGCCTTGCTGGATCGGGTACGGGTGGCGACGGCGTCCATGGTGAGGGCGTCGTAGCCGACCTCGCGGAGCAGGTCGAGCACGGCCCGGTACAGCTCGGCCTCGCGCTCGGGCGTGATGCGACTGCGACGCGCCGTTGCGATCTCAGTCATGCCACTCACCTTCCGGCTCCGTCATCGCCAACTCGTCTCGTACACCAAGAAGATACCCCGAGGATCAGCGAAACGAAACCGTTTCGTACGTGTGCTGGCTCACGAACGTGAAGGACACATAAGTTGCCCGGCCCCATTCGCCGGAAAAACATGGGGAGGTGAGCTATCTGCGTCTGCCCCACCTCAGTGGTGACCTGCTGTGCTTCGTGGCCGAGGACGACCTCTGGCTGGCCCCCCTGGACGGCCCCGGCCGCGCCTGGCGGCTCACCGTCGACCGCACCAAGGCCGGACACCCCCGCTTCTCCCCCGACGGAAGCCGGATCGCGTACACGAGCTGGCGCAGTCTCGTCCCGGAGATCCATCTGGTGCCCGTGGACGGCGGACCGGGGCGCCGGCTGACGTACTGGGGCAGCTCGGACACCCAGGTCTGCGGCTGGACACCCCCCGACCAGGACGGGAACGCCGACATCCTCGCCGTCGCCTCCCACGGCGAGCCCTTCTCCTACTTCACCTGGGCCTACAAGGTCCCCACCGACGGCTCCCCCGGCCGGAAACTCCCCTGGGGCCCGGTCTCCGACCTCCAGAGCGCCGACATCGACGGCGAACACAGGACCCTCCTGCTCACCGGCACCCCACCGCACGAGCCCGCCGGCTGGAAGCGCTACCGGGGCGGAGCGACAGGGCGCCTGTGGCTGCACGGGCAGCGACTCCTGGAAGGCCTCGACGGGCATCTGCACTCCCCCCTCTTCGTCGGCGGACGGATCGCCTTCCTCTCCGACCACGAGGGCGTCGGCAACCTCTACTCCTGCGCCCACGACGGCTCCGACCTGCGCCGGCACACCGACCACGACGCCTTCTACGCCCGGCACGCCTCCAGCGACGGCACCCGGGTGGTGTACCAGTGCGCCGGGGACCTGTGGATCGTCGACGACCTCGCCGCCGACTCCGGGCCGCGCCGGATCGACGTACGGCTGAGCGGCCCGCGCGCGGGGCGGCGGCCGTACCAGATCCCGGCCGCCCAGCACGTGGACGGCATCTCCGTGGACGAGACGGGACGGGCGAGCGCCGTCGTCGTACGCGGCAGCCTGTACTGGCTGACGCACCGGGACGGTCCCGCCCGGACCATCACCGACACCCCCGGGGTACGGGTGCGGCTGCCGGAGATGCTCGGCTCGGGCGGCCAGGTCGCCTACGTGACGGACGCGGAGGGCGAGGACGCCGTCGAGATCGCCTACCTGCCCCGGGCCACCGGAGACCGCGAATCCCGGCGGCTGGCGTCCGGGCGGCTCGGCCGGGTGCTGGAGATGGTGTCCGACCCCCGGGGCGAGCGGCTCGCCGTCGCCTCGCACGACGGACGACTGCTCCTCATCACCGTGTCCGACGACATCGACGTGTCCGACGACATCGACCTGGTTGACGACACCACCGTGGCTGACGACATCACGGTGCCCGGCGACGCGGCCGCAGGCGAGGTCACCGAGGCCGGGGACCCGGGCCGCACCGCCGACCCGGGCGGTGAGGTCACCGAGCTGATCTCGTCGGTCAACGGACCCGTGCGGGACCTGGCCTTCTCCCCCGACGGGAACTGGCTGACCTGGTCGCATCCGGGAATCGGGCGGTCGCTGCGGCAGATCAAGATGGCCCGCATGAAGGACCGGTTCATCGTGGACGTCACCAACGGCCGGTTCGAGGACGAGAACCCGGTCTTCACCAGGGACGGCCGCTACCTGGCGTTCCTCTCCTGGCGCGGCTTCGACCCGGTGTACGACGTGCACACCGGGGACCTGTCCTTCCCGCTGGGCTGCCGCCCCTACCTGGTGCCGCTGTCCTCGGCGACCCCCTCCCCCTTCGCCCTGACCCCGGAAGGCCGTCCGGCCGCCGGCGGCCTGGACCCGGTGGAGGACGACGAGAGCGGCGACGGGGCCGTGACCGTCGAGATCGAGGGGCTGGAGAACCGGGTCACGCCCTTCCCGGTGCCGGCGTCCAAGTACTCGGCGCTGTACCCGGTGGCGGGCGGCGGGCTGGTGTGGCTGCGCTGGCCGATCTCGGGCGCGCTGGGCGAGACCTTCGCGAACCCGGACGACACCAGCGGGCGGCCGACGCTCGAGCACTTCAACATCAGCAAGGCGAAGAAGTCCGAACTCGTCGACCACCTCGACTGGTTCGCGCTCAGCGGGGACGGCTCCCGGCTGGTCGTGGTCGACGAGGGCGACCTGCGGGCGGTGCCGTCGGCCGAGTCCGGCGACCTGGACTCGACGGTCTGGATCGACCTGCGGCGCATCCTGCACGAGGTGGACCCCGGCGCCGAGTGGCGTCAGTCGTACGAGGAGGCCGGGCGGCTGATCCGCGCCTACTTCTGGGACCCGGGGATGTGCGGCATCGACTGGGACGCGGTGCTCGCCCAGTACCGGCCGCTGGTCGAACGGGTCGCTTCGCCGGACGAGTTCGCCGACCTGCTGCGTGAGGTGCTGGGCGAACTGGGCACGTCCCACGCGTACGTCACCGCCGCCCGCCGCAACGAGGGCCCGCCGCACTACCAGCGCCTCCAGGGCCTGCTGGGCGCCAACCTCGTACACCGGGACGGCGGTTGGACGGTCCGGCGGATCCTGCCCGGCGACTCCTCCGACTCCAAGGCCCGTTCACCGCTGGCCGGCACCGGGATCCGGGAAGGGGCGGTGCTCACGCACGTGGACGGCCGGGAGGTCGACCCGGTGACCGGCCCGTACCCGCTCCTCGCCGGCGCGGGCGGCACGACCGTGGAACTCACCTTCACCCCGGCCCAGGGCGAGGCGGGCCGCCCACGCCGGGTCGCCGTGGTCCCGCTCATCGACGAACGCCCCCTGCGCTACCAGGACTGGGTGGCCAAACGGCGTGCCGTGGTACGGGAGTTGAGCGGCGGCCGGTGCGGCTACCTGCACATCCCCGACATGGGCGGCTCCGGCTGGGCCCAGTTCAACCGCGACCTGCGGATGGAGGTGTCCAGGCCCGCGCTGCTCGTGGACGTACGCGGCAACGCGGGCGGCCACATCAGCGAGCTGGTGGTGGAGAAACTGACGCGCAGGATCCTGGGCTGGGACCTCACCCGCGACGCGCAGCCGGTGTCGTACCCCTCGAACGCGCCGAGGGGTCCGGTGGTGGCCCTTGCGGACGAGGCGACCTCCTCGGACGGCGACATGATCACGGCCGCCTTCAAGCTGCTGAAGCTGGGCCCGGTGGTCGGCCAGCGCACCTGGGGCGGCGTGGTCGGCATGACCGGCCGCCATCAGCTCGGTGACGGCACGGTCATCACCGTCCCCATGAACGCGGCCTGGTTCGAAGCGTACGGCTGGTCGGTGGAGAACAAGGGCGTCACCCCCGACCTCGAGGTGCTGCGCACCCCGCTCGACTGGGCCGAGGGCCGCCACGCCCAACTGGACGACGCCGTACGGCTGGCGCTGGACCTCCTCGACGCCGCCCCCCCGGCGGCCCCGCCGACCTACGACGACGTCCCCGACCGCTCCCGCCCCAACCTGCCGCCGCGCCAGAGGCCTTGAAACGCAGCGCGCCTTGAAACGCAGGGGCCCCTGAAACACCGGGGCCTCGCAACACCGGGGCCTCCCGGAAAGCGCAGGGGCGCCCTCCCGGAAGGAGGGCGCCCCACGTCAACGACGGTGGCCGAGCTCAGCTACACGTCGAAGTCCTGGCCGATGCGGTCGTCGTCCTCGCGCCGCATACGCTCCGTGTCCTGGCCGGGACGCTGGCCCGGACGCTCGCCGGGGCGGCCGCCGGAACGCTCACCGGGACGCTCACCGGCCCGCTCGCCCGGACGCTCACCGGGACGCTCGCCCGGGCGCTGCTTGCCACGCTGCTGAGCCTGCTCCTTGGCCTGCTCGGCCTTCTGCTTGGCCTGCTGCTTCCACTGCTCGGACTGGTCCTGGAACTTTTCCTTCATACCCATGTGGGTTCACTCCTGTAGGAGATGAGGGGGGTTGGGGCCCCGTGGTGGGGCCTCGACCAGATTCACACGGGCGCTCACCCGGCGCATGTCGATCAACTACGCTGCGTAGCCCTCGCCTGTTCGTCGGCGGAACCGCCCGCGCCCACCAGCCCCGTCCGCATCCCCTGCAGCCTGGGCGCGAACCGCTTCATCTCGCGCCGGCCGACCGTCCCGATGATCCCGGGCAGATAGCCGCGCACGCTCTGCATCCCCCGCAGCCACCACTGGCCGTAGACATGCGCCGAGCGCCGCTCGATCCCGGCCACGATCCGGTCGACGGCCGGCCCCAGCGGGTACGTCTTGTTCGACGGCCACGGCAGCCGCTGCCTCAACTCCCGCATCACCTCGTCCTGATCGGCTCCCCGCACCATGTCGGTGTCGGTCCAGGACAGATAGCCGACGCCGACCCCGACACCCTGGTGGCCGACCTCGGCGCGCAGGCTGTGCGCGTACGCCTCCACACCCGACTTGGACGCGCAGTACGCGGTCATCATCGGCGCCGGGGTGATCGCGGCGAGCGAGGCGATCTGGAGGAGGTAGCCGCGGCTCTCCCGCAGCAGCGGCAGAAAGGCGCGGGCCGTGACCGCCGAGCCGATCAGGTTGACCTCGATGACCCTGCGCCAGGCCTCCGGGTCGGAGTCGGCGAACGGTCCGCCGTTGGCGACACCGGCGTTGGCGACCACGATGTCCACCTTGCCGAAGCGCTCTTTCACCTCCGCCGCGACCCGGGTCATCGCCTCGTGGTCGGTGACGTCGGCGAACCAGTGGTCGCTGTCGCCGTGCAGCCGGTCGGAGACCTGCTTGAGCGCGTCCGGCTCCAGGCCGACCAGCGCGACCTTGGCACCGCGGGCGGAGAGCTTGCGGGCGAGCAGCTCCCCGACACCCCGCGCGGCCCCGGTCACGACGGCGACCTGTCCTTCGAGGCTGACCCTGCTCATGCGCCCTCCTTCAACTGTGCGTAGGTGGTGACGAGTTCCCGGATCCGGCCGGTGACCAGGTCGGGTGCCTCGACCGGCGTCATATGGCCGACGTCGGGCAGTTCGGTGAGGCCGACGCAAGTCGGGAGCTCGGCGGCGATCCGGCGGGCGTGCACCGGCGGGGTGAGCCGGTCGCCGGTGCCGACGATCACCGCGGTCGGCACGCGCAACTCCCGTACGCCGTGGTCGAGGTCGAGCACGTTCAGCACGTGCGACCAGGCGTGCCGCACCTTGCGCGGACAGGCGTGCACGATGCGGGCGCACGCGTCCACCATGTGCGGGGCGGAACCGGCGCCCATCGTGGCGTACTTGAGGATCCGCTTCGCGACCGGCGTGACGGGTCCGAGGGGCGCCCTGGAGCCGAGGACGTGCCGGGTCAGCCAGGTCCGCAACGGGCCCGGCCGCAGGGGCAGGACGGTGGACTCGGCGACCAGCCGTGAGGCGCCGGTGCTGCACAGCAGGACCGCGGCGGCGTGCTCCCGGAAGGCGTCCCTGGCGGCCGCCGCAAGCACCGTCATGCCGCCCATCGAGTGCCCGGCGACCACGGCCTTCTCGCCGGGCGCGAGCGTCGCGGCGAGGACGGCCACCAGGTCGTCGGCGAGCGCGTCCGTGGTGCACGCCGGGCTCGGCAGGGTGCGTCCGTGGCCGCGCTGGTCGTAGGCGATGACCCGGTGGTCCACGGCGAGTTCCCGGATCTGGTACGCCCAGAACGCGGTCGAGCAGGTCCAGCCGTGGGCGAGGACGACGGCGGGCGCGGTCGCGGGGCCGTGGATCTCGACGTGCAGACGGGTGCCGTCGGCGGAGACGGCGGTGAGCTCACGGGCGGGCGCGGTGGTCGGCGCGAGGACGGGCTCGGGGGTGGGCTTGCCGGAGGGGTCGGCCGGGGAGGTCACGCCGTCACCTCGTTCCCGTCGACGGACTCCTCGACGGGCTCCTCGGCGGCCGTCTTCACGGCGGGCCCGCGCAGCACCTCGTACTCCGCAAGGTCCACGCGTCGGGTGGCCCGCCGGAACTCGGCCGTGGTGCCCGGCCAGATGGTGGTGTTGCGGCCGCTCGCGTCCAGGTACCAGCTGGTGCAGCCGCCCGTGTTCCACACCGTGCGCTTCATCCGGTCCTGCACCCGGCGGTTCCAGGCGTGCACGGCGCTCGGACGGGCGTCCAGAGCCACGCGTCGTCCCCCAGTGCCTTGAGGGCCTGGACGGACCCCCAGGACGTCGAGCTGGCGCAGATAGTCGGCCATGTAGTTCAGCTGGGACTCGATCATGAGGATCATGGAGGAGTTCCCGAGGCCCGTGTTGGGGCCGATGATCGTCATCCAGTTGGGGAAGCCGGCGGCGGAGGCGCCGCGCAGGGCCTCCATGCCGTCCTTCCAGCTCTCCGCGAGGGTCCGCCCGTCGGCGCCCACCACCCGGTCGGCGATCGGCATGTCGGTGACGTGGAAGCCGGTGCCGAAGACGATCGCGTCGACCTCGGCCTCGCTGCCGTCCGCGGCGACCAGCGTGGACCCGCGGATCTGGCTCAGCCCGCTCGCCACGACGTCCACGTTGGGCTGCGCGAGGGCCGGGTAGTAGGTGCTGGACAGCAGGATCCGCTTGCAGCCGATGCGGTAGTCGGGGGTGAGCCTGGCGCGCAGGGCCGGGTCCTTGATGGCGCGGGCCATGTTCTGCCTGGCGAGCCGCTCGACGAACCCGAGTTGGTTCGGGTGCTTGGTGAACGCCTGGACCTGCAGTTCCCGGATGCCCCAGAGCAGCCCGCGGCGCAGTTGGGCGGTGACGGGCAGGGCCCGGTGCAGGGCGCGCTCCGCGCCGCTGATCGCCCGGTCGACCCGGGGCATCACCCAGGGCGGGGTGCGCTGGAAGAGCGTCAGCCTGGAGACGTCGGGCTGGACGGCGGGCACGATCTGGATGGCTGAGGCGCCGGTGCCGACCATGGCGACGCGCTGCCCGGTGAGGTCGTGGTCGTGGTCCCAGCGGGCCGAGTGGAAGACCTTGCCGGGGAAGGAGTCGAGGCCGGGGATCTCCGGGATCTTCGGGTCGGACAGCGGCCCGGTGGCCGACACGACGACGTCGGCGAAGTACCGCCCGCCACCGGTCTCGATGTCCCACCGCAGTTCCTGCGCGTCCCATGTCATCCGCAGCACCTCGGAGTCGAACCGCAGGTGCGGACGGAGCCGGAAGACATCCGTGACGTGCTCCAGGTAGGCGCGGATGTGCTCCTGCCCGGAGAAGGTGCGCGGCCACTCCGGGTTGGGCGCGAAGGAGAAGGAGTACAGGTGGGAGGGCACGTCACAGGCGCACCCCGGGTAGCTGTTGTCCCGCCAGGTCCCGCCGACGCTGCTCGCCCGCTCCAGGACGACGAAGTCGGTGATCCCCTCGCGGCGCAGCCGCACGGCGGCCCCCAGCCCACCGAAGCCGGACCCGATCACCGCCACCCGTACGTGTTCGGTCATCCCGAAACCTCCTAGCCGTGCGTGCGACCCTACGGACTCTGCCAGTGAACACTGGCGCAATGGGAGCGTAGAGCAGCTCCGTACTGAGGGGTAGGGCCGGGAGAAGGAAAGTTACTGGCGGTACAACATAGGCTTCGCCCGTGACGGACAAGCGGGAGTACCGAACGGAGGAGCTGGCCAGGGAGGCCGGCATCACGGTGCGCACCCTGCGCTTCTACCGCGAGCGCAAACTCCTCGCGCCGCCCCGCCGCGAGGGCCGTATCGCCTGGTACGACGACCATCACCTGGCCCGTCTGCGCACGATCGCCGCGCTGCTGGAACGCGGCCACACCCTCAGCGGCATCGCGGAACTGGCGGACGCCCTCGACCACGGCCGGGGCGTCGCCGACCTGCTCGGCGTCGGCGGCCCCACCGAGGAGGAACCGGTCCGCCTGACCCCCGAGGAACTCGCCGCGCGCTTCGAGGGCCAGGTCACCACGGAGAACCTCGCCGCCGCCCTGGACCTCGGCTATCTGGGCACCGACGGCGACGAGATCGTCCACATCAGCCGCCGCCTGCTGGACGTCTCCTCCGCCCTGGTCCGCGAGGGCATCCCCCTCGCGGAGGTACTCGCGGCGGGGGTCCTGGTCCGCGAGCACGCCGACGCCCTCGCCGCCCTCTTCACCGACCTGATCCTGCGCCACGCGACCGAGGAGGACCTCCCCCGCCTGCGCCCACTGGCCCACAGCGTGGTCGAGGCAGAACTCTCACTGGCCCTGGACCGGCGCTTGCACAAGGCGACTTAGGGATCGCGCCCACTGAGGGCCTCACTCGCCTGGAGGGCGTACTCGAGGGAACGCACTCGAGGTCGCGTCGGAGTCCTCCTCAAGTCGTACGAGAGACCGCCCCCCGGGTCGCTCTAGAGGTCGTAGACCACGGTGACAGGAGCGTGGTCCGACCAGCGCTCGCCATGTGTGGCCGCCCGCTCCACGAACCCCTTGACGGCCTTGCCCGCGAGAGAGGGCGTCGAGACGTGAAGATCGATGCGCCATCCTGCGTCGTTGTCGAAGGCGCGCCCCCGGTAGGACCACCACGTGTACGGCCCCGTCACCTCCGGGTGCAGCGCCCGTACGACGTCCACGTAGCCGCCGCCCTCGGCGGCGAAGACCCGGGTCAGCCAGTCGCGCTCCTCCGGGAGGAAGCCGGAGTTCTTGGTGTTGGAGCGCCAGTTCTTCAGGTCGGCCTGCTGGTGGGCGATGTTCCAGTCACCGCACACGAGGACCTCGCGACCGTCGGCGGCGGCGCGGGCTCGCAGCTCCTCGAGGTGGGCCAGGAACTCGTCCATGAAGCGGACCTTCTCGTCCTGCCGGTCGGTGCCGACCTCGCCGGAGGGGAGGTAGAGGGAGGCGATCGTCACACCGGGCAGGTCCGCCTCGACGTAGCGGCCACTGCCGTCGAACTCGGCCGAGCCGAAGCCGACGCGGACGGCGTCCGGTTCGCGGCGGCTGTAGAGGGAGACGCCGGCGCGGCCCTTGGCGGCGGCCGGGGCGTGGGTGACGAACCAGCCCTCGGGGGCGCGGACCGTCTCCGGCAGCTGCTCCGGCTCGGCCCGCACCTCCTGGAGGCACAGCACGTCGGCGGAGGTGTCCGCGAGCCACTCCACGAAGCCCTTCTTCGCGGCGGCACGCAGTCCATTCACATTCACGGAGGTCACGGTCAGCACCCGGGCACGATACAGGCCGGGTTCCGGCCGGATACCGGCACACTGGACCAGGTCC
Organism: Streptomyces sp. NPDC088157; assembly: GCF_044741545.1. Classification (NCBI taxonomy): domain Bacteria; kingdom Bacillati; phylum Actinomycetota; class Actinomycetes; order Kitasatosporales; family Streptomycetaceae; genus Streptomyces; species Streptomyces sp. NPDC088157. The sequence continues at coordinate 209,072 of NZ_JBIUSU010000007.1, forward strand.
AGAATCCACTTTTCCAGAATTGTGCATACAACTACTGTGAGCAGCATGAATATACGTCCGGTCCCCTTCGACCACCCCGACGCAGTCAAGCTCAACGACGAGGTCCAGGCCGAGTACCACGAGCGGTACGGCGACGGCGGTGACGCCACGGTCCTGGAGCCGTCCGACTTCCAGCGCCCGCGCGGGATCTACCTCATCGCCTACGACGAGCGGGACCGGCCCGTGGCCACGGGCGGCTGGCGCAGCCAGGACGACGACGGCAAGGGCCACGAGGACGGCGACGCCGAGCTCAAGCGGATGTTCGTGATCCGGGAAGTACGCGGCAGAGGACTGGCCCGGCGGATGCTCACCGCGCTGGAGGACGACGCCCGGGCGGCCGGCCGTATTCGGATGGTCCTCGAGACGGGCACGGAACAGCCGGAGGCCATCGCCCTGTACACGTCCAGCGGGTACGAACCGTGCACGAAGTTCGGCTACTACCGCGAGTACGAGAACAGCCGCTGCTACGCCAAGCCGCTCGGCCCCTGAAGCACCTCAGCTTCTTGAAGAACCTCAGCTCCTGAAGAAACCCGGCGCCTGAAGGAACTCGGCGCCCGAAGAGGCGCTGAACACACTCGGCTCCCGAAGAACCTGACGTACCGCGGCTACTGGCGACCCTCAGCTTCTGAGGTAGGCCAGCACCGCCAGGACGCGGCGGTGGGTGTCGTCCGCCGGAGGCAGGTCCAGCTTGGTGAGGATTCCGCCGATGTGCTTGCCGACGGCCGCCTCCGACACCACCAGCTGACGGGCTATCGCTCCGTTGGACCTCCCCTCCGCCACCAGCGCCAGCACCTCCCGCTCGCGTGGGGTCAGCCGGGCCAGCGGGTCGCGGCGCCGGCGCAGCAGCTGTCGTACGACCTCCGGGTCGACGACCGTGCCGCCGGCCGCGACCTCGCACAGGGCGTCCACGAACTGCTCCACCTGGCCGACCCGGTCCTTGAGCAGGTACCCGACGCCGGTGCCGTCGCCGGAGTCGAGGAGTTCCGCCGCGTACGCGCGCTGCACGTACTGGCTGAGGACGAGCACCGGCAGTCCGGGCCGCTCCGCGCGTAGCCGGACCGCCGCCCGCAGCCCCTCGTCCTGGAAGGCGGGCGGCATGCGGACGTCGGTGACGACGACGTCGGGCGCGTGGTCGGCGACCGCCGCCATCAGCTCCTGCGCGTCGCCCACCGCCGCCACGACCTCGTGCCCGAAGCGGGTGAGGAGCGTCGTCAGGCCGTCGCGCAGCAGAACGCCGTCCTCGGCGAGAACTACGCGGAGGCCTCGGTCACCGCGTCCGTCGGCCGTTCGGTCGACCGACTCGGCCGACCGGTCCGACTCGGCCGACCGGTCCGACTCAGCTGACCGGTCTGACTCGGCTCGCTCGGCTGACTCGGCTCGCTCGGCTCGCAAGGGATCTCCACACGCAGCAGGGTCGGTCCGCCCGGCGGGCTGGTCAGGGTCAGTCTTCCATCGAGCACCGACACCCGGTCGGCGAGCCCGGTGAGGCCGGTGCCGCGGCCGCTGTCGGCCCCGCCCCGGCCGTCGTCGGTCACCTCCAGGACGAGCAGCCGTCCGGCCCGGTGCTCCGCACGCACGCGTGCGCGCCGCGCCCCGCTGTGCCGGGCCACGTTGGCCAGCGCCTCGCGGACCACGAAGTAGGCGGCGGCCTCCACTGCCTGCGGGAGCCGCGGGGCCGGCCGGGCGAACTCCACGTCCACGGGGACGGGCGAGCGGTCGGCCGCGTCGGCGACGGCCGCTTCCAGGCCGTAGTCGGCGAGCACCTGGGGATGGATGCCGTGGATCAGCTCGCGCAGTTCCGCCAGGGCCGCGCCCGCCTCCTCGTGGGCGCGGGCGAGCTGCTCGGCGAGCGGGCCGCCGGGCGGGGCGTCGAGCCGGGCCAGGCCGAGGTTCATGGTGAGCGCGACCAGCCGCTGCTGGGCGCCGTCGTGCAGATCTCGTTCGATGCGGCGGCGTTCGGCCTCGAACGCGTCGACCAACCGCGCGCGGGAGCGGGTCAGTTCGACGACCCTGGCCTGCGGGTCGCCCGCGCGCGGGGCGACGAGGAACCGGGTCAGCGCGGCCCGGGCGCCCGCCGCCACCCCGAGGGCGTACAGGCCCGCGGCCAGCAGCAGCACGCCCAGTGCGGCGGCGCCGAGGGCGGTCGGCCAGCCGGTGACCGTCCACACCTTGAGCACCTTCGTCTCACGGCCCTCGCCGACCGTCGCGAGCAGCAGCGGGGTGGCGATCGTCGCGAGAGGGAAGAACAGGGCGACCGTGAGCACCAGTGCCTCGGCCGGCCAGAGGAGGCAGGCGGTGAGGAGGGTGTGGCCCAGTTCCCGCCAGGTGGCCCGTTCCCGCAGCCGGGTGGTGAGCCAGCTGCGCAGGCCCGGCACCGCGGGTTCCACGTGCGCGCCGGGTGCGTCGTCCGCGTCGACCAGCCGCAGTCGGCGCCGCTCCAGGGCGGCCACGGGCAGCCCGGCGAAGACGACGACCGCGAGCAGCGGCAGTCCGACGAGGACGGCCGCGAGGACTCCGCCCACCGCCACCACCGCGACCAGCCCCACGAGGACGGCGGCTCCGGTGAACGCGCCCGTCAGCAGATAGGCGACGGCCCGCCAGGGCCACGGCGACAGCAGGTATCCCGGGCGGAGCAGGGCCTGCCACACGTTTCGCGGTTGCATGCGGATCACCGTAGAAGGGGCGGCGCGCCGGAGCCATCGGTCTGGACGGAGGTTCGGAGGTATGCCTGGCCCTACCCCAGGTCTAGGTCCTGCCCGACAGACCGGACAGGGGCGCGCACGGTTTCGTGGAGCCATGACCACACACGCCGTCCAACTGACGTCCGTGAGCAGGCGATACGGTGCCCCAGGCACCGGGGTGACCGCGCTCGACGACGTCACCCTCGCCCTCCCCCGGGGCTCCTTCACCGCCGTCATGGGACCGTCCGGCTCGGGCAAGTCGACGCTGCTCCAGTGCGCCGCCGGACTGGACCGGCCGACCTCGGGATCGGTGCGGATCGACGGGACCGAGCTGACCGGGCTGAGCGAGCGGCGGCTGACGCTGCTGCGCCGGGAGCGGATCGGCTTCGTCTTCCAGGCGTTCAACCTGCTGCCCGCCCTCACCGCCGAGCAGAACGTCGCCCTTCCGCTGCGGCTCGCCGGCCGCCGCCCGCCCCGGGCACAGGTCCGCGACGCCCTGCGGCAGGTCGGACTCGCCGACCGCGCCGGCCACCGCCCGGACCGGCTCTCCGGCGGCCAGCAGCAGCGGGTCGCCCTGGCCCGCGCCGTGATCACCCGCCCGGAGGTCCTGTTCGGCGACGAACCGACCGGCGCGCTGGACTCCGCCACCGGCCGCCAGGTGCTGACCCTGCTGCGCTCCATGGTCGACGAGGCCGGCCAGACCGTCGTCATGGTCACCCACGACCCGCTCGCCGCCTCCTACGCGGACCGGGTGATCTTCCTCGTCGATGGCCGCGTGCACGGTGAACTCCACGGCGCCGACGCGTCCGTGGAGGCGATCGCGGCGCGGATGGCGGGGCTGGAGAGCGAGGCCGGCGGGTCCGGGCGCCCCGTGGCGGGCACCTCGTCGGGCACCCCGTCAGGCGGCCGGGCGGGTGCCCCGTGTTGAGCGTCGCCCTGCGCACCCTGCGCGCCCGTTGGGCCGCCTTCGCGGGCAGTTTCGTCGCCCTCGCGGTGGGCGTCGCGCTGCTCACCGTGATGGGTCAGGCGCTGGCCGCGTCACTGGAGGCACCCGCGCGTGCCCCGGAGCGCTTCGCTGCGGCGCCGGTGGTGGTCAAGGGTCAGGACACCCTGCGGGTGGTGACCGCGACCGGTGAGCGGACGAAGGCGCTGGCCCGGCCGCGTCCGGTGCCCGCCGCGACCGTCGCCGCGCTCCGCGCGCTCGGCCCGGTCACCGAGGACCGCTCCTTCCCGGTCCGGGTGGACGGCGCCCCCGCCGCACCCGGCGACCTGATCGGACACCCCTGGTCGACGGCACGCTTCGCCCCCTACGTACTCACCGCGGGCCGGGCGCCCGAAGCGGCGGACGAGGTGGTGACCAGCGGCGACTGGGCGACCGTGGGCGCCCGACTGCGCACCGCGGACGGCCCGTCACGGGTGGTCGGGACGGTGCGCGGACCGGGCGTCGAGCACGCCGTGTTCTACCCGGACGTCCGGGCCGCCCGACTCGCCCCGGAGTCGGACCAGTTGGTCGTGGAGGCGGACGCGGCTGCCGTACGGGCAGCGGTCCCGGACGAGGACGGAGACGGAGGTGTCCGGATCCTGACCGGGGACGCCCGGCGGCTGGCCGACGCCGACGCGGGCCGGGACGCCGAGGCCCTCACAGCGCTGAACGCCCTGTTCGGCACGGCCGGCGGCGTGACCGCCTTCGTGTCCGTCTTCGTCGTGGCCTCCACCTTCGCCTTCGCGGTCGACCGGCGGCGCCGCGAGTTCGGGCTGCTGCGCACCGCCGGGGCGACACCCGGCCAGGTCCGGCGGACGGTCCTGGCGGAGGCCCTGCTGGTCGGCACGCTCGCCTCGGCGACAGGCTGCGCGCTGGGCGGGTACGGCGCGCCGTACCTGGGGAAGCTGGTGGTCGACGGCGGGCTCGCACCCCAGTGGTACGCGATCGGCGGCCCTTCGGCCGGGGTCTGGCCGTATCACCTCGCCTTCTGGACGGGCCTGCTGGTCGCCGTCTGCGGTGCGCTGGCCGCGTCCTGGCGGGCCGGACGGACCGCCCCCGCGCAGGCGCTGCGCGAGGCGTCGGTGGACGTGCGCGCCCTGACCCGAGGACGGCGCGTGTGCGGGACGGCGCTGCTGCTCACCGCCGTCGCGACCCTGGCGTACGCGCTGGTGACCGACCCGGGCGAGCTGTTGCACCGCAAGTCGTACATCAGCCGTCCGATGCTGCTCATCACGGCGGTGGCGCTGCTCTCGCCCCTGACGGTGCGCCCGATGGTGCCCCGACTGCCGGGCGTGATCGGCCTGTTGACGCGAGCCCACGCGGTCGCCGGGGCCCGCCGCACCGCCGCCGTGGCCGCGCCCGTCCTGGTCACCGTGGCGCTCGCGGGCTCCCTGCTGGGCGCGACGGCCACGATCGGCGAGGCGCGGGCGACGGAGGTACGGCAGCAGACGGTCGCCGACTTCGTGGTGACCCCGCAGGGCGGAACGGCGCTGCGTCCAGGGGCACTCGAGCGGCTCCGGCAGGTGCCCGGCACGGTCGTGTCCGCCAGTTCCGCCACCGCCGTGTACACGCTGGAGGACGGCGTGGCGCTGGTGAAGTCCGAGGCCCGGGCGGCCGATCCGGCGCTGCTCGCCGCCACGGTGGGGCTGCCGGTGACCGCCGGGCGGCTCACCGATCTCGACGACGGGTCGATCGTCGTGACCGAGGAGTGGGTGCTGCACCGGGTGGGACAGCGGGTGCGGGTGTGGCTCGGGGACGGTACGCCGAAGACCCTCCGCATCGCCGCCGTGCTGACCATCGGCACCGGCGACAACAGCGCCTATGTCACCCCGGCCAACGCGGGCGGCGGACGAGACGGCGACGTGGACCGCGTGGACGTACGGGTGCGGGCGGGCGCCGACGCGGCGGCGGTCGCGGCGGGCCTGCGGGCCGTCGACGGGGTGCGGGTCACGGACAGGGCGCAGTGGGTTGCAGCCGCTTACCCGGAGACCAACCGCACGACCCGGCTCGGCATGCTGCTCGTCCTGGGCATCGCGCTCCTCTACACCGGCATCTCGCTCGCCAACACGCTGGTCATGGCGGCCGCCGAACGCAGGCCCGAGCTGAGGGCCCTGCGACTGGCGGGCGCCACGGGCGGACAGGTACTGCGGCTGGCGGCCACGGAGGCGCTGACCGCCGTGGCGCTGGGCGGGCTGCTGGGCCTGCTGGTGACGGCCGTCAACCTGGCCGGCCTGGGCGGCGCGCTACGACTGCTCTCGGCCCCGGCGACGATCGTCCTGCCCTGGCAGGCGCTCGGCTGGACGTCAGGAGCATGCGCCCTGCTCGCGACAACCACCGCACTGGCGTCGACGGCACCGGCACTACGCACTCCCGGCACCCGTCCCGCCCGACGCGAACCAGCGTGAACACGATAGAGCCCCCGTCGGTTACCCGACGGGGGCTCTATGATGCGTGGACCTGTGGGGATTTGAACCCCAGACCCCCTCGATGCGAACGAGGTGCGCTACCAGACTGCGCCACAGGCCCTTGCAACGAGTGAAACTCTAGCATCCCCGTCGACCTGCTTGGAAATCCGTTCTCCGAGGCCGGGCGTGGGGTGCAGCCCCTCATTCGTTGGCGGCCCGGGGCCGCTCGCCGTCCTCGTACTGGTCGAACAGCGGAGTGCGGCCGCGTTCGCGCGAGCGCCGGGCCGAGGCCGCGCGCCGGGCGTCGCTGCGCTCGTCGCCGTCCGCCTCCCGGTCCTCCGCGGTGTCCGCCTCGTCGGATTCCCCCGCCGGTGCGTCGTCCGCCGCCTCGTGCTCCGGCGCCATCGAACCCGAGCGGGCCGAGCTCCACGCGTCCGGGGCGCCGAGGTCCACGTCGGAGGTGGCCCGGGGGGCCACCGGCGCGGTCACGTACGTCGGCAGCGGTACCGGTACCGGGTCCCAGCTCTCGCCGTGTCCGGGCCGGCGCTGCCGCTCGCGCTGCTGGTCGACCCACTCCGCGTGATCGGTCTGCTCGACGAGCGCCCTGCGGTCCGCGGCGAGGGCCAGCAGGCCCGGGTCGGTCTCCGGTTCGGGGCCCGCGTGCGGCTCCTCTGCGCCGGCGTCGGAGCCGGAGTCGACGGAGGAGGCGCTCGCCGAGGCGGGCGCACGCCGGCGCGACTGACGTTCCCGCAGGCGCTGTGCGGCGACCTCGGCCCGCCTGCGGTCCATCTGGTAGGCGAAGCGGCGGCGTTCCTGGGAGCGCAGGTACCCGATGTACGCGCTGAGCAGGACGGCGGGCACGGCGGGCGCCCAGAGGAACGTGAGCCCGCCGACCGCCGCGACGATCGCGCCGAGTGTGAAGGCGATGAAGAGCATCACGGTGGTGCGCCGACGGCGCGCGAGCGCCTTCGAGCGCTGGGCGCGCGCGGCGGACGCCTGCTCGGCTGGCGTCCGCCGGGCGACCGGTACGCGTCGGCCTGCCGGAGCGGCGCTCCCCTCGCGCGTGGATTTGGCGCCCTGTTCGCGTTCGCGTTGGTCCTGCGCGGGCTTGGCCGCCGGCTCACGCGCCGGTTCACGCGCGGGCTCGCGCGCCGACTCGGGACGTCCCGGCCCCCGCTCCTGGCCGCGGTCATGACCGCGCTCCTGAGCTCGTTCCTGAGCGCGTTCCTGGACCGGGGTCTTCACCTGGGGGCGGGTCGGAGGCATGGCGAAGGACCGGACGTCCACCGATGCGGTGGCGACGTCCGGAACGTCGGCGTCGGACTCCCCCTCCTCGGTGGAGCGCGCCTGCAGGTCCTTGGCGTACCGGCGCTCCATGCCCGCCCGTCCGGAAAGCAGCCGGATGGCGGTGCTGAAGCGTTCCGTCGGACGGGCCTCGTTCAGCTCGTCCTGCCTACGGAGCCACATAGGCACCAAGTAGGCGGCCCAGGCCCCGACGATGACTGCGTAGATGAGGCCGCTGCTGCTCACGTCTCACACGGTAGAGGGGTTTACGTGAGGCCATCCGCCAATTGGGCCGGTGTGTCGCACGATCTGGCTGATATTTCGAACTTTTTTTGCGACAGGTGCGATCAACCGATCATTTTCGAACATTTATTCGGCTAATTCAATTGGATGCCTTCTGCGAGCGTGTGCGCCGCCACCGGTTCAGCAGGCCCTCGGGGACCTCCTCGGCCGTGAGCGCGAAGACGAGGTGGTCGCGCCAGGCGCCGTCGATGTGGAGATAGCGCGGCCGCAGCCCTTCCTCACGGAATCCGAGTTTCTCCACGACCCGACGGCTGGGGCCGTTCTCGGGCCGAATGCAGACCTCGATGCGGTGCAGTCCGACGGTCCGGAAACAGTGGTCCACGATGAGCGCGACGGCCGTCGGCATCACGCCGCGGCCGGCCACCGACTCGTCCACCCAGTAACCGACGTGCCCGGAACACATCGACCCCCAGGTGATCCCGGCGACCGTCAACTGCCCGACGAGCCGCCCCTGGTACTCGATGACGAACGGCAGCATCCGTCCCGCGTTCGCCTCGGACCGCAGGTGCCGGACCATCTGGCGGTAGGTCGGCCGGTGCGCGATCGGCCCGCTGGGCGCGGGCGGCGGGATCGTCGCCTCCCAGGGCCGCAGCCAGTCCCGGTTGCGGCGGTTGACCTCGCGCCAGGCGCGCTGGTCGCGCAGCTTTATGGGCCGCAGGACGATGTCGCCCTCCACCAGTTCGACGGGCCAGGATGAGCTGTTCAGCTGGCACCCCCGTGGCTGGGTCTGGGATGGTCGCCGCCGCGGATCTGGTCGACGGCGTGGATCAGCAGGGGCTCCAGGACGGCCAGGCCGTCCCTCACTCCGCCGGTGGAGCCCGGCAGGTTGACGATCAGCGTGCCGCCCGCCAGTCCGGCCAGTCCACGGGAGAGCGCCGAGGTGGGCACCTTCTCCCGGCCGTACGCCCGGATGGCCTCGGCGATGCCCGGTACCTCTCGGTCGATCACCGCGCGGGTCGCCTCGGGCGTGCGGTCGGTGGGCGAGACGCCGGTGCCGCCGGTGGTGACGACGGCGTCGTACCCGGCGTGGACGGCGGCCCGCAGCGCGGCCTCCACCGGGTCGCCGTCGGGGACGACCTGCGGCCCGTCGACGGCGAAGCCGAAGCCGCGCAGGCCCTCGGCGATCAGCGGGCCGCCCCTGTCCTCGTAGACGCCGGCGGCGGCCCGGTTGGAGGCGGTCACGACCAGGGCGCTGTACGGAGCGAGCAGAGCGCCGCCGAGCGACGTGTCGAGTGTCATACCCGGCTCCAGTCGCCCGACTTGCCGCCCGTCTTCTCCTCCACGCGCACGTCCGTGATGACCGCTCCCTTGTCGACCGCCTTCACCATGTCGATCACGGTGAGCGCGGCGACGGAGACCGCGGTGAGCGCCTCCATCTCGACGCCCGTGCGGTCCGTCGTCTTCACCGTGGCGGTGATCTCCACGGCGTCGTCCGCGACCGACAGATCCAGTTTCACACCGGAGACGGCCAGGGGGTGGCACAGCGGGATGAGGTCGGGGGTGCGTTTGGCGCCCATGATGCCCGCGATCCGCGCGGTGGCGAGAGCGTCCCCCTTGGGGACCCCCTCGCCGCGCAGCAGCTCGACCACACGGGGCGAGACGAGGACCCTCCCGCTGGCACGCGCGGTGCGTGCGGTGACGTCCTTGGCCGATACGTCGACCATGCGGGCGGCGCCCGCGTCGTCGATGTGCGTGAGTCGGTCCTGCGTGCTCATGGTGGTGTGGCGCTCCCGGTCCGGCCTGTTGTGCGCGACACGGTACCCCCAACCAGGAGGACTCAGCCGAGGAGGACCACCTCGACGTCGGCGCCGGGCTCGACGGACTCCACGTCCTCGGGGACGACGATCAGCGAGTCCGCGTGCGCGAGGGCCGCGATCAGGTGGGATCCGGCACCGCCGACCGGGCGGACGGTGCCTTCGGAGTAGGTGGCGCGCAGGAACTGTCTGCGGCCCTTCGGCGAGGTCAGCGGCTTGTCGGCGATCAGCTTCGCGCGCGTGGTGGGCCGGTGGACGTCCTCCAGACCCATGAGGGTGCGGATGGCGGGGCGCACGAACAGTTCGAAGGAGACGTACGACGACACCGGATTGCCGGGCAGGGCCAGCAGGGGGATGTGGTCGGGGCCGATGGAGCCGAAGCCCTGGGGCTTGCCGGGCTGCATCGCGAGCTTGCGGAACTCGACACCGCCGCCCGCCTCGTCCTCGTCGCCGACGTGCTCCAGCGCCTCCTTGACGACGTCGTACGCCCCGACACTCACCCCGCCGGTGGTGACGACGAGGTCGGCGCGGACGAGCTGGTCCTCGATGGTGGAGCGGAGCGTGTCGGCGTCGTCGGCGACCGCGCCGACCCGGTAGGCGATGGCGCCGGCGTCCCGGGCGGCAGCCGTGAGGGCGAAGCTGTTGGAGTCGTAGATCTGGCCGCTGCCCAGCTCCTCGCCGGGCTGGACGAGTTCGCTGCCGGTGGACATCACGACCACGCGCGGGCGCGGGCGCACGCGTACGGCGCCCCGGCCGATCGCGGCGAGCAGGGCGATCTGGGGCGGCCCGAGGACGGTCCCGGCGTCGAGGGCGCGGTCGCCCGCCTTCACGTCGCTGCCCTTCGCGCGTACGTGCGCGCGTGCCTCGGCGGGCCGGTACACGCGCACGTGCCCCGAGGCCTGTTCGGGGGCGAGACTGCGGGCGCGCATCCCGCTGACCGGGCCTTCGCCGAGCCCGCCGTCGGTCCACTCCACGGGGACGACTGCCTCGGCGCCGGCCGGGAGCGGGGCGCCGGTCATGATCCGGGCGGCCTGGCCGGGTCCCACGTACAGCGAATCGGCCGCCTGTCCCGCCGCGACGTCCCCGACGACGTCCAGAGCCGCCGGGAACTCCTCGCTCGCGCCCGCGACATCCGCGACCCGCACCGCGTACCCGTCCATGGAGCTGTTGTCGAAGGGCGGCAGTGAGACCGGCACCGTGACGTCGTCGACCAGGACGCAGCCCTGGGCGTCCGGCAGTTGCAGCTCGATGGGTTCCAGGGGGCGGACGGTGGCGAGGATGTCCTCCAGGTGTTCGTCCACCGACCAGAGGTGGTCCTGGCCGGTGGGGCGGGGCGCGGCGGTGCTCAAAGTGGCTACATCTCCTCGGTGACGTAACTGCGAAGCCAGGACCGGAAGTCCGGACCCAGATCTTCACGTTCGCACGCGAGTCTGACAATGGCACGCAGGTAGTCGCCGCGGTCGCCGGTGTCATAGCGGCGGCCCTTGAAGACGACGCCGTGGACGGGGCCGCCGATCTTCTCGTCCTGCGCGAGCTGCTGGAGGGCGTCGGTGAGCTGGATCTCGCCGCCGCGGCCGGGCTCGGTACCGCGCAGAATGCCGAAGACGCTCGGGTCGAGGACGTAGCGTCCGATGATCGCGTAGTTCGACGGCGCGTCCGCCGGTTCCGGCTTCTCGACGAGCCCGGTCACCTTGACGACGTCACTGTCCACGGTGGCGTCCACGGCCGCGCAGCCGTAGAGGTGGATCTGCTCGGGGGCGACCTCCATGAGCGCGACGACGCTGCCGCCGTGCAGCTCCTGCACCTCGATCATCCGCTGGAGCAGCGGGTCGCGGGGGTCGATCAGGTCGTCGCCCAGCAGCACCGCGAAGGGCTCCTGCCCGACGTGCGGGGCCGCGCACAGGACGGCGTGTCCGAGGCCCTTGGGGTCGCCCTGGCGCACGTAGTGCATCGTCGCGAGGTCGCTGGACTGCTGGACCTTGGCGAGCCGGGCGGCGTCGCCCTTCTTCTGGAGGGCCGACTCGAGTTCGTAGTTGCGGTCGAAGTGGTCCTCCAGGGGGCGCTTGTTGCGGCCTGTGACCATGAGGACGTCGTCGAGGCCGGCGGAGACGGCCTCCTCGACCACGTACTGGATAGCGGGCTTGTCCACGACCGGCAGCATCTCTTTGGGAGTGGCCTTGGTCGCCGGCAGGAACCGGGTGCCGAGGCCGGCTGCGGGGATGACAGCCTTGCTGATCCTGGGGTGCGACTGAGTCATGGCGGCAACCTTATCCGGTGACTTTGAGAGAGATCTGTAGCTCCGGTTAATTAATGATCATATGGACGCATTGGAGCGGTGTGGGAGGAGTGGGGGAGCGACCTATGAGCCACCTCGAAGGCGGACCAGAGTCTGACAAACGTATGTTGCGGCGAGGGTTCCTCGCCGTGAGAAACAGGTTGACGACCGATGACGTGCGCGCGGCGGCCGTCGTGCTGGCCGAGCACGCCCTGGAGCTGCCCGAGTTGGCGCACGCGCGCACGGTCGCGGCCTACGTCTCCGTGGGTACCGAGCCCGGCACCCTGGCGCTGCTGGACGCGCTGCACGCGCGGGGCGTGCGCGTGCTGCTTCCTGCGCTGCTGCCCGACAACGACCTGGACTGGGGCGCCTACGCCGGTGAGGGCTCTCTCGCGCGGGTCCAACACGGCGGCCGGATGACTCTCTTGGAGCCGGCCGGCGAGCGCCTCGGCCCGGACGCCGTGACAGCCGCGGACGTGGTGCTGCTGCCCGGCCTGGCGGTCGACGAGCGCGGCATGCGGCTGGGACGGGGCGGAGGGTCCTACGACCGCGTGCTGGCCCGGCTGGCGGACTCCGGCGCCCGCCCCTCGCTGGTGGTGCTCCTGTACGACGCCGAGGTCGTCGAGCGCGTCCCCGAGGAGGCGCACGACCGGCCTGTGCACGCGGTGGTGACGCCCTCGGGGTCGCGCCGCTTCATCTGACAGGCGTGCCGTCATGCGGAAGGGGCCCTCCACGCGCGTGTGGAGGGCCCCTTCCGCATGACGGTGAGTCAGTCGCTCAGGGTTTGAGCACCAGGGCGTCGCTGGTGCTGTCGTCGACCGCCTTCTTCGAGAAGGACCAGTCGAGCAGTTCGCCGTTGGCCCACTTGCTCGTCTGATCGGTGTAGTGCGCGCTGAAGGCGTGTCCCGAGGCCCCGGTGAGGTTGATCCACTTCGACTTGTCGAGGTCGTCGAGGTTGACCACCATCCGCATCGACGGGACCCACACGACGCCGTAGCCGCCGGCCGCGTTCCAGCCGGTCGCGTTGACCGTCGCCTCGCCGCCGCCCAGCTTCCACGGGCCACGGTTGAGGATGTACTGGAGGAAACCGGGACCGCTGGTGCCCAGGGTCTGGTTCTTCAGGAACAGGCGGTGCAGCCGGCCCCAGCTCCAGGTGTCGATGTCCTTGCCGAGCTTGGCGGTCAGCTCCCAGCGGGCGTCGATCATGGCGCGCGCGAACAGCTTGTCGCGGTTGTGGTCGGCACCGGGGCGGGTGCCCGACTCAGGCGTCGTCCACCAGTCGCTGTCCGGCTTCGACATCAGGTTGCGCACGACCTCGAACCAGCGGTCGCCACCGTCCGGCTGCGCCTGGTCGGCGTCGCGCTGGCCGCACTCGCGGACCTTGTCGGTGTCGTCGACCGGGCCGGTGGTGTTGACCGGGTCGACCCACAGGCACTGGTCCTCGACGCGCAGCTCCTTGGGCAGTTTGTTGCCGAAGGCCAGCTTGAGGATGTTGCGCCAGACCGCGTTGAAGTAGGCGGCGGCGGCCGAGTCGGCGTCCTGGGTGAAGCCCCAGTTCTCCAGCAGTTTCTGCGCCTCGCGTACGTCCGGGTCGTCGAGGTTGATCTTCTTCAGCACGGGCACGAGCAGCTTGGCGATCTCGCTGTCGTCGTCCAGCTGCATCTGGCGCATGTCGTCGGTGGAGACCTTGCCGCCGCCCTTGATCTTGCCCTTGATCAGGTCGGTGATCCGCTGGCTGCGTGCGCCGTAGCCCCAGTCCGTGGTGAGCGTGTAGGGGTACTTGTCCTTGTCGACCACGGCCTGGTTGGCGGTGACGATGTAACCGCGGGCGGGGTCGTACTCGTAGGGCAGCTCGTCGAAGTCGATCGTGCCGGTCCACTTGTACTTCGAGTTCCAGCCGGGCGCGGGGATCGAGCCGTCGACGCCCTTCGCGCGCGTGGGGATCTTTCCGGGCAGCTGGTAGCCGATGTGGTTCGAGGTGTCGGCGTAAACGAGGTTCTGCGAGGGCACGTCGAATTGCTTGGCCGCGTCGCGGAAGCCGTCCCAGTCCTTCGCCCTGTCCATGGCGAAGACGGCGTCCATGGAGTTGCCCGGATCCAGCGCGGTCCACTTCAGGGCGACCCCGTAGCCGTCACCGCGGTCGGGCGCAGCGGTGTCCACGGTGGCCTTCTTGCCGACCTTGACGAGTTCGTCGTCGCGGTCCGACAGCAGGGGCATCCCGTCTTCCGTCTGCCGCACGACGATCGTCTTGGACGCGCCGCCGGCGACCTTGATGGTCTCCTCGCGCGTGGTGAAGGGCCTCACCTTGTTGTTGTACTGGTAGCCGTCACCGGACAGCTTCTCCAGATAGAGGTCGGTGACGTCGACGCCGGAGTTGGTCATGCCCCAGGAGATGGTCTGATTGTGTCCGATGATCACACCGGGCATGCCCGCGAAGGTGTAGCCGGAGACGTCGTACTCGCACTTGCTGGAGACGGTGCGGCAGTGCAGGCCCATCTGGTACCAGACGGACGGCAGCGAAGCCGACAGGTGCGGGTCGTTGGCCAGCAGCGGCTTACCGGTGATCGTGTACTTGCCGGCGACGACCCATGAGTTGGAGCCGATGCCGTTGCCGTTCACACCGACGGCCGTGGGCAGGTCGTCCAGCACGTTGTAGAGGCCCGAGAGCTGGCTCTGCAGGGCCGAGCCGTCCGTGCCCGAGGACGAGCCCGAGGACGTGTTCGAGCCGCCGTTCGTGGAGCCGCCGTCGGAGTCGCTCTGGCCGTCGCTCTGCTCGAACGTCTTGGTCAGCTCGTCGTACTGACCCTCCTGGACGATCGCCTGGTTACGGTCGTACGGGTACTGCGGGTACAGCTCGGCGATCTGCGCCGGACCGAGGCGGCTGGTCATCAGAGCGCGGTCGATCTCGTCCTGCATGTTGCCGCGCAGGTCCCAGGCCATCGCCTTCAGCCACGACACCGAGTCGACCGGTGTCCACTCGGCGGGCTTGTAGTCGTTGGTGAAACCCAGGGCCGCGTACTCCAGGGAGATGTCGGCGCCGTCCTTGCCCTTGAGGTAGGCGTTGACCCCCTTGGCGTAGGCCTGGAGGTACTTCTTGGTGGCGGCCGACAGCTTGGTGTCGTACTCCTGCTTGGCGACCCGGTCCCAGCCCAGGGTGCGCAGGAACTCGTCGTTGTCGACCTGGCCCTTGCCGAACATCTCGGACAGGCGCCCGGAGGTCATGTGACGGCGCACGTCCATCTCGTAGAACCGGTCCTGGGCCTGGACGTAGCCCTGCGCCATGAACAGGTCCTCGTCGGAGTCCGCGTAGATCTGCGGGATGCCGTAGCCGTCCCGTTTCACGTCGACGGGCCCGGTCAGGCCTTCGAGTGTGATCGAACCCTTGGTCTGCGGGAAGGACGCGCGGACGGTACTGATGGACCAGTAGGCGCCGTAGGCGATGCCTCCGATGATGGCCAGCACCAGCACAAGCACGACCAAACGGGCTTTGCGCCCCTTCTTCCTGCCGGACTTGCCGGGCTTGTCACCCGATGTGGCGGTGGTGTTGGAGGGCATCGCTGTCCTTGCTGTCCTAACGCGAGCGGCAGGGCGGGCTGTGCTTTCTACTGAGCGCTGGAGCAACCATAGGCGCAGGGCCTCGAGCCACTTGACGCGGAGTCGGGTACCAGCACGGAGGAGTGTTCGATCTTCCCTCAGCGAGTGTCAAGAAATCGTCAAGAGTTAGGTAAGGTAACGAAGTAGTTGGGTCCGGAGCGCGCAGCTTCGTGTCCGATGTATCCGATGCACATGTGCGCCCGCGCTCAAGCCGCGCGCGCCGGTGAAGGGAACTGCCGCTGACTGTCCACCACCTCAACCAGCTCCTGCTCGTCTGCTCGCTCGTCCTGCTCGTCGCCGTCGCAGCGGTCCGGATCTCCTCGCGCAGCGGGCTCCCCAGCCTGCTCGTGTACGTGGGCATCGGCGTCCTCATGGGCCAGGACGGCATCGGCAACATCCACTTCGACAACGCCGAGATGACCCAGGTCATCGGGTACGCCGCCCTGGTCGTGATCCTCGCCGAGGGCGGCCTCAGCACGAAGTGGAAGGAGATCGAACCGGCCCTGCCGTCCGCCACGGCGCTGGCACTGGCCGGGGTCGCGGTCAGCGTCGGCGTCACCGCGACGGCCGCGCACTTCGTGACCGGGCTGGAGTGGAGACAGGCGCTGATCATCGGCGCGGTGGTGTCCTCGACCGACGCGGCGGCGGTCTTCTCCGTCCTGCGCAAGATCCCCCTCCCCGCACGCGTGACGGGCACGCTGGAGGCCGAGTCGGGCTTCAACGACGCCCCGGTGGTCATCCTGGTGGTCGCCTTCTCCACAGCGGGCCCCGTCGAGCACTGGTACCTGCTGCTGGGCGAGATAGTGCTTGAACTGGCCATCGGCGCCGCCATCGGCCTCGCGGTCGGCTGGCTGGGCTCCTGGGGCCTCAGGCACGTCGCGCTGCCCGCCTCCGGCCTCTACCCGATCGCCGTCATGGCGATCGCGGTCACCGCCTACGCGGCCGGCTCACTGGCGCACGGCAGCGGCTTCCTGGGCGTCTATCTCGCCTCGATGGTCATGGGCAACGCGAAACTGCCGCACTGGCCGGCCACCCGCGGGTTCGCCGACGGCCTCGGCTGGATCGCGCAGATCGGCATGTTCGTGCTGCTGGGCCTGCTGGTGACCCCGCACGAACTGGGCGACGACGTGCTGCCCGCGCTCGTCATCGGCCTGGTACTGACCATGGTGGCCCGCCCGCTCAGCGTCGTGGTGTGCCTCACACCGTTCCGGGTGCCCTGGCAGGAGCAGACGCTCATGTCCTGGGCCGGGCTGCGCGGCGCCGTCCCCATCATCCTGGCGACGATCCCCATGGTGAACGGCGTCGACGCCAGCCGCCGCATCTTCAACATCGTCTTCGTGCTGGTCGTCGTCTACACCCTGATCCAGGGACCGACGCTGCCCTGGCTGGCGCGCAAGCTGCGGCTGGGCGGGGACCCCGAGGCCGCCGATCTCGGCGTCGAATCGGCGCCCCTGGAGCGACTGCGCGGGCATCTGCTGTCGGTGGCGATCCCCGAGGGGTCGAAGATGCACGGCGTCGAGGTCAACGAGCTGCGGCTGCCGGCCGGGGCGGCCGTCACCCTCGTCGTGCGCGACGGGACGTCGTTCGTGCCGCTGCCGACGACCGTGCTGCGGCACGGAGACGAACTTCTCGTCGTCGCCACCGACCCGGTCCGCGACGCGGCCGAACGGCGACTGCGCGCCGTGGGACACGGCGGCAAACTCGCCGGGTGGCTGGGCACGGGCGGCGCGCGTTAAGTGCAGGTTTCGCACCGTTCACACCCCCTTCATTCGGAGGCGACTCGCCCTATGGTGCTCATTTTCACAGGGGTGAAGAGCCTTGATCCCTGTAAGATGAAGGCACACCTTGATCGAACCAACTCTGCCTGACGCAGAGCTGGCGCGACCGTATGGCGGCCGGAGCACCCTCGTGCGGCGAGCACCGGCATCTACCGCAGCACGCGCAAGAGGACAGCTCTCGGCGCCTCCGTCCACAGAACGGGGTCGCGCTACCAGGCGGCAGAAAGGCACGGGCCGTGGCATCCACGGTCACCACCGAGCCGTCGAAGGACTCGTCGGCCCCTTCCCGCCCGGGATACGGGCAGCTGCTGCGCACCCGCGGCGCCTGGACGTTCCTGCTGCCCGGCTTCGCCGCCCGACAGCCGTTCGCGATGCTCACCATCTCCATCGTGCTGCTCGTGCAGCACACCACCGGCTCGTACGGCTCGGCCGGTGCCGCCGCGGCCGTCACCGGTGTCTCCATGGCCCTGTGCGCGCCCTACAGCGGGCGTCTCGCCGATCGCTACGGGCAGCGCGCGGTACTCATCCCCGGCGTGCTCGTGCACACCCTGTCCGGCCTCACCCTCACCGTGCTCGCCCTGAGTCACGCGCCCCTGTGGACGGTGTTCGTGGCGGCCGTGCCCACCGGCGCCTCGGTGCCGCAGATCGGGCCCATGGTGCGGGCCCGCTGGGGCGTTCAGCTGAAGGGCTCGCCCCTGATGACCACCGCGGCGGCCTTCGAGTCCGTGACCGACGAGCTCACCTTCGTCTTCGGCCCGCTGCTGGCGACCGCCCTGTGCACCGGCCTCAACCCGGCCGCCGGCCTGATCACCGAGGCGTCGCTGACCCTGTTCGGCGGTCTGCTGTTCGCCGCGCGGAAGAGCACCCAGCCCCACATCGCCGTCGCCGGGCACGCACGCGTGGAGCACGCCTCGGCCCTGCGCGTCCCCGGGGTGCGGGTGCTGATCGTGACCTTCCTCGGCATCGGCACCGTGTTCGGCGGCATGCAGGTCTCGCTGGCCGCCTTCACCGAGTCCATCGGCGAGCCCGGCCTGAACGGGATCCTGTACGGCACCTTCGCCGCGGGCAACATGCTCTCCGGCCTGGTCTGCGGCGCCATCGCCTGGAAGGTCGCCCCGCGGCGGCGTCTGGTCGTCGCCTACGCCGCGCTGGCGCTCGTCGCCTCCGGCCTGTGGGCCGCGCACTCGCTGCTGGTACTGGCGGGCCTGGGCCTGCTGGTCGGTATGTGCATCGCGCCCGCGCTGATCACCGGCTACACCCTGGTCGAGGACCTGGTCCCGGCCGGCGCCCGCACCGAGGCGTTCACCTGGCTGACCGGCGCGGTCGCGCTCGGGCAGGCGGCGGCCGTCACCGTGGCCGGACAGCTGGAGGACCGCTTCTGGGGCGGCGCCGGTTTCCTGGTGCCCATGGGCGGCACGGTGCTGGCCCTGGCGACCCTGCTGGCACTGCGTTCACGGCTCGCGACGCGCCCTCGCGGGGTGACCGTCGCACGTGGCGTCGGTCACCGCGTGCCGGTGACAGTGGACTGATCCTCGGGAATGCGTCAAGATAGACCGTCGTTAGCACTCACTGAGTGAGAGTGCCAGGAGGAAGACAGTGCCGACCTACCAGTACCAGTGCACCGAGTGCGGCGAGGGCCTCGAGGCGGTGCAGAAGTTCACCGACGATGCCCTGACCGAGTGCCCCAATTGCGGTGGCCGCCTCAAGAAGGTGTTCTCCGCCGTCGGCATCGTCTTCAAGGGCTCCGGCTTCTACCGCAATGACAGCCGCGGCTCCTCGTCGAGCAGCTCGCCGGCGCCGTCCACGAAGACGTCGACGTCCGGCTCCGACTCGAAGCCGTCGACCTCGTCGACCTCGTCCTCGGACTCGAAGTCGTCGAGCACCGGCACCTCGACCGGCAGCAGCTCAGCCGCGTAAGGCTCGCTCACGGGACCCTGTCGTCGTACGACGACGGGGTCTTCGGCGTTTCCCGGGGCCGTTAGGGTGCGACGCATGGCGAACAAGGCGAACGCAGAGATCGGCGTGATCGGCGGCTCGGGCTTCTACTCGTTCCTCGACAACGTGACCGAGCTCCAGGTCGACACCCCCTACGGACCGCCCAGCGACTCGCTCTTGCTCGGCGAGATCGCCGGCCGACGGGTCGCCTTCCTGCCCCGGCACGGCCGCGGACACCATCTGCCGCCTCACCGGATCAACTACCGGGCCAACCTTTGGGCACTGCGCTCGGTCGGGGCGCGCCAGATACTCGGGCCGTGCGCGGTCGGCGGTCTTCGCCCCGAGTACGGGCCCGGCACACTGCTCGTACCCGATCAGCTGGTCGACCGTACGAAGTCGCGGACCGGAACGTACTTCGACGGGCTGCCCCTGCCCGACGGCACGGTTCCCCACGTGGTGCACGTGTCCCTGGCCGATCCCTACTGCCCGGTGGGGCGCTCGGCGGCCCTCAAGGCAGCGCGCGGCCAGGAGTGGGAGCCGGTGGACGGCGGGACACTGGTCGTGATCGAGGGGCCGCGGTTCTCGACTCGTGCAGAATCGTTGTGGCACCAGGCTCAGGGCTGGTCGGTGGTGGGCATGACGGGCCATCCGGAGGCCGCGCTCGCCCGGGAACTGGAGCTCTGCTACACATCGTTGACGCTGGTCACCGATCTGGACGCGGGCGCCGAGAGCGGTGAGGGCGTGTCGCACGAGGAGGTGCTGCGGGTGTTCGCGGCGAACGTGGACCGGCTGCGGGGCGTGCTGTTCGACGCGGTGGCCGCGCTGCCCTCCGACGGGGAGCGGGACTGCCTGTGCGTGAACGCGCTGGGCGGACTGGATCCGGGGTTCGATCTGCCCTGACGGGTCGCCGGCAGGGCCGGGAAAGGCGGGTCCTCGGAGCGGAAGTTCTCCTTCGGGTGAGGGAGTTGTCCACAACCCGTCCGTGGTCCACCGGTTCCGGCGAGCGGCGGCGCGAAGCCTCATCGTGGCTTCGCAAGCCCGTCCCTCCTCGCAGGTGGTGATCCATGTCCGACTCCCGCGTTCCGCCGTCTCCTCCCCGTCCGTTCCCTTTCCCTGCACCCTCCCCTTTCCCGTTCGTGGCGCGCCCACCCGGCGCGGACGCTCCGGCCACCTGCGAGGTGCCGTCCTTCGCTCCCGTGCGGGTTCGCGGCGGACGGTACCGGTTGGGTCGGCTCGTACGGAGCCGGCGGCGGGCGCTCGCCCTAAGCCTCGCCGTGACCGCAGTCGCGCTCGTGGTGGCCGGCCCGGGGGACGGCGCCTCGGGGCGCACGCATCCCGGTGAGGGTGCGTCACGCGCGGACGCACGCAGGGGGGCGCACGCCCGCGCACAGGCGTCGGCGAGCGCCCCACAGCATGGCTTTCGCGCCGTGGAGAAGGTGACGGCGCCGGTACGGATCGCCGACGCGGCCACGGTCCGGCTGTTGCGCCCCGGTGACCGGGTGGACGTCATCGCCGCCGAGCAGACGGCGACGGGCGGCGTGGGCGGCACGGGCGTCGACGCTCATGTGGTCGCGCACGGGGCACTGGTGACGAAGGTGCCGGAGCCGCTGGACAGCACTGTCGGCGCGGCTGACGACGGGGCGCTGGTCGTCCTCTCGGTGCCCCGGTCCACCGCCGCGCGCCTGGCGGGGGCGAGCGCGACGGCTCGGCTGGCGGTGACCCTGTGGTGACGTCGAGTCCTTCTTTCGAGGGCCCGCACTGGACACGGCCGCCTGGCGTTGACGTAGGTTGCGGAGCTGTTTGTTCCACAACCTGTACATGCGAGGAGTGTCCCCGAGGTGAGCGAAAAGAAGGCAAGCGTCTGGCAGGGCTTCAAGACCTTCCTGATGCGTGGGAACGTCGTCGATCTGGCGGTCGCGGTGGTGATCGGCGCGGCCTTCACGAACATCGTCAACTCGGTGGTGAAGGGGATCATCAACCCGCTCATCGGGGCGGTCGGCACCAAGAACCTGGACAGCTACAGCTCCTGTCTCAAGGGTCCGTGCACCGGGACGGGGGACAGCGCGACGGGCGTCCGGATCCTGTGGGGGTCCGTCCTCGGCGCGACCCTGACCTTCGTGATCACCGCGGCGGTCGTCTACTTCCTGATGGTCCTGCCCATGTCGAAGTACCTGGCGACGGTGGAGGCCCGCAGGAAGGCCAAGGAGGGCACGCACGAGGTCATCGAGGTGACCGAGCTGGAGGTGCTCAAGGAGATTCGCGACGCCCTGGTGGCCCAGCGGGGAACGGGCCACAACGAGCGGTAGCAACGCTCCTGGGAGCCTTGCGGTCGGTGCTCCGCCGGGGCCACCGGGCCTGTCGGAGCACCGCCCCGGTACGTCGGCTTCAGACGTGGTGGGGCGGCTTCTCGTCGAGGAAGCGCTTCAGGTCGGCGGCGCTGCCGGCCTCGGAGGCCGGCCGCTCGCCCCATCCGCGGTCGGTGTCGTCCGAGGACTGCCGGTCCAGCGGGTCGTCGAAGATCAGCGCGGCCTTCGGGTCGCGCGGCTCGGAGGCGGAGGAGGTGCTCATCCGTCCAGGGTACGGCCCCGGCACCCGCTCGGGTCTGGGCCGGACCGCCGGCCGCGCACTCCGCGGACCCATGGATTCCGTGGAAGATTTTCCGACGGTTGTCTGCTGTGCTGGTACCCATGACGTCCAGCACGCCCCCGTCGGCCACTCCCCCTCCCTCAGGGACTCCCGTCCCCCCGGCACCCAGCCGCATGAAGCCGTTGCGCAGGCTGACCGCGCGCGGGCGGGGCGAGACGCACCGGGTCGCCTCGCCACTCGAGTTGTTCTTCGACCTGTGCTTCGTGGTGGCCATCGCCCAGGCGGGCATCCAACTGGTGCACGCCGTGGCCGAGTCCCACGCGGGCGAGGGAATCCTCAACTACGCGATGGTCTTCTTCGCCATCTGGTGGGCCTGGATGAACTTCACCTGGTTCGCCTCGGCGTACGACAACGACGACGTGCTGTACCGGATCGTCACGCTGGTGCAGATCGCCGGGGTCCTGGTGCTCGCGGCGGGCGTCTCACGGGCGTTCGAGGACCACGAGTTCGTGGCCGTCTGGTTGGGCTACGCGATCATGAGGTTCGCGTTGAGCTCGCAGTGGCTGCGCGTCGCGTGGTCCGCCGAGGGCGCGGAGCGGACGATGGCCCTGCGGTACGCCGGGGGTGTGCTGCTCTGCCAGATCGGCTGGCTGGGGCTGCTGATTCTGCCCGAGGGCGGCAGGGCCTGGCTGTTCCTGGTGATGGCACCGCTGGAGATGTGCGTGCCGATCTACGCGGAGAAGGACCATCCGACGTCCTGGCATCCGCATCACATCGCGGAGCGCTACGGGCTGTTCACGATCATCGTGCTGGGCGAGACGATCGCGGCGGCCACGGTCGCCGTGAAGTCCGGCATCGAGAAGAACGACGCGCTGGGCGAGTTGCTGCCGATCGCGGTGGGAGGGCTGCTGATCGTCTTCGCCGCCTGGTGGATCTACTTCGTGGTGCCCATCCATGGCCATCTGCGTTCCAACAGGCAGTCGTTCCTGTGGGGTTACGGGCACTACCTCGTCTTCGCCTCGGCCGCGGCCATCGGCGCGGGCCTGGAGGTCGCGGTCGAGCAGGCGGTCGGCGAGGCCCATCTCTCCACGCGCGCCGCATCGATGGCGGTCACCGTGCCGACGGCGTTGTACCTGCTGACGGTCTGGGCGCTGCACGCACGCCACTTCAAGGTGGGCCTGCCCCAGCAGCTGGTGCTGCCCGTCACCGCGGCGCTGGTGATCTGCTGCACCTTCGTCGGCGAGTGGGCGGTCCTCGCGGCCGGCCTGGTGTCGGCGCTGGCGGTGGCGACCGGGACGACCCTGACCGCGCGCCTGGTCGCGCGGGAGTCGCGGGAGAGCTCCGCGCGGACTTCGAGCGCGGTGGTGTGACGTGGTGTGACACCACCGCGCGGGGCGCGAGCGGGGCGAGACTGGCTCCCATGACAGTTGACGCTCTGACGGACGTCGCCGGCGTGCGCGTGGGACACGCCACGCGGACCGGCGACGGTTGGCTCACCGGTACGACGGTCGTCCTCGCGCCGGCGGGCGGTGCCGTGGCCGCCGTGGACGTGCGCGGTGGCGGTCCCGGCACCAAGGAGACCGACGCCCTCGACCCACGCAATGTCGTGCAACGGGTCGAGGCGATCGTGCTGACCGGCGGCAGCGCCTACGGGCTCGACGCGGCCTCCGGTGTGATGGCCTGGCTGGAGGAGCGGGGGCGCGGAGTCCGCGTCGGCACGGACCCGGCGCACGTCGTGCCGGTGGTGCCCGCGGCCTGTGTCTTCGACCTGGGGCGGGGTGGCGACTTCCGGGCCCGCCCGGACGCGGCGACCGGCCGGGCGGCCGTGGAGGCGGCCGCGGCGAGCGCTCCCGGGGCCCGGGTGCTGGAGGGGTGCGTGGGCGCCGGGACGGGTGCGGCTGTCGGGCCGATGAAGGGCGGGGTCGGCAGCGCCAGCGTGCTGCTCGACTCGGGGATCACGGTGGCCGCGCTGGTGGTGGCCAACGCGGCGGGGTCGGTGGCGGATCCTGAGACGGGCGTGTTGTACGGGGAGTTGTTCCAGGGGCGGGTGGAGTACCCAGAGGGTCGCGTGCACGAGGCCGCGCGCCGGCGTCTCGCCGAGGCCGCTGCGCTGAGCGCGCCTCCTCCGCTCAACACCACGCTCGCGGTGGTCGTCACCGACGCCGATCTGTCGAAGGCACAGGCGCAGAAACTGGCGGGCACGGCGCACGACGGCATCGCGCGTGCCGTGCGGCCGGTGCACCTGCTCAACGACGGGGACACGGTCTTCACACTGGCGACAGGCGTCCGTCCCCTCGACCCCGAGCGCCCGCTCGCCCTGAACGACGTCCTCGCGGCGGGCGCCGACATGGTGACGCGCGCGATCGTACGGGCCGTACGCGCCGCCGAGTCGGTGGACGGGCCGGGCGGGGCGTGGCCGTCGTACGAGGAGTTGTACGGCGGCCGGTGACGCCGCGGCCCGAGAAGAGTGTCGAGACGAGCACCGCCTTGGAGACCGGGGCACCGGGGCGGCCGATTGTCCGGGTTCTGTCACGTGATGGTGCCAACGGCGGCCGGAGGGAACCTCACTGGCCGCCGGGCCCCTCCTTCTCCACGTACCGGAGCGGATCACTCACATCACATGAAGCTGGAGCAGCCAGTGACAACGGCGGACAAAGCGGTGCGGCGCGCAGTGGGAGCCTGTGCCGCCCTGGTGGTCGGTGCCCTGACCCTGACCGCCTGCGGGGGCAGCGCCACCGCGAAGGACAAGACCGACGACGCCAAGGGCGGCGGGAGCAGCGTCAAGACGTCCACCGCGAAGATCGTCATCTCGGCGAAGGACGGTTCGACAGGCGCGTCGATAAACGCGACCGGCGTGAAGGCGAGTGGTGGCCGGATCACCGAGGTGAGGATGACGGTGGCCGGGTCGGGGCAGGCCGTCGAGGGCTCGCTGTCGGCCGACGGCAGCACCTGGAAGCCGAAGGAGCAGCTGGAGCGCGGGACGAAGTATCAGATTTCGGCGACCGCGAAGGATTCGAACGGCAAGACCGCCGCCGCCAACTCCATTTTCACCACGGTCACGTCGGCCAACAGCTTCATAGGGACCTACACCCCGGACAACGGCACGACGGTCGGCGTCGGCATGCCGGTCTCGTTCACCTTCGACAAGGCCATCGGTGACACGAAGGCCGTGCAGTCGCACATCACGGTCACGTCCAGCAGCGGCCAGCAGGTGGCCGGGCACTGGTTCGGGGCGCAGCGACTCGACTTCCGGCCCGAGGAGTACTGGAAGGCCGGCTCCAAGGTCACGATGAAGATCGACCTGGACGGCGTCGAGGGCGCGAACGGCGTCTACGGGGTGCAGAAGAAGACGGTCACCTTCACGATCGGGCGCTCGCAGGTCTCCACGGTCGACGCGAACACGCAGACCATGACGGTGGTGCGGGACGGGCAGACCCTGAAGACCGTTCCGATCTCCACGGGCGACGCTGCGCACACCACGTACAACGGCCAGATGGTGATCTCCGAGAAGTTCACCCAGACGCGGATGAACAGCCGGACGGTCAACCTGGGAGCCGAGTACGACATCCCGGACGTCCCGCACGCGATGCGCCTGACGACGTCCGGCACCTTCATCCACGGCAACTACTGGTACAACAAGGGCAACCCTCCCTTCGGCCGCACCGGCACCAGCCACGGCTGCGTGGGGCTCGCGGACGTACAGGGCGCGCAGGGCGACACGTCCGCCAAGTGGTTCTACGACAAGTCGCTGATCGGCGACGTGGTGATCGTCAAGAACTCCCCCGACAAGACGGTCTCCCCGGACAACGGGCTCAACGGCTGGAACATGTCCTGGGCCGAGTGGACCGCAGGGGGCACCGCTTGATCGCCGGAGACACCCTCTGACCGGCGATTTCTGACGGGCCGTCGGGCCGCGCGGGAATTTTTCGCGCGGCCGCCTCGTTTTCACGGCGTACGTTTTCTCGGTTCCCGGACATGATGTCCGACCGAGGGGCTACGGTATGCACCCACAAGGTGACATGCAGCAACGCCGGGAGAAACCTTGAGCGTTCCGTACGAGACGACAGCGTACGAACCAGCCGAGTCGCCCGAGTCTCCGGAGGAGCACCTCGCGCGACTGCTCGGTCGCGCCCTGAACTCGTTCGAGCTGCCTGACGAAGCCCTGCGGCGGCTCGACTGCGCACTCGCCCATGACAGTTCCCTGCACTCCGCGCACCACAGCGCGGGTCTGCACCGGGAGACGTACCGGCACACCTGGCTACTGGCCGACGGCTGCGCGCTCACCTTGTGGGAGCTCGTGCACAACACCGCGCCGGGCAGCGAGCCGCAGCACGAGGTGTACGTCGACGAGGAGGAGCTGCGCGCCGCCACGGCCCGGCTGCCGCTGCCGTCGGACACGCCGGACTTCGAACTGCCGGTGCTGGTGCAGCTTTCGCCGGTCCCAGGGCCTCGGCACGTGTACGTGCCGGACGACTCGGCGGACCACGCGCGCAGACTGCTGCGCCGCGCGGAGAACCCCGACCGGCCCGACGCGGACACGTCCGCGCTGCTGAAGTCGGCCTTCGCGCACCAGATCACCCAGGCCTTCGGACGTCCCTGCCGGGCGGGACGGATCGGCCTGGGCTACTCGCTCTACGAGCACGCGTTCCTGCTGCGTGACGGCCGGGAGATCTCCCTGTGGGAGGTCGAGCACACGGCTACGCCCGACGGGCGGCACATGTGCGAGGTCTACGTGTCCGAGACCGCGGCCAGGGACGCGATGGAACGCAGGGCGGCGCAGGCATCCCGAGCCGTTCAGTGAATGCCGCCGAGCTGTCGTTCAGCCGCCGCCACCAGCTGCCGTTCAGCCGCCACCACTGAGCTGTCGTACAAGGCCGGCGAAGGCGTCCTTTTCCGCCGGGGTCAGTTCGACGGTCTCCAGGCGGGGACCGGACTGCCGCTGGCGCGGCAGGGCGGGCAGGGCCGGCGGGGCGGGGAGCACGGCGTGGGTCTCGCTGCCTGAGCGGCCGCGCCGCAGAAGGCGGGTCACGAACATCAGCCAGGCGATGGACGCCACGGCGAGGACGGTCAGGGCCGCCAGCTGAGAGGGCGTGAGATGCACAGGCATACCAACCAGTAGACACCACGGTCCGGGACCCAGGCCCCGGACCGTGACGTATCTCGCAGGCCGGGCCTATCGCGCAGATCACGCGATAGGCCCGTTCCATGCGGAGATTCGCGAATCACCGCAGATGGTCACCCATGGCCGCGGCCCGCGGCCGACACCGGCCAAGACAGTCGCCGGCAGCGGCATGCAGCCGCACGCGGTCGCGGACAGCCGCGGACGTCACGCGGCCACCGGCTGCTTCGTCTGCGCCGTCGTGGTGGCCGCGGGGTCTTCCGTCATCCCGGGCTCGGAGGCGCCGGGGGCCGGCTTGCGGAGGCCCTTGAGGACGACGACCAGGGCCGTCGTCACGCACACGCCCGCCGCGATGGCGATCAGGTACAGGAACGGGTTGCCGATCAGCGGGACCACGAAGATGCCTCCGTGCGGGGCGCGGAGCGTGGCGCCGAAGGCCATCGACAGGGCACCGGTGACCGCGCCGCCCGCCATCGAGGCCGGGATGACGCGCAGCGGGTCGGCCGCGGCGAACGGGATCGCGCCCTCGGAGATGAAGGAGGCGCCCAGCACCCAGGCGGCCTTGCCGTTCTCGCGCTCGGTCGGGGTGAAGAGCTGCTTGCGGACGGTGGTCGCGAGCGCCATGCCCAGCGGCGGGACCATGCCCGCGGCCATCACGGCGGCCATGACCTTCATCGCGGAGTCGCTGGGGTCCTGGACCGCGATACCGGCCGTGGCGAAGGCGTACGCGACCTTGTTGACGGGGCCTCCGAGGTCGAAGCACATCATCAGGCCGAGCAGCACGCCCAACAGGACGGCGTTGGTGCCGGAGAGGCCGGCCAGCCAGTCCGTCATGCCCTTCTGGGCCTCGGCGATGGGCTTGCCGACCACGACGAACATCAGGAAGCCGACGACCAGCGAGGAGATCAGCGGGATCACCACGACCGGCATGATGCCGCGCAGCACCGGCGGGATCTTGATCCGCTGGATCGCGAGGACGATGCCGCCCGCCAGCAGACCGGCGACGAGACCGCCGAGGAAGCCGGCCGCGATGTTGGAGGCGATCATGCCGCCGACGAAGCCGGGCACGAGACCGGGGCGGTCCGCCATGCCGTACGCGATGTACCCGGCGAGAACGGGGATGAGGAAGCCGAAGGCGACCCCGCCGATCTGGAACAGCAGGGCGCCCCAGCTGTCGACCTGGGTCCAGGAGAAGTGCTCCATGACCGAGGGCGCCTTGTTGATCTCCCAGCCGCCGATCGCGAACCCGAGCGCGATCAGCAGACCGCCCGCGGCGACGAACGGGACCATGTAACTGACGCCCGTCATCAGCCACTTGCGCAGCTTGGTGCCGTAGCTGTCCCCGGACTCACCGGTCCGCTCGACCGGCGTCCCGCCGCCGGTCGCCGCCGCGGTCGCCTCACCGCGCGCCGCTTTCCCGCGCACCTCGGTGATGAGCGCGGCGGGACGGTTGATGCCCGCCTTCACGCCGACGTCCACGGTGGGCTTGCCGGCGAAGCGGTCCTTCTCGCGCACGGGGACGTCGTGAGCGAAGATCACGCCGTCCGCCGCGGCGATGACGGCCGGGTCGAGCCGGGTGAAGCCGGCCGAACCCTGCGTCTCGACGACGAGTTCGACGCCTGCTTCACGGCCCGCGTTCTCCAGGGACTCGGCCGCCATGTAGGTGTGGGCGATGCCGGTCGGGCAGGAGGTGACGGCGACGATCCGGAAGGGGCGCGCGGGCCGGGCGTCCGTGTCGTCGGCGTGCGCGTCCGCGGTGGTGACCGTGTCGGCGTCGGCGGAGGCCGCCGCCGACGCCGACACGGAGTCTGCGGAAGTGTCTTCGGCTGCGGCGGGCAGGGCTTCGCCGACGGAAGGCTCGGCGACGGGGGCCTCGGCGACCGGGACTTCGGCGACCGGGACTTCGGCGACCGGGACTTCGTCGCCGCGGATCAGCGCCGCCGCGGCCGCCGCGTCGCCGGCCGAGCGCAGGGCGTCGGTGAATTCGGCGTTCATCAGCTGGCGGGCCAGCGACGACAGGATCGTCAGATGGGCGTCGTCCGCGCCGGCGGGGGCGGCGATCAGGAAGATCAGGTCGGCGGGGCCGTCGGCGGCGCCGAAGTCGATGCCGGCGGCGCTGCGTCCGAAGGCGAGCGTCGGCTCGGTGACGTGGGCGCTGCGGCAGTGCGGGATGCCGATGCCGCCGTCGAGGCCGGTGGGCATCTGGGCCTCACGGGCGGCCACGTCGGCGAGGAAGCCCTCCAGGTCGGTCACCCGGCCCAGGGCCACCATGCGCTCGGCGAGGGACCGCGCCGCCGCTTCCTTTGTTTCGACGGACAGGTCGAGATCGACCAGGTCCGCGGTGATCATGTCGCTCATCGCGGGCTCCTTCGCACGCGTATCGCCCGGGGCACGGGGCGGTGGGCGGGGGTGGGGACGGGGGTTGTCACGGCGGTGCAGTGGGGGGAGGTGAGGGAGAGGGAGGCGGGGCCGGGGAAGCCCCGCGTCCGCGGGGTGGCGGACGGGTTCGGAGGGGTCGGGCTGTGACTCCCCCGCTCGGCAGCGCGGCTCAGGCGGCGGCCCCGCCGCTCGCGCCGGACGGCGAGTGACGAGGAACGCCCCCTCTCAAGGGCCTGTTCGCCGGGCATCGACGGCCTCCCGGGGAACGTCGGCAACACAGGCATCACCGGGAGTTCCGGCATCACCGGGAGGGCAGGGGACGCGGAAGGCGTCGTCATGACACCGGCTCCTTCAGTTCACGGTCCACCGGCACGTGCGCCGTGACCGTCACCGCCGCCGGGTCCAGGTCGTCCGGGGTCGGCATCACGCTGCCGGGCAGCTGGACGGCGGCCGCACCGTGCGCGACGGCGGAGGCGAGCGCCGCGGGGCCGCGGCCGCCGGCGACGAGGAAGCCGGCGAGGGAGGAGTCACCCGCGCCCACATTGCTGCGTACGACGTCGACGCGCGCGCTCGCGAACCAGGTTCCCGTGTCCTCCACGAGCAGCTGTCCGTCCGCGCCCAGGCTCGCGAGCACGGCGCGGGCGCCCATCTCGCGCAGCTCCTCGGCCGCCTTCACCGCGTCGCCCACGGTGGCCAGAGGGCGCCCGACGGCCTCCGCGAGCTCCTCGGCGTTCGGCTTCACCACGTCGGGCCGCTCCCGCAGCGCCTCCAGGAGGGCGCGCCCCGAGGTGTCCAGGGCGATGCGCGCGCCCCCGGCGTGCGCCCGTGCGACCACCTCGGCGTACCAGGAGGGCGCGAGTCCCCGGGGCAGGCTCCCGCAGCAGGCGATCCAGTCGGCGTCGCGCGACTGCTCGCGCACCGTCTCCAGGAGCAGTTCCTGTTCCTCCGGCGAGAGCTCGGGCCCGGGCGCGTTGATCTTGGTGAGGACGCCGTCCGACTCCGCGAGCGCGATGTTCGAGCGGGTGGCTCCGGCGACCGGGACCGGCGCGACCTCGATGCCCTGCGCGTCGAGCAGATCGGCGACCAGTGCGCCCGGCGCACCACCCAGGGGCAGCACGGCGACCGTGCGCCGCCCAGCGGCCGCGACGGCGCGCGAGACGTTCACGCCCTTGCCGCCCGGGTCCATCCGCTCGCCGGTGGCGCGGATGACCTCACCGCGGTCGAGAGAGGGGACCTCGTAGGTACGGTCCAGGGACGGGTTGGGGGTGACGGTGAGGATCATGCTCGAACCACTCGTGCTCGTACTGCTCATGCTCGAACCACTCGTGCTCGTACCGCTCATGCTCGAACCACTCGTACGCACGCCCGTCGGGCTCGAATCACCCGTACGCGTAGCACTGGGGCTCGTGCCACGGGAGCCGGTGCCGCTCATGCGCGTACTACTTCCGTGCCGCCGCGCTCGATGGCGGCCGCGTCCTCGGGGCTCAGCCCGCTGTCGGTGATGAGCAGGTCCACGTCGCTCAGGTCGCCGAAGCGGGCGAAGTGCTCCTGGCCGTGCTTGGCGGAGTCGGCGAGCAGCACCACGCGGCGCGCGGCGGCGACGGCCGCCCGCTTCACCGCGGCCTCGGCGAGGTCGGGAGTGGTCAACCCGTGCTCGGTGGAGAAGCCGTTGGCGGCGACGAACAGGACGTCGGCACGGATCTCGCCGTACGCACGCAGCGCCCACGCATCCACGGCGGCGCGTGTGCGGTGCCGTACGCGCCCCCCGACGAGGTGGAGCTGGATGCCAGGGTGGTCCGCGAGGCGGGCCGCGATGGGCAGGCTGTGTGTGGCGACGGTGAGCGAGGCCTCCAGCGGGAGGGCCGCGGCCAGGCGGGCGACCGTCGTGCCGGCGTCGAGGATCATCGTGCCCTCGGACGGCAGTTCAGTGAGGGCCGCCTTGGCGATGCGGTCCTTCTCGTCGGCGGAGGTGCCCTCGCGTTCGGCGAGGTCCGGTTCGAAGTCGAGGCGTCCGACCGGTATGGCACCGCCGTGCACGCGACGCACCAGGCCTGCACGGTCGAGGGCCTTCAGATCGCGGCGGATCGTCTCCGCCGTGACCTGGAACTCCTCGGCCAGCGACAGGACGTCCACGCGGCCGCCGTCACGGGCGAGCCGCAGGATCTCCTGCTGCCGCTCCGGTGCGTACATGTCCGTTCTCCTCCGACCGTCATCAGCTTTGTGCCCGAACCTGTGGTTTCGCCTCGCAAGGTACGCCCGGATTTCCAGAAAGTAAACAGGTTCGGGCACGATTCGGGCAGGAACGGACTTCGCCGTCCCCGCTGCCGGTCGGAAACACGTGTGAGGGCCCGTCACCACTGCGGTGACGGGCCCTCGCGCGGAAAGCTCGGCTCAGGCGACGAGCTCGGGCTCCCGCTCCCCGGAGGGGGCCGCCTCCGAGGGGTCCGTGGCGCCGCCCTCCACATGCTGGGCCGGGCGCTTGGGCAGGGCGAACATCAGCAGGAAGATGGCGACCATGACCAGGGCCACCCAGCCCAGAGCGTGTTCGAAGGCGTTCACGAAGGCGGGGCCCACCTCGGCTCGGGTCAGCCGGTCGCCGATCTGGCCGAAGAAGACGACCGCGACGAGACCGAGCCCGAGCGCGTTGCCCATCTGCTGAACGGTGTTGATCAGGCCGGACGCCGAACCCGCGTGCTCGCGCGGCACATCGGACAGCACCGCGTCCGTCAGCGGAGCGACGATCAGCCCCATGCCGACGCCCATGACGACCAGCGGGAGCGCCATCTGCCACGAGGTGATGCCGAGGCCGTACCGCTGGGACTCCCAGATGTAGAGGAGCACTCCCATGGCCATGGCCAGGGCACCCGTCTGGAGAACCTTGCGTCCGAAGCGCGGGACCAGCTTCTGGACGGACAGCCCGGCGGCCGTGGAGACGGCGAGCGAGAAGGGAACCCCGGTCAGACCCGCCCGCAGCGGGCTCCAGCCGAGCCCCGTCTGCATGTACAGCGTCCAGACCAGGAAGAACACACCGAGTCCGACCCCGAAGACGGTCTGCACGGCGACGCCCGCCGCGAAGCTGCGCACCCGGAAGAGGGAGAGCTCGATCAGCGGCGAGCCGTCCCGCGCGCCCTTGCGCCTCTCGTACGCGACCAGCGCCCCGAAGACGACGAGCGAGCCCGCCATCGACACGTACCCCCAGACGGGCCAGCCC
The DNA here is from genome assembly GCF_044741545.1 of Streptomyces sp. NPDC088157. Lineage (NCBI taxonomy): Bacteria > Bacillati > Actinomycetota > Actinomycetes > Kitasatosporales > Streptomycetaceae > Streptomyces > Streptomyces sp. NPDC088157. The sequence continues at coordinate 241,397 of NZ_JBIUSU010000007.1, forward strand.
AGCTCGCGGCCTCGGGTGAGCGGGTAGAGCAGCATGAGCAGGCCGAGGGTGACCAGGACGACGCCGACGAGGTCCAGCTTCAGCGCCTTCGGCGCCTTGGACTCCGTGATGAAGCGGCTGCCGAGGATCAGTCCCGCGATGCCGACCGGCAGGTTGATGAGGAAGATCGGCCGCCACTCCAGACCGAACAGGTTCCACTCCGTCAGCAGCGCGCCGAGCAGCGGCCCGGAGACGGCCCCCAGCCCCACGATGGCGCCGAACAGACCGAAGACCTTTCCCCGCTCGTGCGCCGGGAAGGTGGCGTGCACGATCGACAGCACCTGCGGCACCATCATCGCCGCCATGGCGCCTTGGAGGATGCGGGAGGCGACCAGCATCTCCGGGTTCGCGGCGAAGCCGCACAGCGCGGAGGCGAGGGTGAAGCCGCCGATACCGAGGAGGAACAGCCGCTTGCGACCGTGGATGTCACCGAGCCGGCCGCCGGTGATGAGCCCGGCGGCGAAGGCGAGCGCGTAACCGGCGGTGATCCACTGGATCTGGCTCCAGGAGGCGCCCGCGTCCTCCTGGATGGAGGGGATGGCGATGTTGACGATCGTGACGTCGACGAGGTCCATGAAAGCCGCGGTCATCACGATGGCGAGCGCGAACCAGCGACGACGGTCACCCTGCACCGCCTGCCCCGTTCGCGGGTGGGGCGAGGACTCGGGCGAGGACTCTGGCGGGTTCTCGGGGAAGGTCTCCGTGGAGGTCATGGTGTGACAGTAGGACCGCACTAGGTCAGATCGTGTCCTAGTTGTGCGGCATCCTCGGACGCATGACGACGGACACTCCGGCTCGGCTGCTGCAACTCCTCTCCCTCCTCCAGACGCCCCGCGAATGGCCCGGCGGCGAGCTCGCCGACCGGCTCGGGGTCTCCCGCCGCACGGTCCGACGGGACATCGACCGGCTCCGTGACCTGGGCTATCCCGTGCAGGCCACCTTGGGCTCGGACGGCGGGTACCGGCTGGTCGCGGGCAAGGCGATGCCGCCGCTCGTCCTCGACGACGAGGAGGCGGTCGCGATCGCGGTCGGCCTGCGGGCGGGGGCCGGGCACGCGCTGGAGGGCGTCGACGAGGCGTCCGTACGGGCCCTGGCCAAGCTGGAGCAGGTACTGCCGGCCCGGCTGCGCCACCGCGTCTCCACCCTCCAGGCCGCGACCACACCCCTGACCAGCGGAGACGGCGCGAGCATCGCCCCCGAAACGCTGACCGTCATGGCATCCACGGTGGCCGGGCAGGAACGGTTGCGGTTCGCCTACCGCGCGAAGGACGGCACCGAATCGCGCCGCCTGACCGAGCCCTACCGGCTCGTGTCCACAGGCCGACGCTGGTACCTGGTGGCGTACGACCTCGACCGCGAGGACTGGCGGACCTTCCGCGTGGACCGGGTCGGGGACCCGTTCGCGACCGGCGCCCGCTTCACTCCGCGCGAGCTGCCGACGGGGAGCGCGGCGGAATACCTCCGGCGGTCCATCCAACGGCGGTCCGACGCCTACGAGTACGAACTCGACGTCACGTTCGAGGCACCGCCGGAGTTCGTCGCCGCACGACTGCCGACGTGGCTGGGAACGCCGGTCGCGAACCCGCGAGCGCAGGCACGGACACGGACCCAGGTGCAGACACAAACGCAAGCAGAGCCACGGGTGGAGGCGGACGCGGAGCCACGGGCGGAGGCGCTGGCACAGCCACGGGCACAGGAACAGGCGCCGCCGAACGGCGAGGGCGGATGCCGGATTCGGGGGACGACCAGTGATCCGGTGGAGTGGGTCGCCATGCGGCTGGCGATGCTGGGCTGCGAGTTCTCGGTCGGGGGGCCGCAGGAACTGGTGGACTGCGTAAAGAAGTTGGGCGGACGGTTGGGACGAGCGGCGGGAGGCGGAGAGAGCGAGCCCGCAGAGGGTGAGCGGGGAAGCGGTGCCCATGGCGGCGGCGAGCGCGGAAAGGGCGCGCGCTGAGCGACTGAACGCGGAGAGTGCGCGCGTCAGGCCTCGTCGAGCCTTGTCGCGCCTCGTCGAGCCTCGTCGCGCCTCCTCAGGCCTCGTCAGGCCTCGTCAGGCCTCCTCGTCGGCCTTTCTTCCCACGCGAACCCTTGCAGAGCCCGCAGGTTGTGCAACGCCAGTTCTGCCGGGCCCTGTCGGCCGGTGGGAGGCGAGTTCGTCGCCGCCCAGCTTTCGACCGCGACCCGGACCGCGGCACTGGCCACCGTCGCGGTGAAGCGCCGGTAGGGGGAGGCAACGTTGTCGGGAGCGCGCACCGGGGTGGAGGTGGGAACGGGGGCGGACGCGGGCTCGGGGTCGGGGGTGACGTCGGGATCGGGGTCGGGGGTGACGAGGGGGTCATGGGCTGAGGGCGACGCGGGGGTGGCCCGCCGCGTCACTGCCGGTGTCGTCCGCTCCGCCAGAACCTCCGCGAGAGTGGCCTCCGAGGTGTGGCAGACCTCCGCCCAGACCTTGCCGAGGGCGGGGCTGCTTCCGGCCAGCCGGATCAGGGTGCGGACCCATTCCCAGGAAGCCCCCGACACACCCCGGCCGGGGACGAGGGTGTGCCGGACCGCGTGTTCCAGGGCCTCCGGCACGGTCAGCTCGGCCGGGGCCTCGCGGACCGCCTCCGCCCAGCGCTCCGCGCCCGCCGCGTAGAGCGGGGCGACGGCCTCTTCCTTGGTCGCGAAGTAGCGGTAGAAGGTGCGTGGGGCGATGCCTGCGGCCTGGGCGATGTCCTCGGCCCTGGTGGCCTTCAGGCCCCGGCTGACGAAGAGGCCTGCCGCCGCACGGGCGATCTCCATGCGGGTCGCCGCTTTGCGCCGCTCGGTCAGCGAAGGCGAGGCGGGGTTCGGGGTCGAGCTGATCACTTCGGCAGGCTATGCCCATGTGGCACAATCTGCCATTCGGGCGGGCCACCCCGTGGTTCAGGTACGGGGTGCCCCGCCCTCTCGGCGTGCTCGTCCGCTGTGTCATATGCCCAGCGGCGTATGTGCGCCCGCAATTCCCGCTCGGGCCAGGTACTCGGACCGTCCGGTCCCGGCCTCGGCTCGGACCGTCCGGTCCCGGCCTCGGCAGCGGCCCTGAAAAAGAGCCGGGCTCCGGCGCCTGGGGGGAGAGGCACCGAAGCCCGGCTCGGGGAGAGTCCCGGCGCCGGGGGGATGTGTGCGTCGGGACTTGGCTCAGGTAGGGCGGAGATGTTCACAGAGGGCTACGAGGTCCGGTCGGCCCGAACATCCTGTGCCGGCTCGGACTCCCGTGCCCAGAAGTCTTGTTCCCGCGCTCCTCCTCGTTGAAGCGGCGTTCCTCCGCCATGTTTGCGCGGCTCCTCACCACCCGGCGCACGCGGGCGGAAGCCCGACCACACAGGGCGCCTGAGGCCCACTCGCCGCAGCCCCCGGCCTCAACTCAACGTGCCCCGAGAAACCGACCCGACACAGCCCGACCCGGCAAAGTCCAATCCGACTCCGCAGAGTCCGACCCGTCCGTCCCGAGCCGACGAAGTCCAGCCCCCCTGCACGGCATGACCCGGGAGAGCCCGGCACCGCCCCTGGACGGCCCGCTCCGGCAAACCCCGCAACCCCGCAACATCCTGCGCTTCCCTGCGCAGCCCGTACAGCTCCGGCCTGACCGCCCCGGCACGATCCTCAGCCGGACCGGCTGGCGCTGGCCGTCGACGTCACATGCTGGCTGCGTCCGTGCGAGCGTTCGCCACCGGCGTGGTGCCGATCGACCGACGCCGCGACCACTGCGGCACGGATGCCGCCGAGAACCGGCCCGGCCCACGTCGTCCCGACAGGCCCGAGCCTCCGGTCGAACGAGTGGCACGGCCCGCCTCGCGCAGCCAGGCACCTCGGTCGACGACCACCCGGTGCCGCCCCGTCAGCGTTCAGAACCGGCCGACCACCAACCGGCGCCGCCCGCGCGCTGTCAGGACCGGTCGACCATCAACCGGCGCCGCCCGGCGGGGCGTTGCGCCCCGGCCGGCGGAGTTCGAGGCTTGCGCCGCCTTACGCCGCTGCCTCGAAGCCCGTGTCGCGGGCCAGCTTCTTCAGTTCCAGCAGGGCGTGCTTCTCGATCTGGCGGATGCGTTCCCTGGTCAGACCGTGTTCCTTGCCGACCTCGGTCAGCGTGCGCTCACGGCCGTCGTCAATGCCGTACCGCATCTTGATGATGGAGGCCGTGCGCGGTTCGAGGCGGTCGATCAGGCCGTCCAGTTCCTCACTGCGCAGCAGGGTCAGTACGGACTGTTCCGGCGAGACCGCGGACGTGTCCTCCAGCAGGTCGCCGAACTGGGTCTCGCCCTGGTCGTCGACCGCCATGTTCAGCGAGACGGGGTCGCGGGCCCAGTCCAGGACGTCCGTGACGCGCGCCGACGTCGAACCGAGCTCGGTGGCGATCTCGGCGGGCTCCGGGTCGCGGCCGTTCTCCCGGTTGAACTCACGCTGCACGCGCCGGATCCGGCCGAGCTCCTCCACCAGGTGGACGGGCAGGCGGATCGTGCGCGACTGGTCCGCTATCGAGCGGGTGATGGCCTGACGGATCCACCAGGTGGCGTACGTGGAGAACTTGAAGCCCTTGCGGTAGTCGAACTTCTCGACCGCGCGCACCAGGCCGGCGTTGCCCTCCTGGATCAGGTCGAGCAGGGGCAGACCGCTACGGGGGTAGCGGCGGGCCACCGCGACGACCAGGCGGAGGTTGGAACGGATGAAGACGTCCTTGGCCCGCTCGCTGTCGGCGACCAGGGCCTCGAGCTCCTCGCGAGAGGCGTCCGCCCTGGACTCCTCGTCGCCGTCGAGGACCTGCTGCGCGAACACACCCGCCTCGATGATCTGTGACAACTCGACTTCCTTGGCGGCGTCGAGCAGAGGCGTGCGCGCGATCTCGTCGAGGTACATGCCGACCAGGTCGCGGTCGGCGATCTCGCCGCCATGGGCGCGAACACTGCGGGCCGCGTCGGTCGTCTCGCCGGTGGCGGACTTGCGACGGGCGACGGCACGGGTTGCCATGCGTGCTCCCTTGCGATGGAGGTTCAGCGGGTTGCCCTACGGACGCTCGGCACTTTCGGCACTCTCCTCGGGTGCCCTGCATCCGATGGAAACAACGACTGGAATCAGGACAGAATTCCCAACCCGCACCCCGATTTTTATGATCTTGCAGTACCCTGTCCGACCACGTGAGGGGGTATGAGGTTGTCAGAACGTACAGAGGTGCAGGTCAGGCCGGGGGTCGAGGGTGACCTCGAAGCCCTCACGAGCCTCTACAACCACTACGTACGTGAGACGCCCATCACATTCGACACCGTGACCTTCACTCCGGAAGAGCGACGTTCCTGGTTGCTCTCCCACCCTGAAGACGGGCCGTACCGCCTGATGGTTGCCACGGAAGCGGACTCACAGGGCATCCGGGGGAGCTCACAGGAAATCCTGGGTTACGCCACATCCAGCCCTTACCGGCCGAAGGCGGCCTACTCCACCTCGGTGGAGGTGACGGTCTACGTCGCCCCGCACGCCGGTCGGCGCGGCATCGGCACACTGCTCTACAAGGCGCTCTTCGAGGCGCTGGCCCACGAGGATCTGCACCGCGCCTACGCGGGCATCGCGCAGCCCAACGAAGCGTCCGCGCGACTGCACGAACGCTTCGGTTTCCGGCACGTGGGCACGTACCGCGAGGTGGGTCGCAAGTTCGGCCGCTACTGGGACGTGGCCTGGTACGAGAAGGAGCTCTGACCCTCCTCCCGCGCGACACGACCCCGCCCCTCGTTCAGCCGAACTGCACCGACCGCTTGGCCATTCCCATCCAGAACCCGTCGATCACGGACTTCTGCGCGTCCAGCTCGCCGGACATCTCCGCCGCGCCCATGGTCACGAAGAGCGGGGCGAAGTGCTCGGTGCGGGGGTGGGCGTACCGTCCGGCCGGGGCCTTGTGGAGGAAGTCCAGCAGGCCGTCCCAGTCGCGGGTCTCCAGCGCGCGCCGACCCCAGTCGTCGAACTCCGAGGACCAGGTGGGCACTCCCCCGCCGGTGTGCCGCAGCGCAGCCAGGTTGTGGGTGAAGAAGCCCGAGCCGACGATCAGGACGCCCTCGTCGCGCAGCGGCGCGAGCTTGCGGCCGATCTCCATCAGCTTGACGGGGTCGAGGGTCGGCATGGAGATCTGGAGGACCGGGATGTCCGCGGTCGGGAACATCTCGACGAGCGGCACGTAGGCGCCGTGATCGAGACCGCGGTCGGGGATGTCCTGCACGGGGACGCCAGGGGCGCGCAGCAGCTTGCGTACGCTCTCGGCGAGCTCGGGTGCGCCGGGGGCGTCGTACTTCACCTGGTAGTAGTGCTCGGGGAAGCCCCAGAAGTCGTAGACGAGGGGGACCGGGTCGACGGCGCCGAGGGCGAGCGGGGCCTCCTCCCAGTGGGCGGAGACCATCAGGATCGCCTTGGGGCGGGGCAGGTCGGCGGACCAGGCGGCGAGCTCGCCGGGCCAGATCGGGTCGTCGGCGAGGGGCGGGGCGCCGTGGCTGAGGTAGAGCGCGGGCATGCGCTCCCGGGGCAGGACACGCTCCTGGGGTGCGGTGGACATGACGGCTGCTCCTTCCGGGACCTCGGCCCCTGACGTCGGACACTCTCGAGGATTGCTTGAAATCTAAAACGTCAACATCACGCAGCATATTCCCAACTGGTTTAAATTTCAAGGAGCAGGCGTTTACAGTGGAGTACATGACGAAGGCACCCGCATCCGCCGACGAGCCCCAATGGCTCACCGCCGAGGAACAGTGCGTCTGGCGCTCCTACGTGCACGCCACGACCCTCCTCGAAGATCACATGGACCGCCAGCTCCAGCGCGAAGCGGGCATGCCGCACGTCTACTACGGCCTCCTCGTCAAACTCGCCGACTCCACCCACCGGCGCCTGCGGATGACCGAGCTGGCCAAGTACGCGAAGATCACCCGTTCCCGCCTCTCCCACGCCATCGCCCGGCTGGAGAAGAACGGCTGGGTGCGCCGCGAGGAGTGCGACTCCGACAAGCGCGGCCAGTTCGCCGTACTGACCGACCAGGGCCTGGAAGTGCTGAAGCGCGCCGCGCCGGGCCATGTCGCCGTCGTACGCCACGCGGTGTTCGACCGGCTCACCCCCGAACAGCAGAAGTCCCTCGGCGAGATCATGCAGATCGTCGCCGAGGGACTTCAGCCCAACGAAGCGGGTGCGGACCTGCCCTGGCTCCGCTAGACCCGTGGCCGGGTCGGTCGAACCGTGGCCGGGTCCGTCGGACCCGCGCCCCAGTCGGTCGGACCCGTAGCCGGGTCGGTCAGACCCGAGGGCGGGTCAGTTCCTTGGCCGGGTCAGTGGACCATCACCGGCACCGCGTCCTCGGCGTCCTCCGCCCCCGAGCCCGCGACCACGCCCATGTCCGGCTTGCCGGCGTTGATCAGGGTCAGGGCGATCGCGGCGGCCGCGACCAGGATGCCGACGGCGAACCAGATGGCGCTGGTGTAGCCGTGCACCATGCCCTCCAGCTGCACCAGCTGCTGCTGGGGCTTGGAGGCGGCACCGGTGATGTGGTCCTTGATGTACGAGGTCGTCGCGGACGCGGCGATCGTGTTCAGCAGGGCGGTGCCGATCGCGCCGCCCACCTGCTGCGAGGTGTTGACCATCGCGGAGGCGACACCGGCGTCCCGCGGCTCGACGCCCAGCGTGGCCATGGACATGGCCGGCATGAACGCCGTACCCATGCCGAGGCCGAGCAGCAGCATCCCCGGCAGTAGCACGGCCGCGTACGAGGTGTTGATCTCCAGCTGGGTCAGCAGCAGCATGCCGAGCGCGGCGACCAGGAAGCCGGGGCCCATGAGCAGGCGCGGGGCGACCCGCGTCATCAGACGGGTGCCGATCTGGGTGGAGCCGGTGATCATGCCCGCGATCATCGGGAGGAAGGCGAAACCGGTCTTGACCGGCGAGTAGCCCTTCACGATCTGCAGGTAGTAGGTCAGGAAGAGGAACAGGCCGAACATCGCGATGATCGCGAGACCGAGGGAGAGGTACACACCGCCGCGGTTGCGCTCGGTGATCACGCGCAGCGGCAGCAGCGGGGCCTTGACCTTCGACTCGACGATCACGAACGTGGCCAGCAGGACGGCGGACGCGACGAACATGCCGATGGTCAGGGAGTCGCTCCAGCCTTCCGACTCGGCGCGGGTGAAGCCGTAGACGAGGGAGACCAGACCGAGGGTGGAGAGGATGACGCCCGGGATGTCGAGGGGGGAACGGTTGCGGCCGCCCTCGGGCTCACGGATGACGAAGTAGGCGCCGGCCGCGGCGACGATCGCGAACGGGATGTTCACGAAGAACGTCCAGCGCCAGTCCAGGTACTCGGTGAGGAAGCCGCCGAGGATGAGGCCGACGGCGCCGCCACCACCGGCGATCGCGCCGTAGATGCCGAAGGCCTTGGCGCGCTCCTTGGCGTCCGTGAACATCACGGCGAGCAGGGAGAGCGCGGCGGGCGCGAGCAGGGCGCCGAACGCACCCTGCAGGGCGCGGGCACCGAACATCATCGCCTCGTTGGCGGCGGCGCCGCCGAGCGCGGAGGCCGCGGCGAAGCCGCCGAGACCGACGACGAAGGCGCGCTTGCGGCCCCACAGGTCGGCTATCCGGCCGCCGAAGAGCAGCAGACCACCGAAGGCCAGGGCATAGGCGGTGACGATCCACTGCCGGTTGCCGTCGGAGATGCCCAGGTCCTGCTGGGCGGAGGGCATCGCGATGTTCACGATGGTGGCGTCGAGGACGACCATCAGCTGGGCGAGGGCGATGAAGGCCAGCGCTTTCCAGCGGTTGGCGTCCGGGGCGCCCGTCTTACCGGGAGCCTTCTGGGCTGTTTCAGACATGGAGATACCCGCTTCGGGACTTCGTGACGGAAAAAAGATGAGGTAAGGGGAGGCTCGTCCGCGCTGACGGGCCGTTCACTCGATGTGCTGCCGAATTGTGCGGCTGCGATGCGCCGCCGATGTGTGCTGTCGATGCGTGCTGCCGCGTTGTGCTGGTGCGTCTGCGCGCACCGGCTGCTCGCTCAGGCCTGGCGCAGATCCTCCATGGTCACAGCCGAGCCCGGCAGGACGGAGGGGGCCGGGGCCCGCATCCCGTCAAGGAGCAGCTGAAGGTGGCGGTGGACGAAGCGGTCGGCGTTCAGGCAGGCGGTACCGGCCGGGGGCCTGCTGAGCTGGGCCACCGCGATCATCACGTCGCCCACGCCGACGTCGGGCCTGAGCTGCCCGGCCGCCTTCGCGCGGTCCATGATCTCCTCGATGATCCGCTCGACCCGCTCGCGCGCGGCTTCGAGGTCGGGGTGGTGCTCGTCGAAGGTGCTGGAGATCATCGGGCACAGCGCGCTGATCCGCTCGTCGGCGGTTGCGTGCACGAACCGCTCCAGCGCCCCGAACGCGTCACCGGTCTCGGCGAGGGCGACCTGTCCGTGCTGGACCGTGTGGTCCAGCACGGAGAAGACGACCTCGCGGACCAGCGCGTCACGGTCGGGGAAGTTGCGGTACACCGTGGCGTTGCCGACGCCGGCCCTGCGGGCGATCTCGTCGAGCGGCACATCGGCGCCGAACTCGACGAACATCTCGCGGGCGGCGACGACGATCCGCTCCCGGTTGCGCAGGGCATCGGCGCGGGGCCGGGCCACCTTGCGCACGGCGGGGGTTGCGGTCGCGGTCTGCACGGCGCACTCCTTCTGACGTTTCGAACGCTTCGATGATTTCGGGACTTTGACGATCCGGGGATCGACTCCCCGTTTCGCTCGGACACATGGCTAAACGGGGAAGGCGTCCCCGGTTATTTCCCGAACCCGGAAGTTTTTCGATGTGACCTGGGTCACGCCCGCGACGGAACAGGCCGAGGGGGCTGCGACCAGGAACGGAAGGGGGCGGAGAGGGGTGGAGAGGGGTCGAGCGCCCGGGGTCGCGGCGCCCGAAGAGCACCGCCAGAAGACCCCCGGAGCACCGTCAGAAGACCCCGGAGCACCTCCGGAGCACCGTTGGAAGCCCCCGAAGCACCCCCGCAGTCCCGCCAGAGCCCCGCCGCAGCCCTGCCGCAGCCCCGCCAGAGCCCCGCCGAAAGTACTGCCGAAAGCACTGCCCGAGCCGTACCGGCCGGTAATCCACGATCGGTCTCCTCCAGCGCGCGTCCGCTCGGCCTCCGTCGGAGGGTGATCGAAAGGGTGCAGTCGGTGACCGGCGGCTGCCTGGAGCGAAAGGCCCCTGCATGCAGCCGCAGCCCCCGCGGACCGCTCCGGCCCGCGCAGGCGAGCCGCTCCGCCGCCGGATACGCCCGCGCCGCGTCGCCGCCTTCGTCTCCGTCACGGCCGTGACGCTCGCGGTCAGCACGTCGGCCGGTACCGGACATCTCACTCCGGCCCCCGGCCCGACGACGGCAGGCGCGGGCCCCGTCTCCCTGGCCCGCTCCTCCGCCCTGGCTCCCTGCATGATCACCGGGCGCGCGACCGTCCAGATGTCCGAGGGACTGCCCACGTCGAGCGGCTATTCGCGCTCCACCGGCACCGTCCGCGCCCTCACCCTGATGATCGACTTCTCGGACGCGCCCGGCCGGGGCAGCGCGCTCAGCCGCTACCGCGAGTTCATCCCGCAGACCGAGCAATGGTTCCGTACGGCGTCCTACGGCCGTCTCGACTACCGCGCCGAGACCCCCGTCCGGCACTGGCTGCGCATGCCCAAACCGTTCCGCGCGTACGGCATAGAGCGCGGCGCGCCCTTCGATCCGGGTTACCGCGAACTCGTCCAGGACATCGTGGCCGCCGCCGACCCGGCGGTGGACTTCCGCTCGTACGACCTGCTGAACGTGCTGGTCACCCCGAACGCGGGCCCCTCCGCTCTGGACACGGTCCTCTCGGTGACGTTCGCCGGCAACGCGGAGGCGCCGGTCGCCGACGGGGTGACCGTGGCGAACGCGTCCTTCGTCTACTCCCGCCAGGACGACGGCTCCGGCTCCTACGACCGCACCGGCTACCGCGTGCTCCCCCACGAGAACGGCCACGTCTTCGGCCTGCCCGACCTCTACACCCAGGAGGGCGGGGGCGCGGTCGGCCACTGGGACATCATGAGCGAGGACTGGGGCGCCAACAACGATCTGCTCGGCTGGCACAAATGGAAACTGGGCTGGCTGGACGCCTCCCAGATCGCCTGCGTGGCGACACCGGGCACGACGGAACACCCCCTGACCCCCCTCTCCCGCCCGGCCGGCCCGAAGCTGGTCGTCGTCCCGGTCAGCGACCGCACCGGTTACGCCGTCGAACTGCGCGCCCGCGGCGGCAACGACGAGACCGTGTGCCGCCCGGGCATCCTCATCTACAAGGTCGACGCCGACGTCGACACCGGCATGGGCCCGGTCACCGTCTACGACTCCCACACCGACAGCGGCGGCTGCACCCGCAGCCCCAACGTCCACGCGGAACTCTCCGACGCCCCCTTCGCCCCGGGCGAGACGTTCAAGGACCCCAAGAGGGGCATCCGTATCTCGGTGGTGGGAGCGGACTTGAACGGGGCCTACCGGGTACGGGTGAGCCGCGGGTGAGGCCGGGTGAGCCGCGGGTGAGCCGCGGGTGCGACGGGTGAGCCGCGGGTAGGACGGGCGCGCCCGTGCGGTGCCACGCGGTCCTACGCGGCGCCATGTCCGGCCGACGTGGGCCGCAGGGACCGCAGTGGCCCGCGGCGCCATGTCCGGTTGACGTGGGCCGCGGTGGCCGCAGTGGCCGCCAGCAGCACCTTGGGCCATGCCGCCTGGTACGGCGCCGTGCGGGCCACGCCGTGGTACGGCGCCGTGCGGGGCCACGCCGTGGTACGGCGCCGTGCGGGCCGCGGGGCGACCGGGGCTACCGTAGCCCTGCAGCGAGGCCGTACAGCCAGCCGAGCCCGTACAGCCAGGCCAGTACGCAGTCCACCTGTATCGGAGATACGAGCACCAATGTCCGCGAAGACGACCCCCTCCGCCCCGGTCCCGGGATCAGGTCCGGTCCCGGTCCCGGTCCCGGTCCCGGACCTGATGATCCCGGCGAAAGGGACGGCTCCGGCGGAGGCCGTCGCGCCGCTGATCCGCGGGGTCGCCGTGTTGCGGCAACTGACCGGAGCGGGCGGCACGATGAGCCTCAGCGGACTGGAGCGGGCCACCGGCCTCGCGCGCTCCACGGTCGACCGCATCACCGCGACCCTCGCCCACATGGGCTACGTCCGCCTCGACGGCCGGGACGCGGCCCTGGCTCCCCGCGTCATGGCGCTGGGCAACGCCTACCTGGCGGCGCTGCGCCTGCCCGCGTTGCTGTCCGCCCGTGCGGACCGCCTGGCCGACGAACTGGACGAGTCCGTCTCCCTGGCGGTCGCCGACGGCGACGGCATCCGCTTCATCCACCAGGCGACCCGGCGCCGCGCGATGTCCCTGAGCTTCCGCATCGGCGACCTGCTCCCGGCCGAACGCACGGCGCCCGGCCCGTTGTTCGCGGCGGAGTGGACGGACGAGGTCTGGCAGGCGTGGCGCACCCGCAGGGCGCGGGACCCGAGGAACAGCGACTTCCCGACCGTCCCGCCGCTGCCGCCCCGGAGCACGTGGGGCGACGAGGGCTTCGTCGACAGGACGGCGCAGGCCGCGGCGGAGAACTGCGCCCTGGACGACCAACTGATCGAACCGGGGCTGGTGGCGATCTCCGTCCCCGTGCGGGATCCCCGTACGGCCCGGATCGCGTGCGTGGCGAACGTCGTCAGCCACACGAGCCGGCACACGTCGGCGGACCTTCGCGACACGCTCCTCCCCCGCCTTCGCGCGGCCGTGGCGGCGATGGAGGAGGACCTGCGCCGGGCACCGCACCCCGCTCCGGGGCCGGCCCCCGCGGGTCTGGCGACCTGGACGGGCGCGTCCAAGCAGGAACTGGGCCGCGAGTTCATCGAGTCCCTGGCCCGAGGCCTGACCGTCCTGACGGCGTTCGACGAGGGCAGGGCGGAGCTGACCCTGGCGGAGGTCGCGAAGGCGACGGGTCTGGCCAGGGCGACGGCCCGCCGCGCCCTGATCACGTACGAGCACCTGGGCCTGGTGGCCCCCACCTCGCCGCGCACGTTCGCCCTCACCCCGCAGGTCCTCTCCCTCGGCTTCCCACCCCTCTCCCGCACGTCCCTCCCCCGCGTCGCGACCCCCCATATGACGACCCTGGCGAGCGAGATCCAGGAGACGACCTCCCTGGCGGTCCTGACGGAACGGCGCGACGAGGTCCAGTACACCGCCCGAGTGACCGCGGACCACGTCATGAGCGTGGACATCGGAGTGGGCATGCGGCTCCCGGCCCACTCGACGTCGATGGGCCGGCTCCTGCTGGCTGAGCCGGCACCGGCCCACGCCCTGGCCGACGAGGAGCTGGAACAGGGCGTACGCGCGATCGCCGTCCCGATCCACAACCGGGAGGGCGAGGTGATCGCCGCCCTGAACGCGGCGACCCACGTCGCCCGCCGCACGGCCGAGGAGTGCGTCCACGACATCCTCCCGGCCCTGCTCGCGACCGCCTCCCACATCGAGACAGACCTCCACACAGCCGCCCGCTTCACCCACGTCCCCCTGACCTGACCCCCACACCCCCCAACCCGAATCCGGTACGCTGACGCCTGTGACCCACAGGGCCACGGGCTGACGCCTGTGACCCACAGGGCCACGACCCCGCCTTCGTAGCTCAGGGGATAGAGCACCGCTCTCCTAAAGCGGGTGTCGCAGGTTCGAATCCTGCCGGGGGCACCAGGGAAAAGGCCACCTAGGAACGTTCCTAGGTGGCCTTTGACATCCACTTTTGACATCAACGAGGGCGATCACTCACGACCGGGCCGCCTCTTGAGCAGGCGATCCATGTGGCTGATGGCCTCGCGCTGGGTGTCCTGGACGACGTGTGTGTACACGTCCATGGTGATGCTGATCTGGCTGTGCCCGAGGATCTCCATCACGACGCGGGGAGCCACCCCGGCAGCGGTGAGGAGCGTGGCGCACCCGTGCCGGGCGTCGTGCAGCCGGATCACGCGGAGGCCGGCGGACTCGGCGATTCGAGTGAAGGAGCGGTACACGTTGCGCGGCTCGACCGGACGGCCGTTCCGGGTGGCGAAGACGTAGCCGCCGTCATCCCACGACTCCCCCGCGCGCTGCCTGGCAGCCACCTGCCGCATCCGGTGCCAGCGCAGCGGAGCGATGCACATGGCCGGGAGCGGAAGGGCACGGTTACGGCGGTTCTTGGTGTCGTCGTCATAGAGGACCCCGCGCCGCCGCTGCGTCTGCTGGCGGACGTACAGGACGCGCTTGTCCAAGTCCACGTCGGTCCAGCGCAGACCGATGAGTTCACCGCGCCGCAGCCCCATGGCCGACAGGGGTTGTAGCCGCACCCGAATCCGAGCACGCCGACCGCCCCGGTACCATCGGCACCGGGGTCCTGATCAGGGCTTCCGCGACCGGACCACCCGGAATGCTGTCGAGGCTGAGGGTGGTCCGGTCTTCTGTTGTTGGCGTCCGCGCACGTGACGCGAGACGAGCTGGGGCTTCGGGATCAGATCAGCGCTTTGCCCACCTCGTAGATGGAAGGCCGATCCCCGGGCGAATGGCTGAGCATCGCGTCGACCAGTTCGCCCAGCTCACCGGGCACCTTCACGGGCCGACGTCGACCGTTGGCCACTGCCTCTCGCTGCACGGGGCGTGGAGCGTCGTCCGGGTACTCGACCGCCCGCCATCCCGTGGCGGAGATGAGCAGCGAGGCCCCGAGCGCGTAGATATCGGCTTCCGGCGTCGGCTCCGCTTGCCCGGTCTCGAGCACGCTGCGCGCGATCTCCGGTGCCTCGTAGTGGACGAGGCAGCCGCGGAATGGGAAGTCGTACCCCTTGGGGACCTGTCCGCCCTGGGCCAGGGCGAGGTCAATGAGGTGCGTTCGCTCCGGCCCGACGATGAAGTGCGCGGGCTGCACATCACCGTGAGCCCAGCCGCGCACGTGCAGTTCAGCCAGGGCCTCGACACATCCCAGTGCCACGCTGGTGTGGGGCTTGATGGACGAGCCCGCCTTACGGCATGGCTCCCACAGCCTGTAGTGAGCTTGTTCCGCTTTGACGGACACCATCGGTGTGGTGGTCAGGCTGCGAGCGCGGTCTCGTATTCGGCGGGGCTGCGGTAGCCGAGGCTGCTGTGCAGTCGGTGCAAGTTGTACCAGCCCTCGATGAAGTCGAAGATCGCGGTGCGGGCAGCGGCCCGGCTGGGCCAGGAGCTCGTGTCGAGCAATTCCCGTTTGATGGTGGCGAAGAACGACTCGGCGAGCGCGTTGTCCCAGCACTGCCCGGTGCGGCCGACGGACAGGCGGACGCCGAACTCCCTTGCCAGCGTGGCGAATTGCTGACTGGTGTACTGACAGCCGCGATCCGAGTGAAAGATCACCGGCCGCGCGGGGCGACGCTCGCGGCAGGCCGCCGTGAGGGCGTCGGCGACCAGTTGGGTCCGCAGGTGGTCGGCGGTGGACCAGCCGACCACGCGGCGGGAGGCGATGTCGATGACGGTGGCCAGATAGAGCCAGCCCTCGTCGGTGGCAACGTAGGTGATGTCACCGCACCAGCGGGTGTCGAGGCCGTCCGGGTCGGGAGCGAAGTTGCGGACGACGAGGTCGGGCCGGGCGGCGGCCCGCGGGTCGGGGATGGTCGTCAGCCGCCGTCGCCTGCGGTGGCGGCCCTGCAGCCCGGCGTCGCGCATCAGTCTGGCGATGCGGCGCCGTCCGCAGTCCTCGCCCTGTCGTTGCAGGGCGGCATGGACCCGCGGGACCCCGTAGGTTCCACGGGACCGCCCATGGACTTCCGTGATCTTCTCGGTCAGCTCGGTGTCCCGGACCGCCCGCGGCCCCGGCTTGGCGGTGCGGCGGGCGTAGAAGGCGGTTCGGGAGACCTGCAGCAGTTCACACGCACGCTTGACGCTGTGACCGCCATGCTTTTCCGCCTCGATGAACGGGTGCACCGTCACCGGGTCTCCTTCGCGAAGAAAGCTGTCGCCCGCTTGAGGACCTCGACGTCCTCGCGCAGTCGGCGGTTCTCCCGCCGCAGTGCGGCCAGTTCCTCGCGTTCGCTGCTGGTCAGTCCGTCGCGTTCGCCTGCGTCGACTTCGGCCTGGCTGACCCACAGCCGCACTGCCGTCTCGGTCAGGTCGAAGTCCTTGGCGATCTGGCCGACCGACCGGTCACCGCGCCGGCACAGCTCGACGATCTCGGCCTTGAACTCCGGCGTGAACGAGCGGCGAGGGCGTGGCTTCTTCTTCCCCATGCTCTCCATGATGGACATCCTCCCGGGGCAGAACCCCTGATCTCGGATGTCCGTCAAAGCGGATCAAGCCCAGGTGTACTGACAGCCGCGATCCGAGTGAAAGATCACCGGCCGCGCGGGGCGACGCTCGCGGCAGGCCGCCGTGAGGGCGTCGGCGACCAGTTGGGTCCGCAGGTGGTCGGCGGTGGACCAGCCGACCACGCGGCGGGAGGCGATGTCGATGACGGTGGCCAGATAGAGCCAGCCCTCGTCGGTGGCAACGTAGGTGATGTCACCGCACCAGCGGGTGTCGAGGCCGTCCGGGTCGGGAGCGAAGTTGCGGACGACGAGGTCGGGCCGGGCGGCGGCCCGCGGGTCGGGGATGGTCGTCAGCCGCCGTCGCCTGCGGTGGCGGCCCTGCAGCCCGGCGTCGCGCATCAGTCTGGCGATGCGGCGCCGTCCGCAGTCCTCGCCCTGTCGTTGCAGGGCGGCATGGACCCGCGGGACCCCGTAGGTCGCCTGCGTCGACTTCGGCCTGGCTGACCCACAGCCGCACTGCCGTCTCGGTCAGGTCGAAGTCCTTGGCGATCTGGCCGACCGACCGGTCACCGCGCCGGCACAGCTCGACGATCTCGGCCTTGAACTCCGGCGTGAACGAGCGGCGAGGGCGTGGCTTCTTCTTCCCCATGCTCTCCATGATGGACATCCTCCCGGGGCAGAACCCCTGATCTCGGATGTCCGTCAAAGCGGATCAAGCCCACTTATTGATCCCAGACGAGGGCATCCCTGGTGTCATCGACGCTCTCAACCGCGACATCCTGGTTGATGGAATCGAAAGTGCATTCGAGAATCTGGACGCGCTCGAAGAGCTGGTTGCAGAGATCACGCTGATAGGTACGCCTGGCGAAGCGACGGCCGCTGTAGAACTCCATAACAGGCTCTTCGACGTGGTCGGTCTCTTGGAAGGCTTCGCCCCCTTCGACGATGCAGCCGACACGGTTCAGGAGTGTCGTTCAATTCGCGACGCGTTCTCCATCGCGGCTCGTGAAAGCTTGCAGGTAGATGGGGGGTTTCATCCTCCTGACAGGCGGCCGCGAGCATGAGTGGCGACCCACGTGTCAGCCTCCTCCTTCCTCTACCCACCACCCTCCCCAGCTCCCATCCACGGGCCCGCGGTCGAGAGCGGCGCCCCCTCCATCCCGGTGCCGGCCGATCCCCCGCCGGAGGCATTGCCTTGACCGTGGGCCGCTTATGCGGTGATCGACTCATGGCCACCGGCCCTATCCACACGTGGGCGCGCGTCGGCGGCGGCAGCGCCGAGCGGGCCGAAGGCAGGAGCGCGGGCGCAGCCAGAGCCGGGAAGCGCGCCCGGCGGAGCGGAGCGCAGCCGGGGCTTGAATCAGTGGAGAAAGTCGTAACTCACAGGAGTGCTCCGGGATGTCCGGTCCCGGTAGATGCTTGACACTTCGGTCCCAGCTGATGGTTGACGGTGGCCGTGATCGGCTTTGCTGTGCGCGTTGTTTCGGCGCGTGTGGGGAGGCCGGGATTGGCTCTGGTGGAGTTGTCGGTTGTCGAGCAGAGATACCGGGCTGTGCTTGCGGTCCTGGCGGGTGCGACGGTGACGGAGGTCTCCGCTCGGCTGGGTGTGTCGCGGCAGACGGTGAGCGGGTGGAAGTCCCGGTATGAAGCCTCGGGTCTGGCCGGGTTGGCGGACCGGTCGCGGAGGCCGGCTTCGTGTCCGCATCAGGCGTCTGCCGAGGTGGAGGCGGCTGTGTGCGAGTTGCGGCGTGAGCATCCTCGGTGGGGTCCGCGGCGGATCGCTCATGTGCTGGAGCGTTCCGAGGCGGTGAGCCCGGTGCCGTCGCGGATGACCGTGTATCGGATCTTGGTCCGTCACGGCCTGGTGGAGCCGGGGGTGCGGCGCCGGAAGCGGTCGGATTACAAGCGCTGGCA
Organism: Streptomyces sp. NPDC088157; assembly: GCF_044741545.1. Lineage (NCBI taxonomy): Bacteria > Bacillati > Actinomycetota > Actinomycetes > Kitasatosporales > Streptomycetaceae > Streptomyces > Streptomyces sp. NPDC088157. Next base: position 259,645 of record NZ_JBIUSU010000007.1, read on the forward strand.
GCGGGATAGGCCGATGCAGCTGTGGCAGATGGACATCGTCGGCGGCGTGATGCTGGTCGACCCGGTCACTGGGGAGCTGACCGAGGCGAAGGTGGTGACCGGGGTGGATGATCATTCCCGGTTCTGTGTGATCGCGTCGGTGGTCGAGCGGGCAACGGGGCGGGCGGTGTGCGCGGCGTTCGCCCAGGCTCTGCAGGCGTTCGGGGTGCCGGAGGAGGTGCTCACCGACAACGGTAAGCAGTTCACCGACCGGTTCGGGCAGGGTGGTGAGGTGCTGTTCGACCGGATCTGCCGGGAGAACGGGATCGCGCACCGGCTGACGCAGCCGGCGTCGCCGACCACGACGGGCAAGGTCGAGCGGTTCCATCAGACGCTGCGGCGCGAACTCCTCGACGACTGCGGTGCGTTCGAGAGCATCGAGGCAGCTCAGGCGGCACTGGATGTGTGGGTTGAGGAGTACAACTCTGTCCGGCCGCATCAGGCGCTGGACATGCAGTCTCCTGCGGATCGGTTCGCCCCGGTTCCCGAGTCGGAGCGGGATGTGCTGGGGGTGCGGGTGCCCGGGGTGCTGGCACTGGTGCCGCAGCAGCGGACGGCGCCCGTCACTGCAGATCCTGCCGATGTGGCGCCCGAGGGTCCTGCGGATCCGCCTGAGACGGTGCCGGTTCCGGTAGAGTCCGGTGGGCCGGTGGAGTTCGAGCGGGTGGTGCCTGCGAGTGGGAATCTGCAGGTTGCGGGCAAGCAGTTCTGGCTCGGTCCCACGCGGTCGGGGCTGACGGTGACGTTCTGGGTCGACACATCGGTGATCCATCTGCTGGTCGCGGGGACGCGGATCAAGACGGTGCGGTCGCACCTGTCCGTCTCTGATCTGGCGGTGCTGGCGGCCCGGGGCGGACGTCCGGCCGGACCGGCCCCGCTGCCTGCCGGTGATGCGGCCGCGTTCGAGGTGGACCGGGTCGTGAACAACAGCGGACTGGTGGCCTGGCCGGGCGCCAGGTGCTGGCGGCGGAGATCCTGGGCGGCCGCCAGGTCGGCATCCGGATCGACGACGAGACGCTGTCGTTCTTCGATCCGTCCTCGCGGGAACTGCTGAGAGTGCGGCCCAACCCTTTGACCGGCGAGGAAGTCCGCCGGTTGCGGGGACTGCGTCCGGCCGGCCCGCCGCCGCGTCCGGTCGTCGAGCCGGTGCGGGTGCAGCGGCGGATCAGCGCGACAGGCACGATCATGGTCTGCCGCCAGGTCGTCTCGCTGGGACGGACCTATGCGGGCCAGACCGTGACCGCGCATGTCTCGGACTCGGCCATCACCGTCGAGCTGGACGGCCAGGTCCGGGTCATCCGGCGCACGACCGACGCCCCCGTCCGTAATGTGAAAGCCAACAAACCCCGTGAAGTTTCCGATGTCGTCTAGGCCGACCGTCAAGCATCAGGTGAGACCCGAACGTCAAGCATCACCTGGGACCCGACAGGAGTGCTCCGGGATTTACGCAGTCGCGACGGCGGATATCACTGGACAACGGCGACGCCGGCTGGGCTCCGAGCCGTCTGCTCGGCACGTGCCACATTCGTGCCAGATGCAGGGGTCAGCCGCGGTTAACAGGGGTGAGTGGCAGGCACCATCGTGTCGACTTGCTTGGCTGGGATATCCGCAGGTCACCTGCCTTACTACCCAGCCTCTCTCCTAAAGCGGTGGCTTCCTGGCAGCCAGCGGCAGCGGCCAGCCGGCGCAGGCCACTAGTGCGCTGCAGTCCTCGGTGAGGAAGAGCAGGGTGGTCCATGTCCGATCGGCAGCATCGACAACCCCTGTGCGCACGGGCTGGCCATGTTCGCGGATGAGCTGCATTGCTCGTTCCAGCCCAAGAGGTTCGAGTCCGTGCATCCGCATGCGCTGAAGTCGGCGCGTGAAGACTCCGGCATGCTGGCCTGCGGGTTGTGCCCGATCCGCCACCCAGTAGGTGGCGCCGCTGCGGAGGGTGGCCAGAGCAATCACGGACGCCTCGTCATCACCGGCCAACAGCGATTCCAGCACATGCCGTTCCATGGTCACCCCCGTTTGGATCCTGCGGTACAGCAGCCAGGTACCGCAACCCCGGCGATCGCCCGCGTCCGGTAGCGCCCCTGCGGGGCTCGGTAGCGGCCGGAATAGCCGTAACTGACCGATCCCGCTAGAGCTACGGAACAGAAGGCGTCTGACATCCACGGCTGACATCAACGACGCCGAACGCGGGCGTACGCCAGCGTCTCTGTCCGACCGTCGCACCAGTCGCCGACAGCAGCTGGAGCGGGATCAGATCGAACTCCTAAAGCGGGTGTCGCAGGTTCGAATCCTGCCGGGGGCACAGAGAAACACCAAGCGCAGGAGCCCTCCCGTCCAGCGGACGGGAGGGCTCCTGCGCTTGCGGCACACCTATGGCACACATGCCGTGCGCGCGGATGGTGGGGAGCTGTGCAGGATGCCCGTCCTGCCGCGCAGCCGTGAGGAGAGACGGCCTATCCTGCGGGCCCCTCCCCCTCGTGCCCAAGCGACCAAGCGGACTCGACGCCGTGCCACGATGACGGTCCGCCCAGTGCCCGGACGAGATGTTCCTGCGAGGGGTCGAGCGAGCGACGGGCCGCGTTGACGAACCTCACGTGGGCCTCGTACAACCCGCTGTGGATTGGCCGGAGTCCTTCAAGCTGCGCCGGCTGACTGCCGTGGAACAGGATCGTGAACTCCTCGATGACGTCGCAGATCTGCTCGGCCGCCGCCATCGCCTCCTGGCTTGCCACCAGGGACATCGACTGCAGAGCGGCGTTGAACGGCGCCCAGACGACGGCGGGGGCGCGTCGGTCCACGAACGCTTCGCGGAGCTCCATTTCCACGGTCCCGAAGGCCTGGAGGAACTTCTCGTAGGCGGCGGTTCGTGCCTCCTGGAGCCACTGACGGTTCTGACTGCGCCGTCCCACGACGCCACCGGCGATGACGCCCACAACGGTGGCGGTGATGCCTCCAGCAATGGATATCAGGAGTCCCCACGGGACAGCCACGTTGCGTCTCCCTCCGGTTGGTTCGGCTCAGACTCCCGCACCAGGACCGACAAGATCAACAAGCAGAGCGGGGACTGCGGGGTCGTATCGCCGCGTGCCACAGCCGTGCCAGATGCAGGGGGCGGCAACGGCCGTGCACATGCACAGCTTCACGGCTGACGCGGGCGTGCTCAGCCAGGCCCTGCGGTCGCGTCGTCCAGGGCGTGGCCAGGCATCATCTGGCGATGCACACCCGATCCGGTACGGCGTTCTGAGCCGTTGTTCGGGATGCGGGATGGTTCCCACCGTTGGATGGTGGAGACATGAACCAGCACCACCACCAGTCCCCTCGGACGATCGACATCGACACCCGGCTCGTCACGACCGGCGCCGTGCTCACCGTGGCCGGTGCCGTGGTGGCATGCGCCGGCATGGCCATCGGGGCCTTCGCCGTGTTCACGGCAGGTCGGCGCATGATCCGCGACATGGACGTGCCCCCGGCCCAGCAGGCGGCCGCGAAGTGGCAGCAGGCCAAGGAGGCGTCCCGGGCGGGTGCACGGGCGTGGCAGTCCGCGGCCGACGCTCAGAACGGGTCACGCGCCCGCTAGGTCGGGCGAAGCCGCTCCTTCGCCCGCTAGGTCCGGCGAAGCCGCTCCACCCATGGCCCATCTGCTCGACGTCCCCGGCACCTGGCTGCCCGTGTTCCCGGTGGTCCTCCCTCTCGGCCGGTGGTCCTCCCGGCGCGATCGGAGTGCTCCCTCGCCCGGCGCCGTCGCCGCGCCCTCGTGACGACGGCGCCGTGCGCGGCCGCGGCCTGTCTGATCGCGTGTTCGGCCCAGCCGAGGACAGAGCGAGCGCCTGGCGGATCTTGCCCACGGCTGCGGCGATGCGGGCCGGCGCCCGCCACGGGAGCGATGACCGCGATGACCGCGATGACCGTGAGGGTGGGCCCCGGCGCTCGAAGGTCGCTTCGCTCCGGCGGACGGCCCAGCCGGTGGCCACGTGGCGACCGCGGCGACCTCGGCGACTGCCGCGAGCGGGACGAGCGGGGGGCTCGCAGCGAGCTCACGGCTGCTGCCGAGGTGGCCCCGGTTCCTGCCCCGGCTCCGGGGCAGGAGGAGGTGTGAGCTTCGCCGTCGCGACGTACGAGACGACGACTGCGACGATCACCAATGGCATGACGGTGACCCCCTGTGCCCCGATCAGCAGCGTGGCGAGCAGGACGGAGACCAGCGGAAGCCTCAGCATCGCGGCGCTCATCGCTCCGATACCCATCGCGAACCCCGCGATCAGGGTCAGCCCTGGCAGGTGGGAGAACAGGATGCCGCCCGCCGCTCCCAAGAACATCGCGGGAAAGATCGGGCCTCCCCTGAAACTGCTGAGTGATGCGCAGTAGGCCAGGCCCTTGCACAACATCAGCAGCAACAACGCTCCCACCGAATACGCCGCGCTGTGCGTGAGGAGTGGATCCAGCGCCGTCTGCCCCGAATACAACACGTCGGTCGCTGCTTTGTCGGTGCCCTCCGCGTAGCCGATCGCCAGCCCCGCCACGACCAGGCCCATGACCACCGTGGCCGGCACCCGTCGCCTCTCGACGTGAGTCTTGAGCCGGACGGCGAGCCATCGGATTCCCACGCCCACCAGTGCGGCTGACAGTCCGATGACAAGAGCCCAGCCGAATTCCGCCGCTGTCGGGCGCGTGGCGTCGGGGACGTCGTGCAGTGCCAGCGAGTAGGTGCCCAGCCCGGTCCAGGAGCCCAGTCCGACGAAGACGAGTGCGCCGATGCCCGCAGCCAGGAGGCCGGGCACCAACACCAGCGCCATCATCTGCCCACCCAAGCCTGAGGCTTCCATCAGGAGGAAGGCTCCCAGCAGGGGTGATCCCAGCAGCGAGCTGATGGCAGCAAAACTGCCCGCCGCGCCCAACACCGCGCTCACCTGCTCCGGCGGGTCCCGTTTGACCATCCGCACGGCGCCGGCGGCGAGCCCACCGCCGAGCGCCAGGAGCGGGGACTCGGGTCCGAGGACGGCCGCGAAGGAGAGCGTCGCCAGGGCCGCGAAAAAGATGCCGGGCAGCTCGATGGGTTTGGCCGCGCCGGCGGTCTTGAATCCGGCTGTCGGTTCATGGCCGCCGTGTCCCGGCAGGTACTGAACCGTCAGTCCGACGAGCAGTCCCCCTACGGCGAGCAGCGGCAGCGGCCACCAGGGTGGCGTTCCATCGAACCCCAGCGACTTCGGCAGATCCGTGTAGATCAATGGCTGGAGTTCGTCGACCAGCGCGAGGAAGCCGAACGCCGCCGCGGACACCGGCACGCCGATCAGCGCGGACATCACCAGAAGCACCAGGTACCCGCGGCTCCGGAGAAGCGTCGGCGGGTCCAGCGGGTCCGGGGGTGACGCGGCCTCGGATCCAGTCGTGGCGACCGGCATGCGCATTGCCTCCTCGCGATGCGGACCTCGTTGGTGGTCTCACCGGCTGCTTTCAGCGAACCTGGAACGCCCCGCCACCTGATGTGAGCGGCGCGGTTCCGAGCCTGTCACGCCGTTCCCATGAGGGCATTTCAACGCCGCCCATGCGGGCAACTGCGACGCGTCACGCTTGACTGATCGGATTCTTCCGAGGCCGGTGGCTCGCCGGAGCCGGCAGACCGGGCATCCTCTGCGATCCGGACAGCGCCGTGTCGAAGCGCCAGGGCCAGCGGCACACTCCCCCCGCCTCAGCGGCACTGGCGCGCAGCAACCACCACCCCTGTAGGGGCTGGTGGTCGACTACAGCCGTAGCCGTGACCGCGTGTCAGTTGATGACGGTGATCACCCGTGGGTCAGGCCCATCTCGCCCGCGCGTAGTCCGGCCTGGAAACGGGAGCCCGCGTTGAGGGCGAGAAGCAGTTCGGCGACCCGGCGGCGGTAGGTGCGCAACGACATGCCGAGTTCCCGTGCGGCTGATTCGTCGGTGGCGCCGGAGGCCAGGGCGCGCAAAACCCTTGCGCTTTGGGTGTCGATCCTGGGCCATTCCCCGCGCAGGAAAGCCGCGACGTCGGTGGCGCTCTCCCAAGCGGCTTCGAACAGCGCGTACGCCCCGTCGACCAGGGCCGGTGTGGCGCTCATGGTGTAGGTGCGGCGTCCGGGGGCGGCCGGTGCGGATGTCATGGGGCTGGTGAGGATCATGGTTCGCCGGTCGATGAAGAAGGTTCCCCGGGACAGCGGGGTCGCGGTGATCCGGATCTGCATGCCGTGGGCGGCCATCTCACGCAGGGCTTCCCGGTCGCGCTCGTCGGCGAGCACGGCGGGGCTGTACAGCTTGCGGGCCCGAACCGCCCCGTCACGACGCATCGTCAGGCGGGCGGCCTCACGGGCGCCGGGCCAGGTGTCGAGGTCGCGGGCGACGTTGACCCATTCCGTCTCGTCCGACTCCGCCAAGGGCCTGATGCGCGCCCAGAACTCAAGATCACTGCGAAGCGTCACGACCTGTGGCATGCGTCCATTGTGCCGGGTGGCAGCAACATGCCACGGGCTCGTCGGCTGGTGCCGGGCCTTGCAGGCTGGAGGCCATGAGCAACAGATTCCGCCTCGGTGGCGACCTTGACGTCAACAGGCTCGGCTTCGGCGCCATGCGCCTGCCCTCCAAGGACGGTATGGGCGGCCCCGCCCGCGACCCGGAGGCCGGCCGTGCCGTGCTGCGGCGCGCCGTCGAACTCGGGGTCGACCACATCGACACCGCCGACTTCTACCTCAGCCACGGCGGTGCGGTGCGTGCGAACACCCTGATTCGCGAGGCCCTGTACCCCTACCCGTCCAACCTGGTCATCGCCACCAAGGTCGGGCCCGTCTTCCGCCCCGACGGCCTCCACCACGGGACCGCGGCCGACATGCGCGGCTTTGTCGAAGCCAACCTCGATGGCCTGGGCGTGGACCGACTCGATCTCGTCTACCTGCGCATCGGGGCGATGACGCCCCCGCACGGCGAGTCGCTCGCCGAACGCTTCGAGGCGCTCGCCGCGCTGCGCGAGGAGGGCCTGATCCGGCACCTCGGCCTCAGCAACGTCGACACCGGCCATCTCGCGGAGGCTCGCGCCATCGCGCCCGTCGCCGCCGTACAGAACCACGCCGCCCAGCGTGACGAAGCGGACTTCCTCGCCGCCTGCCAGGAGTCCGGCATCGCTTTCGTGCCCTTCTTCCCGGTGGGCGGCGGTCGGGAACCCGACGACGAGCGTCTTGCCAAGGTGGCGGCCCGGCACGGCGCCACCGTCCCTCAGATCGGCCTCGCCCGGCTGCTGGCCTTCTCCCCGGTGGCCCTGGCCATCCCGGGCACGGGGTCTCTCTCCCACCTGGAGGACAACATGGCCGCCGCCGCGATCACCCTCACCGACGACGACCTTGCCGACCTCTCCTGACGTCGCACACGAAAGGAGCCCCTGCCATGAAGCTGCTGGTCCTCGGTGCGACCGGTCCCACCGGTCGTCATGTGGTCGACTTGGCCCTGCGATCCGGCGACTCGGTCACGGCCTTCGTCCGTAACCCGGCGGCCCTGGGTGACCTGGCCGAGCGGGTCACGCCGGTCACCGGCGACGCCACCTCACACCGCGACCTCGCCGCCGCGGCGGCCGGGCACGACGCGATCGTCTCCGCGCTCGGCAGGGGCAACTCGGTGCGCGCCGACGGCCTCTTCACGCGCGCCTCGGCGGCCGTGCTCGGCGCGGCCGCGGAAGCGGGCGTCTCCCGCCTGGTGTGGCTGTCGTCGTTCGGTGTCGGCGGCACCTTCGACTGGTCGAGCACCACACAGAAGCTGATCTACAGCACGCTGTTGCGGTCGATCTACGCCGACAAGGAGATCGCGGACGAGAGCATCCGCTCCAGCGGGCTGGACTGGACCGTGGTCTACCCGACCAGGCTGACCCACGGCCCGGCCATGGGTACGTACCGCGCGGACGACCGGCTGCCGATGAAGGGCAACCCGACGATCAGCCGCGCGGACGTCGCCGCCTTCATGCACCAGGCAGCACACGGCAGGGAGTGGATCAACCGCGCCGCCGTGATTTCGGACTGAGTGTCCACCCTCCGACTATGACAGTCGTTATAGGGGGGTGTAACCTCGTGCTCTATAACGTCTGTCATAGGAGAACGCCGTGACGATCATTACCGTGAACGCCCCCAAGGGACGCCTCGACCTCGAGCAGCGCCGTGAGCTGGCCGAGACGCTGACGGACGCGGTACTGGTGCCCGAGGTGGGGCAGCCCGCTCCGGCCGCCCGCGTCGGGTTCCAGGTGCACTTCGCCGAGCGCGAGCCGGACATGATGGCGATCGGCGGACGGCTGCTTTCGGACGCCGGTCAGGAACTCGACGTGATGGTGATCGACATCGCGGTCATGGACGCCGCCTGGCAGCCGGACGTACGGGGCCAGGTCATCGAGCGTGTCCTGGCCGCGCTGGCGGAGTCCTGCGGACTGGAGAAGCCGTCACCGACGTGGTGGGTCAACTTCCGCGTGATCGACGAGGGCAGCTGGGGCTCGTCCGGGGGCGTGCTGTCCGTCCTTCCGCTGCTTGAGAGCGGTGTGTTCACGGAGGAGAGGGCCAAAGCCGTCCGTGCCGCGCTGGGCGCCTGAAGTCGACAGCGACTGGCTTCCGGGTATGCACGGAGCCCTGCCCCCGCCCACTCAGCCCTTGATCGCGGCGAGGACGAGCGCCTGCAACTGCTCTGCGGCGTGGTCCAAGGGCTGAGCGTTGCGCTTGGCGCGGCACATGGCCACGGTCCCCTCGACGGCCGCGACGACGAGGGTGGCGAGCTGGGCCGCCTGCTCACGCTCGGCGCCGTGCGCGCGCAGCGAGTCGGCCAGCAGGCTTTCCCAGGCATCGAAGACGTCAGCTGCGGCCACCAGGGCGGCCGGCGTCTCGTCAGCGGGTGGCTCCTCGATGGAGACGGCGAGAACCGGGCAGCCCGCCCGGAAGTCACTGTCGACGACGATCTTGCGCCACAGCGCGAGGAAGGCGCGCAGGCCGGCGACCGGCCCCGCCTCCAACTCACTGCGCAGCCTGCGCGCGACCCACTCACCCGTGTAGCGGACGGCCTCGGTGGCCAACTGCTGCTTGCCTTCGGGGAAGTAGTGGTAGGTCGAGCCGAGCGGCGCTCTGGCGTGCTTGGCCGTCTCGCGGATGCTCGTCGCGTTCAGGCCGCGTCGACTGATCATGTCGGCCGCGCCGGCCACGATCCGCTCGCGCGCCGCCGGACTTGACTTGGCCACGTACCCGATCCCTTCGACCCCACTGGCTATAACAGCCGTCATAGTCTAGCGTGTCCGTCGTTTATAACGACCGTCATAAACCTGGTCGTCGAACGAACCGAAGACGAACGCGACGAAGAGAGGTATGCCCATGCCGATGATCCGGCTCACAGTCCCCGCCGCCACCCTGCCCGAACAGGGCCGTCTGAGCATCCAGCGCGACCTCGCCGCCGTACTGCTGCGCTGGGAGGGCGCACCCGACACGGCGTTCTTCCGCGCCCAGGCATGGAGCTACCTCGTAGAACTGCCGGAAGACGCCCAGATCACCGCCGAGGACGACGCGCCGCGCTTCCTGGTGGAGGTCACCGTCCCGCAGGGGGCCTTGTCCGAGCGCCGTAAGGCGGGCCTGGTCGAGGAGGCGACGAAGACCGTCCTGGCCGCAGCCGGCCTCGGCCAGGACGACGCCCCGCGGGTGTGGGTGCTCGTCCACGAGCAGCCCGACGGCACCTGGGGCGCGGGCGGCTCCGTCGTCCGCTACGCCGACCTGGTGGCACTGGCGAAGGGACAGCGCACCGATGCGTGAACTGACCTACGTCGCCCGGCGCACCGTCGAGTGGCGCGAGGCACCCGACCCGAAACTCCGGTCCGACCAGGCGGCGATCGTCGCACCGGTGGCCTCCACCTCCTGCGACGTCGACTCCTCCATCCTGGCCGGTCACGGCTTCATCGACCCGCCGTTCGCCCTCGGCCACGAGTGCGTCGCCCGGGTCGTCGAGACCGGCGACGCCGTGACCACCGTCGCCCCCGGCGACCTCGTCGTCGTTCCCTGGTCCATCAACTGCGGTACCTGCGAGCGCTGCCGGGCCGGGCTGACCGCGCACTGCGCGACCGTCCCTTACATGGCGATGTACGGCGCACCGATCGGCGGCACTTGGGGCGGGCTCTTCTCCGACCTGGTCCGCGTGCCCTACGCCGACGCCATGCTCGTCCCGCTGCCGGCCGGCCTCGACCCGGTCGCCATGGCCTCGGCCAGCGACAACTGGTCCCTGGCCTGGCGCCTGGTCGCCCCCCACCTGAAGGCGCGGCCCGGAGCACGCGTCCTGGTCGTCGCCCGCGGCAGCATCGGCCTGTACGTGTGCGACATCGCCCGCGCGCTCGGCGCCTCCGACGTGCTCTACGTCGACCCCGACCCCGAACACCGCACCCTGGCTCGCGCTTTCGGGGCCGCCACCGCCGAGACCCTGGAACCGATCCCCCAGGGCTACGACATCGCCGTCGAGGCCACCGGACGCGTCGACCAGCTCGCCCTGGCCGTCAAATCCCTGACTCCGGAAGGGATCTGCGAGTCGGCGGGCAACCATTTCCGCGCCGGTGAACTGCCACTGCTCGACATGTACCTCAACGGCGTCACCCTGCGCATCGCCCGCGACAACGTGCGCGCCCACATCCCCGACGCCCTCGAACTCGCCGCCTCCGGCAAGGTCGCCCCCGAGAAGGTGGTCTCCCACGTCATCGACTGGGAGGACCTGCCGACCGCGCTGCCGGAGAAACACCTCAAGCCCGTCTTCGTCCGGGCGGATGGCTGACCCCACCCGGCCCGCACCCCACCAGCGCACCAGCCCACCAGCTCGGTCCCACCGGCCCCACCAGCCCACCAGCGCACCGAGACACCCGATGCGCACCTCCCTCACCGACCCGCCCCCACCGGCACTGCCGCCGAACCCAGGCGAGCGACGGCCGAGGAACTGGATCACCGGAAGGCGGCCATCACCCGCCTCGGCCACGAACCGCGCGCCCTGCTGGAAGCCACCGTCCGCACCGCCGCCTTCCCGGAAACCCTCCATCGCGTAGCGGACGGCGTCCGCCACGTCGCCGGCCGGCTGACGGGTCGACGGCGGTCGCGAGGGGAGATCCCCGAGGTGGACGGGTTCCCCGCGGGAGCACGGATGAGGATGCGTGAGCGAGCGATCGAGCACCGATCGTCACGGCCGGGGCCGAAGACCGCCGGACTGAAGCCGGCGATGCCGTCAGTCCTTCAGCGCGACCTTGGCGGCCACGATGACCAGTCCGAGAGTCAGGTTGACCACGCCCTCGGCGATGACCAAGCGTGCGGAGGCACCGGCGCGGGCAGCGCCGAGGCACGCCCACCCGACCTGCTGGGCCACCGCGACGCACAGAGCGAGCCACAGGGCCGCGCCCACGCTCAGCCCCAGCAGGGGGCTGATGGCCACGGCGACAGCGGGAAGGACGGCAGCTTCGACGATGGACCATTCGTGCACGCCGATCCGGCGGATCTCCCGCCAGGACCAGGGCTGACCGACCAGTCGCTCCCCGGCAAGATGCGCGTAGACGTGCGTGGCCCAGAAGACCAGACCGGTGACGACCAGCAGCAGCATGAGCTGGAGACGCGGGTACTCCCCAGTCGTTCCGGCGGTGGCCACGACGGAGGCGGCAAGGATCGAGCCGTAGATGGCACCGCTGTAGTCGGTCCGGCGTCCTACGGAGGAGCCGGCATGGCCCGCGCGCTCGGGCGGAACAAGGGGACGACTCACCATCCAAAGATATGGGCCAGGCCCCGGCCGCGCCCGTCGAGGACGTCCGAGCACGTACGCCTGCGAACCACCACCGCAGGTGAGAGGCACATGGCCCAACGTCGAGCGTTCGCCCGGGTCGGGCCGAGGACGGGAGCAGGTCCGTCCCTCCTCAGGAGGAACGCGCCGCCACTTCCCGACCTGCGGACAGCAGGCGGACCCGGCTGAGGCAGGCACGGCTGAGGCACGGCCGAGGCAGGCACGGCTGAGGCACGGCCGAGGCAGGCACGGCTGAGGCACGGCCGAGGCAGGCACGGCTGAGGCAGGCACGGCTGAGGGCGGACGGGCAACGCGACGCCCGCCGCCGGGATCGCGGCGAGCGGGCCCGTCGCGCCGGGCCGTTACTTGAGCTCGGCGTCGGTGTAGTAGCCGCCTGCGACCAGGACGTACTCGTAGTTGGTCTTGTCGACGGTCGTCGGTTGCAGCAGGTAGGCGGGGACCGCCTTGACGCCGTTGTCGTAGGCCCTTCTGTTGTTCACCTTCGGGGTCTTGCCGTTGAGTATGTCGTCGGCCATCTCGGCGGCGACACTGGCGAGTTGGCGGAGATCCTTGTAGACGGTCTGCGACTGCTCACCCGCGATGATCGACTTCACCGAGGCCAGTTCGGCGTCCTGACCGGTGATGATCGGAAGGGGCTTGCTGTTGGTGCCGTAGCCGTCCTCCTTCAGCGCGTTCAGGACGCCTATGGAGATGCCGTCGTACGGCGACAGGACCGCGTCGACCCTCTTGCTGCCGTACGACTCGTCGAGGATGCCGTCCATGCGCTTCTTCGCCGTGGGCCCGTCCCAGCGCAGGGTGGTGACCTGCTTGAGGTCGGTCTGGCCGGACCGGACCACCACCTGCTTGGTGTCGATGTACGGCTGCAGGAGGTGCATCGCGCCGTCGAAGAAGTACTTGGTGTTGTTGTCGTCGGGGGAGCCGGCGAACAGTTCGACGTTGAACGGGCCCCCGCCGTCCTCCAGGCCGAGCTTGTCGATGATGTAGCGGGCCTGGAAGCGGCCGACCTGCTCGTTGTCGAAGGAGACGTAGTAGTCGACGTTCTGGGTGCCGAGGATGAGCCGGTCGTAGGAGATCACCGGGATCTCCGCGTCGGCGGCCTTCTGGAGCACGCCGTTCAGCGACCTGTTGTCGATGGCGGCGATGATCAGCGCGTCGACGCCCTGCTTGATCAGGGCCTCGATCTGTGAGACCTGGGTCTTCGGGTTGTCCTGGCCGTAGACCAGCTTGGTCTGGTAGCCGTCCGCCTTCAGGTCGTTGACGACGCTCTTGCCGTCCGTGAGCCAGCGCTCGGAGGCCTGGGTCGGCATGGCGATACCGATGGTGTCGCCCTTGGTGCTGCCCTCGGAGCCGCCCCCGACGTTCTGGCCGCAGGCGGACAGGGTGAGGGCGAGAGAGGCGGCTCCGGCGGTGGCGGCGAGGGCAGCTCTTCGGTTGCGCATGGGGATCGTTCCTCGTTCTCGTCGTTGAGAGGACTGCGGCGGCGCAGATGTCGGTGGGAGACCCGTGGGGCCGGTGGGGCCGGTGGGGCCGGTGGGGCCGGTGGACCGAGCTGGTGGGACCGGTGGAGCTGGCTGGGCAGTTGGGGGGGACGGGCGGGTCGGCCATCTGTGTCCGCTTGCGCTCGGTGTCCGGCGTATGGCGTCCGTCGTATGGCGTCCGGACCCCGTCGCCTGGTGGGCCGGTGGGCCGGGCCGGGGGCTCGTCCCGCCGGGGGGTGTTGTGCGGGCGGGCGCCCTGGACGGGCCGGACGTCATTGTGGAGCGGTGTGCCCAGCGGCGGATGCGCTCGGTGGCCTCGTGGATCTGCACACGGCCTCGTTGATTGCACGGACCCACACGCGGCCTGGTGAGCCTCGTGGATCCGCATGCGACCCTCGTGGATCCGCATGCGGTCGGCGAGCCCGTCGGAGGGGGGTGGCTCTCACGCTCCGGGACAGTCAACGAGTGGGGGATCGCGTGGAACTGACGAACGGTCAGGTCTTGGTCGTGCGGCGTGCCGCTCGGGTCGGCGCTCGCGCGTCCCGGTCCCGGTGCACCGCAGATCGCCGGGCGGCGCGGCGGTTCGGCCCTGCGCCCGGGCCTCGTCGGCTCTCGGGATCGCGTCGCCGGTGCGCACCTGTAAATACGTCGGGCCGCGCCGATGCGCTCCTGCCACGTATGTACTGATTTCGGGGGCGCGCACGCCACTTGCCTTTCAGCCGTTCGAAATATCGTCACGCGGTCGGAATGGTGGCGTGACAATAAAAGGGGGTGTCCGGGGTGTCAACGGTGCGAACAGAAACGGCTCCAGAAGGTGATGGAGATCGCTTTCCATCTCCGACGGGACCGTGGTCGCGGCGGCCGGATCAGTCGGCGGGACTTTCGCGTCTTCGCTGGTCAACGGCGTGAACGGGCCGAATGGAGCGACGCGGGGAGTGCCTCGCCCCACACTGTGGCCCCGCCGTGCGAAACGGCCCCCGGCGGCAGCGCTTTCGAGCCGACTCCCCTGCTACGCCGCCGACTTGGGGCAACACGTCACCGTTTAGGGTCGTCCGGTGACGAGTAGCAGCGTGCCGCGCTCCCCTGTCCTCGACAGCGCCCCTCCGGCTGCGGAGCCCCGCGGCCGACAGGACCGTCTGCGCCGGTTCGGATATGCCGGACGCCCCAGGACCGACGTCCGCGAGCGCCTGGTTCCGCCGTTTCCCGAGCCGTCGACCCGCCTCTGGGAACTCACCCGCCTCGATCGGGCACGGGCGTATCGCGTCGCGAGGGCGATGGACTGGCTGGGGCCGGTACTCGTCGCCGTCCTGGCCGGAGCGATCCGCTTCTGGCGCCTCGGCCGGCCGCGGGACCTGATCTTCGACGAGACCTACTACGCCAAGGACGCCTGGGCGCTGCTGAGGCTCGGTTACGAGGGCACCTGGCCGGACCGCAAGATCGCCGACCCGCAGATCCTCGCGCACCCTCAGGTGATCCCGTTCTCCGACACCGGGGCCTTCGTCGCACACCCGCCGACGGGCAAGTGGGTGATCGCGCTCGGCGAGTGGATGTTCGGCCTCACGCCGTTCGGCTGGCGCTTCATGACCGCGGTCCTCGGCACGCTGTCGGTGCTCATGCTGTGCCGGACCGGTCGCCGCCTGTTCCGGTCGACGGCCCTGGGCTGCCTGGCCGGCGCGCTGCTGGCGGTGGACGGTCTGCACGTGGTGATGAGCCGCTCCGCCCTGCTGGACCTCGTCGTCATGTTCTTCGTGCTGGCGGCGTTCGGTTCCCTGTTGATCGACCGGGACCACGCGCGGGCCCGGCTCGCGGCAGCCCTTCCGGTCGGCGCGGACGGCCATGCGCGCCCGGACCGGGTCACCGGCGACCGCGCCGGGACGGGAGTGCGTCCGTGGCGGCTCGCAGCCGGGTTCTTCCTGGGACTGGCGGCCTCGACCAAGTGGAACGGCCTGTACTTCCTCGCCTTCTTCATGGTCCTCACCCTGCTGTGGGACGTCGGTTCCCGCCGCGTGGCGGGGGCCGGCCGCCCGTACCGGGCGGTGCTGCGCAAGGACCTCGGCCGGTCGGTGCTGTCCGTCGTTCCGGTCGCGGTGGTGACCTATCTGACGACGTGGACGGGGTGGTTCCTGTCCGACGACGGCTACGGGCGGCACTGGGCGGACGGCCGCGGTGGCGCGTGGTCGTGGGTTCCGGCCGCGCTGCGCAGCCTCTGGCACTACGAGTACGGGGTGTACGAGTTCAACGTGGGGCTGCACACTCCGCACAAGTACGAGTCCAATCCCTGGAGTTGGCTGGTTCTCGGCCGCCCCGTGCTGTTCCACTACGAGTCTCCCCGACCGGGGCGGGACGGGTGTCACTCGTCGGGTGCGTGCTCGCAGGCGGTCCTCGCGCTGGGGACACCGCTCCTGTGGTGGACGGCGTGCTGCGCGCTCGTCTATCTGCTCTACCGATGGGCACTGCGCCGCGACTGGCGCGCCGGCGCCGTGCTGTGCGCGGTGGCCGCCGGATACCTACCCTGGTTCCTCTACCAGGACCGCACGATCTTCTCCTTCTACGCGGTGGCCTTCGTGCCGTACCTGTGCCTGGCCGTGGCGATGGCGCTGGGCGCGCTGCTGGGTCCGCCGGGGGCGGACGACCGACGGCGTGCCCTGGGCGCGGTGGCCGCGGGCGTGCTGGTGCTGCTCATCGTCTGGAACTTCGTCTACTTCTTCCCGATATACACCGGGCAGACGATCCCGTACGCCGACTGGCACGCCAGGATGTGGCTCGACACCTGGATCTGAGCCGGGCACACCATCGGTGGGCAACACATCGGTCGGCAACACATCGGTCGGCAACGGCCCGTACGGCGGCCGACGGCCTCGCCGCCGCGGACGCACTCGGCCGTCATGCTCTCCGCGGCCCGCTGCCGGGGTCCGCCCCCGCGGTGTTCGGAGCGGGGTGAGTACGAGCGACGGTCGTCGGCCGGCAGGCGTGCGTCCACAGCGACGTGCGCCCTCGTCCGTCACCCACCCCCGGGAGCGGTCACTCATGCCTCGCGGACGTTCCCGGGGTGATCAGACCGGTCTCGTAGGCGACGACGACGGCCTGGGCGCGGTCCCGCAGGCGGAGCTTGGCGAGGATGCGGGCCACGTGGGTCTTCACGGTGGCCTCGCTCAGCCGGAAGCGCGCGGCGAGTTCGGCGTTGCTCAGGCCGCTGCCGAGCGAGCGGAGGACTTCGAGCTCGCGCGGGGTCAGCACCGCCAGGTCCCGGTGCAGGACGGCGGAAGCCGGTGCCTCACTCGCCACGAACCGTTCGACCAGGCGCCGGGTGATGGCCGGGGCGAGCAGCGCGTCCCCGGTGCGGGCGAGGCGGACGGCGGCGACCAGGTGCTCCGGGGTGACGTCCTTGAGGAGGAAGCCGCTCGCGCCGGCGGCGAGGGCCGCGTAGACGTAGCGGTCGAGATCGAAGGTGGTCAGCATGATGACGCGGGGCGGGTCGGGCAGCACCGCGCCGGAGAGGATGTGCCGGGTGGCTTCCAGGCCGTCGGTCCCGGGCATCCGGATGTCCATGAGGACCAGGTCGGGGCGGGTGCGGCGGACCGCTTCGACGGCCTGGTCCCCGTCGGCGGCCTCGGCGACGACGTCGATGCCGTCCGCCGCCAGGATCATGCCGAAGCCGGTGCGGACCAGTGCCTGGTCGTCGGCGATCACCACGCGCGGCGGCGGCTCGGTCATCCGAGCTCCTCGACCGGTATGACGGCGCGGACCTCGAAGCCGCCCGTGGGTCGTTCGCCCGCGCGGAGGGTGGCTCCGTAGACGGCGAGACGTTCGTGGAGGCCGATCAGCCCGCGGCCGCCGCCGGGACCGTCCGGTGTCGCGGACGTGCCGCCGGTGTCGGACACCTCGATGCGCACCGCGCCGGGGACGTGGTCGACGGCGATCCGCACCCGGCTGCCGACGGCGTGCTTGACGGTGTTGGTCAGCGCCTCCTGCACCACGCGGTACGCGGCCAGGTCGGCGCCGACGACGAGGGGGGCCGGGGTGCCGGTGACGGTCAGCTCGACGGGGACGCCGGTCTCGCGGATCCGGTCGACGAGGGCGGGCACCTGGGCGAGACCCGGTTGCGGCGCCAGATCGGGCCCGGCGGCCGGATCGAGGCCGTCGCCTCGCCCGTACCCGTATCCCCCGGGCCCGTCGCCGTGTCCTTGTCCGTGTCCGTCACCGGGCTGGTATCCGTCGCCGGGCACGTGTCCGTACCCGTCGGCGCGCACGTACCCGAGCCCGTCCCCGGGCCCCTCTCCCGGCCCGTCGCCGGCCATGGTGAGCAGGCCCATGACATGGCGCAGTTCGGCCATCGCCGTGCGCCCGCTCGCCTCGACGGCCAGCAGGGCCTGGCGGGCCCGGTCGGGCGCGGTGTCCATTACCTTGCGGGCCGCGCCCGCCTGGATCACCATCACGCTCACATTGTGGGTGACGACGTCGTGCAGTTCGCGCGCGATCCGGGAACGTTCCCGGTCGACCGCCAGCCGCATGGCGGCCTCGTGCTCCTCCTCCAGAGCGCGCAGCCGCTGCTTCCAGGTGTGCACCGCGTTGGCCCCCAGTCCCACCCCGAGCAGCGCGAGGAACGGCACCAGACCGGGAGCGAACGACGGGAAGTTCTCGTCGTGCAGCACGGCGAGCAGACCGGCGCCGGCCACCAGACTGGTGAGCGCCCCCGCCCGGTAGGGGCTGTACACGGCCGCGCTGTAGGCGGCGACCACGCAGGAGAGGAACGTGTACAGGGTCGGGTCGCCGCCACGCAGGTGCTGGTTGAACGCCAGGCTCGCGACGGTCACCGCCCAGAACGCGGACAGCGGGAACCGGCGTCGCGCCACCAGGGGCAACGCGGTCAGCGCCGCCAGTACCAGCTGCCACGGGTGGACGGCCTCGCCGTACGCCGTGAAGTCCCCGCCCATGCCCGGGAACGGGAACTGACCGGTCGGCGGGACACCCGGGAGTGGGAACTGGCCGGTCGGCGGGACACCCGGCGTCGGCAGCGACGGCGGCACCGGCGCCGCCGGAACCAGGACCGGCGGAACCGGCAGGGCGCTGTCGCCCTGCCGGTAGGCGGTGCCCACCGTGCAGGCGGCGAGGACGAAGGCGAGGATCGCGTCGGCGGTCCACATCCACCGGGACGGGCGCGGCAGCGGGCTCCGGCGCAGCAGCGCCGCGGCACCCGTTCTCCACCGCTCCACGATCCGCGCCCGCTCCACCGTCCACGCCCGCTCCACGCCGCGCGGCCGGACGGCCCCGCCCGTACCGCCCGTGCCGCTCGCCCCGCCCATGGGCACAGTGTGGCAAGCCCCGTGTCCGCCCACATCCGTCCCGCTGCGGACGGCGGCGCGGCGGGCTGCATCACCCGCGTACATCGCAGGGATGACGTGCCCGGCGGGTCATCCCGGGACGGCAGCCGGTCTCGCCGTCACGGGCGACGCCCCGGGCCCGGGCCGGCCCCTAGCTTCGGACCGAACCGTCGACCGCCGACCCTGGAGGCACCGTGGCACCGACCGCGCCCGTCATCGACATGCGGGCTGTGAGCAGGACGTACGGGGAAGGGCCGCCGGCCCTCGCCGACGTGACGCTGAGCGTGGGCGCGGGAGAGGCGCTCGCGGTTCTCGGGCCGTCGGGCAGCGGGAAGTCCACGCTGCTCAACCTGATCGCCGGACTCGACCGGCCGAGCACGGGCAGCGTCACGGTGGACGGGCTGCGGGTGGACGAGCTGAGCGAGGCCGGGTCGGCGCGGTACCGGCGGACGAAGGTCGGCATGGTCTTCCAGTTCTTCAATCTTCTGGACGACCTGACGGTCACCGACAACGTGCTGCTGCCCGCCCAGTTGGCGGGCGCGCCCCGGGCCGAGGCCCGCGCCCGGGCCGCCGGACTGCTCGCGGACCTCCGCATCGACCGGCACGCGGGCGCCTACCCCGGCAGGCTGTCCGGCGGGGAGCGGCAAAGGGTCGCGGTGGCCCGGGCCCTGATGAACCGTCCGGCTCTGCTGCTGGCCGACGAGCCCACCGGCGCGCTGGACACCGCCTCCGGCGAGGACGTCAGGGAACTGCTGACGGAACTCAACGACTCGGGGCAGACGATCGTCCTGGTCACCCACGACCTGGGCCTCGCCACCGCCTGCGCGACCCGGACCGTCGAGCTGGTCGACGGACGCGTCGTCCGGGACACCAGGCACCCCACAGGCGCCACGGGCGCGACGGGCGCCATGGGCGCCACGGCGGTGAACCGGTGAGCGCCCTCGGCCGGGTGGTGCGCGCCGGGGTCGGACGGCGGCGGGTGCAGACCGCGGTGATGACCATGACGACCCTGATGGCCGTCACCGCGTCGGTGCTGGCCGCCGGCCTGCTCGTCGCGTCCCGGGCTCCCTTCGACCATGCCTTCGCCCAGCGGCACGGCGCTCATCTGACCGCGTCGTTCGACGGTACGAAGGTGACGGCCCCGAAGCTCACGGCGACCGCCCGCGCGTCGGGCGTGACCGCCACCGCCGGGCCCTTCCGCACCATTTCGGTACGCGCGCGTACCGCCTCGCCCTCGGACTTCCTGCCGGCGGGCGTCGATCTGCCGCCGATGACGGTCGCCGGCCGGGCGGAGGCCGCGGGCGGCGTCGACAGGGTCGATCTCGTCGCCGGCACCTGGCTCACCGGCCCCGGCCAGATCGTGGTGGCCAAGGACGAGATGCCCGTCGAACCGGGCGCGCGGCTGACGTTCCCGACCGCCCCGGGCAGCCCGACGCTGACCGTCGTCGGCGTCGCCCGGTCGGTGACTGGCACCGCGGATGCCTGGGTGACTCCCGCACGGGCCGAGTCGCTGGCCGCGCCGGGCGGCACACCGTCGTACGAGATGCTCTACCGCTTCCGTGACGCCGGTACCGACGCCCAGGTGGCCGCCGGCCGCGCCGCGATCACCGCCACGGTGCCCAAGGGCGCGCTGACCGGATCGCAGTCCTATCTGACCGTCAAACAGCAGGAGACCGCCAACGCGCTGGCGTTCGTGCCGTTCCTGGCCGCGTTCGGTGTCCTCGGGCTGCTCCTGTCGGTCCTGGTCATCGGCATCGTCGTCAGCGGCGCGGTGGGCGCCGCGACCCGGCGCATCGGCATCCTCAAGTCCCTCGGCTTCACCCCGGCGCAGGTCGTGCGCGCCTATGTCGGACAGGCGCTGATCCCCGCGGCCGTCGGCTGTGCCCTGGGGCTGGTGGTGGGCAACCTGCTGGCCGTCCCCGTGCTGGACGAGGTGGGCGAGGCCTTCGACGGTCCGTCGGCGTCGATTCCCCTGTGGATCGACCTCGCCGTGCCCGCCGCCGCGCTCGCCCTGGTCGCCTGCGCCGCTCTGGTGCCCGCGCTGCGCGCCGGACGGCTGCGCACCGTGGCGGCGATCACCGCCGGGCGCACGCCCGGCACCGGCCGGGGGCGCCTGGCGCGGCGGCTGGCGGGACGGCTGCCGGTACCGCGCGCGGTCGGTCTCGGGCTGGCGGGCCCCTTCGCGCGCCCGGCGCGTTCGGCGACGATGGCCGCGGCGGTCGTCTTCGGCGCCGCCTCCGTCACCTTCGGGGTCGGGCTCGCCCTCACGCTCGGGGCCGTTCAGTCGGGCCGCATGCTCGACTCGGGCGGATCGGTCGTCGTGGAGACGGGCGGCGGGCAGGCGCCGCCCGGCGCGCGGGCGGTCCACGTGGGCGGCGGGCCCGACGAGCCGAAGGCCGACCCGGCCGAGATCGCCGCCGCGCTCCGTGCGCAGCGGGGGACCAGCCGCTTCTACGGCACGGCCCAGGCGGAGGTGAGCGCGTCCGGCGTCACCGGGGCCACCACGGTCGTGGCGTACGACGGCGACGCGTCGTGGGGCGCCCCGCAGATGGTCTCGGGCGACTGGCTCGACGGGCCGGGCCAGGCCGTGGTCACCACCCGGTTCCTGAAGGCCGCCGGGATCCGGGTCGGGGACACGGTGACCCTGACCGAGCGGGGACGGCACGTCCCGGTGCGCATCGTCGGCGAGGCGTTCTTCACGCAGGGCGAGGGCATGGAGCTCCTGACCGGGACCTCGACCCTGACCGCGCTGGGACTCGACGCGACGCCGGGCCGGTACAGCGTGGAGACGGAACCGGGCACGGACCCGACGGGCTACCTGGCCTCGCTCAACGACGCGCTCGACCCGCTCGGCGCCGTCGCCCTGGCCAACACCGCCGACACCTCCAGTGTGATCGCCGCCATGGACGCGCTGATCGGGACGCTCACCCTGATGCTCGTCGTGGTCGCCGGCCTGGGTGTGCTCAACACGGTCGTCCTCGACACCCGCGACCGGGTCCACGACCTCGGCGTCCTCAAGGCCCTCGGCATGGCACCCCGCCAGACCGTGACCATGGTCGTCACCTCGGTCGCCGGAATCGGCCTGGTGGCCGGCGCGGTGGCGGTCCCGGCCGGGGTGGCCCTGCACCGGTACGTCACGCCGCTCATGGGCGATGCCGTCGGCATGACCCTGCCCGCCTCGAACATCGCCGTCTACGACGCTCCCGAGCTGGCCCTGCTCGCCCTGGGCGGGCTGGTCATCGCGGTGGCGGGGGCCCTGCTCCCGGCCGGCTGGGCCGCCAGGACGACCACCGCGACCGCCCTGCGCACCGAGTGACCGTGGAAGTCGGCCCTACGCGGCCGTGCGTCCGCCCTCGCCGTCGCTCCTGAACGCCCACTCCGCCCGCGGCTCCACCACCCACCGGAAGGCCCGCCGGACGGGCGGTGTGCACAGCAGGGTGACGGCCAGTGCGGCGACCAGAGTGACGGTGAGGGCGCCGAGCGGCTGGTGGATCCAGGGGTGGTCGTACCAGTGGGCGGGCCCGGCGGCCTGCTTGACGAAGCCGTGGAGCAGGTAGCCGTAGAGGGTGGCCGCGCCCAGGGCGGTGAACCAGGTGCGGCGCCCCGGCACCCAGGCCAGGAAGCAGGCGACCAGGACGACGGAGCAGCCGAAGGTGGCCAGGGTCATCAGGGGGCCGTACCGGGCGGGCGCCCCGAGTTGTGCGGCGCTGTCGTCGTGGAAGAACCAGGGGTAGATCCGGCGCGGGGCCGCCCAGTACGCCACGGCCAGGGCGGCCGCGAGGACTGGCACCGACAGGACCCGGACCGCGCGGCGGCGCACCAGCCGGAAGTGCTCCGGCTTCAGCAGCAGGCCCAGGACGAAGTAGGGCAGGAACTGAAGGACCCGCTGGAGGGCGAGGTCGTCGCCGATGGCGGACGAGAGGGTCGCGAGCATCGCGATGACCAGGGCGAGCGGCAACGGCCACCGCACGAGGCGCCAGACCGGCGTGGTCAGCCGCCAGATGAACAGGGCGGCCAGGAACCAGGTCAGGTAGAGGGGGTCCAGCAGGCTGATGTCCCGGTCGGGGACGTCGTCCGTCCATCGCGTGACGAGGGTGTAGGCCACCTCGAAGACCACGTACGGCACGACCACGCCGGTGATCAGGCGCTTGACGCGCCGCGGGCTGCCGTCGAAGCCGCGTGAGAAGTGGCCGGAGACGACGATGAACGCCGGCATGTGGAAGGCGTACACGAGCGTGTACAGCGCGGTGACGGTACGGCTGCCCTCACGCAGGGGTTCCCAGGCGTGGCCCACGGCCACCAGCAGGATCGCCAGGTACTTGGCGTTGTCGAAGAACGCGTCGCGCTTCCCCGCAGCCGCGCCCTGTGCGGGCCCGCCCCGTGTCGCCGCTGCCTGTACCGGCGCGGCCTCCACGGCCCTCATGACCGCTGCCTGTGCTGTCTGCACTGCCTCTGCCTGTGCCGCTGCCGCCTGTGCTGCCTCCGCCCTTGTCGGCTCGGTACTCGTAGAGGGCAGCGTGGCCTGCCCGATGCCCTCCTGGCGCAACCCGGACAGACCAGAACACCTCTCACACGAACCGTGCTCCTGGCCCCATGACCCGCTCGAGCCGCTGAGGGGGGAAGCTCCGACACCTTTACCGGTGCCCTGCTTACCGCCTTTCGGTCGGGTAAACCCTCCCGACACGATCAGAGGGGCGTCGCCGCGCGCAGGAGCGGAAGCATGGGCTCGGCGGGAGAGGCGTCAGCCTTCCGTGTCCGTGGCCGTGTCCGTGGCCGTGGCCGTGCCTTCGCCCCTGTCCCTGTCGTCGTTCCTGTCCCTGTTCCTGTCTTCGCCTTCGTCGCGGGAGTGACCCAACAGTTCACGCAGCAGCCGTTCGTCGTCGGGGCCGAGGCCGGTGACGAAGCTGGCCAGCACGGCCTCGCGGTCCCGCTCGGCGTCGAGCACCCTGCGCATGCGGTGGGCGGCGAGACCCGCCTCGTCCGACGCGGGCAGCCACGCGAACGACCGCCCGCCGCGCTCGCGGGTGACCGCGCCCTTGGCCAGCATCCTGGTGAGGACCGTGATCACCGTCGTATAGGCGAGACCGCCGCCCAGACGCTCCCGCACCCACCCGGCGGTGGCCGGACCGTCCGCCTCCCGCAGTGCCGACAGGACCAGCGCCTCCAGCTCGCCCTGTCTCCGCCGCCGGCGAGGTTGCCGGTGATCCGTCACGCCCCGTCTCCTCCGCGCCGCCGTCCGTTTCCCGGTCCGACATCGTATAGACCACTGGCAGCCGACCACGCGGAGCCGACGTCGCCTCTCCCCTTGCCCTGCATACCCCTGGGGGGTATACAGGAGGCATGGCTCACGACCAGCACCACACCGAGCACCACGGTCGGCACCCTGACCGACACCACGAGCACGGGTCCCCCGTCGGACACGGGGACGCTTCCTGGGCGATGGCCGGGAAGGCGACGCTGCACTGCCTGACCGGCTGCGCCATCGGAGAGATCCTCGGGATGGTCGTCGGTACCGCCCTCGGCTGGGGCAATGCGCCAACCATGGTCGTCGCGATCGTTCTCGCGTTCCTGTTCGGCTACTCCTTCACCCTGTTCGCGGTACGCCGGGCCGGACTTGACCTCCGGGCCGCCGTCAAGGTGGCGCTGGCCGCCGACACCGTGTCGATCGCCGTGATGGAGCTGGTCGACAACACCATCGTCGCCCTCACCCCGGGCGCGATGGAGGCCCAGTTGTCGGACGGTCTCTTCTGGGCGGCCCTGCTGGGCGGCTTCGCGGTCGCCTTCCTGATCACCACGCCCGTGAACAAGTGGATGATCGGCCGCGGCAAGGGCCACGCCGTCGCCCACTCCGCGCACGCCTGACGGCCCCCGCTCTCGGCTCCCGCCCGGCTTCGCTCTCGGCCTGCTGAACGCCAACTCCCGCACTAGTCTTTCCCCTCATGGGGAAAACCGCAGGCGGTCAGATGGCGGTCGTGAGCGCGTTGGTGCGGTCGGCGTTTCTCGTGAACGCCGTGTACGCCGAGTCGAGCCGCGCCCACGGCCTCACTCCGCAGCAGGGCCAACTGCTGTGCGTGCTGATGCCGCAGCCGTACGGCATGAGCGAACTCGGCGAGATGCTCGGGCTCGCCAAGTCGAGCCTGACGGGGCTCGTGGACCGCACCGTCCAGCGCGGGCTGGTCCGGCGCGAGCCGGATCCGCGGGACGGGCGTGCCGTCCGCGTAGGCCTCACCGAGGAAGGCGAGCGGCTCGCGCAGGGGTTCTACGACGAGACGTGCCGCCGCGTCGACAACCTGCCCTCGGGGCTGAACACGAACGAGCGCGACCGGCTCGCCGCGCTTCTCGCCCGCGTCGTCATCGACAACCGGGTGCCCGAGGTCTTCACCGACCCCGACGTGTGACCGACCCCAACCTCTGCCCCCCGGCGTCTCACCGGCCCCGACCTCTGACCGGCCGAGGCGTCTTGCCGGCAGCGACCTCTGACCGGCCCGATCTCCGACCGGCTTCGACGGACGACCGGCCCTGGCGCCTGGCCGGCCCGGCGGTCATTCCTTGCCCGCCCGGTCGAAGTCGTGTGCTTCGCGCACCGCCTCGGTTCGTGCGGCGGCCTTCAGCGTCAAGGTCACCGCGATGGACGTCAGCGCCATCACCGTCATCGCGGTCGCGGGCGAGGTGAGTTGGGCCACGCCTCCGGCCAGGGCCGCGCTCACGCCCTGCATCGTGAGCATTCCGGCCGAGTGCAACCCCAGTGCGTGGCCGCTGAGTTCGGGCGGGGTGAGGGCCATCAGCCGCTCCTGCTGGACGAGGCTCGCGCCGAAGCCGACGGAGGCGAGGGTGGCGCAGGCCGCGGCGAGCGGGAGCGCGGGGCGCAGGGCGAAGAAGACGTAGGGGGTGGCCAGGAGCAGCAGGAGGGGGGTGACCAGGCGGGGACGCACGGCCGCCGGGACGAGGCGGCCCACGGTCACGTCCCCGACCAGCATGCCGAGCGCACCGCAGGCGAACAACGTGCCCGCCGCATCGGGGTCGTAGGACACGTAGAGGGCCTCGCAGCCGACGACCAGGCCGTTGGGGAGCCACAGGCCCAGATAGGTGAGGCGGCGGGGACGGGAGGACCACAGGAGGGCGTTCGTACGGCGGGTCACCGCGACCGAGGGCCGGCCGGAGGCCCGTGGCGGACGGGCGGTCAGACCGAGCCGGGTGACCACCGCGGCGGCCGTGTAGAGCAGGGTGGCGAGCAGCAGGACCGGGCGCGGGGAGAGCGTGGTCACGAGCGCGCCGCCGACGGCGAATCCGATGATCTGCATGAGCCCGTTCAGCATGTTGAAGAGCGAACGCCCCGGCAGATAGCCGTCCTTGCTGAGGATCTCGTTCAGCAGGCCCCAGCGGACGCCTCCGCCGAGCGAGGCGATAAGCCCCTGGAGGAGCACGACCGCGAAGACGCCCCATACCGGCAGCCCCGGCAGCGCCAGGACGGCCGTCGCGGCGGCGAAGGCGAGGGCGAGGCCGGTCAGCGCCGACCTCGGGGGCAGCCGGTCGGCGCCCGAGAGGAAGAAGGTCGCGCCCAGCACCTGCGCGAGCGACGGGCCGAACATGCTCACCGCCGACAGCAGCGGGGAGTCGGTGGCCCGGTAGACGAGCGTGGCGAGGGCGAGCCCGCTCACCGTGCCGGCGGCGGCGTGGGCGGCGGCGGAGAGAAAGAGAGGGGTGAACTCGGGGACGCGGAAGAGCTGTCGGTATGTGTGGCCGGTCATGAGCGGAGTCTGTGGCGGCCCGGAGCGGGGTGGTTATTGTTTCGCGCAGCCGCGAAACGTCGTCGAGCGGCTCGCCGCCCGCCTCACACGCACGCGCGCGTGCGTCACGCGGTCCGCGTGGAGGGACGCGTATTGCGTGGGCATGGTGCGTGAGCGCGGTACGTGATGCGGTGCGGTACATCAGCGCAGTGCGTGATGCGCCGCGGTACATGAGCGCGGTGCATGGTGTGGCGCCGTGCCCGATGCGGCGCGGTGCATGGTGTGGCGCCGTGCCTCATGGGGCGCGGTGCACGGGTGTGGTGCATGGGCGTTGTGCTCTATGGGATGAGAGGTGCTGGGGTATGGGCTGGTGGCAGGTGAACGCGGACACCCTGGCGCGCAGCCGGTTCGTGATCTCACCGCTCGCCGAGACCTTCGCGAGTCTGAAACTGCTGCACGCGGGCGTGGGCACGCATCCCGGCGAGCGCGACTGGCTGCACGCCCGTCTCCCCGGCTACCGCGCCCTCCTGGCGGCCGACGCGGTGACCGCGCAGCTGGTGCGCGCCGGGCTCGGCCGGAGTTGGATCGCCGACTTCCTCACCCCCACGCCGAGGGACGGCGAGAGCTTCGAGGAGGGCGTGGCCCGGGTACGGGCGGCCTGCCCGGCGCAGGCCCGCGCCCATCTGAGGATGTCCCTGGCCGGCCCGCTCCCCGCCGTCCTGGAACGGGACGACCTGCCGGAGCGGGCGGCCGGGCTGCTGGAGTACGTGTGGGAGGCGGGCGTACGGCCGCACTGGGAGCGGCGGCGGCGCGTCCTGGAGGCCGACGTCGTCGCGCGGACCACGCAGGCCGCCCGGGGCGGCTGGGCCGCCGTACTGGACTCGCTGCGGCCGGGGACGCGGTGGCTCGGCGAGAGTCGGTTTCAGGTCAACCTGCACGAGTATCCGCCCCGCGAGATCTCCGGCGCCGAGCTGGTGTTCGTGCCGGTCACCCCGAAGTCCGGGTGGGTGTCGTGGGAGGGGCGGGAACGGTACGCCGTCGTCTATTCCTGCGCCGGGGTGCTCGCCGAGGACCACCGGGACCGTGCCCGGGACGTACCGGCGGCGCTGGGCTCCCTGCTGGGACCCGGCCGGGCCACGGTGCTGATCCTCCTCTCGAGCCCCCTGAGCACCACCCAGCTGGTCGCACTGACCGGCCAGGGTCTCGGTTCGGTCGGCCGCCATCTGCGGGTGCTGCTGGACGCGGGGCTGGTGGAGCGACGGCGCGCGGGGCGGTCGGTGCTGTACTCGCGGTCCGCGGCGGGAGAGGTCCTGACCAGGGCCGCCGAAGGGTAGGGGAGCCGGCGGAACGGGGAGGGGCGGCGAGCCGCGAGCCCGTGCGAGGGGGCGGCAGGCCGGGGCGGACGGGCCGGGACCGGAAGCGGGGGACGGCCCCGGAAGGGGTGGGTTCACCGTCCGGGGCTAGCATCCGCAGCATGACTACTGATGCCGGCGCCTCTCCCCTCAACGTCCAGATCGATGCCCTCAAGGGCGGTTCCGCGGAGCTCTCGCAGTACACCGGCAAGGCCGTGCTGGTGGTGAACGTGGCCTCCAAGTGCGGTCTGACCCCGCAGTACACGGGCCTGGAGAAGCTCCAGGAGCGGTACGCCGCTCAGGGCTTCACCGTGCTCGGCGTGCCCTGCAACCAGTTCCTCGGGCAGGAGCCCGGCACCGCCGAGGAGATCGCCGAGTTCTGCTCGGCCACGTACGGCGTGTCCTTCCCGCTGACCGAGAAGGTCGAGGTCAACGGTGCGGAGCGGCACCCGCTGTACGAGCGGCTCGTCGGGTTCGCGGACGGCGAGGGCCACGACGGCGACATCCGCTGGAACTTCGAGAAGTTCCTGATCGGACGGGACGGGACGGTCGTCGCCCGCTTCTCCCCGCAGACCGAGCCCGAGTCCGCCGAGGTCGTCGCGGCCATCGAGAGCCAGCTGGGTTAGCCGGACGGACGGTCCGGCTTGACCTTGTCCCTGGGGCAGGGCGGAGCCTCCTCGGCGTCGGGCGGAAAGGCCGTCCGGCGACGGAGGACGACGGGGGCGCGTGGTGGACGTGAGGGATGACGGCGAGCTGCTCACCATCGGCGCGTTCGCCGCACGGGCCCGGCTCTCGGCCAAGGCACTGCGGCTGTACGACCGGCTCGGGCTGCTCGCCCCGGCGCACATCGACGAGGCCAGCGGCTACCGCTATTACCGCGCCGGCCAGGTGGAACGCGCCCGGCTGGTGGCCATGCTGCGCCAGCTCGACATGCCGCTCGCGCGGATCGCCGAAGTGGTGGAGACCACTGACGGGCCCGAGTCCGGGGACCTGCTCGCCGCCTACTGGGGCGATGTCGAGACCCGGTTCGCCGCCCAGCGCACCCTCGCCGCCTACCTCCGTGCACGGTTGTCGGGGAGGAGCTCCGAGATGTACGAGAAGTTCGAGGTCCAGTTGGTGGACGTGCCCGAGCGGGTGGTCGTCACCGAGACACGGCACACCCTCGCGGACGAGCTGCCCGTGTGGATCCCCGCCTCGCTGGGGCGGCTGGAGGAGGCGGCCGGGGAGTGCGGGGGCGTGGTCGGGGCGCCGTACGTCGTGTACTACTCCGCGGTGTCCATGGAGAGCGACGGGCCGGTCGAGTCGTGTGTGCCGGTCGCCGACGAGGCGGGGGCCAGGGCCTGGGCGGCCGCCGCGCAGGGCCGGGGACGGCAGTTCCGGGCCCGGGTCGAGCCCGCCCGGCGGCTCGCGTACACGAGGATCACCAAGGCCCAGGTGGCACACCCCCAGATCCTCGCTCCGTACGAGGCGGTGGAGGCCTGGATGAAGCGGGAGGGCTGGGACTACGACGGGCCCTGCCGGGAGGTCTACTTCGCCGACTGGGACGCGGCGGGGGCCGAGGACCCGGTGTGCGACGTGGCGTTCCCGGTGAAGCGGGGCTAGCGGAAGGCCGGCGGGGCCGACGGCCCGCGCCGGGGATGTGCCGAGCCCCCTCGGCTAGGACGGCGATCTGGTCGAGGGGGCTCCTGGGTCGTGCTGGTGGTGCTGGTCGTGCTGATCGTGCCTGTGACGCTGGTCGTGCTGGTCGTGCTGTCTCAGGGGATCGTCCCCTTACGCCTTGACCGATGCCACGAAGGTGTTCCACGCGTCGGCGGGGAAGGCCAGGGTCGGGCCCTCGGTGACCTTGGAGTCACGGACGGCCATGGCCGCACGGACGGGGGACTTGATCTCGACGCACGCGCCGTTGCCCTGGGAGTAGGAGGACTTGACCCACTCGTTCGCGGCGCCCTGCTGCATTGCCATGTTCGCTCCGGTAGTCAGTTGCCGAGTTGCTGTCACCGCGCCGCGCGCAGGTCTCCGTCTGCACGGCACGGTTTGCGCCATCGTTGTTGCTTGATGGCGTGATCGACGCTACTCGCCAACATCGCGAAGCGGAGCGACTATTCACCCGACCGGATGGCATATTCCGTAGGGACTTCCCCTCGGCCCGGCTGAAGGTGTACTTTGCGACGCTTCACTTCACGAAGCGCCCTCCCTGGCATAGTCCTTCGCCACCTTCGCGATGAACTCGCGTGTCTGGTCGGCGTTCAGGGCCTGGGCCCGCAGGTGCTCGTACATCACGCTGTACTTCTGCACGTCCTGCGGCTTCTCCAGGTACAGGTCGCTGGTGACGCCCTCGATGTAGACCACGCTGGAGTCGGCGGCGTCCGGGAACTCGAGGATCGCGTACTGCCCGCTCACCCCCGGATGCGCGCCCATGGTGAACGGGATCAACTGCACGGTGACGTGCGGCAGCTGGGACATCTCCAGCAGGTACTCCAGTTGCTCGATCATCACCTGCCGGTTGCCGACCTCGCGGCGCAGGGCCGCCTCGTCCAGAACCGCCCACAGGCGCAACGGGTTGTCGGCGGTGGAAATACGTTCCTGTCGGCGCAGGCGCACCTGGATCCGCTTCTCGATGTCCGCCGGCGGCGCCTCCGGAAGCGCGCCCGAGATCAGCGCCTCCGCGTACTGACGGGTCTGGAGCAGCCCGGGCACGACCTGCGGGTCGTACACGCGCAGACTCGCCGCGTCCGTCTCCAGGCCGATGTAGACGCTGTACGGAACGTCGCCGAAGGCGTGCCACCAGCCCTGCTGGCGGGAGTCCTTGGCCATCTCCATCAGCGAGTCGACCATCCGCTGGTCCTCGACCTCGTACACCCCGCACAGGTCGCGGACGTCGCGCTGGCTGATGCTGCGCCGGCCGTTCTCCAGCCGGCTGATCTTCGACTGGGACACCAGCAGGCGTTCGGCCACCTCTTCGGCCGTCATGCCCTTGAGCTCACGGAGCCGACGCAGCTCCTGACCCAGCCGGCGTCGCCTGACGGTGGGATTGACATTGGACGCCACTGGACGTGCACCTCCGGCTGCGTGCCTGTAACTGACACTTTGTGTATCCGCTGTTGAGCAGACTGCCACCAAGGTGCTTTCTACCGCTGGAAAACGGTGGATATGCGGCGGCTACACGCCAGTTCGGGTCTGCCCCCCGACATGCGTCCGCGCGGGGTGGCGGGTCGATACGTCCCACCACCCCGCGCGGCCGCGGCGGCTCCCGGAAGGGTCCTGTGTCCCACGGGTCCAACGGTCTTGCGGTACTACGTCTTTCGGTTCCCCGGTCCGGCCGGCGCGCTGTCGTGGGACTGCGGCTCAGTGCGCCACGACACGTGCCATCGGACCGCGGTGCGGCTGCGCCGGAACGCCACGGGCCGGCTCCGGAACAGGCCTGGCACCGGGTCCGGCCTGGCGGCCGGGTGGTGCCTGGTTGCGGCGCGGCTGTGCCACCGCGCCGTTCTGGACGTCCATCACGGCGTGCGCCACGAGGCCGCCCATGGGGTCGTGCCTGATCAGGTCCCGCAACCGGGAGCGGGACGAACGTCCCTCGTTGCCCGGGTACAGGTGCTTGCCGAGGCCGACCGCGTGCGCCAGTGCGGCGAGCGCCGCGGTCCGCGGGTCCGGCGGAACGCCGGTGCGGATCGCGGAGTCCAGCCGGGCCTTGATCTCCCGGCTGATGTCGGTGTCCGTCGCCTGGTAGCGAGTCGTCGGCAGCACTCCGCACATCTGGCCCGCCACGGCATGAACCATGCCGCACCGCTCCAGATGCGAGAGGTAAATCTGGCGTAGCCCGAGACGCGGCCCGCCGATCCAATGGACGGCCCGTACAGGAGCGCCACGCCTTCGCAGCAACTCCAACGCGCAGTCCAGCGTTGGGTCTCCAGTCGGCCGTGGGGACACCACGGCGATACGATCCCCGTCAGGGGCTATCCGTCCGGCCAGCGCCAGCTCCACTAGCTGTGCTCCGGCCAGACCGAGGTCGAGCGACTGCGGCTGTGCGGTGGTACCCGTGGTCGGGTCCAGCGCCAGCAACAAAAGCTCTTCCGGAATTGTTCTGCGGCTCCTGCCCATCCATGCCTCCCCGCGTGGATGAATGACAGGGTGACCCCTCTCACAATGGTCTGTCGAGGGTGCGTGACCTGTTTGTAGTGGAACCAGTAGGTATGTCGTTCTCGTCTACCGCAGGAGCCAAGCCATCTACACAGGACACTGGTACATGGTTCGGACACGCCGTACGGCGGGTCCCGGGCGGGCGGTTCACGGTTCGGCACATGCGCGCGGTGGGCGTGCGGCACATGGAGGAGGCATCGGTGGCGGGCGAGTCCCCCGACAGGTCGAAGCAGCGCGAGTCGTCGGCAGAACCGACGTCGGGGAGCGCGGGCACGGTTCCCGAAGCACGTGAGTCCCGCGAGGTCCGCGATCCGCGGGTCGCGGTGGCACGCGATGCCGAACCGTCCGCGACACGGGGCGGCGTGGACACGGCGACCCGAGTGTTCTCGGTACGGGACCTGAAGACCACGGAGTCCGAGAAGCCCTCGGAGCCCGAGGGAGCGGAGAGGCCCGAGGACGTCGAGGAGGGCGCCGAGCCCACGGGAGCCGGGAAGCCGGCGGAGCCCGCCGAGACCGGCACCGCCGGGAAGGCCGCCGGGGAGTCCACGGCGACCCGCACCGCCGAGGGGGGCGCCGAGACCGACGCGGACGGGGGCGACGCGGACGGCGACGCGGACGGCGACGCGGACGGGGCCATCAAGCCCGAGGACGCCGACGCGGGGGCCGTGGCCGACGAGGACACGGCCGAGGGCGCCGAAAGCGCGGAGGACGGCCAGAACGCCGCCAGGACCGCTCCGGACGGCCCAGAGGGCGCCGGGGCGGCCGGGAGCGCCTCCGAGGCCGCCGAGGGCGCCTCCGAGGGCGGTGACGAGCGTCTGCGCGAGGCCGTGGCCCAGTGGGTGGCCTCCGCGGACGACAAGGGCTCCCCGAAGGAGCCCGCGGCGGACTCGCCGGCGGACGCGAGCTCCTCGGCCGGGGAACCCGCGGACGAGGAACCCTCGCTCGAGGAACCCTCGGACGCCAGGCCCACGGACACGGAACCCTCCGACGGGGACACCGACGCCGAGGCGGAGGAACGTTCCGGGAGCGACGCCGAGGAAGCCGAAGCCGACGGGCCGCACGACGCCGAGCCGGAGGCCAAGGCCGAGCCCGCCGCCAAGTCCGGCGCCAAGTCCGCCGCCGCGCTCGCCTCCAAGCCCGCGCCGAAGTGGGCGTCGAACGCCGACGAGGCCGACGACGAAGCCGCTCCGGACGGCGGGGCCGGGCAGGCCGACACCGCCCAGGACACCGACGCCGACGCCGACGCCGACGCCGACGCCGACAGGCCCGACGAGTCCCCCGTCGACCAGCCCACCGCCGTCTTCAAGACCCCCCGGCCCAAACCCGCCGTCGACCAGCCGACCACCATGCTGAAGCTGGGCGGCGCCACCAAGCCCGAGCCGGCCAAGGACGAGGCCGAGGACAAGGCCGACGAGAAGGCCCCGGCCGCCAGGACCGAGGCCGAGCGCGAGACCCCGGCCGAGGCCCCCGCCGAGCGGACCAGCAAGTTCGTCGCGCTCAAGCCGCTCGACGAGCCCCGCCCGCTGAAGCCGTCCGCCGACGTCACCGCGCTCGTCCCGCAGGTCGGTCCTGAGCGCACGACCCAGCAGCCGCTGCCGCCGAAGCCGCCGCTGGACCTGCTGGCGGAGCTGACGAACACCCCGCCGCCCCCGCCGACCCCGCTGCGCACGCTCGGACGGCGGCTCAAGATCTGGACGCCACTGGTCATCCTGCTGATGGTCGTGTTTGCGATCGCGCAGGCCGCGCGGCCGCTGCCGGCCACCGCGCTGACCCTCACCGCGAAGGACAGCTACACCTTCGAAGGCGGCAAGACGCAGCTGCCCTGGCCGGGTGAGGGGCAGGGCTGGATGGACGCCGACGGCGTCGGCACGATGGGCAGCTTCGGCAAGCAGACGCCCGTGGCCATCGGCTCGGTCGCCAAGACCATGACGGCGTACATCATCCTCAAGGACCACCCGATGAAGGCCGGGGAGGAAGGTCCGGAGATCGAGGTCGACGCGACGGCGGAGAAGGAGGGCGGCTACGACGTCACCGGCGACGAGTCGACGCTCAACACCGTCAAGGCCGGCGACCGGCTCACCGAGAAGCAGGCCCTGTCGGCCGTCCTGATCCCCTCCGCCAACAACATCGCGCGCCTGCTCGCGCGCTGGGACGCGGGCTCGGAGGCGGCGTTCGTGAAGAAGATGAACGCCACCGCCAAGCAGCTGGGGATGTCCGCCACGACCTACACCGATCCCTCGGGCCTGAAGGAGACCACCGTCTCCACGGCCGAGGACCAGGTGAAGCTCGGCCGCGCGTTCGTGAAGGTCCCGGCCCTGGTCTCCATCTCCAGCGCGGCCAGCTGGGACGACCCGTCCGGCAAGAACTGGCCCAACTACAACGTGCTGCCGTTCAAGATGGGCGCGATCGGCATCAAGACCGGCAGCACCACGGCGGCCGGCGGCAACCTGCTCTTCGCCTCCCGCAAGGAGGTGGGCGGGCAGACGGTGACCCTCGTCGGCGCGATCCTCGGCCAGCACAAGCCGAGGATCCTCGAAACGGTCAACGCGGTCAGCCAGACGGCGCTGCTCGCCGCCGAGGACGCGGTCACCTCGGCGAAGATCCTCAAGAAGGGCGACGTCGTCGGGTATGTCGACGACAAGCTGGGCGGCCACACGCCCGTCGTCATCACCAAGGACGTCCCGGCGGTCGGCTGGGCGGGCATGACGGTGAAGCTGTCCTTCACCGCCGACGAGGTGCCGCACACGGCGAAGGCCGGCACCCAGGTGGGCACGCTCACCGTCGGGGACGGCTCCAGCAGTGCCGTGAAGGTGCCGGTCGCCCTGCAGTCCGACCTGACCGAGCCGGGCTTCTCGGACAAGCTGACACGCATCGGCTGACCCGCGCACCCGCTCGTACGCCTCCGTCACCCCGTCGGGCAGCCGCCCGGCGGGGTGCGTGCTAGCGTCACGAAACGGGACAGGTCGCCGGTCGCAGGGACGCAGCCGTGAAGCGGACGCGAACGGCACGCGGCCGAGAGCGGAAGACGGGACACGGGGAGTGCCTTCAGGTGGCCACTGCGGAGCCGACACGCGCCGACGAAACCGGTCCGGGCCCGGACGTCGGCCCGCGACCAAGGGTGCCCGCCCCCCAGTCGGGCGCCCACGACCGCGCCGCCCACGACGATCATGACGACCGCACCGCCCACGACGGCCGTGGTGGCGATGGCCGTGATGGCCGTGATCATGACGGCCGTGCCGAGGTGGTAGACCTCGAGCAGGGTCCTGTCCCGGACGGTTCGCCCCCGGGCGGCCGCACGGACGCCACGGGCCCCGCGCGCGAGGCATCCCGGGCGAGAGCCACGCTGGACCGGTCGGCCGGCTGGCTGCGACGCCACCTCGTGCTGTCCATGACGGGGCTGTCCGGCATCCTGCACCTCGTCTGGTTCTTCACGTTCGCGAACAGTGGCGGCGACCTCGCGGCGCAGGACGCCTGGGCCGAGTTCGTCGGCCGGCACCCCGACTCCGCGTACAACCTCGCCTGGTACGGCGGCATGCACCCGGTGTCGTACAGCATGGTGTCGCCGTATCTGATGTCCCTGCTCGGCGTCCGGACGACGATGATGATCGCCGGGACGCTCTCGGCGGGTCTGCTCACCCTGATCCTGCTGCGCTGCCGGCCCGTGAAGGACCCGGTGTGGCCGGCGCTGGCCGGGATCTTCGCCCTGCTGTGCAACGCGGCTTCCGGACGGGTGACGTTCGGGCTCGGCAACATGTTCGCGCTGGGCGCCGTCGCCGTCGTGTTCTGCTGGCCGCACCGCTGGCGCTACAAACGGTGGGCGAAGGCGCTGTGCGCCGCGCCGCTCGCCGCGCTCGCCACGATGGGCTCACCGGTGGCGGGGCTCTTCGTGGGGCTCGTCGCCGCCGCGCTGTTCCTCCAGAAGCGGCGGCCGGGCGCGTGGGCGCTGGGGCTCGCCCCGACGGCCGTGGTCGCCCTGTCCGCCTGGCTGTTCCCCTTCTCCGGCACCCAGCCGATGTCCTTCGGATCGGCGTCCCTGCCGCTGCTGTGCTCGGTGGTCGTCTTCGCGGTCGTCCCGCGCGACTGGAAGACCGTGCGGATCACCTCGGCGGTGTACGGGCTCGGCGTGCTGCTGGTGTGGCTGATCAGCTCGCAGATCGGGTCCAACATCACGCGGCTCGCGATGCTGTTCACGGGCGTGGTGCTGATGGCCGCGCTGCCGTTCGCCGCGCCGCGCACCCGCAAGTGGTACGTGATCGTCGTGGCGTTCCTCGGGTTCGTGGGCTGGATCGGCTTCAAGTCGGTCGACGACGTCGTCCGGACGACCCCGGCGGCCTCCTGGGCGCGTGAGCTGGCGCCGCTCGTCAACGAACTCCAGGGGGTCGGCGCGGAGAAGGGGCGGGTGGAGGTCGTACCGGCCCGCTCGCACCGCGAGGCGTCCGCCCTCGCGCCGTACGTCAATCTCGCCCGGGGCTGGAACCGCCAGGCCGACATGGAGCGCAACCCGCTCTTCTACGACGACACCCTCAACTCCGCGAACTACCACGAGTGGCTCCAGCGGTGGGCCGTGCACTTCGTCGTCGTCCCGAAGGAGGCCCTGGACGGGGACGGGGGCGAGCGGGAGCGGGAGCTGGTGCAGCGCGGACTGCCGTATCTGGAGCAGATCTGGGGCGACGCCAACTGGCAGCTGTTCAAGGTCACCGACCCGGCCTCGCTCGCCGAGCCGAACGCGGTGGTGCAGCGGGCCGAGCAGGGTGAGATGACGATCGACGTGAAGAAGGCCGGGCGGATCCTGATCCGGATCCCTTACTCGCCGTGGCTGAGCGTCGTGGACGCGGAGGGCAAGAGTCTGAAGCCGCCGCAGGAGACGGAGGCGTCCAAGGACCGGGTCGAAGGGGAGCCGAAGACGTACGAGAACGTCAACGGCTGCCTGTTCGAGACGGAGGAGGACGCGGAGGGCGACAAGTGGACGGTGTTGCTCGCGCCGAAGGCGGGGACCTACCGGCTGGCCGCGCCCTACCAGCTGCCCCGGGGCACGCCGTGCCCGGACGAGCTGAAGGAGCAGCCGTGACCGGTGGTGCTGCCCTGCTCGGTGGTGCTGCCGTACTCGGTGGAGTTGCCGTGATCAGCGGAGTTGGCCCACGTACCGGTCCGTTCCCGGCACCGTGGGGATGAACGGCGCGACCAGTTCCACCCGCCCCAGTCCCGACTCCGCCACCGCCTCCTCCAGGCCCGTGAAGTGCTGCTCCCAGCAGTCCCTCGGGTCGCTCTCCAGGAACCAGAGCAGGGTCAGGCGGGTGTCGACGCCCTCGACCTGTTTCACGTAGGTCATGCGGTCGCCGGGCAGGGGTGTGGGGCGGAAGACGGTGACCATGGCCGTCGGGGAGCCGGCCACCCGCTTGGGGAGGTGGCGGGCGCGCAGCCACTCCAGGAGTTCGGTGCGCTGCTGCGCCGAGTCGGTGTCGACGACCTGGGCCACCAGGCCCGCGTACGGGTGGTCCAGGGCGTGGAAGTCGCGGGGACCGGCGGCGCCGTCCCGGTACACGGTGGTCTCGTGGTCCTGGAACGCCGTGAAGACGTGGGTGCGGTCCTGGTAGACGCGGGCGTCCCGGTTGAGGCGTTTGTTGATGGCGACCGTCCACTTCATGTGGTCGTCGTAGCGCCCGGCGGTGATCCAGTAGGTGGAGAGGTAGCAGCCGGCGGTGACCGGCTGGGCGATCGCCGACTTCTCCGGCCGGCGCAGGAGTTGGAGGTCGCGGGTCGCCACCCACCTGCGGCCCGCGTACATCCAGGGCATCGCCATCGCGCCGGCGTAGTAGTGGTCGTCCTCGTACCAGCGGTTGTAGGCGTACTCGTGGCCGGGGTGCGGTTCGACCATGGTGATCAGGGCATGGCCGGGGCGCACCCCGTAAGGGCCCACGGCGGCCAGTTCGGCGTACGTCTCGCTGCGCGTGTCACCGCGTGTCCCGCGGTGTGTGTCGCGGTGCGTCTCCTCGCTCATGCTCTTCCCCATCCTCGGCGACTGGCCCATACTCTGACGCTCCGTCAGGTAATCCGCCAGAGGCAAGGGGGCCCCATGTCACCGCTCAACGGCAAGACCGTCGTCGTCTCGGGGGTCGGCGCCGGGCTCGGTCACCGGATCGCCGCCGCGGTCGTGAGGGACGGCGGGAACGCCGTGCTGGGGGCGCGGACCGAGGCGAATCTCGTGAAGAGCGCCGCCGAGATCGATCCCGAGGGAGCGCGTACGGCGTACCGGGTCACCGACATCACCGACGAGCGGCAGTGCGAGGCGCTGGCGGGGCTGGCGCTGGAGCGGTTCGGGGGGATCGACGCCGTGGTGAACGTGGCGGCCTGGGACTCCTACTTCGGCGGGGTCGAGGACGCCGACTTCACGACCTGGCAGTCGGTGATCGACGTGAACCTGCTGGGGACGCTGCGGATGACGCGGGCGTGTCTGGCCGGGCTGAGGGCGAGGGGCGGGTCGGTGGTGTTCATCGGGACGCAGTCCGCCGTGGCGGCGCCCTCGCAGGTGCGCCAGGCGGCGTACGCGGCCTCCAAGGGAGCGCTGACCAGCGCCATGTACTCGCTCGCGCGGGAGTGGGGGCCGCACCGGATCCGGGTCAACACCGTGCTGCCGGGCTGGATGTGGGGGCCGCCGGTGCAGGCCTACGTCCAGTTCACCGCGCAGACGGAGGGAGTGACGGAGGAGGAGGTGCTGGGGCGGCTCACCGGGCGGATGGCGCTGCCCGAGCTGGCGACGGACGGGGATGTGGCGGACGCGGCGGTGTTCCTGGCGTCGGACCGGGCGCGGGCGATCACGGGACAGTCGTTGCTGGTCAACGCGGGGGAGCTGATGCATTGAGTTCACATAGATGAACGCAGGCCACCATACCGAATTCCTTTACCCTCCCTTGACCTTACGGTTACTTGTCGTGTTCACGCAGCAGCGCCCACGATGAGCGCCGGGCTGAACGCCGGGCTGAACCATGGGAGGTCACATGAACGGTCTCGACTGGACCGTGCTCATCGGCTATTTCGGCGTGATGGTCGCCATCGGCGTCTGGTCGCACAAGCGCGTCGACAATGTGAGCGACTTCTTCACCGCCGGCGGCAAGATGCCCTGGTGGCTGTCCGGCATCTCGCACCACATGTCGGGCTACAGCGCGGTGATGTTCACCGGGTACGCGGGCATCGCCTACACCTACGGCGTGACGTCCTTCATCACCTGGTCCTTCCCCATCGCGCTGGGCATCGCCATCGGCTCGAAGCTGTTCGCGCCGCGCATCAACCGCCTCCGGTCGCGACTCCACGTGGCGTCCCCGCTGGAGTATCTGAAGAACCGCTACGACCTGAAGACCCAGCAGGCACTCGCCTGGTCCGGGATGCTGCTGAAGATCGTGGACGTCGGCGCCAAGTGGGCCGCCATCGCGACCCTGTTGTCCGTCTTCACCGGGATCTCCCTCAACCAGGGCATCCTCATCACCGGCGCGATCACCGCCGTGTACTGCACCATCGGCGGACTCTGGGCGGACGCGCTGACCGAACTCGGCCAGTTCGTCATCCAGTTGCTGGCCGGCGTCGCGATGTTCGTCGCCGTCGTGCTGAAGCTGAACGACAAGGGCATCGGGTTCCTGGACGCCTGGGACCAGCCCGCGCTCCAGGGCCACGACAAACCCCTGGTGGCCCAGTACGGCACGGTGTTCCTGCTCGCGTTCCTCTTCATCAAGCTCTTCGAGTACAACGGTGGCATGCTCAACCAGGCCCAGCGGTACATGGCCACCGGCAGCCCGAAGGACGCCGAGCGGTCGGCGCGGCTGTCGGCGGTGCTGTGGCTGGTCTGGCCGCTGGTGCTGTTCTTCCCGATGTGGATGTCGCCGCTGCTGGTCACGTCGAACAAGCCGGACGGCTCCGACTCCTACGCCCTGATGACCGAACAGCTTCTGCCGCACGGCCTGCTGGGGCTCGTCATCGTCGGATTCTTCTCGCACACGATGGCCATGTGCTCGTCCGACGCCAACGCCATCGCCGCCGTCTTCACCCGGGACTGCGCGCCCGTCATCTGGGCTCGGGCGCGGGAGTGGAACCAGCGGTCGGGGCTGATCGCGGCGCGCGTGGCGACCGTCGTCTTCCTCGGTCTTTCCATGGCGGCGGCCACGCAGGTCAACTCCCCCGCCTTCAAGGACATCATCACGGTCGTCATCAAGTGGGTGGCCGGACTGATGGGCCCGATGGCGATCCCGATGATGCTGGGCCTGCTGCGCCCGTTCCGCCGCTCCGGTCCGACGGCCGCGCTGACCAGCTGGTCGATGGGTCTGCTGGCCTTCTGGCTGGTCAACTACCCGATCAACTGGAAGGTCGACGGCGGAGTGCCGCTCCAGTACCAGGTGTCCATCCCGCTGGCTGTGTCGCTGGTCCTCTACATCGTCGTCGGGTTCATCAAGCCCGAGGACACCCCGGAACGTCTCGCGATCATCGAACGGATCAACACGGACGGGGACGGGGACTCCGCCGGTGCGGCTGCGGCGGTGCCCGAGCCCAGGGACGCGGTCGGGGGGCAGCCGGCCAGCCCGACCGGCGTCTGAGGACGAGGCCCCTTCAGGGCAGAGGCGGGGCCCGGGGGCGGCAGCCCCGGGCCCCCGCAGCTCAACTCGGCAACCCCCTCGGATATCTGGCCATCCATCCCGGTGAAGCCCCGGCGGGACCATGCAGGGCCGGCCCCTGGGTCATCTCCATGGCGAAGTCGTCGGCCAGTTCCAGGATCGTGGGACGGCCCTCCAGCTCGGCCAGCCAGGCCGGCGGGAGGGCCGTCTCGCCGTGCAGGGCGCCGAGCAGGCCGCCGGTGAGGGCGGCGGTCGGCGCCGAGGGCGCGCCGTGGTTCACCGCGAGCCGCAGCCCGTGCCGGACGTCCTCCGCGACGAGGGCGCAGTAGACGGCACCGGACAGCACGGCTTCCGCCGTCCCCGCCCCCGCCAGCTCCTCCACCCTGGCCGGGCCCGGCAGCCCCTGCCGTACGGCGCCCAGCGCGCGCTGCAACGCCTCCGACACCGCCTCGTGGCCCGGCCGCGCGACCAGCAGGGCGAGCGCCCGCTGCACCGCGCCGTCCAGACTCTCGCCGCAGGCCAGCGCGTGCACGGTGACGGCGTACGCGCCCGCCGAAAGACACGCCGTGGGGTGGCCGTGGGTCTGGGCGGCGCACTCGACGGCGAGCTGCGCGACGAGTTGCGGCTCCCAGCCGACGAGCAGCCCCACGGGCACCGAACGGGGAACCACCTCGGGCCCCGCCGCGCCGGGGCTCTTGGGCGAGTCCAGGGTTCCCATCACCTCGTCGCCGAGCCCGAGCAGCAGCGTGCGGGTCGGATCGCGCCGGGCGTACAGCCACTCCTCGCGGGCCAGCCAGCCGTCGTCCTTGCGGCGCAGGTCGGGACCCCAGTCCCGTTGGGTGGCGGCCCATCTCAGATACGCCCGGTGCAGATCGGTCGGCGGATGCCAGGCGCCGGTGTCCCGTCGTACCTGGGCGCGGATCAGCCCGTCCACGGTGAACAGGGTCAGCTGGGTGAGATGCGTGACCGCGCCGCGCCGCCCGTAGGCGGGAGCCAGGTCCACGACCCCCTCGGGTCCGTGGCCCTGCCGGATCTCCTCGATCCCGAGGGTGTCCACGGGCGCTCCGAGCGCGTCCCCGACGGCCGCGCCCAGCAACGTGCCACGCACCCGGCTGCGGAAGTCCTGCTGTTCGGCACGGCCCCAGACGGGCCCGGCAGTCGCACCCACCAAGTCCTCCCGCACCGTCCGTACGCACGACGTTCGTCACTGTAATCGAACAGGCGCAAGGGGACACGGGACGAGCGCCGGGAGAGAGGTGCCGAGCGTGGCATATGCCCGAGCTGCACCCGCTCTGTGCCCCGGCCTCGCGGTGGAGAGATGGTGGAGAGCCGGTGCGAACCCGGGCGGGAAGTCGGCGGGAGGCCGACGGGACGACCACACCGCACCCGGTGGCGGGCCGCCTCCCACGGTTCACGCGGCGGTGGCCATTCCCCCGACGGACCCCTCGACCATCTCGGACTCAATTCGGAGGGGACGCACGGCACTTGGCGGGGTAAGGACACCGGCATGACCACCCCCAACTCACAAATCCCACACGCCTCACGCGTGCTTCCCCTCACCGCCACCCTCCTCACCGGGACGGTCGCGCTCTACATGCTTCTCGTCGCCTTCGGGAACATCACCGACTTCGGCACGAACCAGCAGTTCGTGCGGCATGTGCTGGCGATGGACACGACGTTCAAGGACGACGACCTGATGTGGCGGGCGGTGACGGGGAAGGGGTTCCAGGACGCCGCCTACGTCGCGATCATCGTGTGGGAGACGGTCGCCGGGCTGGTGCTGGCCGCCGGGACCTGGTTCTGGGCGCGGCGGGACAGCATACGCGGTCGGGCGCTGTCCACGTACGGGCTGGTCATGGTGATGCTGCTGTTCGGCGCCGGGTTCATCGCGATCGGCGGAGAGTGGTTCGCCATGTGGCAGTCGGAGAACTGGAACGGGCTGGACGCGGCGACCCGGGCGTTCCTGTTCGGCGGGGTGGTGCTGATCGTGAACCACCTGCCGCTCGGACAGGCGCGGGACGACTCCCGGGCGTGACTCCCGGATTTCCGTAGCGGGCCTGCGGGCTCCCGTAGCGGGCCCGCAGGCGTCCGGGCCCGCAGGCGTCCGAGCCTGCGGGCGTCCGAGCCTGCGGGCGTCCGGAGGTTATTCGACGACCCTGACCTTCGTCCCCGTCTCGCCGAACGCCCACAGGGCCGTGCCGTCCGCCTTGGCCATCCTGATGCCGCCGGTCTGTGTACCGGCGGCGGCCGGGGGCGGGGAGGAGCCGTCGACGGCGTTGGAGAAGGCGATGTTGACGCCCGACGTGGCGGAGAAGTAGACGATGTGCTCGATCGCCACGCCGTCGGAGCCCGTGGTCGCGTCCTTGCGGAGCGACACCGTGAAGCTGCCGACGGCCGGGTTCACCGTGCCGGGCCAGACC
Organism: Streptomyces sp. NPDC088157; assembly: GCF_044741545.1. NCBI lineage: Bacteria > Bacillati > Actinomycetota > Actinomycetes > Kitasatosporales > Streptomycetaceae > Streptomyces > Streptomyces sp. NPDC088157. Next base: position 302,494 of record NZ_JBIUSU010000007.1, read on the forward strand.
GTGAAGGTGCGGCGGGCGGTGTCGTCGGCGTCGACCAGCCAGACCCGGTGCTGCCCCAGCGAGTAGACGATCCGGCGGCCGGTGCCCGAGGCGTCGGGCACCTCGGCCGCCTTGGGGGTGGCCGACGGCTTCGGCGAGGCCGAGGGGCGCGTGCCCGCCGACGCCGAGGCGCTCGGGCGGTTCGCCGCCGACGCCGTCGGGTGCGGGCCCTTCTCGGCCTGCGCCGTCAGGACGACGACCGCGGCGATCGCGCCGGCTGTCAGGCTTGTGACCCAGACCCAGGAGGGAAGCCGTCGGGCAGGCACGGGCACGCATCTCCTCAGTTGTGGGACCCCTGCGATCGGGGCCCGATCATCGTACTGCGAGGGGCCCGCTGCCCGGTCCCACCGTGGTTCCTCAGTCCAGCACCGGCAGCAGTTCCGGCAGGTGCCCGTCCGACGCCGTGGCCGCCCGCTGCCGCTCCTCGGGCACCTCGCCGTACAGCGTCGTGCGCGGCCTCGCCGGGCGGCCCGCCGCGTCCGCGACCGCGATCAGGTCCTTGACGGACTTGTAGGAGCCGTAGGACGAGCCCGCCATCCGCGAGATCGTCTCCTCCATCAGCGTGCCGCCCAGGTCGTTCGCCCCCGAGCGGAGCATCTCCGCCGCCCCCTCCGAGCCCAGCTTCACCCAGCTGGTCTGGATGTTGGGGATGTGCGGGTGCAGGAGCAGACGGGCCATCGCCGTCACCGCCCGGTTGTCCCGCATGGTCGGGCCGGGACGGGAGATCCCCGCCAGGTACACCGGCGCGTTCGTGTGGATGAAGGGGAGCGTGACGAACTCCGTGAAGCCGCCGGTCCGCTGCTGGATCCCGGCCAGGGTCCGCAGATGGCCCAGCCAGTGCCTCGGCTGGTCGACATGGCCGTACATCATCGTCGAGGACGACCGGATCCCGACCTCGTGCGCCGTCGTGACGACCTCGATCCAGGTGGCCGTCGGCAGCTTGCCCTTGGTCAGGACCCAGCGGACCTCGTCGTCCAGGATCTCGGCCGCCGTGCCGGGGATGGAGTCGAGCCCCGCCTCCTTCGCCGCCGTCAGCCACTCGCGGATCGACATGCCGGTGCGGGTCGCGCCGTTCACCACCTCCATCGGCGAGAAGGCGTGCACATGCATGCCGGGGACCCGGGACTTCACCGCCTTGGCGATGTCGAAGTACGCCGTGCCGGGCAGGTCCGGGTGGATGCCGCCCTGCATGCAGACCTCCACTGCCCCCAGTTCCCAGGCCTGCTGGGCGCGGTCGGCGACCTGGTCGAGGGAGAGCGTGTACGCGTCGGCGTCGGTGCGGCGCTGCGCGAAGGCGCAGAAACGGCAGCCCGTGTAGCAGACGTTGGTGAAGTTGATGTTCCGCGTGACGATGTACGTGACGTCGTCACCGACCGTCGAGCGGCGCACGTCGTCCGCGATGCGGGTCAGGGCGTCCAGGGCCGGGCCGTCCGCGTGGAGCAGGGCGAGGGCCTCGTCGTCGGTGAGCTTCGTCGGGTCGTCGGCGGCCGTCGCCAGAGCCTGCCGTACGTCGGTGTCGATGCGCTCCGGCACCATGCCGGGGGCGGCCGCCTCCCGCAGGGCGCCCCAGTCGCCGTACACCTCGTCGAAGTCGTCCCGGCGGTCGGAGGTACGGCCGTCGGTGTCGATGGTGCGGTGGAGGTCGGTACGGCCGGACGGCACGAACACCTCCTCCGGCTCCTGCCAGGGGTGTCCCTCGACGACGGCGTCCGGCACGGCCAGGCCCGTCTCCGGGTCGGCCAGCGCGCGAACGTGCGGGAGCAGCCGCGGGTCGAGCCAGGGCTCGCCGCGCCCCACGAACTCCGGGTAGACGCAGAGACGTTCCCGCAGACGGAAACCGACGGCGGCGGACTTCTCGGCGAGCTCGTCGATCTGCGGCCAGGGACGCTCGGGGTTGACGTGGTCGATGGTGAGCGGGGACACCCCGCCCCAGTCGTCGATACCGGCCCCGATCAGCCGCTCGTACTCGCTGTCGACGAGGTTGGGCGGAGCCTGGAGGCAGGCGGACGGGCCCATGATGTGGCGGGCGACGGCCACGGTCGCGACCAGTTCGTCGAGTTCCGCGTCCGGCATGCCGCGCATCGCCGTGTCCGGCTTGGCACGGAAGTTCTGGATGATCAGTTCCTGGATGCCGTGGTAGGCGCGGGAGATCTTGCGGAGGGCGAACAGCGACTCGGCGCGCTCCTCGTACGTCTCGCCGATGCCGATGAGGATCCCGGAGGTGAAGGGGACGGACGAGCGGCCGGCGTCCTCCAGGACGCGGAGGCGGACGGCGGGCTCCTTGTCCGGGGAGCCGTGGTGCGGGCCGCCGGGCTCGGACCACAGGCGGGTGGCGGTGGTCTCCAGCATCATGCCCATGCTGGGCGCGACGGGCTTCAGCCGCTGGAAGTCGGTCCAGCTCATCACCCCGGGGTTGAGGTGCGGCAGCAGCCCGGTCTCCTCGAGGATGCGGATGGAGATGGCCCGGACGTAGGCGATGGTGTCGTCGTAACCGTGCGCGTCGAGCCATTCCCTGGCCTCGGGCCACCGCTCCTCCGGCTTGTCGCCGAGGGTGATGAGGGCTTCCTTGCAGCCGAGGGCGGCACCGCGCCGGGCGATGTCGAGCACCTCGTCGGGCGACATGAACATCCCGTGTCCCGCCCGGCGGAGTTTGCCGGGGACGGTGACGAAGGTGCAGTAGTGGCACTTGTCCCGGCACAGCCGGGTCAGGGGGATGAAGACGCTCTTGGAGTACGTGATGACACCGGGCCGGCCGGCCGCCTCCAGGCCGGCGTCCCGCACCCGGCCTGCGGAGGCGGCGAGGTCTTCGAGCGCCTCACCGCGCGCCTGGAGCAGGACGGCCGCCTCGCCGACGTCCAGGGCGACGCCGTCACGGGCCCGTTTGAGAGCGCGACGCATGGAGTTCTCGGTGGGGCCGGTGATCGGGCCGGGGCCGGTGCCGGAGGTCGTCATCCTTTGAGCATACGTTCGGGCTGATCAGAGCCGACGGGACGCCCTGTTCGTCCCTCCCGCGGGGTCGTTACACGGTGTCAGCGGCGCCGGTCAGGTACGCGCCGTACCCGTCGAGCAGGCCCAGCACCTCCGTCTCACCGGCCGGCGGCAACTGCACCACGACCTCCTCGACGCCCAGCTCGGCGTAGTACGCGAGCTTGCCGGGGGACGGCTGGACGGCGTACGGCACGATCTGGAGGGCGTCCGGCTCGCGGCCCGCGTCCGCCCACGCGGAGCGCAGCACGGGAAGCGCCTCGGAGAGGCCGCGGCCGCCGATCGGCAGCCAGCCGTCGGCGTACTCGCAGATGTGCGAGAACAGCTTCGGCCCGGCGGCACCGCCGACGAGCGTGCGGGGGCCGACGACCGGTCCGCGCGGCTTCTGCACGGGCTTGGGATACGCCGTGCTGGCGCGGACGCTGCCGTACTCGCCCTCGTACGCCGTCGGTTCCTCCGCCCACAGGGCCTGCATCAGCCGCATCCGGTCCCGGACCAGCTCGCGACGGGTACGCCACTCGACGCCGTGGTCGGCGGCCTCCTCCACGTTCCAGCCGTAGCCGAGACCAAGGGTGAGGCGGCCGCCCGACAGATGATCGACGGTGGCGATCTGCTTGGCGAGGTCGATCGGGTCGTGCTGGGCGACGAGCGTGATGCCGGTGCCGAGGCCCAGCGTCTGCGTCACGGCCGCCGCCTGTCCCAGGGCGACGAAGGGGTCGAGGGTGCGGCCGTACTCGCGGGGCAGGTCGCCGCCGGCCGGGTAGGGGCTGGTCCGCTCGACCGGGATGTGCGTGTGCTCGGGCAGATAGAGCCCGGCGAAGCCGCGCTGCTCCAGCTCACGGGCGAGGCGGATGGGGGTGATCGTCTCGTCGGTGAGGAAGATCGTGACGGCGATGCGCATGGGCGGGGGCCTTTCGCTGCGTACGGCTTCGACCGCGTCGTCGCGGGTGACGCCCTCATCTGTACCGGCAGAAGGGACAGGTGTCCATACCGACCGGTTGGCCTGGGTTACGGCGGACGGTCGGCGCGCTTCCCTCCCCTTCCGCGCACGCCGCCAGAACGCGCCCGGCGTGTCCAGCGGCCACCTGTCGGCTCGGGCGGAGGCGGCGACGAATCCATGTGCGGACCACGTCCGTTCAAGCCGGCCCGTGACATCCCGGTGGATCGCCGACGCGGGCACGGCATACTCGGCGGGTCGCCAACCAGGCTGCCGACGCGCCGAGTTGGCACCGTTCCGGCGAAGGGGGAGGAACAGGGTGCCGCCGATACCGACGCGCACGGGTGGGGGCTGGAACGTCGCCTTCGGCGGCCTTTGTTGCCGCACTCGTACCCGGCCGGGCCATCCGGGAGCACACGCAACTCCCTTTGCTGGAGCGGTGGTTACCTGAGAGGTAATCGCGCGGACCGGTCGCCGCCGCCGAGAATGGCGGCCTCGTCGCGTCAGCGGGACGCGGCCTCCTGAACGGAGGGACCGGTCATGCGGTCAGCCACACCGTCCTCGGCCGCGCAGTCCTCAGCCGGTCGCCCGACCACCCTCGCCGTGGTGCGGGAACTGCTGCGCCGGATCGGCGAAGGCGACCCCGAGCGCATCGCGGAGCTGTACGCCGAACCGAGCGACTGGAAGCTGGCCTGGCCCGAGGACGAGCACGGGCGTGGGCGCGGCGCCACCCCGTGGATCCGCCACCGTGCCACCCGTGCCGACGCGGCCGCCCACTTCCGCGAGCTGGCCGGGCACCACGTCCCCGGGGAGGCGGCCACCGAGATCGAGCGCGTCCTCGTCGACGGCGACGACGCGGTCGTGTTCGGCGAGATCCGCGAGACCGCCCGCTCCACCGGGCGGGCCTATCGCGCCAGGTTCGCCCTGCACCTCACGGTCGAGGGCGGCCTGGTCACCCGGCACCACGTGTACGAGGACAGCCTCGCCGTCGCCCGGGCGTTCGCCCCGGCATCCGGCACGCCATCCGGCACGGGTTCCGGCACGGATTCCGGCTCTGCGTTCGGCACGGCCTAGATGATCGCCGTCTCCTCCTCCGCCAGGTCCGCGACCACCGCCGCGTGGTCCGAGGGCCAGACCCCGTCCACGGGACCGTGGCCCGCCCGGCTGATCTGCCGGACGTGCCCCTCGCCGATCGGGCCCGGCGGGCCCACGTGGATGTAGTCGATGCGGGCGGCGGGTTCCAGCACGCGGGCCGCGTACGGGTTCTCGGGGGTCCAGGTGGCGGCGGGGGCGGTCGGGTCGGCGTAGTCCCAGGCGTCGTGGAGGACCAGGCCGGGGACGGCGGGCGCGGTCCTCGTCCCGCCGAAGAGGCGGATCTCGTCGGAGTCCGGCCAGGCGTTGAAGTCGCCGGTGACGACGGGCGGGAAGGGGGTGCCGTCGCGGTGCCGGTCGACGAGTTCCGCGAGGGCGGTGACCTGGGCGCGGCGCACCGCCGAGGCGTGCGGGGCCGAGGTGAGGTGGGTGGTGAAGAAGGGTATGTCGAAGGCGGGCGCGGCCACTCGGGCGTAGAGGGCCGCGCGGCCGTCGGCCAGTTCGGGGGGCGCGGGCAGCAGCAGCGCCTCCTGTTCCACGACCGGCCAGCGGCTCAGCACCGCGTTGCCGATGTCGACCGAGCCGGCGTCGGGGTCCGTGATCCGCTTCCGCCAGCGTTCGGGGGCCGGTGACGGGGCCCATACGCGGTGCAGGCCCAGTTCGTCGGCCAGCCACTCGGCGAGGTTCTCGGCGCCGGCCGCCCACACCTCCTGGAGGCCGACCACATCGGGGTCCAGTTCGCGCAGCACCGTGAGGATCGCTTTCTGGCGTTCGCGCCAGGGGCCGAACCGCCACCACAGGTTCCACGTCACCACGCGCATGTGCTGCACCCGCTCTCGTCCCGCCCAAGGCGTCAGGGGACCATTGAAGCAACAGCGCCTGGATCGAAGGAGCCTTGCGGACGATGTCCCGCCCCGCCGAGTCCCGCCCCACCGACCTCCGTTTCCGCGCGACGACCGCCTTGCAGCGGTACGTCGCCAATCCGCTCATGCGCCGTCTGCCCTTCCACACGCTCCTGGAGACCACCGGCCGCGTCTCCGGACTGCCCCGGCGCACCCCGTTGGGCGGCCGCCGGGTCGGCGACGCCTTCTGGCTGGTCTCGGAGTTCGGCGAACGGTCGCAGTACGTCCGCAACATCCAGGCCGATCCGCGGGTGCGGGTGCGGCTCGGCGGGCGGTGGCACTCCGGTACGGCCCACCTGATGCCCGACGACGACCCGGTCGCCCGTCTGCGCACCCTCCCCCGGGGCAACAGCGTTGCCGTGAGGGCACTGGGGACGGGGCTGCTCACCATCCGGGTGGACCTGGCCGACTGACGGACGGCCCCCGACCACACGGACCTCGGGTCACACGAGCGGTACTGCACGTCAGTCACACAGCACGTCAGTCACGGAGCGCGTCAGTCACGCAGCACCTCGGCCGCACAGCACGTCAGTCACGGAGCGCGTCGGTCAGACAGCACGTCGGCCGGAGCACGGTGGAGGCGGGGCATCGCGGCGGCCCCTCGGGATCGTCCGGGGGCCGCCGCCGTCCCGCCTACCGCTCGGCTCCGCTCACTTGGCGGGCTTGTAGAAGGCGTAGGTCGCGGAGTAGGGGACGCCGACCTGGTCGGCTCCGGTGCACGCGGTGGTGGGCGCGACGCCGCCGGAGGTCTTCAGGCGCTGGATGTAGGAGACGTCCGCGAAGACGCCGGTGCCGCGGGTGGCGGTGGTCTTCAGGAGCAGCTCGGGGATCGTGCCGGTCCTGGGAGAGGTGACGAGCGCGGCGGCGTTCACCGCGCTGCCGTCCACCGTGGAGACCCAGACCGGGCCGCGGGAGTGCAGGGCGACGGGCCGGTGGGCCCGGTCTCTCTTGTACGAGAGGGTGGCGGCGGGCTCCAGGAGCTTCCAGGCACCGTCGGCGCAGGTGTAGGTCTGGACGCCGCGGGCGTCGAAGACGCCGGTGAGGCGGTTGCCGTCGGGCACCTTGAGGGTGGCGGGCGCGTCGACGTGGGTGGGGGCCGACTGGGCGGGCGTCGCATGACCGACCGTCGTGGTCAGGAGCGTGCCGGCGGTGGCGGTGGCGAGGGCCGCCGTGGTGAGGACGAGACGCTTGGCGAGCTTCAAGTTGGTCTCCAGAACGTTTCCGGGTGTCTTTCGCGGGTCGACGGAACCGATGTCCGTGTCTCCCTGCGCCCGGACGCTACGGGCAGTCCCCGCCGATTCAAGGGCGGTGGGCCGGTTTTGGGCCTCCGGCACCGCACGGTCTGCACGCCGAGGACGGTGCCCGTGGTGCCGAAGGGCACCTCAGCCCGGCCAGACGATCGCCTGCACCTCGCTGTAGGCGTGCAGCGCGTACGACCCCACGTCCCGGCCCACGCCGCTCTTCTTGAACCCGCCGAACGGCGCCTCCATGTTGCGGCCGACGGTGTTGATCCCGACGCCCCCGGCCCGCAACTGCCGCGCCACCCGGAACGCCCTCGCCACATCCCCGGACCACACATAGTCGATCAGGCCGTAGTCGCTGTCGTTGGCCAGGGCGACTCCCTCTTCCTCCTCGTCGAAGGGGGTGACCGTCACCACCGGGCCGAAGATCTCCTCCCGCGCCACCCGCATGTCGTTCGTGCAGTCGGCGAGGAGCGTGGGGGCGACATAAAACCCCCTTTCCAGGGAGGGGCGTTCGCCGCCCGCGACGACCACCGCCCCTTCCTTCCTGCCGAGTTCGACGTACGACTCCACCCGGTCCCGGTGGGCGGACGAGATCACCGGGCCCACCACCGTGTCCGGCTCCCGCGGGTCGCCCACCTTCAACCGGCGGGCGTAGGCGGCCAGTTGCTCCACCAGCCGGTCGTACGCCCCGCGCTGCGCCAGCACCCGCGTCGGGGCCGTGCAGATCTGGCCGCTGTAGAAGGAGAAGGTGGTGCCGATGCCGGCCACCGCCGAGGCGAGGTCCGCGTCGTCGAGGACGACCGCCGCGCCCTTGCCGCCCAGCTCCATCAGCTGGCGCCGCATGTCCCGGCCGCACACCTCGGCGATGCGCTGTCCGACCGCCGTCGAGCCCGTGAAGCTCACCATGTCGACGTCCGGCGACGACACCGCCGTCTCGCCGATCCCGACGGCGCGCCCGGAGACGATGTTCACCACCCCGCGCGGCACGCCGGCCGCCTCCAGTGCCTCCGCCATCCGGTAGACGGACAGGGGGTCCTGCGGGGCCGGTTTCACGACCACGGTGTTGCCCATGGCGAGGGCGGGGGCGACCTTTCCGGCCGGATTCGCCCACGGGTTGTTGTAGGAGGTGACGCAGGTGACGACCCCGACCGGCTGCCGTACGGCGACCGCACCCATCACCCCCGCCCGCCCCATCGGTCCGGCCTCGTTGATCTGCGGCGCGATCGGCCACTCGGCGGGCTCCACCCGCGCGTAGCGCCGGAAGCGGGCCACGCCCACCCCGACCTGCATCCCGCGCGCGGTCCCGGTCGTGGCGCCGGTCTCCGCCTGGGCCAGCTCGGCGTACGGCAGCAGCCGGGCGCGCATGATGTCGGCCGCCCGGGCCAGCGTCGCGGCCCGTTCCTCCGGCGGGGTGCGCGACCACGGCCCGAACGCCTCCCGGGCCGCCGCGCAGGCCGCCCGCACCTGATCCCGGGACGCCTCCGGCGCCCAGCCGACGGTCCCCTCGGTCGCCGGATCGACGACCTCGTAGTGTCCGCCGTCGGGCTCCACCCAGGCACCCCCGACGAACAGCTTCTGCCCGTCGGCCACATGAGACTTCCCAGCCGCGCGGGCCCTGTCGGCCGCACTGACCCCACCGGCCGCACCGGCCCTGTCGGTCCCCTCAGTCATCCCGGCCCTGCCGGCCCTGCTGATCGCGCCAGTCCCGTCGATCCCGCCAGTCCCTTTGGTCACGCCGGTCTCACCAGCACCGCCGGTCGCATGGGTCCCATCGGTCGCATGGGAGCCATGGATCCCACCGGCCATGTCGGCCCCGTCGGCCCCGTCCGTCACCTGGTGCTCACCGTCCTGGTGTCCCGACCCGAGCGCAGTACCCGGCCCGGGATGGCTCCCGTCACCACGTCGTCCCGGATGGCCGCCACCCCGTTGACCCAGACCGCCCGCACGCCGAGCGCCTTCGAGTCCAGCCGCGGGCTGTCACCTGGCAGGTCGTGCACCAGGGTGGCCTTGTCGGCGGCGATGCGCTCCGGGTCGAACAGGACCAGGTCGGCATGCCATCCCTCCTGGATCCGGCCCCGCTCCCGGAGGCCGAACAGCCGTGCCGGGTCGTCCGTCAGCATCTTCACCGCCTGCTCCAGGCCGACCAGTTTCCGGCCGCGCAGACAGTCGCCGAGGAACCGCGTGGTGTACGGCGCCCCGCACATCCGGTCCAGGTGCGCGCCGGCGTCGGAGCCGCCGAGCAGGACGTCCTCGTGGGTCCAGGTGTCCGCCCGCAGGGCCCAGGAGTCCGGGTCGTTGTCCGTCGGCATCGGCCACAGGACCGTACGCAGGTCGTCCGCCGCGCAGATCTCGACCAAGCAGCCGAAGGGGTCCAGGCCGCGTTCGGCGGCGATGTCCCGTACGACGCGCCCGGTGAGGCCCTCGTTCGCCGCGCTGTAGGTGTCGCCGATGACGTACCGCCCGAAGTTCGTCAGCCGCCGGAAGACGCCCGCCTCCTTGGAGTGCGCCCGCCTCAGCAGTTCCGCCCGCACCTCCGCGTCCCGGAGCCGCTCGATCCGCTCCGGAACCGGCAGGGCGAGGACCGGCCCCCATCCCGGGATCAGGTTCAGCGCGCAGAACGTGCCCAGGGACATGTTCATCGGCGTGAGGATCGGCATGGTCAGCGCGACGACCCGGCCGCCGGCCTTCCGCGCCCGTTCGCTCGCCATCAGCTGCCGGGGCACGCGTTCCGGGACGGCCGCGTCGATGGTGAGGACGTTCCAGTTCAGGGGGCGTCCGGCGGCCGCGCTCATCTCCACGAACAGGTCGATCTCGGCGTCGCTGAACTGGTCCAGGCAGCCCGCCACGATCGCCTCGATCTGGGTGCCCTCGTGTTCGCCGACGGCCCGCGACAGCGCGAGCAGTTCCTCCGGGCGGGCGTGCCGGGAGGCGACGGGCCGGCCGTCCCCGTCGGAGTGGGTCGAGGACTGCGTCGTGGAGAATCCCCAGGCGCCGGCGTCCATGGCCTCGTGCAGCAGCCCGACGATCTCGGCCAGTTGCTCCTCACTCGGCTGTCCGCCCACCGCGTCCGGCCCCATCACGTACCGCCGCAGCGCGCAGTGCCCGACCATGAAGCCCGCGTTGACGGCGATCCGCCCCTCCAGCGCGTCCAGGTACTCCCCGAAGCCGTGCCAGCTCCAGGGCGCCCCCTCCTCCAGCGCGACCAGGGACATCCCCTCCACCTTGGACATCATCCGACGGGTGTAGTCGGCGTCCTCGGGGCGGGCGGGGTTGAGGGGCGCGAGGGTGAACCCGCAGTTCCCGCCCGCGACCGTGGTCACCCCGTGGTTCAGCGAGGGCGTGGCGTACGGATCCCAGAAGAGCTGGGCATCGTAGTGCGTATGCGGATCGACGAACCCGGGGGCGAGGACGAGCCCGGCGGCGTCCTCGGCGGTACGGGACTCCTCGGTGACCGACCCCACCACGGCTATCCGCCCGTCCCGGATACCGACATCGGCGGTGTGGCCGGGCGCGCCGGTCCCGTCGACGACGGTCGCCCCTTTGATGACGTGATCGAGCATGGACCTTGCCTCCTCAAGTTCCGGTGCGCAGGGCGCGCCCAAAGGGGCGCGGGGAACTGCGCGACCAGCCCCCACGGACCCGCAGTCGCCGAACAACCCTCATCTCTACGGTGATTACGCAACCGCGAGTCCGCGACAGCGACTACGCGCCCTGGCGGAACCGCGTGGTGCGATGCACGGGATCCGTGTCGATCTTCGGGATCACGTGCTCGCCGATCAGCCGGATCGTCTGCAGCGTCTCCTCCTTCGGCACCCCCACCGGCAGTCCGAAGGACAACTGATCCGCTCCCGCCTGCTCCCACCGCTTGCACTGCCGCGTCACCTCGTCCGGGTCGCCGCAGATCAGCAGCTCCTCCTCGACGAGGAGTTCGACGAACTCGGCGTTGTACTCGGGCAGCGTCTCCGGCCAGACGGGGAAGCCCTCGGGCCGCGGGAAGGTGTCGTGGTACCGGAACACCAGCGACGGCAGATAGTGCAGCTCGCCCTCGACGGCGATCCGGATCGCCTCGTCGTGCGTCGGCGCGCAGATCGCCGTCGTCGTCACCATCACGTTGTCGTTGACGAAGTCCCCGATCGGCTCGGCGTTCACCACCGCCGTCTTGTACTGCTCCAGCACCCACTCCATGTCGGACACCTTCTGGATGCTGAAGCCCAGTACCCCGAGGCCCTTGCGGGCGGCCATCGCGTACGAGGGCGGCGAACCGGCCGCGTACCACATCGCCGGGTGCGACTTCCCGTACGGCTTCGGCAGGATCTTGCGCGGCGGCAGCTGCCAGTGCTTGCCCTGGAAGCCGACGTATTCGTCCTGGAGCCACATCTTCGGGAACTCGGCGATGGTCTCCTCCCAGATCTCCTTCGTGAAGTTCATGTCGGTGATGCCGGGGAGGAAGCCGAGGATCTCGTGCGAGCCGGCGCCGCGTCCGCTGCCGAACTCGAAGCGGTTCTCGGTGAGATGGTCGAGCATGGCGACCTTCTCGGCGACCTTCACCGGGTGGTTGACCTGGGCCAGCGGGTTGAAGATGCCCGAGCCGAGATGGATGCGGTCGGTGGCGTGGGCGAGGTAGCCGAGGAAGACGTCGTTGGCGGAGAGGTGCGAGTACTCCTCCAGGAAGTGGTGCTCGGACGCCCAGGCGTACTTGAAGCCGGACTTGTCCGCCTGGATGACGTACTCGGTCTCCTCCATCAGCGCCTTGTGCTCGGCGAGCGGGTCGGTCTCGGCGCGCTTGCCCACGTATCCCTGTACAAAGAGCCCGAATTCCACGGAGGTTCACCGTCCCGGTTCCTTGGATCGCGATTAACTGACGGATCGTCAGGTTCAGCGGATGCCGCCGACTGTGGCACCGGCCACCTGGATGGTCAATAGCTGACGGTCAGTCAGATGACCGAAACGCCCGCCAGCCAGCCGCCGTCGATCACGAACGGCTGCCCGGTGATGTACGACGAGTCCTCGGAGGTGAGGAAGAGGGCGAGCCGGGCCACCTCGTCCGCGCGGCCGATCCGGCCCAGCGGGACCAGCTTGCGGTAGAGGGAGTCGAGGGCGCGGGTCGTCTCCTCGGGGTCGGTGTCCGGGTCCAGCCGGGCCGGGTTGGACATCGCGGTGTCGATGGCTCCGGGGCACACCGCGTTGACCCGGATACGGCGGGGCGCCAGCTCCAGGGCGGCGACCCGGGTGAGACCGAGTACGGCGTGCTTGCTCGCCGCGTAGGCGCCGACGGCCGCCATGCCGGTGAGCCCGGTGTAGGACGCCGTGTTGACGATGGTGCCGCCGTCGGACAGCTGCGGCGCGACGGTCCGGATCCCCAGGAAGCAGCCGACCTGGTTGACCTGCACGACCTGCATGAACTCGTCGAGGGGGGTGTCGACGAGGGCGTTGAAGCGCAGGATGCCGGCGTTGTTGACGAGGCCGTCGAGATGGCCGTACGCCTGCTTGGCGGCGCGGACGGCGGCGGTCCACTCCTCCTCGCGGCCGACGTCGAGATGGACGTACAGCGCGTCGATCTCCTCCGCGAGCGCCCGGCCCTGTTCGTCGAGCACGTCGGCGACGACCACCTCGGCGCCCTCCTCCCGGAACAGCCGCGCCTCCTGTTCGCCCTGGCCGCGCGCCGATCCGGTGACGAGGACCACCCGTCCGTCGAGCTTGCCCATGCCGGCCTCCATCGCGTCGAAGTCGCCTCGCATCGCTGGGACTCCGCATCGTAGCGCCGTATCTGACGATGCGTCAGGCAGCGAGTCGCGATTGCACAAGCACACATCAAGTGACTGGTAAGTAGGGACATTTGACTCTGTCCACCGGCTGTAAGCGACCCCAATAATCCTTCACAGCCAGGTAAATTCCCCACCAAGAAACGGAGTCCGGAATGGCCAAGCGGAGACTGCGGAACAGGAAAGTCCGGTACGTGGCGATCGGGGCGGCGCTGGCTACCTGTGGGGGAATCGTCGCCCTGCTTCCCTCGGCCAACGCCGCGGACGCGAAGACGCCGGACCAGATCATGAGGTTGTGCGAGAGGTCGGCGGTCGTCAGCGGCAAGCAGCGCTCGGTCCGCGACTTCGGCGGCGCCTTCGCGGACGGCTTCGAGGCCGACAACTGCGACTACGTCGAGACGAATTTCGAGACCTTCGACGGCCCCGTCGAGAAGGCGTCCATCGATTTCCCGAACTGCGAGCCGAACGCCACCGACCCGGCGAAGGTATCCGTCACCTGGTCGGCCACGGCGGCCCAGGGCGAGGGCACCTACAAGGCGACCCAGCAGGGCGGCGGCGGTGGCCTCTTCGGATTCCTCAGCGGATCCTGGCTCAAGCACAAGGGCACCCTCGACATGACCGTGAAGTCGGCCACGGCCGGCGCCACGGAACAGCGGGAGGTGCCGGTCGGCAAGGTGCTCCACATGGAGTTCACGCCGAAACTGCAGCGCATGACCGGCGAATGGCGGGTCCGTATCGACGCCAGCGAAGGAAGCTTCGCCGTGAACCCCTCCCCCGAGCAGAACTTCGTGGCGCCGGACGTCGTCGAGGGTCCCGTGATCCTGCCGGGCGCGGCGGGCGCGCCGGGCGTCGTGGACGGCACGTCCAAGGCGGTCCTGGAGGACTGCTGACCGGTAGCGGCGACAGAGAACCCCAGCTCATCACACATTCCCCCACAGGAGAACCCATGACCACCCGCACCCCCCGCGCCAGAGGACACCGCAGCAGGAAGAGGCGTGTCACCCTCGTCCTGGCCCCCGTGGCGGCCCTCGCGGTCATCGTCCCGCTGATGAACCAGGCGGGCGCCGCCACCCCTTCCGAGGTGACCGCCGACTGTTCCGCCGACTCGGACAAACTGGAGAACTGCGAATTCGTCGACGTCCAGTTCAAGGCGAACAGCCTCGGCCCCAACCAGCGCGTCTCACCGGTGACGGAGAACTGCGGATCGACGACCGGGGCGACGAACACCTTCGCGGTGAGCACGTCCGTCACCCGGACCATCCAGCTGGAGGACGGATTCACCGCCGCCGCCGACACGAAGCTGGGCAGCTCGTTCTTCGAGATCGGCATCAAGTTCAACAGCACGGAATTCAACATCACCCGTGACGACAAGGCGACCGGCCTGGCGTTCAGCCGCTCCGACACGGTCCAGCCGGACAGCATCGGTTTCTTCATGTGGTCCGCCAAGCGCACCGACGTGAGCGGATTCCTGCGGGCGACCTACAAGGAGGCGCAGGACGGCCAGAAGGTGTTCTTCGCGCCGAGCGAGGGCGCCACGACCGTGCACGTCTTCTATCCGCAGATCCTGAAGAACGGCACGCCCGACGGCCGGCTGTGGCTGCGCAACGTGAAATGCGGGACGCCCCAGGCCAACGGAATTCTGAATTCGGGTAACAGCGTGCGCGCCGAACCGGGATTCGATGAGGGCGGAGGCAACGTCACCGACGTGGAAGTCCCGCTCTCCGAGGTGCCCGCGCCCTGACAGCGCTCCGACGCCTTCTCAGGTGCGAAGCACGGGCGCGGCCGGGGTGGCACCCAGCCACCGCAGGACCGCGTCCGTGCCGCCCCGGGCGTCCAGCTTGGCGTAGATGTTGCTGAGGTTGTTGCGGACGGTCTTCTCGCTCAGCCGTAATCGCAGCCCGATCTCCTGCGCGCCCAGCCCGGTGGACAGCAGTTCCATGACCTCCCGCTCGCGGGGCGAGAGCAGCGCGCGCAGCCGCTCGATCGCGTCGCCGGCCACCGGCATCCGCCGGGCGCCCTCCCGCAGGGCGGCGCACGCGGTCGGCGAGAGATAGGTGTGCCCCACGGTGGCCGCCATCGCCGCCGAGGACAGCATGTGGGAGCAGTAGTCGCCCTCGACCAGGTAGCCGGCCCCGCTACGGAACACCTCGACCACCGTGTCGGTGTCCCGGCGGGGGCTGATGACGATCACCGGGGCGCCGAGCCCCGCCAGGTCCTTGAGCACCGTCGCGGGGTCCTCGCAGCGCAGGACGACCACGTCCACGGATTCGGTCTTGGGAAGGCGGAAGGGCGGGGACAGCGGCACGATCCGGCCCACGTAGGGGTCGTCCGGGGCCGGCCAGCCGTCGTGCGGCCAGTCGCCCTCGGCGCAGGCGAGGGCGACGGAGAGTCGCTGGGAGGATCGCACTTACGGGGTCCTTCCGCCGGAGCACCATCACGTCCGTACGTCCGTACGTACGCGGCCCGGCGGGGACTTGTTCAAACCTTCAAGAAGAATTGTCCCGTGAAGCGGCCAGCAGCGGACCCACCTCCGTTCCGAACTTCTCGATCTGGTCGCTGAGTTCGCCGAGGCTCCGGCAGCGGAAGCGGACCTGGATCTGGTGCACGCCCATCGCCCCGTAGGCGCTCAGCGACTCGGCGAGGGCCTCCGGCGGCCCGGTGAGGGTCCGTCGGCCGACGTCCCAGCCGGGGGTGCCGACGTAGAGCGGCTCGGTGATGGCGCCGATCGTGAGCGCGGGTGCGTCGCCGCGCAGCCGCCGGAGGATCTCGATCTGCGCGGGCAGCCGGTCCCTCGGGTCGCCCTGGGGCAGCCAGCCGTCCCCCTTGAGGGCGGCCCGGCGGACGGCGGCCGGGGAGGATCCGCCGACCCAGAGCGGCACCTGCGCCTGGGCCGGTCTCGGCCGCTGCCCGAGGCCCTCGAAGTCGAACGACTTGCCGTGGTGGGACGGGTATTCGTCCGGCCCGAGCGCGGCGCGCAGCGCGTCGATCGTCTCGTCCAGGACCGCCCCGCGCCGCTCGAAGTCCACCCCCAGCGCCTCGAACTCCTCCCGTACGTGCCCGGCGCCCACCCCGAGGATCAGCCGGCCCCCGCTGAGGTGGTCGAGGGTGGCGTACTGCTTGGCGGTGAGAAGGGGGTGGCGCAGGCCGACGACGGCGACGTGCGCGAGCAGCCGGACGCGTTGGGTCACGGCGGCGAGGTGGGCGAGGGTGGCCACGGGGTCGTACCAGACCGTGCTCATGGCGTCCGCCAGCCGGTGCGGGATCGCCACGTGGTCGCAGGCGGCCACGTAGGCGAATCCCGCGCGGTCGGCGGCGCGGGCGACCGCGACGAGGTCGGCGGGGCCCGCGTCCGCCTCCCAGGGTTCGGCGTAGATCGTGGACTGGGACTGGACCGGGAGCTGGATGCCGTAGTCGAGCCTCACCGCGGGCTCCAGAGGCCGTCCGGGGTCAGCCCCAGCAGCTCGATCGCGTTGCCCCGTACGATCCGCTCCACCACGTCCGGTGTCAGGTGGCCCATCTGCGCCTCGCCGACCTCCCGCGACTTCGGCCAGGTGGAGTCGGAGTGCGGGTAGTCGGTCTCGTAGAGGACGTTCCCGACGCCGATGGAGTCGAGGTTGCGCAGGCCGAAGGCGTCGTCGAAGAAGCAGCCGTAGACATGGTCGGCGAACAGCTCGGACGGGGGGCGGTGGACCTTGTCCGCGACCCCGCCCCACCCCCGGTTCTCCTCCCACACCACGTCGGCCCGCTCCAGGATGTAGGGGATCCAGCCGATCTGGCCCTCCGCGTACATCACCCTGAGGTTGGGGAAGCGCTCGAACTTGCCGCTCATCAGCCAGTCGACCATCGAGAAGCAGCAGTTGGCGAAGGTGATGGTGGAGCCGACGGCGGGCGGGGCGTCGGCGGAGGTGGAGGGCATCCGGCTCGAGGAGCCGATGTGCATGGCCACGACCGTGCCGGTCTCGTCGCAGGCCGCGAGGAAGGGGTCCCAGTAGTCGGTGTGGACGGAGGGCAGGCCGAGGTGCGGGGGTATCTCGGAGAACGCGACCGCCCGTACCCCGCGGGCCGCGTTGCGCCGGACCTCCGCCGCCGCCAGCTCGGCGTCCCAGAGCGGGATGAGGGTGAGCGGGATCAGCCGGCCCCGCGCCTGCGGGCCGCACCACTCCTCCACCGTCCAGTCGTTGTAGGCGCGCACGCACAGCAGGCCCAGGTCGTGGTCGGCGGCCTCGGTGAAGGTCTGGCCGCAGAAGCGGGGGAAGGTGGGGAAGCAGACGGCGGACTGGACGTGGTTGACGTCCATGTCGGCGAGGCGGGACGGGACGTCGTAGGAGCCGGGGCGCATCTGCTCGTAGGTGATGACCTCCAGCTTGATCTCGTCCCGGCTGAAGCCGACGGCGGTGTCCAGCCGGGTGAGGGGGCGGTGCAGGTCCTCGTAGACCCACCAGTCGCCGATGGGGCCGTCGTCGCCGGGCTCGCCCATCACGGGTTTGAAGCGGCCGCCGAGGAAGGTCATCTCCTTCAGCGGGGCGCGGACGACCCGGGGCCCGGTGTCGAGGTACTTCTTCGGCAGGCGGTCCTGCCAGACGGTGCTCGGCTCCACGGTGTGGTCGTCGACGGAGATGATCAGCGGGAGGTTCTCTGTGGCCTTCGCGGTCTCCAATGAGTTCTCCATGGGGGCACGGTAGCGCTGATCTGACGGATCGTCAGCTACCGGTGCGGGCCGGGGCCGATCGGCTCTGTGGGGATGTGTGCGGATCGGATGTGTGGGACGTGTGGACTCCCGCGCACCTCCCGGGCAGGCTGACGGTTCCGGCATGGACAGGGCAAACTGAACAGGTAATTCGGATGCCTAAGGGGAGCCCTGATGGACGACCGGGTAGGACACCGCGACCCGCGTGTGCCGGAGCAGAGGCGTCCCGGTTCCCCCGAGGAGCCGGCGGCGCTGCGCTTCGACGTGCTCGGGCCGGTGCGCGCATGTCGCGGCGACGAGCGGCTGGCCACCGGTTCACCTCAGCAACGCGCCCTGCTGGCAGCTCTGTTGCTGCGCGAGGGCCGTACGGCCACGGCCGCCGAGCTGATCGACGCGCTGTGGGGCGAGGAACCTCCGTCGCAGGCGCTGGCGGCGGTACGGACGTACGCCTCCCGGCTGCGCAAGGTGCTGGACCCGGGCGTCCTGGTGAGCGAGTCGGGCGGCTACGCGGTGCGGGTGCCGGCCGACGGCGCGCTGGATCTGGCGGTGGCGCAGGAATGGACGGCGGAGGCGGAGAAGGCACGGTCCGCCGGGGACCTGTCCCACGCCCGCGAGGTCCTGAACCGGACGCTGGGGCTGTGGGACGGGGAGGCCCTGGCCGGCGTCCCCGGGCCGTACGCGGAGGCGCAGCGCGTCCGGCTGGAGGAGTGGCGGCTGGGGCTGCTGGAATCCCGGCTGGACATGGACCTGGAGCAGGGCTGCCACGCGGAGGCGGTCTCCGAACTCACCGCGCTCACCGCGGCGTACCCGCTGCGCGAGAGGCTGCGCGAACTGCTGATGCTGGCGCTGTACCGCAGCGGCCGGCAGGCGGAGGCGCTCGCGGTGTACGCGGACACCCGGCGGCTGCTGGCGGAGGAGCTGGGGGTGGATCCGCGGGCCGGGCTGCGGCAGTTGCAGCGCCGCATCCTCCAGGCCGACCCGGAGCTGGCGGAGCCGTCGGCGCCGTCGGCGCAACCGGCGATGGTGCAGGTGCGTCCCGCCCAACTCCCCGCCACGGTGCCCGACTTCACGGGCCGCTCGGCCTTCGTGCGGGAACTGGGCGAGGTGCTGGCGGGAGCCGGTGACGGCACCGGCGTGGGCGGCCGGGTGATGGCGGTGTCCGCGCTCGCGGGCATCGGGGGCGTGGGCAAGACGACCCTCGCCGTGCACGTGGCCCACCAGGCGCGTCCGGCCTTCCCCGACGGCCAGCTGTACGTCGACCTGCAGGGCGCCGGACCGCGGTCGGCCGAGCCGGAGACGGTCCTCGGGTCGTTCCTGCGCGCCCTCGGCACGGCGGACTCGGCGATCCCCGACTCGCTGGAGGAACGGGCGGCGCTGTACCGCTCGGTGCTGGACGGCCGCCGGGTGCTGGTGCTGCTGGACAACGCGAAGGACGCGGCCCAGATACGCCCTCTGCTGCCGGGCACCGAGGGCTGCGCGGCGCTGGTCACCTCGCGGGTGCGGATGGTGGACCTGGCGGGAGCGCATCTCGTCGACCTGGACGTGATGTCCCCCGACGAGGCTCTCGCCCTCTTCACCCGGATCGTCGGCGAGGAACGGGTGGCGTCGGAGCGCAAGGCCGCGCTGGACGTGGTGGCCGCGTGCGGTTTCCTGCCGCTGGCCATCCGTATCGCGGCCTCCCGGCTGGCGGCCCGGCGGACGTGGACGGTCTCCGTCCTCGCCGCCAAGCTGGCGGACGAACGGCGCCGGCTGGACGAGCTCCAGGCGGGCGACCTGGCGGTGAAGGCCACGTTCGAACTCGGTTACGGCGCCCTGGAGCCCGCCCAGGCCCGCGCGTTCCGGCTGCTGGGCCTGGCGGACGGCCCGGACACCTCGCTGGCGGCGGCCGCGGCGGTCCTGGACCTGCCGGTGGAGGACACCGAGGACCTGCTGGAGTCCCTGGTGGACACCTCCCTGCTGGAGTCGGCGGCCCCCGGCCGCTACCGGTTCCACGATCTCGTACGGCTCTACGCGCGTGCGTGCGCGGAGCGGGACGAGTGGCCACCCACCGAGCGCGGGGCTGCGCTGTCGCGGTTGCTGGACTTCTATCTGGCGACGGCGGCCGGGGTCTACGCGATCGAACGGCCCGGCGACCGCACGGTCGTCCACCTGGAGCCCACGTCGTACCGGGGTCTCTCCTTCGGTGAGCGGACACAGGCCCTCGACTGGCTCTTCGCGGAGGCGCAGTGCCTCCTCGCGTGCGCGCGGCAGCAGCAGACGGGCAGCGGACTGCGCCGTGCCGTCGATCTTCTCTGGGCCGCCAAGGACCTCGCGGAGTCGGGAGCGAACGCCAAGCAGTACGAGGGGGCGGCCACGGCGCTGCGGGACGCCGCGCAGGAGGCCGCCGACGTCCGCGCGGAGAGCCGTGCCCGCACGGCGCTCTCCAACGTCCACCTGGCCGCCGGGCGGTACTCCGAGGCGGACGAGGAGGCCCGGCGCGCGATCGAGCTCGCCACGGCGGCGGACGACGCGACGCCGGTCAGCTGGGCGGCGACGGACCGGGGGATCATCGCGCTCAACCAGGGGCGGTACGAGGAGGCGGAGCGCCTTCTGACGACGGCGCGGGACGGCTACCGCGCCGACGGCAACCGCCCGGGTGAGGCCAGCGCCCTCTGCAACCTCGCTCAGCTGCACCAGCGCATGGACCGTGCCGACAGCGCGGTCTCGCTGGCGCAGCAGGGCGTCGACATCTTCCAGCAGCTCGGTCTCAGCCTGCGCCTCGCGAACGGCCGCTACTCGCTGGGCGTGGCGCTCACCCGCGCCGGACGCCTGACGGAGGGGCTGGCCCAGCTCACGGATGCCATGCTGATCTTCGCCGCCAACCGGCAGCGGCTGTGGGAGGGCACGACGCATCTGCGCATCGCCCAGCTGCACCTGGCCGCCCATCGCCCCGCACAGGCGGCCCAGCACGCGGAGCAGTCCCTCGCCATCGGGGTCATCGGGGGCGACCTGATCCGGGGCAGCGTCCTGAACACGCTGGGCAAGAGCCTGCGCGCGCTGGGCCAGTCGGACCGTGCGCGAGCCTGTTGGCACGAGGCCCTGCTCCTGCTGGAGAATTCGGGGGCGCCCGAGGCCGCCGAGGTGCGCCGGCTGCTGACCCCACTGGACGCGTCATGAGGCCGTCGCGGACGGCGTTCATCAAACGTTTATGACCGGTCGCCAGAATCGACCCAACGGTCCGTCGCGTCGGGGGGCATGCGGGCCGGGGAGTCCATGGGGGTGGACTCCGGTCCACGCCTCTGTCCGGCGATACTCGGGGGAATCGCCGGACAGAGGCGTCTCATTCACTTGAACACCATTCACAGGGGAAGCGTGAACATGAGCAGCACCGAGAAGCAGTCGCCGGACATCACCACGCTCGAGAACCACTCGCCCGTGCCGCCGGCCCTCAAGGACGCGGTGACGCCGAAGCCGACGCCGTCCACGCCGTCGACCGACGAAGAGATCACCACGCTCGAGAACCACTCGCCCGTCCCGCCCGCCCTGGGCCTGGACGGCGGCAAGTAGGCACCACCCACGGGGGTCGGCCGCGGCGGCGCGGAGGGGAGGCCGCCGCGGCCGAGGCGTGTCCGGGTGCTGCGGGCCCGCCCTGTCACCGGGCCCGCAACGCCCCCTTCACCACCTTGCCGCTCGCATTGCGCGGCAGCGTCGTCACGAACTCGACCGCCCTCGGCACCTTGTAGTTGGCCATCTCGCGGCGGGCCCAGGCGATCAGGTCGTCGGCCGTGGACACCGCGCCCGGCCGGCGGACCACATACGCCTTGCCCACCTCGCCCAGGCGCGGGTCCGGGACGCCGATCACCGCCACGTCGGCCACGTCGGGGTGCAGGCCCAGGCGTTGCTCTATCTCCGCCGGGTAGGCGTTGAAGCCGCCGACGATGAACATGTCCTTCAGGCGGTCGGTGATCCGGAGGTTGCCGGCGGCGTCCAGGACGCCCACGTCGCCCGTGCGCAGCCAGCCGTCCGGGGTCAGCGCCTCCGCCGTGGCCGCCTCGTCCTCGTAGTAGCCGCGCATGACGTTGAAGCCGCGGACCAGGACCTCCCCGGGCTCGCCCGGCGCCGCGTCCACCCGCACCTCGGTGCCGGGGATCGCGCGGCCCGACGTCGAGGCGATGACCGTGGGGTCGTCCCCGCGCCGGCACATCGTGACGACACCGCTCGCCTCCGAGAGGCCGTAGGCCGTCAGGACGGTCTCCACGCCCAGTTCGCCCCGCAGGCGTTCGACGAGCCGCAGCGGCACCACCGCCGCGCCCGTCACCACCAGCCGCAGCGCCGACAGGTCGTGCGTGTCCCGTGCCGCGTGGTCCAGGAGCGACTGGTGCAGGGTCGGCGGCCCGGGGAGGACCGACACCCGTTCCGACGCCACGTTCGCCAGGACCGTGTCCACGTTGAACACCGGCTGGGGGATCATCGTCGCGCCCCGCATCAGGCAGGCGATGACGCCCGCCTTGTAGCCGAAGGTGTGGAAGAAGGGGTTCACGATCAGATAGCGGTCGCCCTGCCGCAGCCCCGCGAGGTCGGACCACACCTCGTACGCCCGCAGGGTCTGCGCGTGGGTGATCACCGCGCCCTTGGGGCGGCCCGTCGTGCCCGAGGTGAAGACGATGTCAGAGGGCCACTCCCCCGCCACCTCGTCCGCGCGCGCCCGGACCTCCGTCGTTCCGATCCCCTCCCCGCTCGCCAGGAAGTCCTTCCAGGTGCGGAAGGCCGCCGGGGCGTCGTCGGAGAGCACCACCACCCGCTCCAGCGCGGGGAGCCCCGGCAGCGGGCCGTCCCCGGCGCCCTCCGCCGCCGCCCGCCGCAGCGACGCCACGTACGACGTCCCCAGGAACGTGCCGGTCACGAAGAGCAGACGCGCCCCGCTGCGGCGCAGTACGTCCGCCGCCTCGGTGCCCTTGAAGCGTGTGTTCAGGGGCACGAGCACCGCTCCCGCCCCCACCGCGCCCAGCGCCGCCACCATCCAGTCCAGGGAGTTCGGGGCCCAGATGGCCACGCGGTCGCCCGCCCGCACCCCGTGCGCCAGGCACGCGGCCGTCGCCCGTTCGACCCGGGCGCCCAACTCGCCGTACGAGACACGGGTACGGCCCTCCACCACCGCCTCGGTTCCCGCGTACCGCTCGGCCGCCCAGCGGACCAGGCCGGGGATCGTTCCCCATTCCATGTCACCACGCATGACCAGCCTCCCCAGTAGCTGACTACCCGTCAGATTAGCGGTAACCTGACGCACTGTCAGCAGCGCAGTCGCCGTGTGGAGGTGCGTGCAGCATGCCCGCAGTGACCGGACTCAAGGACGCCACCGCCGTCGTCGGCATCGGGCAGACGCCCTTCGCCAAGCACCTCCCCGAGGACGAACGGACCCTCGCCTGCCGCGCCGTCCTCGCCGCCCTCGACGACGCCGGGATCGCCCCCGGCGAGGTCGACGCCCTCGCCTCCTACACCATGGAGGAGACGGACGAGGTCGAGCTCGCGAAGGCCGTCGGGTTCGGGGACCTGACCTTCTTCAGCAAGATCGGGTTCGGCGGCGGCGGCTCCTGCGCCACCGTCGCCCACCTCGCCGCCGCCATCGCCTCCGGACAGGCCACGGTGGGAGTCGCGTGGCGGTCGCGGAAGAGGGGCTCCGGTCCGCGCCCGTGGACCAACACGTCCGTCCAGCTCCCCACCCCCGCCCAGTGGACCCGGCCCTTCGGTCTGTTGCGGCCCGCCGACGAGATAGCCATGCTCGCCCGCCGCTATCTGCACGAGTACGGCGCCACCCGCGACCACCTCTTCAACGTCGCCCTCGCCTGCCGCAACCGCGCCAACCAGAACCCCGCCGCCGTGATGTACGAACGGCCCCTCACCCGCGAGATGTACATGTCGTCCCGGTGGATCAGCGAACCCCTGTGCCTGTACGACAACTGCCTCGAGACCGACGGGGCGTTGGCGTGCGTGGTGGTGAGCGCCGAACGGGCCCGGGACTGCCGCCGGCGCCCCGTCTACGTCCACTCCGCCGCCCAGGGCCTGCCCGCCCAGCACCACGGCATGGTCAACTACTGGAACGACGACCCGCTCACCGGCCCGGCCTGGGCGGCCGCCCGGCATCTGTGGAAGCACGCCGACTTCACTGCGCACGACGTCGACGTCGCACAGATCTACGACGCCTTCACCCCCCTCGTGCCGCTCTCCCTGGAGGGGTACGGGTTCTGCGGCCGGGGAGAGGGCGGGGCGTTCACCGAGGGAGGCGCCCTGGAGATGGGCGGACGGCTGCCCCTCAACACCGGCGGCGGCGGGCTGAGCGAGGCCTACGTCCACGGCTTCAACCTCATCAACGAGGGCGTGAAGCAGCTGCGCGGGACCAGCACCGCCCAGGTGCCGGGCGCCGCGACCTGCCTCGTCACCGCCGGCGAGGGCGTCCCGACCTCCGCCCTGCTGCTCAGGAACTGAACGCACCGAGGAGTTGATCCCGCGATGCTCATCCCCGTCACCGACGCCGACGGCGCCCCCTTCTGGCGGTACGCCGCCCAGGGCGAACTCCGAGTCCAGGCCTGCGGCGACTGCGGCGAACCCCGCTTCCCGCCCCGCCCCTGCTGCCCGCACTGCCAGTCCTTCGCGAGCGAGTGGCGGCGGATGTCGGGACACGGACGGATCTGGTCCTACGTCGTCCCGCATCCGCCCCTGCTGCCCGACTACGCGGCACAGGCCCCCTACAACGTGATCCTCGTCGAGCTGGCCGAGGCGCCCCGGATACGGATGGTGGGGAACCTGGTGAGCGAGCCGGGCGCTCCGCTGAACTCCCTCTCCCCCGACCGCGTCCGGATCGGCGCCCGGGTGCAGGTCGTCTTCGACGGCGCCGGGCTTCCGCAGTGGGTTCTGGAGCGGCCGTGAGTGTGCGCCTCGGCAGCGACAAGGACACCGGGGTGGCCGTCGTCACCCTCGACCGGCCGGCCCGGCTCAACGCCATCGACCTCGAGACCGTCCGCGAACTGAAGGACATCTGGCGGGAGTTGCGGTTCGACGACTCGGTACGGGCCATCGTCCTCACCGGGGCCGGACAGCGGGCGTTCTGTACCGGCCTCGACCGGGACGCCGTCGTACCACAGCCCGGCTCCCCCTACATGCAGGACGATCCGCTGCTCACCGTCGGGCCCAAGGCGAACGACCTGTGGAAACCGGTCGTCGCCGCCGTGGAGGGAATGGCCTGCGGCGGCGCCTTCTACCTGCTCGGGGAGTGCGAGTTCATCGTGGCCGGCGCCGACGCCGTGTTCTTCGACCCGCACACCACCTACGGGATGGTCAGCGCGTACGAGTCGGTGCTCCTGGCACAGCGGATGCCGTACGGGGAGGTCGCGCGGATGATGTTGATGGGAACGGCGGAACGGATCTCCGCCCGGCGCGCCTTCGACGTCGGGCTGGTCTCCGAACTCACCGACACCGGCGGGGCGTCGGCCGCCGCCGTCGCCTGCGCCACCGTCGTCGCCGGGTATCCCGCCGCCGGGGTCCAGGGCACCGTGCGGGCGCTGTGGGCGGCGAAGGAGACGGCCCGCGCGACGGCCTTCGCGCAGGCGCCGCACCTCATCTCGCTGGGGAACCTGCCGAGCGAGGAACAGGCGAGACTCTTCACGCGCCGCTCGCCGGAGCAGCCCCGGATCCGCTGAGCCCACCCCGGAGTCCGGTCGGCTCAGCCGGCCGCGCGGAGTTGGTCCCGGGTCCGGCAGTCCCGGCAGCGGCCGGGTTCCGCCGTACGGAATCCGCGGTCGCAGCCGTCGCAGTTCCGCAGGGGCACGACCGCCGGGCGTCCGGGGGTTTCCGTGCTTCGGGCCGGTGCGGAGAGAGGCAGGGGCGTCTCCTTGAGCCGGTAGGCGAGGATGCCGGCCGGGCGGGCCAGCAACTGGTCCGGGAGCGTTGCGGTGAGGTGGTCCGTGATGTGCGTGGGCAGGAGACCGGCGGCGAGCCACCGGGTGACGGCCGGGGCGAGGCGGGCGGCTTCCCGCGCGGACAGGACGAGGCGGGGGTCGACCTGGCGCAGGGCGGTGAGTACGGCGACGGCTCGGGGGTCGGCGTCGGCGACATCGGCAACGTCGGCGACATCGGTGAGCGGGTCCGGGATCTCCACCTCGGGCTGGACCGGCGGCCGCAGCGGTCCGCGTACGACGGCGGGCTGCCTGCGGGGGCGACGGTGCTTCGGCGGCTCGGGAGGCCCGTCCGGATGCGGCGCGCCGTCGGGTACGTCGTAGAAGTATGTTCGGGTACGGACCTGTCCGGTGGGCGTTCGCTCGCGGCGGCGCTCCAGGTACCCGGCCGCCTCCAGCTCCCTCAGCGCTCGCGAGATCAGGATCTCCCCCTCGCTGAAGTGCTCGCACAGTGCGGTGATCGTCACGGGGGAGCCGTCGGGCAGGGAGGCGATGTACGCCGCGACGCCGATCGTGACCGCGCTGCCGCGTCGCTGGGCCAGGGCGTTGGAGATCACGGTGAAGTCGGCCGTGAGCCGGGTGCGGACATGGATCACGCCGGAGGACGGAGCTCCGGCGTCGGCGCGCAGGGGCGCGTTAGACTGCGATTCAGCCATCGGGAAGGTCTTTCTTCCTGATCGGTCAGGCCCTCGTTCGGGATGCCAGTCCCGGCCGGGGGCCGTATCTGTTTGCGGTTGTCGCGGCGAACGTAACTGCCCATATCCCGCCGCTGCAAGCCGGTCACTCGGACGGGTGACGCGGCCTTCCCGGCCGGGGAGGGTGGGCGGGCGGGAAGTTCTTTCCCCCGGTTCTTTCAGGAGGTCAGCGGCCCGCCGGACCCTCGCGGACAAGGGCCCGGTGAGCCAGAACGTGGACGGCGGCCGGGGTCCGGCCACCTCAGGGACGGTGGTGCCCGGCCTTCAACTCGCCTATGAAAGCAGCCCAGGAAGCGACGTCGAAGCACAGCGCGGGACCGTGCGGAACCTTGCTGTCACGGACCGGGACGACGGCCCGGAACCCGTCGGCCACCTCCACGCAGTCGCCCCCCTCCTGATTGCTGTAGCTGCTCTTGCGCCAGGCGGCGCCGTTCAGTTCGGGACGGGACCTTCGCTCCACGGTGGTTGTCCTCCATCACGGATCGGATCATGTCGAGTGACATGAGCGGGGGCAGAGCCGCCGCCCGCAGCCGATCGTAGGTCAGCGCGAAACTCCTGACCTGGTCCGGATCCTCGATGAGTTGGCCGTAGTGCGCGCCTTCCGTGTAGGCGATCTCCGAGCCGTCCGGCATGGTGAGCACCGTGAGCGAGCCGCCCATGACATCGTGCTCCCCCTGGTCGAACGGCAGTACCTGCACGGTGATGTGAGGTTCCGCCGTGGTCCCGAGCAGCCGCGCCAACTGCTCCCGCATCACCAGCCGGCCTCCGACCGGACGCCTGAGCACCGCCTCGTCGAGGACCACTCCTCGCGTACCCGTGGGCAAGACGATGTGGGCGGAGGTGCCTCTGGAGGCGTCGGTCCGTTGAGAGACGTCCGGTCAGCGCGCCGTTGCGTACGGCTCCGCCTCGCAGTGGTCGACCTTCGCCGCGACGCCCGGGCCGGACAGGTCCACGTGCACCGTCGCCGAGTCGTTCCCGGCGACGTACTCGTCGGTGCTCCGCTGTTCCACCCGCCGGGAACCGGCGTCGAGGAAGTCGACGGTGACGGTGAAGTAGCCGCCGGTGGAGTTCGGGTTGGTGACCTCGACCGTCGCGTAGGCCTCGGTGGGCGTCGCGCAGTCGATCAGCTCCACCGTGGCGTCCTTCGGCGTCGTGGACGAGCTGGAGGAGCCGCTGCCGCCGGAGGTGTCGTCGGTGTAGTCGTCGTCATCGTCGTAGTCGTGGTACCGCGACCCGGAGGTGCCGCCGCTCGACGACGAGCTGTCGTGGTCCTGGCCGGAGCTGCTGCACCCGCCTCCGCCACCGCCGTGACCGCTGCTGTGCCCGTGGCCCCTGCCCGTCGAGAATCCGGTCAGTGCCAGTACGACGCACACCGAGACCGCTGCGAACCTGAGTTTCTGCCCCCGTTGATCCATAAAGGCAGCATAAGCAATACCTGTCACGACCATGTCACCGATGAGCGACCGGTCCGTCCCCGGCGTAGCGTCTGCGGTGAGAGCGGCGAACGGGCCGCTCCCCGCAGCGGCGGCCGCCGTCCGGATCCCCTTCCGCACACCCGGCACGACGGCCGTCCCGGACCGGCCCCGGGACCGGACTCGAAGTACCCGGCCACCGGCCACGGCTCAGGCCGTTCTCGCCGTGCCCGTGCCCTTCTCCGCGTCCAGCGCGTACACGCAGCGGTCCTTGCTGGACGCGTACACGACGCCGTCGCGGACCACCGGGGAGCCGGTGATCTCGCCGCCGGTCGCCAGTTTCCAGCGCAGCCGACCGTCGTCGGCCTTCAGGGTGTACAGCAGGTGGTCCGTCGAGCCGAAGTGAATACGGCCCTCCGCGACCGCGGGGGCGCCCACGATGTCGCCGCCCGCCTGGAAGCGCCACTTCGGCGTGCCGGTGACCGCGTCCAGGGTGTAGAGCCCCTTGCCGCTGCCGACGTGGACGTGGCCGGCGGCCACCAGCACCGGGTCGACGGACGCCCGGGACTCGGTGGCGATGCGCCAGCGGTCGCGGCCGTCGGTGGCGTCGAGGGCGTACACGGTGCCGAGGTAGTCGGCGAGATAGACGCCACCGCCGGTCACCGCCGGGCCGGGAACGAAGGTCGGCGGGGACAGGAACACCGCCGGCGCCTCGAAGTGCCAGCGCACCATGCCGCTCGCGATGTCGACGGCCAGGACCCGGGTACCGGCGGAGAGGTAGACGTAGCCGTCGGTGGCGGGGGTGACGCGGACCGGGACACCGCCACAGGAGGCCGTGTCGCCGATGGGGTACGACCAGCGCTCCTCGCCCGTGCGGGCGTCCAGGGCTCTGAGCCGGGCGTCCTGCCAGACGAAGACGGTGCCCTCGTGCAGGGCCGGACCGGCCTCCGGGGACTCGAAGTCGGTCTGGCAGCCGGTGATCTCCCAGAGCTTCTGCCCGGCCGAGGCCTCCCAGGCCTGGACGCCGCCGCCGCGGGTGCCGGTGACGACCGTGCCCCGGTCGGCCCTGAGCGAGTACACCCAGGCCTCCGTCGACAGCCGCCACAGGTCGCCGCCCTCGCGGGCGTCCAGCGCGAACAGGGTGGGGCCGTCGGACGCGTGCACCCGGCCGTCCGCGACCGCCATCGACCAGGCCACGTCCCGCGTCTTGAAGCGACGGCGTCCGGTGGCCACGTCCAGGGCGTGCACCTCGAAGGAGGTGACGTAGACGAGGTCACCGGCGACGGACGGCGTGCCCCAGACATCGTTCGACATGCGGAAACGCCAGGGCCGCCAGCCCGCCGGGGTCTCCGGGGGCGCGCTCTGGGCGGCCGGTACGGCGGTGTCGGCGCCGTTCACGCCGGGGTGCGGGCGGGACCAGTTGGCGACCAGGCCGGGCTCGGCCACCGGCGCCTTCACGGCGGCCGTGGCACGGACGTCGGCGACGCGTGGACCGGGCCCGATCGGCACGGCCGCGCCGGCCAGCCGGACGGGGCCGATGTCGGGGGCGCCGACGGCCACGGCGGCCGGGCGGGTGAGAACCACGGGGGCGTGGGACGGCGGGGCCGGAACGGCCGGCCCGGCGGGGCGGGCCATGCCCACACCGCCGCCTCCGCCGCCGCTGCGGGGGCTCGGGGGCGCCGGCTTCGCCGGGCGGCCGCCGCGGCGCGTCTCGATGAGGGTGACCGCCTTCTCGGGCAGCCACGCCGACGCGGTTCCGCTGTCGTCGGAGCCGGAGCCGAAGAGGTGGGGGGCGAGCTGGGCCTGGAGGTCGGCCGGGTTGGGACGGGCCGTGGCGTCCATCTGCATACAGGACTCGATGAGCGGACGCAGCTCGTCGGGGAGGCCCTTCAGGTCCGGGCCCTCGCGCAGCAGCATGAAGACCGTCTCGACCGGGTTGGCTCCGTGGAAGGGCGGGTGGCCGGTGGCGGCGAAGACGAGCATCGACCCGAGCGAGAAGACATCGCTCGCGCCGGTCACGCTGCGCGAGTCCTTCGCCTGCTCGGGGGACATGTAGGCGGGCGTGCCGACGGCCACGTTCGTCATCGTCAAACGCGTGTTCGAGACGCCGGACGCGATACCGAAGTCGATCACCCGGGGCCCGTCCTCGACGACGAGCACGTTGGACGGCTTGAGGTCACGGTGGACCAGCCCCGCGCCGTGGATCGACTGGAGCGCCTCGGCGACGCCCGCCGCCAGCCAGCGCACCGCCTGGGCCGGCATCGGCCCGCAGTCGTTCACTATTTCCTCGAGCGAGGGCGCGGGAACGTACGCGGTGGCCAGCCAGGGCACGGCGGCGCGGGGATCGGCGTCGACGACGGCGGCCGTGTAGAACCCGGAGACGGCCCGGGCCGCCTCCACCTCGCGCGTGAACCGCACCCGGAAGAGCTGGTCCTCGGCGAGCTCGGTCCGCACCGTCTTGATCGCCACGCGCCGGCCCGAGGCCGAGCGGGCCAGATAGACCAGCCCCATGCCGCCGGCACCCAGCCGTCCCAGCACCTCGAACGGCCCGATCCGCCGCGGATCGTGCTGCGTCAGCTGATCCACCACTTGCCTGCCACCTCCCCGTACGAACCGCGTCACCCACTTGTGCACACGGCCCCGTGCAGCGTCTCACCCACCGCACCGCCATGGCGGCACGCACCCTGATTCTTCCTGGCCGGGCGGCTGGTTGCGAACCCGGGGGCAATCGGGGTGTCTCATTTCATATACGCGCATACAGCCCGGTCAGCGCTGGAGAACCGCGAACGACGCCCCTTGATTATCTGTGACGACGGCCACGATTCCGTAGGAAGCGGTGAACGGACCCGCCTGCACCCGCCCGCCGAGCCGGCTCACCGCGCCGAGCGCGCTCTCGCAGTCCTCCACCCCGAAGTGGACGAGGAAATGCGGCGGCATGACCTCCGGGAAGACGTCGCCGACCGGCGCCCGCCCGAAGTCGGGCTCGGCGTCCGGGCCGAACAGCGCCTCGTGGAAGAGATGGCCGTAGAAGGTGTTGGCGGCCTCGGTGTCGCGGGCGTAGAGCTGCGCCCAGGCGAAGGCGCCGGGCCGGTGACGGACGCCGAAGCCAGGGTGTCCGGCCGGCTGCCACAGTCCGAAGACCGCGCCCTCGGGGTCGGCGGCGAGCGCCGCCGTGCCCGCCCCGTCGACCGGCAGCGGCGCCATGACCACCTGCCCGCCGGCCTTCTGGATACGGCGGGCGGTCGTCTCCGCGTCCGGGGTCGCGAAGTACACCGTCCAGACCGTAGGCATCCGGCCGTCCGTCTTGTGGGCGAGCGCCGCCACCGGAGCGCCCTCCAGCCGGGCCCAGACGGAGGAGCCGTACGCCTCCTCGAAGCCCCATCCGAAGAGCTCGCCGTAGAACCGCTTGCCCGCGTCCACGTCGGGGAGCTGTGCGTCCACCCAGCAGGGGACGCCCTCCGCGTACGCCGATGCCCTGTTTTCGGCCATGTAGCCAAACTAACGGCGGTTCACGCAAGCCGCAGACCAGGCACACCCGCCTCCCCGCCCCCGCGCACCCCATTTGCAGTCGGCCGAATAGCGCTCCGATCACCCCTCGGTAAGCTGACGTCATGACAGGACAAGTGCGTACCGTCGACGGCCGCGTGGCCGGTCGGCGCGGGCAGGCGACGCGGCAGAAGCTGCTCGACTGCCTCAGTGAGATGCTCAGCTCCTCTCCCTATCGGGACGTCAAGGTCATCGATGTCGCCCGGAAGGCGGGCACTTCGCCCGCGACCTTCTACCAGTACTTCCCGGACGTCGAGGGCGCCGTCCTGGAGATCGCCGAGCAAATGGCCGCCGAGGGCGCCGAGTTGACCGAGCTGGTCGCCGGGCGGTCGTGGGTCGGCAAGGCGGGCTGGCAGACGGCGCAGGAACTCGTGGACGGATTTCTGGAGTTCTGGCGGAAGAACGACGCGATTCTCCGGGTGGTCGACCTCGGCGCGGCGGAGGGGGACAAGCGCTTCTACAAACTCCGCATGAAGATCCTCAACTCGGTGAACAACTCCCTGTCGGACGCGGTCGCCGAGTTGCAGTCCAAGGGCAAGGTCGACAAGGACGTGAACCCGGCCGCCGTCGCCGGTGCGCTCGTCGCGATGCTCGCGGCGGTCGCCTCGCATCAGAAGGGCTTCCAGACGTGGGGTGTCAAGCAGGCTGAACTCAAGCCGAACCTGGCCCTGTTGGTGCACCTGGGCATCACCGGCAAGAAGCCGACGAAGTAGCCCGGCCCCCACTTTCCTTACGATCAAGTCCTGTCTGTCAGGCGGCGGCTCACCCGGTGAGCCGCCGCCTGCCGCGCTGTCGGCCTCAAGGCGGGCGTTCGGCCTCATGCGGGCGTCGGCTCATGCGGGCGTTCGGCCTCATGCGGGCGCTCGGCCTCATGCGGGCAGCGCGCGGCCCTTCACCACGTGCTTCATCACCAGCGTCGACGTCAGCCGCTGCACCCCCGGCAGGGTGGCGAGGCGCTCGTCGTACAGCCGCTGGAAGGCCGCGAGGTCGGCGGTGGCCACCCGCAGCAGGTAGTCGGGCTCCCCGAACAGCCGCTGCGCGTCCAGGACATGCTCCACCTCGCCCACCGCCCGCTCGAACTCGGCGACCGTGTCCCGGTCCTCCTGCCGCATCGAGACGAAGACCAGCGCCTCGAAGCTCAGCCCGACGGCGGCCGGCTCCACCACCGCCCGGTAGCCGCTGATCGCCCCGGACCGCTCCAGCTCCCTCAGCCGCCGGTGACACGGCGAGACGCTCAGCCGCACCCGCGCGGCCAGCTCGGTCACGGTCAGCCGCCCGTCCTGCTGCAGCTCGGCAAGAATCTTCCGGTCCACGTCGTCCATGAGGCAGATCTTCCCCCGGACAGGCCTGATTCGCGAAAACTTCGGGAACACTTTCGGCCGCATCGCGCCTAATGTCCCCGATATGGACTCGGGAACGCTGATTTCTTTCCTCGCCGTGGACCTGCTGCTGGTGTGCGTGCCGGGCGCCGACTGGGCGTACGTGATCTCCGCCGGACTGCGCGGCCGCTCGGTGGGCGGCCTGGTGAGTGGGTACGCCCTGCACACGGTGCTGGCCGCGGCGGGCCTCGCGGTGCTGGTCGCGGGCTCGCCGGCGCTGCTGACCGGGCTGACGGTGGCGGGCGCGGCGTACCTGGTGTGGCTGGGGTGGGCCGTGCTGCGGCGGCCGGGGACACCGGGCGCGGGCGGGGAGATCGCCGGGGGCGCAGCGCGGGTGTTCCTGCGCGGGGCCGCCATCAGCGGCCTGAACCCCAAGGGCCTGCTGCTCTACCTCTCGGTCCTGCCGCAGTTCCTCTCCCCCGGGGGCGGGCACCTGCCGGTGGCCGGGCAGACGACCGCCCTCGGGCTCCTGCACATGGCGTGTTGCGCCGCCGTCTATCTGACGGTGGGCGTCCTGGCCCGCAGACTGCTGGGCGCCCGCCCGGCGGCGGCCCGGGCGGTGACCCGCACGTCCGGAGCGGCGATGCTGGGGATCGGCACGTTCCTGCTGCTCCAGCACGCCTTCTGACCCGGCCGGCCCGGGCGGTGACCCGCACGTCCGGAGCGGCGATGCCGGGGATCGGCACGTTCCTGCTGCTCCAGCACGCCTTCTGACCCGGCCGGCCCGCCCCCGGGTGTCCTCTACCTCCGGCGTGTGAGCCGGAACAGCCGGATCTCCCGTTCCACCCGCGCCTGATACGTCGCGTACGGCGGCCAGAACGCCAGCAGTGCCGTCCAGACGGCCGCCCGCTCCTCCCCCGTCAGCAGCTCGGCCGTCACCGGGATGTCCGTGCCCTTCCAGCTGATCTCGGCCTCGGGGCGGGCGAGGAGGTTGCCGGTCCAGGCGGGGTGCCCGGTGCGGCCGAAGTTGGAGCCGATCAGGATCCAGCTCCCGCCGCCCTCCTCGGGCATACAGGCCAGCGGCGCACGACGCGGCAGCCCGCTCCTCGCCCCGGTGGACGTGAGAATCACCCCGGGCAGCAGCTGGGCGCTGAGCAGCACCTTTCCCCGGGTGAGACGGTGGACGGCCCGGTCGAGGGCGGGGATGACATGCGGAGCGACCTTCGCGAAGGCCCGGGTCGAGGACACCTTCTGCACCATCCGGACGCCGATCACACCGACACCTCCGGCCGCTCGAAGAGGCGGGCCCCCTCGGCCGCGTGGGCCCGCAGCCGGTGCACGGGTCCGAACAGCAACTCGTCGCCCGCGGCCCGCTTGAAGGACAGATGCGCCTCGTGCTCCCAGGTGAACCCGATGCCGCCGTGCAACTGGACACCCTCGGCGGCGGCCCGCCGCAGGGCCTCCAACGCCTGAGCGAGAGCAAGCCCACCGACCCGCTCACCGGAACCGTCCGGGCCACCGGAATGCGCCCGGCCGAGGGGGCCGCCGTGGCCGCCCGGGTCGCCGGGGCCGCCGGGGCCGCCGGGGCCCTCCCGACCGTCAGGCCCGTCCTGCCCGCCCGCCGCCCAGGCGGCGTAGTACGCGGCGGACCGGGCCGCCTGGACCTGCACATAGACGTCGGCCAGCCGGTGCTGGACCGCCTGGAAGGAGCCGATCACCCGCCCGAACTGCTCCCGTCGGCCGAGGTACTCGACGGTCCGTTCCAGCGCGCGGTCGGCGGCCCCGACGGCCTCGCAGGCGAGGAAGGCGGCGGCGAAGTCACCGACGCGGGCGAGGGCTGCCGGGACGTCCGCCTCCTCACTCCCGAGCAACTCGGCTCGTACGTCCCGCAGTTGCACCCGGGCCTGCGGACGGGTCGCGTCCAGGGCCGTCTGCCGGGTGCGTACGAGCCCGGCGGCGTCCCCCGCGACGACGAACAGCAGGGCGTGCGCGCGCGCGTACCCGCCGGTGTGCGCGGCGACCACCAGCGCCCCGGCACTGTGCCCGTCGAGCACCTGCGCGGCCTCCCCGTAGAGCCGCCAGACGCCCTGGACCCGCCGGGCCTGCACCCCGCCCGCGCGCCCTCCGCCGGCCCAGTCGCCGGCCGGGGGGCCGGTCAGGGCGAGGGCGGTGGCGAGGACGGGCGCGGGAACGGCGAGGGTGGCGGTCAGGGTGCCGTCGCAGATCCGGGGCAGCAGGTCGGCACGCTGGGCGTCGGCGCCGAGGGCGAGGATCAGCGGCGCGGCGAGGACGGAGGTCGCGAGGAGCGGGGAGGGAGCGAGCGCCCGGCCGGTCTCCTCGGCGGCGAGGGCGAGGTCGGCGCGGGAGCAGCCGACGCCGCCGTAGGCCTCGGGGAGCGCGAGCCCGGGCAGTCCGAGCTGCTCGGCGAGGGCGGTCCACAGGGCGGGATCGTGGCCGCCGGGGGTGTCCAGGGCGGCGCGCAGCTCTTCGGGGCCGCAGCGTTTGTGGAGCAGTTCGCGCAATGTGCGGCGGATCCCGTCCTGCTCGGCGGTGAAGCCGGGGTCCATGGCCACCCCTCTCATCCATATCTGACGGTGCGTCATATTAGGCCGCCGGAACGGGAATGCCCAGAGAGACGGCATCTGTCAGGGCAGGCGCGAGCTGATGTACCGTCAGATTCATGGCATCCGCATCCGGTACCCGGAAAGTGGCCGTGGTCGGCGTCGCCCTCTCCGACTGCGGCCGGGTGGACGACGCCACCCCGTACGCCCTGCACGCCCAGGCGGCCCGGCGGGCGCTGGCGGACGCGGGACTGGACCGGTCACGGGTGGACGGATTCGCCTCCGCCGGGCTCGGCACGCTCGCCCCGGTCGAGGTGGCGGACTACCTGGGCCTGCGGCCCACCTGGGTCGACTCCACCTCCGTCGGCGGATCGGCCTGGGAGGTCATGGCGGCGCACGCGGCCGACGCGATCGCCGCCGGGCACGCCAACGCGGTCCTGCTGGCGTACGGTTCGACGGCCCGCGCGGACGTGCGGGCGGGCCGCCGCACCGGCACCTTCGCCTTCGGCGGCCGCGGCCCGCTCCAGTTCGAGGTGCCCTACGGCCACACCCTGATCGCCAAGTACGCGATGGCCGCCCGCCGCCACATGCTCCAGTACGGCACGACGATCGAGCAGCTGGCGGAGGTGGCGGTCCAGGCGCGGGCGAACGCGGCCCTGAACCCCGACGCGATGTTCCGCGACCCGGTGACGGTGGACGACGTCCTGTCCGGGCCGATGATCGCCGACCCGTTCACGAAACTGCACTGCTGCCTGCGCTCCGACGGAGGCGCGGCGGTGCTCCTGGCGGCCGAGGAGTACGTACGCGACTGCCGCACGGCCCCGGTGTGGATCCTCGGGACGGGGGAGCACGTCTCGCACGCCTCGATGTCCGAGTGGGACGACTTCACGGTGTCACCGGCGGCGGTGAGCGGCCGGCTGGCGTTCGCGCGGGCGGGACTGCGTCCGGCGGAGATGGACTTCGCCGAGATCTACGACGCGTTCACCTACATGACCCTGGTGACCCTCGAGGACCTCGGCTTCTGCGCGAAGGGCGAGGGCGGGGCATTCGTGGAGAAGGGACGGCTGACCGTGTCCGGCGCCCTGCCGGTGAACACCGACGGGGGCGGGCTCTCGGCCCAGCATCCGGGGATGCGGGGACTGTTCCTGCTGGTGGAGGCGGTGCGCCAGTTGCGGGGCGAGGGCGGCCGGCGGCAAGTGCGCGGCCAGGACGGGGCCTTGCCCCGGCTGGGGGTCGCCTCCGGGACCGGGGGATGGTTCTGCTCCTCGGGCACGGTGGTGCTGGGACGGGACTGAGGGCCGCTGTGCCGTCGGTGATGGACGTCCACGACACGTTCGTCGCGACCCCGGCCGGGCCGCCGACCGCCACGGCCGCCCCTCGGCCAGGTCGGCGCGGACACCACGGCGAGCACGCCGAGACCGGCCGCGGCCCCCGTCGGCGTCCCGCTCCAGCGCTCGGCCGGAGTGGCAGGTACGCAGCTGAAGGTCATGGCCCACGAGCACCCCTCTCGACGCGGCGGGAGATCTCATCCCCGGGAGCACGGACGGCCGTGTCGGAGCGGAGCGACCCGCGCACCCTGAGTGCACGTACTCAGGCGCGGCCGGGTTCTCCGCCGTGGGCGGCAACCTTTTCGGCTCCGGCGGCCACTGACCGATCGACAGCTTCTCAGGACGTGCTCCCCCGAACCGCGTAAGGATTCATCCGTGCCAACCTCCTCGCACCGCCGATCCCACCCCGAGCGGCGCACGGGCCGTGTCCCCGTCGTCACCGTGGTCGCCGTGGCGGCCGTCGCGCTCGTCGTGTCCCTGGTCGTGGCCTTCCTTCCCGACAGCGGAGGCGGCGGGGCCCGCGCGGTCGAACCCGTGGCCGGCGCCCAGGTGAGCGGTTCACCGACGGCGACGCGGACGGCCGTATCGCCGTCACCGAAGCCGAAGCCGTCCACGGCGTCCCCGAGCGCCACGGCCACGCCCTCCGCCACCCCGACCGGCACGGCGGGCGCTTCCGGCGCGTCCGGCTCGTCGAGCCGGTCCTCGGCGGCCGCGCCCGCCGCGCGGACCGCGTCCGGCTCGGCACCGTCGGCGGGCCGGATCCGGCCCGGAACCGCCTACCAGGGGATCGCCACCTCCTACGACATCGGGGACGGCAACGGCGCCTGCTCCTACGGCCCGACCTCCGACGTCATGACCGCGGCGATGAACACCGCCGACTACGAGACGTCCAAGGCGTGCGGCGCGTACGTCCTGGTCCGTGCCGGGAGCGGTGCGTCGATCACGGTCCGGATCACCAACGAGTGCCCGGCGCCCTGCGAGCCCGGCCAACTCGACCTCAGCCGACAGGCCTTCGCCAAGCTCGCGGCCCTCTCGGCGGGCCGGATCCCGGTCACCTGGAGCCTGCTGAGCCCGAGCACGTCCGACACGGTCTCGATCCGCTACAAGACCGGCTCCACGCAGTACTGGTGCGGCATCCAGGCCATCGGCCACCGCAACCCGCTGGCCCGCCTCGAGGTCCGTACGAGTGCCGGCTGGACCTCTCTGGCGCGCACCGACTACAACTACTTCCTCTCCGAGCAGGGCGCCGGGTGCGGCGGCCCGATCCGGCTCACCGACATCTACGGGGAGCAGCTGACGGTCGAGGGGATCGCGGTCCGGGCGAACGTGGTGCAGTCGACCCGGGTCCAGTTCGCCCGGCACTGACCGCATACTCGCTGCATGACCACGGATCTTCATGCGTTGCTGAGATCGCTGCGGGTGTGGGACCCGGAGGTGACCGACCTGCCGCCCTTCGCCCCGGAGGGGGCGCCCGCCGAACCGCTGGCCCTGTTCACGGAGTGGTTCGCCGAGGCGGTGGCCGCGGGCGAGCGGGAGCCGCACACCATGAGCCTGGCCACCGTCGGCGAGGACGGCCTGCCGGACGCCCGCATCGTGATGCTGCACGGCGCCGACGCGGACGGCTGGGCCTTCGCGACCCACGCCACCAGCCGCAAGGGCCGCCAGCTCGCCGCCCGCCCGTACGCGGCCCTCACCTTCTACTGGCCCGTGCTCGGCCGCCAGGTCCGGCTACGCGGGCCGGTCACGTCGGCCCCCTCCGAGGAGGCCCAGGCCGACCTGCACGCCCGCTCCACAGGCGCCCTGGCCGCCGCGCTGACCGGCCGGCAGAGCGAGGTCCTGGCCTCGACGGAGGACCTGGTGAGAGCGTCGGAGGCCGCCTGGGAGCACGCCCGCCGGCACCCGACGGCCAAGTCCTCGACCTGGACGCTGTACCGACTGCGCCCGGACGAGGCGGAGTTCTTCCAGGGCGACAGCACGCGCCGTCACGCGCGTCTGCGCTACCGCCGGTCGGGCGGGTCCTGGACCAGGGAGCGGCTCTGGCCCTGAGGGCGCGTGTCAGGGGCGGTCCGTGGCACGCGGGTGCCCTGTCTCGTCGCGCCCGCCCGAGGACCACTCCGGCTCCGCGTCCGTGGCCAGGCGGGCGTGCAGGTGGACGTCGCGGAAGGCGTCCCTGCGGCCGGCCTCCCACATCGCGCCGCGCAGGGTGCCCTCGTACCGGAACCCGCAGCGTTCGGCGATCCGGCAGGAGGCGTCGTGGCCGAGTGCGTGGCCGAGCTCCAGGCGGTGCAGACCGGCCACGGTGAACGCCCATCGGGCCGCGAGCAGCAGGGAGCGGGTGGCGACCTGCCGGCCCCGTGCCTCCGGCAGGGTCCAGTAGCCGACCCTGGCGAAGCTGAGCACGTGGTCGATCATGTTGACGCCGACCTGACCGAGGATCGTGCCGTCGGCCGGGTCGGTGACGCAGAACGCCATGGCGCGTCCGGCGGCCGTGTCCGTGCTCCTGCCCTCCAGGGACGCCCTCGCGCCGGCGGTGTCGGTGATCGTCCGCAGCGGGGTGTTCCAGCGCCGGAACTCCGGGTCCACGTGTCCGCGCAGCCAGGCGTCCACGTCGGTGGCGGACTCCGGGTCCCAGGGCCGCAGGGTCAGTCCATGGCCGTGGAGACCGGTGGCGAGGGGGGCCGGGTGCGGCTCGCGTATGTCGGGCATGCGGCCATTGAACACCTCCGGTCCTTCAGGGCACGGGCCGGAAGACCGGCACCCCGTCCCGGAACGTGACCGCCAGTTCGAGACCCGCCCGCAGCGCCACGCGCGGCTCCGACCGCGCCCCCTCCCCGGGCTGCCCCGCCCCTGCCCCGATCACCTCCGTCGACATCCGCGGCCCCTCCGCCAGGTCGACCACGGCCGCGACGTACGGCGTCCGCTCCCCGAAGGGCGGCAGGTCGTTGCGGTGGACGACGGACCAGGTGTAGAGAGCGGCCCGGCCGCTGGCGTCCTCCCAGGTCACGTCCTCGCTCCAGCAGTACGGGCAGAACTCGCGGGGGTAGTGGTGGGCCCGGGCGCAGGCCCCGCAGCGCCGGATCAGCAGCCGGCCCGCGGCGGCCGCGTCCCAGTACGCGCGCGTGAAGGCGTCGGCCTCGGGGACGTCGAAACGGTTACCCATCTCCATGGATCTGACGGTACGTCAGGCAGCCGGTTCCGGGTACCCCGCACGTTTCCCGTGAGAGTGACCTGTGCTCCCGCCATGAAGCTGTGCGTCGTCCATGAATGTCCCGCATATTGTTGACGATTTTGTCGGCCACGACCTACGTTCGCAACCGCAAGCCCGGACAACACGCAGTCATCACCCCACCCGGTTCATGGAGAGGCAGCATCGTGAAGCACAGGGCAGTCAAGCGCAGGTCGGTCGTCCTGGGACTCGGCGCCACCGCGGGCGTCGCGGCAGTGGGCGGCATCGCCCTGAGCGCACAGGCTTCCAGCGGCACGTCGACGTCCTCGTCCTCGGCCGCCGGCTCCCTGGCCTTCGACCCGGACGCCTACACGAAGCTCACGACGACCGTCACGGACACCGCCGGCGACGAGCACTCCGTGACGTACCACTTCTGGAAGGCGATCACCTACGTCGCCAAGCCGGTGGACGCCACCTACCAGTCGCTGATCGTGAGCGTCCCGGTCGAGATCGACGGCGCCGCCGTGGACGCCACGGACGCGCCGATCCTGTTCGCGAACTCCGTCGGCGGGTACATGCCGTCCTCGGTGGCGGACGCCACCGGCGTCGGCGCGGGCGGCATGGGCGGCGGGACGGGCGGCGGCGCGCCGAGCGGAGCACCCTCGGGGGGCGCGTCGGCATCCGCCTCGGCCCCCGGCGCCAACGGCAACACCAACGCCACCGGCGGGGCCCGGGCCTCCAACCAGCTGCTGGCCCTGGCCGCCGGCTACGTCGTCGTCGAACCCGGCGCCCGCGGCCGGACGCTCGAGAACCCGGCCGGCGAGTACTACGGCGTGGCGCCCGCCGCGATCGTCGACCTCAAGGCCGCTGTGCGGTACGTGCGGGCCAACAAGGGCCGCATCCCCGGCGACACCGACCGGATCGTCTCCGCCGGCACCAGCGCGGGCGGCGCGCTCTCCTCACTGCTCGGCGCGTCCGGCGACAGCCCGCTCTACGACAAGTACCTCAAGGAGCTCGGCGCGGCCGACGCCTCCGACGCGATCTTCGCGACCGGCGCCTGGTGCCCGATCACCGACCTGGAGCACGCCGACGGCTCCTACGAGTGGAACTGGGGCGCCAACGCCCTCAGCACCGGCGAGCAGGTCGACCGGACGGTGTCGAAGGCGCTCCAGTCGCAGTTCGCCGAGTACCAGGCGGGACTGAAGCTCAAGGGCCTGAACAATTTCGGCACCCTGAACGCCCGCAACTACGACGAGTACCTGGTCAAGCAGTACCTGGAGCCGTCGGCCACCACCTACCTCGCGGCCCTGTCGGACGCCGACCGCGCCGCGTACCTCGCCGCCAACACCTTCATCAGCTACAAGAGCGGCCGGGCCGCCTTCTCCTGGGCCGACTTCCTCACCCACGTCGGCGCCCGCAAGAAGAACACCCCGGCCTTCGACGCCTTCGACCTGTCGGCGGGCGAGAACAACGAGTTCGGCAAGGGCACGGTCATCTCCCGGCACTTCACGGCGTACGGCCTGAAGAACGACACCACCGGGCTCACCGCCAAGCGCCTCGACAGCGACATCCCCGAGATGCTGCGGCTGATGAACCCGATGTACTTCCTGGCCGACAAGCCCAACGCGGGCCGCAGCAGGCACTGGTGGATCCGCCTCGGCACGAAGGACTCCGACACGTCGCTGACGGTCTCCGCCAACCTCGCCGCCGCCGCGCACGGCCTCGGCGACGACGTCGACCACCTCTACTACTGGGACGAGGGCCACGGCGCCAACACCGACCCGGGCGGCTTCATCACGTGGATCGCCAAGGTGACGGGTCGCAAGGCCAAGGCAGGCGCCGAGGTCGAGAAGTAGTGGTTCCGCGCGCCTCCCGGCCAGTCCCGGAGGCATCCTGGACGGGGCGTCGTCGGTTCCCGTCATAGTCACCGACGCCGTCCGCACGCGACGCCCGGCCCGAGCGCACCTGGGCCGGGCGTCGCGCCCCTTCCCCGTCGATCTCCCCGGTCGCCCCTCCGGTTTCCTCACCGATCCGTCCCGCCGATCACAACCAGGTGGTCCACGTCACCGGCCCCACCCGTACTTCCCCCACGCGTGATCGATCCGCAACCAATTCCGGTCTTGACCGAGACCCATCAACGGTCCGCGTGATTACGCTCGCGCTCATGGAAGACTCCGCACCGCGCCCGGCCCCCCAGGCGATCACCACCGCGAACCCGGCCGACCGCCCCGTCTACGTCATCGGCGGCGGACCCGGCGGACTCGCCACCGCGTACGCGCTGCGTGCCCAGGGCATCCGGGCCGTCGTCGTGGAGAAGGCCGACGGGATCGGCGCGTCCTGGCGGCGCCACTACGACCGGCTGCATCTGCACACCACCCGCCGTCTGTCGGCCCTGCCCGGGCTGGCGATACCGCGCCGTTTCGGGCGGTGGGTGGCGCGCGACGACATGGTGCGTTACCTCGAGAAGTACGCCGAGGCGCATGAGCTGGAGATCGTCACCGGCGTCGAGGTGTCCCGCGTCGAGCGCACCCCGGACGGCACCGGCTGGCTGCTGCACGCCACCGGCGGACGTGAGCTCGTCGGCTCGGCGGTGGTCGTCGCCACCGGCTACAACCACACCCCGCACCTGCCGGAGTGGCCCGGCCGAGAGGCGTTCACGGGCGACCTGGCGCACGCCGCCGGCTACCGCAGCGGCAAGGAGTACACCGGCCGGGACGTCCTCGTCGTCGGCGTCGGCAACACCGGCGCCGAGATCGCCGTCGACCTGGTGGAGAGCGGTGCGGCCCGGGTGCGCCTGTCCGTGCGCACCGCCCCGCACCTCGTGCGCCGCTCGACGGCCGGCTGGGCCGCGCAGTACACGGCCGTGCTCGTACGGCGGCTGCCGGTCCGCCTCGTGGACCGGCTCGCGCGCCCGATGGCGAAGCTCAGCGTGCCCGACCTGTCGGCACACGGCCTCCCCCGCCCCGACAGCGGCCTCTACTCCCGCGTCAGGGACGGCGCCATCCCGG
Organism: Streptomyces sp. NPDC088157; assembly: GCF_044741545.1. NCBI lineage: Bacteria > Bacillati > Actinomycetota > Actinomycetes > Kitasatosporales > Streptomycetaceae > Streptomyces > Streptomyces sp. NPDC088157. The sequence continues at coordinate 345,105 of NZ_JBIUSU010000007.1, forward strand.
TGCAGGACGTGGGCCTGATCGACGCCGTGCGCAAGGGCAGGGTGGAGATCGTGGCCGCCGTGGAGGGTTTCGAGGAGGGCGGGAAGGTCGTCCTCGCCGACGGCGCCCGGATCGCCCCGGACGCCGTCGTCGCCGCCACCGGATACGCGCGCGCCCTGGAGGGCCTGGTCGGTCACCTCGGAGTGCTCGACGACCGCGGCAGACCCGTGGCGCACGGCGCCCGCGCCCCGAAGGACGCCCCCGGCCTGTACTTCACCGGCTTCACCACCCCCATCAGCGGCACGCTCCGCGAGCTGGCGATCGACGCCGGGAAGATCGCGAAGGCGGTGCGCCGCCGGCTGCGTTAGCCGGCCGGCCCGCAACTCCCTTGAGTCAGCTGCCCGTTACACCTGTGTCAGATGTAACGGAAGCGTTGTCCCGCGCCCTCCCGCGGAGCCAGAATGTGAGCCCTGTTCATCTTTTGGCTCCACCCGCTCCCGCTTTCGAAGCTCGACGGAGGACGCACGTGGCAAGTGAAAGACAGCACTCCCCAGGCATGTCCCGCCGTGCCCTGCTCGGCCGGACCGCCGCCGCGGCCGCCGGCGCCACCGCGCTGACCGCGACCGCCGCGGGTACGGCCGCCGCGACCACCACCCGGGACGTGGACGTCGCGATCGTCGGCGGCGGGCTCGCCGGCCTCACCGCGGCCCGCGACCTCGTGGCGGCCGGCCGGACGGTCGCCGTCCTGGAGGCCCGCGGCCGCGTCGGCGGCCGGGTGGTCAACCTGCCGCTGGCGGGCGGCGGAGTCACCGAGGGCGGCGGCGAGTTCATCGGCCCCACCCAGGACCGCATCAAGGCGCTCGCCGACTCCCTCGGCGTGGCCACCTTCGCCACCTACAACACCGGCAAGAACCTCCTCTACAAGGACGGCAAGAGGACCCCGTACGCCACCGACGGCCTCCTCGGCTCGGTCCCGCCCGTCGATGTGGCCGGCCTCGCCAACGCCGCGATCGTGCAGGCCTCGCTGGACGACATGGCCAAGCAGGTGCCGGTCGACGCGCCGTGGACCGCGGCCAAGGCCGCCGAGTGGGACAAGCAGACCTTCGAGAGCTGGCTGAACGCCAACGCGGTGGTCCCGTCGGCGAAGTTCCTCCTCGACGTGGCCTGCACGTCGATCTTCTCGGCCGAACCCCGCGAACTCTCGCTCCTTTTCGTCCTCTTCTACATCGCCGCCGCCGGCAACGCCTCGACCCCCGGCACCCTGGAACGCCTCACCGAGACGGCGAACGGCGCCCAGGAGCTGCGCTTCGTCGGCGGCTCCCAGCTGGTGCCGGTCAGGCTCGCCGCCACGCTCGGCGACCGGGTGGTGCTCAACGCCCCGGTCCGTTCGATCGCCCGGTCCGGCGGCAAGTACACCGTGACGGCCGACGGCGTCACCGTGACCGCGAAGCGGGTCGTCGTCGCCGTGCCCCCGCCGCTCGCCGCCCGCATCACCTACGACCCTCTGCTGCCCGCCGCCCGCGATCAGCTCACCCAGCGCCTGCCGATGGCCTCGGTCGGCAAGGCGATCGCGATCTACGACACCCCCTTCTGGCGCGCCGACGGCCTCAACGGCCAGGTCGTCAGCGACACCGGGGTGATCAGCTCCACCTTCGACAACTCCCCGCCGGACGCCTCGTACGGCGCGCTGATGGGCTTCATCGAGGCCGACGAGGCGCGGAAGCTGGACGGGGCGAGCGAGGCGGAGGTCAGGGCGGCGGTGCTGAAGGACTACGTCACGTACTTCGGCGAGAAAGCCGCCTCCCCTTCCTCCTTCGTCCTGCAACGCTGGAACAACGAGGCCTACACCCGCGGCGGCCCCGTCTCGATCGCCGCACCGGGCGTCCTGACCCAGTACGGCCCGGCCCTGCGCGAGCCGGTCGGCGGGATCCACTGGGCCGGGACGGAGACCTCCGTCCACTGGATGGGCTTCATGGACGGTGCCGTGCGGTCGGGCGAGCGGGTGGCGAAGGAGGTGCTGGCGGTGCTGTAGTCACCGCCACGTCCGCATGTCGCCGGCTCCCGGTCCGCTCCTTTCTGTGTGCACGACCATTCCTGACGCTCCGTCAGGTATGTAACCTGACAGAGCGTCAGTTACTCGACAGTCACCCATGGCAGTCACACAGGAGCGGGCGGACCGATGCTTGGATCAACCCACGGCACCCTCACCACCGACTCCCGCCGGGCCCGGGTCGTCGCGTGCGGCGAGCACCCCGGGCCCGCCGTCCACGGCCGGCCGGCCGACGCGGGCGACCTCGACGTCAGCGGCCGTCCGCTCTATGCGGACGTCCCCGACCTGGACCGGTTCTTCCGGCCCGGGTCGGTCGCGGTCATCGGCGCCTCGGACGCCGAAGGACGCCCGAACACCGGTGTCACCCGGCAACTGGTGGACTGGGCCGATCGGGTGGGGGCACGGCTGCACCCCGTGCATCCCACCCGCGAGACCGTTTTCGGCCTGCCCTGCTCACCGTCCGTGGCCGACCTGCCCGAACAGGTCGACCTGGCCGTCCTGCTGGTCGCGGACCCGCTGCCGGTGATCGAGCAACTCGCTGAGACGAAGGTGAAGTTCGCGGTCGTCTTCGCGTCCGGCTTCGCGGAGACGGGCGAGGAGGGCGCGGCCGCGCAGGCCCGCCTCGCGACCGCGGTGGCCCGCTCGGGCATCCGCCTCCTCGGCCCCAACACCAATCTCAACGCCTTCGAACGGTTCCGCGACGACCTCACCGGTCCGTCGATCGCGCTGATCACCCAGTCCGGCCACCAGGGCCGCCCGGTGTTCGCCCTCCAGGAACTCGGCATCCGGCTCTCCCACTGGGCGCCCACCGGCAACGAGGCCGACCTGGAGACCGCCGACTTCCTCTCCTACTTCGCCGAGCGCCCCGAGGTCGGCGCGATCGCCTGTTACGTGGAGGGGCTGAAGGACGGCCGGTCCTTCCTCCTCGCCGCCGACCGGGCCGCCCGGCGCGGGGTGCCGGTCGTCGCGGTCAAGGTGGGCCGCACCGAGACCGGCGCCCGGACCGCCGCCTCCCACACCGGCAAGCTGACCGGCGCGGACGAGGTCGTCGACGCGGCCATGCGCCAGTACGGCGTGATCCGGGTGGACGGACTCGACGAACTCCAGGACACCGCCGCCCTGCTGGCCCGCGCCCGCCCGCCGCAGGCCGACGGGGTCGTCGTCTACTCGATCTCGGGCGGCACCGGCGCCCACGCGGCCGACCTGGCGACGGCGGCGGGCCTCAGCCTGCCGGTCCTGTCGGACGCCAAGCAGGCCGAGCTGCACCAGTGGATCCCCGAGTACCTGAACGTGGCCAACCCGGTCGACAACGGCGGCCATCCGGTGGGTGACGAGCGGGGCCGGAAGATCATCGACGCGATCCTCGACGACCCGGCCGTCGGCGTGCTGATCTGTCCGATCACGGGCCCCTTCCCGCCGCTGAGCGACCGTCTGGTCCAGGACCTGGTGGACGCGGCGGAACGGACGGACAAACTGGTGTGCGTGATCTGGGGCTCGCCGGTGGGCACCGAACCGGCGTACCGCGAGGTCCTCCTGGGCTCCTCCCGGGTGGCCACCTTCCGCACCCTCGCCAACTGCGTCTCGGCCGTCCACGCCCACCTCGGCCACCACCGTTTCGTCCGCGCCTACCACTCCCCCTTCGACGAGGCCCCGCGCACCCAGTCCCCGTCCTTCCGCAAGGCGCAGCTGCTGATGCGGCCGGGACAGCAGCTGAGCGAGCACGCGGCGAAGCAGCTGCTGCGGGCGTACGGCATCCGGGTGCCGCGCGAGCAGCTGGTGACCAGCGCGGCGGCGGCGGTGCGGGCGGCGGGGCTGGTCGGCTACCCGGTGGTGATGAAGGCGTCCGGCGCGCAGATCGCCCACAAGACCGAACTGGGCCTGGTGAAGATCGGCCTGACCTCGGCCAGCCAGGTGCGCGACGCCTACCGCGAGCTGACCGACATCGCCCGCTACGAGGGCGTCTCGCTGGACGGCGTCCTGGTGTGCCAGATGGTCGAGCGGGGCGTGGAGATGGTGGTCGGCGTGACCCACGACGACCTGTTCGGCCCGACGGTGACGGTGGGCCTCGGCGGGGTCCTGGTGGAGGTCCTGCACGACGCCGCCGTGCGCGTGCCGCCCTTCGGCGAGGACCAGGCCCGCGACATGCTGGCCGAACTGCGCGGAAGGGCGCTGCTGGACGGCGTCCGGGGCCGCCCACCGGCCGACGTCGAGGCGCTCGTCGAGGTGATCCTGCGCGTGCAGCGGATGGCCCTGGAGCTGGGGGACGACCTCGCCGAACTCGACATCAACCCGCTGGTCGTCCTGCCGTGGGGGCAGGGCGCGGTGGCGTTGGACGCACTGGCGGTGTGCCGGTGAGGATCCCTTCGTGGAACGGAGCGTGAGCATGCCCGAGCCGTCGATACGCCACCGGACCGACCAGCAGGTCACCCACCTCACCCTCGACCGCCCGGAAACCCTCAACGCCCTCACCCCCGACCAGCGCGACCGGCTGATCGCCCTCCTCGCCGAGGCCTCGGCCGACCCGGACGTACGGGCGGTGGTCCTGACCGGCACCGGCCGCGGTTTCTGCGCGGGAGCGGACCTGCGGGGCGGCTCCGCGCCCGGCGAGCGGGTCGCCGGGGACGTCGCCCGCACCCTGCGGCTGGGCGCCCAGCGGCTGGTCTCGGCCGTCCTCGACTGCGAGAAGCCGGTGATCGCCGCGGTGAACGGCACGGCGGCCGGCCTGGGCGCGCACCTCGCCCTGGCCTGCGATCTGGTGCTGGCCGCCGAGTCGGCCCGGTTCATCGAGGTGTTCGTCCGCCGGGGCCTGGTCCCGGACGGCGGCGGCGCCCATCTCCTGCCCCGGCTGATCGGCCCGCAGCGCGCCAAGGAGCTGATGTTCTTCGGCGACGCGCTCACCGCGGCGGACGCCGAACGCCTCGGCCTCGTCAACCGGGTGGTTCCGGACGGCGAACTGGACAAGACGGCCCACGCGTGGGCGGCGCGGCTGGCCGCCGGCCCCACCCGCGCCCTGGCCCTCACCAAGCAGCTGGTCAACTCCTCCCTCGACACCGACCGTGCCACCGCCTTCGCCGCCGAGTCCGCCGCCCAGGAGATCAACATGACGACGGCGGACGCGAGGGAGGGCGTGGCGAGCTTCGTGGAGCGACGGGAGCCGAGGTTCAGGGGCCGGTGACGGAGTCCCGGCCCTTCCTATCTGACATGCCGTCAGTTTCAATGGACCGCATGATGGGACATGCGGGAATGGCGGCCGCGGCCGTCCGCTACCTCCGGGCGGACCGCCCGGTCGAGGCGCTGCCACGCCCCGAACTGCGCTGTGTCCGGGAGGACGAACGGGCGCCGGTCGACCAGGGCGAGTTCCGGCGGGTGCTGGGGAGTTTCGCGTCGGGCGTGACGGTCGTGACGGCGGCCGCCGCCGAGGACGAGGACGCGGGCGTCGGCCCCGCCGGGTTCGCCTGCCAGTCCTTCTCGTCCCTCTCCCTCGATCCGCCCCTGGTCGCCTTCATGGTCGGCCGCACGTCCACGACCTGGCCGCGCATCGCCCGCGCGGGCGCCTTCTGCGTCAACGTCCTGGGCGCCGGCCAGTCCGCCGTGTGCCGTGCCTTCGCGGCGAGCGGCACGGACAAGTTCGCGGGCGTCGCCCACGACGCGTCGCCGGTGTCGGGTGCGCCCCGCCTCGCCGGCACGCTCGCGTGGATCGACTGCGCGATCCACGCGGTCCACACGGGCGGCGACCACCTCATCGTGGTGGGCCGGGTGAACGCCCTGGGGACGGGAGAGGGCGCCGGCGAACCGCCCCTGCTGTTCCACAGGGGCCGGTTCCTCTGATCGCCGGCCGCCGCCCGCCGCTCAGTTCACGTACTCGACGATCTGCATCATGCCCTCGTCGCCGTGCTGGAGCTGGTGGCAGTGCAGCATCGAGCGGCCGGTGAAGTCCGCGGCGCGCAGCCGGAAGGTGACCGAGCCGTTCGGCGGCACGGCGACGGTGTCGTGCCAGATCGGCGTGGCCAGCCGGCGGTTGTCGACCGCGGTGAGGAGAAAGTGGTTGGTGTGCAGGTGGAAGGGGTGATGGGCGTGGGCGTGGGAGTCGTTGACGACCGTCCACTCCTCGACCTCGCCCAGCCGGACGCGCTGATTGACGTACCCGGGCGCCATGCGGCCCCAGGCGAGATCGGCACGGCCTGCCCGGGGGTCGGCGGGCGGGGTCTCGCCGTCGCCGAGGATCCGGTAGGCGTTCGGGAAGGCGCCTGAGAAGACGTTCTCGTAGCTGCGGAAGGTCAGCACCCGGGTGCGGGTGGGCTCGGGCAGACCGACGGGCCGGCCGGGCAGACTGCTCGGCAGCGACATCGAGCGCGCGGCGCCGGTGACGACGAGCGTCAGCAAGTGCCGGGAGGGGCCCCCGCCGGTCAGCTTGTAGGTGCCGGGTCTGCCGCCGCGGACCAGCAGGTCCACCCGTCCGCCCATGGGCAGCGTGAGTCCGGTGGTGGCGACCGGTTTCATGAAGGTGATGCCGTCGCAGGCGATCTGGTGCATCTCCTGCCCGCCCAGGCTCAGGAAGTGGGCGGTGAGCGCACCGGCGTTGACGACCCGCCAACGCTGGACCTCCCCCGGGGCGATGGTCAGAACGGGGTTCTTGGCGCCGTTCACCAGGAAGGTCGAGGTGATGTGGTCGTAGACGCCGTGCGAGGTCAGATCGGGCACCCGCCCGCCGGACAGCTTGAGTTCGCTGACGCAGACGACGACGTCCCTGGCGGCGGCGATCTCGGGCACCTCGTCGACGTCCCCCTCGACGACGAGCACTCCCGCCATGCCGTTCAGCAACTGGGTCGCGGTGGACCCGTGATGGTGGGGGTGGTACCAGAACGTCCCGGCCGGATGATCCGCCGGGATCTCGATGGTGCTGCGGTGGGTGGTGGTGGCCCCCGGCATGTCGGCGGGCTCGAAGACGCGGAAGACGTTGTCCGCCTCGTCCGAGGGATCCACGTGCAGGCCGTGGGTGTGCAGGTTGAAGGTGTTGAAGCCGTGCGGGAGGTTCGTGTCCTGGTGCATCGCCTCGCCGTTCGGCGGCAGCGCGTTGACCTGGGTGATCTCCAGGGAGTCCCCCGGACGCACCCTCAGCGTCGGCCCCGGGACCGTCCCCTCGTAGGCACGGGTGAGCACAGGGCCGACCCCGGGGAGTTCGTGCTCGGTGAGCCGGACCGTCAGTTCGGTCGCCAGCCGCCCCGTGCCGGGTGGTGTGCTGCGCGTCCCGGGCTGCGGAAAGGAGGCGTCGCTCGCCGTTCGCGCCCCCGCGGGCGAGCTCGTCGCCCCTGCGGTCACGACTGCCCCGGCAGCGATCGGCAGGCTTTTCAGTACGCCACGACGGGACAGAGCTGTCATCAAGCGCCTCCACAGGCAGCAGACGGGCAGAGCAACGACCAGAGGACCTCACATTACGGAACGTAGTAGTTTGACACGTGGAGTAACCATCGGCGGGTTGCACGACCCGCCGCCGCCCCCCGCCTGCACACCTTCGCAGGCAGGGACACCACCGAATGCCGCCTCACACCGTCGCCGGCAGGGACACCACCGGCTGCCGCCTCACACCGTCGCCGGCAGGGACACCACCGGCTGCCGCCGGATCACCAGCGCCATCAGCGCCGCCGCGGCGCACAGCGCCCCCGACGCGTACCAGACCATGTCGTACGAGCCGAACGTGTCCCGCGCCAAGCCGCCCGCGAAGGCCACCAGGGCCGCGCCGACCTGGTGGGAGGCCAGCACCCAGCCGAAGACGATGGCGCTGTCCTCGCCGTACTGCTCGCGGCACAGGGCCAGGGTGGGCGGGACCGTGGCGACCCAGTCGAGGCCGTAGAAGACGATGAAGAAGATCATCGGTGGGTGGACGGACGGTGCCAGCAGCATCGGCAGGAACAGCAGCGACACACCCCTGAGCGCGTAGTACACCGCCAGCAGCCGGCGAGGCTCGAAACGGTCGGTGAACCAGCCGGAGGCGATCGTGCCGACCACGTCGAAGACGCCGATGACCGCGAGCAGCGAGGCCGCCGCCGTGATCGGCATGCCGTGGTCGTGGGCGGCGGGCACGAAGTGGGTCTGGACCAGGCCGTTCGTCGATGCGCCGCAGATCGCGAAGGTGCCGGCCAGCAGCCAGAACGGGCCCGTGCGGACCGCCGAGAAGAGGACCCGCAGCGTGCGGCGCGCGGCGCCCTGCACCGGCGGCGGCTTCGGGACGAACTCCGTCGCGCCGTACGGCTTCTGGCCCACGTCGGCCGGGTGGTCCCGCAGCAGCAGCCAGACGAAGGGGACGACGGCGAGCGCGGCCAGCGCGACCGTCACCGCCGCCGGGCGCCAGTCGTACCGCGTGACCATCCACGACAGCAACGGCAGGAAGATCAGCTGGCCGGAGGCGGAGGCCGCGGTCAGGATGCCGCTGACCAGGCCCCGTCGCGCGGTGAACCAGCGGTTGGTGACCGTCGCGGCGAAGGCGAGCGCCATCGAGCCCGAGCCGAGGCCGACCAGCAGGCCCCAGTACAGCAGCAGCTGCCAGGCCGCCGTCATCCACACCGTGAGGAGCGAGCCGACCGAGATCACCGTCAGGGCCACCGCCACCACCCGGCGGATGCCGAAGCGGTCCATCAGCGCCGCCGCGAACGGGGCGGTGAGGCCGTACAGCGCCAGGTTGACCGAGACCGCCGCGCCGATCGTGCCGCGCGACCAGCCGAAATCCTCGTGCAGCGGGTCGATGAGCAGCCCGGGGAGCGAACGGAAGGCCGCCGCGCCGATGATCGTGACGAAGGTGACGGCGGCGACGAACCAGGCGCGATGAATACGGCCGCGACGGCGGTCGCGGACGCGGTCGGAAGCGGGCTGCTGTTCCTCGGCGGATGCCGGAGTATCGGTTGTCTGGGTCACGTCATCGAGCTTTCCGATACCGGAACCCACCGGACGAGTGGCCCGAGGGACAGCATTCGCTAGGATCAGGCCATGGGCACCGAACGGGCCAGAAGCACTGAGCGAGCCGTGAGCATCGAGCGGACCGGAAACACCGAGGAGGCCGCGAGCAGCGAGCGGACCAGGAGCACCGAGCGGACCAGGAGCACCGAGCGCGGCTTCCGTCCCCACCGCGTCGTCGTCCTCGCCCTCGACGGTCTGCTCCCCTTCGAGCTGGGCATCCCGCACCGCATCTTCGGCCGCCCCAAGGACGCCGGGGGCCGGCGCCTGTACGAGGTCGTCACCTGCTCGATCCGGCCGCCCGGTCCGGTGGAGACGGACGCCGACTTCGCGATCACCGTCGCCAACGGCCCCGAGACCCTGGCCACCGCCGACACCGTGATCGTCCCGGCCTCCTACGAGCTCGGCCCGGTCTTCGAGGAGGGCGTCCTGACCGACGACCTCGCCGCCGCGCTCGCCCACGTCCGGCCCGGCACCCGGCTCGCCTCGATCTGCACCGGCGTGTACGTGCTGGCCGCCGCCGGCTTCCTCGACGGCCGGCCCGCGACCACGCACTGGGCCGACGCCGACCGTCTCCAGCGGCTCTTCCCGCAGATCGACGTGGACCCGGACGTCCTCTTCATCGACGACGGTGACGTGCTCACCTCCGCCGGCGTCGCCGCCGGGATCGACCTGTGCCTGCACATCGTCCGCCGCGACCACGGCACCGTCGTCGCCAACGAGGTGGCCCGCCGCACGGTCGTACCGCCGCACCGCGACGGCGGCCAGGCGCAGTACATCGAGCGCCCCGTGCCCGACCCGCAGCAGGCGACCACGACCGCCGCCCGCGCCTGGGCGCTGGGCCGCCTCCACGAGCCGATCCAACTGCGGCACATGGCCGAGCAGGAGGCCATGTCGGTGCGGACGTTCACGCGCCGCTTCCGCGAGGAGGTCGGCATCAGCCCGGGCCAGTGGCTCACCCAGCAGCGGGTCGAGCGGGCCCGGCACCTGCTGGAGTCCAGCGACCGGTCCGTCGACCAGATCGCCCGGGACGCCGGTTTCGGCACCGCCCAGTCGATGCGCCAGCACCTACAGGCGGCTCTCGGGGTCACTCCGACCGCGTACCGCCGCACCTTCCGCACCGGGAGCGGTGGGGGCAGCGGGAGCGGCGGCACGCGAGTCGGCGACAGCGGTGGGCACGGGGCGGTCGCCGCCCTGCGGTGACCGCCTGGCGGCGCGCGTCTCCCCCCACCAGCCGACCGCCGTCAGGACGAGGGTCAGCCCCACCCCGGCGAGGATCGCCGTCGACGGCGCGACCACCTTCAGCAGGGCACCGGCGAGGGAGCCCGTCGCCGCGTAGCCGGCGCCCGCCGCCGCGTACATGACGGAGTACCCCGCGGCGAGGGCATGCGGCGGGAGCGCCTCGCGCAGGGAGAGGTTGCGGGTGAGCATCGCGGCGGACTGGAGGGTGCCGCCCACGACCAGCGCCGCAGCGATCCCCGCCGCGTCCGGTGTCAGCGCGGCGAGCACCACACAGATCGACGTCCCCGCCATCAGCACCACGCTGCGGGTGCGCAGTCGTCCCGGCCAGGCCCGGAGGCCGTAGGCGAACGCGCCGAGCCCGCCGCCCACCGCCATCCCGGTCAGCAGCGGGCCGGACCAGCCGACGCCGATGCCCCGCTGTTCGAGCAGGGCCGGCAGGACGAGTTCGGAGAGCCCGAGCAGGGTGAGGCTGGCCGCGCCCGTGACGTACACCGGCCAGGCGGCGGTCAGGAGCCGCAGCGGCGATCCGCCCGCGCGGTCCCCACCACGCGGCTCGGCGGGATCTTCCGGGACGCCCGTCCCGTCCGTGCCGCCGGTCCCGTCGGTCCCGCCCGTGCCGTCCGTGCCGCGCGGCGCGCCGGTCCCGCCAGTGCCGTCCGTGCCGCGGGTCGCGCCCGTCCCGCCCGTCCCGTCCATGCCGCCCGCGCCGTCCGCGCCCCAGGCGGCCGGAAGCAGCCGCAGGCCCGCGACCGACGACGCCATCAGGGCGGCCGCGAGGAGCAGCGGGACGCGCGGCGCGACGCCGAGGGCGAGCCCGGCGACCGCCGCCGGGGAGACGGCCCACACCCCGGCCGTCAGCATCGACTCGACGGACAGCGCCTGCGCCGCGGCACGCTCCGGGACCAGCGCGGTGAGCAGCGTGCGCAGCCCGCCGGTGGCCGCGGCCGGGGCGGCACCGGCCAGGAACGCGAACCCGCCGAGGACGGCCGGGTGAGCATGGGGAAAGGCCCCCGCCCCCGCGAATCCGACGGCGCCGGCCGCCAGGCCGACGGTCAGGTGGAGGCGGGCGCGCTCGGGCCGCAGCCGCATTCCCAGGACGGGAGCGCCGACGATCTCGCCGATGACGTAGGCCGCCGCGAGGATCGCGCCCAGCGAGTAGCCGCCGGGGCGTTCGCGCACCAGGAACACCAGCGCCAGGGGTGCCATGGCGACCGGCATACGGGCACCGACGGCGGTGCAGGCCCAGAGCAGGACCTGTCGGGAGGCGACGTCACGGTAGGACATGACAGGACCGTAGGGGGCGGCACCGGCACCGCCCCACGGGTTTTCCCGTCAGAAGGTCAGAACGTGAGCACCGCCCGCGCCACCCGCCCCGCCTCCGCGTCCGCGGCCGCCTTCTCGAAGTCCTCCACGGGGTAGGTCCGCGTGACGAGTTCGTCGAGCAGCAGCCGTCCCTCGCGGTACAGGTCGGCGTACAGGGCGATGTCCCGCTGGGGGCGCGAGGAGCCGTAACGGCAGCCCAGGATCGACTTGTCCAGGAACAGGGAGGAGACCAGGAAGGACGCCTCGGCGGTGGCGGGCGGCACCCCGAGAAGCACCGCCTGCCCGTGCCGGTCGAGCAGGTCGATGGCCGTCCGGATCAGCTCGACCCGCCCCACGCACTCGAAGACGTGGTCCGCACCCGTCGGCAGGACCTCCCGCACCCCGTCCGTCGAGGTCAGGAAGTCCGTCGCGCCGAACCGCCGGGCCACCGCCTCCTTCGCCGGGTTCGCGTCCACCGCGACGATCCGCAGCGCGCCCGCGATCCGCGCGCCCTGCAGCACGTTCAGCCCGATCCCGCCGGTCCCGATGACGACGACGCTCTCCCCGTGCCCCACACGCGCGCGGTTGAGCACGGCGCCGACGCCGGTCAGCACTCCGCACCCGATCAGCGCGGCGGACGTCAGCGGAACGTCCCTCGGGATCCGGACCGCCTGTACGGCCTTCACCACCGTGCGCTCGGCGAAGGCGGAGTTGGCCGCGAACTGGTACACCGGGCTCCCCGCGCGCGTGAACGGTTTCCGCGGGCGCCCGATGGCCTGCCGGCACATCGTCGGCCGACCGCGGTCGCATTCCGCGCAGGCACCGCAGCTGGCGAGCGTGGACAGCGCCACGTGATCCCCCGGCACCACATGGGTGACCCCCGCGCCGACCGCCTCGACGACCCCCGCGCCCTCGTGGCCGAGGACCACGGGCACCGGAAAGGGAATCGTCCCGTCGACGACCGAGAGGTCGCTGTGGCACAGCCCGGCCGCCGAGATCGTGACGAGCACCTCACCCGCCGCCGGATCGCGGACGGCCAGATCGTCGACGACCTCGGCCCGCTTCCCGTCGAACACCACGCCTCGCATCGCGTCCCCTCCGTCCCGTCCGCTATCCCTTGGGCTGCCTGGGCAGGCCGAGCACCCGCTCGGCGATGATCGTGCGCTGGATCTGGTCCGAGCCGCCGTAGATCGTGTCGGCACGGGAGAACAGGAACAGGTGCTGCGCCTCGTCGAGTTCGTACGGCGAGGACGACGACCAGTCCGCGGGGCCGACGCTCGCCGCCGCCCCCCGCACCTGCACCGCCACCTCCCCCAGCCGCTGATGCCAGCCCGCCCACAGCAGCTTGGCCACGCTGGGCGCGCCCGGCCCGCCGGATCCTCCCAGCGTCCGCAACGCGTTCCACCGCATGGTGCGCAGCTCGGCCCACAACCGCACCAGCCGCTCGTGCACGACGGGGTCGTCGGCCGCCCCCGTCCGCACGGCCGTCCTCACGACCCGCCCCAACTCCTGTGCGAAGCCGATCTGCTGGGCGAGGGTCGACACCCCGCGTTCGAAGCCGAGGAGGCTCATCGCGACCCGCCAGCCGTCGCCCCGCGCGCCGACGACGTGCTCCACGCGCGCGTGCGCCCCGTCGAAGAAGACCTCGTTGAAGTCGCTGGTGCCGGTCAGCTGCCGGATGGGCCGGACCTCGATCCGTCCCGGCTGGTCCATGGGGACGAGGAGGAAGGTCAGCCCGTGGTGACGCCTCGACTCCGGGTCGGTGCGGGCGAGCACGAAGCACCAGTCGGCCTCATGGGCGAGCGAGGTCCAGATCTTCTGCCCGGTGATCAGGTACGACCGTCCGTCGGGGGCGAGTTCGGCCCTCGTACGGACGCCGGCGAGGTCGGATCCCGCGCCGGGTTCGCTGTACCCCTGGCACCACAGCTCGGTCCCGGCGGCGATCGGCGGCAGGAAGCGCGCCTTCTGCTCCGCGGTGCCGTGCGCGAGGAGGGTCGGAGCGAGCAGGTTCTCCCCGATGTGCCCGGAGCGGGCCGGAGCCCCCGACCGCGCGTACTCCTCGGCCCAGGCGACCTGCTGGGTGAGACCGGCCGTCCGGTTCCCGTACCCGCCTTCCCCCCACCCGAGCCCGATCCACCCGGCCGCCCCGAGGGCAAGCTCCCAGGAACGCCGGTCAGATGCCTGCGGGGCGCTCGCCTCGAGCCACGCACGCGCCTCGGCGCGGAAAGAGTCGTCCGACGACGTGAATCCGAACTCCACGTTCCCCTCCTCGAGTAAGGGCGACCGCAACCCCTCAGGGGTGCGGGGAAGTGCGCGACCAGTCACGACGAGCGCGCACCCGCCGGTCCGCGCGCACCCCCGGGCTATTGGGCGTTGGGCCGGTTCCCCTCCCGCGCGGCCCGAGCCATCTCCTCCAACCGCACCAGCATCGGCATCGGATCCACCCCTACGGTTCCCGGCAACACCTCGGCGATCCGCTCGGGCGTCCAGGGGCCGCCCTCCGCGTAAGCCGAACGCAGTTCACCGGGCTGCGCCCACACCGCGATCTTCGGCCCCGCCACGGTGTACACCTGTCCGGTGACCCCCGCGTCCCGCGCCCGCTCCGACAGCAGGTACACCACGAACGCGGCCACGTCCTCCGGCTCCCCGATCTCCGTCAGCTCCATCGGCACACCCGCGGACATCCGCGTCCGCGCGACGGGAGCGACCGCGTTCGCGGTCACGCCGTACTTGTGCAGGCCCAGCGCGGCGCTCCGTACGAGCGAGATGATCCCGCCTTTTGCCGCGCTGTAGTTGGCCTGCGAGACCGAGCCCTGGTGGTTGCCGCTGGTGAAGCCGATCAGCGTGCCGGAGCGCTGTCCGCGCATCACCGCCGACGCCGCCCGGAACACGGTGAACGTGCCCTTGAGGTGGGTGGCGACGACCGGGTCCCACTCCTCCTCGGACATGTTGAACAGCATCCGCTCCCGCAGGATCCCGGCCACGCACACGACCCCGTCGAGCCGTCCGTACGACGTCAGCGCGGTGTCGACGACCCGCTGCCCGCCGGCCATCGTCGAGATGTCGTCGGCGACGGCGACCGCCTGCCCGCCCGCCGCCTCGATCTCCTTGACGACGGCCTCGGCGATCTCGCTGGCGGGTGAGGCGCCGTCCACCGAGACCCCGTAGTCGTTGACGACGACCCGTGCGCCCTCGGCCGCCGCCGCGAGCGCCACCGCCCGTCCGATGCCTCGTCCCGCCCCTGTGACGGCGACGACCTTGCCGGTCAGGAAGTTCCCCACGCCCGGACCCCTCCCGCAGTTTCTGACGGACCGTTAGATTTGAGATTCGAGGTCTAGATTGACCCGTCCGTCGGTCGGGGACAAGCCCCGGGGAGGCACGGAATGACACTGCCGGTCGAGTTCCACGACATCGCGAAGCGCGTCAACAACTGGGGGCGCTGGGGGGCCGACGACGAGATCGGCACGCTGAACCTCATCACCGACGACGTCGTCCGCGCGGCCGCCGCCGAGGTCCGCACCGGCCGCCGCGTCCCGCTCGCCCTGCCCCTGCGGGAGGACGGCGTGCAGACCGGACTGATCCCGGGGCGGGTCAACCCGCTGCACGCCATGGTGCAGATCAACCAGGAGATCTTCGGCCCGGGCACGGTGGCGTGCAGCGACGACGCCGTGACCATGGGCCTCCAGGCCGCCACCCACTGGGACGCGCTGACCCATGTCTCGCACTCGGGGAAGCTCTACAACGGCCGACCGGCCGGCACGATCACCCCGCACGGCGGCGCCGAGTTCAGCGGCATCGACAAGGCGCGGCACGTCGTCTCGCGCGGGGTGCTCCTGGACGTGGCACGCGCGCGTGGCGTCGACCGGCTGGACGGCGGGCACGCGGTCACCCCGGAGGACCTGGAGGCGGCCGAGGAACTGGCCGGCACCCGGGTGCGCGCCGGCGACATCGTGCTCGTACGGACCGGGCAGGTCCAGCTCTACCTGGCCGGCGACAAGCAGGGGTACGGCTATCCGTCACCGGGGCTGTCGGTCCGTACGCCGGAGTGGTTCCACGCGCGCGACGTGGCGGCGGTCGCCAACGACACCCTGACGTTCGAGATCTTCCCGCCCGAGATCGAGGATCTGTGGCTGCCCGTGCACGCGCTCGACCTCGTGGAGATGGGAATGCTCCAGGGCCAGAACTGGAATCTCGAAAAGTTATCCACAGCCTGTGGACAAGAAGGCCGCTACGCGTTCCTGCTGTCGGCGATGCCCGAGCCGTTCGTCGGCGGGACGGGGACTCCGGTGGCCCCCGTGGCCGTGCTGTAGGAGCCGGCCCTCCCCTCACGTCGGCTGGCGGCGCGCGGCTGCCCGCCCCGAGCACGGCACCGCGCACCGCCATCCGACTCCGGCGCACCCTCCCCCACTCCCGTCTTCGCTCGAGCGGGAGGGCCCCCACCGACTCCCCTCGGCCCTGAGGGAACCGGCGCCGAATCGCGACCCGCACTCGACGAGGGCCTCCGTCACCGAAGCCCTCGCCGTCCCCTCGCGGCGAATCGCTGACCACAAGCGTGATCAAACGGACACGCGTCGTCAACACCCGACCGGAGATTTGTTACTTACATCCCCTTTGCGATGGGCGCGCACGGAAGCACAACCGGGCGCATCGATGCCGGTTCCGGACGGGACCGACAGCGCTTTCTGCGCCCGTGCACCGAGATCCGCGGGGCGGCACGCGTGTGTGCGCCCTCACCCGCCTCGGCCCTCACCCGCCACCCGCGTCGGCCGTCACCCGCCGCACCGGCGCCCGGCCGTCCGGTCGCCCCTCACACCACCTCGTACGCGAGCCCTCCGTATGCCGGCTCAGCCGGCTCGGGCTCCGCCGGAACGGCCACCCGGCACTCCTCCGCACCCCCACGGTCCGCCTCGGCCTCAGCAGGCACCGCACAGCGGTCCAGTTCGCACCAGATGCGCTTGCCCGCGCCCTCGACGCTCCAGCCCCAGCGGTCCGCGAGTCCGTCGACGAGGGCCAGCCCCCGGCCGCCGGTCGCCTCGTCGCCGGCACACCGGGGCACGGGAGCACGGTCGCTGGTGTCGGCCACCTCCAGACGGACGGTGGACGGCTCGGCCGTCCCGCCCGGCAGGGAGAGCCGCAGCACGGCCGGACAGCCGGTGTGCACCACGGCGTTGGTGACCAGTTCCGAGACGAGCAGGATCAGCGTCTCGGCGAGCGGCTCCTCGTCCCCTATCCCCGACCCGGCGAGGCGCGAACGGGCCCACCTCCGGGCGCGCCCCACCTCAGCGGGGTCGGGCCGGATCTCCAACTGCACTTGAAGCACCTGCACCGCTCACACCATCCGAACCGGCGGACACATGGCCGTGCGCCACGCGAGCCACGCGAGCCGCGTGTGCACCATGACGACGGGGGCCACGATCGTAGCCATTTTCTGCATGGCCAGAACAACAGCCAGAGGCAGGGTGACGGAACGTGAATCCCTTAGGAGACAGCTTGGTTGACATACAGTCACCTCAACAAGCGCTTCGGGCATATTCCAGCGCGAAGGAGTACCCGTGCGGCATACTGTGCGACGCTCGTTGCGGGGAGTCGAACAGGCGGGCTCCAGAAGCCCGTCCGCCCTGGGAGTGGCCGCGCGCACCGCCGGATCCGGCACCGCCCCAGGGGCACCGCCGGCATGGCTCATGCTCGGAACCACTCGCATCCCACAGAAGGTACCGGAGAGGCCTGCCGACTCCGGGCCGTGACGGGTCACGCATCGGACACAACCCGATATCAACGCTCCGTGATTCCGGTATGCCACGATCCGCGACACGCGTACGACGGCCCGCGCGGCGCCCCCGTCGTCACCGCCGGCAGGCGCCGTCAGCGGCCCGCTCCGGACAGCAGATCGGCCGCGAGCGACTCCTCACCGTCCGTGCCGCCGCCCGCACGCCGGGTGCGCACCCAGGCCCGTTTCAGCAGCAGATGCACGTCCGCCTCCCAGGTGAAGCCCATTCCGCCGTACACCTGGAGGCAGTCCCGCGCGCCGCGTACGGCGGCCTCGTCGGCGAGGAGCCGGGCGGCCGCGATGTCGGCCCGGTCGGCGGTGACGGCGGCCGCGTAGACCGCCGCGCGGGCCACCTCGACCCGCACCAGGAGCTCGGCGCACAGATGCTTGACCGCCTGGAAGGCGCCGATCGGCTGCCCGAACTGCTCGCGCGCCCGGGCGTGTTGCACGGCCAGCTCGCACGCGCGCGTGGCCGTCCCCAGCTGCTCGGCGGCCGTGAGGAGCACGGCGGCGGGGTCGACGGCCGCGGAGGCGCCCGGCACGCGGTGCAGCGGCGTCAGCGGGTCCACCGACCGCAGCGGCACGGCACCGTCGGCCTCGCCGCGCACGACGTCGGCCTCGGCCAGCCACTCCACGAGACCGCCGCCGTCCACGGCCGCCACCACGGTCTCCCCGTCGGCCGCGCCGGGGACGCGTCCGGCCGCGAGGTGGGTGGCCACCAGCGGCCCCGGCAGCAGGACCCGGCCCGCCTCCTCGAACACCAACACGGCCTCGGGCAGACTCAGTCCGACCCCTCCGTCCGCCTCGGGCAGCCGCAGCGCGAAGAACCCGGCCGCGCCGAGCTCCCGCCACAGCGCCCGGTCCAGCCGTCCCGGCCGATCCACGGCCGCCCGCAGCGCCGCGCGGTCGAAGCGGCGCGCCAGCAGCCCGCGCACTCCGTCCCGCAGCGCCCGTTGATCGTCCGTCAGTCGAAAACGCATGGCGGTGGGTTCACCGTCCCTTCGGCAGCCCCAGGATCCGTTCGGCCACGATGTCGCGCTGGATCTGCGACGTACCGGCCGCGATGGTGTACGAGAGGGAGGAGAGCCGGTCGCCGACCCAGGGGCGGTCGAGGTCGAGGGACTCGACGCCCAGGACGTCCGCGGCCGTGTCGTACAGCTCCTGGCGGGCCTGCGAGTACCTCAGTTTGAAAACCGAACCCGCGACGCCCGGCAGCCCTCCCTTGGTCTCCGCCTCGCTCACGTTCCACTGTGTGAGCCGCCAGAGCGCCCGGAACCCGGCGTTGAGGGCGCCCAGCCGCCGCCGGAGGGCGGGATCGTCCCAGCGTCCGTTCCTCCGTGCCTCCAGGGCGAGTTCGCCCAGCACGCGTCGGCAGGCGACGACCTCGCCCACGAAGGCGGTGCCGCGCTCGAACGACAGCGTCACCATCGTCACCCGCCAGCCGTCGTTCTCCTCCCCCACCCGGTTGGCGACCGGAACCCGCACCTCGTCGAGGAAAACCTCGGCGAACTCGGCGGATCCGGCGAGGGTGCGCAGCGGCCGTACGGTGATGCCCGGGGCGTCCATGGGCATCGCCAGCCAGGTGATGCCCTTGTGCTTCGGCGCCCCCGGATCCGTGCGGACCAGCAGCTCGCACCAGTCGGCGACCTCCGCGTGCGAGGTCCAGATCTTGGACCCGCTCACCACGTAGTCCTCGCCGTCGCGCCACGCGCGCGTGCGCAGCGCCGCGAGGTCGGAGCCGGCTCCGGGCTCGCTGAAACCCTGGCACCACACCTCCTCCCCGCGCAGGACCGGCGGCAGCCAGCGCGCCCGCTGCTCGGCCGTGCCCTCGGCGGCGATCGTCGGCCCGGCGTGCAGCAGCCCGACGAAACCCGCCCCCACGTAGGGCGCGCCTGCCTTCTCCGTCTCCTCCAGGAAGATCAGACGGACGCTCGGCGAGGCCTGCCAGTGCACGTCGGCGTACCCGGCGTCGTACAGCGTCCGCTGCCAGCCGAGGTCGTAGGCGCGGCGGCCGGGCCAGTCGTCCGGGGACGGCTTCGGCGGGAGCGTCGGCAGCACCTTGCCGAGCCACTCGCGCAGCCGGGCCCGGAACTCGGCGTCCTCGGGGCTGTCCGAGAGGTCCATGGTTTTGATCCCCCTGCCCTGGTCCCGGTCCCGGCTACTTGTCCAGGTCCAGGTCCAGCATGCGGATCGCGTTGCCCCGCATCAGCTTGTAGACCGTCTCGTCGTCGAGGCCCTTGACGTGGTCGAGGGCAACCTCCCTGGTGTGCGGGAAGGTCGAGTCGACGTGCGGGTAGTCGGTCTCGAAGGTCGCGTTGTCGCGCCCCACCGCGTCCAGGGACGCGACCCCGTGCTTGTCGCGGAAGAAGCAGCAGAAGATCTGCCGGTAGTAGTACGTGGACGGCGGCTCGGGGACGATGTCCCTGACCCCGCCCCACGCGCGGTGCTCCTCCCAGACGTCGTCGGCACGCTCCAGGGCGTACGGGATCCAGCCCATCTGACCCTCGGAGTAGGCGAGTTTGAGGCGCGGGAACTTCACCAGCACCCCGCTGAAGAGGAAGTCCATCATCGAGGCCATCGCATTGTTGAACGAAAGGGACGCCTGGACGGCCGGCGGCGCGTCCGGCGAGGCGGCCGGCATCTGCGAGGACGAACCGATGTGCATGTTGACGACCGTCCCCGTCTCCTCGCACACCGCGAAGAACGGGTCCCAGTAGCCCGAGTGGATCGACGGCAGCCCGAGGTGGCTGGGGATCTCGGAGAAGGTCACCGCGCGCACCCCGCGGGCCGCGTTGCGCCGGATCTCCGCGACCGCCAGCCCGACGTCCCACAGCGGGATCAGGCACAGCGGGATCAGCCGCCCACCGCTGTCCCCGCACCACTCCTCGACCATCCAGTCGTTGTAGGCGCGCACACAGGCCAGCGCGACCTCCTTGTCGTGCGCCTCGGCGAAGGTCTGCCCGCAGAAGCGGGGGAAGGACGGGAAGCAGAGCGAGGCCTCGACGTGGTTGAGGTCCATGTCCGCCAGCCGGGCCTTCGGGTCCCAGCAGCCGCGCCGCATCTCCTCCCGGGTGATGCCCTCCAGCGTCATCTCGTCGCGGTCGAAGCCGACGGCGGCGATGTTGCGCTTGTACGGGAACTTCAGGTCCTCGTAGATCCACCAGTCGGTGGGCTGGCCGTCCGGGTCCATCGTGATCTGGTACTTCCCGGCGACGTAGGCGAGCTCGCCGATCCCGGCGGTGAGGGGCTGCGGTCCCCGGTCCCGGTACTTCTGCGGCAGCCAGGTCGCGAAGAGATGCGCGGGCTCGATCACATGGTCGTCGACGCTGACGATGCGCGGCAGTTCGGTGCTCATGGCTTCCCCTCCGCCTGGCGGAACGCCAGTTGTCCGATGGACGTGGCCGTCCGGCCGACGGCCGTCGGGGCCGCCCCGCCATCTGATGGCCCGTCAGATTGGCTCTCCCCAGCAGGCTAGCCCCCGCCCCCTGGACCGACAAGGCGACCGGCTCTACGCTCTGCCAAAATCTGACTACCCGTCAGTTTCGATCGTCAGTTGCGCCAGGGGGCCGACGTGAACGACACCGCCACCGCCCACGAGCTCAGCGCGTCCCGCACCCTCTGGGACCTGCTCGCCCGCCGCGCCGACCTCACCCCCGGCCGCCGGGTCCTCCTCCAGGCCGACCGGGCCCTGACCTTCGGCGAACTGCGCGAGCGCGCCGAGCGGGTCGCGGCCGGGCTGCACGACCTGGGCGTACGCCCCGGCACGGTCGTCGCCTGGCAGCTGCCCACCCGACTGGAGACGGCCGTCCTGTCCTTCGCGCTGGCCCGCCTGGGCGCCGTGCAGTCCCCCGTCATCCCCTTCTACCGAGACCGCGAGGTCGGCTTCGCACTGCGCGAGTCGAAGGCGGAGTTCTTCGCGGTGCCGGGCGTCTGGCGGGGCTTCGACCACACCGAGATGGCGCGGCGGCTGGGCGCGAAGGGCGTCTTCGAGGCGTACGACGACCTGCCGGACGGGGACCCGGCCGTGCTTCCGCCGCCGCCCGCCGAGGGCACCTCGGTGCGCTGGATCTACTGGACCTCGGGGACCACCTCCGACCCCAAGGGCGTGCTGCACACCGACCGGTCGCTGATCGCCGGCGGCTCCTGCCTCGCCCACGCGCTGCGACTCACGGCGGCCGACGTAGGCTCGATGGCGTTCCCGTACGCCCACATCGCCGGCCCCGACTACACCGTCATGCTGCTGCTCTACGGCTTCCCCGCGGTGATGTTCGAGCACTTCGCGCTGCCGGACGCGCTGGAGGAGTACCGGCGGCACGGGGTGACGGTCGCGGGCGGGTCGACGGCATTCTACTCGATGTTCCTGGCCGAGCAGCGCAGACGGCCGGGCGCGCCCCTGATCCCCTCGCTACGGCTGCTCGCGGGCGGCGGAGCGCCCAAGCCGCCCGAGGTCTACCACGCCGTCGTGCGCGAGATGGGGGTGCAGCTCACGCACGGGTACGGGATGACCGAGGTGCCGATGATCACCATGGGCGCGCCGGACGACACCGCGGAGAACCTCGCGACGACGGAGGGGCGGCCGCCGGAGGGCATGCGGATACGCGTGGTGGACGGGGAGGTGCGGCTGCGCGGGGAGGCCGTGTGCCAGGGGTACCTGGACCCGGCCCAGACGGCCGAGGCCTTCGACGCGGAGGGCTTCCTGCGCACCGGCGACCTGGGGCACGTGACCCGCAGCGGGCATCTGGTCCTCACCGGCCGGCTGAAGGACGTCATCATCCGCAAGGGGGAGAACGTGTCGGCCAAGGAGATCGAGGACCTGCTCGCCGCCCACCCGGCCGTCGGGGACGTGGCGGTGGTCGGCCTGCCGGACCCGGAACGCGGCGAGATGGTGTGCGCGGTGGTGGAACGGACGCCGGGGCCGGGGGAGCCGCTGACGCTGGAGGCGATGACCTCGTATCTGCGCGCGGGCGGCCTGTCGGTCCACAAGCTGCCGGAGCGGCTGGAGGTGGTGGACGCCCTGCCGCGCAACGAGACCCTGCGGAAGGTGCTGAAGTACAAGCTGCGCGAGCGGTTCTCCGGGTGAGGACTGGTCGGCCGCGTACTGGTGGGCGGTGTACTGCCCGGCTGTGTACCGCCCCGCCGCATACCGCTCGGCGGTACGCTGCCCCGCTGCGTGCCACCCGGCTGTGCGCTGCCCCGCTGGTGCCACCCGGCTGCGGACTGCTCCGCCGCGTTCTACTCGGCGATCGTGAAGTAGCGGGCGAAGGCGGGGACGATCTCCGCCTCGCCGACCTTGCCGTCCGCGTCGGCGTCGAGGACGGCGGCGGCGCCCCGCGCCACCTCGTCGGGCGCCCCGAGCGCCCTGAGCACCCGTACCGTGTCCTCGACCGTGGCCCGGCCGTCACCGTCGGCGTCGGCGATGTCCAGGGCCGCGTGCAGGAAGGGGCGGGCGATCTCGGCGAACCGCTCCGGGTTGTCACGCAGGCGCTTGACCGCGCCGTTCACGAACTCGTCCCGGTTGATGCGCTGGTCGCCGTCCCGGTCGGCGATGCCGGCCATGCCCTGCCAGAACGCCTCGGCGCCCGCGTAGAGCGCCTGCCCCTTGTCGGAGCGGGCCGCGGTACCGAACTCGGCGAGCAGCGCCTTGGCCGCCGCGCCGAAGTCCGACCGGTCGATGTAGCCGTTGCCGTCCTGGTCGAAGGTGGCGAACCGGGCGGCGATCCTGCGTTCGTACTCGCTGCTGACCATGTCTTCTCGAACCGCCTTACGTCATCGCGCGGAGGTGCTGCTGGGAGTGGTTCCGGCAGGGAGCGTACGACGTCGGCGACGCCCGGGCGGCGGTAAAGCGACGTCTGTGCCAGGACCGGGTGAATTTCGGGACGAAGGTGTGGTGGAGCGGGGCTCGCGGGCCTACGCCGAGAGGGGTTCCGTCCCGTCGTCCACGGCGGCCGCCACGTCCGCGTAGACGTCGAAGAGGCGGCGGACGCCCAGCGCGCCCAGCACCCGGTTGACGTGGGAGTCCTCCGCCGCACCCCGCGCGGGGAGGATCAGGCGCAGGCGTCCCCGGCAGGAGCGGATGAGGCGGCGGGAGGCGATGAGCACGCCGACGCCGCTGGAGTCGCAGAAGTACACCTCGGAGAGGTCCAGGACGAGACTGTGACGGCCCTCGGCCACCTCGTCGTGCACCTTCTGACGCAGCACCGGCGACGTCACCAGGTCCAGCTCGCCCGACACATGGAGCACGGCCCATCCGCCCTGCTCCCCGCCGGTCACTTTGAAGGCCACCACCACGCCCTTCGCTCGCTGTAGCTCGCGGTAAACGGAAGCTGTCCCTTCGCTTCCTTGCAGCGCGGCTGCCCAGCGGCCGTGCCCCGAAACGCCGAAGGAAAAACAGAAACTAAGGGAAAGAGGCTTGTTTCAGTCATATCCAGTCCGGTTCGATCCTTGTCTGTCGGGTAGGCGCGGCTCATACCACCTCCTTGCGGACAGGGGGCGCACATTGAAACAAAGGGGCGTGCGTTGTCGGACGTGCCGACTACATTCGAGGTGACGGTGGACGCACGCTGGACAGACACACGGTCAAAGGGCCGGGCACGGGTGAGGGGGCCGCATGGCGAAGAGGGACGCACCGCCCCGCTGGGACCGCAAGATGCAGCAACGACTCGCGCGCGGTGAGGCGGCCGCCCTCGGCGAGCTCTACGACCGGTTCGCTTCGCTCGTGCACGGTCTCGCCCACCGCGTGCTCGGAGATGAACGGGCGGCCGACGGCGTCACCCGCGAGGTCTTCGCCCACGTCTGGGAGCACCCCGACGCCTACGACCCGACACAGGGCCCGCTGCGCACCTGGGTCGCCGGACTCACCCACCGCCTCGCCGTGCAGCGCCTGCGCGCCACCGAGACCGCCGCGCTGGCCGAGGCCGGCCACGGCTCCGTCGAGGCGACCGCGGAACTGGAGAGCAGGGTGCGCCACGCCTCCGTCGCCGCGCGCGCCGACTACATAGTCCAGGCCATGCCCGCCCCGCTCCGCGCCGCCCTGGAGCTGGCCTACTTCCAGCGGCGCGACTACCGCCAGACCGCGGCCGATCTCGGCGTCACCGAGGACGAGGCCCGCCGTCGGCTCCGCCTCGGCCTGCAACTCCTGTCCACGGCCCACGAGGCCGCGGCCCCCGGAACACCGCCCGGCTACGGAGGTGCTGCGTGAGCCCCGGCGACGACGGCGGCGGCGACGGGACCGGCACGCCCCCGTCGGGCGGACCCGACCGGGCGCCGCGCATCCCGCTTCCCCGCGCCTCCGTGGAGGACGGCGGGCTGCCGCTGCCGCCGGCGGAGCCGCCCGGACCCGAACCGCTCAGGCTCGAGCACCCCGTGCTCAAGTCCCTGCTGGGCGCGTGGGCGCTGGCCGCCTGCTCGGCCGCGGAGACGGCGGCCGTCGAGGAGCACCTCGGCGACTGCGGAGCCTGCGCGGACGAGGCGCGGCGACTGCGCGAGGCGGTCGGCCTGCTCCAGCGCCCGGAGAGCCTCGACCTCGACCCGGGCCTGCGCACCCGCGTCCTCGAGGGCTGCCTGACCCGCCGTCCTCCCCGCGTCCCGGTGCCCGTCTGGGCGGCGTCCTACGACGCCGAGACCGCGCGGCTCGACGCCCTGCTCCAGGACTTCGGGGACGCCGAGTGGCACGCGCCCGTGCGGCTGCGCTGGTTCCGCGGCGAGAGGGCCACGAGCCGCCGGACCACCGTCGCCGGAGTCATCGCCCACCTGCTCGCCGTGGACGGGCTGGTGGCCCTCGCGCTGGGACTGGACGACCCCCTCACCGCCGGCGACGGGCCGGGCAAACCCGATGAGCCCGATGCGGCGGACGGGACGGGCGGACCGTACGGGCCGGGCGGATCGGCCGGGGCGGTCGGGTCGACCAGGACCGGCGGTCCGGTGGACACGCCGGCGCGGCGCACCGAGGCGTTCTGGGCGTCCTCGCACTTCCCGCCCACCCGTTCCGTGCGCGGCCCCTGGCGCGAACAGACCCACGCGCTCGTGCGCACGGTGTCCTTCACCGGCGGAGGCCCCGGCACCATGCCGGTGTCGTACGGCGGCTTCGAACTGCCGCTGCGCGACGCGATGCTGGACCGGGCCTTCGAGTGCTGGGTGCACGCGGAGGACATCGCGGAAGCGGTCGACTACCCCTACGCGCCGCCCGCTCCACGCCACCTCCACGGCATGATCGACCTCGCCGCGCGGATGCTGCCCGAGACGCTCGCGGCCCGCCGCCGCGCGGGGCTCGCCTCCCCGTCGCGCATCCGCCACCTGGTGACCGCCGGGCGCCCCGGCCGCAGTCTGCGCCTGGAGATCGAGGGCTCGGGCGGCGGCGAGTGGCTGATCCCGCTGGACTCACCGGGCGCGGTGGGCTCCGCCGACCACGAGGTGGCGCACGTCGCCCTGGACGACGTGGAGTTCTGCCGGCTGGCCGCCGGTCACGTCTCCCCGGAGGAGGCGGCGGCGGGCCAGCTGGGCGACCGCGAGGCGATCAGGGACGTACTGTTCGCGGCGGCGGCGCTGAGCCGGATGTAGCACCCGGAGACACCGGAAGCAGGCCACCGGGGCGCGGCCCGGCAAACGGGTCCGGCGGCGGGCCGCCGCGGCACGGCCCGGCGGCGGGCCGCCGCGGCAGGCGCGTCGACGGGCTACGCGAAAACGACCGTACGACGTCCGTTGAGCAGGATCCGCCGCTCCGCGTGCCACTTCACGGCCCGCGCCAGCGCCTGGCACTCCACGTCCCGCCCGACGGCGACGAGCTGGTCCGGCGTGACGCCGTGCCCCACGCGCTCGACCTCCTGCTCGATGATCGGCCCCTCGTCGAGATCGGCCGTCACATAGTGCGCCGTGGCCCCGATCAGCTTCACGCCCCGCGCGTGCGCCTGGTGGTACGGCTTGGCGCCCTTGAAGCTCGGCAGGAAGGAGTGGTGGATGTTGATGATCCGCCCGCTGAGCTGCTTGCACAGGTCGTCGGAGAGGACCTGCATGTAGCGGGCGAGGACGACCAGCTCGACGTCCCGCTCCCGGACCAGCTCCAACAGCTGCGCCTCGGCCTGCGCCTTGTTCTCCCTCGTCACCGGAATGTGGTGGAAGGGGATGTTGTACGAGCCCACCAGCTCGGCGAAGTCGGTGTGGTTGGACACCACGGCCGCGATCTCCACCGGCAGCGCGCCGATGCTGGCCCGGAACAGCAGGTCGTTCAGGCAGTGCCCGAACTTGCTGACCATGAGGACGATGCGCATCTTCTCGTCGGCCCGGTTGATGTGCCAGTCCATGTGGAAGGAGTCGCCGATCGCCGCGAAGCTCGCCCGGAGCTTGTCCACGGTCACCGGAGGCTCGGCCGAGAAGTGCACGCGCAGGAAGAACAGACCCGTGTCGTGGTCGCCGAACTGCTGACTGTCCTCGATGTTGCAGCCGGTCATGAAGAGATAGCTCGACACGGCGTGCACGATGCCCTGCTTGTCGGGGCAGGAAAGCGTGAGGACGTACTGGTCGGCGGCGGCCGCCGCGGCTCGGGTGGGCTGCGCGTTCATGCCCGACAGGGTCGCACACCGCCCAGCGCCGTGGGCAGCCGTCCCGCAGGACGGAACGCGGCGGCCGCCCCGTTCCCCGTTGCGGGCCCCCGCCCCGCTCGGGACCGCGGCTACGCGGCTACGCGGCCCGCGTCATGATGCGCAGCACCTCGAGGGTGCGCGGCGGCGCGTCGGCGTCGTCGCCGTCGCTCGCCGCCATCCGCACATGCGCGTCCCGCGCCGCCCGCACCGCCTCCGGCCAGGCCTCGTGGTCGACGTACGCGGAGACCGGAGCGTCCGGCCCGACCTGGTGCATGATCCGCAGCACCCGCAGCACGGCGGTGTCGACGAGGGCCGCCTCCTGCGAGTCGCGGAAGATGGTGCCGACGTACTTCTCGGCCGACCAGTTGTCGAGCCAGGTGTCCTCGACGAGGCGGTACACGGCGTCGGTGACGTCCCCGTACCCCTCGACGCCGGCCAGCCAGACGTTCTGCTGGAACACCGGGTCGGAGAGCATGTGCAGCGCGGAGCGCACATTGCTGCGCCAGCGCCACCACGGCATGTCGTTGAGTGGCATGCCGCCCATGGTGGGGGAGCGACGGCCGCGACGGGAAGAGTTCTCCGAACCTTGCACGGTCGTCGATCGTACGTTTCCCCGTCCCACGCCGCACAGGTGCCCCCGTAATTCACCTTGCCGTCACCACTCGTTGACCGTGGGTCACCTCAAGGTTGGCGATGTGACGGAATCGTGCGTGTCCATGACCGGCAAGCGGCGCACACCCACGCGAAGCACCTTCCTCCCCAGGTCCTTGCGCTTCACCAGGCCCTTCAGAGCGACCGCCCTCTCGGCGGGTGCCCTGGCCGCCTGTGCGTCACTCACCGTCGGCTGCGGTGTCGTCCCCGGCGTCTCGGGCGGCTCCGGGGACGACCCGATCGTCGTGATGACGTGGGCGCCCGAGGGGACGTCCGCCACCAACAAGCCGGGCATGCCCGCCTTCGCCCGCGCCTACGCCCGCTGGATCAACGCGAACGGCGGCCTGAACGGCCGCAAGCTCGAGGTCCTGACCTGCAACGACCACAACGACACCGTGTCCGCCGCGGAGTGCGCCCGGCGCGCCGTCAAGGAGAAGGCGGTCGCCGTCGTCGGCTCCTACAGCCAGCACTCCGACGCCTTCTTCCCGCATCTGGAAGGCGCCGGCATCCCCTACATAGGCGGCTACGGCGTCACGAACTCCGAGTTCACCAGCCCGCTGTCCTATCCCGTCAACGGCGGCCAGCCCTCGCTGCTGGCCGGTCTGGGCAAGGAGCTCGGCGCGAGCTGCGGTCGCGTCTCGCTCGTCCGCCCCGACACCATCGCCGGTGACGCGCTGCCTCCGATGCTCGACGCCGGGCTGACGGCCGGCGGGCACGACCGGGCCGAGGACCAGCGGGCGCCGGAGGACGCCACCGAGTACGGGAAGCAGGCCGAGGCCGCCCTGAAGCACGCGACCGGCGACAAGGACGGGGGCGGCAAGGGGTGCGTGGTGACCGCGCTCGGGGACCGCACCAGCACCTTCATGGACTCCTTCCGCCGCAGCCGCGAGGACTACCCCGACGTCCGCACCGGCACGGTCCTCGGCAACGTCGACCAGACGGTGATCAACGCCGCCGGCGCCGCCTCCGGACCGTTCGAGGGGGCCTACGTCACCGGCTGGTACCCGGTGGCGAGCGACCCCGCCTGGGCGCCGATGAAGAAGGTGATCAACGAGGAGGCGTTCTCCGACATCCGGATCGACCCCGCCGACACCGGCGTGCAGACCACCTGGATCGCCTACACCGTGTTCCGGCAGGCCGTGGCGGCGCTGGACGGCGGCGAGGTGACCGCCGACAGCGTGCGGCGCGCCCTGGACGACGGGCTGGAGGTCACCACGGGGGGACTCACCCCGACGCTGCGCTGGCGATTCACCAACCAGCTCGCCTCCATCGGTTTCTCCCGCCTGGTGAACGCCGACGTCACCCTCCAGGCCGTGCGCAAGGGGCGGCTGGTGGCCGCCAAGAAGGGGTTCGTGGACGTGGCGAGGACACTGGAGAAGGCGGACGTGGACTGACCCGCCCCCTGGCGGAGGCACGGGCCGGCCGGCGTCCGCGACGGCGCCCGGCCCGCCCGCCTCTACAGCTGGGTGGGCTGGCGCTGCGTCAGGCCGTACGTCTTCGCGATCCCGTTCCACAACGTCGCGGCCTGGGTCTTCTGGGCGCTGGCGGTGCCGCTCGCGCGGTTGCCGGCCTGGGTCTCGGAGGTGGTGCGGGCCGAGCCCTTCTTGCAGCTCTTCTTCTTGCTGCCGGCGACCTGGTCGGCCCAGGCCGCGTAGTGGTTGTCGGCGGACGCGGACGCCTGCCACGCCTTGGTGAGGGCGGTGGTCAGCGCGGTGTGGTCCGGCAGCTGGTCGACCTTCAGAGCGGACAGTCTGGTGACCAGTTCGGTGCGCTGCTTCGCCGCGTCCCGCAGGTCCGTCGCGGCCTGGCCGAGGTTGCCGCACGCCTTCACGTCGGCCACGGCGCTGATCACACTGGCCCGGCTGCTGCCGCTGTCCGCCAGCAGTTTGTCCAGTTCGACGGCCTGCTTCTCGGCCGCGCCGGTGGACGCGGACCCCTCGGTCGCGGGGGCCGACGCGGCGACCGTCCTGTTGTCGTCGTCGCCCTGGTCCTTGCCCCCGCCCGCGAGCATCGCGCCCGCGCCGATGCCGACGACCGCGAGCGCCACGCCGACCGCCGCGAACAACGGCAGCCGCGAGCGGGTGCGGCCTTCCTGGCCGCCGCCGTCGCGCGCCGCGCGCCGCCCGCCCGCCGCCGGGTCGCCCGGCGGGGTGTAGGCGGGCTGCGGGGAACGGGCGGCGGGCCCGGCACCGTAGCCCTGCGCGCCGCCGGGGCCGCCCGGACCGCCGTATCCGGGGGCGTCCGGCCCGGAGTAGCGCGGGAGCTGCTGCGTGGACCCGGCCGGGCTGTCGCTGCCCGGCCCGCTGCGGAAGAGGTTCTCGAACTCGGCGGGCGGTTGCCGGTCCCCACCGGCCTGCGCGGGGACGGGCGGGATGTACTGCGTGGGCTCGGAGTCGGAGTACGCGCCGGGCCGGGCGCCGGGCTGCGTTCCCGGCGCGGGCATCGGTCCGCCGCCCGGGAAGGAACCCGTGCCCGGGTTCTGCGGGGCACGGCCCAGATAGTGGGTCGACTCGGCCGGAGCCTCGGGCGGCAGCGCCCCCGGTGCGACGGGCGGCAGGTACTGGGTGGCGCCCTCGTCCGCCGGAGCGGCGGCGGGGACGGGCGGCAGGTACTGCGTCGCCCCCTCGTCCGCCGGAGCGGCGGCGGGGACGGGCGGCAGGTACTGCGTCGCCCCCTCGTCCGCCGGAGCGGGCGCGGCGAACGGCGGCAGGTACCGACCCCGGCCGCCGTCGGACGGGTCGGACGGGACCGGCGGTATGTACTGCGTCGCGCCGTCGTCCGCGGAAGCGGCCGGTGGCAGGGGTGCGCCCTCGGGCGGGAGCGGGCCGGCGCCCGCCCGGGTGCCACCGTTCCACGGGGCCGGCTGCCCGGTGTTCCAGTGGGCCTGCGGCTGCTGCTGGTGTGCCTGGCCGGGCCGGTCCGTCTGCTGGTCCGCGGGAAGCGGCCAGCCCTGGGCCGACTGCTGTGGGTCCGGCTGCGGGTCGGGCGTCTGCCGGCCGGGACCCCACGGCTCTCCCCAGGTCTGCCCGCCGGCCGGCGCCTGCCGCCCGTACTCGGCCTGCCCCTGGGACCCGTCGGACGCCTGCTGCGCATGCCGCCCGTAGTCCGGTTGCCCGTACTGGTCCTGCCCGTACTGCTGCTGCCCGTACTGGTCCTGCCCGTACTGGTCCTGTCCATATTGCTGAGCGCCGTACTGGCCGGGGTAGTGGCCCGAGGGCGGTCCCGAGGGCGGTTCGGTCGGCGGTCCCTGGCTGGACGCCGGCCGTGGCGCGCTCGTCGTCATTCCCGGCAGCAGGGGTTCCCCACCGTCGGAGGGCAGCACGATGCCTTCGCGCGCGGGCTGCGCCGAGGGCTCCTCGCCCTGTCCACTCTGCGTCACCGGGACTCCTACGAATGGGGGACCTTCGGAATCGTCGGTTCACGCTACCGGGTTCCCGGAACCCCGTGCCACGCAGCTCAGTCGTGATCTCCCTCCCGGCGGGGTCGGCGGTGACGTCGGTAACAGATCCGGAGCGCCGTGCGCTGTATTCGCGGTTCCCTGTGCGGGATCCCGTCGTTTCCCGCACGTTCACGCGGCGGCGCCCCGTCCGTTCACGCCGCGGTCTGCAACTCCAGTCGCGCCCCGAACTCCCTCACCACCGACTCGTCCCGGAAGGGTTCCAGTCGCTGCTGCAGGTCCTCCAGGTACTCCGCGCCCCGGTTGGAGCGGAGCGTCTCCAGCAACTCGACCGCCTTCAGCCCGGTGTTGCAGGCCTGTTCGACCTCCCTCTGCTGCACCTGCGCGGTGGCCAGCAGGACGTAGCCGATCGCGCGCCGGCGCGCACGGTTCTCCGGGTGCCCGGCCAGGGACTCCTCGGCGCAGCGCGCCGCCGCCTCGGCCTGGCCCAGGTCGCGGTGGCAGTGCGCCAACTCGTCGGCCAGATAGGCCTCGTCGAAGTGCGCGATCCACGCCGGGTCGTCCCCGGCGGAGGGATCGGCCGCCTCCAGTGCCGACAACGCCCGCCCGGAGGCCGACTGTGCCCCGCGCGCGTCACCCATCAGCGCGTGGCCGCGCGCCTCCGCCGCGAGGAACATCGCCTGCGCACGCGGTGTCACCCGCCCTCGCGCCCCTTCCTGCGCCGCGCGCGCCAACTGCGCGATCTCGCGCGGGTTTCCGAGCTGCGCGGCGAGGTGGCTCATGGAGGCGGCGAGGACGTACCCGCCGTATCCGCGGTCGCCCGCCGCCTGGGCGAGCCGCAGGGCCTGGATGTAGTAGCGCTGGGCGAGGCCGGGTTGGCCGGTGTCGACGGCCATGTAGCCGGCGAGTTCCGTCAACCGGGCGACGGAGGCGAAGAGTTCCCGGCCCACCGCCTCCCGGTAGGAGCCGGCCAGCAGGCCCGAGACGACGCTGTTGAGGTAGTGCACCACGACCGGGCGTACATGCCCGCTGCCGTACTGGTGGTCCAGGTCGACCAGCGCCTGGGTCATCGCCTTGACGGCCGCGACGTCGGACAGGCCCACCCGGGGACCGGCCGACCGCGCCACCTGCGCGTCGGGTGAGGAGATCAGCCAGTCGCGGCTCGGCTCGACCAGCGCCGAGGCGGCCACGGACGACCCGGAGAGGAAGTCGCGTCGGCCCACGTCACTGCGCCACAGCTCGCAGACCTGCTCGATGGCCCCCAGTACCGTCGGCGAGAACTGGAGACCCACGCCCGAGGCGAGGTTCTTGCCGTTGGCCATGCCGATCTCGTCGATCGTGACCGTACGGCCGAGCTTGCGGCCCAGCGCCTCCGCGATGATCGCCGGTGCGCGTCCCCGCGGCTGCTGTCCGCGCAGCCAACGGGCCACGGACGTCTTGTCGTAGCGCAGGTCGAGGCCGTGCTCGGCGCCGCACATGTTGACGCGGCGGGCGAGCCCGGCGTTCGAGCACCCCGCCTCCTGGATGAGCGCCTGCAGCCGTTCGTTCGGCTGCCGCGCGACTAGCGGCCTTGCGGCCATGGGCATTACCCCCTGTGGCTGCGGTGACCGGGGCGGCGGGTGCCTGCCCACACACCGAGTTGACGTGTCTTCCACCGAATGGTTCCGGCCGAGAAGATCAATGCCCCATGGCCATACCGAAAATGCGAGGCATGTGAGGATTGCCGAGAATTGCCGAGGAATACAGAGAATTGCCGGGTTACCGGCGGAAGCCCACCCCTCTACCTGGATACCCGTTCCCGCGCTCGTTCCTCCCGCGCGCCCCCGCACATGCACCCATGCGCCCCGGACGCGGAATCGATGCTCCTCCCCCGCGCAAAGGGGCGGGCGTAACCCCTGGTGACGGCTAGAGTTGTGTTCATCGTGGAAGAGACCATCGCGGGCGCCGAAGCCACTCAAATCCCGAAGCAGCGCGGGGAATCGCTGCTCGAGACCGCTGTTCGCTACGCCGAGGAACGTCATTGGGACGTGTTCCCCGGCACCTGGCTGGAACCCGTCGACGGAGTGCAGCGCTGCTCCTGCGGCGACGGTGCGTGTGCGGCCCCGGGCGCGCACCCCGCGCGCCCCGACTGGGCGACGCAGGCCACCGGCAGCGCCACGGTCGCGCGCCGGATGTGGCAGAAACAGCCGACCGCCTCGATCCTGCTGCCGACCGGGCGTACGTTCGACGCGATCTCCGTCCCGGAGACGGCCGGTTTCCTCGCCCTGGCCCGGATGGAGCGGATGGAGTTGACGCTCGGTCCTGTCACGTTGGCGCCGGACCGGCGGATGCAGTTCTTCGTGTTGCCGGGGGCGTCGGCGAAGGTGCCGGACCTGGTGCGCAAGCTCGGCTGGTCATTGGGGGCGCTCGATCTGGTGACGCTCGGCGAGGGCACCTACGTGGCCGCGCCACCCACCCGGTTCGGCTCCCGGGGGGCTGTGCAGTGGGCCTGTCGGCCGACCGCGGCGAATCGGTGGCTGCCCGACGCTGAGGAGTTGATCTCGCCGCTCGCCTACGCCTGTGGGCGGGATCGGTAGCGGCGCCTCCTGATCCGCGTGCTTGGTCCCTGATGGCGGGTGCGGGTGCCTCGTGGCTTGTCGCGCCCACGCGGCGGAGCCTCATGTCGAGCACCGCCCCGCGCCCCTTTCGGGGTGCTTTCCTGGCCGTAGGGTTCGTGCATGACGTCCGTACGCGTGCGTAACCTCTGGAAGCGGTTCGGTCAGCAAGTCGCCGTCGCCGGAATCGATCTCGATCTGCCCTCGGGGAAGTTCATCGGGCTCGTCGGGCCGAACGGGGCCGGGAAGACCACGACCCTGTCGATGGTGACCGGGTTGCTGCGGCCCGATCAGGGGTCCGTGGAGGTCGTCGGGCACGACGTGTGGCGGGATCCCGTCGAGGTGAAGGCCAGGATCGGGGTGCTGCCGGAGGGGCTGCGGCTGTTCGAGCGGCTGTCGGGGCGTGAACTGCTCGGCTACAGCGGGCGGTTGCGAGGGCTGCCGGGAACCGAGGTGGACAAGCGGGCCACCCAGTTGCTCGACGTCCTTGATCTGGCCGGGGCCCAGCACAAGCTGGTCGTGGACTACTCGACCGGTATGCGGAAGAAGATCGGGCTCGCGGCCGCACTGCTGCACAACCCCGAAGTGCTCTTCCTCGACGAGCCGTTCGAGGGCGTCGACCCGGTGTCCGCGCAGATCATCCGGGGAGTACTGGAGCGGTACACGGCGTCCGGGGCCACGGTCGTCTTCTCCTCCCATGTCATGGAGCTCGTCGAGTCGCTGTGCGACTGGGTGGCGGTGCTGGCCGCGGGGCGGATCCGGGCGCACGGGACGCTGGAGGAGGTGCGGGGGTCGGCTCCCTCCCTTCAGCAGGCGTTTCTCGAGCTCGTCGGGGCGCAGGGGCGGGACACCGGCTCCGACCTCGACTGGCTGGGCGGCGGGGCTGCCCGGTGAGCGAGCCGACCTCCCCGCCGGGCCTCGTCCCCACCGTCGTACGGCTGAAGCTGTCGCTGCTGCGCAACGGACTGCGGCAGTCGGGCGGGCGGCGGGCCGCGTATGTGGCCTCCGCCGTCGTCACGCTGCTGTTCGCCGCGCTTCAGCTGCTCGGGCTGATCGCGTTGCGCGGGCACGACCACGCGGTGTCGCTGGTGGTGCTCCTCGTGGCGGTGCTGGGGCTGGGCTGGGCGGTGATGCCGCTGTTCTTCCCCAGCGGGGACGAGACCCTGGACCCGACCCGGCTGGTGATGCTGCCGCTGCGGCCCCGGCCGCTGGTGCGGGCGCTGCTGGCGGCCTCGCTGGTGGGCATCGGGCCGCTGTTCACGCTGCTGATGCTGGTGGGATCGGTGGTGTCGGTGGCACACGGGGCCGCCGCGTGGGCGGTGGGCGTGGTCGCCGTCGCCCTCGGGCTGCTGGTGTGCGTCGCGCTCGCCCGGGCCGTGGCCGCCGCCAACATCCGGCTGCTGACCAGCCGCAAGGGACGCGATCTGGCGGTGCTGAGCGGGCTGGTCGTCGCGATCGGCGCGCAGGTCGTCAACTTCGGGGCGCAGCGGCTCGGGGCGTCCGGTCTCGGGCAGCTCGATCCGGCGGCGGATGTGCTGCGGTGGCTGCCGCCGGCCTCCGCGGTCGGCGCGGTGGACTCCGTGAGCGGGGGGTCGTACGGGGTCGCCGCCGCGCAGATCGCCGTCAGCGCGGGCGCGCTGGTGCTGCTGGTCACGGTGTGGACGCGGAGTCTGACCCGGTTGATGACCTCGCCCGACGGCTCCACCCTCCAGGCCGCCGAGCCGGCCGCGCGGGAACGCCGGAGGTCGGCGGGGCTCGGGCGGCTGCTGCCGGGCGGACGCACCGGCACCGTGATGGAACGCAGCCTGCGCTATGTCTGGCGCGACCCGAAGACGAAGGCGGCCTGGGTGACCTCGCTGGCCATCGGGCTGATCGTGCCCGTCTTCAACGCGTTGCAGGGCACCGGCTCGATCTACTTCGCCTGCTTCGCCGCCGGGATGCTCGGCATCCAGATGTACAACCAGTTCGGGCAGGACACGTCCGCGTTCTGGATGGTCGCGATGACGATCTCCTCGCGCCGGGACGCGTACGCCGAGCTGCGTGCGCGGGCGCTGGCCCTGCTGCTGATCACCCTGCCGTACGCGACGCTGGTGACCGTGCTGACGACGGCGATGCTCGGCGACTGGTCGAAGCTGCCCGAGGCGCTGGGGCTGTCCCTCGCGCTGCTCGGGGCGATGCTGGCGACGGGCGCCTGGACCTCGGCCCGCTTCCCCTACTCGATTCCGCAGGAGGGCTACAAGAACGTGGCCCCCGGTCAGGCCGGTCTCGCCTGGATCGCGATCTTCGGCGGAATGGTGTCGGCGGCCCTGCTGTGTGCGCCCGTCATCGCGGTGACGATCTGGCTGCACGTCAGCGAGGGCGGGGACGCCTGGACCTGGCTGCTGCTGCCGGGGGGCGCGGCGTACGGGACGGCGGTCACCCTGCTGGGGTTGCGCCTGGCCGCGCCCCGGACGGCGACGCGCCTGCCGGAGATCCTGACGGCGGTGAGCAAGGGCTGACCGCCGAGGCCGCCCGGACCGCTGTCTCGGGCGGCTTCGGGCGGCTCCAGGCGGCTCCAGGCGGCTCCAGGCGGCTTCAGGGCGCTTCGGGGGTGAGTACGGCGTCGAGGAACGGTTCGATGGCCGTGCGCCACCCCTCCGGCTGGTCGTAGTGCACGAGATGCCCGGCGTCGGCGACCTCCGCGTACTCGCCGCGAGGCAGGACGCGCACCATCTCCTGCGCCTCGGCGCGGCCGAGCTCGCCGTCCAGGCCGCGCACCACCAGCGCCGGGCACTGCACCTGGGTGAGCTCCTCCCAGTGCGCGTCGAACACCCAGGTCTCACGGGACTTGAGCATCTGCTCGGGCTCGAAGACCGGACGCCAGCCGTCCGGCGACTCCTGCATCACCTCGGCGTAGAACTCGCCCCGGGACGGGTTCGGGCGCTCCACCCAGGGGTCGTCCTCGCCGAACCATTTGCGGACGTCGGCGAGCGTGGCGAAGGGGACGGGCCAGGACTTGAACCAGTCGCCCCACTCGCGCTGCGAGGCCGCTCCCAGCGGGGAGGCCCGCATGTCGCAGACGATCAGGCCGCGCACCAGGTCGGGGCGCTTGGCGGCGAGCTGCCACGCGGTGAGCGCTCCCATGGCGTGGCCGATGAGGAGGGCCGGGGCGAGGCCGAGCTGCTCGAGCGCGGCTTCCGCGTCCTCGACATAGGCCTCGCGGGTGAAGGCGGCCTCGGGCGGCTTCTCGCTCTGGCCGTGGCCGCGCTGGTCGAGGGCGACCGCGCGGTGCCGCTCGGAGAGCCAGCGGGCGGTGGACGCCCAGTGCGAGGCCCGGCCCATCAGGCCATGGAGTAACAGGACGCCCGGCCTGCTTCCGTCGTCGTGGTCGGCGGGCCGGCCCCTCTGCCGCCCTCCCGCGTCCTGGGACGGAATCACCGGCTCCGTCACGGCTTTCGCCGGGTCGCCCTTGGGCGGGTCGCCGAACTCCCAGGCCGCCAGGCGTACGCCCCCCGCCCCGGTCACGTCGATGCGTCGCGCCATAGGTCCTGGCACCCCCCTAGCCGTTATTCCGCTGCGCTGCCGATGCCTTCGTACCGCCTTCGATCACCCGCAGGCTATCGAATGGCCTTTCGAGAAATGCACTCTCCGCGCACAACACCCCTCGATCGAGTGACCACACTCAAGGAATGATCCCCGCTGCCGAGGGGAGATTTTCAGCGAGGGGCGGACCGCTCGGGGAAACCGGTCCGATGGGAATGACCCTGAGAGCTCGGGGCTCCGGGTCAGTACAGGGGAGGACAGGCCCCGGTGCCTTACGGCACCGGGGCCCTCCGCTGCTCCGCGGCACAGCATCCCGCCCCCTCCGGTCATATGCCCCACGCGACAGCCTGGCACGGGAAGCCTCGGAGCGCTGCGATTCGACACAGGGAATCTGCGATTCGACGAGATCGGCGGAACACCTCAACTGCCCCACCATCCCCATGAGTTGAACAATGCTCAGCGTTTCGTGGACGAGCGGCGGTCGCCCCCGCGACGTCGCCCGCCCGCCCGGACGGAGCTCAGCGCTTGGCGACGAACACGTGGGACGCGACCTCCGACTCCAGCTCGGCCGCCTCGCCGCCGCTGCCGACCAGCACACCGCCCGCCGACTCCGTCACGCTCACCACGGAGCCGGGCTGCACGCCCGCGCGGCGCAGCGTGTACATCAGCTGCGCGTCCGTCTGGATCGGCTCGCCGATACGGCGGACGACGACCGTCTTGCCCTCCAGACCCGGGTCGAGGTCCGCCAGCGAGACCATGCCCTCGTCCAGGAACGGGTCGGCGCCGTCCTTCTCGCCCAGCTCCTCGAGGCCCGGGATCGGGTTGCCGTACGGCGACTCGGTCGGGTGCCGCAGCAACTCCAGCACGCGCCGCTCGACGGCCTCGCTCATCACGTGCTCCCAGCGACACGCCTCGGCGTGCACCTGCTCCCACTCCAGGCCGATCACGTCGACCAGGAGACACTCGGCGAGGCGGTGCTTGCGCATCACGCGCGTGGCCAGCCGGCGGCCCTCGTCGGTGAGCTCCAGGTGCCGGTCGCTGGCCACGGAGACCAGACCGTCGCGCTCCATGCGCGCCACCGTCTGGCTGACCGTCGGGCCGCTCTGGTCGAGGCGCTCGGCGATCCGGGCACGCATGGGCACCACACCTTCCTCTTCCAGCTCGAGGATGGTGCGGAGATACATCTCCGTGGTGTCGATCAGTCCGGACATGTGTGCCCCTCGATTAGCTCTGCGGAAGGCTCGACGGCTCTCCGGCACGTGCGCTGGCCCTGGAGTCAATTCTGCCGGATACCACCGACAAGCGTGCCGCGCCGTTGGAACGAGGCGGTTACATCAGGGCCCGCGCCCCCGGCGGAACACCGGGCCACGCCTCAGCCTTCCCGGCGCCACCGGGCGTATTGACAGCGCAGTGGTCCAGACCGCACGGTGATCCGCGACACGGACACCCGCTACGGCAAAGGGGCCCCCGGATGAGCGACCGCAAGCTCGCCGCCCAGTTCTTCGACGCCGCGATCGCCCTGCTCCAGCGGGCCCGCGACGAGGAGGCCGGCCCCGTCGAGGCCGCCGGTACGCTCCTCGCCGACACCGTGACCGCCGGCGGCCGCCTCTTCGCCTTCGGCGCCGGACACTCCTCGCTCGCCGCGCAGGACGTCGTCTACCGCGCGGGCGGCCTCGCCCTGATGAACCTGCTCGCGGTGCCGGGCGTCGTCGGCGTCGACGTCAAGCCCGCCACCCTCGGCTCGGCCCTGGAGCGGGTCGACGGCCTCGCGAGCGCCGTCCTGGACACCTCGCCCCTGCGCGCGGGCGACGCCCTCGTCGTCATCTCGCTGTCCGGCCGCAACGCGCTGCCCGTGGAGATGGCCCAGAACGCCCGAGCCCGGGGCGTCCGGGTCATCGGCCTGACGTCGGTGGCCTACGCCTCGGAGACGACGTCCCGGAACGCGTCCGGCACGTTCCTGAAGGACCACTGCGACGTCGTCCTCGACTCGAAGATCGCCGTCGGGGACGCCGAGCTCACCCTCGACACCGTCCCCGCGCCCTTCGCGCCCGCCTCCACGGTCGTCACCTCCGCCCTCCTCCAGGCCGTCATGGCCACCGCGGCCGGCGTCCTCGCCGAGCGCGGCATCGAGCCCCCGCTGCTGCGCTCCGGCAACGTCGACGGCGGCCACGACTGGAACGGGCGGATCATGGAGGAGTACCGGGACCGGATCTTCTACCGTCACTGAGCGCGCGCCGTACGCCGGGCGGGCGGCCCGACCCGCGCGGGTCAGGCGCCGTCGCCCCGGCCCGCCGCGTCGGCCGCGCCGGTCAGATCGGCGAGGTCCAGAGCCGTGGCCATGCGGACGGCCACGTCCTCGGCGTAGACCGCGTCGGTACGTTCGAAGGCCGTGCGGCCACCGCCGCGCAGGAACGTCACGACCCCCAGGGTGCGGCCCCGGCTGCGCAGCACCGCGCACAGGGCGTGGACCGTGTCGTCGGGCCACAGGCGCGCCCGGGCCCACTCCCGCGCCTCACCGGCCGGTACGGCGCCCACGCCGGCCCGTACGGAACCGGCCCGCGCCACGCACTGGAGCGCCGGATGCGCCTCGCCGTAGCGGACGGGCAGGCCGGTGTGTCCGGTGAGCGTGCTGGGGCCCGGACCGCCCGACGGGGTGGCCGCGACGCGCATCAGCCGCAGCGGCCCGGCCCCCTCCACGTCGGCCGCAGCGCCGCCCATCACCCGGTCGACCAGGGCGTGGTCGGCGAACCCGGCGAGCGCGAAGTCCAGGTGGACGGTGGCCGCCTCCGCGGGGTCCTCGCACTCGGCGGCGGCGCGGGCGGCCCGGTGCAGCTGGTTGGCGCGGAAGCGCAGCAGCGACGCCTCCTGCTCACCCTGCTTGGCCTCGGTGACGTCCTGGAAGAGCCAGCCGACCCCGAGGGGCACCGGCTCCTCGGCGAGCGGCGAGGCCAGCCGCAGGAAGCCGCTGCGCCAGCAGCGGCGCTTCTCGCCCTCCGGGGTGCGCACCCCGACCCACAGTTCGGCGGGGGCCGGCGGGGCGCCCTCGGCGAGCACATGGGTCAGCACGTTCTCCAGCTCCTCGACGCCCCGGGTGAGCAGGTCGCCCAGGGGGCGCCCCAGGACGGCCGTACGGCCGGTGCCGAGCGCGCGGGCGGCGTGCGCGTTGACGACGGCGGGGCGCAGGTCGGCGTCGACCAGGACGACCCCCCAGGAGGCGTCGTCGAAGAGGGCCTCGCTGAGCGCGATGGAGCGCTCCAGGTCGATCTGGGCGTGCACCTCGCTGAAAGCGCAGTACAGCCCGGCGGGTTTGCCGTCGGGCCCGCGCACGGCGGCGGACTGGGTACGCACGAGGACCCGGCCGCCGTCCTTGGTCAGCAGCGCGAACTCGTGGACCTGGCGGCCCGGCGCGTGCATGGCGGACATCAGCCGCCCCTCGATGTCCTCGGCGTCGGCCTCGCGCACGGCCCAGCCGGCGAAGCCGTGCCGCCCGACCGCCTCGGCGGCACTCCAGCCGAGGATGCGTTCGGCCTCGCGGTTCCAGTGCGTGACGACGCCGTCGACGTCGAACGCGCAGAGGGCCGCGTCCATGCCGTCGAGCAGCGCGGCGAGCAGGTCGGCGCCGTCCGGGCCGACCGGACCGACCGGTGTCCCCTCGGCGTCCGGGGGCGTGGGGCCGTCACTGCCCGACCGCCCGGGCTCCTCGGGCTCGTCCGGCCCCAGCTCGTCGGTGGTCCCACTACGCCGGGAAGCACTCACCTGGACCCCCTGCAGGTTC
This sequence comes from Streptomyces sp. NPDC088157, assembly GCF_044741545.1. NCBI lineage: Bacteria > Bacillati > Actinomycetota > Actinomycetes > Kitasatosporales > Streptomycetaceae > Streptomyces > Streptomyces sp. NPDC088157. Next base: position 385,907 of record NZ_JBIUSU010000007.1, read on the forward strand.
GCTCACTTGCCCTCATTCAACTCGAACGTGACGCAGCCCACATATGATTCCCGCAAGATTGCAGAGGAATCGTTGTAGCGCCGCCGCACTAGTCACGGCCCCGGTCACCGCGGGGCGGGAGCCGCAGGTCGACCCATTCCGCCGTCCCGCCGTCGAGCACGTACCGCTCGACCTCCACGAAGCCGCGTGCCCGTGCGAAGCGCAGACCGTCCTCGTTGACGGCCAGCACGCATGTCTCCACCACCCTGGCGCCGAGCACGCGCGCGTGGGCGAGGGCGTGGTCGTACAGGGCGGCGCCGTGGCCGCGCCCCCGGTACTCCGGCAGCACGCGCGCGATGACGGTCGCCACCGCCTCCTCGCCCTCGGGCGGCCGTACGGTCGAGCAGCCGACGAGGACGTCGCCGACGTAGGCGTTCTCCAGCCGGTGGCGGCCCGCCCGCTCGCGCACCTCGTCGAGGGACATCGCGGCCGGCGGCACGATCGTGTTGTGGACGTGCCGCCACTGCTCGAGCATGCCCTCACCGACGACGGCCCCGGTACGCAGACGAAGATCAGTCACGCCACCAGCGAATCGTTTCTCCATCGGTGAAGTCAATGTCCCGGCCGAGGTCCCGGTCCACATCCCGGAAAAAACACTTGAGTGACCGGCAACGGGTTCTTAGGGTGTGACGTACCGAAGGAAAGGAGGTGGTCCGAAGCATGTATGCACACCGGACGTCGGAGGTGGCTGCGGGCTAGTCCCGTCGCCCACTGAGTGCGGTGCCGGACCCGCGTGTGTCAGTCGCACGCAACCGGCCAATTCAACGCAGTCACCCGACCCGCGAGTCGCCGGTACGTCCGGCCGGCCCTCCTGAGTGAGGACCAGACTCGCGGGTCGTCTGCGTTTCGAGCGCCCTGCCGCAGAATTCACGGGGCGTGATCCGCGACACGTACGAATCTTTCGCCAGGCAGTACCCTGGGCGCATGCTTTCGCTCGTTCGACGCCGCCACGTGGACTACGTCCGCGTCACGAGCATGGGCTGTCGACGCTCCCGCTGAGCCTTCCAGCCCTTTCCGCGGTTCCATCCGCGTGCGTTTCCCTTCCTCTCGCCCACTGGCACCCGTGCGCCGCCCCACCCACGGCGGGGCCGGGCCCCCGTACACCTGCGGACTTACCATGACGAACCCGTCGTACCAGCAACTGCCGATCATCGATCTCTCCGCTGCCGACCGCGGTCCCCAGGCACGGGCGCTGCTGCACGCGCAGCTGCACAGCGCCGCGCACGACGTGGGGTTCTTCCAGCTGGTCGGCCACGGGGTCGGTGACCGGGAGACCGGCGAGCTGCTGGCCGCCATGCGGGCCTTCTTCGCCCTGCCCGAGGCCGAGCGGCTCGCGATCGACAACGTGAACTCGCCGCACTTCCGGGGCTACACGCGGACCGGTGACGAGCGGACCGGGGGACGGCAGGACTGGCGGGACCAGCTCGACATCGGGGCCGAGCGACCCGCCCGGACACCCGGCCCGGGCGAGCCCGCCTACTGGTGGCTGGAAGGGCCCAACCAGTGGCCTGCCGGGCTTCCTGCGCTGCGGGTCGCCGCGCTCGCGTGGATCGAGCGGCTGAGCGCCGTCGCCGAGAAGCTGCTGCACGAGCTGCTCGCCTCCATCGGGGCGCCCGTCGACTTCTACGACCAGGTCTTCGGCGAGCGGGCGCATCCGCATCTGAAGCTCGTGCGGTATCCCGGAAGCGCGGGCGACGGCGCCGGCCAGGGGGTCGGGGCGCACAAGGACTACGGCTTCCTGACGCTGCTGCTCCAGGACCGGGTCGGCGGGCTCCAGGTGCAGCGCGCGGACGGACTGTTCCACGACGTCCCGCCGCTGCCGGGCGCCTTCGTCGTCAACCTGGGTGAGCTGCTGGAGGTGGCGACCAACGGCTACCTCGTGGCCACCAACCACCGGGTCGTGTCACCGCCGAGCGCCGTCGAGCGGTTGTCCGTGCCGTTCTTCTACAACCCCCGGCTGGACGCCCGCGTCGAGCCGCTGCCCTTCCCGCACGCCTCCGCCGCACCCGGCGTGACCGACGACCCGGCCAACCCGCTCTTCGCCGAGTACGGCTTCAACGAACTGAAGGGCAAGCTGCGGGCCCACCCGCTGGTGGCCGAGCGGCACCACACGGAGCTGCTCAGCCCCGTGTGACGCCGCCCGTGACGCCGGGTCCCGCCCGGGGCCTGTCCGGCGGATCATGCCCTAAGTCGTGATGGCCCCGTAGCCCTCGATCTCCCGGGGGCTGCGGGAGCCCGGGCCGATGTAGCGGGCCGAGGGGCGGACCAGGCGGCCGGTGCGCTTCTGCTCGAGGATGTGCGCCGACCAGCCCGCCGTACGGGCGCAGGTGAACATCGACGTGAACATGTGCGCCGGAACCTCCGCGAAGTCCAGGATGATCGCCGCCCAGAACTCGACGTTCGTCGCCAGGACCCGGTCGGGGCGGCGGGCGTGGAGTTCCGCCAGGGCCGCCTTCTCCAGGGCCTCGGCGATCTCGAAGCGGGGCGCGCCCAGCTCGCGGGCCGTACGGCGCAGCACGCGCGCGCGTGGATCCTCGGCGCGGTAGACGCGGTGGCCGAAGCCCATGAGCCGCTCGCCCTTGTCGAGGGCCTTTTTGACGTACGCCTCCGCGTCCCCGGTCCGCTCGATCTCCTCGATCATGCCGAGGACGCGGGAGGGGGCGCCGCCGTGCAGCGGGCCCGACATGGCTCCCACGGCGCCGGACAGGGCGGCGGCGACGTCGGCGCCCGTGGACGCGATCACGCGGGCGGTGAACGTGGACGCGTTCATGCCGTGTTCGGCCGCCGACGTCCAGTAGGCGTCGACCGCGGCCACGTGCTTGGGGTCCGGCTCACCGCGCCAGCGGATCATGAACCGCTCGACGACAGACTGGGCCTTGTCGATCTCCCGCTGCGGGACCATCGGGCGCCCCTGGCCGCGCGCGGACTGGGCGACGTAGGACAGGGCCATGACGGCGGCGCGGGCCAGGTCCGCGCGGGCCTGCTCGGCATCGATGTCGAGGAGCGGCCTGAGACCCCAGACGGGCGCCAGCATGGCGAGCGCGGACTGCACGTCGACGCGGATGTCACCGGAGTGGACGGGGATCGGGAACGGTTCGGCGGGCGGCAGGCCGGGGTTGAAGGCACCGTCGACGAGCAGGCCCCAGACGCTGCCGAAGGAGACGTGGCCGACCAGGTCCTCGATGTCGACGCCCCGGTACCGCAGGGCGCCGCCCTCCTTGTCGGGTTCGGCGATCTCCGTCTCGAACGCGACGACTCCTTCGAGTCCGGGTACGAAGTCGGACATCAGGCGGCTCCTCGTGATGTGTGCGACGGGATGTGTCGACGGGGTCGGGCGGTGGCGGTGAGCGGTGGAGTGGGCAGTGGGCTGAGGTGGGGGTTGGCTGAGGTGGGGGTGGGAGTGAGGTGGGGGTGGGAGTGAGGTGGGGGTGGGTTGTGGGATGCGGGCGGTGCGTTGTGGGCGGTTCGTCGTGTGCGGCAGCACGTGTGGGGCGGACGGCGCCGGCGGTTCCGCGGTCCTGTGCACCTCGTGTGCGGGGACTCGCGGTCCTGGGCGGTCATCCCACTGATGCCCCGTGCGGCCGTCGGTCACCCAACCGGCACCTCGCCGGACGGGGCGACGACCGGTGCATCTGCACCATATCCCCGAGTGCCACCCTTGGGGAGTGGTTGCGGCACTCAGTGCCACCCTTGGTGGGTCGGTCTCCGGTGAGACCCATACGGCAAGATGACCACGTGACCGACGCAGAAGCCGTCTCCCCCGGCCCCGCCCCCGATCCCGCCGCCATGCGCAAGCAGTACCGGGCCGAGGGGCTCTCCGAGGCCCAGCTGGCCGCGACGCCGGTGGAGCAGTTCGCCCGCTGGTTCAAGGACGCGGCCGTCGAGGCCCATCTCTTCGAGCCGAACGCCATGGTCGTCTCCACCGCGGACGCCGAGGGCCGGCCCGGCTCGCGCACGGTGCTGCTGAAGCACTTCGACGAACAGGGCTTCGTCTTCTACACCAATTACGACTCCCGCAAGGCCCGCGACCTCGCCGAGAACCCGCATGTCTCGCTGCTCTTCCCCTGGCATCCGATGGCCCGGCAGGTCATCGTGCGGGGCGTGGCCCGGCGCACCGGGCGCGACGAGACCGCCGCGTACTTCCGGACCCGGCCGCACGGTTCCCAGCTCGGCGCCTGGGCCAGCGCCCAGTCCTCGGTGATCGCCTCGCGCGCCGATCTCGACGCCCCCTACGCCGAGCTGGCGGCCCGCTATCCGGAGGGCGAGCAGGTGCCGGTGCCGCCGCACTGGGGCGGTTTCCGGGTGGCTCCGCAGTCGGTGGAGTTCTGGCAGGGCCGTCTGAACCGGTTGCACGACCGGCTGCGGTACGTGGCGGAGGCGGACGGGAGCTGGCGGGTGGAGCGGCTCAGCCCGTGAGGAGGCCGTCCTCGGGGGGATCGTCCTCGCGCGGGTCGATCCCTCGGGGGCTCAGACCTTGCCCGGAAGGAACGCGGTGCCGTGCCCGTCCAGAAAACCGGACAGCCGTGCGCGGAACTCCTCGCTGAGCCAGGGCCAGTTCCAGAACTCGAAGCCGAGATGGGCGAAGGCCAGGGAGTCGTCGGCCCACCTCCAGGCGGACAGGTCGACGGACCGGGCGCAGGCGGGGCAGTCGACGCCGGCGGTGCCCGTCTCGTACCAGACGTCGACGGCCGCGCCGATGCGCTCCCCGAGATCCCCCTCCGCCACGGCGCTCTCCCCGCAGCGTGCGCAGATCACCACCGACGGGCCGGGACGCTGGTTGAAGCTGCTGTAGAAGATGTGGTGCTCGGTGTACACGGCGAGGCCCTCCGGCGTGCCCCCGCGGGCGTCGGTGACCGCCGTGTGCCAGTTCGGGCCCGGTGGATGGGCCGGCCGGTCGCCCAGGGCCCAGCCCGGTTCCGCCTCTGCGAGCACGATGCCCTCGGCGACGAGCCACTCGACCACGGGCTTCGCCAGGCGCGGCGCGTCCTGCGGGCTCGCGTCGCGGTCGATGATCGTCTGATAGGTGTCCCCCATCCCCGAAAGGTAGCCGCGACCACTGACAACGGGCCGGGACCGTCGGACCACGGGGCCGGACCGTCGGACCACGGGGTCGGGGCCGTCGGACCACGGGGTCGGGGCCGTCGGCCGTGGGTTCAGCCGAGCGCGTCGTCCAGGAGCCCCGCCCACTGCGTCACCACTCGCTCGCGGCGCCCCCCGTCGTCGGTGAGGAGGTTGGCGAGGCCGAGGCCGCGGGCCATGTCCAGCAGGCCCTGGACGGTCTCACGGACGCCGGGTGCGGACTCGTCGGCGCCCAGGAGCTCCACGGCTATGCGATGGCTCTCGCGGCCCACGCGGGCCTCCAGCTCGGTCACGCGCGGGCGCAGTTGCTCCTCGTTGGAGGCCGCCACCCACAGGTGCAGGGCGGCGCGGAAGAGCGGACCGGTGTAGAGGCCCACGAGGGCGGTGACGACCGCGCGCCGGTCGCCCGTCGCACCCTGCGGGAACAGTGCGCGCAACGCTTCCGAGCGTTCCTCGGCGACGTATTCGACGGCCGCGGTGAACAGGTCCTCGCGGGTGGGGAAGTGGTGCTGGGCCGCGCCCCGGGAGACGCCCGCGCGTTCGGCGACGACGGAGACCGTGGAGCCCGCCCAGCCGCGTTCGGCGAGACACGCCACGGCGGCCGCCAGGAGCCGCTGCCGGGTGACCCGGCTGCGGTCCTGCTTGGGAACACGGTCGCCCGGACCGCGGTCGCCGGGGGCGCGGTCGCCCGGACCGCGGTCGTCCGTGGTCACAACACCCATGGAGGATCCCGTCGTTCGAGGAAGGCCGTCAGTCCCTCGCGGGCGTCGGGGGCGGCGAACAACGAGGCCGAGAGCCTGGTCAGCTCGCCCGCGTCCTCGACGAGGGCCTCCAGCACCTTAGCCGTGAGCAGTTCCTTCGTCCTGGCCAGGGCCTTGGGCGCGGCCCGGCGCAGGCCGTCGAGGACGGGTGCCAGGGCCTCGTCCAGGTCGGCGTCGCCCGCGGACTGGGTGACGAGGCCGATCCGGGCCGCCTCGGCCGCGCCGAAGGTCTCGCCGGTGAGGCAGTAGCGGGCGAGGGCGCGGGGGTCGACGCGGGGCAGCAGCGGCAGCGAGATGACAGCGGGCGCGACCCCGATGCGCACCTCCGTGAACGCGAAGGTCGACGTCCCGGACGCGAACGCGATGTCGCAGGCGCCGAGCACGCCCAGGCCGCCCGCCCGCACATGTCCGGCGACCCGGGCCACCACGGGCTTGCGCAGCTCGAGGATCCGCTGGAGCAGCCCGGGCACCGCGTGGGGCGGCGGGGGGTCCTTCAGGTCGGCGCCCGCGCTGAAGGTGTTGCCGGTGTGGGTGAGGACGACGGCGCGTACGGCGTCGTCCTTGTCGCACTCCCCGAGCGCGTCGGTCAGCTCGCTCACGAGGGCGCGTGAGAGGGCGTTGCGGGTGGCGGGCGAGTCGAGAACGAGGGTCTCGATCCCCCGGACGCGGGTCCGTCCGACCAGGGCGGTCGTCATGCTCGCTCCCTCAGTTGGCGACGCAGGATCTTCCCGGAGGCGGCACGGGGTACGGCGCCGATGAACGTGACCTGGCGGACGCGCTTGTAGGGGGCGACCCGCTCGGCGACGTACATCGCGATCTCGCCCTCGGAGAGATCGGGTGCCGTGGGCTGGCGGACCACGTACGCGTGCGGCACCTCGTTGCCGTCGTCGTTGTAGACGCCGATGACGGCCGCGTCCGCTATGCCGGGGTGGGTCAGCAGGAGGGCTTCGAGTTCGGCGGGGGCCACCTGGAAGCCCTTGTACTTGATCAGCTCCTTGACCCGGTCGACGACGAACAGCCAGCCGCCCGCGTCGACCCGCCCGACGTCGCCCGTGTGCAGCCAGCCGTCGGCGTCGATCATGTCGGCGGTGGCGTCGGGGCGGCCCAGGTAGCCCTTCATGATCTGCGGTCCCCGGATGAGGATCTCGCCGGCCTCGTCGACGTCGAGGTCCTTGCCGGGGTCGTCGAGGGAGACGATCCGCATCTCGGTGCCCGGGATGAGTTTGCCGGCGGTGCCCGGGGGCGCCTCGCGCATCGCGTCGAGCGGGACGACATGGGTGCCCGGGGAGAGTTCCGTCATGCCGTAGGCCTGGCCGACGGGGGGCAGGTTCAGGCGCTCGGAGCAGGCGGCGGCGAGGTCGGCGTCCAGGGGCGCGGCCGCGCTGACGACGTACCGCAGGGACGACAGGTCGTACTGGCTGACCGCCGGGTGCTTGGCGAGGGCCAGGACGATCGGCGGGGCCACGTACAGGCCGGTGATGCGGTGGTTCTGGATGGCCGCGAGGAACGTCTCCAGGTCGAAGCGGGGCAGCACCACGACGGTGGCGCCCTGGCGCAGGGGGGCGTTCATCAGGGCGGTCAGGCCGTAGATGTGGAAGAAGGGCAGCACGGCCAGGATGCGGTCGCCGGGGCCCGCGGACATCACGGACCGCAGCTGGACGAGGTTGGTGGCGATCTGCCGGTGCGTGAGCATCACGCCCTTGGGGACGCCGGTCGTGCCGGAGGAGTACGGCAGGGCCGCCACGTCCTCCACCGGGTCGATGGACACCTGGGGTTCGGGGGCCGTCGAGGCGAGCATGTCGATCAGCGAGCGGTGCCCTGCGGCGGTGTCGCAGACGAAGATCTCCTTGACGCCGCCCGCGAGTTCGGCCGCCCGCCGGGCCGTCTGGAGCAGCGGGGAGACGGTGACGATCCAACGGGCGGCGGAGTCGCCGATCTGCTTGGCGAACTCCTCGGCGGTGGCGAGCGGGTGCACGGTGGTGACCGTGGCGCCCGCGCGCGTGGCCGCGTAGAAAGCGAGCGGGAAGGCGACGGTGTTGGGGCTGAACAGGGCGAGCACGTCGCCCTTGCGGACCCCGGCCTCGGCGAGCGCGGCGGCGACCCGCCGGTGGAACCGGTCCACCTGGTCGTACGTGAGGGTGGTGCCGTCCGTGCCGTCGACGAGCGCCGGCAACTCGCCGAACTCGGCGGCACGGCCCAGTACGGCGTCGTGGATGGGAAGTTCCAGGGGCGGGACGTCTGCGAACTCGCTGCGGAACATGGTTCCTCCTCGCGCGCCGGGCACGACGGCGTGCCGGTCAGGCGCTTCAGGCCGTTCAGCCGGATCAGTACGACTTGGGCAGGCCCAGGGTCTGGTGGGAGACGTAGTTGAGAATCATCTCCCGGCTCACCGGGGCGATGCGAGCCACGCGGGAGGCGGTTATCAGCTTGGCGAGTCCGAACTCGCGCGTGAGGCCGTTGCCGCCGAGGGTGTGCACGGACTGGTCGACCGCCTTCACACAGGCCTCCCCCGCCGCGTACTTGGCCATGTTGGCGGCCTCCCCCGCGCCGACGTCGTCCCCCGCGTCGTACAGGTGGGCCGCCTTCTGCATCATCAGGCGGGCCAGTTCGAGGTCGATGTGGGCCTGCGCCAGGGGATGCGCGATGGCCTGGTGGGCGCCGATCGGGGCCTTCCACACGGTGCGCTCACGCGCGTACTCGATCGCGCGGGCGAGTGCGTGGCGTCCCATGCCGATGGCGAAGGCGGCCGTCATGATGCGCTCGGGGTTGAGACCGGCGAAGAGTTGCAGCAGGCCCGCGTCCTCGTCGCCGACGAGGGCCTCGGCGGGCAGCCGTACCTCGTCCAGGACCAGCTCGAACTGCTTCTCCGCGCCGTGCAGTTCCATGTCGATGCGGCGCCGGGTGAAGCCGGGCGCGTCCCGCGGGACGATGAACAGGCAGGGCTTCAGGCTGCCCGTCCGGGCGTCCTCCGTGCGGCCGACGATCAGGGTCGCGTCGGCGATGTCCACGCCGGAGACGAAGACCTTGCGGCCGGTCAGCAGCCAGTCGCCGCTCGCGGGGTCGCGGCGGGCGGTGGTGGTGATGCGGTGGCTGTTGGAGCCGGCGTCGGGCTCGGTGATGCCGAAGGCCATGAGGCGGCTGCCGTCGGCGAGGGCGGGAAGCCAGTCGCGCTTCTGTTCCTCGGTGCCGAAGCGGGCGATGACCGTGCCGCAGATCGCGGGGGAGACGATCATCATGAGGAGGGGGTTGCCCGCGGCGCCCAGCTCTTCCAGGACGAGGGAGAGTTCGGTGATGCCGCCGCCTCCGCCGCCGTACGCCTCGGGCAGGTTGACGCCGATGTAGCCGAGCTTGGCGGCGGCTTGCCAGAGACCCTCGGCGTCGGTGTGCGTCCTGGCGAAGGACGAGACTGCCTTGCGGAGTGCCTTGTGCTCGTCGGATTCGATGAGGGTGGTCATGGGAGCTCCTTTCGCGTGCGGGTTTCGTCGTGTCCGGTCGCGCTCACGCGGCGGAGCCGCGTATTGACGGGGCCCCGCGCCCCTAGGCTTCCTGCACTACCGCCAGCAGGGTGCCGACCTGCACCTGCTGGCCCGTCGTCACCGGCAACGCCGTCAGCGTCCCCTCCACCGGGGCCGAAACGACGTGTTGCATCTTCATCGCTTCGAGCCACAGCAGCGGTTCACCGGCCCGGACACTCGATCCGGTGATGAGGCCGTCCGCGAGCTTGACGACCGTGCCGGGCATCGGCGCGAGCAGGGAGCCGGGGGCGTGCTGGACCTCCGGGTCGGGGAAACGGGGCAGGACGGTGAGGGCGTCGCCGTTGACGTGGACGCGGTCGCCGTAGCGGGCGACCTCGAAGCGGCGGCGTACGCCGTCGATCTCCAGGACGACCAGCGCCGGGTCCGCGTGCACGACCTGGACGCCCTCGGCCGTGAGGCCCGTCCGCCCGTGCCGGTAGCCGACCTCGATCTCCTCGCCCCCGCTCGCGTACCGCTTCGTCTGCGGCTGGGAGGGCAGGTTGCGCCAGCCGCCGAAGCGGGAGCGGGAGGGGCCGGCCGCTTCGGCGAGGGCGGCCGCCAGCGGGGCGAACGGGGCGGGGGCCGGCTCGGTGAGCGTGGTCAGGTGGCGGTCGTAGAAGCCGGTGTCCATGCGGGCCGAGGTGAACTCCTCGTGGCGCAGGGAGCGGACGAGGAGGTCGCGGTTGGTGGTGGGGCCGTGGATCGTCGACCGCTCCAGCGCGCCCGCCAGTCTGCGGATCGCCTCCGCGCGCGTGGGGGCGTGCGCGACGACCTTGGCGAGCATGGGGTCGTAGTGGACGCCGATCGGGTCGCCGTCGTCGAAACCGGTGTCCAGGCGGACGCCCGCCGGGACGGCCAGGCGGTGCAGGGTGCCGGTCTGCGGGGTCCAGTCGTTCGCCGGGTCCTCGGCGTAGAGGCGGGCCTCGACGGCGTGGCCACGCGCGCGTGGGGGTGCGGGGGCCAGCGCGGCGCCTTCCGCGACGCGGATCTGCTCCGCGACCAGGTCCAGGCCGAAGACCGCCTCCGTGACGGGGTGTTCGACCTGGAGGCGGGTGTTCATCTCCAGGAAGTGCGCCCTGCCGTCGGCGACCAGGAACTCGACGGTGCCCGCGCCGACGTAGTCCACGGCCCGGGCGGCGCGTACGGCCAGGGCGCGCAGCTCCTCGGCGAGTTCCTCCGGCAGCCCGGGGGCGGGCGCCTCCTCGACGACCTTCTGGTGCCGCCGCTGGAGGGAGCAGTCACGGGTGCCCAGCGCCCACACGGTGCCGTGCGTGTCGGCGAGGACCTGCACCTCGACATGGCGGCCGTTCTCGACGTACGGCTCGACGAACACCTCGCCGTCGCCGAAGGCGCTCGCGGCCTCGGCCCGGGCGCCTTCCAGCGCGGCGCGCAGGTCCTCGAGACGGCGCACGACCCGCATGCCGCGCCCGCCACCGCCCGCTGCCGCCTTCACCAGCACCGGCAGGTCGGACTCCCGCACCTCGTCCGAGGCGAGCGGCGCCAGCCCCATGAGTTGCTTGGCGCGCGTCTTGGACGCCATCGCCTCGATCGCCGCGGGCGGCGGGCCGATCCAGACGAGGCCCGCGTCCAGGACGGCGCGTGCGAAGTCGGCGTTCTCGGAGAGGAAGCCGTAGCCGGGGTGCACGGCGTCCGCGCCGGCCGCGACGGCCGCCTTCACGATCAGGTCGCCGCGCAGATACGTCTCGGCGGGCGCCGCTCCCGGCAGTCGTACCGCCGTGTCGGCCACGCGCGCGTGGAGGGCGTTCGCGTCGGCGTCCGAGTGCACGGCGACCGTCCGGATTCCCGACTCACCGCAGGTGCGGAAGATCCGGCAGGCGATCTCGCCCCGGTTGGCCACCAGCACGGAAGTGATCACAGAAGCCCCTGGTGCCGCCGAACTCGCCGAAACTGCCGACCTCGCCGAAGTAACTGAGGTCGCTGAGGTCGTTGAAGTCGCTGAAGTCGCTGAAGTCGCTGAAGTCGCTGGAGCTGAACTCGCTGAAGTCACGTGGACCCTCACATCCGGAAGACGCCGAAGCCGCCCCGCGCTCCCTCGTAGGGCGCGGTGTGGACGGCCGACAGGCACAGGCCGAGGACGGTGCGGGTGTCGCGCGGGTCGATGACGGCGTCGTCGTACAGCCGCCCGGACAGGAACATGGGCAGCGACTCGGACTCGATCTGCTGCTCCACCATGGCGCGCAGGGCGGCGTCGGCGTCCTCGTCGTAGGGCCGCCCCTTCGCGGTCGCCGACTGCCGGGCGACGATCGACAGGACCCCGGCGAGCTGCTGCGGGCCCATCACCGCCGACTTGGCACTCGGCCAGGCGAAGAGGAAGCGCGGGTCGTAGGCGCGTCCGCACATGCCGTAGTGGCCGGCGCCGTACGAGGCGCCCATGAGGACGGACAGGTGCGGGACCTTCGAGTTGGACACCGCGTTGATCATCATCGCGCCGTGCTTGATGATGCCGCCCTGCTCGTACTCCTTGCCGACCATGTAGCCGGTGGTGTTGTGCAGGAAGAGGAGCGGGATGTCGCGCTGGTTGGCGAGCTGGATGAACTGGGCGGCCTTCTGGGACTCCGCGCTGAAGAGCACGCCCTGGGCGTTGGCCAGGATCCCGACGGGGTAGCCGTGCAGGGCCGCCCACCCGGTGACCAGGCTCGTCCCGTAGAGGGGCTTGAACTCGTCGAAGTCGGAGGCGTCCACGAGCCGGGCGATCACCTCGCGGGGGTCGAAGGGGGTGCGCAGATCCCCGGGGACGATGCCCAGTAGCTCGTCCTCGTCATACTTGGGAGGGACGGTCGGCCCCGGATCCCGGTACGCCTTGCGGTGGTTGAGGCGGGCCACCACGCGTCGGGCCTGCCGCAGCGCGTCCCGCTCGTCGACGGCGAAGTGGTCGGCGAGACCGGACACGCGCGCGTGCATCTCCGCACCGCCCAGGGACTCGTCGTCGCTCTCCTCGCCGGTGGCCATCTTCACCAGCGGTGGCCCGCCGAGGAACACCTTCGCCCGCTCCTTGACCATGATCACGTGGTCGGACATGCCGGGGACGTACGCGCCGCCGGCGGTCGAGTTCCCGAAGACGACGGCGACGGTCGGGATCCCGGCGGCGGAGAGCCGGGTCAGGTCGCGGAAGACGGCCCCGCCCGGGATGAAGATCTCCTTCTGCGACGGCAGGTCGGCGCCGCCCGACTCCACCAGACTGATGCAGGGCAGCCGGTTGACGAGGGCGATGTCGTTGGCGCGCAGCGCCTTCTTCAGGGACCAGGGGTTGCTGGCGCCGCCGCGCACGGTCGGGTCGTTGGCGGTGATCAGGCACTCCACGCCCTCGACGACCCCGATGCCGGTGACGAGGGAGGCGCCCACGGCGTAGTCGCTTCCCCAGGCGGCCAGCGGTGAGAGCTCCAGGAACGGCGTGTCGGGGTCGAGGAGCAGCTCGATGCGCTCACGGGCGAGGAGCTTGCCGCGCGCACGGTGCCTGGCGACGTACTTCTCCCCTCCCCCGGCGAGCGCCTTCGCGTGCTCGGTGTCGAGGTCGGCGAGCTTGCCGAGCATGGCGTCGCGGTGCGCGCGGTAGTCGGGGCCGTGGGTGTCCAGGGCGGAAGTGAGAGCCGTCACAGGAGGGCCTCCGGGATGTCCAGGTGTCGGGAGCGCAGCCATTCGCCGAGTGCCTTGGCCTGCGGGTCGAAGCGGTGCTGGGCGGCGACGCCGTCGCCGAGGACGCCCTCGACGACGAAGTTCAGGGCGCGCAGCCCGGGCAGGGTGTGACGGGTGACGGTCAGCTCCCGGCTTTCGGGTATGAGCTGCCGGAACCTGTCGGTCGTCAGCTCGTGGGCGAGCCAGCGCCAGGCCTCGTCGGTCCGGGTCCACACCCCCACGTTGGCGTTCCCGCCCTTGTCACCGCTGCGGGCGCCGGCGACGAGCCCGAGGGGCGCGCGCCGCACCGGGCCGGAAGGCGGCGGGTCCGGCAGGTCCGGGTCCGGCACCTCCTCGAGTACGAGGGTGTCGGCGGCCGGGGGCGCGGGCACGGGTACGCGGCGGCCGTCGTCGAGGACGGCGACGTGCTCGACGTCCTCCTGCGGCACGTACGAGGCCTCGAAGACCCCGTAGGGGGAACCCTTCCCGGGTGGCGCGAGCACATGGAAGCCGGGGTAGCTCGCCAGCGCCAGCTCCACGGCCGCTCCGCTCAACGCCCGTCCCACGGCTTCCTGTCCGGGGTCGCGCACGACGAGCCGGAGCAGTGCGCTCGCGGTCTCCTCCGTGTCGGCGTCGGTCCGGTCGGTGCGGACCAGCTCCCAACGGACCTCCGAGGGGCGGTACTTGGCGAAGGCCCGCGCCATCTGTTCCCGCACGAGCGCGGCCTTGGCCTCGATGTCCAGGCCGGTGAGCACGAAGACGACCTCGTTGCGGAAGCCGCCGAGGCGGGTGCGGCCCACCTTGAGGGTCGGCGGCGGGGCCTCTCCGCGTACCCCGTGGATCCGTACCCGGTCGGGGCCGTCCTGGGTGAGCCGTACGGTGTCCAGGCGGGCGGTGACGTCGGGGCCCGCGTACCGGGCGCCCGTCGTCTCGTAGAGCAGCTGGGCGGTCACCGTGCCGACGTCGACGAAGCCGCCGGTGCCGGGGTGCTTGGTGATGACGCAGCTGCCGTCCGCGTGGATCTCGGCGAGCGGGAAGCCGGGTCGGCGCAGGTCATGGCCGCCTTCGGCGAAGAAGGCGTAGTTGCCGCCGGTGGCCTGGGTCCCGCACTCCAGGACGTGTCCGGCGACGACGGCGCCCGCGAGCCGGTCGTACTCCTTCGGCCCCCAGCCGAAGTGGGCGGCGGCGGGGCCGGTGACGAGCGCCGCGTCGGTGACCCGGCCGGTGACGACGACGTCCGCGCCCTCGCGCAGACACGCGGCGATGCCGAAGCCGCCGAGGTAGGCGTGGGCGGTGAGGCTGCCCGGGACGGGAGTCCCCCCGCTCGAGCGAAGCCGGGAGTGGGGGAGGGCGCCGAGGTCGTCGCCCTCGACATGCGCGACGCGGACCGGTATGCCGAGCCGGTCCGCCAACTGCCTTACGGCGTCGGCGAGTCCGGCCGGGTTGAGGCCGCCGGCGTTGGTGACCACGCGCACACCGCGGTCGTGGGCGAGGCCGAGGGACTCCTCGAGCTGCCGGAGGAAGGTGCGGGCGTATCCGGCGGCGGGGTCCTTCAGCCGGTCGCGGCCGAGGATCAGCATGGTCAGTTCGGCGAGGTAGTCACCGGTGAGGACGTCGAGCTCGCCGCCGGTGAGCATCTCGCGCAGGGCGTCGAAGCGGTCGCCGTAGAAGCCGGACGCGTTGCCGATCCGCAGGACCGTCACCGGGCGGCTCCCTTCGGCGGACGGCCGCTGCCGGGCGGGCCCGCGAAGGCCTGGGCGATGTCCAGCCAGCGGTCGGCGTCGGCGCCTTCGGCGCGCAGGGCGAGGTCGGCGCGGTGGGCCCGCTGGGTGACCAGGAGACAGAAGTCGAGGGCGGGGCCGGTGACGCGGTCCGTCGCGTCTTCCGGGCCGTACGTCCACAACTCGTCGGACGGGCCGCGGAGTTCGACGCGGAACTCCTCGAACGGTGTGGCCAGTCCGTGCACGCCGAAGGCGAAGTCACGGGTGCGGACGCCGAGGCGGACGATGTGCCGGAGCCGGTCGGTGGGTGCGAGCACCGCGCCCAGCGCGTCCGCCACGTCCTGGCCGTGGGCCCAGGTCTCCATGAGCCGGGCGGTGGCCATCGAGGCGGCCGACATGGGTGGGCCGTACCAGGGGAAACGCGCTCCGGCGGGCGCCTTCCGCAGCGCGTCCGACAGGGCCTCGCGTCCGGCCCGCCAGTCCGCGAGCAACCGCTCGGGCGGCTTCCGCGCCCCCTCCCGCGCACCGTTGTCGACGAAGTCCCCGGGCGCGGCGAGCGCCTTCTCGACCTCGCGGGCGAAGGCGTCCTGATCGGTCACGGCCAGTGCGGAGGAGTGGTCGGTCCAGGCGAGGTGCGCGATCTGGTGGGCGACGGTCCAGCCGGGGGCGGGCGTCGGGAGCGTCCACCGCTCGGGGCTCAACTCGGCGACCAGCCGGTCGAGTTCGTCGCTTTCGGCACGGAGGTCGTCGAGCACGGGGGTCGGGTCGGCCATGGGGTGGAGCATGGCAGCGGGGCAGGAAACAATCAAGCATGCTTGCATGAATTTCCCAGGGCCCTTCGCGCCGTCCGGCGCTCGGCGCGGCGATGCCGGGCCGGTCCGGGCCGGAGGGCGATCGACGACCCGACGACCCCCGGCGCAGGCGACCGTCACGCCTCCGGCACGGCCCCCTTCGTCCGCCCCACCTGCGTGCGGACCGCGCCCATGCTCGCCGCGACGACCAGGGCGATCGCGGCCGCCTGGGTCGTGGTCAGGGCCTGGTCGAGGATGAGGAAGCCCGCTGTGGCGGCGATGGCCGGTTCCAGGCTCATCAGGATCGCGAAGGTGGAGGCGGGCAGGCGGCGCAGGGCGAGAAGTTCGAGGGTGTAGGGAAGGACCGAGGAGAGCATCGCCACCGCCGCGCCCAGGCCCAGCGTCACCGGGTCGGCCAGTTTCGCGCCGGACTCGGCGAGGCCCAGCGGGAGGAAGAGCAGCGCACCCACCGCCATCGCCAGGGCGAGGCCGTCCGCCTTCGGGAAACGGCGGCCGGTGCGGGCGCTGAAGACGATGTACGCCGCCCACATCACTCCCGCCCCCAGCGCGAACGCGACGCCCGCCGGGTCCAGGTCGCCGCCGAATCCTCCGCCGCCCTCGCCGTGTCCGCCGCCTCCGCTGAGCAGGAAGACGCCCACGAGGGCCAGGCCCGCCCAGACCAGGTTCAGCGCCCGGCGCGAGGCCACGACCGACAGCGCGAGAGGACCGAGGACCTCCAGTGTCACCGCCGCGCCCAGCGGGATGCGGTCCAGCGCCTGGTAGAACAGGCCGTTCATCGCGGCCAGCGTGACGCCGAAGACGACGACCGTGCCCCAGTCGGTACGGGAGTGGCCGCGCAGCCGTGGCCGGCAGACCACGAGCAGGACCACCGCCGCGACCAGCAGCCGCAGCGCCACCACGCCGAGCGCGCCCGCCCTGGGCATCAGGGTCACCGCCAGCGCACCGCCGAACTGCACCGAGACCCCTCCGGCGAGCACGAGGCCGACCGGGCCGAGGGCGCCCAGGCGGCCGGTGGCGACGTCGGCCCCCGTCGCGGTGGGGGCGAGCTGGGAGGTGGCGGCGGTGTCGGGGGCAGTCACGGGCGGTCCTGGGGCTCGGCTCGAGGTGCGTACATCACGATGCACTGTTAAGTCCAGGGTAGTGGACTTCGTCAGGTGTGTGAACCCGTTATGCCGCTGTCTCGGGCTGTGAGACGTCAGAGGCCGGGCGTCGCCCGGTACTCCTCGTCGCGGAACAGCGGCCGACCGTCGGAGAGGGTCGTGGGGACGGTTCCGTACATGGCGTGGACGGGCTGGACGAGCTGAACGGGCTGCTGCACGGCCCAGGCTGCGGCGTACGCCTGCTGATCGTGGCCCTCCGGGGCATGGACCTCCGGGGCATGGACCTCCCGGCCATACGGCTCCGGGGCGTACGCCTCCCCGGCGGGTGTCTCCGGAGCGGGTGTCGCCGTGGCGGGCACGTACGCGTACGGCTGCCCGTGCCCGTACGGCTGCCCGTACGTACAGCCGTTCCCGTTTCCGTTTCCGTCGACGCTCCCGCTCCCGTACGCCTGCCCGTAGGGGTCGGCGTGGTCGGCGTACGCGTGGGCGTATCCCTGCTCGTACCCGTACGCCTGTTGCGACAGCGACATCGACATCGCCATCGGAACCGGCACCGGCACCGGCACCGGCACCTCTGCCGTCGGCGCCTGCGCCTGCGCCTGCGCGAACAGCGGCATCCGCAGTTCGCCCGTGTCCATCAGCGCGTTGTTCTGCGAGCGGTGCAGCCGGGCATATGCGCCACCGCGGGCCAGCAGTTCCTCGTGGCGGCCGGTCTCCGCGATCCGGCCGCCGTCCACGACGAGGATGCGGTCGGCGTCGGGGGCGAGGTTGAGGTCGTGGGTGATCATGATCGTGGTGCGGCCGGCCATCAGGCGGCGCAGGGGCTTCACGATCCGGCGGGCGGCCATCGCGTCCAGGCCGGTCGTCGGCTCGTCCAGGACCAGGACCGGTGCGTCGCGCAGGATCGCCCGGGCGATCGCCAGGCGCTGGAGCTGGCCGCCGGAGAGACGCGCGGAGTTCGGGTCCACCTTCGTGTCGTAGCCGTCGGGGAGCTCGACGACGAAGCCGTGCGCGTCGGCCGCCCGCGCCGCCTCCTCGATCGCCTGGTCGCTGGCTCCGGGCCGGCCGCAGGCGATGTTCGCGCGGACGGTGTCGTGCAGGACGAGCGTCTCCTGCGGAAGCAGGGTCACATACTCGCGCAGCCGGGCCAGGGGAAGGTTCCGTAGGGCTACGCCGTCGAGCAGGACGTCGCCCGTGTCCGGGTCGTAGAAGCGCAGCAGCAGCTTGGAGACCGTGGACTTGCCCGCGCCGCTCGGGCCGGTGATGATCACCAGCTCGCCGGGGCGCACGGTGAACGACAGCCCCTCCAGGGCGCTCCGGTCCGCGCCGGGGTAACGGAAACCGACGTCCCGGACCTCGACCGTGCCGTCCGGGCGCCCTGCCTCCACCGCGCTTCCGGGGTCGCCGACCGAGGGCTCGACGTCCAGGATCTCGATCAGCCGTTCCGCGCCCGCCGTGGCCGCGGTGACGGTCAGGCCGAGCTGGGCCAGGCCCTGGACGGGTGGGTAGAGGTAGCCGAGGAAGGCGGCGAAGGCGAGGAGCTGGCCGAGGGTCATCCGGCCGGTGGAGATCTCCCAGACGCCGATACCGATCACCGCGAGCACGCAGACCGTCTCGATGACCTGCACCGACTGCTCGTACGCCTCGTTCAACCGAGTCGACCGGACGGAGGCCCGGAACCAGGCGGCCGCCTCCTCGTGCAGACGCCGGCGCTCGGCGTCGTGACGGTCGTAGGCCTGGGTGAGCACGATGTTGCCGAGGGACTCCTCGACGACGGAGGTGATCGCTCCGTCGGCCACCCGGCCCGCCCTCGACACGTCCTTGATGGAGCCCGAGAAGCGGCGAGCCGCCAGCCAGAAGAGCGGGGCGAGGACGAAGGTGGCGGCGGCCAGGTCCCAGCGCAGCCAGAAGGCGGCGATCGCGTAGAAGAGTGCGCTGAAGACCGCGGAGGCGGCGCCCACCAGCCCGGACACGACCATCGTCTCGATCGCCTCGACGTCACTCGTCAGACGGGACAACAGATCGCCCTGGCGGTGGCGTTGGAAGAAGTGGGGCGGCAACCGCTGCACATGGTCGAAGACGTGCTCGCGCAGCCGCATCACGAAGCGCTCGGTGGCCCATGCGGCCAGGGAGTTGCCGGCGTAGGCCACGAGCGCGCCGACGACGGCGACGCAGAGCCATTTCGCGGCCGGCGCCCAGAACGCGGCGAGCGAGCCCTGCCGCAGCGCGTTGTCGGTGAGTTCGCCGAAGAGCAGGATCGCCTCGGTCTCGGCGAGCGCGGCGAGGACCGTGCACACCCAGACGATCACCAGCCATTTCCGCAGGCCTCTGGTCAGCGGAAAGAAACGACGGAATGCGATACGGGCAGGAATGGCGGGAGTGTCGTACCCGTATTCCTCACTCTCCACACCTTCCCCTCCCTCTCCATTTCCCCCGGCTTCCTCCTCCTCATATTCCTTGCCCATTTCATGCCTCCCGAGAAGGAACGATAAAAGAAGAAGGAACAATGAAGAAGGGCCGACGGTGCACCATCGGCCCTTTCAGGAGCTCCTCAGTCGCCCCGGCCGGGCAGCGGCGGCTGCGGCTGGAGCTTCTTCCTCGGCTTGGGCTTCGGCGGCGGCGGGAGCTGCTTCGACTTGGGCTTGGGGGGCAGCGGGGCCAGCTTCTTGAAGCTCATTGCGACTCCTAGGGGGGAGATAGCGCTTTACTTTCGTCAACCGTTCGGGAATTCCGCGTCCGGTTCCCGACACCCAGAAACTTACATGCTTCCCATTCGGGCGAACGGCAAAATGAGCAAAGCCCTGCTGTGAATCCCCTTGGAGAACCTGGGAGTTGACGCCGGCAGCTATCTGCGCGCCATGTAGAGGCCCAGCGCCCTGTGCAGCAGCTTGTTGAGCGGGAAGTCCCACTCGCCCAGGTACTCCACGGCCTGTCCGCCCGTGCCCACCTTGAAGCGGAGCAGGCCCAGCAGGTGGTTGGACTCCTCCAGGGTGTCGGTGATCCCCCGCAGGTCGTAGACGGCGGCGCCGAGTTCATGGGCGTCGGCCATCATGCGCCACTGCATCGCGTTGCTCGGCTGGACCTCGCGTTTGCGGCTGGTGGAGGCGCCGTAGGAGTACCAGACGTGCTCGCCGACGGTCAGCATGGTCGCCGCGGCGAGGACCTCGCCGTCGTGGTGGGCGAGGTAGAGCCGCATACGGTCGGGGTGTTCGGCGTCCAGCGCGCTCCACATGCGCTGGAAGTAGGACAGGGGGCGCGGGATGAAACGGTCGCGCTCGGCGGTCTCGGTGTACAGCCCGTAGAACGCCGGGAGGTCCTCCGCACCGCCCCGGACGACCTTCACGCCCGCCTTCTCCGCCTTCTTGATGTTGCGCCGCCACTGCTGGTTGAGGCCGCGGTGGACGTCCTCCAGCGTCCGGCCGGCGAACGGGACCTGGAAGACGTAGCGGGGCTGGCCGGCCGCGAAGCCGTCCTCGCCGCCCGGCTCGGTCTGCTGCCAGCCGGCCCGGCGCAGCCGGTCGGCGACGTCGAGGGCGCGCGGTTCGTACGAGGTCTCCTCGGCGTCCCGCAGCCGGTGGGCGCCCGGGTCGGCGATGGCCGCCTTGACCGCGTCGGCGCTCCACCGTCGTACGACGACGGGCGGGCCCATCTTGACGGAGAACGCCCCCTGCGTCTTCAGTCGCGCGAGCATCGGCTCCAGCCAGCGCTCGACCAGATCCGGCGCGTGCCAGTCGATGAGCGGCCCCTCGGGCAGATACGCCAGGTACTTCTTCAGCCTCGGCAGCGGCCGCAACAGCACCAGCCCCGCGCCCACGAGCGCACCCGTCCCGTCGATCCAGCCCAGGCTCTCCGCCCGCCAGTCCGGCTTCACGTCCCCCCAGGACGGGACCTGCATATGGCTGGCGGAGGGACGGGCCGCGACGAACGCCAGGTGCTCGTCACGGGTGATCGACTGGACGCGCAGGCTCATACGCGGGGCTCCTTCGGGTGAATGCTCGGATCGGACCGCCCGTATCGGATCGCGGACGACCGTCCCGGCCAGCGTATGAGGTCGCCCGCACCCACCCCGGGATCAGCCACGCCCGCCACCCCACCCCTTCCGTCAGCTCACTTCCCGTCACCCGCCGGTCCCGCGTCTGGTCCGGCCTCCGGTCCCGCCTCTCGTCCCGCTTCCGGTCCCGCCTCTCGTCCCGCTTCCGGTCCCGCCTCTCGTCCCGCCTCCGGCCTCGTTTCCGGTCCCGCCTCCGGTTCCTGCACCGGCCTGTCCGCCAGACCCTCCGCCAGTACCTCAGCCAGGTGCCTGGCCCGCGTCCCCGCCAGCTGTTCCAGCTGGGTGCGGCAGGAGAAGCCGTCCGCCAGGATCACCGCCCCCGCCGGGGCGTCCCGTACGGCCGGCAGGAGCTGTTCTCCCGCGCAGGCCTCCGACACCTCGAAGTGGCCCTTCTCGAAACCGAAGTTGCCGGCGAGGCCGCAGCACCCGCCGCTCAGGTCGCCGGTGAGCCCCGCGGCCTCGCGCAGCCGACGCTCGGCCGCGTCGCCCAGGACCGCGTGCTGGTGGCAGTGGGTCTGGCCGGCCACCGGACGGTCCAGGCGGGGCGGGGTCCAGTGGGGCGCGTGGCGCTCCAGGGTCTCCGCGAACGTGAGGACGCGGGAGGCGAGGCGGGCCGCGCGCGGGTCGTCGTGCAGCAGCTCGGGCAGGTCGGTGCGCAGGGCGGCCGCGCAGCTCGGCTCCAGGACGACGACCGGCGCGGCCGTCTCCAGCACCGGCTCCATCAGGTCGAGCGTGCGACGCAGCACCACGCGCGCGTGGTCGAGCTG
This sequence comes from Streptomyces sp. NPDC088157, assembly GCF_044741545.1. Taxonomy (NCBI): domain Bacteria; kingdom Bacillati; phylum Actinomycetota; class Actinomycetes; order Kitasatosporales; family Streptomycetaceae; genus Streptomyces; species Streptomyces sp. NPDC088157. The sequence goes on from NZ_JBIUSU010000007.1 coordinate 407,385, forward strand.
GCCGGTGGAGACGTACGTCAGCCCGCAGCAGACCCGGGCCCGGCGGGCGGTCAGCAGGGCGGCCGCGCTCCTCGACCGGCCGTCGGCCACCGGCCGGCCCCGCATCCGCAGGGTCGGCGGCAGCGCCACCCGCAGGCCCGCCGCCTCCAGGACCCGCACGGCGGCCCGCCCCACGGACGGTGAGAGGTGCTCGGTGAAGGTGTCGGGCCACAGCACCACCAGGTCCCCGGTTCGCCCGGACTCGGGGACGGCCCGGGGGGCAGACCCGGAGGCGGGCTCAGGGGCGGACTCAGAGGCGTGCCCCGTGGTTCGCCACCAGTCGCTGAACGTCTGCCGTGCCAGTCGTGGGATGTCCCGCTCGGCCGCGATTCCGCCCAGCCGCTTGGCGAGGCTCGCCAGAGGGCCGACCGAGGCGAGCGCGTTGAGCAGGCCGGCCGCCCGCAACCGGCTCGTCCAGCGCAGCCACACCGGCAGCCGCCCCATGCTGTAGTGCGCGGCCGGGCGCCTGCGCCCCTCGTAGTGGTGGTGCAGGAACTCCGCCTTGTAGGTCGCCATGTCGACCTCGACGGGACAGTCGGAGCGACAGCCCTTGCAGGACAGGCACAGGTCCAGCGCGTCCCGGACCTCCGTGGAGCGCCAGCCGTCGGTCACCAGCTCACCGGCCAGCATCTCGTGCAGCAGACGGGCACGCCCGCGCGTGGAGTGCTCCTCCCGGCCCGTGGCGCGGAACGACGGGCACATCACCCCCGACCCCGCCAGTGCCCCGGACCCGGACCCGGGCGTCGGGGCCGTACGGCATTTCGCGACGCCCACGCACCGCCGCACCGCCGCCGAGAAGTCACCGCCGTCGGACGGGTAGCCGAAGGCCACGTCGACCGGCTCGTGCGGAAGGACGGAGAAGCGCAGGTTGCCGTCGAGGGGCGCGGGACGCACCAGCATCCCCGGGTTGAGCAGATCGTCCGGGTCCCAGACCGCCTTGGTCCGCTCGAACAGCGTGACCATGTCGTCCCCGTACATCTTCGGCAGCAGTTCGGCCCGGGCCTGTCCGTCGCCGTGCTCGCCGGAGAGGGAGCCGCCGTGGGCCACGACCAGTTCGGCCACTTCCTCGGAGAAACGACGGAAGCGGGCGATCCCCGCCCCCGTCAGCAGGTCGAAGTCGATGCGGACGTGGATGCAGCCGTCCCCGAAGTGCCCGTACGGCGTGCCGCGCAGGCCGTGCTCCGTGAGCAGCCTTCGGAAGTCCCGCAGATACGTGCCGAGCCGGGCCGGCGGCACCGCGCAGTCCTCCCAGCCGGGCCAGGCCTCCGTGCTTCCCCCGGCCCCAGGGGACCGGGAGGTGTCCCCGGGCATACGGGTCGCCGTCCCGCTCGCGTCCTCGCGGAGCCGCCACAGCGCCCGCTGCCCGGCGGGGTCCCGCACGACCCGCGCGTCCACGACGTCCGCCGCCCGCACGATCGCCTCCGCACGCGTGTGTGCCTCACGCTTCGAGTCGCCGCCCGTCTCCACGAACAGCCAGGCCCCGCCTCGCGGCAGTGCGGCCGCCGAGCCCGACGGCACCAGGTCGGCCGCCATCCCCTCCACCGTCAGCGGACCGAACGGCAGCAGCCCGGCCGCGGCCTCGGCGGCGGCGCTCTCGTCGGCGTACCCGAGCACCGCGAGCACACGCGCGCGTGGAGCCTCGACGAGCCGGACGACAGCCTCCGTGAGCACGCCCAGGGTGCCCTCGCTGCCGCAGAAGGAACGGGCGACGTCGGCGCCGTTCTCCGGCAGCAGCGCGTCCAACGCGTAGCCCGAGATACGGCGGGGCAGCTCGGGGAAGCCGGTCCGCAGCCGGGCGAGCTCCCCGTCCACGAGTGCGCGCAGCCCGTCCGGTGCCCCCGCCCAGCCCTGCCCCAGCCGCAGCGGCTCACCGCGCGCGGTGAGGACCTCCAGCTCGCGCACACTGTCCGCGGTCGTCCCCCACGCCACCGAGTGGGAGCCGCACGAGTTGTTGCCGATCATCCCGCCGAGCGTGCAGCGGCTGTGGGTGGAGGGGTCGGGGCCGAAGCGCAGCCCGTGCGGGGCGGCGGCCTCCTGGAGCCGGTCGAGGACCAGCCCGGGCTGCACGACGGCCGTCCGCGCCTGCGGATCCAGGGCGACCAGCCGGTTCATGTACCGGGTGAAGTCCAGCACCACCCCGGTGCCGGTGGCCTGCCCCGCGACCGACGTCCCGCCGCCGCGCGCGACGACCGGGACGCCGTGCACCCGGCACACCTCCAGCACGGCGGCCACGTCGTCGGCGTCCCAAGGCGCGACGACCCCGAGCGGGACCCGCCGGTAGTTGGACGCGTCCATGGTCACGAGCGCCCGGGAGGTGACGTCGAAGCCGACGTCACCCCGGACGGCCTTGCGCAGCTCACCTTCGAGATCCGGCATGCGTCCAGCAAATCAGCCCACCGGGCCCACCCGCTCGGCCGAAGCCGGGAGAGGGAGAGATCGAGTACGGGCCGTCCGGGCAGACGCCGATCCCGGGGGCACAGCCCCAGGTCCGCCCACCGAAACGCCGTCTCACCCGACGGACCACGTTTCACCCAGGTTTCCCGTACCGGCTAACCTCCCTTTCGTGGCTGAGATCCAGATTCCTGCTGACATCAAGCCCGCCGACGGTCGATTCGGCGCGGGCCCCTCCAAGGTGCGGGTGGAGGCGCTGGACGCCCTGGCCGCCACCGGTACGTCCCTCCTCGGCACCTCCCACCGCCAGGCGCCGGTCAAGAACCTGGTCGGCCAGGTGCGCGAGGGCATCACCGAGCTGTTCGGGCTCCCCGACGGCTACGAGGTGATCCTCGGCAACGGCGGCTCCACCGCGTTCTGGGACATCGCGACCCACGGCCTGATCGAGAACAGGTCGCAGCACCTCACGTTCGGTGAGTTCAGCTCGAAGTTCGCCAAGGCCGCGAAGCTCGCCCCCTGGCTGGCCGAGCCCACCGTGATCTCCTCCGCCCCGGGCACGCACCCCGAGCCCACGGCCGAGGCGGGCGTCGACGTCTACGCGTTCACGCACAACGAGACGTCCACCGGTGTCGCGGCCCCGCTCAAGCGGGTCCAGGGCGCCGACGAGGGGTCCCTCGTCCTGGTGGACGCGACCTCCGGCGCCGGCGGCCTCCCGGTCGACATCGCCGAGACGGACGTCTACTACTTCGCCCCGCAGAAGTCCTTCGCCTCCGACGGCGGTCTGTGGATCGGCGTGTTCTCCCCGGCCGCGATCGAGCGCGCCGAGCGGATCCACGCGTCCGGCCGCCACATCCCGGAGTTCTTCAGCCTGCCGACGGCGATCGACAACTCCCGCAAGAACCAGACGTACAACACCCCGGCCCTCTCCACCCTCTTCCTGCTGAACCAGCAGCTGGAGTGGATCAACGGCCAGGGCGGCCTCGCGTGGTCCACGGCCCGCACCAAGGACTCGTCCAGCCGCCTCTACAGCTGGGCCGAGGAGTCGAAGCACGCCACTCCGTTCGTCACCGACCCGGCCAAGCGCTCCCAGGTCATCGGCACGATCGACTTCGCGGACGAGATCGACGCCGCCGCGATCGCCAAGGTGCTGCGCGCCAACGGCATCGTCGACACCGAGCCCTACCGCAAGCTGGGCCGCAACCAGCTCCGTGTCGCGATGTTCCCGGCGGTCGACCCGGCCGACGTCGAGGCGCTCACCAAGAGCATCGACTACGTGATCGACAAGCTGTAGTAGTTCTCCGTACGACGACGAAGGGCGCCCGGCGAACACCGGGCGCCCTTCCTCATACAGTCGCGAAGCCGATGCGGCCGCCCGGTTCATACGCCGGGAGGTTCACGCCGCAGTGCAGCTCAGGCTCGGCACACCCCCGCCCCCGGGCGTGCCGCCGAAGCCGAAGCCCGCCGAACCGCCGGCCGCGACCGCTCCGTTGTGAGAGGCGTTGACCGCGGTCACGGTGCTCCCGCTCTGGCTGTACGAGGCGTTCCACATGCTGGTGATCTGCTGCGCGCCGCTCCAGGTCCAGGTCACCTTCCAGGAACCGATCGCCGTGGTCCCGGTGTTGGTGACCTTCACCTCGGCGTTGAAGCCGCCGCCCCAGTCGCTGCTGACGGTGTAGACGGCGGCGCAGGCGGCCGTGCTGCCGCCACCGCCACCGCCACCGCCCCCTCCTCCGCCGCCACCGCCGGTGCCCGGGAAGCCGGGTGCCTTGACGCTCGCCAGGTACCCGTCCTTGACGGTGTCGACGGTCTGCCAGTCGTCCTTCAGGATCCCGCCCGTGTCACCGGAGTTGGGGTTCCAGGACCAGAAGGTCCAGTGGAAGGAGTCGGCGCCGTACGTCGACGTCGGCCGGAGGTAACTCACCAGCGCCGTCAGCCACTTCTGGTCCACCGTGGACTGGAGCGTGGTGCCGAACTCGCCCACCCACACGGGCGCGATGTTCTGCTTGAAGATGTAGCCCCAGTACTTGTCCCAGATTCCCGGCATGTTCGCGGGAAACGTCGGGTCGCTGAACCAGCTCTGCTGGGCGACGCTCGTCGCGTAGTCGTGCGCCGAGTACACGACCCTGTTCGCCACGTTCAGCTGCACCGGGTACTGGCCGACACCCATCAGGTTGCCGCCCCACCAGCCGGAGACGCCGTTGAAGCTCTGCACGCCCTCGACGAAGATCAGGAGGTCGGGATTGACGGACAGGACGGCGTTCCCGGCCCGTTGCGCGGCCAGCCGCCAGTCGGTCGCGGTGTCCCCGCAGCCCCAACAGGCGGGGTCGTGCGGTTCGTTGTGCAGGTCGATGCCGACGACCGCGTCCTGACCCCGGTAACGGGTCGCGAGGGCCTTGAGGTTGGTGATCCAGGTCGACTCGGGGACGGCCGCCGTGTACCAGAGCGCCGACTGCCCACCCGCGTCCGGCCGGTGCCGGTCGAGGATGACCTTCAGACCGTCCTGACCGGCGTACGAGACGAGTCTGTCCAGGATCTGAAGCGAGTTGAGACCTTGCAGGTCGGCGTTCTTGCCGCTGCTGAAGTCGATGCTGTTGGGGACGGTCGTGCTCTTGAAGATGTCGTCGCTGTAGGGGATGCGGATCGTGTTGTAGCCCAGCGACCTCATCTGGTCGATCATGCTCTTGTAGTCGCGGGACCAGAGTCCGTGGACGACGTAGTTGCCGGTCTCGAAGCCGAACCAGTTGATCCCGGCGACCCGGACCGGCTGTCCGGCGGCGTCCAGGATCTGGCGGCCGCTGGTGTGCCAGTAGCCGGCCCCGGCCTCGGCCGCGACGGCGTCCGCCGCACGGGCCACGTCCGTCACGTCGGCCGGGCCGGCCGCGAGGGCCGTCTGCGCGCCGGCTCCCAGCGGGATCAGAAGCGCGGCGGCAACACCGCACAGCATTCTTCGCAAGCTGCGGAACATCTCGCTGCTTCCTCTCGGGAGGCGCGGGGCCCGAAACACATGGGAGCGCTCCCACACACCGCGCACCACCCAGGAAACTGACACACCATGACCACGTCAAGAAGAGCGGCAAGGGCGGCGCCGGAGAAAGGCGCCGCCGGTACCGCGCCCCGCCGCAACCGGTGCGGCTCAGCCGCGGCGCCGGAGGCGGCGGAAGCCGAAGACGAGGGCGCAGAGCGCGGCGACGGCCAGCGCGCCGTACTTGACGCTGCCGGTCGCCGGGGACCCGTCTCCCGACGCACTCGAACCTCCCCCGCCCGAAGGCGACTTGGAACCCGAGGTGGCACCCTCGGGCGCGTCCTCCGCCACCACGGAACTCCCGGAACCCTCGCTCCCGTACAGGAGCTTGGTGCCGTCGGCGGAGTAGCTGACGGACTCGCCCTGCCGTTGCAGCGGCACGTCGAGCCGCCCCTCGCGTTTGATCTCGCCGCCGTTCCAGGCGTAGGAGATGCCGCCGAAGTAGCCGCGGACGGCGAGCTGGGTGCCGTCCGGGGAGAAGGCGGCGTCGGTGGCCCACAGGTCGACGGCGGCGACGGGCCTGAAGATGTTCGCCCCGGAGGCGGAGAGCTTCGCCGGCCCCTCGTAGAGATGCCCGCCGTCCTCCTTCTTGTCGACGATGTAGACCCGCCCGGTCTTGGGGTGGACGACGAGCGACTCGGCGTCACGGGCGCCGTCGGAGTACTTCACGACGTACTGCGTGGCCTTGACGGTCTGGTCGGCGAGCTTCTTCGGCTCGGGCAGCCGGTAGATCCACACGTACTTCCAGGTGCCGCCGAGGTTGTCGCCGATGTCTCCGACCCAGATCTCGTTGCCCGGCCCGATGGAGATCGCCTCGACGTCACGGGGCGTGCCGACGCCGGTCAGGGTGAGCCGGGCGACGGTCCTGCCGGTCGCGCTGTCGACGGCGTAGAGGTAGGGGCCGTCGTCGCTGTCGTTGTGGGTCCAGTAGATGCCCGGGTGCTGCCGCGAGGCGGCGAGGCCGCTGGACTCGGTGATGCGCGGGTCCTCGATGGTGAAGCCCTTGTCTCCGTCGGCCGCGTACGCGGAGGGCGCGGTGGACGCGGCGAGCACGGTGAAGGCGCCCGAGACGAGGACTCCGGTGAGCAGGGCTCCGGCTCGGAAGGCGAAAGATCGGCGCATGTCCCCAAGCCTGCCATCCCGCCCTCCCGTTCACGGGTTCGTGGCCGGTCTCACACGCCCCCGGCCGCGGTGATCCATCCCCGATCCTCCATCATGAGCGGATGCTCAGGTTCATGCCCGTAGGCGACTCGATGACGATCGGCAGCACGGGCGACCACACCTGGCGCTACCGCCTGTGGCAGCATCTGTGCGCTACGTACGGCGGTCCGTTCACCCTGGTCGGCCCCCGCGAGACGCTCTACGACAAGGCGACGGACAGCCCGGCGTCGTACGCCTACGCCGATCCCGGTTTCCCTCGCGCTCACCTGGCCGGCTGGGGCGAGGGCTGGCTGCACATGACCCCGCTGATCGGCGAGGCGGTCCGCAAGTCGCGGGCGGACGTCCTGCTGGTCTCGCTCGGCCTGATCGACCTGGGCTTCTACACGAACGCCGAGCAGACCGCGGACAACGCGCGCGCCTTCGCCGCCGAGGCCCGCGCGGCGAACCCGCGGATCGCCATGGTGTGGCTGCCGGTCATCCACAACATCCGGGCCGCGAACGACGAGCCCTTCGCCGCCCAGGTCGCCCGGTTCAACGAACTCCTGGCGAAGACGGCCGCCGACCTCGACGAACCGGCCTCGCCGATCCTCCTGGCCTCGGTCCCACCGACCTGGGACATCGACACCGACACCTACGACGGCACCCACCCCAACGCGAACGGCGAACACCAGCTGGCGTCGGCCTTCGCGGAGGCGATGTACCAGGGGTGGGAGCTGGGCGGGGAGTACGCGGGCTGAGGGCCGCGCCCGCTCGTTTCTGGCATATGCGCGGCATCTCGTGACCTGGTCACCGTGCGTATCGTTGTACTGCGCGGCGGCACTCGAGTGAGTGCGGCCGGGGAGGAGCGCCACGATGACCGTCCTTGAAGACAGGATCGCGATGGCCGAGAGCGACAACACGATCACGCTCGACGAGATGTTCGAGCGGCTCGAGACGATGCCCGTCCCCGAGGGATACAAGGTCGAGATCGTCGAGGGGACCGTTTTCATGTCGCCACAGCGGGACACCCACTGGGAGATCATCCTGGACATCGTCGAACAGCTGCGGACCAAGTACCCCCGCAAGCGCGTGAAGTCCGACGTGCGCATCGACTACCCGGGGCACCTGAACGGCTTCGCGACCGATGTGACGGTGATGGCCGAGAGCGCCGCCAAGTCGGAGGACGGCCGCTGGAGCCACGAGGACGTCGAGTTCGTCGCCGAGGTGATCTCCAAGGGCACCGCCGCCAACGACTACGGCCCCAAGATGGCGGCCTACGCGACCGCCGAGGTTCCCGTCTACCTGATCGCCGATCCCTACCAGCGCCGCTGTCACCTCTACACCCAGCCCAAGAACGGCGAGTACATCACGGAGACGAAGGTCGGCTTCGGCGACGACATCGACCTCACCGGCACCGTGGTCGGCCTCACCCTCAAGACCGACGAGTTCCCCCGCGACTGACCTGTTGCCCGGCCGGTCCCCCTTGCGTGGAGCGCACTCCAAGTCGTTGGCTTGTACTCCATGAAGTACACGCAGCTCGGACGTACCGGACTCAAGGTCAGCCGCCTCGTCCTCGGCACCATGAACTTCGGCCCGCAGACCGACGAGACCGACAGCCACGCGATCATGGACGCGGCGCTCGGTGCGGGCATCAACTTCTTCGACACTGCGAATGTGTACGGCTGGGGTGAGAACAAGGGCCGTACCGAGGAGATCCTCGGCAGCTGGTTCGCGAAGGGCGGCTCACGCCGCGACCAGGTGGTCCTCGCCACCAAGGTGTACGGCAACATGGCCGCCGACGGCGACGCCTGGCCGAACCACGACAAGCTCTCCGCACTGAACATCCGGCGCGCCGTCGACGCCAGCCTCAAGCGGCTCGGCACCGACTACATCGACCTCTACCAGTTCCACCACGTCGACCGCAGCACTCCCTTCGAGGAGATCTGGCAGGCCATCGACGTGCTGGTGCAGCAGGGCAAGATCCTCTACGCGGGGTCGTCCAACTTCCCCGGCTACAAGATCGCCCAGGCCAACGAGACCGCCGCCCGCCGTGGCGGCACCATCGGGCTCGTCAGCGAGCAGTGCCTGTACAACCTGGCCGAGCGGCGCGCCGAGATGGAGGTGATCCCGGCCGCGCAGGAGTACGGCCTCGGGGTCATCCCGTGGTCGCCGCTGCACGGCGGGCTGCTGGGCGGTGTGCTCAAGAAGCAGGCCGAGGGCGGTCGCCGCGCCTCCGGGCGGGCCGCCGACTCCCTCGCCGACACCAAGACCCGCGCGCAGATCCAGGCCTACGAGGACCTCCTCGACAAGCACGGGGCGGAGCCCGGCGAGGCGGCCCTGGCCTGGCTGCTCACCCGGCCCGGCGTGACCGGCCCGATCGTCGGCCCGCGCACCGCCGAGCAGCTCGACTCCGCCCTGCGCGCGGTCGAACTGGAGCTGAGCGAGGAGCTGCTGGACGGTCTCGACGAGGTCTTCCCCGGCCCGGGACCGTCCCCGGAGGCCTTCGCCTGGTAGAGCGGGGTGCCGGGTGAAGCGGGGTGCCCGGTAGAGCGGGGTGCCGGGTGAAGCGGGACGCCCGGTGGAGCGGGGACTGATGGGGGCGCGGGAAACCGCGCGACCGGCCGGCACACGGCCCGCGCGAGAGAGACGCGCGAAGCGCGGTTCCCCGGCGCTCCCCGCCCCGCTCGGCCTCGGGCATCGGCTTCGGCCTATGCCTGGGCCTGCGCGGCCTGCCGGGCTGCCGGGCCTGCGCGGCCTGCCGGGCCTGCCGGGCCTGCCGGGCCTGCCGGGCCTGCGTACCGAGCTATCTGCCGAGCGCCGCCGCCAGGGCAACCACGACGAACAACAGCACAAGCGCACCGGCCATGATCCGGTTTCGGGTCTTCGGGTCCACGTGCCGAGCCTAACCGGCCCCGCCGAGCGCCCAGCGACCGACCGGCTCGTAGCGGGGCTGCTCCCCGGGCACGCCGGACTTCGGCAGGTCGCTGCGCATCAGCACCAGCTCGCCCACCGTCCAGGTACGGCCCTCGAACGCCCCCAGCGCCTCCACGTACGGCCCCACGTCCACGGCGTCCCGGCTGCGGGCCAGTGTCAGGTGCGCCTTGTAGCGCCGGTGCTCCCCCATCTCGACGCCCGCCTTCCGGCCCGCCGCCTCCGCCCGGTCGGCCAGCAGCCGCAGCGCGGGCACGTCCCCGGCCGCCCCGGCCCACAGCGCCCGCCCGTGCCCGAACTGCCCCCCGCCCCGCAGGGCCACCGCGAAGGGCGCGCCCCGGTGTGCGGCGCGCTTCAGCCGGGCCGACAGTTCCGGTACGAGGCCGTCGTCGACCTCGCCGTAGAAGGCGAGCGTGAAGTGCCAGCCGGGGCGGGCCGTCCAGCGCAGCCCTTCCGCACCGGGCAGCGCGCGCAACCGGGCGGCCTCGGCGGCGAGTTCGTCGGCGATGACGTCCGGAGGCAGCACGGCGGCGAAGAGTCTCATGCCCCGATTCTCCCGGCGGGCAGGGCCGTACGCCCGGCATGATGGGCGTCATGCGGATCAGCATCAGAGAAGGCGGACCCGACGACATCCCCGTGATACTCGCCATGCTCGACAGCAGCGTGCAGTGGCTGGTCGCCCAGGGACGGACCGGCCAATGGGGGACGAAGCCCCTGTCGGAGAGCCCGAAGACGGTGGAGTCGGTCGTCCGGTACATGGACGAGGGGTGGGTGTTCGTCGCGGAGGCCGACGGCGTGCCGGCCGCCACCCTCACGCTCACCGGCGCGCCAGGCGCGTACCTGGCGCATCTTCCGCCGCCCGGGGAGCCCGAGCGGTACATCCACTGGCTGGCCTCCGACCGCCGCTTCAAGGGCCACGGCGTGGGCGGCGCCCTGCTCGCGCACGCCGCCGAGGTGACCCGGCGGGCGGGCGTCGGCCTGCTGCGGGTGGACTGCTACGCGGGCGACGACCGCAAGCTCGTCGCCTACTACGAGGCCAACGGCTTCACCTCGACGCAGGCGTACACCGTCGGAGAACACCGGTGGCCGGGTCAGGTACTGGCCCGGAGGGTGTGACCGCACGGCACACCCTCCGGGTGACCTCGGACCACGTCATGTCACGTCATGCCACGGTGGCCAGTTCCCGGTCCGCCCGAGGGACGAACCGCACACTCGGGTGGCCGTGGTTCCAGCCGACCGACAGGCGGAGGTTGCCCATCCGGGCCAGGACCAGGCCGATGGTGACGGCCGCGGCGGCCGAGACGGCGCCGCCCGACGCAAGGCCCGCCCGGACGCCGTACGCGTCGGTGATCCAGCCGGCGATCGGGGCGCCGATCGGGGCGCCGCCCATGAACACCATCATGTAGAGGGCCATCACCCGGCCCCGCATGGCCGGGTCGGTGCTCAGCTGGACGCTGCTGTTGGCGGTGACGTTGACCGTCATGCCGAACATGCCGATCGGAGCCATGAGCAGGGCGAACAGCCAGAGGGAGGGGGCCATGGAGGCCGCGATCTCCATCGTGCCGAAGGCCACCGCTCCCGCGACCAGCACCCGCAGCCTGGCCGTGCCGCGCCGGGCCGCGAGCAGGGCGCCCGCCAGGGAGCCCACCGCCATCAGCGTGTTGAAGAGGCTGTAGGAGCCCGCGCCCGCGTGGAAGACGTCGTCGGCGAAGGCCGAGAGATAGACGGGGAAGTTGAAGCCGAAGGTGCTGACGAACCCGACCAGGACGATCGTCCAGATCAGCTCGGGGCGCCCGGCGACGTACTGCAGGCCCTCCCGCAGCTGGCCCTTGCCGCGCGGGGCGCGCTCGACGACGTGCAGCTCACGCGAGCGCATCAGCAGCAGTCCGGCGAGGGGGGCGACGAAGGACAGTCCGTTGAAGAGGAACGCCCAGCCGGTGCCGACGCCGGTGATCATCACGCCGGCCACGGCGGGGCCGACCAGCCGGGCCGACTGGAAGTTCGCGGAGTTGAGGCTGACCGCGTTCTGGAGCTGGTCGGGGCCGACCATCTCGGAGACGAAGGTCTGGCGGGCCGGGTTGTCCAGGACGGTCGCGAGGCCGACGGCGAAGGCGGCGACGTAGACGTGCCAGACCTGGACGTGGCCGGAGAGGCTGAGGACGGCGAGCGCGATGCCGGTGAGGGCCATCGCGGACTGGGTGAACAGCAGCGTGCGGCGCTTGGGCAGCCGGTCGACGAGGACGCCGCCGTAGAGGCCGAAGAGGAGCATCGGGAGGAACTGGAGTGCCGTCGTCACGCCGACGGCGGTGGCGGAGCCGGTGAGGCTGAGCACCAGCCAGTCCTGGGCGATGCGCTGCATCCAGGTGCCGATGTTGGAGACGACCTGGCCCATGAAGAACAGGCGGTAGTTCCTGACCTTCAGGGAGCTGAACATGGATGACCTGGATGGCCTGGATGACTTGCCGGGGCCCGCGGCGGGCTGCCCGGCAAGGGTCTCGTGGGTGGTCGGTGCGGGGGCGGAGTCTGCTCCGGATCCCGAACTCAAAAGGGTCGCCTCCTCAGGCCTGACGGCTGTCTACAGGTGTGCGAGTTTCTCCAGTACGGGGGCGGCGGCGCGCAGTTTCGCCCACTCGTCCTCGTCGAGGCCGTCGACCAGGGTGGCCAGGAAGGCGTTCCGCTTGGCGCGGCTCTCCTCGAGCATGGCCTCGGCCTGCTCGGTCTTCGTGACGACCTTCTGGCGCCGGTCCTCGGGATGCGGCTCCAGCCGGACCAGGCCCTTGGCCTCCAGCAGCGCCACGATGCGGGTCATCGAGGGGGGCTGGACGTGCTCCTTGCGGGCGAGTTCGCCGGGGGTGGCGCTGCCGCAGAGGGAGAGGGTGCCGAGTACCGACATCTCGGTCGGGCTCAGCGACTCGTCGACCCGCTGGTGCTTGAGCCGACGGGACAGCCGCATCACGGCTGAGCGCAGGGAGTTCACGGCGGCAGCGTCGTCGCCATGGGTGAGGTCAGGCATCTCTTTAGCGTAACTCATTACTCTCGCTAAACAAACTGGCGTGCGCCCGGATTCCCCGTGACCCCGGCCACGGAAACCTCTCCATCACTCGAACGAGTGAGTAGGCAGCGGAAAGTGACCGGACTGCGGTACGCGCCCGCGACCCTCGTCCCATGGGGACCACTGTGCTCAGCCTGCGGATAGACGGGGAGCTGCTCGAACGGCTCCGGCAGCATGCGGCGAAAAGGGGAATGAGCGTCCAGGACTATGTCGTCCAGACGCTCATTCGCGACGACTTCGACGAGCGGTTCCAGACCGCCGTCGAGGAGACGGAGAAGTTCTACGGGCTCACCTGAGCCGCCCGGCCGGGGGCGGCAGGCGGGCGGGTCAGGTGAGGCCGAGGGCCGGCATCAGGTAGTAGAAGGCGAAGACCGCGGAGACCACGTACATCGGCGCCGGGACCTCCCGGCCGCGCCCGACCGCCAGGCGCAGCAGCACGAAGGTGATGAAGCCCATGCCGATGCCGTTGGTGATCGAGTAGGTGAACGGCATCATCACCATCGTGATGAAGGCCGGGACGGCGATCGTGTGGTCGGCCCAGTCGATCTCCTTGACCGAGCCGGCCAGGATCAGGAAGCCCACCGCGAGCAGGGCCGGGGTGGCGGCCTGGGACGGGACCATCGTGGCGACCGGCGTGAGGAACAGCGCGACGGTGAAGAGGCCGCCGGTGACGAGGTTCGCGAAGCCGGTGCGGGCGCCCTCGCCGACCCCGGCCGTGGACTCCACGAAGGCGGTGGTGGCGGACGAGGAGCTGGCACCGCCCGCGGCGACCGCGAGGCCGTCGACGAAGAGGACCTTGTTGATGCCGGGCATCTCACCCTTGGCGTTGGTCAGCCTGGCCTCGTCGCTGACGCCCATGATCGTGCCCATCGCGTCGAAGAAGCACGACAGCAGGACCGTGAAGACGAAGAGGACGCCGGTCAGGACGCCGACCTTGCCGAAGCCGCCGAAGAGGCTGACCTCGCCGATCAGCCCGAAGTCGGGGGTGGCGACGGGGTTGCCGGGCCACTCGGGGGTGGTGAGGCCCCAGGAGGGGATCGTCGCGACCGCGTTGATGATCAGCGCGAGGACGGTCATCGCGACGATCGAGATGAGGATCGCGCCGGGGACCTTGCGGGTGATGAGGGCCAGCGTGAGCAGGGCGCCCAGGATGAAGACGAGGACCGGCCAGCCGTTGAGGTGACCGTCGGCGCCGAGCTGGAGCGGGACGGTCGTGTGGGCGGCGTCCGGGATACGGCTGACGAAGCCGGAGTCGACGAGCCCGATCAGCATGATGAACAGGCCGATGCCGATGCTGATCGCCTTGCGCAGGCCGAAGGGCACCGCGTTCATGACGCGCTCGCGCAGACCGGTGGCGACCAGGAGCATGACCACGAAACCCGCGAGCACGACCATGCCCATGGCGTCCGGCCAGGACATCCGGGGCGCGAGCTGGAGCGCGACCACCGAGTTCACGCCCAGGCCGGCGGCCAGCGCGATGGGCACGTTGCCGATCACGCCCATGAGGAGCGTGGTGAACGCGGCCGTCACACACGTGGCGGTGACCAGCTGGCCGTTGTCGAGCTGGTGCCCGTACATGTCCTTCGCGCTGCCGAGGATGATCGGGTTCAGCACGATGATGTACGCCATCGCGAAGAAGGTGGCGAAACCGCCTCGGATCTCGCGAGGCAGCGTGCTGCCCCGTTCGGAGATCTTGAAGTAACGGTCGAGGGCGCCGTAGAGGGGCGTGGCTCCCGGCTGTTCAGGGGCGGGGACCTTGGCGGGGGCCGACGTGGGCATGTTTTTGGTGTTTCCTACGAAGAGAAGTGGTCAGCAACAAACCGTTTCAGTATGAACATATAACGTTCGGATCGGCCATCTCCGCGCGTAGATGTGATCGCCTCGTAAGCTGAGCACCATGGAGAAGTGGATTCCCGAACACGAGGCGCCGGAGCCCCTGGAGGGCCCCGTGGTTGCCACCATCACCGGCGGCACGATCCTCTGGTTCGTCCTCTTCCTCGTCCAGCTCCCCTTCTACGGCTGGTTCGACGACCACGGCCGGCTGTGGTGGGTGTGGACATGCCTCGCGGGCGCCGGACTCGGCCTGATCGGCATCTGGTACGTCCGCAAACGGGACGCGGCGATCAAACGGGACGCGGCGAACGGGCCGGGCGCGCCCGTGGCCCCGGCCGCCGACCAGGACATGCCCTAGGTCGCGGGCGCCAGGACGGTACTACCCAGGCACTACCCGGCCGCGCATCCGTCGTCCCGAGGTCGGATCTTCGGTGGTCTCAGGGGGTGAACCCCCACATCCGCACGTACCGTCGAACCCATGGCCCACACCGACGCACCCGCCTCCGCGCCGACGGCGACCGGCCTCACCGCCGCCGAGGTCGCGGACCGCGTGGCGCGCGGCCGGGTGAACGACGTACCCGTCCGCAGCAGCCGCTCCGTCGGCGAGATCGTCCGGGCGAACGTCTTCACCCGATTCAACGCGATCATCGGCGTCCTCTGGGTGATCATGCTGTTCGTCGCCCCCATCCAGGACGGCCTGTTCGGCTTCGTGATCCTCGCCAACACCGGCATCGGCATCATCCAGGAGTGGCGGGCGAAGCAGACCCTGGACTCCCTCGCGGTCGTCGGCGAGGCCCGGCCCACCGTCCGCCGCGACGGCACGGCCGTCCAGGTCACCACCTCCGAACTCGTCCTGGACGACCTCATCGAGATCGGTCCCGGGGACAAGGTCGCCGTGGACGGGGTGTGCGTCGAGGCGGACGGGCTGGAGATCGACGAGTCGCTGCTCACCGGCGAGTCCGACGCCGTCGTCAAGCGGCCCGGCGACCAGGTCATGTCGGGAAGCTTCGTGGTGGCCGGCGGGGGCGCCTTCCAGGCCACGAAGGTCGGCCGGGAGGCCTACGCCGCCCAGCTCGCCGAGGAGGCCTCCCGCTTCACGCTGGTCCACTCCGAGCTGCGCTCCGGCATCTCCACGATCCTCAAGTACGTGACCTGGATGATGGTCCCGGCCGCGATCGGCCTGGTGATCACGCAGCTCTTCGTCAAGAACAACGATCTCAAGGAGTCCATCGCCCGTACCGTCGGAGGCATCGTCCCGATGGTCCCGGAGGGGCTCGTCCTGCTCACCTCGGTCGCCTTCGCAATCGGCGTCATCCGGCTCGGCCGGAAACAGTGCCTGGTGCAGGAGCTGCCGGCCATCGAGGGCCTCGCCCGCGTCGACACCGTCTGCCTGGACAAGACCGGCACGCTGACCGAGGGCGGCATGGACGTCACCGGGCTCAGCACGCTCGACGGCTACGACGAGACGTACGTACGCCAGGTGCTCGGGGCCCTCGGGGAGTCCGACCCCCGGCCGAACGCCTCACTCCGGGCGATCATCGACGCCTACCCCGACGCCGAGGACTGGCGCTGCACCGAGTCGCTGCCCTTTTCCTCCGCGCGCAAGTACAGCGGCGCCAGCTTCAGCGAGGGCAACGGGGAGAGCGGCACCTGGCTGCTGGGGGCGCCGGACGTGCTGCTGGACGACGGCGATCCCGCCCTCGCCGAGACCGAGCGGCTCAACGAGCAGGGCCTGCGCGTGCTGCTGCTGGCCCGCGCCGCGCGCGACCTCGACGACCCCGACCCGGCACGGGGCGCCAAGCCGGCCGCCCTCGTCGTGCTCGACCAGCGGCTGCGGCCGGACGCCGCCGACACCCTGCGCTACTTCGCCGAGCAGGACGTCCGGGCCAAGGTCATCTCCGGCGACAACGCGGTGTCGGTGGGGGCGGTGGCCGCGAAGCTCGGGCTGGACGGCCGTACCGTCGACGCGCGGCGGCTGCCCGCCGAGCCGGAGGGCATGGGCCGGGCGCTGGACGAGGGCACGGTGTTCGGCCGGGTCACCCCGCAGCAGAAGCGGGACATGGTCGGCGCGCTCCAGTCACGCGGGCACACGGTCGCGATGACCGGGGACGGCGTCAACGACGTCCTCGCGCTGAAGGACGCCGACATCGGCGTCGCGATGGGATCGGGGTCCGAGGCCACCCGGGCGGTCGCGCAGATCGTGCTGTTGAACAACAGCTTCGCGACCCTGCCGTCGGTGGTGGCCGAGGGCCGGCGCGTCATCGGCAACATCACCCGCGTGGCGACCCTCTTCCTGGTGAAGACGGTCTACTCGGTGCTGCTGGCCCTGCTGGTGGTCTGCTGGCAGGTCGAATACCCCTTCCTGCCCAGGCACCTGACGCTGCTGTCCACCCTCACCATCGGCATCCCGGCCTTCTTCCTCGCCCTCGCCCCCAACACGGAACGGGCCCGGCCGCACTTCGTACGACGGGTGATGCGGTACTCGGTCCCGGGCGGGGTGGTGGCCGGGGTCGCGACCTTCGTCACCTACCTGATCGCCCGTCACCACTACACGGGCGCAGGCTCGTTGGAGGCCGAGACCAGCGCTGCGACCCTCACCCTGTTCCTGATCTCGATGTGGGTGCTGGCGATCATCGCCCGGCCGTACACCTGGTGGCGGGTGCTGCTGGTGGCCTCGATGGGCGGGGCGTTCCTGCTCGTCCTCGTGGTCCCGTGGCTCCAGGACTTCTTCGCCCTGAAGCTGGTCGGGATGACGATGCCGTGGATCGCGGTGGGGGTCGCGGCGGTGGCGTCGCTCGCCCTGGAACTCTCCTGGAAATGGGTCGACCGCCGTTTCCCGGCGTGAGAGGCAGGACGGCTCACCGCGGGCCGGCCGGGGTCCGGTGACGGGGAACGCCGAGGGGGAAACGCGAAACGGCCGGACCGGGCATCCCCGGTCCGGCCGTTCTCACCTGCCTGGTGTCACTTGACGTCGACGAAGTCACCCGCGGCGTTGACCGCCGGGGTCGTCGCGTTGCCCGCGAAGACGAAGCGGTAGTAGCCGTCCACGGACGCCTTGACCGTGGTCTTCAGGCCGCCGCTGGTGCTGCTCTTGATGGTCTTGACGGTGCTGTAGGTGCTGCTGCCCTTCTTGCGGAACTGCAGCTTCACCGCCTGGGTGGAGACGCCGCCGTACAGGCCGGTGTCCCAGTTGGCGCGGGCCAGCTTGCCCGTGACGGTGATGGTCTTGCCCTTCTTCACCGGCTCAGGCGCGGCGTTGACCGTCAGCGTGGAGAAGCGCTGGAGCTTGGTGGTGGCCACGGCGTCGGTCTCGGCGTAACCGACCTTGGTCAGGTCGATGTCGTCGTCGCTGTACGGGTCCTGGTCGTTCCAGTCGACGACGTAGCCGAGCGCCTTCCACGTGGTGGCGTCGGCGTTGTAGAGCTCCTCGGCCGGGAGGATGTCGATGGTGCCCTTGCAGGAGGCGACCGTGGCCGAGGTGTTGGTGCAGGTAGGCCAGTCGTCGCCGACGAGAACGTTGGCCGGGTCCGCGGACGAACCGCGGTAGATGACCAGGTCCAGCTCGGTGTCGTCGGCGGTGAGGTCGACGTCCGCGCCGTGCGTGACCTTGAAGGTGACCGGGACGGTGACCTTGCCGCTGGTGCGGGCCACGATCGGCAGACCGTTGTTGATCCGGACGCTGCCGAACGTGGCGTTCAGCGCGTACGGGGTGCCGGTGTCGGCAGGCGTGGCACCGGTGAAGGCGGTCTTGCCGGAGGTGGCCGCGTGGATGGCCTTCAGGGTGTCGACGGGGTTGTGCGAGTTGCTGCCGGTGGCCTGGGCGGCCGGCACGGCGAGGGCGGACAGGGCCAGGGCGCCGGTGACGGCGGCCACGGTGGCTCGTATGCGCATTGCGTTCCCCCTGGGGAGAGGGACCCGGACGCTGGCCGTACGCACGGCTCGTCGTCACATCCGGGGCCCAAAGTGATGGTGGAGTCTCTTGACTCATGTGATCAGATGCCTTGTGGGGGCGGATGGTTGTACGTTCCGTGAGAAATTCGTGGAAGAAATCTTCACACCGTCACCACCCGCCCCGCGGCCGTCGCCACACGCGCCACGCGGCCATCACCCCACCGCGCCCCGCAGCCGCCGCCACCCGGCCCCGCAGCCGGGCCGGGTCAGTCGAACCAGCGGTCGCGGGCCAGTTCCAGGGTCCGTGACGGGTCCTCCAGCAGGGCCGCGACCTCGAAGCGGCGCGGCCACTGCCTCGCCGCCCAGGCGAGTCCGGCGGCCACGCCTTCCAGGGTGGCGGCGTGCAGGACGCCGTCGTTCGTCAGCCGCCAGTCGATCTCCACGCCGTCGACGACGAGTTCCTCGTGCTCGACGTACGTGTCGGGCGTGCGCGGCCCGAGCAGCACTCGCACCGACTCCGGTACGTCGTGCTCGACGCCCTCCGAGTCGACCTGCCCGGTCACGGACTCGCTCAGCCGCCGCACCTGGAACAGTTCGGCCAGTTCCGCGGCCCTGGCGGGGCGCACCGGAAGCAGCGGCACCCCCTCGGTGAAGGGCAGCAGATCGGGCGAGTCGACGACGACGGCGTCAGCCGCGTCCACGACCTCGACCCGCCCGTCGACGACGGCCCGCAGCTCGTCCGGGAGGGTCACCCGATCGGGATCCAGCTCGGCCAACGCGCCGTACAGCCCGTGCAGTTGGGCTCCGGAGACGGGACGTTCCGGGTCGGCGAGGCGATCGAGGAGTTCGGCGGCGCCCCCGGGCTCGTCGAGGAGCGCGGCCACGGAGGTCCGCACGCCGAGGGCACGCAGCACCTGCTCGTCGTCGAAGCCCGTGGCGTCGGCCTCCTCGTACAGGCCGCGCAGGAGCGGGTCCCCGCCCGCGGCCAGCAGACCGGCCGGGCGGCGGCCGTCGAGCACCGGGTTCCCGCGCAGCCACCAGGCGGTGTACGGCCGTACCACCTCGTGGGTGCCGTCGGGCAGGAGGATCCGCACCGGCTGGGTGAGGGCGTCACGCAGGGGCGGCCTGGCCAGCAGCGCGAGCGCCTGGGGCCAGCGATCCTCGTCGACGAGGTCGAGGTCGCGGACGGCGACCAGCTCGGTGGCGACGGGCGGCACCGGGCTGTCCGGGAAACGGTCGAGGATGTCCTCGCACCACACGTCGACGGCGTCCAGCAGCCCCGCGTCGTCGGGCTCGGCGAAGTCCCCTTCGCGGGGCTCCAGTTCGTCCGGGTCGAGGACGACGTCCGTGGCGCGGACGAGCGCGAAGTTCGCCAGGACGCCACAGGCGGCGAGAGGCTGTTCGCCCCACTTCTGCGCCAGCTCGGCGTCCACGTGGGCGAGTTCGTCCTCCCGGATGACAGAGGCGAACGGGCTTCCCGGCAGCACCAGTTCACCGGCGGGGACGAGCTCCCCGTCCTCGTCCGGCAGCGCGAGGGCGCCGAGCCAGGGTTCGTCGCCGGGGTCCAGGGCGGCGTCGCGGACCAGGGCGAGCACGGTGTCGGCGAGTTCCTCGGCGTCCGGGGTGTCCTGGTCGTCCCAGGCGCCGCCGTCGTCGTCCAGGGACGCGGCGACGGCGGCCCGCACCTGCGGGGTCGTCAGGACGGCGCGGGGCGTCGCGGGCAGCGCGCCGAGCTTCTCCAGAAGGGGGTGCGCGGCGTCCTGGTGGGCGACCTTGAGGCCGAGCCGGGCGAGGGTCTCCGGGTCGGGACCCGCTCCGTCCGCCGTGGGCAGCAGCACCTGGCGGGGGCCGATGGTGGTCCGCCCTCCCCCGGCAAGGGGCACCGGGAGCCCGGAGAGCCGCTCCGGGTCGACACCGGCGAGGCTGTCGTAGAGCCGGTACCACCACTGCGGGTCCTTCTCCAGGCCGGCCAGCCGGTCGACGGCGTCGGCGAGCGGGACCCGGGCGACGCCGAGCGTGCGCAGCTCGACGCGCCGCTCCAGCCCGGCGGGCAGCAGGGTGGGCAGCACCTCCGCGAGCACCCGTACGGTGTCGGCGCCGGCGCCCTCGACGACCTCGGCGTCCCGGGGCCGGAGGGCCTCCGGGAACTCGACCACGTCCTCGCCCTCGTGGCCGCCCTCGGGTGCGGGCCGGACGGCGGGCGGCAGGAACGCGGTCCGCGGCAGCCGCTCCAGGATCGCCTGGCGCAGCGCCCCGTCGAGCTCCCCCTTGCCCAGCGGGCCGGGCACGAGATCGATGATCCCGGCGCCCACCGGCCGCCAGCCGGCGAGGAGTTCGGCATACGCGTCCGCCGCGCGCCGCACCAGGTGATCGGTGAGCGGACCGGGGGCGGCGTGCCGGCGGGTGGTGTCCAGCGGGAAGGAGGCGATGAGCAGGGCGGGGACGCCGAGGGGCTCGTCGCTGGGGGTGGGGGCGTGCACGACGGGGGTGGTGCGGGGCCGGGCGGGCGAACCGTCGTCGTCGACCGGTACGGCCCAGGTGACCGACCAGTGGGGGCGCAGCCGCTCCTCCACCGGGCGGTCGACGAGGAGGTCGGGCGTGAGGGGGCCGTGCGCGGCGACGACACGCCAGCGGGTGGTCCCGTCCCGGGTGTCCGCCACGACGGTGAGGGCGTCGTCGTCGGGGTCGGTGTCCCGGCGCAGGACACGGGGCGCGTCCTCGCCGATCTCGATCACGACCTCTTCCAGACCCGGGAGGGCGAGGAGGAGGGCGTCGTCGACGGCGGTCAGGAGGCGTTCGGCCAGGTCGGCGGCGGCGGTGTCGCGCAGCGGCAGGATCACGGCCGTGTCGTACGGGTCGGGGGCGGTGCCCTGGGCGGCGAAGGGCAGCCGGAGCAGGGGCACATGCCCGTCCCGCCGCCGGATCTCGTCGCCGAGCCCCGGGCTGTGCCGGGCGGTCTCGGAGGCGAGCGCGCGGGCCTCGGCCAGGTCCCAGCGGACGCCGCCGTGCCGGCCGACGACGGCGGGCTCGTCCGTGACGGCGAGGACGGCGGCGAAGCCGACACCGAACCGTCCGACGGCCACGGCCGACTGCCGGGCCTCGCGCTTGGCGGAGGCGCGGAGAGTGGAGAGGGACTCCACACCGGCGGCGTCCAGGGGCGCGCCGGTGTTGGCGGCGACCAGGACACCGTCTCGGAGCGTCAGCCGCAGGCGCCCCGGCACCCCGGCCCTGGCGGCGGCGTCGGCGGCGTTCTGCGCGAGCTCGACGACGAGCCGGTCCCGGTACCCGCCGAGGACGAGGTCCTCCTCGGAGTTGGCGTCCTCGCGGAAACGGGCGGGGCTCGTGGCCCAGGCGTCCAGCACTCCGCGACGCAGGCGGGCCGTGCCGAAGGGGTCCGCGCCCTCGGGTGCCGGCCGCACGAACTTGCTCACGATCCACTCTCCATCATCGGCGTGAGGACGAAGGTACCCGCCTCAGGGAGATCGCCCACCCACCCGACCCGGCCTCTCCCTGGCGGGGGATACGCACGCCCGGTGCGCACCGGTCACGGCAGGGACAGTTCGCGGGTGACGTTACGACACTGAGCCCTTTCCAACCTGTCGGTTGTGACTGAGCGTCGTCGTGCGGGCGGTCGGCCACGACTCCCGGTCACATGTCCGGTAGAAGAAGCCAGACTTCGGAGAGCGCGAGGCCGTGCTCGCGGGTCACCACTCCGCACGGGCAGCCCAGCGAGATCAGGCGCCAGTCGCAGGTCACCGCCCACGGCCCGGCCTTACCCCCGCACGCCGGACAGGCGACGGTCTCGGCCGTCCACACCCCGAAAGCGGGTCTGCGATAGCGCCGGAAGCGGCCCGCGTAGCGGACCCGCCAGGGCTCGACCGGGGGCGTGAGCGGGACGGCCCCGGGCAGGCTCGTCGAGACCAACACGGCGAACAGAGCGATCAAATCGGGGAGCAGGGCCTCGCCAGCCTCTGTCGGTGGCATGGCCAGGCCGTCTGCCGTCCCCGCCGGGGTCCCGTATCTCGGCGCCGCCGCTGCGCCCGGTGGGTTCGGGGTGGCGTGCCAAGGCAGGAAAGCGCGGGCGACGGCGGCCAGGAGGGCGGCTGCGGGCGGGCTGACGGCGCCTGCGTCGAGGTGGTGGAGGGTAGTGCGCAGGAGGCGTTGGAGTCGCCGGTCCCGGTCCGTGGCCAGCGTCCGTGCGGTCGCTGCCCGCCGGGCCGGGAGCGAGGCCGCGAGGCGGTCCAGGACGGCCGCTGCTGCTTCGGAGTCCGCTGCGGCAGGGCGCCACTCCCCGGCGGCCAGAAGCAGCCGCGCCCGCCCAGCCTCACGGGTCAGGGCGCGTGTCTGCAGCGGCCGCGGGCCGAAGGCTGCCCCGTGAGTCTCGTGCCCGCCCGTCATGGCCGCCTCTCGCTCTTCCCTCGTTGTGAGGTCGAGGCGTACGGCGTCGAAGGCCCCCGCGTGGTCCATGCTCGCGGCAGCGGAACGGAACACCGGCACGCCCCTGCCACAACACAGATCTGCTCCGGTCGGCCCTGGTCGCGGTACGCACGCCGAGCCCTACCCGGAACTGCACGCGGCAGCTCCCACCTACTGGCGATCGGGCGACGGCCCGCCCGACCCCCCGTGCGGGCCGGGCCGGTCCGTCGGAACCGGCCTCTCCCCATCACAATCACACAACGACTACGGGAGCACCCCGGCCACCAGGACCGGACAGCCGCCTGGCAGTGGCCCTGGGAGTGGCCGGGTCAGCCCGGAACGGCCAGGTCGACCTTCAGAAAGGCCGGAGGACGCCCTACGAGTGGCCCAATTCCGCCGTGTCCTCGTCCGTCGTGGCCGGCACGGAACCCGAGTCCGCCGCCGGGCGGAGGGGGAACGGGTCGATCCGGGTCTCGTCGATCACCGGCGGAGCCGGCCGCGGCGGGGTCGGCATGACCGCCGCCTCCGAGTGGCCGCCGCAGCCGTAGGCCAGGGAGACCACCCGGCCGTCGGCCGGGGAGAACTCGTTGGCGCAGACACCGAAGGCCTGGCCGAGGGAGCCGCCGATGGGAGTGAGGAAGCCGCAGCTCACACAGGACGCGGGGGCCGCCTGGGCCATGGGGGTCTTGGGGCCGAAGCCGTCCTCCCAGCGGTCGGCCGCGGTGTGCAGACCGTAACGGGAGAGGACCCGGGCGCGACGCAGGCCCAGTTCCTCGGCGACCGCGGCGATGGTGCCCCGGCGCGGAGCCGCCGGGAGAGCCGCGGGCGCGGTCGCCGTGACCTCCGCGTCCTCCGCCTCCGCCAGCTCGGCCATCTCCTCGGAGAGGGGCGAGTTCGGTGTCGGCTCGTCCACGTCGAAGTAGCCCGGTTGCAGGCGCGGGTCGTCCTCGCCCGTGTAACCGGGCTCCAGCCGCAGATCCTCCGCGTCCGTGGGCAGGAGGTCGCCCGGGCCCATGTCGCCGGGGCGCAGGCGCTCGCTCCACGGAAGCCACTCGGGGGCCAGGACCGCGTCCGGGCCGGGCAGCAGGGCCACCTCGTCGAGCGTGACGGTCTTGGCGCGCGAGGCCCGTGCCACCGTCGCCGCCCAGCGCCACCCCCGGTAGCCCAGTTCCTTGCACTCGAAGTAGTGGGTGACCACCCGGTCGCCCTCGGAGAGCAGTCCTACATGCTCGCCGACCACACCGGGGGCGGCTGCCTCCTCGGCTGCGGCGCGTGCGAGGTCGACGGCCTCGGCGCACAGGCGGTCGGGGGTGCGGCTTCGCGTGGTCGCTGCGCTCACAGGTATCGCTTCTCTCCTACGCCGTCTCTCGGTGCGCCGGCCTGAAGGCGGCGGGTGCGAACGGAGCGGACCGGAGGGCCGCGTCGACGTCCGCGCCCGATCGCGCTCGGGCGCACCTGCTGTCATCCATTCTGCGGGATGGCCGGGAGGCGCGCGGCCGAGAACAATCGCCACGGCGCGCTACGCACGCTACCTGCTCGCGGACGCTCGGCCTACACCGACGGGATGTTTCCCGCGCACAGAAGCCCCCGAACCACCCCCGAACCGCCGCCGAGCTCCCTGCGGGCCCGCCCGGCGCGCCGACGATCACACGCCCATACGCGCGGCAACCGCACTACGTACCGCTTTTCCGGGGCACTATGACGGGGTGGCAGCCGCGAGGACACCCCAGGGCGCCACCGGGATCGGTGCGACGAAGGGGAACAAGGGGAGGAGCCGGGTGAGCGGTTCGGGCCGGATGAGCGGGTCCGTCCGCGCGGTCGGCCGTGCCCTGCACTTCCCGTTCACCGGCACCGCCCGAGGGATCAGGAAGGCCACGCACGCGCACGGCGCCGGCGAGTCCGGCCTCGGCAAACTGATCGAGCTGCACGGCGTGAACGGGGCCGGCGATGTCATGATCACCGTCGCGCTCGCCTCGACCGTGTTCTTCTCCGTGCCCACGGACGAGGCCCGCGGGCGGGTCGCGCTCTACCTCGCGATCACCATGGCCCCTTTCACCGTCCTCGCCCCCGTGATCGGCCCCCTGCTCGACCGGCTCCCGCACGGCCGGCGCGCCGCCATGGCCGGGTCCATGCTGGCCCGGGCGCTCCTCGCGCTCGTCCTGTCCGGCGCCGTCGCCACCGGCAGCATCGAGATGTACCCGGCCGCGCTCGGCGTGCTCGTCTCCTCCAAGGCCTACGGGGTGGTCAGAAGCGCGGTCGTGCCCCGACTGCTGCCACCGAGGTTCTCCCTGGTCAAGGCGAACTCACGGGTCACCCTCGGAGGCCTCCTCGCCACCGGGATCGCCGCGCCCGTCGCGGCCGGGCTCCAGGCCCTCGGGCCGCGCTACCCGCTCTACGGCGCCTTCGTGATCTTCGTGGCCGGGACGTTCCTGTCCTTCTCGCTGCCCCGCAAGGTCGACTCCGGCAAGGGCGAGGCCGTGGCGCTGCTCGCCGCCGACGAGCAGCACCTGCACGGCCCGCACCGGCAGCCGGTGAAGCGGCCGGGGCTCAGGACCGTCGGCATCGCCGTCACGCACGCCCTCGGCGCCAACGCGGCCCTGCGCTGGCTGTCCGGGTTCCTGACCTTCTTCCTGGCGTTCCTGCTGCGCGAGCACCCGCTGACCGGGCAGAGCGCGGCCGTGTCGCTGGGCATGGTGGCCGTGTCGGCGGGCGTGGGCAACGCGCTCGGCACGGCGGTGGGCGCGTGGCTGCGCTCCAAGGCCCCGGAGCTCATCATCGTGACGGTCGTCGCCGTCGTGCTGGGCGCGACGATCACCGCCGCGGTGTTCTTCGGGGCGTTCCTGGTGGCGTGCATGGCGGCGGTCGCGGGGTTCTCGCAGGCCCTGGCCAAGCTGTCGCTGGACGCGCTGATCCAGCGGGACGTGCCGGAGCTGGTGCGTACCTCGGCGTTCGCCCGCTCGGAGACGATGCTCCAGGTGTGCTGGGTGTTCGGCGGCGCGGTCGGCATCGTGATGCCGCTGAACGGCACGCTGGGCCTGTCGGTGGCCGCCGCGGTGGTCGCGCTGGGCTGGGTGACCACGGTCCGCGGCCTACTGGCCTCGGTGCGGCACGGGACCGGTGCGAAGCCTCGCGTGGCGTAACGGTGCGAAGCCTCGCGTGGCGTAACCGTGTGGCGGGACACACAGCCACGCCGCACCCCACGTAGAGGGACCGCCGGGCGTGCCCGATAGCCTTCGGCCATGACCACGATGCCCCGCGGCGGAGCCGCTGATGTACCTGGCGTTGTGCGACGCCGCCGCGTCGTCGCCGCCGTCGGCGCCGTTTCCGCCGGACTGCTCGTCCTGTCGGCCTGCGACAAGCCGACCCCGCTGTCCACGATCACCGTCGGCCGCGACTCGGTCAGCGCCGAGGCCACCTGCGGCGGGGACGGCAAGACCCTCCAGGCCGCCGCGCTGACCAAGTGCCTCGCGGACAAGGACATCGAGTCGATCACCGTCGACCCGGACGAGACCGTCCGCTTCGGCGTCGACCCCGAC
This sequence comes from Streptomyces sp. NPDC088157, assembly GCF_044741545.1. Classification (NCBI taxonomy): domain Bacteria; kingdom Bacillati; phylum Actinomycetota; class Actinomycetes; order Kitasatosporales; family Streptomycetaceae; genus Streptomyces; species Streptomyces sp. NPDC088157. The sequence continues at coordinate 433,636 of NZ_JBIUSU010000007.1, forward strand.
GTGGCCGACAAGCGCTGGACGATCCTGATGAACGGTCAGCCGCTCACCGAGGACAGCGACAAGACGTACCGCACCATCCCGGGCAGCGTGTTCTTCAACGCCCAGTACGGCGCCCAGGGCGACTCCACCCTCGTCTCCATCAAGGCCGGCGACGGGAAGAAGGACAGCCAGTCGGTGACGGGCCTGTGGTCGTTCAAGCTCAAGAAGGACGACTGACCACGTCCCGCACCCGTGTCCTCGTGGCCACCGCGGTCCCCGCCGAACGGGACGCGGTGGCTCGGGCGCTGCCCGGACCCGGCCGTGAGGTGCGCCTGCCGGGTGTCACCCTGCACCGCACGAGCGGGCTCCACGACCTCCTCGCCGCCGGGGTCGGCCCGGCCCTGGCCGCCGCCTCCGTCTCCGCCGCCCTCACGGCGGCCGCGCTGAAGGACGTCCCCTACGGCCTCGTCGTCTCGACGGGCATCGCCGGCGGCTTCGCGCCCGCCGCCCCCGTGGGTTCCCTGGTCCTCGCCGACGAGATCACCGCCGCCGACCTGGGCGCCGAGACCGCCGAGGGCTTCCTGCCCGTCACCGAGCTGGGCTTCGGCACCGTCACCCACCGTCCGCCCGAGTCCCTCGTACGAGAGACCGCGGCCGCCACCGGGGCCCGTATCGGCGTCGTCCTGACCGTCTCGACGGTCACCGGCACCGCCGCCCGGGCCGCCGTCCTGCGCGAGCTCCATCCGCGCGCCCTCGCCGAGGCGATGGAGGGCTTCGGGGTCGCCGAGGCCGCCGCCGCGCACGGCGTGCCCGTGCTGGAGATCCGCGCGGTCTCCAACCCCGTCGGACCGCGCGACCGCGACGCCTGGCGCATCGGCGCGGCGCTCGCCGCCCTGACCACGGCCTTCGGGAAGCTCACCCCCGTCCTGGAGAGTTGGAACCGACATGACCGGTGACGATCTGAAGATCGCGTACTCGCCCTGCCCCAACGACACCTTCGTCTTCGACGCCCTCGCCCACGGCCGCGTCCCGGACGCACCCGGGCTCGACGTGTCGTTCGCGGACATCGACATCACCAACGGCATGGCCGAGCGCGGCGAGTTCGACGCGCTGAAGGTGTCGTACGCCGTGCTGCCGTACGTCCTCGACGAGTACACGCTGCTGCCGTGCGGAGGCGCGCTGGGCCGGGGCTGCGGCCCGCTGGTGCTGACCCGGGAGGCCGCGGCCGAGGGCGCCTCCCACGCCCTCGGCGGTGGGGCGCCGACCGGGCGCACGGTCGCCGTGCCGAGCGAGAGGTCGACGGCGTATCTGCTGTTCCGGCTCTGGGCGGCGGAGCAGGTCCCGGGGGGCGTCGGTGAGATCGTGGTCATGCCGTTCCACGAGATCATGCCGGCGGTGCGGGACGGAAAGGTCGACGCGGGGCTGGTGATCCACGAGGCTCGCTTCACCTACCGCGACTACGGTCTGCACAAGCTCGCGGACCTGGGCGAGCACTGGGAGTCCACGACCGGCCTGCCGATCCCGCTCGGCGCGATCATCGCCAAGCGCTCACTGGGCACCCGCACCCTCACCCTGCTCGCGGACTCGATCCGCGCCTCCGTACGCGCCGCCTGGGACGCTCCCGAGGTCTCCCGCCCTTACGTCATGGAACACGCTCAGGAAATGGATCCGTCCGTCGCCGACCAGCACATCGGTCTGTACGTCAACGAATTCACGGCGGACCTGGGCGAGGACGGCTATGCGGCGGTGCGGGGATTGCTGACGCGTGCGGCGGCCGAGGGGCTGTTGCCGCCCCTCGGCCCGGGTGCGCTCGATTTCCCGTGACACCGTCGACGGATACCGGTTTTCCGTCGGCGGGTTCGGGTCAGACGTCCAACTGGTCGGCGACCGCCCGCAGGAGACCGGCGATCTGCTTGCCGGAGGTCTTCTCCGGGTAACGGCCCTTCTCGAGCATCGGCGTGATGTTCTCGAGGAGGGTGGTCAGGTCCTGGACGATGGAGGCCAGTTCGTCGGGCTTCTTGCGCTGTGCGGCGGCGACCGACGGGGTCGGGTCGAGAATGACGACGGAGAGCGCCTGGTCGCCGCGCTGCCCGGCGACGACGCCGAACTCCACTCGCTGGCCGGGCTTCAGTGCCTCGACTCCGGCAGGCAGGACGGAGGAATGGACGAAGACGTCACCGCCGTCGTCGCGGGAGAGGAAGCCGAAGCCCTTCTCGCTGTTGAACCATTTGACCTTGCCGGTAGGCACGTCTGTCCTCGTCCTCGTACTCGTCGGAAAGCTGCTTCGCCAACTCCGAAACAGCTCTGAACGGCTCTTGATAGCACTCGGGCGGGTCGACCACGACCCGCCGGAACCAAGGCTAGTGGTCTTCGGGCCGGTGACAAGACGTCCCCCGGTTGTTCCTTCGCGCAGGGAACTACCCTGGTCCGGTGCGTGACAAAACCCAAACGAATTCCGCCGCTCCCGGTGACCGACTGATCCGTACCGGCGCCATCGTGTTCTTCGTCGGTGCCGTGGCCACACTGGTCACGGTCGCCCCACTCTTCTTCGACACGTCGCCTTTTCCGACGTACATGTTCGGATTGAGCATGCTCATGGGCGTCGGATTCCTCATCGCGGGCGCCGGCGTCCTGCGGGCGGTCGCCGCGGGCCGGCGTCAGGCGCGGGGCGCGGCGCGGTAGGCCTCGAGGTGGCCGGTGAGCCACTCGGGGAACGCGGTGAGGTCGGTGAGCACGACATCCGCACCGGCCGTCCGCAGTTCCTCCGCACCGATCGGCCCGGTCGGCACGGTGACCGACAGCGCGCCCGCGGCACGCGCGCCGCGTATGTCGCCCACGTGGTCGCCGACGTAGACGCTCGCGCCGTGCTCGCGCAGCGCCTGCGCCTTCTGCTCGGCCCACAGGTTTCCGATGACCGCGTCGGGGCCGAGGCGCAGATGCTCCACCTGGAGCTCGGCGTTGGGCTGGTGCTTGGCGGTGACGATGATCGCCCGCCCGCCGGCCGCCCGCACCGCCGCGATCGACTCGCGGGCGCCGGGCAGCGCGGTCGCGCCGGCGACGCCGTGCTCGGGGTACAGCGAGCGGTACAGGTCGGCGATGGCCGGGACCCGCTCCGCCGGGTACCAGTGGGCCAGCTCGGTCTCCGGCGGCGGCCCGAGCCGGGTGACCACCAGGTCGGCGTCGATGTACGTCCCCGTCCGCTCGGCGAGCGCCACATACGTCGCGCGGATGCCGGGCCGGGAGTCGATGAGGGTCATGTCGAGGTCGAAGCCGACGGTGAGCACTGGTGACGTCATGCGGCCCATTCTGCCGGGCGGTACGACCTCCCTACCTCGGTTTTTGTGACCGCCAGACCAGGAACAGCGCCGACGCCACGGCCGCGCCCCGGATCACCCACGGCCAGGTCTGGGCGATGGCGTCGTTCATGTGCCCCTCGGCGACGGGATCGCCCCAGCGCCCCTCGGACCGCCCCCACAGCCAGACGAGCCCGGCCGTGAGCGCGAGCCCCGGCAGCCCCATGACGGCGAACTTCGTCTCCCGCTCGGTCAGCCGGCGCGAGGCGTAGGCGATGAGCCACCCCAGGATCAGCCCGAACCAGTTCCCGAGCACCGCGCCGACGACGAGACAGCCGGCGGCGAGCAGCAGCAGGGGGTTGCTCCAGCGGGCCCGCTCACCGGAGGGCGAGCGCCGAAGGAGGCGGAGCCGGCGGCGGCGCGGCCGGCCGCCGTCCCCGTCCTCACCCGGTTCCCCGTCGGCCTCCTCCTCCCCGTCCGCCCCCTCCTCCTCGAGTTTCCTGGGCCGCGGCGGCTTGAGCAGGTCCGGGATCTCCACGCCGCCGACGAACCCGGGCACGTCCTCGCCGATGCCCAGCGGGGTCGGCTCGTTCAGCCACCAGTCGGGCGTCTCACGGCTGTCGCCCAGCTCGTGCAGGGGCGCGCGGTGCGGCGGGGAGGCCACGTCGGAGGGGGTGGCGGCGGGGGGCGGCGCGCCGGTCCGCGGCCGCGGCACGACCCGCCGGATCCCCTTCGGCCGCTCCTGCTCCTCCTCGCGGTCGCGTTGCGCGGGCACGGAGGGCGCAGGCGGCTGCGGCTGCGGCGCGACACCGCCGCGTTCGGCCGCGGCGGCCACGATGTCGTCGGGGCTGCCGAGACGGTCGATGATGCGGCGGACGGCGGCGGGAGAGTCGACGGCGGCCTTCGCCCGGCGCCGGTCGATCTCGTTGCGCAGCTCGGAGACGAGCCGCATCCGCGTGGCCGACGACAACTGTCGCTGCTGCGCGACGTCCCCGACCCGGCTCAGATACTCGTAGACGACTTGGTCGCTCTCGATCCCCACGGGAAGACGCTACCGCGCAGGCCGGCACAGACCAGCCCATGCACCGTCAGCGATCGTGCACCGGCCTGAGTCACTCCTCCCGTCCGGCAGGTGAGGACGAGCCCCCGCCAAGGACCGACGCGGGAGATCCGGGACGGCGGCGATCGAGCCCCGGCACGCATCATCCGGGGTCCGGGAGCGGCGGCGATCGAGCGCCGGTGCGCATCATCCAGCCCGTCCGGCGTTTGAGGACGAGGCCCTTTCGGGGCCGAAGCGGGGTCCGGGGGCGCAGCCCCCAGGGGGCGCCAACCGCTACCGTGGGCAAGATGAGCACCGAGGACCAGCGGGCCCCCCGCTCCCTAGCGGCAGCGCTCCGCGCCCGGGACGACGCTTCCCTGGCCGCGCTGCTGCGCGCCCGCCCCGACCTCATCACCCCGGTCCCCACCGACCTCACCCAGCTCGCCACCCGGGCCGGCACCCGTGCCTCCGTCGTCCGCGCGCTGGAACGGCTCGACCGGTTCGCCCTCCAGACCGCGGAGGCGCTGGCCGTGGCAGGCGACCCGGCGACGTACGACGAGCTGCTCGGGCTGATGGCGGGCGACGCGCGCGACCCGGCCGTCGCCGACGCGCTGCCCGGCGCCCTGGCGGCCCTGCGGGAACAGGCCCTGGTCTGGGGTGACGAAGGCAGCCTCCGCCTCGTGCGCACCGCCCGTGAACTGCTCGCGCCGTCCGCGCAGCACCCGTCCCCGACGGGGCTCGGGCCGAGCGTGCGGGAGGCCACGGCGGGCATGTCACCGGGCCGGATCCAGGAGCTGGTGGCGGCGGCCGGACTGCCGTCCACGCACGACTCGGTGTCGGCCGTCGGTGCGCTCACCTCCCTGTTCACCCACCGCAAGAAGATGACGGCGCTGCTCGCGAAGGCGCCCGCCGACTCCGTCGACGTCCTGAAGCGGCTGATGTGGGGGCCTCCGTACGGGCAGGTCACGGCCGACCCGGCGGCGCGGCTGCGCTGGCTGCTCGACCGCGGGCTGCTGCTGCCGACGGCGCCCGGGACCGTCGTACTGCCCCGCGAGGTCGCCCTGCATCTGCGCGAGGGCCGGGCCCACCGCACGCCCGAACCCGTGCCGCCCGCCGTCGAGGCGACCGTCGCGCACCGTCCTCAGGTGGTGGACGCGACGGCGGCCGGGCAGGCGTACACGGCGTTGACGACCGTGGAGGAGCTGCTGAAGGACTGGCACGAGGGTGGCCCCGCCGTCCTGCGGGCCGGTGGGCTGAGCGTGCGCGACCTCAAGCGGACGGCCGTCGCCCTCGATGTGTCCGAGCCGATGGCCGCGTTCTGGGTCGAGTTGACGTACGCGGCCGGGCTGCTCGCCTCCGACGGGGAGGCCGACGAGCGGTACGCGGCGACCCCGGAGTACGACGAGTGGCTGGAGCGGCCTCCCGCCGACCGGTGGGCGCAGCTCGCGCAGGCGTGGCTGGCGGCGACCCGGACGTCCGGGGTGGTCGGCGGCCGGGATCTCAAGGAGCGGGCGCTGGCGGCGCTGGGGCCGGGCCTGGACCGGTCCGCCGCGCCCGAGGTGCGCCACCGGGTGCTGACCCTGCTGGCCGGGCTGCCCGAGGGCGCGGCGCCGGACGCCGGGACGGTGCTGGCCCGGCTGCGCTGGGAGCGCCCGCTGCGCGGACCGCAGGGTCAGCACAACCCGCAGGCGCAGCCCGGCCCGCAGAGTCCTCAGGGTTCCGGTACCCAGGGTGCTCAGGGCCAGGGCGCTCAGGGTGTTCAGGGCGACGACGACCTGCGCTCCCGGCTGGCCCGCTGGACCCTGACGGAGGCCGAACTCCTGGGCGTGACCGGCCGGGGCGCGCTGTCGTCGCACGGGCGGGCCCTGCTCGGGGCGTGGCCCGCGGCGAAACCGGCCGCCACCGCCGCCACCACCGACGCACCGGCCGTCCCGACCGGTCCCGGCGACAAGCTGCCCGCGCACCACCGCCCGGCCGCCCCGGGACACCGGGCCGCGCCTCTCTCGCCTCCGGAGCAGGCCGTGGCCACCGCGGCCGCCGCCCGTCTGCTCACCCCGCTCCTCCCCGAGCCCCTGGACCACGTCCTGCTCCAGGCCGATCTGACCGCCGTCGCCCCCGGTCCGCTGCGACGCCCGCTGGCCGATGTGCTGAGCGTCCTCGCGGACGTCGAGTCCAAGGGCGGCGCGACCGTCTACCGCTTCACGCCCGGCTCGGTGCGACGAGCTCTGGACGCCGGCCGCAGCGCCTCCGACCTGCACGCCTTCCTCACCGAGCACTCCCGTACGCCGGTGCCGCAGCCGCTGGCCTACCTGATCGACGACGTGGCCCGCCGGCACGGCCATCTACGGGTGGGCGCGGCCTCGGCCTACGTCCGCTGCGACGACGACGCCCTGCTGAACGAGATCCTCGCCGACAAGCGCGCCGCCGCACTGCGCCTGCGCCGACTGGCCCCCACCGTGCTCGCGGCCCAGGCCGACCCGGCGACCCTCCTCGACGGTCTGCGGGCGATGGGCTTCGCGCCCGCCGCCGAGTCCGCCGAGGGGGATGTCCTGATCACCCGCGCCCACGCCCACCGCACCCCGCCGCGCACGGCTCCGGAGCCGGTGCCGGACGGCCCGCCGGTGCCCGACACCACCCTGCTCACCGCGGCGATCCGCGCGATCCGGGCCGGTGACCTGGCCGCGACGACCCCCCGCAAACCGACGGAGGACGCCGCCCCGCTCGCCGCGGGCGAACTCCCCCGGACCAGCTCCGCCGAGACCCTCGCCACCATGCAGGCCGCCGTCCTCACCGGCGAGGCCCTGTGGATCGGCTACGTCAACGCCGAGGGCACCGCCAGCCAGCACGTCATCGCCCCGGTCCGGGTGGAGGGCGGCTTCGTCACGGCCTACGACCACACGGCCGACGAGGTCCGCACCTACCCGCTGCACCGGATCACGGGCGTGGCGGAACTGGCGGAGGACTGACCGCGCCGGCCGTTCAGCACTCCCCGACGCCGGCGTCCGCCGGCAGGCCGAAGTGGGCGCGGGCCGTGGCCTCCAGGGTGCGGGACGACATCGGGTCCTGGAGGGCGGGCCGGGTGAAGACGCCGAAGTGGGACTCCGTCCACCGCCCGTAGCCGTCGCCGTCCGGCGGCTCCTCCCGGGCCACGACCCGGTAGCCCCCGGCGGCCGCGTCGTCCCGCTCCAGCCGCACCACCTGCGGGTACTGCCCGGCCCCGCATTCCACCAGGTTGTCGCCCTGCACCCCGTACTCGACGCACAGCGTGTTGACGCCGGCCCGCACCTCGCCCCCGTGCTCCTCCAGCTCGAGCGCCTCCGCCCGGCAGAACCAGCGCGCCTCGAGCGCGGGCACGCTCTCGCCGTAGCCGCTCCCCCGCGACTCCGCCGCGATCCTGGCCTCGATCACCGGCCGCACCTCGCCCCACAGCCGCCCGTCGATGTCCGCCGGCCACATGACCCAGGTACCCGTGGCCGCCAGCACCGCCGCGGCTCCCACGCCGACCGCGCCTCTGCGGAACGACAGGACCGACATACCGTGACTCCCCACCGCGTCGCGCCCATCGCGCTGCTCCCCCGGTCAGACACGCGAAAGGTGGACAGGGTTGCTCAGCGTCGCCGGGAAGAAGCGGGCCGCCGTAACGGCACGGCGTACGGCACACTGGAGGTTTGGCCCGTGCGGAAGGGATGGCGTACGTGAACGGACCGCTGATCGTCCAGTCGGACAAGACTCTGCTCCTGGAGGTCGACCATGAGCAGGCGGACGACTGCCGTCGTGCCATCGCGCCGTTCGCGGAACTGGAGCGGGCGCCGGAGCACATCCACACCTACCGGCTGACCCCGCTGGGCCTGTGGAACGCCCGGGCGGCCGGGCACGACGCCGAGCAGGTGGTGGACGCGCTCGTGCAGTACAGCCGCTACCCGGTGCCGCACGCGCTGCTCGTCGACATCGCCGAGACGATGGACCGCTACGGCCGTCTGACCCTGAGCAAGCACCCCGCACACGGGCTCGTGCTCACCACCACCGACCGGCCGGTGCTGGAGGAGATCCTGCGCTCCAAGCGGGTCGCTCCGCTCGTCGGCGTCCGGATCGACCCGGACAGCGTCGCCGTGCACCCCTCCGAGCGGGGACAGATCAAGCAGACGCTGCTGAAGCTGGGCTGGCCGGCCGAGGACCTCGCGGGGTACGTCGACGGCGAGGCGCACCCGATCGAGCTGGCCGAGGACGGCTGGGCGCTCAGGCCGTACCAGAAGCAGGCGGTGGAGAACTTCTGGCACGGCGGCAGCGGCGTCGTGGTCCTGCCCTGCGGTGCGGGCAAGACCCTCGTCGGCGCCGGGGCGATGGCCCAGGCGAAGTCGACGACGCTGATCCTCGTCACCAACACGGTCTCCGCGCGGCAGTGGAAGCACGAGCTGGTGAAGCGGACGTCGCTGACCGAGGAGGAGATCGGCGAGTACAGCGGGACCAGGAAGGAGATCCGGCCGGTCACCATCGCCACCTACCAGGTGCTGACGACCCGCCGGAAGGGCGTCTACCCGCACCTGGAGCTGTTCGACTCCCGGGACTGGGGGCTCATCCTCTACGACGAGGTGCACCTGCTGCCGGCGCCGGTCTTCAAGTTCACGGCGGATCTCCAGGCCCGTCGGCGTCTCGGTCTGACCGCGACCCTGGTCCGCGAGGACGGCCGTGAGTCGGACGTGTTCTCCCTGATCGGGCCGAAGCGCTTCGACGCGCCGTGGAAGGAGATCGAGGCGCAGGGCTACATCGCGCCCGCGGACTGCGTCGAGGTCCGGGTCAACCTGACGGACTCCGAGCGGCTGGCGTACGCGACGGCCGAGGCGGAGGAGAAGTACCGCTTCTGCGCGACGACGGCGACGAAGCGGAAGGTGACGGAGGCGATCGTCCGCCGCTTCGCGGGGCAGCAGATCCTCGTCATCGGCCAGTACATCGACCAGCTGGACGAGCTGGGCGAGCACCTCGGCGCGCCGGTGATCAAGGGCGAGACCTCGAACGCCCAGCGCGAGAAGCTGTTCAACGCCTTCCGGGAGGGCGAGATCAGCGTGCTGGTGGTGTCCAAGGTCGCGAACTTCTCGATCGACCTGCCTGAGGCGACGGTCGCCGTCCAGGTCTCGGGCACCTTCGGCTCCCGTCAGGAGGAGGCCCAGCGCCTCGGCCGTGTCCTGCGCCCCAAGGCGGACGGCCACCAGGCCCACTTCTACTCGGTGGTGGCACGGGACACCCTCGACCAGGACTTCGCGGCGCACCGCCAGCGCTTCCTGGCGGAACAGGGTTACGCGTACCGGATCATGGACGCGGACGAGCTGCTGGCGGAGGGCGCCTGAGTCCCCCCGGGGCCGACCGCGGCGGTGGAGTCACCTGCGGCGGCGGACTCCGGCTTCCTCTCCGTACTCGCCGAGGATGATCACGTCGAAGGCGGCGCCCGCGAACACCTTCATGGCGCGCAGGGCGTCGCCGAGGCGGTGGCGGTGCGTACCGGACAGGGAGGTCGCGCCGGACGGGCGACCGGGGGCCGGGGTGAAGGTCGCTGCACTCATGTCTCCATGATGGGATCCAAGGGGTAAAGGGGGCATCGGTCCCAGGTCCCCGTTCGGCCTACTCCTCGGGTACCCCTGCGGAGGGGGGTCTCCCCTACGGGACGGAGAGCCCGCCCTCAGGGTGGGAGGGATCCGCGGGCACCCGTACGTCCCGTACGTACCGGACTCGCACCCCCGCACCCCCGCACCCCCGCACCCCCGCACCCCCGCACCCCCGCACCCCCGCACCCCCGCACCCCCGCACCCCCGCACCCCCGCACCCCCGCACCAGGGTCGCCGGGGTCGCCGGGGTAAATGCGTTGGCACACGCCTCCCCCGTTCACCTACAATCTCCGCTCTTGCCCGCCTCCCTTCCCGGAGTGCCGCTGTCCGGACGGAAACCGGACGGCCTCACCGCAGCGCCCCCCTCAGCCGGCCCGGAGGCACCCCCTTGTCCACGCCGTCCACACCGTCCACGCCTGTCGACGACGATCCGCTCGCCCGCGAACGCGCCCACCTCGCCTCCTCCCGGGGCGCCCTGCGGGCCATGCGCGAGGACGTCGAGGCGCTCGACATCAGTGACGTCACCGCGAACTGGGTCAACGCCCAGATCCTGGAGCGCCAGATCGGGGAGCGCATCAAGGCGCTCGCCGACCTCAGCCACACCCCGTTGTTCTTCGGCCGGCTCGACTACCTGCACGCCCCGGGCGCCGATCGGGCGGAGGGCGCGGAGGGGGAACAGTTCTACATCGGACGTAGGCATGTGCACGACGGCGACGGCGATCCGATGGTGATCGACTGGCGTGCGCCGGTCTCCCAGCCGTTCTACCGGGCCTCGAAGAAGGACCCGATGGACGTCGGGCTGCGCCGCCGCTTCGGTTACACCGGCGGCGACCTCACCGCGTACGAGGACGAGCATCTCTCGGACCCGGCCGAGACGGCGCGGACCAGCAAGCTGCTCCAGCGGGAGATCGAGCGGCCGCGTGTCGGACCGATGCGCGACATCGTCGCGACCATCCAGCCCGAGCAGGACGAGATCGTGCGCAGCGGGCTGGGCGGGACGGTCTGTGTCCAGGGAGGGCCTGGCACCGGGAAGACGGCAGTCGGTCTGCACCGGGTGGCCTATCTGCTCTACGCCCACCGCGAGCGGCTCGCCCGCACCGGCACGCTGGTCATCGGGCCGAACAGGTCCTTCCTCCACTACATCGAGCAAGTGCTGCCCGCACTGGGTGAGTTGACGGTCCGCCAGGGCACGGTCGACGACCTGGTGGCCCATGTGGAGGTGCGGGGCACGGACGAGGCGGCGGCGGCGATCGTCAAGGGGGACGCGAGGATGGCGAAGGTGCTGCGGCGGGCCGTCCGCTCGCACGTCACCATGCCGGGCGAACCCCTCGTCGTCGTGCGCGGCTCCCGTCGGTGGCGGCTGCCCGCGTACGAACTGGAGGAGATGGTCCGCGAGTTGCTGGACCGGGACATCCGCTACGGCGCCGCCCGCGAGGCCCTGCCGCAGCGCATCGCGCACGCGATCCTGGTGCAGATGGAACGCTCGGGCGAGGCGCCTGACGACCGGGTCCAGGACGCCGTCGCCCGCAACAGCGCGGTGAAGGCGGCCGTGAAGGCGGTCTGGCCGGTCGTCGATCCGGCGAAGCTGGTGCTCCGGCTGCTCACGGACGGGGAGTTCCTGGCGGAGCACGCGGCGGGCGTGCTGAGCGAGGACGAGCAGAAGACGATCCTGTGGGCGAAGCCGGTGCGGTCCGTGAAGTCGGCCAGGTGGTCGGCGGCGGACGCGGTGCTGATCGACGAGGCGACCGACATCGTCGAGCGCACGCACTCGCTCGGCCATGTGGTCCTGGACGAGGCGCAGGACCTGTCCCCCATGCAGTACCGGGCGGTCGGCCGCCGCTGCACCACGGGGTCGGCGACCGTGCTGGGCGACCTGGCGCAGGGCACCACCCCCTGGGCGACCCGGAGCTGGGAGGAGGCCCTCGGTCACCTCGGCAAGGCGGACGCGGTGATCGAGGAACTGACGGCCGGTTTCCGCGTGCCGACGGACGTCATCACCTACGCCTCCCGTCTGCTCCCGCACATCGCACCGGGCCTCACGCCCGTCGCGTCGGTCCGTGAGAACCCCGGCTTCTTCGACCTCCGGCCGGCCGCCGGTGACGCCGACGTCGTGGCCGCCTGCGAGGAGTTGCTGCGCAACGAGGGCTCGACGGGCCTGATCGCGGCCGACGCCCGGATCCCGGCACTGGCCGAAGCGCTGGCCGCGGCGGGCGTCGGCCATCTGTCCCCCGGCGAGGAGACGACGGCCGAGACCCGCCTCACCCTGGTCCCGGCCTCCCTGGCCAAGGGCCTGGAGTACGACTACGTCGTCCTGGACGAACCCCGGGCGGTGGTCGACGGCGAACCGGACGAACGGACAGGCCTGCGCCGGCTCTACGTGGCACTGACCCGAGCGGTATCGGGCCTGATCGTGACCCACGCGGCCGCGCTGCCACCCCAACTGGCCTGACCCACACGACCACGCTGCCACCCGGTGCGCCGCTCGCCCGCCCAGCCGGGCCGACGGGTCGGCTGGCGGGCCGCCACCCGAGCCGGGCCGACCGTCGGCGGGCGCGCTGCCACCCCAACTGGCCTGACCCACACGACCGCGCTACCACCCCAGCCGGGCCGACCCGCCGGCCTGACCCACACGGCCGCTGCCGCCACCCCAGCCGGGCCGACGGGTCGGCGGGCGGGCCGCCACCCGAGCCGGGCCGACCCTCGGCGGGCGCGCTGCCACCCCAACTGGCCTGACCCGCACGGCCGCTGCCGCCACCCCAGCCGGGCCGACGGGTCGGCGGGCGGGCCGCCACCCGAGCCGGGCCGACCCTCGGCGGACGGGCCGCCGCCCGAGCCGGGCCGACCGTCGGCGGGCGGGCTACTCGGTCCGTTCGGCGTCCACGGCTCGTCGCCATTGCGCCACGGCCTGCGCCGACACCGGGCCGGTCCAGCCGTCGGGGCGGGCCGCGCCGCCGATGTGGAAGGCGTCGATGCCGCCGGCCCTCAGCACCGGCACATGGTCGAGGCGCAGGCCGCCGCCCACGAGGAGCTGCTGCTCGTAGCCCTGCTCCCCCTGCCGTGCCGCCTCCGCGAGGAGGGTGGGCAGGCCGGTGTCGACGCCGGTGGCGGAACCGGCCGTGAGGTAGGTGTCCAGTCCGGGCAGACCGTCCAGCTGCTTGCGCAGGGCATCGCGGTCGCCGGCGTGGTCGAGGGCGCGGTGGAAGGTCCAGCGGCAGCCGTCCAGCTCGGCGACGACCCGCTCCACCGCGGCCAGGTCCACTCCGCCCTCGGCGTCGAGGAACCCGAGCACGAACTCCTCCGCGCCGGCCGTCCGCAGCTCGCCGGCGAGCCGTACGAGGGAGGCGACGTCCTGCGCGGTTCCCGCCGCGAAGCCGTCGGAGCGCCTCAGCATCACGCGCAGGGAGAGATCCACGGCGGCCCGGATCCCGGCGAAGACCGCGACCGGCGGGGTGAGCCCGTCGGCGGCCATGTCGGTGACCAGCTCGAGGCGGTCCGCGCCTCCGGCCTGGGCGGCGACCGCGTCCTCGGCATCGAGGGCGATCACCTCCAGAACTGCACGCTTGCTCATGGCACCCCATTCGTCGGCGTTACTCGCGTTCATCGGTCACATCGGCAACATCGGCTGCGTCGGCTTCATCGGGCGACTACAGGTCTAGTCCAATTCAAGAATACGCCGGAGAACCGGTCCGTACGCGCGACAATGGGGTCATGGCCGATCTCGACGCCCTGCGCACCCGTTTCAGCCACACCCTGGACCGAACCCGGGGCCCGGCCGGCGGCCCCGACCCGGCGCCGTACGCCGACGACCTCCTCGCCCGCTGGCAGGAGCCGCAGCGCCGCTACCACACGCTCACGCACCTCACCGAGGTCCTCGACCGCGTCGACGTCCTCGCCGAGTACGCCGCCGACCCGGACGTCGTCCGGCTGGCCGCCTGGTTCCACGACGCCGTCTACCTGCCCGACCGCTCCGAGAACGAGGAGCGCTCCGCCCGCCTCGCCGAGCGCGCCCTGCCCGAGGCCGGGGTCCCGCCGGAGCGGACCGCCGAGGTCGCGAGGCTCGTCCGGCTCACCGACACCCACGACCCGGCCGACGACGACCTCGACGGCCAGGTCCTGTGCGACGCCGACCTGGCGATCCTCGGCGCGCCGCCCACCGCGTACGCCGCCTACACCGCCGCCGTCCGCGAGGAGTACCACTTCGTGCCCAGCGACGCCTTCCGGGCCGGCCGGGCGGACATCCTGGGCCGACTCCTCGACCTGCCCCGGCTGTTCAGGACGCCGTACGGGAGCGAGCGGTGGGAGGCCACGGCCCGCTACAACCTGCGGGGCGAACTGGAACTGCTCACCTCGTGACCACCCCGCGCATCCCCGCCGAACGCCTCACCCTGGAAGGCGTCACGCCCACCGCCGCGGCCGGACTGCGGGCGGGCGGCGGCGGAGGCTTCGAGTGGCTCGGCGGCGGACCGTTCGAGGGAACGCGGGACGCCGCCGGGATGATGGTGCGGGCGTACGTGTCCGGCGTGCACCGGCCGGAGTTCGGCCTCTACGTCCTCGTGCGGCGGGAGGACGGCCGGGCCGTCGGCAGCATGTGCTTCCACGCGGCTCCGGACGGGGACGGCCGCGCGGAGATCGGCTACGACCTGGTCGAAACCGCCCGCGGCCACGGCTACGCGACCGAGGCGCTGCGCGCGCTGACCGGCTGGGCGTTGGCGCGGGACGACGTACGCCGCCTGTTCGCGGTCGTCGAGCACGCCAACGCCCCCTCTCGGGGGGTGCTCGAGCGGGCCGGTTTCGTCAGGGTCGGCGAGGGCGACGCGGAGGACGCGTACGAACTGCGCGGCCGACTCCACCCGCCCTCGACCTGATCGCCGTGTCGCTACTTCCCGGCGCCCTTGCGTCTGCGCAGGCCGGACGCCGTCAGCAGGCGCACCACCTCGCGGCTGCTCACCCGGACCGCGCCCGCCGCCACGACCTCGGCGTACCGATGCGAGGGGATGTCGTAGTGATCCCGCTCGAAGGCGCGCCGCGGGACGCCCAAGCCCTCGGCGAAGAGGTGCAGTTCGGCGTACGAGAGATCGCTGACGAGGTGCGACCACATACGGCCGTGCCCCGGCCAGTCCGGCGGGTCGATGTAGACGGTCACGAGAGCCTCATGAGGACGACGCCCCTCCCAGGGCCGACCCCAGGGAACCCACCGACGCGACCTTCACGCCGGCCTGGTGGCACACCCAGTGCGGGTCGGGACCGAGTTCGGGCTCGACCTCGAGCGCGTGCGGGTCGCCCGAGCCGCAGACCGGGCACAGGGGCCAGCGCCCGTGCCGCTCCAGCAGCGCGTCCTGCACGTCCTGCGCGACCAGTCCCGCCACGTACGTCACACCGTCCGGCCACTGCTCCACCCACCAACGCCGCTGCACGACGGATTCCTCGACCAGCGACACCACGTCCGCCGCGGCGACCTCGCCCGAGGCCAGATCGGCCAGCACGAGGGCGCGTGCCGTGTGCAACGCCTGTTCCAGGGGGGTGATGGGGTCCATGCCCCTATTGTGCGCACGCTTGACCCGAAGCCCGAACAGAAAATAGCTTTCAGATGTGACCAAGGCTGTGAAGGAAACCTTCAGTCCCGATCCCGCCGCGCTCGCCGCCAAGGTCCGCACCCTGGCCCCCTCGCTGACCCGCTCCATGCGGCGCGTCGCCGAAGCGGTCGCGAACGACCCGGCGGGCTGCGCCGCCCTCACCGTCACCGGCCTCGCCGAACTCACCGGCACCAGCGAGGCGACCGTCGTGCGCACCGCCCGCCTCCTCGGCTACTCCGGCTACCGTGACCTGCGGCTCGCCCTCGCCGGGCTGGCGGCGCAGCAGCGGTCCGGGCGGGCGCCGGCCATCACCACCGACATCGCGGTCGACGATCCCCTGGCGGACGTGGTCGCCAAGCTCGCCCACGACGAGCGGCAGACCCTCGCCGACACCGCCGCCACCCTCGACACCGGCCAGCTCGAGGCCGCCGTCACCGCCGCGGCGGCCGCCCGGCGCATCGACGTGTACGGCGTCGGGGCGTCCGGTCTCGTCGCCCAGGACCTCACCCAGAAGCTGCTGCGGATAGGGCTCATCGCGCACGCCCACAGCGACACCCACCTCGCGGTGACGAACGCGGTGCAGCTCGCCGCCGGTGACCTCGCCATCGCCATCACGCACTCCGGTGCGACACGGGACGTCATCGAACCGCTGCGGGTGGCGTTCGAGCACGGGGCCACGACCGTCGCCATCACGGGGCGGCCGAAGAGCGCGGTCACGCAGTACGCCGATCATGTGCTGGCCACGTCGACCGCGCGGGAGAGTGAGCTGCGTCCGGCGGCCATGTCGTCCCGGACGAGTCAACTGCTCGTGGTCGACTGCCTGTTCGTCGGGGTGGCCCAGCGGACCTACGCGACGGCCGCGCCGGCGCTGGCCGCGTCGTACGAGGCGCTGGCCCACCGGCACCGGTAGACCGTAGGGGCACCGGTAGACCGTGGCGGTGCCGACAGTTGCCCAGAACCGCACCGGAAAGAGCCGCTCCCGATGACCCACCACCCCGACCCCCGTGAGCTGCGCACCGCGCTCGAATCCCTCACGACCGAGGCGTTCCGCCCCGACCTCGCCGAGATCGACCGGCTCCCCACCCTCGACATCGCCCGGCTCATGAACGGCGAGGACGCCGCCGTCCCCGCCGCCGTCGGCGCGCGGCTCCCGCAGATCGCCGCCGTCGTCGACGCCGTCGCCGCCCGCATGGCGCGCGGCGGCCGGCTGGTCTACGCCGGCGCCGGTACCGCCGGACGGCTCGGTGTGCTCGACGCCTCCGAGTGCCCGCCGACCTTCAACACCGCGCCCGGACAGGTCGTAGGGCTGATCGCGGGCGGCCCGACGGCCATGGTCACCTCCGTCGAGGGCGCCGAGGACTCCGCGGAACTCGCCGAAGCGGACCTGGCCGCCCTCGCGCTCACCCCCGACGACACCGTGGTCGGCGTCTCCGCCTCCGGCCGCACCCCGTACGCCGTCGGCGCCGTCCGGTACGCGCGGGCACGGGGCGCCCTGACCGTCGGGCTGGCCTGCAACCCGGGCAGCGCGCTGGCCGCCGCCGCCGAGCACGGCATCGAGGTGGTCGTGGGCCCGGAGCTGCTCACCGGGTCCACCCGGCTGAAGGCGGGCACCGCGCAGAAGCTGGTGCTGAACATGATCTCGACGATCACGATGGTCCGGCTGGGCAAGACGTACGGGAACCTGATGGTCGACGTCCGCGCCTCGAACGAGAAGCTGCGCGCCCGTTCACGGCGGATCGTGGCGCTGGCGACCGGGGCGGACGAGACGGAGATCGAGGCCGCCCTCGCCGCCACCGACGGCGAGGTGAAGAACGCGATCCTCGTCCTGCTGACGGGGGTGGACGGGCCGGACGCCGCCCGCCTTCTGGAGGAGTCCGGGGGACATCTGCGCGCCGCGCTCGGTGCGGCGGGCGGCTGAGCCGCACGCTCGGGGGGTGCGCATCGACTCCCCCTCCACAGCCGCCGCGATCCTGCCCCTGGTGGGCGGCCCCGCCAACGTCACGTCCGTCGCCCACTGCATGACCCGGCTGCGGCTGGGCCTCTCCGATCCGTCCCGCGCGGACGAGGAGGCGCTGCGGGCGGTGCCCGGGGTGCTCGGGGTCGTCGTGGACGGCGGCTCGTACCAGGTGGTCCTCGGGCCGGGCGTGGTGACGCGGGTGACGGCCGCCTTCGAGCAGCTGCTCGCCCGGCCGTCCACCGCCGAGGAACTGGGCGCGCGAGGGGCCGGGTTGCGGGAGGAGCGGCGCAGGGACAACGCGACCCCGTTCAAGTCCGGCCTGCGCCGGCTGGCCGCCGTGTTCGTCCCGCTGATCCCCGCGCTCATCGGCTGCGGCGTCCTCGCCGGTGTCAACGGTCTGCTGCTCAACGCCGGGTGGCTGCCCGGCCTCACCCCCGCCCTGGCCGCCGTCGCGTCCGCGTTCATGGCACTGATCGCCGTCTTCGTCGGTCACCACACGGCGAAGGAGTTCGGCGGCACCCCGATCCTGGGCGGCGCGGTCGCGGCGATCGTCGTCTACCCGGGGGTCGCCAAGGTGACGGCGTTCGGGGTTGCCCTCGCCCCCGGCCAGGGCGGGGTCCTCGGCGCGCTGGCGGCCGCGCTGCTGGCCACCCGCGTCGAGAGATGGTGCCGCGGCCGCGTCCCGGAGGCGCTGGACGTACTCCTCACCCCCACCCTGACCGTCCTCGTCGCGGGACTCGGCACGCTGTACGGCCTGATGTACGCGGCCGGCGCGGTGTCCTCGGCCATCGGCACGGCGGCGAACTGGCTGCTGGCGACGACGGGCGCCTTCGCGGGGCTGGTGCTCGGCGGCCTCTTCCTGCCGCTGGTGATGCTCGGCCTCCACCAGGCCCTCATCCCCATCCACACCACCCTCATCGAGCAGCAGGGCTATACGGTCCTGCTGCCCGTCCTGGCGATGGCTGGCGCCGGGCAGGTCGGCGCGGCCGTGGCGGTGTACGTCCGGCTGCGCGACACGTCCATCCGGACGACGATCAGGTCGGCGCTCCCGGCCGGGCTGCTGGGCGTCGGGGAGCCTTTGATCTACGGGGTGTCGCTCCCGCTGGGCCGCCCCTTCCTCACCGCCTGCGCGGGCGGCGCGGCCGGCGGGGCCTTCGTCGGCTTCTTCGCGATGCTCGGCGACAAGGTGGGGGCGACGGCGATCGGCCCGTCCGGCTGGGCCCTGTTCCCGCTACTGGCGGGCAACAGGGGACTCGGCCTGACGGCGGCGGTCTACGCGGGCGGGCTGCTGACGGGCTACGCGGTCGGCTTCACGGCGACGTACGCCTTCGGCGGACTGGGACCGACGGGCACCGCCCCGAGCGGCGAGACCGGGCACGAGGAGACCGCGGGCCAGAAGACCGGGCACGAGGAGACCGCCGGCGGGAAGAACCGGCACGAGGAGACCCGGCACGAGGAGGCCGGGCACGAGGAGATCGCCGACGAGAAGACCGGGCACGACGAGATCACGGGCGAGAAGACCGGGCACGAGAAGACCGGGGGCGAGGAGGCCGAGCACGACGAGATCGCCGACGAGAAGACCGGGCACGACGAGATCACGGGCGAGAAGACCCGGCACGACGAGACCGCCGGCGAGAAAGCCAGGCACGAGCGGTGGCAGGTGGAAGCGCAGCCGCCTTCCACGCCCTGATCGACCGGGGTGATCCCGCCGACGCCACTTCCCCGGCAGCGGCAGCCCCTGGTGGCCTGACACTCCGCCGATCCAGCTGACGAGTCGCTCGTATCCAGGTCGGCCGGATTCGGGGCGGCCGGATTCGGGGCGGCGCCATGGTCGGCGTCCGGGAGCAGGCCGTGTCGACGTCGTCGCCGCAGATCGGCCGGGAGTGGCCGTCCGCCGCGCCCGCCTACCCTTGGAGCCATGAACCACGCCCAGCTCACCGCGCTCGGCCGTGCCCTCCGTCTTCTCGGCGAGCATGGCGAAGCGCTCTCCGCAGACACCCCGGACGCCCGGCTGCACGAGGTCAAGGCCGATCTGCGGCGTGCCCTGGACCTGCTGGACGACAGCGTCGTCGGCGCCACGCCCACCACCCGCTGCGCCGAGCACCCGCACGGTCCGGTCGACGAGGCGGCACCCGACCTGTGCCTGCTGTGCGAGACGCGCCGTCGGGCGGCCCGCCGAGCCGAGTTCAACGGCCCCGCCCCGCAGGCGCCGTACACCGCCCCCACCCCGTCCGTCTCCCGGTACGGCACCCGCGCCGACCGCCCGCAGCCCCAGCAGCGCTGGCTGGCGGAGCTGTGGAACGGTCAGGAGTGGCAGCTCTGCGGGACGCCGCGCAGGGACCGCCGGGAGGCCGAGCTCTACATCACCGCCCTGCGCCGCGGATCCCGGCCCGCGATGGCCTACCGGCTGGTGCACGAGTTCACCGACTACGAGGTGCTGCGGATCTGGGGCACCCCGGTGAAGGTCGACATCGAGCCCCTCGGCAACCTCTAGAGCTTCAGACCACCCCGGGGCACCCAGGCGCACCCAGGGCTTCAGCCCGCCCAGAGGCCCCAAGCCCCAAGGCTCCAGGCCCCCCGCCCAAGCCCCCAAGCCTCCGAGCCCCCGAGCCCCCGAGCCCCCGAGCCCCCGAGCCCCCGAGCCCCCGAGCCCCCAACGCTCCAGGACTCCAAGGGCTCTTGTGCCCAGGCCCAGTCCCTCAGGCGGGCTCTACGCCCTGTCCCGGACGCCCCCGTCCAGCAGCGGCAGTGGCGGGAAGTCGTGGTCTCCCACAGCCGACGGGACGTCTCCTCCGGGTAGGGGCGCACCTCGGGCTCCACATCCAGCACCTGCACCAGCCTCCGTTCCGGGTCGTACGCGGGCCAGCCCGGATCTCCCGTTTTCGCGAAGGACGTCCACGACCGGTGGAAGCTCGCCGTCAGGGCCCGCGCCTCGTCCGTCACCTCCACCCCCGCGAACAGCAGGTTCCCGAGGTCCGCCCCGTAGGTGCCGAACAGCAGCGGGATGTCCAGGCCGTGGCACGCGCCCAGGGTGCCGCCCGCTCCCGGGGCCGGCCAGGTCAGCTCGTAGACATGGGCCCGCCCGCCCCCCGCCACCTGCGCCTCGGCCAGGTGCAGGGAAGGTATGTGGAACAGCCAGTCCGACTGCACCCGCTCGTACAGCTCGCCCGGATCCGCGTCCGGGAAGGCCGACCGGTACGCCTGTTCGCCCTGCGCTCCCCCGCCCGGGGCGAACAGACGCAGGACCGCTGTCGCCTGATCCTCGGTCACCTTGCCCAGCAGGCCGCCCATGGCAATGAACAGGCGGAACTCCTGCGCGTTGTGTCCGACGACCAGCTCGACGTCCCGAGCGGCGCCCGACGCCAGCGCCTGCCACGGAGTCGTCGGCAGGATCTCGCCGTCGACCACAGGGGAGAACGGGGTGACCGTGGGCGCGACCTGCCCCCACCGGTCCACCCGCTGCGCCATCTTCGCGCCCAGCGCCGCACCGGCCTCGGGCAGCGTGCGAGGGTCCACCGTGGCCAGGTCGGCTGCCGTCGGTCGCAGGCCGGCCTCCGCGGCGATCGCGCCCGCGAGGTCGCGGGCCAGTTCGTCGGAGAAGTACGTGCCGGGCACGCTCTGCGCGATGGCCCGCCCGAACAGACCCCGTGCGCTCGGCATGGCCAGCAGCGCGGCCACCGAACCGGCGCCCGCCGACTCGCCGAAGACGGTCACCCGGCCCGGGTCGCCGCCGAACGCCGCGATGTTGTCCCGCACCCACTCCAGCGCGGCGACCTGGTCGAGCAGCCCCCGGTTGGCCGGCGCGCCCTCGATCCGGGCGAACCCCTCTATGCCGACGCGGTAGTTGAAGGTGACGATGACCAGGTCGCCGGCGCGGGCGAGGTGCTGCGCGTCGTAGCCGGGGCTGCCGGAGTGGCCGAGTTTGTAGGCGCCGCCGTAGATCCACACCATCACCGGGCGGGCGCCCGACGGGTCCGGCTCCGGGTCCGGGCTCCAGACGTTGACCGTCAGCCAGTCGTCCCCGGTCGGGGCGTCCGGGATCCCCGCCCGGCCCTGGATGCCCGCCTCCTGCGGGGGCGGCGGCCCGAAGGCGTACGCGTCGCGTATCCCGTCCCACGGGTGCGGTGGGCGGGGGGCCTGGAAGCGGGCCTCGCCGACCGGGGGCGCGGCGAAGGGAATGCCGCGGAAGACGGTCAGGTCCTCCTCGCGGCGACCGCGTACGGCGCCGGCGGTGGTGCGTGCGACGAGCCGGTCGGTGGTGCCGGGGGCATCGGTGGTGCCGGTGGCGTCGGGTGTCGTCATTGATCACTCCTGGAATGGCGGCTGCTCGTGGAACGGGCGGTGATCGGCGAAAGTGCCGAAGGCGGCCATCACCCCTCGTGTGGGTGACAGCCGCCTCCGGCAGCTCAGTCGGCTTCCCACAGGTCGGTCGGCCTCCGGCAGCTCAGTCGGCTCCCAGCAAGGTCGATCGGCTTCCCGCAGGTCGGTCGGTCTCCGGCAGGCCGGTCGGCGCTCACGCCTTGACGGGGGTGGCCTCCTCGGCGCCTTCCGTGCCTGCCGCGTCATCCACCACCGAGAGGCCGGCCGGGGCCTTGCGCTTCGGGATGAAGGTGGCCAGCAGGAAGGCGGCCAGGGCCGCTCCGGCGCCGATGGCCATGACGACCTTGAAGCCGTTCTCCGAGGGCAGCGCGTAGCCGCCGAAGTCGGTGGTCATCTGGGCGAGGACCACACCGGCGATGGCGCTGGCGAAGCTGGTGCCCAGGGACCGCATCAGGGTGTTGAGGCTGTTGGCCGCGCCCGTCTGGGAGGGGTCCACCGCGCCCATGATCAGGGCCGGGAGCGCGCCGTAGGTGAAGCCGATACCGGCGCCGATGATGCAGGACACCAGGATCAGGTGCCAGACCTCGGACATGAGCAGGATGTTCAGGCCGTAGCCGGCGGCGACGATCAGCGCGCCGATCATCAGGGTGACCTTGGGGCCCTTGGCCTTGGTGATCTTGGCAGACGCGGCGGACATGACCATCATGACCAGGCCCTGCGGGGCCAGCACCAGGCCGACGGTCAGCATCGACCTGCCCAGGCCGTAGCCGGTCTGCTCGGGCAGCTGGAGCAGCTGGGGCAGGACCAGGGACATCGCGAACATCGAGACGCCGAGGGCGATCGAGGCGAGGTTGGTGAAGAGCACCTGCGGCCTGGCGGTGGTACGCAGGTCGACCAGCGGCCGCTTCGCCTTGAGCTCCCACCAGCCCCAGGCGGCCAGGATCAGGACGGCGGCGGCGCCCAGGCCCAGCGTCGTGCCGGAGGTCCAGCCCCAGTCGGCGCCCTTGGACACGGCCAGCAGCAGTGAGACCAGACCGGCCGCCAGACCGAGCGAGCCGACGAGGTCGAAGCGGCCTCCGACGCGGTTCCGTGATTCCGGGACGAACGTCAGCACGAGCAGGAAGGAGACGACGCCGAGGGCGGCGGAGGTCCAGAAGAGGATGTGCCAGTCCCAGTTGTCCGCGATGAACGCGGCGGTGGGCAGACCGAGCGCGCCGCCGACGCCGAGGGAGGCGCTCATCACCGCCGTCGAACCGGCGAGCTTCTCGGCGGACACCGTGTCCCGCAGGATGCTGATGCCCAGCGGCACCACGGCGGCCGACAGGCCCTGGAGCGCACGGCCGACGATCATCGGGACGAGGGAGTCGGCGAGGGCGCAGACCACCGAGCCGGACACCAGCAGCACGATGCTGGTGAGCAGCATCCGCCGCTTGCCGACCATGTCGCCGAGCCGTCCCACGACGGGGGTGGCGACGGCGGCGGCGAGCAGCGTGGCGGTGACCGCCCAGGCGGTGTCGGAGGCGGGCGCGTCCAGCAGCTTGGGCAGCTCGGGGACGATCGGGATGACCAGGGTCTGCATCAGCGAGACGACGATCCCGGCCAGGGCCAGCACCGCCACCACGGCGTTCGACCTCGGCGGGGCGGATGTTCCCGCCGCAGCGGGTCGGGCAAGGGCGTCGGACATGACAGGGCCTCCGTCGGATGCACGAGGGATTTGAACTGCTTGACTCAAGCAAGCTTATATAGATTGATTGAGTTAAGCAAGCTAAATTTCCCACCCTCGCGCCGCCCAGGGACATCGCCGACGCCGAACGGGCGGAAACCCCGCCGCGGGCCTCAGCCGTGCCGCGCGATGATCTCCCGGGTCCGCTCCTCGTCCAGCTCGTAGACCGTCTCGTGGGCGCGCGGATCCCGCGCGTGCAGGGTGTGGAACATCGGTCCCGTCGCCCCGCCCAGCTCCACGAGGGACGCGGACGCGCCCCGCACCGCCCGCTCGGTGCCGGGCGCGGTGGTCAGGTCGATGCGATTGACGACCCCGGGCGTCACCCACACCGGCACGGCGGCCAGCAGCCCGAAGAGCTGGAGGTGGAAGTGCCCGGTGAGCAGAACGCGTACGTCACTCCCCCGGATCACGTCCGCCAGCTCGCCGGGGTCGCGCAGCCCGAAGACCCGCTGGGTCGGCGAGATGTCGAGAGCGATCGGGGGGTGATGGAAGGCGACGACGGTGCCCAGCTCGGCCGGAGTGCTCAACACGTCCCGCAGCCAGCGCAGTTGCTCCGCGCCGAGCCGGCCGTACACCTGCCCCGGCACCAGCGAGTCCAGGGTGACGAACCGCCGGCCACCGACCGTGCTGACGGCCGCCCGCTCGGCGCCGGGGAACTCGAGGACGGCGTCCGGGTGCCCGCTGCCCAGCACCTTGGCGAAGGCGGACCGCTCGTCGTGGTTGCCGGTGGTGTAGAAGACGGGCGCGTCCAGGGAGCGCGCGAAGCCGCCGATCAGCTCCCGTACGGTCGTGTACGCCTCCACCGAGCCGTCGTCGGCGAGGTCGCCGGTGACGACGACCGCGTCCACGTCCCGCTGGTGGCGGAGTTCACCGAGGAGGAGCCGCAGGGAGTCGACGGCTTCGACGCGGCGGCCCTCAGGACCGTCGACGCGACCGATATGGGTGTCCGAGAGATGAAGGATCCTCATCTCCCGGACAATACCCCCGAGTTGACGGCCGGGCCGATGCTCCGCAGTGGGACGATCAGCCGAGAACGCGCGGCACGACGCTCAGCTGAGGGTCCGCAGCGCGGCGGCGTCGAAGGGCTCCAGCTCGTCGAGACGGCCACCGAGCACCTTCGCCGCCCACTCCGGGTCCTGCAGCAGCGCACGACCGACGGCGACCATGTCGAACTCGTCGCGCTCCAGCCGGTCGAGAAGGTCGTCGAAGCCCTTGACCGGGGCGCCCTCACCCGCGAAGCCCCTGATGAAGTCGCCGTCGAGGCCTACCGAGCCGACCGTGATGGAGGGCTTGCCGGTGAGCTTCTTCGTCCAGCCCGCGAGATTGAGGTCGGAGTCGTCGAACTCCGGCAGCCAGTAGCGGCGGGTGGACGCGTGGAAGGCGTCGACGCCGGCCGCGGCGAGCGGGGCGAGGATGGCTTCCAGTTCCTCCGGCGTCTCGGCGAGCCGGGCGTCGTAGGCCTCCTGCTTCCACTGCGAGTAACGGAAGATGACCGGGAAATCGGCCGAGACGGTCTCGCGCACCGCGGCCACCACCTCGGCGGCGAACTTCGCCCGGGCCACGGCGCCGCCGCCGTAGGCGTCGGTGCGGCGGTTGGTGCCGGCCCACAGGAACTGGTCGATGAGGTAGCCGTGGGCGCCGTGGATCTCCACGCCGTCGAAGCCGATGCGCTCGGCGGCGGCCGCGGCCTCGGCGAACGCGCCGATGACGTCGTCCAGGTCGCGCTGGGTCATCGCCTTGCCGGTGCCCTCGGTGCCGTCGACACGGATGCCGGAGGGGCCGACGGCGGGCGCGTCCGCGAACGGCGGCTCACCCTGGCTGCGCACCATCCCGATGTGCCACAGCTGCGGCACGATCCTCCCGCCGCCCGCGTGCACGGCCTCGGCGACCTTCGCCCAGCCCGCGAGCTGCTCCGCACCGTGGAACCGGGGCACCCGGTCGCTCTGCCCCGCGGAGTCGTGCCCGACGTACGTCCCCTCGGTGACGATGAGACCGACACCGGCGGCGGCCCGACGGCCGTAGTACGACACGACGTCCTCGCCGGGAATGCCGCCCGGGGAGAACATACGCGTCATGGGCGCCATGGCGATGCGGTTCGGGACGGTCAGTCCGTTGATGGACACCGGACGGGAGAGGATCTCGGCGGCGCGCGAAGCGGCAGGCGGGGTGATGCTCACGTGGGGGACTCCTCGGGAGGACGATGAACCGATTGGTATGTGCACATGCATTGAGTGCCTCTCCCACTTGAACCCCCCGGACCTCCCGCGCCATTCCAGCCCCACGGGACAGCCCCTGTGATCCCGGCCACGCCGACCGGCCGCCCGGCTGCCCCCTCCCTCCAGCCCCGCGCCTCCGACCCGCCTCCAACCCGCCCTCCGACCCGACCGCCGGCCCCAACTACACGGGCCAGCCCGCCATCGCCTCCTGCTACACCGCCTCCTGACCGACGGCCGCCGCACGGCAGCGGGTGTCGCGCCTCATCGACCGCGACAACAACACCGTCGTGGTCTACAGCGACCCCAAGGACGGCCGCTACCGGCAGACCGTCTCCTACCCCTGGGGCACGACCGTCGAGCTCCCGCCCCCGGTGACCATCACCCTCGACACCGAGGAACTGAACGAGTACGCGGACAGAAACGCCGAGGGCGGCACCCCCCGTTTCCGGGAAGTGCCGCCCTCGGTGTGAAGGACAGGCGATCAACCGTCAGGTCGATCAGAAGTCCATGTCACCGCCCGGCATGCCGCCGCCGGCCGGCGCGGACGCCTTCTCCGGCTTGTCGGCGATGACGGCCTCGGTGGTGAGGAACAGCGCGGCGATGGAGGCCGCGTTCTGCAGGGCAGAGCGCGTGACCTTCGCCGGGTCGATGATGCCTTCGGCGATCATGTCGACGTACTCGCCGGTCGCGGCGTTCAGGCCGTGACCGATGGGCAGGTTGCGGACCTTCTCGACGACGACGCCACCCTCGAGACCACCGTTGACGGCGATCTGCTTCAGCGGGGCCTCGAGCGCGATGCGCACGGCGTTGGCGCCGGTCGCCTCGTCACCCTCGAGCTCCAGCTTCTCGAAGACGGCGGACGCCTGGATGAGCGCCACGCCACCGCCGGCGACGATGCCCTCCTCGACGGCGGCCTTCGCGTTGCGGACGGCGTCCTCGATGCGGTGCTTGCGCTCCTTGAGCTCCACCTCGGTGGCGGCACCGGCCTTGATGACCGCGACACCGCCGGCGAGCTTCGCCAGGCGCTCCTGCAGCTTCTCGCGGTCGTAGTCCGAGTCGCTGTTCTCGATCTCGGCGCGGATCTGGTTGACCCGACCGGCGACCTGGTCCGAGGAACCCGCACCGTCGACGATGGTGGTCTCGTCCTTGGTGATGACGACCTTGCGGGCCTTGCCGAGCAGGTCGATGGTCGTGTTCTCGAGCTTGAGACCGACCTCCTCGGAGATGACCTCGCCGCCGGTGAGGATGGCGATGTCGTTCAGCATCGCCTTGCGGCGGTCGCCGAAGCCCGGGGCCTTGACCGCGACGGACTTGAAGGTGCCGCGGATCTTGTTGACGACCAGCGTGGACAGGGCCTCGCCCTCGACGTCCTCGGCGATGATCAGCAGCGGCTTGCCGCCCTGCATGACCTTCTCGAGGAGCGGGAGCAGGTCCTTGACGTTGGCGATCTTGGAGTTCGCGATCAGGATGTACGGGTCGTCGAGGACGGCCTCCATACGCTCCATGTCGGTGGCGAAGTACGCCGAGATGTAGCCCTTGTCGAAGCGCATACCCTCGGTGAGCTCCAGCTCCAGACCGAAGGTCTGGGACTCCTCGACGGTGATGACGCCTTCCTTGCCGACCTTGTCCATCGCCTCGGCGATGAGCTCGCCGATCTGGGTGTCGGCGGCGGAGATGGAGGCCGTGGAAGCGATCTGCTCCTTGGTCTCGACATCCTTGGCCTGCTCGAGCAGGGCACCGGAGACGGCCTCGACGGCCTTCTCGATACCGCGCTTGAGGGCCATCGGGTTGGCGCCGGCGGCTACGTTGCGCAGGCCTTCCTTGACGAGCGCCTGGGCGAGGACGGTCGCGGTGGTCGTACCGTCACCGGCGACGTCGTCCGTCTTCTTGGCGACTTCCTTGACCAGCTCTGCGCCGATCTTCTCGTACGGGTCCTCGAGCTCGATCTCCTTGGCGATGGAGACACCATCGTTGGTGATCGTGGGGGCGCCCCACTTCTTCTCGAGGACGACGTTGCGGCCCTTGGGGCCGAGCGTCACCTTCACGGCGTCCGCGAGCTGGTTCATGCCGCGCTCGAGGCCGCGCCGTGCCTCCTCGTCGAACGCGATGATCTTGGCCATGTGAAGTGGTCCTCCCGGACTGGGGTGGATTGCTCCGGACCGCGCTGGCGCCCGCGACGGACGGCTCGCCGGCCTCGTGGTTCCTTGCCCCACCTGGCCTGCGGGCCTCACCGACCCGGTCCTCGTTGTCACTCTCACCTTCAGAGTGCTAACGCCAATGATTAGCACTCGACCCAGGAGAGTGCAAGCGCCTCCACCGGACCGGGGCCCTTCCGGACGCTTCCGCCGCACACCCCCGGGACGGACGCCGGACGACCCCCGCGCACACCCCCGGACAGCCTCGGGGCGGTTCCCGGACGCCCCCAGGACAGGCCGAAGGGCTCGCACCCCCCAGGAGGTGCGAGCCCTTCGACAGATGTACAGAAGAACGACGCTGTCAGTCGGCGCGCGCTTCAGCCGGTCGCGAGACGGACCATGTCCGCCTGCGGCCCCTTCTGGCCCTGCGAGATCTCGAAATCGACCCGCTGACCCTCTTCCAGGGTGCGGTAGCCGTCCATCTGAATCGCGCTGTAGTGGACGAAAACATCCGCACCACCGTCGACCGCGATGAAGCCGTACCCCTTCTCCGCGTTGAACCACTTGACGGTGCCCTGAGCCATGCCTAACTCCCCTATTACTGGCCCTTGCGCAGACCCGCACTTCGCGGATCCGGGTCAGACCTCACCCCCCGGTTGGCTTGGGGGCGTGCGCCGGAACGCGTCGACCGCGGCTGAATGTATCTGTCCAACTGCCGTCTGCAACAGGTCAGTCGGACGAGAATTCCGGACGTACGGGATCCGGAATGTGGCGAGAATTCGCCTGAATTGAGGGCAAGTCGGGCCGCACAAAGGCCACAAAAGCCACGAAAGAGGCGCACACTTTGGCTGCTTCTTGTCGGGCTCCGGGCGGAAAGAAAAACCACCGGATCCAGCGATCGGGACCGGGTTCCCCAACTGTACCGCGCTCAACCACACTGAATTGCCCCCTCCGCTTCTATCGCGGAGAGGGCAATTCGATGAACACTCGGTAATCACTGTTACCGACGGTTACTACCGGTGGGTACTACCGATGGGTACCGCCGGGGTGGAAACGACGGTAGTTCGTCGTTCAACCGGCGTTCATCCGCCGGCGACCGCCGGGATGATCGAGATTCCGGCGCCGTCCGGAGTGGCCGTCTCCAGCCCCTGCTCGAAGCGGACGTCGTCGTCGTTCACGTACACGTTGACGAACCGGCGCAGCTTGCCCTGGTCGTCCAGGACGCGGGCGGCGATGCCGGTGTGGTTCTTCTCCAGATCGGAGATGACCTCGCCGAGGGTGGCTCCTTCGGCGCTCACCTCGGCCTTGCCGCCCGTGTAGGTGCGCAGGATGGTGGGGATGCGGACGTTGACGCTCATGTCTTGTGATCTCCGGTCGGTCGGGGGTCGGCCTCAGGGGCGCGGGGCCATGTGGATCGTGCGGCTGCCGCCGCGTGGGCGCGGCCGGCCCACACCGGCCCGCAGCGCACATACGGTCTTATAGCGGAGCGCCCCGCTCATGACGCGAGGCCGGCCTCTCGGAACGAGTCGAGGTTCGGACGGATGGTGGCGGTCAGACCGGTGCCCTCCACCGCGTCCAGGGTCTTCAGGCCGTCACCCGTGTTGAGGACGACGGTCGTCTGCGTCGGGTCGAGAAGACCGTTCTCGATCAGCTTGCGCGTCACACCCACCGTCACACCGCCGGCGGTCTCCGCGAAGATGCCCTCGGTCCGCGCCAGCAGCTTGATCGCGTCGACGATCTGCTCGTCGTTCACGTCCTCCACCGCGCCGCCCGTCCGCCGGGCGATGTCGAGGACGTACGGGCCGTCCGCCGGGTTGCCGATGGCCAGCGACTTGGCGATGGTGTTCGGCTTCTGCGGGCGCACGACGTCGTGCCCGGCCTTGTAGGCCACGGACACCGGGGAGCACCCCTCCGCCTGCGCGCCGAAGATCTTGTACGGCCGGTCCTCGACGAGCCCCAGCCTGATCAGCTCCTGGAGGCCCTTGTCGATCTTCGTGAGCTGCGAGCCGGAGGCGATCGGCACGACCAGCTGGTCCGGCAGCCGCCAGCCGAGCTGCTCGCAGATCTCGTACGCCAGCGTCTTGGAACCCTCGGCGTAGTACGGCCGCAGGTTGACGTTGACGAAGCCCCAGCCCTCGCCCGCGGAGTCGCCGATGAGCTCGGAGCAGAAGCGGTTGACGTCGTCGTAGTTGCCCTCGATGCCGACGAGTTCGCCGCCGTAGATCGCGGCCATGACGACCTTGCCCTGCTCCAGGTCGTGCGGGATGAACACGCAGGACCGGAAGCCGGCCCGGGCGGCGGCCGCGCCGACGGCGCCGGCCAGGTTGCCCGTGGAGGAGCAGGAGAGCGTGGTGAAGCCGAACGCGCGGGCGGCCTCGATGGCCTGGGCGACGACCCGGTCCTTGAAGGAGTGCGTCGGGTTGCCGGAGTCGTCCTTGACGAAGAGCTTGCCCGCGTCGACGCCCAGCTCGCGGGCGAGGTTGTCGGCCTGCACGAGCTTGGTCCAGCCGGGATTGATGTTGGGCTTGTCGGCCACGTCCGCCGGGACGGGCAGCAGCGGCGCGTAGCGCCAGATGTTCGCGGGTCCCGCCTCGATGCGCTTGCGGAGCTCCTCCGTGTCGTAGGAGGAGAAGTCGTACGCGATCTCGAGCGGGCCGAAACACTCCTCGCAGGCGAAGACCGGGCCGAGGGGCACGCGGTGACCGCACTCGCGGCAGCTCAGCCCGGTGGCCGGACCGAGGTCGACAGCGGAGGTCGTCGTAGAGTCGGTGGTGCTTGCAACAGTCTGCGCAGCCATGTGAGGCGAGGCCCTTTCTCCTCATCTTCCTCACGACGCATCTCGCCGTGAGACGGATTTGGCACCTTCCCGAGCCGGGAGCCTCGCGGAGCGGTCACCGAGTGGATCAGTGATCGTTACGAGACCGGCTGGAGGGTTGCCGGGGCTTCATCGGGCCGTATCCCTCTGCCCCTCTGGATGAGCGGTATGAAGTTGTGAACGGGGGCGGCCTCGGACATGCGATGGTCACCCGCGCTGTTCAAGACTGTAACCGAAGGCCAGGACAGTTGAGATAGTCGTCCGAACCGCGAGATGGATCACACGGTCACCCTCCGTGCACCCGGTGTGATCACGACAGTGAGGAGCCGCAGACTGTGCTTCAAGAAACCGAGCGCTGGCTGGCCACCCGCTCCTGGTCCCTGACCGACCGTCCGCTGCACAGGATCCTGGCCGCGAAGCGCGCCACGAACCAGACGGTGTCCGTCGTTCTGCCCGCGCTGAACGAGGAGGAGACGGTCGGTGACATCGTCGCGATCATCCGACACGACCTCATGCACCAGGTCCCGCTCGTCGACGAGATAGTCGTCGTCGACTCGGGGTCGACCGACCGTACGTCCCAGGTCGCCGCGGCGGCCGGCGCGCGGGTCGTCCACCGGGACGACATCCTGCCGCGCATACCGGCCGTGCCCGGCAAGGGCGAGGTGCTGTGGCGCTCGCTGCTGGTCACGACCGGCGACATCGTCTGTTTCATCGACGCCGATCTGCGGGAGTTCTCCTCCGACTTCGTCTCGGGGATCGTCGGCCCGCTGCTCACCGATCCCGGGGTGGACCTGGTCAAGGGCATGTACGACCGTCCGCTGGGCGGCGCGGCCGGCCAGGGCGGGAGGGTCACGGAGCTGATGGCCCGCCCGCTGCTCAACATGCACTGGCCGCAGCTGGCCGGGTTCGTGCAGCCGCTCGGCGGCGAGTACGCGGCCCGCCGCAGCCTGCTGGAGCAGCTGCCCTTCCCCGTCGGCTACGGCGTGGAGCTGGGCATGCTGGTCGACGCCCTCCACCTGGTGGGCCTGGACGCCCTCGCACAGGTCGACGTCGGCGTGCGCAAGCACCGCCACCAGGACGGCCAGGCGCTGGGGCGGATGGCGGCGGCCATCTACCGCACCGCCCAGCTCCGGCTGGCCCGCGGGCACCTGATCCGCCCGTCCCTCACCCAGTTCGAACGGAGCTCGGACGGTTTCGAGCCGCGCACCTACTCGGTGGACACCGAGGAACGGCCGCCGATGACGGACGTCGCGGAGTACGCGACCCGGAAGGTGGCCTAGGACCCTCCCGCCCGACGATCCCGTCCCGGGACCGGCCCGGGACGGGATCGTCGGGCGGCGGCGCGTCAGCCGGCGTGGCCGTCCGACCAGCGCCAGACTCCGGCGGCGTCCTCCTCGCAGGTGAGGTACTCGCCCCCCTTGCCGTAGGTGCTGAGTCCGCGGTGGCGCTGGGCGCAGAACTGGCCGTCGGCGTAGCAGTTGCCCGCCGGGCTGGTGAGCTCGCACCCCTTGCCGCCGGAACCGGAGCCGCCGGTCGTCCCGCCGCTGGTCGTGCCGGTTGCCGTCTTCGTCGGCTTCGGGGTGTGCAGCAGGCTGCCGGCGCAGTTCCGGCCGTCTCGCGGGACGACGAAGGCCACGTCGAAGGAGCTGTTGACGTCGGCGGGGTCGTCGATCTGCTCGCAGATCTTCTCCCCCGCGTTCCACGAGGAGGCCTTCCGTCCGCCGCCGTCGAGGGAGGCGCCGGTGCCCTGGAGGTAGACGACGTAGCGGAGTCCGTCCGCCTCGGCTTCGGCCACGGCCTTTCCGACGGCGGTGCCGGAGTGGTCGACGAGGGTCGCGACCGTGGGCGTCGGCGCCGGGCTGCTGCTGCTCGGAGACGGCTCCGGTTCCGGAGTCGCGCTGCTCGGCGCGGGGGTCGCGCCGGCGGCCGCGGTCGTCTCCGGGGCGGCCTTGCCGTCGGCGTCGGTGTCGTCGCCCTGGCAGCCCGCCAGGGTCAGGGCGGCCGCGGCCGTCAGCGCGACGGCCCAGGAGACGCCGCGGGCGTGGCGGTGGTGCGGACGAAGTCGGAGCATGGCGATGGAAACCCCCCGAGGTGCGCTGTGCGAGTGCAGGGCGCATCCTCCTCTCATCACACAATCTCCACAACGCGCTCGGCGGGAACGGGAGCCGCGGGTGACCCTGCCCTCGCCGCGGCGAACGTTTGAGCGTTTACAGACCGGGCTAGGTTGAGGCGTATGGCTTCCACGCACGACACTGCCGCCAGGGCCGCCGAGGTGCTGGTCGCGTCCAACCGCGGCCCGGTCTCCTACGAGGTGGGCGAGGACGGCTCGCTGCACGCGAAACGCGGCGGCGGCGGGCTGGTCTCCGGCCTGTCGGCCATCGGGCCCGACACGGGCGCCCTCTGGGTGTGCTCGGCGCTCTCCGACGGCGACCGCGAGGCGGTTCGGCGCGGGGTCGGTGAGGAGGGCGTGCGCATGCTGGCCGTCCCGGCCGACGTGCACGCCGACGCGTACAACGGCATCGCCAACTCCGTGCTGTGGTTCGTCCACCACCTGCTCTACCAGACGCCGCTGGAGCCCGCCTTCGACGCGGAGTTCCGCCGGCAGTGGGCGTCGTACGAGGCCTACAACCGGGCGTTCGCGGAGGCGCTGGCGGAGGAGGCGGCGGACGGCGCGGCCGTCCTCGTGCAGGACTACCACCTGTGTCTTGTCCCCGGGATGCTGCGCGACCTCCGCCCCGACCTGCGCATCGGACACTTCTCGCACACACCGTGGGCGCCGGTGGACTACTTCGCAATGCTGCCGGGGGACATCCGCGAGCAGCTGCTGCGCGGGATGCTGGGCGCGGACCGCCTCGGCTTCCTCACCCGGCGCTGGGCCGACGCGTTCGCCGCGTGCTGTACGGAGTTCGCCGGCGGACCGGGCAAGACGCGGGTCGGCGTGCACGGCCTCGGCGCGGACGCCGACTTCCTGCGCGAGCGTGCGCACCGGCCGGACGTCGACGAGCGCCTGACGGCACTCCGCGCGGAGATCGGCGAGGGCCGGAAGACGATCGTCCGCGTCGACCGCACCGAGCTGTCGAAGAACATCGTGCGCGGGCTCCTGGCCTACCGGCAGCTGCTCGAGGACCACCCGGAGTGGCGCGAGCGGGTCGTCCACGTGGCCTTCGCCTACCCCTCCCGCCAGGACCTCGCCGTCTACCGCGACTACATGGCCGAGGTGCAGCGCCTGTCCGAGGAGATCAACGACCACTACGGCACGCCCGGCTGGACCCCGGTCCTGCTGAACCTCAAGGACGACTTCGCCCGCTCCCTGGCCGCCTACCGCCTGGCCGACGTGGCCCTGGTGAACCCCATCCGCGACGGCATGAACCTGGTCGCCAAGGAGGTTCCGGTGATCTCCGAGGAGGGCTGCGCGCTGGTCCTGTCCCGGGAGGCGGGCGCCTACTGGGAGCTGCGCGAGGACGCGATCACGGTGAACCCGTACGACGTCCTGGAGACCGCCCGCGCCCTGCACGAGGGGCTGAGCATGAAGCCGGAGGAGCGGGCCGAGCGCACGAAGCGGCTGGCCGCGGCCGCGACCGCGCTCCCCCCTGCCCAGTGGTTCCTGGACCAGCTGAACGCCCTGCGGGAGATTCAGCCGAGCTGAGCGGCCAGCTGCCGCAGCAGCCGCACGACCCCGGCGGGCCCGTCCACGACGAGGTCCGCGCGCTCCGCCAGTGCGCCGACCTCCGTGCTGCCGCTGCACACCAGCAGCCCGGGAACGCCGTCCGAGCGGAGCTTCTCCACGGCGGCGAAGGCGGGCAGGTCACCCAGGTCGTCACCGGCGTAGAGGACGGCGCGCGCGCCGGTCTCGCGGACGTGCTCCAGCAGGGCGACGCCCTTGTCCATGCCCGGCGGGCGCAGCTCCAGCACCATCCGGCCGGGCTCGACGATCAGGCCGTGCCGGGCGGCGAGGTCGGTGAGCGGGGCTCGCAGGGCTTCGAAGGCGGCCTGGGGATCGTCGGCGCGGCGGGTGTGGACGGCGACGGCCCGGCCGCCCTTCTCCTCGACCGAGACGCCCGGCCGGTCCCCTGCGGCGGCCAGCACCCGCGGGAGTTCGGCGCGGACCGCGGCCACTCCCGGGTGCGGAGCGGGGGCGCTCAGGGCGCCGGTGCGGGCGTCCCAGCGTTCGGCGCCGTAGTGGCCGAGGACGGAGAGGTGCTCCAGCCCCGCCGCTCCGGCGAACCCGCCGTGCCGCACGGCGACCTCGGCGGGCCGCCCCGTGACGACGGCCACGGCGGCGACCTTCGGCGCGAGGGCCGCGAGCGCGGGGACGGCGTCGGGGTGCGCCCGGGCGTCCTCCGGGTTCTCGACGATCGGGGCGAGGGTGCCGTCGAAGTCGAGCGCGACGAGGGTGGTGGACGGCCGGCCGACGATCGCGTCGAGCGCGTCGCGGCCCGCCGGGGTGACCGGGACGGGGAGGGTGAGGGGGTCGGGATCCGTGGAGTGCGTCTCGTGGCTGCCCATACGGCGACGATAACCAACGGGCGCCCGCGACTACCGCTCCCCCCGCCTCGTCTCGCGCACCCTGCGCAGTCTGTTCACCGTGACCGGGTCGTGGGCCAGGGCCCTGGGGTCGTCCAGGAGGGCGTTGAGGAGTTGGTAGTAGCGGACCGGGGACAGGTCCAGCTCCTCGCGTATCGCCCGTTCCTTGGCGCCGGGGCCGGGGAACCCGCGCCGCTCCAGGGCGAGGAGGTCCCGCTCCGCCGCCCCCAGCTCGTCCTCTTCCGCTCGCCGCTCCATGTCCGCACCGTAACGCCCGGCACCGACAGCGTCCCGGTGCACCCGACGGATCCGGTGCACCCGACGGACCCGGCGGCCCGCCCGGTCATCCGCCGGAGCCGTCGTCCAGCGTCGTGGCCGTGGTCTGGAGCGCGCTCAGCACCGCGGCCGGGTCGCCGTTCTCGGTCACAGCCTGGCCGATCCGCTTCTTGATCTCCGCGCTGACCTTCGCCCAGGAGGTCCGCCCGACGGGATAGGTCTCGGAGAGCACGAGTTCGTCCAGGAACGGCTTGAGGTCGGCGTCCTCTTCGGCCGCGCCCATGACCAGGGAGGCGGAGTTGGTGACCGGCAGCAGGTCGTACTCGCGGGAGAAGTCGAGCACGTTCTTCTCGTCGTAGACGAAGTCGAGGAAGTCGCCGACCTCGTCGGCGTGTCCGTTCTGCTTGAAGGCCGTCATCCAGTCGGCGACGCCCATGGAGACCTTGCTCGGGCCGGCGACGCCGGGCATCGGCACCATGCCGAACTTCACGCCCTTGCTCTCGGCCGCCTTCATCAGCGAGGGGTGTCCGTTGAGCATGCCCACGTCGCCCGCGGCGAACGCGGCGAACGCGGCGGCCCGGTTCAGCTTGCCCGGTGCGACCGGCCCGGTGAGGCCCTTGCCGACCAGGTCGTTCTTCAGCCAGTCGAAGGTCTCGACGTTCTCGGTGGAGTCGATGCTGTAGGCGCTGACGGTCTGGGTGTAGCCGCCACCGCCGCTGAGCAGCCACTGAAGGGTCTCGGCCTGTGCCTCCTCGGACCCGAGGGGCAGCGCGTACGGGTACTTCACGCCCTCGTCCTTGAGCGCCTTCGCGTCCTCGGCGAGCTCGGCCCAGGTGGTCGGCGGCGTGATGCCGGCCTTGGCGAAGAGGGTCTTGTTGTAGAACAGCAGCCGCGTGGAGGAGGCGAACGGCATGCCGTACCCCACGCCGCGGACCTCGCCGGCGTTGGCGAGCTGGGGCACGAAGTCGGCTTCGACGGGGATGGAGAGCAGGTCGCTCACCCTGTACAGCTGGTCGGCGGCCGCGTAGTCGGCGTACGCGCCGATCTGGGCCATGTCGGGCGCCTTGCCCGCCTCGACCATCGCCTTGACCTTGGCGTCCACGTCGTTCCAGGAGTAGACGGTCACGTCGACGGTGACGCCGGGGTGCTCCTTCTCGTACGCCTCGACGAGCTTGTCCCAGTACTTCTGCGAGCTGTTGGCGCTGCTGTCGCCGTAGTCGGCGGCGACCAGTCTCAGGGTGACGTCGTCGGAGCCTGAGGACAGTCCGCAGCCGGTGAGGACCGCGGCCATGCCGAGGGCGGACACCCCCGCGATGGTTCCCGAGATCATTCCTGACTTCCGTGCCCGCCGCTGCACCGCACTGCTCCCAACTGATTGCTCATACCAATGGACCGTTATCCGGATCAAGGTCTACACCACCTATGTGGACTAGACCTCTTTCGGGCCTATGGGGCGGCACGGTACCCCCAAGAGGCGCGAGTGGACTAGACCTCTCGCGGGTCCTCGGTCCACACTGTCACCGTGAGACATGTCATCGCCCTGGACGTGGGCGGCACCGGGATGAAGGCCGCCCTGGTCGGCGCGGACGGCACACTGCTGCACCGGGCCCGCCGGCCCACCGGCCGTGAGCGGGGGCCCGACGCGGTCGTCGCCGGCATCCTCGACTTCGCCGCCGAACTGCGCGAACACGGCGTCCGGCAGCTCGGCGAACCCGCCGCCGCGGCCGGCGTCGCCGTACCCGGCATCGTCGACGAGGCGAACGGCGTCGCCGCCTACGCGGCCAACCTGGGCTGGCGGGACGTACCCCTGCGCGCCCTGCTCGCCGACCGCCTCGGCACTCCTGTCGCCCTCGGGCACGACGTGCGCACCGGCGGCCTCGCCGAGGGCCGGATCGGTGCGGGCCGGGGCGCCGACCGGTTCCTGTTCGTGGCACTCGGCACCGGCATCGCCGGCGCGATCGGCGTCGACGGCCGGGTGGAGGCGGGCGCCCACGGCTTCGCGGGCGAGATCGGCCACATCGTCGTACGGCCCGGCGGAACCACGTGTCCCTGCGGGCAGCACGGCTGTCTGGAGCGGTTCGCCTCGGCGGCGGCGGTCAGCGCTGCCTGGGCGGCGGCCTGCGGGGACCCGGAGGCCGATGCCGCGGACTGCGCGAAGGCCGTCGTGTCCGGCGACCCGAACGCCGTCCGGATCTGGCAGGCGGCCGTGGACGCGCTCGCCGACGGCCTGGTCACCGCGCTCACCCTGCTGGACCCCCGCGCGCTCGTCATCGGTGGCGGCCTCGCGGAGGCGGGGGAAACCCTGTTCACACCACTACGGGACGCGGTCCGCCGCCGGGTGACCTTCCAGAAGCTGCCGGAGATAGTCCCGGCGGCCCTGGGCGACAGCGCGGGCTGCCTGGGCGCGGGCCTACTGGCCTGGGATCTCCTCAAATCAACCGACCGTACGGAGGTAACCCCCTGATGGCCACCCCCCTAGGGGCGCGGGGAACTGCGCGACCAGCCACGACGCACCCGCGGCCCGCAACCGGCGCACGGAGGCGGGTACTCACCGGCGCCCGGGTGGTACTCCCCACCGGCACGGTCGACGACGGCCGCGTCACGATCGACGGCACGAAGATCACGTCCGGAGAAGCCGCGCACGGGACCCCGCGCGGAACCGCGACGGTGATCGACGTGACGGGCCACTGGCTGGTCCCCGGCTTCGTCGACCTGCACAACCACGGCGGCGGCGGAGCCTCCTTCTCCGGCACGGCCGAGGACGTCCTGAAGGCCATCCACACCCACCGTCTGCACGGCACCACCACCCTCGTCGCCTCGACCGTCACCGACGACATGGACATCCTGGTCCGTCAGGCCGGCCTGCTGAGCGAGCTGGCCGAGCAGGGCGACCTGGCCGGCATCCACTTCGAGGGCCCGTTCATCTCGCCGTGCCGCAAGGGCGCGCACTCCGAGGAACTGCTGCGCGACCCGGACCCGTCGGAGGTGCGCAAGCTGATCGACGCGGCGCGCGGCCGGGCCAGGATGGTCACCCTCGCGACGGAACTCCCCGGCGGCCTGGACTCCGTACGGCTGCTCGCCGAACACGGCGTCATCGCAGCCGTCGGGCACACGGACGCCACGTACGAGCAGACGGTTCAGGCCATCGAGGCCGGAGCCACCGTCGCCACCCACCTCTTCAACGCGATGCCGCAGCTCGGCCACCGCTCCCCCGGCCCGATCGCCGCGCTCCTGGAGGACGAGCGGGTGACGGTCGAGCTCATCAACGACGGCACCCATCTGCACCCGGCCGCCCTGGAACTGGCGTTCCGGCACGCCGGGCCGGGCCGGGTCGCGTTCATCACGGACGCCATGGACGCGGCCGGCATCGGCGACGGCCGCTATCTGCTCGGACCGCTGGAGGTCGAGGTCAGCGAGGGCGTGGCCCGGCTGGTGGAGGGCGGCTCGATCGCGGGCTCCACCCTCACCCAGGACCGCGCCTTCCAGCGGGCGGTGACGATCGACCGGCTGCCGGTCGAGGACGTGGTGGCCGCCCTGTCCGCCAACCCGGCCCGGCTGCTGGGCATCGACGACAGGGTGGGCTCACTGGAACCCGGCAAGGACGCCGACCTGGTCCTGCTGGACGAGAACTTCGAGCTCAAGGGCGTGATGCGCAAGGGGGACTGGGTGGTGGATCCCCAACTGACCTGAAACGTCCGCCCGCACGGAAACGGTGGCCGACCCGAGGGCTGGGCCGGTCGCCGTCTCTTTGGCATGATCAGGCCTCCCGGGACTCGCGAAGGCTCCGGGACCGGTCACGTTCGCACGCCATCGGGGAGGAGGCCGGCCCAGATGATCCTCACCGTCACCCTGAACACCGCTCTCGACGTCACCTATCACGTGCCCGCACTGCGCGCGCACGCCTCGCACCGGGTCACCGACGTACGGGAGCGGCCCGGCGGCAAGGGGCTGAACGTCGCCCGGGTGCTGGCCGCCCTCGGCCACCAGGTGACGGTGACCGGTTTCACGGGCGGCGCCACCGGGCGGGCCGTGCAGGACCTGCTCACCGGTACGGCCGGGGTGGTGGACGCGCTCGTGCCGGTCGCCGGGGCCACCCGCCGCACGGTCGCCGTCGTCGACGCCCGCACGGGTGACACCACCCAGCTCAACGAACCCGGCCCGATAATCGCGCCCGCCGAGTGGTCCGCCTTCCAGGAGGCGTACGAGGATCTCGTCGCCGGCGCCGACGCGGTGGCCCTGTGCGGCAGCCTGCCGCCGGGGGTGCCGGTGGGCGCTTACGCGGTCCTGGTACGGGCGGCACGGGCCGCGGGCGTCCCCGTACTGCTGGACACGAGCGGGGAGCCGTTGCGCCGGGGAGTCGCCGCCCGCCCGGACGTCGTCAAACCGAACGCCGACGAACTGGCCGAACTCACCGGCTCGCACGAGCCGTCGCAGGCGACCCGGGACGCCCGCAGGCGCGGCGCGCACGCCGTCGTGGCCTCGCTGGGCGCCGAAGGCTTCCTCGCGGTCACCCCGGAGGGCCGCTGGCGCGCCGCTCCGCCACTGCGTGTCCACGGCAACCCGACCGGCGCGGGTGACTCGGCGGTCGCGGGCCTGCTGTCCGGCCTGGTGGAACGCCTCCCCTGGCCGGACCGCCTGTCCCGCGCCGTCGCCCTGTCGGCGGCGACCGTGACGGCCCCGGTGGCGGGCGAGTTCGACCGCGCCGCCTACGAGTCGCTGCTCGGCCGGATCACGGTGACCGCGGAGGCCACCGCGGCCTGAAGCCGGGGGGCAGCCGGGTCAGTTCTTGACCTGACCGGCCTTCAGGTACAGCTGGTCCAGCAGGACGTTGCACTTGTCGCCGTCCTGGCAGGAGACCGAGATCGTGTTGGTGCCCTTGGTCAGCGTGGGCCAG
Source organism: Streptomyces sp. NPDC088157 (assembly GCF_044741545.1). Lineage (NCBI taxonomy): Bacteria > Bacillati > Actinomycetota > Actinomycetes > Kitasatosporales > Streptomycetaceae > Streptomyces > Streptomyces sp. NPDC088157. The sequence continues at coordinate 473,977 of NZ_JBIUSU010000007.1, forward strand.
GAGTAGGTCTTCGTCCAGCCCTTGGCGAAGTCGCCGTCCTTGGCATGGGCGAAGTTACCCAGGTTGAACTTGGTGCCGAAGACCTTGCCGTTGACGGTGAGCGTCATCGACTGGTCCTCACCTGCCGCGCTGTAGTGCGCGAAGACGGTGTACGTGCCGTCCGACGGAATGCCGTTGACCGTCCAGGTGACGGAGTTGCCGACCTGGTTGAGGTTGCCGACGTAGACGCCGCCGTCGGCCTGCGCGCCCTCGACGTCCGAGGCCAGCGCGGCGCTGCCGCCGAGGTTCAGCGCCTTCGCGTCGGCCTTCGGCAGCTCGGCCTCGTTCGCGTCGTCGGGGGCCGACTCGCTGGGTGAGGCGCTCGCGGAGGCCGAGGCCGAGGTGGAGACCTGGTCGCTCGCCTTGTTGTCGTCGGAGCCGTCGTCGCCGTTGGCCATGGCCACCGCGATGCCGATCACGACCGCGGCGACCACCGCGACCGCGCCGATCAGCAGACCCTTGGTGTTGGGGCCACGACCACGCCCGCCGCCGCCCTGCACGGGCTGCCGGCCGGTGGAGGGACCGCCGCCGCCGGAGAAGTTCTCGGGCGCCGCGTAGTGCGCGTTCGGCTGGCCGTACGCGCCCTGCTGAGGAACCGTCGGCGCCTGCCCGTACTGCGCGGTCTGCTGCTGTCCGTTACGGCGCTCGCCGACCGCGCGCACTCTGCTGACCGAGTTGGGGTAGCCGTAGCCACCGCCGGACGGCGGCTGGGCCCCATTGGCCTGGCCGTCGGCGTAGAGGTAGCCGAACGGGTCGTCGTCCTCGGGCGTGCTCGCCCCGTTGTTCCCGGACGTCATCCCTTGGTACTCCTCAGCAGGTGCGGGTCGGATGCGAATGATGCGGTCAGACTGGCGAGCCTACCCGCTCCGAATGGCCCAAACAGGTGACTCTGCTCGCATCGGTTCGCTGACCTGGTGATCATCCCGCACGTCGGTGCTGTTTGGGACGAGATCGTTTCTCTACGTACATGCGCTCGTCGGCGGACTTCAGAACTTCGTCCGCGGTCATCCCGCAATGCGCCCAGCCGATGCCGAAGCTGGCGCCGACCCGCACGGCCCTGCCCTCGGCGCGGATCGGCTGGATGATCTCGTTGCGCAGGCGTACGGCGAGGTCGGCGGCGTCGGCGCGGCCGAGGCCGTCGGCGAGGATCACGAACTCGTCGCCGCCGAGCCGGGCGACCGTGTCGCCGTCGCGGACCTGGCGGGAGAGCCGGCGGGCGACCTCGATGAGAACCGCGTCGCCGGCGTTGTGGCCGAACCGGTCGTTGATCGACTTGAAGCCGTCGAGGTCGCAGAAGAGGACCGCGAGCCCCTTGGCGCCGTCGTCGCTGCCCTCTTCGGGGGCGGCGGTGTGCACATGGTGGTCGTAGCCGTCGAAGGACTCGGTGCCGCCGGGGCGGTAGTCGAAGCCGTGGCCGTTGGCGTCGAAGGCGGCGTGGCCGTAGGCCGTGTCCATGGCGTCGACGGCGGCGGGGTGGGTCGACCGGGGGCGCTGACAGAGCCGGGCGGCGAGGCGCGAGCGCAGTTCCGCGGAGTTCGGCAGACCGGTGAGGGAGTCGTGCGAGGCGCGGTGGGCGAGCTGGAGCTCGCGGCGCTTGCGGTCCTCTATGTCCTCGACGTGGGTGAGGAGGAAACGCGGCCCGTCGGCGGCGTCGGCGACGACGGAGTTGCGGAGACTGACCCAGACATAGGTGCCGTCCCTGCGGCCGAGGCGGAGTTCGGCGCGGCCGCCCTCCGCGGAAGTGCGGAGCAGGGTGCCTATGTCCTCGGGGTGCACGAGGTCGGAGAAGGAGTAGCGGCGCATCGCGGAGGCGGGGCGGCCCAGCAGACGGCACAGGGCGTCGTTGGTCCTGAGTATCCGCCCGTGCTGGTCGCCGCCCATCTCGGCTATCGCCATGCCGGAGGGGGCGTACTCGAAGGCCTGGCGGAAGCTTTCCTCACTGGCGCGCAGCGCCTGCTGCTCGCGTTCGAGCCTGACCAGTGCCCGCTGCATATTCGCACGTAGACGCGCGTTGCTAATCGCGATGGCAGCCTGGAAGGCGTACATCTGGAGGGCTTCGCGCCCCCACGCGCCGGGCCGCCGGCCGTTGCGCGGCCGGTCCACGGACAGGACACCGATCAGCTCCCCGCAGGCACCCCCGCTGCCGGGGGCGGCGGGCATGTACATGGGGGCGAAGAGGCGGTCCGAGGGGTGCCACTCGTCCTCGAAGCGGGGCGCGGGACCGTCGGTGTACCACTGGGGGACGTCGTCGTCGTCGAGGATCCAGCCCTCGGTGTGGGGTATGAAGACCAGGTCGCCCCAGGTCTCGCCCATGCCGAGGCGCCGATCCCAGGACTCGCGCGAGCCGACCCGGCCGGTGATGAGGGCCTCGGCGGCCGGGTTGCCGGCGAAGGCGGCGACCACGAGGTTGTTGTCAGCGCGTACGAGGTTGACGCACGCCAGTTCGTACCCGAGTGCCGTGACCACGCCGTCGGCGACGGTCTGCAGTGTGTCGGCCAGGCTACGGGCCGTGTTCATGTCGCCCATGACCTGGTGCAGCTGTCGCAGGGACGCAAGGCGGACGTAAGGCTCCGACTCGGTCTCCATGTGTTTCGCCCTCCCCCCGAGACTTCGCAGCGAATCAAGGGTTGTCTTCGGCGTAACGTCGTTTCTGGTGCTGTGTTGTCGGTGTGTGTCTCCTTGTGACGCCTCCGCCACTGAATCACAGCGCGCTGCCCACTCGGTACACAGGGTCAACAATTAATACGCCTTGTGACTCAAGTCACAGGCGAAGGTGAACATTTGAGTGGAGTTTCCGCGTTTTCCTGTGTGTTTCCTGAACACGGACAGGCACCGAAAGGGAGCCGGGGGAATCGGTCCACAGTCCTACGACCCTACTCGGGCGGAGGTCCGATGCGGCGCGCACCGGCCGGACACTAGCGTTTCGGACGTGTCCCCAGACGTGCTCAACACCGTACCCAAGACCGTGTCGACGACTCCTCCCAGGCATCCTGAGGGGGTGAGCAACGACGAGTTCCGCGCCGCCATGTCCCGGCTCGCCGACGGCGTGGTGCTGGTGACCGCCCGGGAAGCGTCCCTCGACCCGGACGATCCCCGGGCACCGGACGGTGAGGACGTCGGCATGACCGCGACGGCCTTCATGTCGGTCTCCCTGGACCCGCCACTGGTCCTGATCAGTCTGCGCACCGGCTCCCGCATGGACGACCTGCTCGACGAGCAGCCCTCGTGGGCGGTGTCGGTGCTCTCCGAGAGCCAGCGCCACATCGCCGGCCGCTTCGCCATGAAGGGCCGCATCAGCGACCGGCTGCTCTTCGACGACATCCCGTACACGCGTGGGGAGGTCACCGGCGCGCCCCTGGTCGGCGGCGCTCTGGCGACCCTGGAGTGCCGCACCGAGCAGCGGGTTCCGGCGGGCGACCACACGCTGGTGATCGGCCGGGTGCTGACCGCGTCGGTACCGAGTGCGGACGGCGGCCCGCTGATGTATTTCCGGGGCCGTTACCGGCAGTTGGGATGACGGCGGAAATGCCGTGGCCGCCTGACGATCATTCCGCCTAGGGTGCCCGCATGACGTCTCCAGGACCCCGTCTCGAGGAAATAACTCCGCGGAATTTCGAGGCCGCGACCGGCATTCGGGTGCACCCTGAGCAGGAGTTCGCGGTCTCCCCGGTCATGCGGTCGCTCGCGGAGGCCCATGTCCATCCCGAAGGCGTCGCCTGGCCGCGCCTGATCATGGACGAGGACCGGCCCGTCGGCTTTCTCATGGCATTCCTCGACATCGAATGGAACGGCCACGGCGACCGCACCCTGATCCGCTCCGGCCTGTGGCGGCTCAACATCGCCGCCGGCGAACAGGGGTGCGGCTACGGCCGGTTCGCCGTGGAGTCCGTCGCCGCGGAACTGCGCCGCCGTGGCACCGAGGAGCTGTACGTGACCTGGCACGAGGGCGAGCACGGTCCCGCGGACTTCTATCTCAAGCTGGGCTTCAGAAGGACCGGGGAGACCAGCGAGGGCGAGACGGTCGGCGTCCTCTCACTGGACCCGTCCCCGCGGCTGCCCGACCTCGTGGTCTAGGGCCTCTCGTTCGGATCAGGCCGGGCTCGCGAGCCCTGGCACCGCACCTCGCCGCGTTGTTCCGAACGAAAGGCCCTAGAGCAGGACCACCTCCAGTCCAAGGATGCGGTCGAGGTCGGTCACGACGTCGATCACGGCGATCCGGCCGCCGCGTACGAACGTGAAGATGAGCGTCCGCTCCACCCGGTCGCCGACGAGCACCGCCAGTCCCGTCGCGCCGTCGACGAGCGCGGGTTGGGCCACGGCGGCCATGGCGGCGAAACGCGACGCGCCCGACGCGACCGCCGCCGCGCCCGCCACCACCCCGGCCTCGGAGCGGGCCACGACGTCCGGGTCCAGCACGGCGAGCAACCCCTCGAAGTCCCCGCCCCGGGCGGCGGCCAGGAAGGCGTCGACGACCCTCCGCTGCCGGGCGGGATCGACGTCCGGCTCCTGGGCGCCCCGCACCCGGCGCCGGGCCCGGCTGGCGAGTTGCCGGGCGGCTTCGGGGGTCCGGTCGACGATGCCGGCGATCTCCTCGTAGGGCACGCCGAACAGGTCGTGCAGCACGAACGCCAGCCGCTCGCCGGGGGTGAGGGTGTCCAGGACGACGAGCAACGCGACGCCCACGGAGTCGGCGAGGAGCGCGTCCTGCGCCGGATCGGCCGCCTCGGACGACGGGACCGGCGTCCAGCTCTCCAGCGGTTCCTCGGCACGGGAGCGGCGCGAACGCAGCATGTCCAGGCAGACCCGGCCCACAACGGTCGTCAGCCAGCCCGCCAGGTTGTCGATCTCCCCGCCCGCACTGTCGCCACCGCTCCGGCTGAGCCGTACCCACGCCTCCTGCACGGCGTCGTCGGCCTCGGTGGCGGACCCGAGCATGCGGTGCGCGACGGCACGCAGGCGGCCGCGGTGCGCCTCGAAACGCTCGGCGAGGAAGTCGTCGTCGCCCGGTGCCATCGTTCGTCACATCCCTGTTCGTCGTCGGCTGTTGGATATCTGACGGACGGCACGGCCAGGATGTGACACACGAGTAGTGGCACGCGCACGCGAGGTGCCAGGAAATCGATCAGGGACCGGTCAGGAGCGGGCTCTCCCGGTCAGGACCGGGACCGGGCCGTCCCGGTCGGCAACGCTCCCGCCGCCCGGTCGGTACGCCGTCGCCGCCCGATCAGGAGCGGCCCCGCCCGGTCCTGACCGGCCCCGCCCAGTCGTGAGCGGCCCCGCCCGGTCGTGATGGGTCCCGCCCGGTCGTGGTGGGTCCCGGTTCCGTCAGGACCAGTCCCGTCCGGTGCGGCCCCGCTTCGTCTGCGCCCGCTGCTTCTTCTCCCGCAGCCGGCGCTCGTTGATCCCGCGCGGTATCCGGGTCGGCCGGCGCGGCTTGGGCGGCGGGGCGGTGGCCTCGGCGAGGAGGGCGGCGAGACGCACGGCGGCGGTCTCGCGGTTGCGCCACTGGGAGCGGTGTTCGGAGGCACGGACGGTGACGACGCCGTCGACGAGCCGGCCGGCCAGCCGCTCGAGCGCCCGGGCCTTCCACACCTCGGGCAGCGCCTCGGTGCGTGCGAGGTCGAAGCGGAGCTCCACCTGCGAGTCGCTGGTGTTGACGTGCTGCCCGCCCGGCCCCGAAGACCGCGAGAAACGCCACATGAGCTCGGCCTCGGGAAGCGAGACGGAGCCGCGGACGACATAGGGACCAGACATGCCGACCATGTTCCCGCTCACGGCACTCCCACGTCACGCGAATATCCCCGGGACCTGTCGCGGCCCGGCGCGGGATGCGTCGCGGCCCGGCTACGGGCCCCGTCACGGAACCCGTAGCCGGACGTCTTGGTAAAGAAAGTAAAGAAACGCGGAGTGGCGGGGAACCTTGAGCACCCTTCGCTGCGTTCATAGGGATAGCTGTAGCTTCGTGCCCGTACGAAGCCCCGTACGAAGCCGTACGCAACGAGGGAAGGACTCCCAACCATGGCTGTAAGCCTGTCCAAGGGTGGCAACGTCTCGCTCACCAAGGAGGCTCCGGGCCTGACCGCCGTCACTGTGGGCCTCGGCTGGGACGTCCGCACCACCACCGGCACGGACTTCGACCTCGACGCCTCCGCGATCGCGGTCAACCCCCAGGGCAAGGTCTACTCCGACGGCCACTTCGTCTTCTTCAACAACAAGCAGACGCCGGACCAGACCATCGTCCACACGGGCGACAACCGCACCGGCGAGGGCGCGGGCGACGACGAGGCGATCAACGTCAACCTGGCCGGTCTCCCGGCCGACGTCGAGAAGATCGTCTTCCCGGTCTCGATCTACGACGCGGAGAACCGCTCGCAGAACTTCGGCCAGGTCCGCAACGCCTACATCCGCATCGTCAACCAGGCGGGCGGCGCCGAGATCGCCCGCTACGACCTCTCGGAGGACGCGGCCACCGAGACGGCCATGGTCTTCGGCGAGCTCTACCGCAACGGCGCGGAGTGGAAGTTCCGCGCGGTCGGCCAGGGCTACGCGTCGGGTCTCGTGGGCATCGCCCAGGACTTCGGCGTGAGCGTCTGAGCCACGCGCACACCCACGCGCGCGCACGCTGCGACGGAGCCCCCGGCCACTCGGCCGGGGGCTCCGCGGCGTCCTCGCTCCGGACGCGGCCGGGAGCGGGACCGCCCGCCCGCTCGCCCGGTGGCTCGCCCGGTCGCTCGCGCGGTGCGAGCGGGGGCGGGCCTACCTGGCGAGTCCGGCCGGTTCGTCCAGCCGCGTCAGCTTCCGCGGGTTCCTCATCAGATAGACCCGGATGACCCGCCCGTTCTCCACCACCAGGCTCACCGCGGTCGGCTCGCCGTCGATCTCGAACCGGCCCGCGGGCGCGCCGTTGAGCCACACCGTCGTCGTGTCGAACGCGGGCGCCGTCGGCTGGTTCGCACGCGCGAGCACTCTCGCCACCGTTGCGGCCCCGTGGATCGGCGCCGACGCGGCCGCCGCGACCCCGCCGCCATCGGCGATCAGCACCACGTCCGGCGACATGATCTCCATCAGTTCCTGCAACCGCCCGGTGCCCAACGACGCCAGGAACCGTTCCACCACCGCCTGCTGCTCCGTCGGGCTCACCCGTACCCGCGGCCGCCGGGCCGCCACGTGCTCGCGGGCCCGCCGCGCGATCTGCCGCACCGCGGCCGCCGACTTGCCCGTCGCCTCGGCGATCTCGCCGGTGTTCTCTCCTTGTCCCGGTGTCTTGTCCGGCCTGCTCGGTTCTGCTCGGCCTGCTCGGTTCTGCTCGGTTCTGCTCGGCCTGCCGACGTACTGGGTCGGCCGGCGTGTACGGCCTTGTCGGCGTGTACGGCATGAAGACACCGCCGGGCCCGAGAATGTGACACCCGGCGAAGGCACGTCCGCCCCGGGGTCCGCCGACTAGCCTCTCTTCATGCTTCTCAGCCCCCTCCCCCTCACCTCCGACCGCGACATCCCCGCACCCCTGCTCACCGAACTCACCGCCCTCTACGCCTCGCACCACGAGTTCCACGCCCTGAGCGGCGAGTTCCCGGATCCGGACGACATCCGGCCGGAGCAGGTGGCGGCGGCGCTGGCGCAGGAGTTGGCGCGCGAGGGCGTGGAGGTGCTGCTCGCCCGCGGAGAAGGGCGGCTGGTGGGAGTCGTCGTCACGCTCGACCGTCATCCCGATCCGGCCGATCCCGATCCCTGGGTGGGGTTGCTGATGGTGGACGCGGCCGTGCAGGGCCGCGGCTACGGCAGGCAGATCGTCAAGCAGGTCGAGGACCGCTTCCGCACGGCCGGCCGCGATGCCCTGCGGCTCGCCGTACTCGACGCCAACCCTCAGGGGCTCGCCTTCTGGACCGCCCTCGGCTACCAGGTCATCGGGCATCGGCCCGACCTCCAACTCGGCCGCCCGTGCGCTGTGTTGCGCAAACCGCTGCGGCGGGCCCGCCGGGCCGCCCGGGTGGCCGTGGTCGATCCGCAGGGCGCCGTCTTCCTCTTCGGCTACCACAACGCCGAGGTCGGCAAGCACTGGGCGCTGCCCGGCGGCGGATTGGAGGAGGGCGAGTCGCCGCGCGAAGGGGCGCTGCGGGAGCTGCGCGAGGAGACCGGGTGGGCGGACCTGGAGCCGGGGCCCCTGCTGTGCACCTGGGAACACGACTTCACCCGCATGAACATCCTCGTCAGCCAGCACGAGCACATCTACGTCACCACCGGCCCGCACCGCGAGCCCGGCGGCCCCGACCTCGCGGCCTCCCATGCCACGGACGGCATCCTCGGCTGGCGCTGGTGGACGCGCGAGGAGCTCGCGCAGGAGGCGGAGCCGGTGTGGCCGCCCGGCCTCGCCCGGCTGATCGACGATTGGGAGAGGAAGGGAGAAGGAGAAGGGGAAGAAGAAGCGGTAGAGGAGGAGGGACCGGGAGCAGGAGACCGACACCGGCCACCGTCGTCCGGAACCCGCTGACGAATCAGGGGCGTTCCGGCTTCCCCTCCCCGTACAGCCAGTCCGCCCAGATCTCGGTGAAGTCCTCCGGCGCCTGCTGCTCCACATACGCGGTGAAGTCGCCGGTGCTCGCGTTGCCGTGGCGGTGGGCGGCGGCCCAGCCCTGGACGATGTCGTAGAAGGCGTCATCGCCGACGGTCGTTCGGATGCGGTGGATCACCATCGCGCCGCGCTGATAGACGGGGCTGTCGGAGATGTTGGCCGCGGTCGTGGGCTTCGCGGGCGGAAAGGCCCACAGGTCCTCGTACTCGTCCTCGCCGTGGTCGTACAGCTTCGTGAACGTCTCCTCCGCCGTGGCGCCGCCCTCGTCCTCCGCCCACAGCCACTCGGCGTAGGTCGCGAAGCTCTCGTTGAGCCACATGTCCTGCCAGTTCTTCGGCGTGACGGAGTCGCCGAACCACTGGTGGGCGGTCTCGTGGACGAGGGTCTCGAGGTCGGGGGCGCCGGGGTAGACGGGGCGGTTCTGCGTCTCCAGGGCGTATTCGACATCCTCGGGGCGGTCGACGATCGCGCCGGCGGAGGAGAACGGGTAGGGACCGAAGTTGGTCTCCGCCCACTCCATGACCTCGGGGAGCCGGGCCAGCACCTTGCGGCTCGCGGCCACCTGGGACGGGTCGACGGCGACATACACCGGCAGGCCGCCCTCCGTCGCGGAGCCGGAGCCTGCTCCCGTGTCCGGGGCCGCGTTCGCCTCCGTGTCCGTGTCCGTGTCCGTTTCCGCGTCCGCGTCTGAGGCACCGGTGACGGTGGGGCGAGTGACGGTGTAGCGGCCGATCGCGACGGTCGCCACATAGCTCGCCATCGGCTCGGCGGCATGCCAGGTGAAGGTCGTACGGCCGTCGTCCGCTCTCCTCTCACTCCTCAACTCGCCGTTGGAGACGGCAGTCAGGCCCTTCGGGACGGTGACAGCGACGTCGTAGGACGCCTTGTCGGACGGGTGGTGGTTGCCGGGGAACCAGGCCATCGAGCCGTTCGGTTCGCCCAGTGCGAGGGCTCCGTCCCCGGTGCGCAGCCAGCCCTCCTTCGAGCCGTCCGAGTCGGTGATCGTCCGCGGGCTGCCGGAGTAGCGGACCCGGACCTCGAAGGTCTCGCCCTCGGAAAGGGTGTCGCGCGGGCGGACGATCAGTTCCTGGCCGTCCCGGCGGAACTCGGCCGCGCCGCCCTCGACGGTCACCGCCTCGACCTCCATGCCCGCCAGGTCCAGGTCGAAGGCGGCCAGGTCCTCGGTCGCGCGGGCCGTGACGGCGGCGGTGCCGCTGAGTCGGTTGCCTTCGGGGGTGTAGGCGAGGGTGAGGCCGTAGTGGGAGACGTCGTAGCCGCCGTTGCCCGCCTTCGGGAAGTACGGGTCGCCCACGCCCGGGGCGCCCGAGGCGTCCGGCGCCCCTTCGTCGTCACACGCGGTCAGGGCGAGCACGAGCGTCGCGGCGGCCACCGCCGGAACAAGGCGTACGGATCGGGACATGTCAGCGATCTTATGGGGACGACCGGCTCCGGCGCGGGGGCGTGACACCATCGCCTACGTGCTCGACATCGGCTACGCCCTCTCCAACCGCTTTCCGGACCCGCCGCAGCTGGACTACCGGCGCGCGGACGTCCACACCCTGCGCCATGACCTGTTCTGCGGCGACGTCTACCTCGCCGACACCAAGGCGGACCGTGAGGTGTCCACAGCCTGGGGATGGGTGCCGGTGCTGGACTTCGCGTGGGCGCTGTGCGACATCGTGGAACGGATCGACCAGGATCCGGCGGGCTCCCGCGCCTCCCGCCCGCAGTACGCGGAACTGGACTTCACCGAGTCCACCGACCGCATGCTCTTCGAGCGCCGCTTCGGCTGGGTGGACATCGAGGCCGACTGGATGCCGGCGGAGGAGCCCCCGCTCACCTTCTCCCACGCCGAACTCCGCCGCGAGGCCCGCGACTTCCTGCACGACCTCCTCGCCGATCTGACCGATCTGCACGAGGACCTGGCCGAGAACCCCGCGATCTGGACCCTGCAGTCCCGCTTCCCACGAGCGAGATAGCCCCAAGGACCATCCCCCGTCCCCTACGCTTCCGCGCCGCCGGGCCTCCGCTCCGCCCGGCTCCCGGACCCTTCCTCAGTCCTCCACCCTGATTCCCAGTTCCCCTGCCAGTACCGGTGCCAGGTCGAGCAGTTGGGCCGCGCTGATCACCGCGCCCGACAGTCGGTCCACGCCGCCCGCGATGCCGAGTTCCACCGCTCCTCGCAGGTCCACGTCCGTCAGGGTCGCCGCGGTGAAGTCGGCGGACTTCAGGGCGCAGTCGACGAACTCGACGCGTTCCAGGCGGGCGCCGCCGAAGTCCGGTTCGACCAGGACGCACGCCTCGAAGACCACGTCCCGCAGCCGCGCCTGGCGCAGGTTCAGGTAGTCGATCTTGCCGCCGCGGATCACGACCCGTTCCAGGACGGCGCCGTACATCTGGGTGCCGCCCAGGCGGGCGTCGAGCAGCTCGACATCGCGCAGCGTGGCCTCCGCCAGGTCCGTACCGACGCCCCGGATGCCGGTGAGGACCGAGTCGAGGAAGCGGGTGTGGCGCAGCCGCGTCTCGTCCAGCGCGCAGCCCGTCAGGGCGCAGTCCATGAAACGGGCGCCCCCGCCGTCCTGCCCGACGAGGTCCAGCTCGCGCAACTCCACGCCGTCGTAGTCCCCGTCGGGCTCCAGCTCCCCGCCCCCGTACGGCTCCAGGGCCGGCAGCCGCACCTCCGGACGCCGCGCGCCCTTCACCGCCGTACTGGCCCTGCCCCCGCCGCTGCCGGTCCTGCCGGTACCTGTCCTCGCCATGCCCCCATGCTGCACCCCGCCACTGACAATCCCGTCAACCCCGTCCCCGGCGACCCCACCCCTGGCCAGGCCACCTGGCAGGCTGCCGCCCCGCAGGCCGCCCAGGCGACCGGTTCAGGGATGCGACACGACCCGATTCGTGGTGTTCTGTCTGGATGAGTGTCACCCGGACAGGTGAATCCTCCGCCGACACCGAACCCGATCCCCGCCGCTGGTGGGGCCTGGTGATCATCGCCCTCGCCCAGCTCATGGTCGTCCTGGACGCGACGATCGTGAACATCGCGCTGCCTTCCGCCCAGCAGGACCTGGGCATCTCCGACGGCGACCGGCAATGGGTGATCACCGCCTACACCCTCGCCTTCGGCGGCCTGCTGCTGCTCGGCGGCCGCATCGCCGACCTGGTGGGCCGCAAACGCACGTTCGTCATCGGGCTAATCGGCTTCGCCGCCGCCTCCGCGCTCGGCGGGGCGGCCACCAACTCGGCCATGCTGTTCGGCGCCCGCGCCCTCCAGGGCGCCTTCGCGGCCGTACTCGCCCCTTCCGCGCTCAGCCTCCTGACGACGACGTTCACCGACCCCAAGGAACGCGGCAAGGCCTTCGGCATCTACGGCGCCCTCGCCGGCAGCGGCGCCGCGATCGGCTTCATCGTCGGCGGTCTGCTCACCGAGTACCTCGACTGGCGCTGGTGCCTGTACGTCAACGTGCCCATCGCCGTCGTCGCCGTGCTCGGCGCCCTCGCGCTGCTCCACGACCGCCCCGGCCACGCGGGCGCCCGTCTCGACGTGCCCGGCGCGGTGCTCGGCTGCGGCGGCCTGGTCGCGATCGTCTACGGCTTCAGCGAGGCCGAGCCGCGCGGCTGGACCGACCCCCTGGTGCTGGCCCTCTTCGCGGGCGGGATCGTCCTGCTCACGGTCTTCGTGTGGTGGCAGACGAAGGCGCGGGTGCCGCTGCTGCCCCTGCACATCATCAAGGAGCGCAACCGCGCGGGCTGCTTCCTGACCATGGGCCTGGCCATCATCGGGATGTTCGGCCTGTTCCTGTTCATGACCTACTACCTCCAGGTCATCCTCGGCTACTCCCCCCTCAAGACGGGTCTCGCCTTCCTCCCGCTCACCCTGGCGATCATCATCGGCTCCACCCAGATCTCCGCCCGGCTGATGAACCGGGTGCCGCCGCGCATGCTGATGGTCCCCGGCATGCTCCTCGCCTCGGGCGGCATGGTGATCCTCACCCGGATGACGGTGCACTCCTCCTACACCAGCGAGATCCTGCCCGCGCTGCTGCTGATGGGCCTCGGCATGGGCCTGACCTTCATGCCGGTCTTCTCCACGGCGACCGCCGGGGTCGCCCCGCAGGACGCGGGCGTCACCTCCGCCACCGTCAACACCTCACAGCAGGTGGGCGGCTCCATCGGCACCGCGCTGCTCAACACGATCGCCACCACCAGCAGCGCCGCCTACGTCTCGGCCCATCTGACCGGCCCCGCCCGCAAGGCGCAGGTCGCGGCGGAAGGCACCGTGCACGGCTACACGGTCGCCATCTGGTGGGCCGCCGGCATCATGCTGCTGGCCGGCCTGGTGGCGGGCCTGATGGTCACGACCGGACCCCCGAGGCACGCCCCGGCACAGTCGGCCGTACCGGAGCCCGTGAACTGACCGCCTCCCAGCAGCCGCCAACCCCGGTACGCGCACCCGCTGCACGACCGCCCACCGGGCGACCGCCCCGACCGGGCAGGCTCAGTGGCGCCCCGCCACCCGGTCCGCGAGCCGCGCCAGCCGTGAGGAGCCCGCCGCGTGGCTCTCCGTCTCCCGCCGGTCCGCCGCCCGGTACGTCGCGTACATGCCCTGCACCCCCAGCCACCGCAGCGGCTCCGGCTCCCACCTGCGCACCTTGTGGCCGACCCAGGGGAGTCCGGTCAGTTCGGTGCTTCCCTCCTGCCCGGAGTGGAGAAGGACCAGGTCCCGCAGCGTCCGCCCGGCGAGATTCGCGGTGGCGACGCCGGAGCCGACGTAACCGCCCGCCCGGCCGAGGCCCGTGTCCCGGTCCAGCGTCACCGTCGCGCACCAGTCACGCGGCACGCCCAGTACCCCGGACCAGGCGTGCTCGACCCGCACCCCGGCCAGCGCCGGGAAGAACCCGACCAGGATCTCGCGCAGCGCCCGCGCGGTCTCGAGCTGCGTGCGCCCGTCGTTGTCCGTCCGCGAGCCGAAGCGGTAGGGCACCCCGCGCCCGCCGAGCGCGATCCGGCCGTCGACCGTGCGCTGGGCGTACATGTAGGCGTGCGCCATGTCGCCCAGCGCCTCGCGCCCCGCCCAGCCGACCGCCGCCCACTGCTCCTCGGTGAGCGGCTCGGTGGCGATCATCGAGGAGTTCATGGGCAGCCAGGTCCGCCGCTCCCCCTTCAACGCGGCCGTGAACCCCTCCGTACAGCGCAGCACGTACGGCGCCCGCACGGTCCCGTACGGCGTCACCGCCCGCCCCGGAAGGATCTCCGTCACCGGCGTCGACTCGCGGACATCCACCCCCAGCGCATCCACGGCCGACGCGAGTCCCTTCACCAGCCTCACCGGGTGCACGCGCGCGCCGTGCGGCGTCCAGCTCGACCCCACGGCGCCCGCGACCCGCACCCGCTCGGCCGTCTCCCGGGCCCCGTAGAGCTCACGGTCCCGCTCCCCGTACGACAGCTCGTGCGCGTGGAAGTCCTTCAGCCGCGCCAGCTGCGCCGGGGTCCGGGCCACCTCCAGCACCCCGCCCCGGTGGACACCGGCGTCGAAGCCCTCCTCCGCCACCGCCCGGACGACCTCGTCGACGGTGTCGTTCATCGCCCGTTGGAGCCGTACGGCCGCCTCGTGACCGTGGAGCCTCGCGTACCTGTCACGACCCGCGATGCCGTTGTACAGCCAGCCGCCGTTGCGCCCCGAGGCTCCGTATCCGCAGAACCTCTGCTCCAGGACGGTGATCCTCAGGGAGGGCGCCGCCTTCTTCAGGTAGTACGCCGTCCACAGGCCCGTGTACCCGCCGCCGATGATCACGACGTCGGCGGAGGCGTCACCGGTGAGCGGCTCCCGCACCGCCGGGAGACCGTCGTCCGCGTACCAGAAGGAGACACCGCCATTGACGACGCCGTTCACGACACCGCTCGCCGAGCTGCTCATGGCCGGACGTTAACCCGGCGGCACGGGCGCTGTCTCCTTCGGATTCCGTACTCTTTCGCGCCCTCTGACCAGCGGATAACACCCCAGTCCGATGAGGACGGAGACGAAGTGACCGAAGTCGGTGAAGGTCGGCCCGGCCGTCAGCGGAACGGCGTAGAAGACGAGAACGGCCGCGAGACACCCGTACCGCCAGGGCGGGCGGATCCGGTACACCAGCACCGCCACCACGCCCGACAAGGCGTAACTCACCCCGACATCGAGGGTGTTGATCGCCGACCGCGGAGCGAGCCCGTCCCGGATCGCCTTCGCCAGCGCCCCCTCGCTCAGCAGCGTCGCCAGCACATGCGCGGCCGCGCACACCGCCAGCCACCGCGCGGTCCCCAGCCAGCGCTCGGCCTGGGCGTGGAAGACGGAGTACAACACCGCGTACGGCAGCCAGTACCCACCGTCGATCCACATCGCGCTGGCCACCAGCACCCGCACCGGATGCCGGGACAGCTCATGGATGTTGGTGGACCGCTGGCGCAGGAACTCCTGCTCGAACTCCGGTGACATGTGATGCAGGGCGACCGTGGTGACGAACAGGACCGTCAGCCACACGTACGTGCCGGGCGCGCTGCGGACGTACGCCCAGACCGCCCGCCGCACACCGGAAACTCCCCTGAGCCGCTTCACGCGCCCCAGTATCGTCCGCGAAGTGATCGACATTCCGGATGCACTGGTGACAGAACAGGTAAAGATCAACGGCATGGCGGGACGCACGTTCATCGCCGGCCTGCCGGCCCTGGTGACGGACTTCCTCGACCGCTGGGGACTGCGGATCGACGGCCCGTCCCTGCACGGGGTCTGCGCGCTCGTCCTGCCGGTCACGGCGACCGACGGCACACGGGCCGTGCTGAAGCTGCAGATCCTCGACGAGGAGAGCGCCGGCGAACCGGCCGCCCTGCGGATCTGGGACGGCGACCGGGCCGTACGGCTGCTGCGGCACGACGAGCCGACGGGCACCATGCTCCTCGAACGCCTCGACCCGGCCCGCATGCTGTCCCACGTCGAGGACGTCCACGAGGCGGCGCTGGTCATCGCCGGCCTGCTGGCCCGTCTGACGGCCGTCCCGGCCCCCGAGGGCATGCGCAGACTGGGCGACATGGCCCGGGCCATGCTGGAACAAACTCCCCGGGCCCTGGAACGCGTCCCCGACCCGTCCGAACGCCGACTGGTCCGTGACTGCGCGGCCGCCGTCCGCGAGGTCGTGGCCGAGCCCGGCGACCGGCTCCTGCACTGGGACCTGCACTACGAGAACGTCCTCGCGGCCGACCGCGCCCCCTGGCTCGCCATCGACCCCAAACCGCTGGCCGGCGACCCCGGCTTCGAACTGCTCCCCGCGCTCGTCAACCGCTACGACCCGCTCGACGTGCGCCGCCGTTTCGACGCGATGACCGGCGTGCTCGGCCTGGACCGGGAACGGGCACGAGCCTGGACCCTCGGCCGCGTCCTCCAGGACTGCCTGTGGGCGACCCAGGGCGGCCGCCCACCGGACCCGGAACGCCTGGAGATCGCCCGCCTTCTGCGAGGGTGACGGGGCGTCGGGCGAAGGCACCCGAAAGCCCAGGACAGACAAGCGCTGACCTGGGCTTTTCATCGAGCCCCCTGTCGGATTCGAACCGACGACCTGCGCATTACAAGTGCGCTGCTCTGGCCAGCTGAGCTAAGGAGGCACCACGCGCCGCGACGCCGCACGCGAGGGCGGCTCCACTGTACACAGCCCCGGTTTCCGCCAGCCACGGACTTCTCCGGTCCGCGCGGCTCTCACCGGGGAGCGGCGCGGCCCCACTCGGGAAATTTTCGTGAAGTTCACATGCCTCCAGGTACTGACAGGCCGGGAAACGCCAGGTACCGTCCTGACCCAGTTCGCTCATGTGGACTACACCAACCACCTTCCTACAACGGATCGTCCGGCACGTTCCTGCCGGTAGAAGGGGGCCTTTCACCATGGCCACTGTCACGTTCGACAAGGCGACCCGGGTCTACCCGGGCTCCACCAAGCCCGCCGTCGACGCACTCGAGATCGACATCGCTGACGGCGAGTTCCTCGTCCTGGTCGGCCCGTCCGGCTGCGGCAAGTCCACCTCGCTCCGCATGCTCGCGGGGCTCGAGGACGTCAACGGCGGTGCGATCCGCATCGGCGACCGCGACGTCACCCACCTGCCGCCGAAGGACCGGGACATCGCCATGGTGTTCCAGAACTACGCGCTGTACCCGCACATGTCGGTCGCCGACAACATGGGCTTCGCGCTCAAGATCGCCGGCGTCAACAAGGCGGAGATCCGGCAGAAGGTCGAGGAGGCCGCGAAGATCCTCGACCTCACCGAGTACCTGGACCGCAAGCCGAAGGCCCTCTCGGGTGGTCAGCGCCAGCGTGTCGCGATGGGCCGCGCCATCGTGCGTGAGCCGCAGGTCTTCCTCATGGACGAGCCGCTGTCCAACCTGGACGCCAAGCTCCGTGTGTCGACGCGTACGCAGATCGCCTCGCTCCAGCGCCGCCTCGGCATCACCACCGTCTACGTCACCCACGACCAGGTCGAGGCCCTGACCATGGGCGACCGGGTGGCGGTCCTCAAGGACGGTCTGCTCCAGCAGGTCGACACCCCGCGCAACATGTACGACCGGCCCGCGAACCTCTTCGTGGCCGGCTTCATCGGCTCCCCGGCGATGAACCTCGTCGAGGTGCCGATCGCCGACGGCGGCGTGAAGTTCGGCAACTCGGTGGTGCCGGTGCAGCGCGACGCGCTCGCCGCCGCCACCGACAAGACGGTCACCGTCGGTGTCCGCCCCGAGCACTTCGACGTGGCCGGCGCCGACGCCGACACGGGTCTCGCGGTCGTCGTGAACGTGGTCGAGGAGCTCGGCTCCGACGCCTTCGTCTACGGCACCGCGAAGGTCGGCGGCGAGTCGAAGGACCTCGTGGTCCGCGTCGGCGGCCGTGACGTCCCGGAGAAGGGCAGCACGCTGCACGTCGTTCCGCGCGCGGGCGAGACCCACGTGTTCTCGACGTCGACGGGCGCGCGCCTCTCCGACTGACCCCGGTTGAGTTGACGAGAAGGGCCCCGCAGCAGGCTGCGGGGCCTTTTTCCATGCCCTCCGAGCGGCCGCCCAAGGGCCACCGCATCACGACACGACGGACAATTCGCCGGGCGCCCGTCAACCCCTTACCCAAAAGGGAGCACGTCTTCATCCCCCGTCCGGGTGACTGAATGTCGCCAAATCATTACTGCACGCTACCCTCTCACGCGTGAAGCACTCCGCGAACCACTCCACCACCCAGCGCACGCGCCGCGGCCAGGGCGGCCCAGCCCGCCGGATCGGCCGCTCGCTCGCCCTCGTCCTGCCCGTCGTCATGGTGCTCTCCGGGACCCTCGCGGTCACCCGGGTCAACTGGTCGGGGAACCCCTCGGATTCGGTGCTCACCGCCTCCGAGGTCTCCGCCGCGCACCAGTCCTCGCAGAAGGCCGCCAAGGCCCCTCAGGACGTACTGCGCGACCAGTTGCTGACCGAGCTCCAGGAGAAGGACCCGGGCGTCGCCCTGACCCACCTCCAGGCCGCCGTGAACGGCAGGCCGTCGCTGGCGAGGCACTGCTCCTCCATCGCCCGCTCCCTGGGCCGCGCCGCCGTCCGCGTGTACGGCGCCTCGCGCGCCCAGTCGTACGCCCGCCCGGTGTGCGACACGGCCTTCGCGTCGGGCGTCCTGGCGGCGCGAGGCTGAGCCGCCGGGCCGCCAGGTCCCGTACCGGACCGGGGTGTGCGGTTCCCCTCCTGTCGGGGGAGCCGCACACCCCGAAAACAGCGGCACGTACAGTGCGGGCATGACCGATCCGCACGCCGCGTCCCGCCCCACGCAAGCCGTCATCCTGGCCGGTGGCCAGGGGTCCCGGCTGCGTCCGTACACCGACGACCGGCCCAAGCCGATGGTCGAGATCCCCGGCACGGGGACGCCGATCATCGGCCACCAGATCGGCTGGCTCGCCGATGAGGGCGTCACCGACGTCGTCGTCTCCTGCGGTCATCTCGCCGAGGTCCTTCAGGACTGGCTGAAGTCGGCCGACCTGCCCGTGAAGGTCACCACGGTCGTGGAGACCGAGCCCCTGGGCCGCGGCGGCGGCCTGAAGTACGCGGCCGCCCACCTGCCCCACCCCGACCGGTCCTGGTACGCCACCAACGGCGACATCTGGACCCGTTTCTCGCTGCGCGAGATGGCCGACTTCCACACCGAGCGCGACGCCATAGCGACCCTCGCGCTGGCGCGTCCCCGCATTCCGTGGGGTGCGGTGCAGACGGACGGCTTCGGCCACATCACGGACTTCATCGAGGCGCCGCCCACCACGTACGAGATCAACGCGGGCGTCTACGTCTTCTCCCCCGCCTTCGCCGGGCTGCTCCCCGAGCGGGGGGACCACGAGCGGACGACGTTCCCGCACCTCGCCCGTGAGCGGCGGCTGGCCGGGTTCCCGCTCCCTCAAGGGGCGTACTGGCGGGCCATCGACACCGCGAAGGACCTCACCGAGGCGGCGAAGGAACTGGCGGCGGCTCGTCGCTGACAGTCGGACAGGGGCGTTTCGTCGTTGTCCGCGGGCCGGTTGCGGCCGGTCGCGCGGTTCCCCGCATGCCCGCATGTCTCAGAGAAACCAGGGTGCCGTGCGCTGACAAGCGCACGGCACCCTGGTTTTTCGAACGACCTTGGTTTTTCGGACGACCGCCCTACCCGAGCAGGCCGCCCACCAGGCCGGGCTGGCCGGAGGACGACGAGCCGCCGTCCGAGCCGCCGCTCGTGGAACCGCCCGAGCTGCTCGAACCACCGGAGCCGGGACCCGAGCTGGTGGCGGGGGCCTGCTCCACCGGCTCGGACCGCTCGGGCGGGGCCTGGCCCGCGGTGCCCTGGGTCTGGCTGGGCATGCCGGCGCCGGTCCTGCCCGTGGTGCCGGAGTCCTCGGCCTCGGAGGGCTCGCTGTCCGTGCCCGCCGTCGGTGCGGCCGAGGTGGCGCCCTGGGTGGGTGACGTGGACGCGGCGGGCTCGCGGGAGGCCTTGTGCGTGCCGGACTTCTGCGGCAGCGGGGAGCCGGGCAGTTCGTTGCGCGGGGGCTCGCCCGGACCGGGGACGATCACCCGGTCGGCGTCGCGGACGGCACCGCCGAGCAGCGAGCCGACCAGAAGGGTGAGACCTACGGCGATCGAGGTGACGAGGACACCACGGCGCAGCACGTACCGGCGCAGCTCCCACAGGTCGGAGCGCGGGCCGAGTCGGCGCCACGCACCGGCGGCGAGGCGGCCGTCGACCGAGTAGACGGGGGCGCCGGCGATGATCAGCGGCGACCAGGCGGCGAGATAGATGATGTCGGGAGTGTCGTAGACCGGGACGGTCTTCCAGCTGACGGTGACGATGAGCGCGGCGGAGAGTCCCGCGCCGACCACCGCGGCGACCCGCTGCCAGCAGCCCAGGACGGTGAGGACGCCCACGACGACCTGGAGGAAGGCGATGACCAGGCCGGAGCCGACGGGGTGGTGCAGGGCGAACTGGCGCAGCGGTTCGGCGACTTCCCACGGATGCAGGGTGTTGAGCCACTTCACCATGGAGCCGCGCTTGCCGCCGTCGAAGTAGACGGGGTCGCACAGCTTGCCCATGCCGGCGTAGATCGAGATGAAGCCGAGGAAGACGCGCAACGGGAGCAGGACGACGCCGAGGTTCATCCGGCGGCCCGGATAGTAGGCGTGCCGGGCGGGGTCGTCGCCCTGCCGTCGGCCGCGCGGAGCCGGCTCGGGATCGGCGTCGGCTTCCCCGAAGTCCTCGAACTGGGCGTCGTCGTAGTCGGGTTCGTCGTAGGCGCTGCCGACGCCGCGCATGTTCGGCAGGATCCGCTGCTCGCCGTCGACGGGCGCCCGCTGCGCGCCGACGATCGGGGTCTCGAGGGTCTGCGCGGCGAGGCCGCCGTCGTAACCCCGGTCGCCCATGCCGACGCGGGGGATGACCTGGGTGGCTCCGGCGTCGGCGGCGGGCGGTTCGCCGTGGCCGACGCTGCCTGCCCGCACGGCCTGGAGCAGTCGGTGGGCGCCGGTGTCGTCGGGGGCGGACTTGCCGCTCCAGACGACGGCTCGCCGACGGCCACCGGAAGCGGCGCCCGCTCTGCCCGCCGCCCCGGCGGCGGGGATGCGCGCGGTGTCATCGATGGCGCTCACGTGCCGGGCGATCCGCGGGGATTGGTTACGCCGCGCCGACGCGCCCAGCTGCACGCGGAAGCTCGCGTGGCTGACGATGATCTGCGCCGGATCGCTCGGCACCTTCACCATGCTCAGCGCGGGAGCGTCGTCGAATCCCGACGAGCGGTCCTCCGTGGGTGTGCGGGGTGTTCTGGTGTCCACACTCATCTAACCGAGTGACGTGTGTTTAGGACACTGCTTTGACCCGCCGGATCTGTCCGGGCTCCGTCAAGGTTGCACTACTCGCCGGGATTAACCCGTTCGAGTGAACCTCCCACGGGCCCGGCGTCTCCCTCCGCCGCCCTCGCACGTCACGCGGCCTCGCACGGCCCGCCGGCCTCCGACCGGCGGATCCAGCTGCTGCGCCGCCCGCTCTCAGGCCCTCCGCCGGGCCGCCTCATAGAGCACGATCCCGGCCGCCACACCCGCGTTGAGGGATTCCGCGCCGCCCGGCATCGGGATGCGCACCCGGAAGTCGCACGTCTCGCCGACGAGGCGGGAGAGGCCCTTGCCCTCGCTGCCGACGACGATGACGACCGGGCCGTCCAGGGCCTTCAGCGTGCCGACCTCGTGCTCGCCGTCGGCGGCCAGGCCGACGACCGCGATGCCGGCCTTCTTGTAGGCCTCCAGGGCGCGGGTGAGGTTGGTGGCGCGGGCGACCGGGGTGCGGGCGGCCGCACCGGCGGACGTCTTCCAGGCGCCGGCCGTCATACCGGCCGCGCGGCGCTCCGGGACGACGACGCCGTGACCGCCGAAGGCGGAGACCGAACGGACGACGGCACCCAGGTTGCGCGGGTCGGTCACGCCGTCGAGGGCGACGATCAGCGGGTCCTCGCCGTTGTCGTGGGCGGCCGACGCCAGGTCCTCGGGGTGCGCGTACTCGTACGGCGGGACCTGGAGGACCAGGCCCTGGTGGTTGAGGCCGTTGGTCATGCGGTCCAGTTCGGGACGCGGGGCCTCCATGAGGTGGATGCCGCCGCGCTCACCGGCGAGCTGGAGCGCCTCGCGCACCCGCTCGTCGTTGTCGATGAACTGCTGCACGTAGAGCATCGTCGCGGGCACGCCCTCGCGCAGCGCCTCGACGACGGAGTTGCGGCCGACGACCATCTCGGACGTGCCCTTGCCGCCACGGCCGCGCGGCGCGGGCCGGCGCGCGGCCTGCTTCGCCTTGGCGGTCGCGAAGCGGTTCGCCTTGTGCTTCTTGCGCATCTCGGCGGGCGGGGTCGGTCCCTTGCCTTCCAGGCCCCGGCGCCGCTGGCCGCCACTGCCGACCTGCGCGCCCTTCTTGCCGGACATGCGGCGGTTGTTGGCTGCCATGAGTCTCTCGTCTCCGTGAGCATTCGTACGTACGTCTTATGCAGTGTGCCGCCCGGGAGGCCGGGCGGCACAGTCGATCAAGGACAGGCCCTGCGGCCGTCCTAGCGCGGGCCGAGGCTCCAGCGCGGTCCCTGTGGACCGTCCTCGATGGCCAGGCCGGACTGGTTGAGCTGGTCACGAATGGCGTCCGCGGTCGCCCAGTCCTTGCGCCCGCGGGCCGACTCCCGCTGGTCGAGGACGAGTCGGACGAGGCTGTCCACCACGCCGTGCAGGTCCTCACCCCGGGTCTCCTCGCCCGCCCAGTGGGCGTCGAGCGGGTCCAGACCGAGGACGCCGAGCATGGCGCGGACCTCGGCGAGGCGGGCCACGGCGGCTTCCTTGTCGTCGGCGGCGAGGGCCGAGTTCCCCTGCCGGACCGTCGTGTGCACGATGGCCAGCGCCTGCGGAACACCCAGGTCGTCGTCCATCGCCTCGGCGAAGGCGGGCGGCACCTCGGCCGCCGGCTCGACGACCCCCCCGGCCTTCTCGACGACGCGCTGCACGAAGCCCTCGATCCGCGCGAACGCCGACTCGGCCTCGCGCAGCGACTCCTCGCTGTACTCGATCATCGAGCGGTAGTGGGGCGTGCCGAGGTAGTAGCGCAGCACGATCGGGCGCCACTGCTTCACCATCTCGGAGACGAGGACGCTGTTGCCCAGCGACTTCGACATCTTCTCGCCGCTCATGGTGACCCAGGCGTTGTGCACCCAGTACCGCGCGAACTCGTCGCCGTAGGCCTTGGCCTGGGCGATCTCGTTCTCGTGGTGCGGGAAGATCAGGTCGAGGCCGCCGCCGTGGATGTCGAAGACGGGGCCCAGGTACTTGTGCGCCATCGCCGAGCACTCGAGGTGCCAGCCGGGACGCCCGCGGCCCCAGGGGGTCTCCCAGCTCGGCTCCCCCGGCTTGACGGACTTCCACAGGGCGAAGTCCCGGTTGTCGCGCTTGCCGGTCTCGCCCTCGCCGGAGGGCTGCCGCAGATCGTCCAGGTCCTGGTTGGACAGCTCCAGGTAGCCCGGGAACGAGCGCACGTCGAAGTAGACGTTGCCGTCGGACTCGTAGGCGTGGCCGCGCTCGATCAGCCCGCGCATCATCTCGATCATCTCGGGCACGTGCCCGGTGGCGCGGGGCTCGTAGGTCGGCGGCAGGCAACCCAGCGCCTGATAGCCGTCGTTGAACGCCCGCTCGTTCTCGTACCCGATGGACCACCAGGGGCGGCCCTGGACGTGCGACTTGTTGATGATCTTGTCGTCGATGTCGGTGACGTTGCGGATGAACGTGACGTCGTAGCCGCGGTGGGTGAACCAGCGACGCATGATGTCGAAGTTCAGGCCCGAGCGGATGTGCCCGATGTGCGGGGCGGCCTGCACGGTGGCACCACAGAGGTAGATCGAGACACAACCCGGCTGGAGCGGGGCGAAGTCACGGATCTGCCGGGCACTGGTGTCGTACAGGCGAATGGTCACCACTCCAGGGTAGTGGGCGCGAAGCGATGCCCCGAGCCCCTTCCGCCCAAGGGCCACACATTCGTGACATGCCATGGCACAGGTCGGCCGGTGCGGCCTCCGCGACCTCAGCCGGTACCGGTACCGGACCCTGTCCCGGCACGCACGCCGGTAGGCGCCACCAGCGCCGTCGCGATCGCCATCAGCCCCTCGTCCCGGCCCGGGAAACCGAGCCCGTCGGTCGTCGCGCCCGACACCGACACGGGGGCGCCGGCCGCCTCGGACAGGACCTTCTGGGCCTCGTCGCGCCGCTTGCCGATCTTGGGGCGGGGGCCGACGACCTGTACGGCGATGTTGCCGATGACGAAGCCGGCCTCGCGGACGATCCGGGCCGCCTCGGTGAGCAGGGTGACGCCCGAGGCGCCGGACCACTCGGGACGCCCGGTGCCGAAGTGCTGCCCCAGGTCACCGAGGCCGGCGGCGGAGAAGAGCGCGTTGCAGGCGGCGTGCGCGACGACGTCCGCGTCGGAGTGCCCGGCCAGCCCGGGGCCCTCCCCCTCCCACTTCAGGCCCGCGCACCACAGCTCGCGGCCCTCCTCGAAGGCGTGGATGTCGGTGCCGATGCCGACCTGGGGCAGGGTCACCCCTGCGAAGGGCGTCTCAGAAGCCATCGTTGAGCCTCCTGCGGGCCAGGACCGCCTCCGCGAGGACCAGGTCCAGGGGGCGGGTCACCTTGAAGGCCTCCTCGTGGCCGGGGACGACCACGACCGTCAGACCCAGCTGCTCGACCATGCTCGCGTCGTCGGTGACGTTGTTGGTGACGGACTCGTGGGCGCGGACCAGCGTGGCCCGGTCGAAGCCCTGCGGAGTCTGCACGGCGCGCAGGCGGGCGCGCTCCGGGGTGGCGACGACGGGCTCGGGGTCGCCGACGGTCCGGGCCGGCTCGACCTCCTTGACGGTGTCCGCGAGCGGAAGCGCGGGGACGACGGCCGGGGCGCCGTCCCGTACCGCCTCGATCACGGCGTCCACCGTGTCGACGGGGACCAGGGGCCGGGCCGCGTCGTGCACGAGGACGATGTCGTGGCCGGGCGGCAGCGCGTCCAGGCCGAGCTTCACGGACTCCTGACGCGAGTCACCGCCGGGGACGACCAGGAAGTCGGTGCGGTCGGGCAGCGCGTGCGCGTCGAGCAGCGACTTCACCTCGGCGGTGCCGTCCGGCGGGGCCACGACGACGACCAGCGAGACGGCACGGGAGGCGGCGAGGGCGCGCACCGCGTGGATCAGCATGGGCGTGCCGCCCAGCGTGCGGAGCGCTTTGGGGGCGCCCGGACCGAGGCGGACGCCCCGGCCGGCGGCCGGAATCACCGCGGCCGTGCGGGCGGGCGCGGGGGAGGGACGCGAATCGTCAGACATCGGTTCCTGTCAGGTTTGTGTGCTGGCCTGGCGTGGGTATGGCCTGGGAAGTGCCGGGCGCGACGCCTTGACGGGACCCTTCCGTGACGTTCAGGTCGAGGCAGCAGCCCGGGCCCGGCACACCAGGTATCGAAGCATCGGTCGCAAGCATCGGGGGGCCGAATCGACCGACCACACCCGCGGGGGTAGGGCGTACGGCGGTGTCCGAGCGCGAACATGCCGCAGCGCCCGGCGACGGGAAATACGTCATCGGGCACCACGGCATTTCAGTGTTCTTCAGTGTGCTGAGGCCGGTCTCGGGTCGGCATCAGAAACTCGAGAACCTTGTCGAGCTCAGCCGGCTCAGGACGCGAGGACCTCGTCGAGCAGGGCTTCGGCCTTGTCCTCGTTGGTGTTCTCCGCGAGAGCGAGTTCACTCACCAGGATCTGACGGGCCTTGGCGAGCATGCGCTTCTCACCGGCGGAGAGTCCGCGCTCGCGCTCACGACGCCACAGGTCACGCACTACTTCCGCGACCTTGATGACATCGCCGGAGGCGAGCTTCTCCAGATTTGCCTTGTAACGACGCGACCAGTTCGTGGGCTCCTCGGCGTACGGCGCGCGCAGCACCTCGAAGACCCGGTCCAGCCCGTCCTGACCGACCACATCACGTACGCCGACGAACTCCGCATTGTCCGCTGGCACACGTACCGTCAGGTCACCCTGGGCGACCTTCAGCACCAAGTAGGTCTTGTCCACGCCTTTGATCTGGCGAGTTTCGATGGCCTCGATCAGCGCGGCCCCGTGATGGGGATAGACCACGGTGTCGCCAACCTTGAACGTCATGTGACAGGTACCCCTTCCGTGGCTATCCAGGGTAACACGGAAACTGCGGGTTCTGAATGGCGTTTTCGCAGGTCAGGGCATATCTCGGGGCTTGACAACAGTAACAGGAACGTGCTGCGGAGGGCCGACGGAAGCAGGTATTCGCAGGTCGGAGCGGCTCTCCGAGGGGGGAGAAACGCGCACGTTACACGCATCCGAAGCTCCGCCCGAACGGCTGAACGTCCACATATGTCCGCTTCCAGGAGTGCGACTTCCGCTACTCCGTTCGGTTCACGTGGCCGGATACGAGCCGTTTCCATAATTGATCATCGACCGTTCGGACCGGGCCGTGATCAATTCCGAGGATCACCTCGCATTCCTTCACCGAAAATCCGCCGGGGACGTCGGCGGCCGTTATGTGAATGACAGACGAGCAGGAAGAAGACGGGTGATGTCTATGCGACTCATGGGTCGTGAGCGAACCTCTGATGTCTGGCGGGACAGGTGGCGGGGCGGGTGGTCGGACATGTCGTGGGACAGAGGGTGAGACAGCTGAGGCGGGAGGGCGGCAGACGCGTCCGTCGAGGCACGGGATCGCTCTAGAGGCGGGTCGGGTGCGGTGGCGCGAGAACGGCTCGGTAACCTGAGGCCGCTGACAGACCCTTAGGACGGCTTTATCCAAAGGAAAGCCGCCCGCGTGCACAAGGAGTTGCCGCCGCCGTGAGCAGCAGCCTTCGACGCGGCGCCCTCGCCGCTTCCGCCATCGCGTTCTCGATCGCCTCGCTCGCCGCCTGTGGGGCCGGCAACGACTCCCAGACCCTGGAGATCCAGCCGGACAACGCCGCGACCAGCGTCGGCGACATCAAGCTTCAGAACGTCGTCGTCATCACCCAGCCCGACCTGGAGTCGACCGGACCCGCCGTGATCTCGGCGACCGTCTTCAACAGCGGCGACAAGCCCCAGACACTGGAGTCCATCACCCTCGACGGCGGCAAGTCCGCCGAGCTCAAGCCCGCCGGAGGCAAGGGCGAGCTGACCGTGCCGGCCGGCGGCTCGGTCGTCATCGGCGGCGCGAACAACGCCTCCGCCGTGCTGTCGAGCAGCCGTGAGGCCGTCAAGGACGGTGACGCCCAGAAGGTCACCTTCACCTTCAGCGACACCGGCGAGATCAGCCTGCGCGCCTTCGTAGTCCCCGCCGAGAGCTACTTCTCCAAGTGGGGCCCGAGCGACATCCCGACC
The DNA here is from genome assembly GCF_044741545.1 of Streptomyces sp. NPDC088157. NCBI lineage: Bacteria > Bacillati > Actinomycetota > Actinomycetes > Kitasatosporales > Streptomycetaceae > Streptomyces > Streptomyces sp. NPDC088157. Next base: position 500,999 of record NZ_JBIUSU010000007.1, read on the forward strand.
GCCGCACAGTCCCCCTCCGGGAGCGCGTCGCCGTCGGCCTCCGGCTCCGCTGCCGCGGGCGGCGGCGAGTCCGCGTCGGCCTCCCCGTCGAACACGGCCTCCGCGTCCGCGTCGGAGTCGGCTGCCGGTCACTGACCCCGCACGCACGAGAAGGGCGGCACCCCGCGTGGGGTGCCGCCCTTCTCGTCCGCTGCCTCACCGCCCCAGGACCTGCCGGCCCGGCTGCCGCACGGCCTGGTTCGCAGCCTGGTTCGCGGCCTACGGCTCGAACTTGTAGCCCAGGCCACGGACCGTGACCAGGTACCGCGGGGCGCCAGGGTCCGGCTCGATCTTGGCGCGCAGGCGCTTGACGTGGACGTCGAGGGTCTTGGTGTCGCCCACGTAGTCGGCGCCCCAGACCCGGTCGATGAGCTGCATGCGGGTCAGGACACGCCCGGCGTTGCGCAGCAGCATCTCCAGGAGGTCGAACTCCTTGAGGGGGAGGTCGACCTTGGAGCCGGAGACCGTCACCACGTGGCGGTCGACGTCCATGCGGACCGGGCCGGCCTCCAGGGCCGCCGGGGTCACCTCCTCCGGCTCGCCCCGGCGACGCAGGACGGCCCGGATACGGGCGACCAGCTCGCGCGAGGAGAAGGGCTTGGTGACGTAGTCGTCGGCTCCTATCTCCAGGCCGACGACCTTGTCGATCTCGCTGTCCTTGGCGGTCACCATGATCACGGGGACGTTGGAGCGGCCGCGGAGCTGACGGCACACCTCCGTACCGGGCAGGCCCGGCAGCATCAGGTCGAGGAGCACGAGGTCGGCGCCGTTGCGCTCGAACTCGTCGAGTCCGTCGGGCCCGGTGGTCGCGACGGCGACCTCGAAGCCCTCCTTGCGGAGCATGTACGACAGGGCGTCGGAAAAGGACTCCTCGTCCTCGACGACGAGCACTCGGGTCACGGAAGGACCTCCGGGGCGGAAAGCGTCCGGTACGCGGACGAATCGGGGGATGAGGCGCGGGGGGGTGTCTGGGTCGTGCGGTGAGGGGAGGAGTGATCGACCTCGTCGACGTCATCGAAGCCATCGAGGTCGTCGACGTCGTCGGCCTCGTCCGGATCGGGGTGCTGATGCGCACGGTCACGGGCCACGCCCGCCTCCGGCAGCCGCAGGGTGAAGGTGGAGCCCTGGTTCTCGGCGCTCCACACCGTGACCTCCCCGCCGTGCGAGGCGGCCACGTGCTTGACGATCGCCAGCCCGAGACCCGTGCCGCCCGTCTGACGGGAGCGGGCCGGGTCCACGCGGTAGAAGCGCTCGAAGATGCGTTCCTTGTCCTTGTCGGAGATGCCGATGCCCTGGTCGGTCACGGCGAGCTCGATCAGGTCCCCGCCCGGCCCGCTCACCCGCCGGGCGGCTATGCCGACGCGGGTACGGGCGGGCGAGTAGTTGACGGCGTTCTCGACCAGGTTGCCGAGGGCGGCGGCCAGCTGGCCCCGGTTGCCCCAGACGCGCAGGTCGGCGGTGCCTCCCGCGGCCATGGTGATCTGCTTGGTCCCGGCCTGGTGACGGCAGCGGTCGACGGCCTCGGCGACCAGTTCGTCGATGCCGACCGGCTCGGCATCCTCGAGGGGATCGTCGTTCTGGACCCTCGACAGGTCGATGAGCTCCTGGACCAGGCTGGTCAGCCGGGTGGCCTCGATCTGCATACGGCCGGCGAACCGCTCCACCGCCTCCGGATCCTCCGAGGCGTCCATGACGGCCTCCGAGAGGAGGGAGAGCGCGCCGACCGGGGTCTTCAGCTCATGGCTGACGTTCGCCACGAAGTCCCGCCGGACCGCCTCGATCCGACGGGCCTCGGTGAGGTCCTCGACGAGCAGGAGGACCAGCCGGGAGCCCAGCGGGGCCACTCTGGCGGACACGGCGAGGGCCTCGCCGCGCCCGGTCCCTCGCCGGGGAAGGTCCAGCTCGACCTGGCGTATCTCTCCGTCGCGTCTGGTGTCCCGGGCCATCTTCAGCATCGGCTCGACGCTGAGCCTGCCGCCGCGCACCAGCCCGAGGGCATAGGCGGCGGAGCTGGCCTTGACGACGGCGTCGGCCTCGTCGAGCACGACGGCGGAGGAGCGGAGAACGGAGAGGACGGTGTCCACGCCCGGCGGAAGCACCGGGTCCGTGTGCAGGGAGGTGCGTGTGGGGCGATTCTGCTCCCGCTCGCTCCAGCGGAACGCCAGCATCGCGATGACACCGGTGAGCACCCCGGCGATCGCTGCCGCTGCGGCGACTGCCGCGTTCACGTCCATGGCACCAGGTTAGGCACGCGATCGGTCCTGGCCACAGCTATGGAGGTGCGACCTCGAACACTCGTCGCCCAGAGTTCACCTTGGAGCCAGTGGTGGTTCATTTGGGGTGACGGAAATCGACGCGTACAGGGCGGACCGTGGCACCGTGGGGTTCGCAGCACCGGTTCCACGGCCGGTCGGCGCCGGTGCAGCAGCCGGTCCCGGCCCGGTTCGCGGCCGGTTCTGGCCCCCGGAACCGAACCCGAACCCCAAGCACGACGTACGAGAGGGAACCCTGATGCGGGACGCGTACCACGAGGAACTGGACTCGATCGGCGACAGCCTGGTGGAGATGGCCCGGCTGGTCGGGTCGGCGATCGGACGCGCCACGACCGCCATTCTCGACGCCGACCTGAAGCTCGCCGAGAGCGTCATTGAGGCCGACAAGAGGGTCGACGAGCTCCAGCACGACCTGGAGGCACGGGCGATAGCACTGCTGGCCCGGCAGCAGCCGGTGGCGACGGACCTGCGGATCGTGGTCACGTCGCTGCGGATGTCGGCCGACCTGGAGCGCTCCGGCGACCTCGCCCAGCACGTGGCGAAGCTGGCCCGGCTGCGCTTCCCGAACCGTGCGGTTCCGCAGGACCTGCACGCCACGATCCTGGAGATGGGGCAGCTCGCGCAGCGCCTGATGGCGAAGGCGGCGGAGGTCGTCATCACCAAGGACGTCGACCTCGCCCTCCAGCTGGAGTCGGACGACGACGCGATGGACCTCCTCCACCGCGCCCTGTTCCAGCACCTGCTGGACGACCGCTGGAAGCACGGCATCGAGACGGCCGTCGACGTCACGCTGCTGGGCCGCTACTACGAGCGGTTCGCCGACCACGCGGTGGCCGTCGCCAAGCGCGTGGTGTTCCTGGTGACGGGCGAGCACGCGGACGAGCTCCAGCAGGACATCCAGCCGGAGATCCAGCCCACGCCGGCAGCGGGAACGGGAACGGGAACGGGAACCGAGGGGATCTGATCCCGACCGTGACGGGGCCGGGTGACGGGGCCGGGTGATTGGTACGGGCGGCCGGGACGGGTGCCCGGGTCGAGTGACCCGTGACAGGTACGGGTGACCGTGACAGGCACGGGTGACCGTGACTGATGCGGGTGAGCCGTGACTGATGCGGGTGACGTCGGGGTCGGCCGTCAGGGGCGTGCCGGACGACCCGTCCGGGGCGTGCGCAAGCCGCTGTGCGCCCTTGAGCCGTTGATGCGCCCAGCCGAACGGGCATGCAATGGGCACAGGTCCTACGCACGGGACCTACGTCTCCGGGAGGAACCCATGGCCGAGTCCCCCATCACTCCCACGCCCGACCCCGCACAGGAACGCCCGACCGAGCAGCCGGCCGAGATCAGGAACCTGATGCTCATCGGCGCGTGCGGCTGCGGTTCCGGGTGCGGCTGCGGGTGCCAGTCGGGCAACCCCTGCCAGTGCGGCTGACGAAGCGCGACGCACGTACGTACGTGGGCGAGGGCCCCGGTGCCGATGTCGGCAGCGGGGCCCTCGCCATGTCCGGGCCGCCGACTCCTCGCCCTCCGGTCGCCGCGAAGGGTGCGCGAGCGCAGCATGGAGAGAAAGGGGCAGCACGGCACAACACCGGAAGGGGGCGGGCAGTCATGACCCGCTTCATGGACGTCCACCACGACATGCAGGGCATCACCGCCGACCAACTGCTCGCGGCCCACCAGGCGGACCTCGCCATCGAGGGCGAAGAGGGCGTGCACTTCGAACGAGCCTGGGCGGACCCGGAGTCCGGAACCGTCTACTGCCTCTCCGAGGCACCCTCGGCGGACGCCGTCCTGCGCGTCCACGAGCGCACCGGCCACAGCGCGGACGAGATCCACCCGGTGCCGTTGGCGGTGTGACCTGCCCTTGACGGTAGGAGGTGCCGTCAACGATGTGACGCCGCCGCGAGCCGGGTGGGAGTTCCGGTCGGGGTCGGGTCAGGTCGGGGTCGGGTCAGGCGGGGTCGGGTCGGGTCGGGTCGGGGTCAGGACGGCTTGACCGCGGATACGGCGGTGACGGTCACCTTGTTGTCGCACTCGGCGAACTGGCCGTCGTCCAAGGCGACTTGATGGCGCCCCGAGCCCGGCAGGCCGACGACGATCGTGGGGTACACCACGGGCTCCGCGCCGGATACGCAGTACCCGTCGCCTTCCCCCTGCACCTGCACGAAGGTCAGCTTGACCCAGGCCTTGCCCTTCGGGGCCAGCGTCACCGGCGAGGCGGTTCCCCTGGGGGTGACGGAGAGCGGGGAGTTGTGCTCGGGCGAGCCGTTGCCGGCTCCCGCGACGGACGGGTGGCCCTTGAGACGGCAGGCCTTGGAGGAGCTGTTGGTGAACTCGACGACCGCCGCCCCGGTCCCGGTGCCGGTCGGCCGATCGGCGGCCTGATGCGCGGTGACCTTCAGACTGCCCGCGGAACAGGTCGGCGCGGCGGCGCCGGCGGTGACGTCCGTGACAGGCGTCGAGGCGGCGGAGCTCGCGGAGGGAGTGGCGGCGGAGGGGTCGGCTGCGGGAGGCGGGTCCGCGGAGGGGGAGTTCACGGAAGGGGAGTTCATGTCGGTGGGGCTCGCGGAGGCGGGGCTCGCGGAAGCGCTGGAGGACTCCCCCGACTGGCACCCCGTGACCACCAGAGCGACGGAGGCCACGGCCGCCGCCACCACGGCACCCCGAACAGCGAACCTGTTCCTGAACCTGTTCCCGTCCCTCTTCATGTCCCCGTTCCGGTTCCCGTTCCCGTTCCCGTTCTCCATCCGGTTGTCGATCCGGTTGTCGATCCGGTTCTCCATCCGGTTCTCGTTCTCGTTCTGCATGTTGGCCCCCGAATTCCCATCGCCGAGGGCATGACCCCTCGGCACCGACGTTCGTCAACCCAGACACAACGGGCAGGAGCGCAGGTTCTCCTGACGACCGATCTGTGACCCATCGGTGACCATAACCGGCCACACCTTCCGAACCACTCCAACCGGACCAAAACGGCAGACCGTGGCGGCGACCTGCCCGGCGACCGCGCCCCGGACCGCACCGGCCTGACCGCCCCCGCGGCCGCGGCCGCCCCCCTGGCGCATGCTGGACGTCCCGCGCGCACGGGCCGAGTCGACCTTCTCCGCACGGCCGGCCCCATGGACCTGGCAGCGGCCGCCGCGCGCCGTGCCAGCTAGGATCCGGGCCATGGCCCTGACCCTGAACGACGTGGACCGGTTCGAGGCGTCCAGGCCCCGCCTGGAGGCCATCGCCTACCGCCTCCTCGGCTCCGCGAGCGAGGCCGAGGACGCCGTGCAGGAGGCGTTCCTGCGCTGGCAGGCCGCCGACGTCGACCGCATCGAGGTCCCCGAGGCATGGCTGACCAAGGTGCTCACCAACCTGTGCCTCAACCAGCTCACCTCGGCCCGCGCGCGCCGCGAGACGTACGTGGGCCAGTGGCTCCCCGAACCGCTGCTCGCCGGGGACCGGATGCTCGGCCCGGCCGACACCGCCGAACAGCGCGAATCGGTCTCGTACGCGGTCCTCGCCCTGCTGGAGCGCCTCTCCCCCAACGAGCGGGCGGTGTACGTGCTGCGGGAGGCCTTCGACTACCCGCACCGGGAGATCGCCGAGGTCCTCGACATCACCGAGGCCGCCAGCCAGCAGATCTTCCACCGCGCCAAGAAGCACGTCGCGGCCGGCGAGGCCCGCGCCGATGTCGACGAGGCCGCCGCCCGGCGGATCATCGACGAGTTCCTCGCGGCAGCCACCAGCGGCCGGACCGAGCCGCTGGTGCGGCTGCTCACCCAGGACGCCGTCTCGATCGGCGACGGCGGCGGGAAGGTCCCGGCCCGCGCCAAGGCGTTCGAGGGCGCCCTCGCGGTCGCGAAGTTCATGCGGGGTCTGTTCACGCCCGGCAAGGCCAAGCGTGCCCTGGTCGGCGGCTCACTCGAGGTCTACCCCACGACCGCCAACGGCGGCCCCGCCGTCGTGGCGGTCGTCGACGGCCGGGTCATCGGCGTCATGTGCCTGGAGATCACCGCCGAGGGCATCGCCGCGATCCGCAACCAGGTCAACCCCGACAAGCTCGAACGCGCGACCCGGCACTGGGCGGCCACCGACCACGGAGAACCCCTGATCATCGCCTTGTGACCCCGGTGTGAGGTGCTTCACATCGCATTCCTGTCAGGAAACGGCGGGCCGCCCGGTTCAAGGGGGGAATCCGCTCAAGACAGGGGTAGGGACATGCAGCACCGCATCATCGTCCTCGGGGCCGGATACACCGGAGCCATCGCCGCCGGACGCCTTGCCAGGCGGCTCCGCCGCGAAGACGTCGCCATCACTCTCGTCAACGCCGAGCCCGACTTCGTCGAGCGCGTCCGGATGCACCAGCTGGCGGTCGGCCGGGATCTCAAGCCCCGGCCCTTCAGCGAGATGTTCGCGGGCACCGGTGTCCGGCTGAAGCTCGCGAGGGTCACCGGCGTCGACGTCGACCGCAAGACCGTCGCCGTCCTCGGCACGAACGGAGCCGAGGAGCTGGAGTACGACAGCCTCGTGTACGCGCTCGGCAGCGGCTGGAACGACCAGGGCGTCCCCGGCACCGCCGAGCACGCCCACGAGATCGCCAGCCGCCCCGGAGCGCTTCGGCTGAGCGAGCGTCTGGCCAGCCTGGACGCCGGGCAGTCCGTGGTCGTGGTCGGCGGCGGCCTCACCGGCCTGGAGGCCGCGACCGAGATCGCCGAGGCCCGCCCGGACCTCGACGTCGCCCTCGCCGCCCGCGGCGGCCTCGGCGACTGGCTCTCGCCCAAGGGCCGTCGGCACCTGCGGAAGGTCATCGCCGGGCTCGGCGTCACCGTCCACGAGCACGCCGCCGTCACCGGCGTCGAGGCCGACCGCGTCGCCACCGTCGACGGCGCGTCCATCCCGGCCGCGGTGACCGTGTGGACCACCGGCTTCGCCGTCCACCCGATCGCGAAGGCCACCGCCCTGGAGGTCACCGACACCGGCCAGATCGTGGTCGACGAGACCATGCGCTCGGTCTCGCACCCGGACGTGTACGCCATCGGCGACGCGGCCATGGTGACGGGCCCCGGCGGCAAGCCGCTGCGGATGTCGTGCGCTTCGGGCGTCCCCACCGCGTGGCAGGCCGCCGACGCCCTCACGGGACGCCTGACCGGCGGGAAGCTCCCGAACGTGCCGCTCCGCTACTTCAACCAGTGCATCTCGCTGGGCCGCAAGGAAGGCCTGATCCAGTACGTCACCGCCGACGACCGCGCCGTCCGGGCGGCCCTGACGGGACGGCTCGCCGCCGTCTACAAGGAACTGGTCTGCAAAGGCGCCGCCTGGAGCGTCGCCAACCCGAAGCTCATCCCGACCCGGCGCCGCCGCGTGGTCCTGGAACCGGCCCGGGCAGCCTCGCCGGCCAGGACACCGGCCTGACCCGGACACCGTGCCGGGCACCCTCGACACGAGAGCACCCGGCACGGTCCCAACGCGCGAAAACGCCCCCGATCCACGCCGTCTGCGCAGATCGGGGGCGTGATCGCGAAACTTACTTCTTCTTGCCCTGGGTCTTGCCGGGGATCTTGGTGACCTGCGTTTTCGCTGCTCAGTCGCGGTGGGCTCGTGCGCCTAGTGGTCGTCGTTGGTCGTCATTGGCCACTGGTGAGCGGCCTCGGACGGCCCAGGGACGGCCCAGCTCCTCGGCCTGATGGGCGGCCCGCCGGCCTCAGCGCGAGGGGCGCCTCTTCGGGGGGACCGGGCCCGGGATCACATCCTTACCAAGGTGTTCCTTGATCAGGTACTTGAGTTCCGGCCCTTCGATGAGCTGGAGTCGGCCATGCTGACGGGCAAAGTCGTGGCTGGCCCTGCCGAACCACGATGTGGTGATCAGGACCCCCTTGGCGGCACGCTTGTGCTCGACCACTCCGGCGAGCGCCTGGACGGACTCAACACCCACGAGCTTGCTGTAGCGCTTCGCCTGAATGATGCACTCACCGTTGAAGACGGGGTCCTTGCTGACGGCCACCGCGTCAACGCCCTCGTCTTTGGACGCCTGGGTGTTCCAGGCCTCCATGCCGATCGCCTCGAACAGTTGGCGAATCAGGTGCTCAAACTCGGTGGGCGTCAGCTTCACCAGCACAGGCCTGCTGTCCAGGCCAGCAACAACATCCATGCTGTCCATGAGCCGGTACTTCGACAGGTCGAACTCGACGATGGGGCGGATCGGTTCGAGATCGTAGGGGTTGGGAGACACCAGAGCGTTGAGTCCCCTGAGGCACTGCGCTGGATCGACCTGACTGAGACGGAGCTTCCCGAACTGCTCCCTGCTGGCGCTGAGCGTCACCAGACAGGGTGAGACCTCCTGGCCGGTGGCCCGGTCGATGGTTCTCACGTGGCCGTTCAGGATCACGCCGTTGACGATCCGGTCCGGATCGCTCGTCAAGACCTCGTGCACTGTCCTCAGAGCGACTTGAGCCAGGACGGAGGCGTAGATCTCCTTGCGCTCCTTCTCCGGACGAGGCAGCACGGTCGTCTCGTCTCGGTTCTTCACGTACCGGTAGCCCCGCGCGGTGGGAACGATCGCCTCAGGCGGCAGGTGGATCTCAACGAGTACGTCACCGGTGGCAGGTCGAAAGGCGATCCGATGCTCGTGGGGGAAGCCCAATGGATACTCCGACGCATCCAGAACAGCCCCTAGATGAGCCTCGACCGCCGCGGGCTCCCCGGCCCTGTACGCCTCGCGCTCCTCGTCCAATTTCGCGTTGAAAGCCACCGCCTCGTCAAGGGCTTGCTCTTCGGCCTGGCGGTGCTCGGCACGCTTCCGCTCCAGGGTGGCCAGCCGCTTCTCCTCGGCTCGCCTGTGTCGATCCTGTGCCTCGCCGAACCGCACCCGTGCCTCGGCAACCTCAGCTTCATAGCGCTTCCTGCCAAGACCCAGGACAGCAGCCAGACCGCCGGGCTCCGGTGGTGCGAACTCCTCCCAGCGCGGGGAAAGCTCCGGACGAGACCAAGGACGCTCGTCTAACTTCTTCGGCGTGTGAGTCCTCCGCCGGCGCTCGAAGGTCGTCGGCGGATCGCCCACCAACGCGTTACGGAGCAACTGCCCGAGCTGCTCGACCTCGTGCTCGACCCCGATCGTGCGCACCCGCGCCTGCTCGGCCTGCTGCTCCTGATACGCAGCCTTCCGCTCGCGCTCCTGCCGCTTGCTGGCCGTCTCAGCGGCCGTGCATTCCCGCTCCGCTTGCCGTGCCCGTTGCTCCTGGGCACGTCGTAACGCCTGCTGCTGCCGCTGATAGTCGTTGCCTAGGCCGCTGCCCCGTTGCGCCACCTGTCTACCCCCCTGGCCCTACTCCGCCACAGGGCTGCATTCCCCTTCCACATCGCAGAATCACGCAAGGCAGGGGCGTCACCTCAGCTGGCCCGCACGGTGCGTGTACTCAAGTCGTCGACACCTCAACCGACGACAGTCAGCCACGATGGCGGGTCTTCCGACCGACCAGGCGCGCGTGTGTCTCGCTGCACCCCCACTGCCCTCAGCCACGCTGTCGAGGTGTCGCGTCCAGAGGAAGCTAGGACGGCCGGCTTGTGAGCACACTGCCTGAGCCATCAGCTTGGGAAGCTGCTGGCGTTTCTGGCTCATTGGGTTCCTGACCTGGGTGAACGGTAGGGGTGCGGCCTCCCTCGGCTGTGTCGCTTTCCCCGTGGTTCCCCCCTGTTCCCCGCCTGATCTGGTGCGCTTGTGGTGCGCCTCGTTACGTCCTTCCTGCCGGGGAGGTGTCAGCGCCGGCTTGCCTGAGACAGAGCAGACCCAAGCCGTATGCACGTCCGCGGCCGATGCCGGACAGGACCGCTCTCTGAAGTGCGGTGGGGTCGGTGATCACGGCCAGGCCTTCGAAACGGGTTGCTCGGAGAAAGGTCGGGTTCCTTGCCTCACGCCTGGCAATGACAGGCTCCAACGGCCGGTTGCGTACTTCAACAGTCGCTAGCCCGGAACGGGAAGCATGGCGTTCCCACCAGGCGGCTACTTCGGCCGTCTGTAAGCCGACACGCTTGCCGCGTTGCCCTGTTCCCCGCATCGCCTTGGTGGCATTCGCGTCCAAGAGAAACCGCACCCGCTGGCCCTCGAAGCCCGCTTCTGCCCACGAGACCCGCTCAACCGCCACTGCGCGGGCGTAGTCGTAGGCCAGGGCGCGGAGGAAAATAGGCCCGGTGGTCTGAACACGCAGGATCGCGGCCCCACGGTCCATATCCAATCGGTAGAGCGGTCGCCCGGTGTCCGGCGGGCCGTGCCTCGGAGAGTCTGGGCACAGGGAGCGGACGGTGTGATGGAGATGAAGAACATCGCCAAGATCACGCAGCACCTGTAGGCTGCGCGGATTGAGGTGCAATACGACCTGCTGGGCGCTGTGGGGGCGCTGCGACGGCTGCTGAACGGAGCCTTCTGCACGAGCCAGGTGCCACAACTCATGGAGGCGGTTGGAGATCGCATCCAGAGCCTGTTCCTGTGAGTCGTCCGTGGGACGGCGGGTGAGAGCCCGCAAGGCAAGGATCCCTGCCACCTGCATAAATTGGTCATACTGCGGTATCCGATCCCGGGTGAACAGGTTGTGCACCGTGGAGTGCCCTAGGCCGGCGGTCCGAGCCATCTCGCGAGCTGAGGGAAACCCTGCTTCCCGATGCAACTCATGCAGCGCCGCGTTGAGGTCGCGCATTCGCCCCACTGGCAGGTCTGGTCGCTTGATCTCACCGGCACGGCCCATGGCTTGCCCCCTTCAGGAGTCGGATGTGCCCTCGCGTTGCGTCGCAGATTCCGCCTGTCCCGTGGGCGTGCTCTGCGGCTGCCGAGACTCCGCCCGGCTGCGCTGCCACGATTTTCTCGCTTGCCGAGCCGACCAGAGGATGAAAGCCGCAATCAGGCTTGCTGCTGCGTTCTCCAGGATGTTCACGGAGATAACCTCCCTCGGCTCCTCCCGGCTGTGGACAGCTGTGGACACCGAGTTCCCGAACACCGTGTGACCGGGTGCACGCTGGTCGCGGCTTGGACTTGCGGCGGCCAAACGATCATTGGACTCGCACCCTGAACTTGGGAAGCTTGGGCTTCTTGGCAGCGGTTGCTGTGATGAGCCGGGGCGCAGTGACGTTGGAATCCCGGTCACGCCCAGGGCAAGTTCCCGCTTCCCCTTGGTTCCTCGCAGGATCTGGCACGCGAATGGCGCGGCCCTCTTCGTCTCTAACGTCCCACGGCGGAGCTGGGCCCCGGAGCGTCTGAGCCTCAGCCGACGACAGCCAGCCACGATGGCGGGTCAGCCGACCGCGCAGGCGCGCGTGTGCCTCGCTGGACCCCCACTGGCATGTGCCACGGTGCCCGTGCCCTCGACCGAAGTCACCCCCGATAGTGCTCGGCAGGCACGAAGACCGTCGCGGCCGTGCTCGTCGGCGGAGTCGTCCTCACCGCGCTCCTGGCCGCCGTCGCCCTCACGGCCATCTCCGTCGCCGTCACCGCCGTGGTCCTGCGCTCCCTGCTCCGCGACCACCACCGCCGCTGAACTGCGGCCAGACCTCCGGGGCGGCGCGACACGCCCACGCATCCGCCGCCCCGGCGGCCCACCCCTCCCGAAGTGCCCGTCAGAAGGAGAACCGTCATCTTCGCCCGCGCCACCCCGCCCCCACTCCCGGAACTCAGCAACCTCGCCGCAGGCGGCACCCTGCCCGGTATCCTCCGGCAGCTCTCCGGGCTCGGCGGCTGCACCCAGCCGATCCGCCTCGACGGCCACCGCACCGAATACGACGTCGACACCGCCACCGGCGAGATCGGCCGCATCCTCCACCACCTCGACTCGGGCGACCTCCCGGCCGGCCAACTCCTCGTCCGCTGCAACAACCGCCGCCCGACCCGCTGCCCGGCCTGCTCCGAGGTCTACCGCCGCGTCGACACACGGCCAAAGTGACACGGTGTCGCGAAGTTTGCTCAGCACTCCTCAAATACGTCAGCACGTTTACCGTTTCACGGTTACCGCATCCGAATCATTCGTCAAGCAATTTCAGTGCCGACATCGACAGACGATTCGCGGTACCAATTCACGAATCACATCCACGAAAACATTTACGCAACCATTTCGCCGGACACGATTGACAAAGTTCACACCCATCGATTCGTGAGCAAAGTTACGAGGATTGATCTCGAAACGTCCACCGTGACCAGGAGATCCCAACTGGCTGTGTACACAGGCGAAGCTAGGCATGCCCCACCCTCGGACGGGTGACTAGCGATGCAGCTATGCCCCTCGGTGAGTCGCCACCCAACGCCGCTTGGGCCAGTTATAACGGCCCCCAACAGCACCCTCTACCGAGCGGATTAGGCCCCTAAGCTGGCCGATTAGGCTCCGAATATCAACTTCGGCTAAAGTCCTCAAAAGCGCGGAAGGCCGCTCTCCTGCCAGAGAGCGGCCTATTTCTCCGCCCGCGCGTGAGCAGTGCCTATCTACCCGCTACTAACACAGAGGGAGGCCGCCATGGTCTCACGTCCTCGACTGAGGTTCGAGGTCCAAGTGCCTGAGCTGCGAGACATCCTGGCCGGCAGCAGTGCAGGCATCCTGAGTCACTGGACCGGGGTGCCCAAGGTCGTGGCCTTGGCGGTCGCGGTCCTGATGGCGTGCCGGTTCACGGTGCAGTACGTGCGAGGCTCGGCCTCGTAGTCCGACGGCCCAGAGACGGCCCGAGGGCCGCATCAAGGCCCCTACCTGCAGACAAACCGCAGGTAGGGGCCTTGATCGTGCAGGCTTACTTCTTCTTGCCCTGGTTCTTGACCGCTTCGATGGCCGCTGCGGCCGCTTCCGGGTCGAGGTAGGTGCCGCCCGGGGTCACCGGCTTGAAGTCGGCGTCGAGTTCGTAGGCGAGAGGGATGCCCGTCGGGATGTTCAGGCCCGCGATGTCGGCGTCGGAGACGCCGTCGAGGTGCTTGACGAGGGCGCGGAGCGAGTTGCCGTGGGCCGCGACCAGGACCGTGCGGCCGGACAGGAGGTCCGGGACGATGCCGTCGTACCAGTACGGGAGCATGCGGACGACGACGTCCTTGAGGCACTCCGTGCGCGGGCGCAGCTCCGGGGGGATGGAGGCGTAGCGGGGGTCGGAGGCCTGGGAGAACTCCGAGTCGTCCGACAGCGGCGGGGGCGGGGTGTCGTAGGAGCGGCGCCAGAGCATGAACTGCTCCTCGCCGAACTCCGCGAGGGTCTGCGCCTTGTCCTTGCCCTGAAGGGCGCCGTAGTGGCGCTCGTTCAGGCGCCAGGAGCGGTGGACCGGGATCCAGTGGCGGTCGGCGGATTCGAGGGCCAGCTGGGCCGTCCGGATCGCGCGCTTCTGGAGGGACGTGTGGACCACGTCGGGGAGGAGGTCGGCGTCCGTCAGGAGTTCGCCACCGCGGACCGCCTCCTTCTCGCCCTTCTCGTTCAGGTTGACGTCCACCCAGCCGGTGAACAGGTTCTTCGCGTTCCACTCGCTCTCGCCGTGACGGAGGAGGATCAGCTTGTACGGTGCGTCGGCCATGCGTATGAGCGTAATCCACCGCTCCGATCCGTTGTGCGCCCGCTCGCACAGCGGACACGCCTGTGACGGTTGACGGGATCTGTTAATTGAGTGGCCTCCCACGCTTCGCCTCTCGTAAGTTCTGAGCGCCGCCTTAGCCACTTACATGAGCCGCTTACATCCGGGGGATCCGTCATGTCCGTCGCCGTCCTGAGACGCGCCGCCCGCGAGACCCTCTCCGGGCTGCCCCGCGAGTTCTGGTGGCTGTGGACCAGCACCCTCGTCAACCGGCTCGGCGGCTTCGTCGCCACCTTCATGGCGCTGTACCTGACACTCGACCGCGGGTACTCCGCGTCCTACGCCGGGCTCGTCGCCTCCCTGCTCGGGCTGGGCGGCGTCGTCTCTTCACTCGGCGGCGGGGTCATGGCAGACCGGCTCGGACGCCGTCCCACCCTGCTCGTCGCGCAGACCGCGACCGCCGCCTCGGTGGCGCTGCTCGGGTTCGTGGAGCACCCCGTCGCCATCGCCGGCGTCGCTTTCCTGGTCGGAATGGCCTCCAACGCCTCCCGGCCGGCCGTGCAGGCGATGATGGCCGACATCGTGCGGCCCGAGGACCGGATCCGCGCCTTCTCGCTCAACTACTGGGCCATCAACCTCGGCTTCGCCGTGTCCTCCATGGCCGCCGGGTTCATCGCCGAGGCGAGTTACCGCGCCGGGTTCCTCATCGAGGCCGGGATGACCCTCGTGTGCGCGGTCGTCGTCTTCCTCAAGCTGCCCGAGTCCCGGCCCGTGCGGGAGGAGAAGGCCGTACCGGAAGAGACCGTCGGGATGGGGGCGGTACTGCGTGACGGGCGCTTCATGAGCGTCGTCGGGCTGAGTTTCCTCGTCGCCCTCGTGTTCCAGCAGGGGGCCGTGGGGCTGCCGGTGGCGATGGGCGCCGCCGGGTTCACACCGGCCGACTACGGCATGGCGATCGCCGTCAACGGCGTGCTGATCGTCGCGCTGCAGATCCCCGTCACGCGGTTCATCGAGCACCGGGACCCGCGACGGCTGCTGGTCGTCTCCTCGGTGCTCGCCGGGTACGGGTTCGGGCTCACCGCCTTCGCCGGGTCGGTCGGCGTCTTCGCGCTCACCGTCTGCGTCTGGACCCTGGCGGAGATCGTCAACGCGCCGACCCAGACCGGGCTCGTCGTCCGCCTCTCCCCCACCCACGGGCGCGGGCGCTACCAGGGCATGTACACGCTCTCCTGGGCCGTGGCCTCCCTGGTCGCCCCGGTGATGTCCGGCTTCGTCATCGACCGGTTCGGAGCGGAGTGGCTGTGGGGGATGTGCGCGGTCGTCGGCACGGCGGCGGGCATCGGGTACGCCGTGGTGATGCGGCGCCTTCCGGGCGAGGGTGCGGCCGCGAAGACCGTCGTCGACGACGAGAGGGCGGGCGCCGAAATCTCCGGTGCTGCCGCCGAGCCCGAGGCCAGCGCCGTCTGAGCGGCAGGCGCACAGGTCAGGGGTGCATCCGTGCGCCCTTCAGCACCTTGTCCACCGCGTTCCTCGGTCCGTACACGGCCAGGCCCACGAGGTCCAGCTCGGCCGTCGGCACGGCGCGCACGGCCGCGCGGTTGTCGCGGTCGTTGCCGGTGGCGAAGAGGTCGCTCGTGAACACCGCGCGCGGGAGGGACCGGGAAAGCACACGCGTGTGGGCGGCCGCGAGCGTCTCCTTCGTGCCCTCGAAGACCAGCACCGGCTGACGGAACATCGAGAGGCAGCGCACGCCGTCCGCGTCCTCGTACGGCTCCCCGATCACCTCGGGAAGCGCCGTCCCGAGGCCGCTGACCAGGAACGCGGTGACGTTCAGGCGCTGCCAGGTCTCGAGGTCGTCGCGCAGCAGGACGGCGATCTTCGTGTCGAAGCGGACGGGTCCGGTGCTCACGCCCGGGCTCGCGGAGGCGGCAGCGACCGTGCCTGTGGTGGGGCCGGCGGTCGGGCCCGCGGCCGTAGCCGTGGTGGGACCGGCGGTCGGGCCCGCGGCCGTAGCCGTGGTGGGACCGGCGGTCGGGCCCCTGTTCGTGTCCGTGCTCATGCTCGTGTTCATGTCCGTGCTCGTGCTCGTGCTCGTGGTCATGCCATGAGACTGCCGATCGTCTTACGACGCCGTCTTGTACGTTCTTTGCATGGCACCCCGGCAGGAAGTCTCCGCCTGGCGTCCGGCCGTCCCGGGCGTCGTGGAGGTCTTCCACGCCCACTTCACCGAGTACGCGTACCCCATGCATGTCCACGAGGCGTGGACGCTGCTCATCGTCGACGACGGCGCCGTACGGTACGACCTCGACCGGCACCAGCACGGCACCCCGCACGACACCGTGTCCCTGCTGCCGCCGCACGTACCGCACAACGGCTCACCGGCCACCTCGGGCGGCTTCCGCAAGCGGGTCCTGTATCTCGACCCCGACGTGCTCGGCGAGAACCTCATCGGCGCCGCCGTCGACGCGCCCGACCTGCGCGATCCCGTGCTGCGTCGGCGGGTCGGGCAGTTGCACTCCGCGCTCGCCCGGCCCGGCGACGAGTTGGAGGCCGACAGCCGGCTGACGCTGATCGGCGAGCGGTTGCGGGACCATCTGCGGACCGGGCGGAACGCCACTGCCCCGCGCCGCGACCCCGCCCTCGCGGGCCGCCTGCGCGAGCTGCTCGACGAACGCGTCGTCCAGGGCCTGACGCTGGAGGAGGCCGCCGCGCTCGTACAGGCGCATCCGGCCCATCTGGTACGGGCGTTCAGCACCGCGTACGGCATCGCGCCGCACCAGTACCTCACCGCCCGCCGCGTCGACCTCGCCCGCCGGCTGCTGCTCGACGGGCGGCCGCCGGGGGAGGTCGCCGCGTCGGCCGGCTTCTACGACCAGGCCCATCTCACCCGCCACTTCCGGAAGTTGGTGGGGGTCACGCCGGGCCGGTACGGGGATCGACGGAAGGCCTCCGTCCGCTGATCACCGAGCGCTGATCCGAGCGCCGATCACCGTCCGCTGACCACCGAGCGCTGATCCGAGCGCCGATCACCGTCCGCTGACGACCGGCGGCGGTCAGCCGGCCGAGCCCGGCGGATCCGCTGGGTCCGGCGAACGGGCCGAGTCCGTCGGGTCGGCCGGACGTTGCGTCAGATGCGCGAACGCGTCCAGGTTGCGCGTCGGTTCGCCCCGGGAGACGCGCCACTCGTACTCCCTGCGGATGGCGCTCGCGAAGCCCAGCTCCAGCAAGGTGTTGAAGGCGCCGTCGGCGGCTTCCAGGACCTGGCCCATGAGGCGGTCGATCTCGTCGGCGGTCACCGTGGCGAGGGGGAGGCGGGCGGTGACGTAGACGTCACCGAGCCGGTCGACGGCGTAACTCACGCCGTACAGCTTGAGATTGCGCTCCAGGAGCCAGCGGTGGACGCCGGACTCGTTCTCGTCGGGATGACGGATGACGAAGGCGTTCAGGGAGAGGGAGTGGCGGCCGACGATGAGGGAGACGGTCGTCTTGAGTTTGCGGGTACCGGGCAGCTGGATCACGTAGGCACCGGGGTCCGGGCTCTCCCATTCCAGCTCCGCGTCCTTCAGGAAACCCGCGATGACCTGTGCGGCCGTCTTCTCCACGTCACCCATGCTCGGAGCGTACGCGACGGCGGTGGGACTGGGTCGCGGCCGCGTAGACGTCGGCGGTGGCGGCGGCCGCGGTGTCCCAGCCGAAGGACTGGGCGTGCGCGGTGGCGGCCGCGCCCATCCGGGCGGGAAGGTCGGGACCGTCGGCGAAACGCTCGAGCACGCGCGCGTAGGCCGCCGGGTCGTGGCCCTGCACCAGGAAGCCCGTCTCGCCGTCCCGCACGGCCACCGGGAGCCCGCCGACGGAGGCCGCGAGCACCGGGGTGCCGGCCGCCTGCGCCTCTATGGCGACCAGGCCGAAGGACTCGCTGTAGGAGGGGACGACCAGCAGCGACGCCGCTCGGAACCAGTCCGCGAGCTGATCCTGGCCGACCGGCGGACGAAACCGTACGACATCCGCGATGCCGAGCCGCGCGGCCAGCTTCTGCAGTCCCTCCGGCTTGGCGAGGCCACTGCCGCTGGGACCGCCGACGACCGGGACGACGATGCGGGAGCGGAGTTCGGGGCGCTCGTCGAGGAGCACGGCCACCGCGCGCAGGAGGATGTCCGGAGCCTTCAGTGGCTGGATGCGGCCCGCGAAGAGGGGGACCAGAGCGTCCTGGGGCAGGTCGAGGCGGGCGCGGGCGGCGGCCCGGCCGTCTGCCGGCGTGAAGCGGTCGAGGTTGACGCCCGGGTGCACCACGGCGACCTTGCCGGGGCCGGCGTGGTAGTGCCGTACGAGTTCGTCGGCCTCCTCCGCCGTGTTGGCGATGAGGCGGTCGGCGGCGGCCACGATCTGGGTCTCGCCGATGACGCGGGCGGCGGGCTCGGGGGTGTCGCCGTCGGCCAGGTTGGCGTTCTTGACCTTGGCCATGGTGTGCATGGCGTGCACCAGGGGGGCGCCCCAGCGCTGGGCGGCCAGCCAGCCGACGTGCCCGGAGAGCCAGTAGTGCGAGTGCACGAGGTCGTAGTAGCCGGGCCGGTGACCGGCCCACGCCTGCATCACTCCGTGCGTGAAGGCGCACAGCTGGGCCGGGAGGTCCTCCTTGGCGAGGCCCTCGTAGGGACCGGCGTCGACATGCCGGACGAGGACCCCGGGAGCCAGCTCGACGGTGGGCGGGAGACCGCCGGTGGTGGCGCGCGTGAAGATCTCGACCTCGATGTTGATCGCGGCGAGGCGCTGCGCCAGCTCGACGATGTAGACGTTCATGCCGCCGGCGTCGCCGGTGCCCGGCTGGTGGAGCGGAGAGGTGTGCACGGAGAGCATCGCGATACGGCGGGGGCGGCGGTGGAGCCTGAGCCGCGAGGGTGCCGCCGAAGAGCGACGCCCGAGCCTGTTGGCGTGCTGGCTCACGAGCGTTCCTCCTTGCTGCGGGCATGCCGGAAGGAGGGTGTGGGGCCCTCCAAGGGGCTGCAACGCCGTAGGAAGGCGTTCCCATTCCGGGTGGGTTTCGGAAAGGGGCGGTTTTTGCCCAGCCATTACCACGTATCGATCAACCGTTCGAGCTCGTGCTGCGTTGTTGCATCCAGAGCCGCTCTCGCCCCCGCCGCCCCTTCCCGTCCCAACCCTGGGGGCTGCCGCCCCCGGACCCCCGCTTCGGCCCCGAAAGGGCCTCGTCCCCAAACGCCGGACGGGCTGATGATCCTCCGGTTGGGCCCGGGCTTCGGTCGGGCTGATACTCCCGGTCGGGCAAGGGCTTCGGTCGAGCTGATACTCCGGTCGGGCAGAGGCTCCGGGCCGGCTGAATGCGGCGCCCCTTACCCTCGTAGGCATGACATCCCGCGCCCCCGCGCGCCCTGTGGGCACGGTCACGCGCGGGACGACGAACCCCAACCGGCTGCGCCGCATGGACCGCTGGCTGGCCGCGACGCACGGCGCCGAGCTGCGGCGGGCCGCAGAGCCGCTCGCCGTCGACCTCGGGTACGGGGCCGCGCCCTGGACGGCCGTCGAGTTGCTGCGGCGGCTGCGTTCCGTCGCGCCGCGCACGCGTGTCGTGGGCGTCGAGATCGAACCGGCCCGGGTGGCGGCCGCCCGGCCGCACGAGCGTGAGGGACTGGTCTTCCGGCACGGCGGATTCGAGATCCCGGTGCTCGGGCGGCCGCACCTCGTACGCGCCGCCAACGTGCTGCGGCAGTACGACGAGGACGAGGTCGCCGCCGTCTGGGAGCGGCTGTGCGCGCGGCTCGCGCCGGCCGATCCGGCGACCGGGTCCCGTGGTGGGCTGCTCGTCGAGGGGACCTGCGACGAGATCGGACGTCGGCACGTGTGGGTGGCGCTCGGACCGGAAGGGCCGCGCACGGTCACCTTCGCGACCCGGCTGGGCTCCCTGGAACGGCCCTCGGACCTGGCGGAGCGGTTGCCCAAGGCGCTGATCCACCGCAATGTCCCGGGTGAGCCGGTGCACGCCTTCCTGCGCGACTTCGACCGCGCCTGGGCGGCCGCCGCGCCCTACGCCTCCTACGGCGCCCGCCAGCGCTGGATGCGCGCGGTGAGGGACCTGGCGGCCGACTGGCCGGTGACGGACGGACCGGTGCGGTGGCGGCAGGGAGAAGTGACGGTGCGGTGGGGGGCGTTGGCCCCGCGGAGCTGAAGCGGGGCCCCGGAACCGAAGCGTGGCCCCCGGACCTGAAGCGGGGTTCGCGCCGAAACCGAACCAAGGCTCCCGCAGGGCCGCAGGGCCGCAGGGCCGCAGGGCCGCAAGGCCGCAAGGCCGCAAGGCCGCAAGGCCGCAAGGCCGCAAGGCCGCAAGGCCGCAAGGCCGCAAGGCCGCAAGGCCGCAAGGCCGCACG
>NZ_JBIUSU010000007.1:521279-609315 GCF_044741545.1 Streptomyces sp. NPDC088157
AAGGCCGCAAGGCCGCAAGGCCGCAAGGCCGCAAGGCCGCAAGGCCGCAAGGCCGCAAGGCCGCAAGGCCGCAAGGCCGCAAGGCCGCAAGGCCGCAGGGCCGCAGGGCCGCAGGGCCGCAGGGCCGCAGGGAACGATCTCCGTGAGTCGTTCGTCACACAGGCGGGGAGATCGTCATGGCGGGGTGGGGACGAGGGGAAGGACTGTTCCTGTCGCTGAGCCGCCCTGTCGTTCCGTCGTCACCTCTGTCGTTTTCGGCTGTGACGTGGCACGATCCCCCAGGCACCGCAAGTTACTGACGGTTAATCAGGGGTTGGGGGACGGGGTATGGGAACGGGCAAGCGCGGCCTGCTCGCGGCGGCTGTGACGGTGGTCTGCGCGGTCACCGTGCTGGGCGCACCCGGCACCGCGTTCGCCAGCCCGAGCCCGACTCCGGCGCCGACGGCGAGTTCCACGGCCCCGCCGCTCCCCTCCACCGCGTCCAACAAGGACCTCGAGGCCGTCCGCACCAAGCTCGAAGCGCTGTACCACGACGCCGCGGTCGCCACCGACGCCTACAACGCGGCCGAGGAAGCGGCGAAGAAGCAGTCCGCGGAGATCGTGGAGCTGGCCAAGAAGATCGTCGCGGGCCAGGAGAAGCTGGACGACCTCAAGGACCGCGCGGGTGCCGCCGCCCGCGCCCAGTACCGCACCGGCGGCCTGCCGGACGAGGCGCAGTTGATGCTGAGCGACGACCCGTCGGAGTTCCTCGACGGAGCCGGCCGGGTGCGCCAGGGCGAGCGCGCGACCAAGGGCCTGATCGGCGAACTCACCCGCACCCAGCAGGACTTGGAGCAGTATTCCAAGGACGCCTCCACCCAGTGGCAGAAGCTGGAGGCGGGCCGCAAGACGAAGGCGACGGCCCAGAAGAAGATCGAGAAGCAGATCGCGGCGGCCGAGAAGCTCGAGTCCCAGCTCGAGAAGGAGGAGAAGAAGCGCCTCGAGCAACTGGAGGCGAAGGTCGCGCGGGAGGCGCAGACCGCCTGGCTGGGCACCGGCGTCCTCGACGAGATCAACAGCGCGGCGTCCGTACAGGGCAAGCAGGCCGTGCAGTTCGCCACCGCCCAGATCGGCAAGCCGTACGTGTGGGGCGCGGAGGGCCCGGACTCCTTCGACTGCTCCGGACTGACCTCCGAGGCCTGGAAGAGCGCCGGTCAGGGCATACCGCGCACCTCGCAGGAACAGTGGAAGCAGCTGCCGCACATCGCCATCGAGGACATGCGCCCCGGCGACCTCATCATCTACTTCGACGACGCCAGCCACGTCGCGTTGTACGTCGGCGACGGCTCGATCATCCACGCCCCGCGCCCGGGCCGTACGGTCACGCTCGCGGGGGCGGGCACGATGCCGATACTCGGGGTGGTCCGGCCGGACGCGTGAGGCCCGGTGACCGATCCGGCGGCCTGTTCGGTGGCCTGTTCGATGACCGACCCGGCGGCCTGTTCGATGACCGATCCGGTGACCTGTTCGGTGACCGATCCGACGGGCTTTTCAGCTGCCGGCCCGGCTGCGATCCGATGGCGATCCGGTGGCCGGGCCTGCCCGCTCCCGCGGCGGTCCACGGCCGTTTCGGATGACCGGTCGGATGGCAGGTCGCCGGGGTGGTCCCACTGGTGGCCCCCGCCATGTGATCCACAGCACCTCGCCCATCGCCAAACTCCGCGCGGACGTGACGTTCGTCATCCCCGCGACACACCCACCCTGCCCAATTGCGGTACAGAACGCGGCATATGACAGCGGCCAGAGATCAAGCTGCCTGCCTCACACCATTCCGTTGCGGCGCCTTCTGCCGCTATGGTCCCCGTCGGTGGGTCGAGGTCCCTCGTCCCCGCCATGCCCTCGGGGGGAGGGAAGGAACCAGGACGATGCCCGTACCCGTACCGCGGCAGAGAGCGATCCCGGCCGTGGAGAGCGGTCAGGCGCAGGCCACGCCCGCAGTCGGCGGCCCCTCCAAGAAGGAAACCGTTCGCAACGAGGCGACGAGGGCCGAGAACAACACCGCGCACGGCGACAACGCGCACAACACCGCGCTCAACGCCACGCCCGTCGACGGCGTCCACCATGGCGTGAGCACCACCAGCGTGAGCACCGGCGGCCCGAACGCCACCGGCGTGGGCACTACAAGCGTGAGCGCCACCGGTGTGGGCACCGCCCCCACCACCCTCACCCTGCTGCTGATCGAGGACGACCCCACGGCCGCGCCGATCGTCCACGACCTGCTCGACGCCGACGGCAGGCCGATCCGGGTGCGCACCGCCCGCAACCTCACCGAGGCCGAGCGGCTGCTGACCCACGACGTCCACTGCATCCTGCTGGACCTCGCGCTGCCGGCGCCCGGCAAGGCGAGCGAGTCCGACGACGAGCTCGCGGTCCTGCGGCACGTGCTGCGGCTCGCGCCCCGGCACGCCGTGCTCGCGCTCACCGCGTCCGGCGACGCCGAGCGCGGCGCCGAGGCGGTACGCGTGGGCGCCCAGGACTACCTCTACAAGGACGAGCTGGACGGGCGGCTGCTGAGCCGCGCGATCCGCTACGCGGTGGAGAGGAAACGTTCCGACACGGCCGAGCGACGACTCGCCGAGGGCAAGCTGCGCGCGCAGGAGAACGCCCGCCTGGAGCGCGGCCTGCTGCCCACACCCCTCCTGGAGGGCTCCCCGCTGCGCTTCGCCGCCCGCTACCGCCCCGGCCGCTCGCGCGCGCTGCTCGGCGGCGACTTCTACGACACCGTCCGCACGCCCGACGGCACCGTGCACGCGATGATCGGCGACGTCTGCGGGCACGGCCCGGACGAGGCGGCGCTCGGCGTGGAGCTGCGCATCGCCTGGCGGGCGCTGACGCTGGCGGGCCTGTGCGGGGACGAACTGCTGAACACGCTTCAGCAGGTGCTGGAGCACGAGCGCGACGACGACGAGATCTTCGCGACGCTGTGCACGGTGGACATCGCGCCCGACGGCCGCCGGGCGGGCCTGTGCCTGGCCGGTCACCCCGCGCCCCTGATCGCCCGCCCGGACCGGCCCGCGCGCCTGCTGCCGTACGACAACAACGGGCCCGCTCTCGGTCTGCTGCCGGGTGCCCGCTGGCCGCGGATGCAGGTCGAGCTGGGCGCCGAGTGGAGCCTGATGCTGTACACCGACGGCCTGATCGAGGGGCGGATCGGTGAGGGCCGGGAGCGGCTGGGCCAGGACGGCATGGTGGAGATGATCCGCCGCCAGCTCTCCGAGGGGCTGCGCGGAGAGGCGTTGCTGCGGGCCGCGGTGAACGAGGTGCGTGAGCTCAACGGGGGCGAGCTGACGGACGACGTGGCCGTGGTGCTGCTGGACCGGATCCCGGTCCCGGTTCCCCAGCCCTAGCTCCGGCCCCAGCCCCAGCCCTGTGCGCCGTAGCACCGCGCCGGACGCGCCGTTCCGGCCCGCCGTTTCGCTGGGGCCCGCCGTTTCGACGGGGCCCACCGTGCCCACGCCCCGGTTCCTAGACCGCCGTTCGGAACCCTTGCGGCGTCCCCGCACGCCCGGGGCCATGCCCGCCGCGCCCCGCATCCCCGCGCGGCCCCGCATGCCCGCGACCCCGCATGACCGCGGCCCCGCGCTCTCCGGGACGGAGACGGCGGGGCCGGAGCTACGGAGCTGGGCGCCAATGGACTCTGCTCTGCGGCCTGCCGGGCCAGTGAACTGGCGGGCTGGCGGGCTGGCTACTCAGGTACTGAGGTACTGAGGTACTGGTGGCTCTACCGGCCGCCGTTGTAGGGGCCGTACGGGCCGTCGCTGCTGCTGCCGCCGCGCCTGCGGCCCCAGCCGCCGCCACCGCCCACCTGCCGGAGGGCGGGTCGTACGTCCACGAAGAAGACGATCGTGGCGACGAGTCCCGCGAGCTGAAGGAAGAGCATCGGCACCAGAAGGTTCACCGCCACCGCGATGCCGAGGATGATCAGCCAGAAGCCCTTGTTCTGCTTGTCGGCGGCCCGGTAGGCGTCGTCGCGGAACAGGGCGGCCATCACCAGCGCCACCACGGCGAGGACCAGCATGGCGAGGTAGAGCAGCCACAACAGCCCGGCGAAGCCTTGGATCAGCACAACGTCCACCACCCGACTCGACGCGATTCGACTCGCTCGTCCTTACGCGGTCACCGTACCCGCAACCGCACTCCCGTTACCCGCACAACGGGCCGGGCACTCCATGAGTGCCCGGCCCGTGACCGTATGTCCTTGTCGGCCGTGTCCGTCCCGGCTCTCGGTCTCACTTGGCCGGCGGCGTCGTCTTCTTCGCCACGGGCTTACGGACCGGAGCCTTCTTGGCGACAGGCTTCTTCACCGCGGTGGGCTCGGCCTGGGCCGCGGCGGGAGCGGACTTCGGCTCCTCGGTCCCGGCCGGCGCGGTCGCGGGCTCGGACTTCGGCTCGGAGCCGGGCTCGACCGCGATGGCGAGCTCCTCGATCTCCTCGGCGGCCTCGCCGCGCCAGGTGCGCACCGTCTGCTCGCCGTGCTCGGCGACCTTCTCGTACGTCTCGCGGGCCTTGACGGCGTACTCGGCGGCGACGCCGACACCGCGCAGCGCGAGGTCCTGGGCGGACTCGCCGAACTTCTTCAGATCGGCGTCGAGGGTGCTGCCGATCTTCTTGATGTCCCCGTCGAGGTTGCTGATGAAGCCGGTGACCTTGGCCTGGAGGGTCTCCTGCGCCTCCTTGGCCTTGGCGGTCGCCTCCTTGGCGCGGGCGCCGGCCTTCTCCTGCACCACCTTGGGGTCGGTGTTGCGGACGGCCTCGAAACGGGCCGGGGCCTCGGTGCGCAGCTGCTCCACCAGACCCGGCACCTTCTTCGCCTGCTGGAGGGCCAGATCGGCGGTGCCTGCGGCGAAGTAGAACGGAGTCGGGTCGCTGAAGGTCTTGCGCAGGTCGTCGGTGATGGCCATGGTGAAGGTCCTCCCGGATTCACATACGTCGTTTTCGGCTGAGGGTCGTGCAGGTCCGCAGCGGGGCGGCCGGTCCCCTGGTCCGGTCAACTGGCCGTCTGCTGCGGATCGGCTTCGCTCTCCTGGTCCTGCGGGTCCGCCGTACCGCCGCCGTCCACGAATCCGTTCTCCTTGCGGAAGGACTCGTAGATCTGGAGCAGCACCTGCTTCTGCTGCTCCGTCAGCGTCGGGTCGGCGAGGACGACCGCGCGGGTCGCGCCGTCCCGTCGGTAGTCCTCCCCGTCCCGTTCCGCGTCGAGGATGCCGGCCCGCACGTACAGCGTCTCGGCGGAGATCCGCAGCGCCTTGGCGACCTGCTGAAGCACCTCCGCGCTCGGCTTGCGCAGCCCGCGCTCGATCTGGCTCAGGTACGGATTGGACACCCCGGCGGCGTCGGCGAGCTGCCGGAGCGACAGCTGCGCGTTGCGCCGCTGCTCGCGCAGGTACTCACCGAGATTGCCGACGTTGAGCGATGCCATGCCTCCACTGTGCACCAGCTCCGCTAACTATTGCAAGCACCTGCTTGCAATAGTGTGTCGCGCCACTCCTCCGGCTCCAACGCCGCCGCCCTGGTCGTCACGTCGGTCAGGACCTCGTTCTGGGCGAGCACGGACCGCAAGCCATGGAGCTGCTCAACGAGCGCGAGTCGATCAAGCAGCCGTACTCCCCATCACCAACAGCCGCTTTCTCAAGGCGCGTTGGCCGCAAGAAGGCGCCCCAGCCCGAAGGGCGAGCCAGGTCAGGACTGCGCCGTCCGGAATGTGAGATACCGGCTGAAGGCTTCGTGACTGTCGGGGGTGAAGCGCCACTCCAGCAGGGCCGAGCGAAGCTCCGGCTCGGTCAGCCAGCCGTGCCAGGCGACCTCATCAGGATCGGGGACCACGGCGGCCGGCATCACGGCTTCGTGCACGCCGAGCCAGTGAGGGCTCAGGCCGCTGCGGTTGATGAACGTGAACAGCAAGCGCGGCAGCCCACGAATGCCACGAATGCCCAGTTCTTCGGCCAGCTCCCGCGCGGCGGCCTGTTCATAGGACTCGCCGACATTCACCGCGCCACCGACCACGACCTCATGGAGCCCGGGGAAGCGCGACAGCTGCTCCGACCGCCGGTGGACGAGGATCCGGTCACGATCATCACGACACACCGTCACGGCGACCCGATGCAGCCAACCCTCCCGGATGGCCTGCCGACGGCTGACCACCCCCACCGCACGATCTCGACCGTCGACACGCTCCACCAGTTCATCCACGGCGCACACCCTGGCAGAGCCCACCGACAACGCCGCCTCACGGCGGCTCGGGGAGTGGGCCCAAGAGCACCTGCACCGGGGAGGCCGGACACCAGTGACGACAGTCGTCATGCACATACGACCCCTATCGTGCTCAGGCTCAGCCGGCACGGCCACCGACCGACCGGCCGCGAGCGCCGACGCGGCGATCGCGGCCGGCACGCGGGAACGCCCGACGCCCCTCACCTCGCCACCCACTTTTTTGTACGTACTTGGCAGCGCGCCGCCCTCCGGCGAGGCTGGTCGCAGGTGATCGAGAGGTGATCAGGAAGCGGTCAGACGTTCCAGTCGGCGGTCGCCCCAGCCGGTGAGGGGGGCCAGCGCCTCGGCGAGTTCGAGGCCGAAGGGGGTCAGGGAGTAGACGGTCTTCGGCGGGAGGACGTCGTGCACCTCGCGGTGCACCAGCCCGTCCGCCTCCATCTCGCGCAGTGCCTGGGTCAGCACCTTCTCGCTGAGCCCCGGTAGCCGGCGCCGCAGTTCGGCGGGCCGGTGCGGGCCGAGCTCCAGGTAGCAGAGCAGGCCCGTCTTCCACTTGCCGTCGATGACGGCGAGCGCGGCGGACAGTCCGCATACGTACAGGCCCTTGGCACGCTTACTGGTCACTCGCACCCCTTTTATCAGCAATTGCCCATAACTCTAAAGGAGTTGAGCCATGCCTACATCGAATTCCGTCACCGTTCTCGGACTGGGGCCCATGGGACGTGCCCTCGCCGGCGCGTTCCTGGACGCGGGCGTTCGGACCACTGTCTGGAACCGGACCCCGGGCCGGGCGGAGGAGCCGGCGGGGCGGGGAGCCGTGGTGGCACGCACGGCGGAGGAAGCCGTCGGCGCGAGCGGGCTGATCGTGGTGTGCGTACGGGACTACGACGCCGTCGACGCGGTCCTGCGGCAGGAGCCGGTCACCGCCGCGCTCAAGGGCCGTACCGTCGTGAACCTGTCGGCCGACACCCCGGCCCGCGCCCGGGACACCGCCGACTGGGCGGCCCGGCACGGCGTCCGGTACCTGGACGGCGCGATCATGACCCCGACGCCCACCATCGGCACGCCGGCCACGGTGGTCCTGTACAGCGGACCGGCGGAGCCGTACCGGGAACACCGACCGGTGCTGGAGGCGCTGGGCGGCACCCACACACACCTCGGCGAGGAGATCGGCCGGGCGGCGGCCCACGATCTCGCGCTGCTCGACGTGTTCTGGACGGCGATGGCCGGCTGGGCACACGCCGTGGCCCTGGCCCGGGCGGAGGGCATCACCGCACGCGAACTCGCCCCCTACGCCCAAGGCATCGCCGCGATCCTCCCGGCGATCTTCGACAGAACCGCGGCCGAGGCCGACGCGGGCACCTTCCCGGGCGACGCCAACCCGATCACCTCGGCGGCCGCGTCCATCGCCCACATCGTCCACACCTCCGAAGCGCACGGCATCGACACGGGCGTCCTGCGCGCGGCCGAGGGTCAGGTTCTCCGGGTCATCGGGCGTGGGCACGGTGAGGGCGGGTTCATCCGAGTGACGGAAGAGGTGGGACGGAGGTAATTCGTTCAAGGGGTTCGCCGTGGGAGGGTCCGGCAGTGCCCACCCGGCCGAACCCCCGCGATCCACTCCTCCACCACCGCGAAGTCCGCGTCCCCGACTCCGTATCGGTGGTCCACCCGGTGCAGGAGGGCCGGGGCGGGATGGTGGGCGGCCACCCAGGAGCGGTCGGCGCGGGTGATCTCGTCGTCGAGCCAGACGAACGGGCGCCCGGCGGCCCAGGTGACCAGGGTCGGCGTCTTCCAGTGCACGCCCCCGGCCGGTGGCTCCTCCTGCGGCCACTCCACCACCGCGAGCGAGGGCAGGCCGAGCCATGGCGCGAGGACGGTGTTCGCGTCGTCGAGCCAGGTCGTGGCCCATACCGGCTCGCAGCCCAGCGCTCGCAGGCGGGGGCCGAGGGCCGGGTCGAGGCGGGACAGGAGGGGGTGTGCGGGGGCCGGTTCTCCGGGCGCCCGGAACTCGGGGTAGGGGTCCGTGCCCCCGAACGGGATCAGGGTCCCGTCGACGTCGAGAAAGAGCAGCATCGTCGTACAGGATCCCCCGGATCTGCGCTCACCACGGCAGCTCCCGCCCGTATACCACCTCCAGCCGTGAGACCGCGCGGGTCAGCACCACGTAGAGCCGGTTCAGGCCGCGGTGCTCCGACTCCGCGATGGCCGCCGGTTCGACTGCGACGACGTGGTCGTACTCGAGGCCCTTGACGAGGGTCGCGGGGACCACCGTCACCCGGGCGGCCGGATCGTCCGGTCCCGAGGTCGGGACGCCGGATTCGGCCAGGGCCTCGCGCACCTCCCCGATCTGCGAGTCCGCGGCGATGACGCCGATCGAACCCTCCCGGGGCAGCGCGTCGCGCACGGCGGCGACGACCGCGCGGTGGAGGTCGCCGTCCGCTCGCCGGACCCGCAGTTCGCCGTCCCCGCGCAGGGAGTCGGCGCGCGGCACGTCGATGTCGAGGAGGTCGAGAACACGGCCCGCGAGCGTGAGGACGGCGGCCGGGACGCGGAAGCCGGTGGTCAGCGGGACGATGGTCGCGTCCGGCTTGCCCAGGTGCCCCATCTGCACCCGCCAGGAGTCGGCCGCCCAGGGGGTGGTGCCCTGTGCCAGGTCGCCGAGGACCGTGAGCGAGCCGAAGGGGACCCGGCGGGCGACCGCCCGGCACTCCATCGGCGAGAGGTCCTGGGCCTCGTCGACGACGACATGGCCGTACCCCCGGGGATGGTCGAGGAGGCCCGCGATCTCGTCGAGGAGGACGAGGTCGGCGGACGACCAGCGCGCCGACTTCGGCGAGCGGGGCGGGCGCGGCCAGTGCAGGACCCGCTGCTCCCCGGCGTCCAGAAGACCGTCTGCGGCGCGCGCCAACTCCGCCGGGTCCGTGAGGAGTCGGGCCAGCACCTCCTCCGGACGCAGCTTCGGCCACAGCGCCTCCACGCACGCGCTCACCGGCCGGGCCCGTTCGATGCGGCGCGTCCAGGAGCCCGGGCGCGGTCCGCTCCGGCGTTCGACCTGCCCCTGGATCCGGCGCACGATCCGGCTGCGCACCCGCTCGCGCCCGACCTCGTACGGCGGCTCCTCGGCGAGCACACCGGCGACGATCCTCGTCAGCTCGTCGCCCGCGATCCGCCAGCGGTAGGTGTCGTCGGGAACGGAGAGGTCCTCGGCGCGGTCGGCGGCCACCCGTCCGTACACCGCGCGCCGCAGCACCTCGGCCATCCGGGCGTCGTGCTTGACGACGGCGGTCCGGTCGGGGTCCGTCCCGGTCACCGGGTGGCGGGCGATCTCGTCGTGGAGGGTCGACTGCCGTACGCCGGTCTCGCCCAGGGCGGGGAGCACCTCGGCGACGTAGGAGAGGAAGGTGCGGTTGGGGCCGAGGATCAGCAGTCCGCCGCGCTGGATGCGCCGCGGGTGGGTGTAGAGGAGGTAGGCGGCCCGGTGCAGGCCCACGGCGGTCTTGCCGGTGCCGGGAGCGCCCTGCACGCACACGGATTCGGCGAGCTCTCCGCGTACGAGTTCGTCCTGCTCGGGCTGGATGGTCGCGGCGATGTCCCGCATGGGGCCGACGCGGGGCCGTTCGATCTCGCGGGCGACGATGCCGCCCGGACTTCCCGACCCACCTGGCCTGCCCGGCCCACCTGACCTGCCTGGCCCGCCACGCCCCGACCACCCGTCTCCGCCGCCCGGCCAGCCACGCCCCGACCGCTCATCGCGGCCGCCCGGCCCGTCCCCGTCGACACGCCCACCCCCATCGAGGTGCCCGTCCCCGTCGACCCGCCCACCCCCATCGAGGTGCTCGTCCTCCAGGCCGGTGAGGTCGGTGGAGTCGCCGCGACTGCCGGGGGCCCAGCCGAACCGCCGCCGTACGGCCACTCCCTGCGGGTCGCGGGCGCTCGCCTGGTAGAAGGCGCGGGAGACGGGAGCGCGCCAGTCGACGACGAGGGGCGGGGCCGCCGGGTGCTCGCTGATGCGCAGGCGGCCGATGTGGTGGGCGAGGCCCTCGTGCTCGCCGCCCGTGCCGAGCGCGAAGTCCAGCCGACCGAAGAACAGCGGGCCTTCGGGCAGTTCGTGCAGGGCCTTGGCATGGCTGCGCAGCCGGTACCCGAGGACTTCGGCGTCGGCGCCGGAGGCGGAGACGTCCTCACCGGTGACGACCTGGAGGTCGGCGCCCTCGACCATCGCCGCGAGGGCGGCACGGCAGGCGTCGTGGTGGGCGCGCTCGTGGCGCAGCGCGGCGCCGAGATCCGCCGGACTCTTCGGGTCGCCCTCGGAGGCGCGCTCGGGTGCCGTCATACGGCAAGGGTAACGAATAATGAGACTGAGTCACATATTTTACCGAGCCTCAGTTAGCTGAGCTGCGGCAACCCCGCCAGGAGCACCCCGAAAGCCCGCTCCGCCGCCGCCTCCGCGTCCCCCCGTACGTCTTCCAGCCGCTCCCCCGCCGAAATCCGCCGCCAGTTCTCCTCGGCGAGGATCCGCCGGACGGCGATGATCTGACCGGCGGCCAGCCGGGCGTCGAGCGCGTCCGGCAGGTCGTTCACGAGGGCGTCGGCGAGGGCGGCCTCCGAGCGCTCCAGGTAGCCGTGGAGGCGGGCGACCAGGGAGGGCGTGCCGTAGAGCAGGGCGTAGAAGGCGCGCACCTGCGGGTGGTCGTTGAGGCCGGTCACGGGATCGGCGGCGGCCAGCCCGGCGAGGAAGTGCCGGCGCAGGGCGGGAAGCGGCGCGACCCCCTCGGCCCGCGCCGCCGAGACGACCCGGGCCGCTTCCTGCTCGTGGTCCGCGATCCGGTGCAGGACCAGATCCTCCTTGGCCGGGAAGTACCGGAAGAGGGTCGGCTTGGAGATCTCGGCCGCCGCGGCGACCTCGGCGACGGACACCGCGTCGAAGCCTCGCTCGAGGAAGAGCCGGACGGCGATGTCCGACACGGCCTGGTACATCCGCTGCCTCTTGCGCTCACGCAGCCCGGTCTCGCTCATGGGCCGAGCCTACGGGGCCGGCAGCCGCCCGATCTCGCCCCGACCTCACCTCGCCTCGACCTCGTCTCCCCACCCCTCCTCGGCCCTCCTCGGCCCGCCCCCGCTCCGCCTCACTCCGCCTCACTTGATCCCGCTTGACCTCAACCGCGGTTGAGGCCGAAGACTCCATGCACGCGCATTCAACGGCACCGCAGTGGAGGTATGTCATGCGAGCAGCACAGGTGAAGGCGTTCGGCGGACCGGAGGTCCTGGCCACGGTGGAGCTGCCGGACCCGGCCCCCGGCCCCGGCGAGGTCCTGATCGAGGTCGCGCACGCCGACACGATCTACGTGGAGACACAGATCCGCGCGGGCCGGTTCCGCGCCTACTTCCCCGTCGAGCCGCCCTACATCCCGGGCGGCGGCGTCTCCGGCACGGTGACCGCGGTCGGCGCGGGCGTGGACGCCGGGTGGGTGGGCCGCAGGGTGACGTCCTTCGTGGACGGCAGCTACGCCGAGCGCGTGTCGGTCCCGGTCACCGCACCCACCCCGGTGCCGGACGGTCTGGACCTGAGCACGGCCGCGGCCCTCGTCCACGACGGGGTGACGGCCGTGGGCCTGCTGGACCGCACCGCCGTGGCCGCCGGAGACCGTGTCCTGATCCTTGGCGCCTCGGGCGGCATGGGCACCCTGCTGATCCAGCTGGCCCGCGCCCGGGGCGCCCGGGTGGTGGCCGCGGTGCGGGGAGCCCGGAAGTCGGCGCTGGTGCGGGAACTGGGGGCGCATGCGGTGGTGGACGTGTCGGAGGAGGACTGGGTGGAGCGGGCGCGGGAGGCGTTGACCGCCGACGTCACCGAGGCCGCCGAAGCCACTGGCGGACGGGAAGCCGCCGCCGATGTCGTAATGGACGGCGTCGGCGGTGAACTCGGCCTCGCCGCCTTCCCGTTGACGGCCGTCGGCGGGCGTTTCTCCGCTCACGGCGCACCCTCGGGCGGCTTCGCGGAGGTGGACGTGGCGGAGGCGGAACGCCGGGGCGTCACCCTGTTCGGGATCGGCGACGTGCAGTTCGGCCAGGCCGAGGCACGCCGCCTGACCGCGCAGGTGCTGGCGGAGGCGGCCGCGGGGCGGCTGCGGCCGGTGATCGGCGCCCGGTTCCCGCTCGAGGAGGCCGCGGCGGCGCATGCGGCGATCGAGGGGCGTGAGCTGATCGGAAAGGTGCTGCTCGGGACGTGACCCGACGCCGGGGTCCACGTGTCGGGGCGCGTGCGTGGCCACGATTCGGAAAGGTGCTGCTCGGGACGTGACCCGACGCCGGGATCCACGTGTCGGGGCGCGTGCGTGGCCACGATTCGGAAAGGTGCTGCTCGGGACGTGACCCGACGCCGGGGTCCACGCGTCCGGGCGCGTGCCTGGCCGCGATCCCGCCCGTCCGCCCCGGCACCAGCCCCGAGTCGGGTTCCCCCGGCCGGGTCCGCCCGGGATCAGGTCCCCGCGATCAGGTCCCCGCGATCAGGTCCGCCCCCGGGTCAGAGCCCTTTCGAGATAGGGGTTGGTGGTTCTGGGGGTCGGAAGGCCGAGAGAGGCGGTGGCCGCGGCCAGCGTCTCGGCGTAGGAGTCGACGGCCCGACGGACGTTGGGGGCGTCCAGGCTCGCCCTGGTCGTCAGGCGGACGAGGTCGATGTACGCGGAGCGGATGGTCTCGATCCGGCGATAGACGGTCCAGTCCTTGTGCCGGTCCCTCGTGTACTTCTTCGGCAGCTTCGCCTCCCATCGCCGGAACATACGGGTCCGGATCTCCGGCCGCGTCGGCGTCAGGTGCATGTGCCGGACCAGGTCGTAGAGCGGGTCGCCGACCAGGGCCATCTCCCAGTCGATGATGGTCAGGGCCAGTCCGTCATTACGGCGCACCAGGTTCCACGGGTTGAGGTCGCCGTGCAGCAGGGCCGGGGTCCGGACGCTCACCCGGTACCCGGACAGGATCTCCCGCAGCCGCCATTCGTCGGGCAGCCCGAGCGTGCGGGCCAGCTGCAGGGACTCCTTCGGCAGGTCCCGTACGAGTCCGATCAGCTGTTCCTTGAGCCACTCGCAGAAGTCGCCGACGCCGGCGACCGCGTCGACCGACGACGGGTCCACGCGGGTCAGTTCGCACAGCTGGTCGACCAGCGCGTCCGCCTCGTGCGGGAGGAGACCGTGCACCGGGTGACTGGGTGGCTGGTCGATCCGCGTGCCGACGTACGTGTGGATGCTGAAGGCGTCGTCCGGGTAGCTCTCGCCCAGCGCCAGCACCTTCGGCGCCGCCACCAGGACCCCTGACTCCTGGATCGCCCGCAGGACGGTGTGCTCGCTGAGGTAACTCGGTTCGAGCCGCGAGACGTTGGGCAGCCTGCGCCGTACGACCACCGGGGTGGGCACGCCCTCCACACAGACCACGGAGTTGAGGTGGGCGGTTCCCTTGAACACCCGGCCCGCCGGAGCGGCTCCCTCGGCGAGCAGTGCCTCGCGCACGGCCGACTCCGGGAAGCTCGGGTTCTCGGGAAGGCGCCTGTCCGGCTGCCAGGCGGAGGCCGTCTTCTCCCAGTGCTGACCGCTGGCGCCTCCGTCCTGACGCGACGCCAGCCATCGGAAGAGTGCCCGCTCGATCTCGTCGTTCTTGGGAACGTCACCGAGCCGCAAGGGCTCCGCCGCGGTCTCCAGGGCCCGGCGCACCTCCGCGGTGGCCTCGTCCATGCTCTTGCGCATGGACGACTGCTGCAACGACCGCGCGGCCCGCATGACGTCCGGGTAGACGGACTGCGCCCGCTCGAACGCGATGTAGTGGGGCAGATCCTTGGCCAGCCCCTTGACCGCGCTGGGACGGCACTCCCACATGGCCTTCGCCCACGCGTCGATCACCTCGTCCCACTGGTGGTCCGGGTACCGCATGCGCACCAGGTGGGTGGCGAGGTCGTGCAGCGGGTCACCGTAGGTGGCCAGTTCCCAGTCGACGCAGACGAGGGGCGGATCACCGTCGTAGGACACGATCAGGTTGTCCCGGTGCAGGTCCGCGTGGAGCAGGCTGTACGGCCGCCGGGTCATCGCGGGCACCCGCTCGGCCAGCCGGAGCAGAGCGTCGTCGGAGATGCCCAGCGCCTTGAACAGACCGCCGAACTCGTCCCGGTTGGGCTTGCGGACCTGTTCGTCGGCGCACAGGGCCAGGGTCTTCAGGAAGGCCCGGCTGTCGCTGTGGTTGGCGGGCCAGGAAGCGGGCAGCGGCGGCAGTGCCTGCCGGCGCACCCGGGTCATCTGGGCCAGCAGCCCGGCCAGCGCCTTCATCAGCAGGGTGTCGACAGGCTTGCCGTTTCCGCAGATCGTGGAGAGTGGTACGCCTTCCACATGGCTGTGGATGGAGTAGTCCGGCGTCTTGATCAGACACTCGGGCACGTGCGGCAGGGCGCCGCGGACGGCGTCGAGGATCGCCGCTTCCTCCTCCCAGGTCCTGATCACCACGGGAAGGGCCTCGGACCGTCTGATGCGCACGATGACCGAAGTCCCCGGGGCGCGGTCCACCAGAGGCGCGACGGTCTCGGTCAGCGGCAGCACGTAGTTGCGATTGTGATGGCCACTGGACTCCTGGGTCGATTCGGCCGCCCTGACGAAGTCCCGCAGCACTCCGGGCACATCCTCGGCGGCTCGTTCCCCGAGGTGACGAGGGGGAACAAGGTGGTCGACCACTGGCCGCTCCGGTACTCGCGCTGGGCAGGGTAGGGCAAACGGTAAACGCGCCGCACGACCGGAGTGATGATCAGCTGAGCCATTCGGTGGTTTTGCCACTCGCCCACGTCAGCCCGTTCGAGAACGGCTTGTTCGCCTTCTCATACGTATGGGCGGGAGCGATTGCTCGCGCGATTGAGGCATGCTAGCGCACCGCGCCCCGGCTATTCGGCGAGAAAGTTCCAGACGGAGTCGAACCACGACTGCCAGGTGTCGACGAAGACGGTGCCCGGGGAGTTCGGGTCCGCGTCCTTCACCTGATGACTGAGGGTGGCACCGAGACCCAGCACGTCGAGGGCGGTGATCTCCTCGAACTCGTCGTCCGAGCCCACGCCGATCTGCCGTTGGATCACCTCGTAGGGTCCGTGCAGCGCCTCGGCTCCGTTCAGGAGGTAGAGCTTGAACGTGGGGGTCAGCGGGGCGTGGCGGATCTGGATGTCGAGGGACGGCACGAGCCTCTCGGTCCGCAGGTCCCTCAGCACCCCGCGCAGGGACTCCGTGTGCCGGTTCGTGATGTCGTGCAGGCGCTTGCGCAGCCGGTCGTCGTCCTTGTCGTCCTTGACTCTCGGATAGGGCAACACCAGTTCCTCGGAGGGCAGGATCATCCGCAGGCCGATGTGCTGGGGGGCGATCGAGCGCCGGTAGATCCGTTCGGCCTGCAGCCTTATGTGCGCGTCCAGCGACTCGGACGTCAACGTGTAGACGTCCAGGGTGACTTCCGGCCGCTCGAAGGCCTCGCTGAGCAGCGGGCCCAGTGTCGCCCCCTGGAGCTGCCGGGTGGCTTTCGGCGTGGAGGACTGTATCCGCTGCGTCTTGACCACCCGGGACCCGCTGCCCTGACGGGACTCGATCCAGCCCTCGTGGGCCAGTTCCCGCATCACACGGGAAACCGTGTCCCTGGAGACACCGAACTCCTCGGCCAGGTCCCGCTGGGACGGCAGGAACGAACGCAGCGGATACGTCCCGTTCGTCATCCGGACACGTAGATCGTCGGCGACCCGGTGGAACTCCCGGCCGCCGCTGTCACCACTCGCTTGCGATTCCACACAGCGACCGTACCGCCATCCATCCAATGACAAACCAATCTCCGTCAAGTCCAGGACACCCTGGGCCGATTAAGGATCAATCAGCCAGGGGAAATCCACTTCAAGTCAACCAGGCCAATTGGACCGGGACTTGCATGGTTCACTGAGAATGGCAAGGAGGTGGAAGGTCGTGCTCCTGTTATCGGCACTCTGGGAACTCCTCGCGTTCTTCGCGGGGTCGACGGTGCGGGCCAAGCTGGGGGCGGTGGGCATGATGCTGCTGTTCACCGTGGCCGTGGGCGTGCGGGCCCGGCACGACGTGCTCGCCGTCGGGGCGGCCGTCGTGCTCGTGCTCCTGCTGCTCAGGGCTGCCTGACCGCCGTCAGTACCGTCTCCAGCGAGTTCACCACCGTCGTGGCACCCGCTCCCCTGAGCATCTTCTCCTTGCGCTCGTTACGCGCGTAGCCCAGGAAGGGCACGCCGGCCTCGCGGGCGGCCAGGAAGTCGGAGGGGGTGTCGCCGATCATCAGGGCTGTGTCGGGCGCCGATCCCACGGCGCGCAGGGCGCGGTTCAGGCAGTGCGGGTCGGGCTTGAGGTGGCGCAGCTCCTGGGTGCGGCCGTAGATGTGCGGCGCGAAGCAGGAGGTGAGCCCGCGGCCCGCCAGGTAGGTGCTCGCCACCTGCGGGGAGTTGTTCGTGGTGATGGCCAGCCGCAGGTTCAGTGCGACCAGCGTGCGTATCAGGGGGTCTGCCCATGCCGTGGGCATCGCCGTGGTCGTGGCCTTCAGCTCCTCCTGGGTGAGGCGCTCCTCCAGCTCCGTGACCAGGTCGCTGCCCGGATGCCGGCGGTCCACCGCGCGCAGCACGACGTGCGGGTCCAGCGACTCTCGCTCGGACTCCGTCAGCAGGCCGTGCAGACCCCGCCCTTCGAGCCACTCCACGAGACCGTCGGCCACCCCTTCCGCCGAGTGGCCGGCGAAGAGCCGGCAGATCGGCCCGTCGAAGTCCCACAGGACGACTCTCGCGCGGGTGATCAACTCCCGCAGATCCGCGGCCCCGCTCCTCGTGCCGTCCCCCGTTGCGTTCCCCGTGTCGTCGGCCCGTTCGTTTCCGGTGTCGTCGGCCGCTTCGTTTCCGGTGTCGGCTGCCGCCTGTTCAGTCTGCGTCGTATCAGGAGTCACTAGGAGAGTGTCAGGTCCGTCGTGATGGTTTCCCAGAGGGCGTCGAACCACTTCTGGGATTCCTCCACGAACGCGGCGTCGCGCTGACCGGCGGCCTTGTCGAAGGAGAAGAGGAGGGACTCGGTGCCGAGCACGTCGTACATGTCGAGGGTCCCGAGATCGGTGGCCTCCTCCCGGCGCGTGACCATGTAGTACGCCATCAGCGCCTCCTGGCCGTTGAGGAGGTACAGCTTCACCGGAGGGGTGAAGGGCAAAGCGCGGAAGGTGATGCTGACGTCGATGCCGTGCGAGCGCAGGGTCTGCAGGTTGTGACGCAGGACGTGCCCCTGGGCGTTGCGCATCGCCAGCCAGCGCTGGTGGACCGGGTCCTCGTCGTCGGCGCTGCGCGCCTCGACCGGGACCGGGAAGGCGAGACTGATGTCCCGGGACGGCAGCAGGATGCGGACGTCGATCCTGGCGGGCTTCAGCTGCCCCCCGTGGATCAGCCGCAGTGGCTCCCCCAGGGCGGGAATGAGGCTCTCGGCGGTGAGACAGGCCGCGTCGATGCGCACATGCGGGGCCGCGAAGGCCGCGGTCAGCCGTGGAGCGAGGCCCACCATCGTGGGCTGGGGCTCGCCGCGGCCCGGGGCCGGCGGCTCCGCGATGCGTGGCGGGCTGCCCTTGCTCACGTTGGTGAGCAGTCCGTCGTCCTGGAGTGCCCGCAGAGCCTGGCGTACCGCGCCGCGCTCCACGCCGAACTCGTCGGCGAGCTCGGCCTGGGTCGGCAGCCGGTCACCGGCCCTGAGCTCCCCGGCGCGGATGCGTTCGCGCAGGACATCGGCGATGTCACGGGGTGAGAACCTGCTGCTGCCGTTCACTGCCACGTTCTCCTGGGTCACGACCAAACGCTACAACTTACATCCATCTGGCGGGAGTTGTTTGAAAGTTGTTTAGCAGTTGCCACCAAGTGGGGACAACATAGTCATAGTTGGCAACCAACTTGAGTGAGTTGGCGGAAGGTTTGCCTCCCACTCGCGTCTCCGAAGGGGGGAACCACCATGCCCGTCCTCGTCCTCCTCAGCGCCGCCTTCGTCGTCGGCGTCGAGCAGACCATCCAGTGGAAGTACGGCGCCACCGGCGCCCTCGGCCTGCTCCTGCTCAGTGTCGGAATCAAGGCGAAGAGCCCGGTCATCAGCTCCGTCGGCGCCGTGATCCTCGCCCTCCTCGCCACCGGGCCCGCCGTCAGCTCGTGAGCACCAGCTCCGAACTGATCGTCTCCCACAGTGCGTCGAACCACAGGTGGGACTGTTCCACGAACGTCGTGTCACGCGGTCCGGCGCCCTGTTCGAAGGCGAACAGCACCGACCGCGTGCCTTCGGCGTCGTACATCTCCAGTTGCTCATGGTCGATCGTCTGCTCGCGCCTCTTGACCGTGTAGTAGGCGAACAGCGCTTCCGTCCCGTTGAGGAGATACAGCTTGACGGGCGGAGTGAAGGGCAGTGCGCGGAAGGTGACGCGCACATCGATCCCGTGCGTGGAACGCAGGGTGAGCAGGTTGTGCCGCAGCACCTGACCCTGGGCGTTGCGGTGGTCCAGCCAGCGGCGCTGAAGCCGCCCGGTCTCCGAGACGTCCACCGGCGTCGGGAACGCGAGTTCGATGTTCCGGGACGGCAACAGGACACGGACGTCGATCTTGGCCGGTTTCAGCTGGCCCGCGTGGATCCGCCGAAGGGGTTCGCCGATCGCGGCCGTCAGCGAGACCGCGGTCAGGCACAGGGCGTCGACCTCGACGTGTTCGGCCGCGAAGGCCTCGGTGATCCGCGGCGGAAGGGCCACCATCGCGGGCTGCGGCGCCGCCGCGGGACCTGTCGGGAAGCCGGCCGCGGCGGGCTGCGCGGCGACCGTCGCCGGGCTCCCCTTGGAGACGTTGGTAAGCAGCTGCTCCGACTGGAGAATGCGCAGCGCCTGACGTACGGCACCCCGCTCGACGCCGAACTCGTCCGCCAGCTTGGCCTGCGTCGGCATGCGCTGACCCGGCCGCAGCACTCCGGTTCTGATCCGGGTGCGCAGCTCGTCGGCCACCTCGCGGTGTGACCGCTGCGGCCGCTCCGCCCTCCTCCGCCCATTGACGGAGGCATGTTCCGGCTCCACGTCCGCACACTACAACTTCCCGCCATCTTTGGGCAGTTCTATGAGAGATGGTTATAGGACGCTTCCAAGCGGACATAAGTACAGTGAAGTTGGCTGCCAACTTCAACAACATGGTCAAACTTCCAGACGGTTGGCCGGTCGGGCTCCCTTCCGGAGGGGAGCCGGGAGCCCGAGCAGTCGGCACCGACGTACAGCCACAACTGAACATCGCCCGCACAGCCACAACTTCAGATCGGTCGCACAGCCACAACTGAACAGCTACGGATACCCGCATTCACAGACACACACGCACGCAGCCACACTCGTACGGAGACCCACAGGTACCGCGACACAGAGGTACACGGGCACACGGACGAGCAGAGAGGAGCCGTCAGAACATGTCCGGGCACCAAGGCCGCCCGGACGTGCGCAGCAGGGCGTCGGCCCCTCGGGCGGCGCCCTCTCGTTCTTCCCGGAGCCGGCCCACCGCCGCCAGCCGTCCCGCCGACTCGTCGCCCAGCCACAGCGTCGCCAACTCGGCCACGTCCAGGGTGAGGTCGGCGCTGCGGGTGGTCGGCGTACAGGAGGCGCCGTCGGGGGTCGCGTCCAGCAGGAAGCGGCCTCCGGCCAGGCCCGCCCCGTCGACGACCTCGAGGACCAACGCGCCCGGCGCGTCGTACGTCCGCGCCTCCAGGGCCCGTACGACGTCCAGGATCCGCACCCACAGCCAGTCCGCCTGCGTGGTGATGCTCGCCGCACGCGGGTCCGGCAGATAGTGGGGCAGCAGGTCGTCCGGTGAGCGCCAGCCCGTCTTCACCCGGGTGATCCAGTCGATGGAACAGAGGTAGTGCCACAGGGCACGCTCCGCGGCCGGGGTCACCGCGCTCAGCCAGTTCACCGTGGCCGTGTTCAGCGGCTGCTTGGCGTCGCTCCACTCTTCGTCCGCCCGGTAGGAGGCCATGCCCTCGACCACGCCGTCCGCCGAGCGGTACACCACGAAGAAGGGCTCGGTCCACGCACTGCCGTGCAGCCACAGCAGCCCGGTGCGCGCCGCCCACCAGTGCTCGTCCCGGCTGATCGCACCGGGCTGGGCGCGGCGCAGCCGCTCATGCAGCTCGGGACCGATCCGGCGGATCTCCTCGCCGTCGGCGAAGTCGATGCGGCCGCCGTCCTGCGGGACCGACCGGTTCGGGTCGAGGCCGGCGCGCGGTACGTCGATCGACCACTCGGTCATCGTGGTGGCCGGGCCGAAGCCGTACCTGCCGTAGATCCGGTACTCGGCGGCTATCAGGGTGGCCACGACGTCCCCGCGTTCCCTCGCCGCCGTCAGATCGTCGGCCATCAGGCGCGTCAGGAGCCCCCGGCGGCGGTGCGTGGGCGCGACGGTGACGTTGGA
This sequence comes from Streptomyces sp. NPDC088157, assembly GCF_044741545.1. Taxonomy (NCBI): domain Bacteria; kingdom Bacillati; phylum Actinomycetota; class Actinomycetes; order Kitasatosporales; family Streptomycetaceae; genus Streptomyces; species Streptomyces sp. NPDC088157. Next base: position 541,981 of record NZ_JBIUSU010000007.1, read on the forward strand.
GATGGCGTCGGCGGGGACGGGGGCGCCGCCGACCGCCGTGAGCTCCTGGTCGAACGAGCGGAACGTCGCCACACACCGGCCCGCGTCGAAGGCGCCGGAGACACGGGAGTCCGAGAACGCGGTACGGCGGTCGGCGAGCATCTGCTCGGGAACGGTGGGCGGGCGCAGAAAGCCCGTGTTCACGGACCGTGTCCAGTCGGACAGCTCGGCATCGGTGATCGGACGGACGTCGACGGGGTGCTGGGTGGCGAGGCGGGTCATGGAATCACCGTAGGCAGGGGCGGGCGGGTGGCGCGAAGATTTTTTCCCGCCTCCGCCGCCCCTGCCCGACCGGACCTCGTCGGCGTCACACCAACAGGTCCTCCACCTGCGCCTCCCCGTCCCGGTATCTCCTGGTGATCTCCGCCCCCGACTCGTCGGCCGTCCGCTGAAGGCGCTGGCGGCGGCTCGAGACCTGCTGTTCGTAGCGGACCAGGCGGGCCATCGCCTCGTGCAGTTCGGGATCGGTGCGGGCGTCGAGGTCGGAGAGTTCGACGTCGGCGAGCATGTCGGCGGCCAGGCGCCGGGACTCCTCGCTGTGCGGCATGCCCAGCGTGACGTGGCGGGCCGAGGAACGGTGCCGGGCCGGGGCGTCGGTGAGGATCTCCGACAGCCGCTCGACCACGGAGGCCGCGCCCGTCGGGGAGCGCCGGGCCAGCTCCGCGCGCAGGATGTCGATACGGCCCTGGAGCAGCCGTCGTACGTAACTGAGGTCGGCCTCGTCACGCTGGGCGTCCCGGCGCAGGGTGCGCAGTTCGGGCAGGCTCAGCCGGGTCAGGTCGTGCTCGGATGGTTCCGCGGGCAGCACGGAGGTGTCGCTGCGCTGTGTGGGCGGCCGATGTGTCGCAGGCCGCCCGGTACTCGGTGTGCTCATGTCCTTCTACCGTCCCCTCGACCGGCGTGTGCATGCATCGTGCCACCCCAAGTGGCCGCGAAGTTACCGAGTCCCCCCGAACGGCCCCAGATAGGGCCTTAAGGATCAAAAAAGGGTCCCTCGCGGGTCCGCGCCAGGCACCCGGCATCATGGTCCGCATGCGAGCGGTGGTGCAGAGGGTGGACGGCGCGAGCGTCGTCGTGGACGGCGAGACGGTCGGGGAGATCAGCGGCGAGGGACTGTGCGTCCTGGTCGGGGTCACCCACGAGGACACCGAGGAGAAGGCGGCTCAGCTCGCCCGCAAACTCTGGTCTGTGCGCATGCTGCACGACGAGAAGTCGTGCAGCGACATCGACGCCCCGCTGCTGGTGATCAGCCAGTTCACGCTGTACGGGGACGCGCGCAAGGGGCGCCGCCCCACCTGGAACGCGGCCGCCCCGGGTGATGTCGCCGAGCCGCTCGTCGACGAGGTCGTCGCCCGGCTGCGCGCCCTGGGCGCGACGGTGGCGACGGGCCGCTTCGGCGCGCAGATGCGCGTCTCGTTGACGAACGACGGCCCGTTCACCGTACTGATCGAAATCTGAGGCCCCTGCCGCGGCCCAGGGCCGCGAGCCCTGACGAGGGCGGCAGGGCCGGGGCTGCGAGCCTCGCCGAGGGCGGCAGGGCCGGGGCTGCGGGCCCCGCCGAGGGCGGCAGGGCCGGGGCTGCGAGCCTCGCCGAGGTCAGGCCCGGGCCGCGAGCCCTGACGAGGCTCTACCGGGAATCTAGGGTTCCACGACCACTTCCTGGGCGGCCGCCGTGGTCCCGGCCAGTAGCGGCGCGTCCACCGGCACGTTCCGCTTCACCAGGGCCAGGGCCACCGGGCCGAGTTCGTGGTGGCGTGCGGACGTGGTGATGAAGCCGATCTTGCGCCCGTCGGGGGCGTCGTCGGCGACGCGGAGTTCCGTGCCGGCGGCCGGGAGGTGGACCTCGCTGCCGTCGAGGTGGAGGAAGACGAGGCGGCGGGGCGGCTTGCCCAGGTTCTGCACGCGGGCCACCGTCTCCTGGCCGCGATAGCAGCCCTTCTGAAGGTGCACGGCGGTACCGATCCAGCCGAGCTCGTGCGGGATGGTGCGGTGATCGGTCTCGAAGCCGAGCCGCGGGCGGTGGTGTTCGACGCGGAGGGCCTCGTGGGCGAGGATCCCGACCGGTGGACCCGCCTGGCCCGCGAACGCCTCCAGGTCGGCGCGGGGCAGGAAGAGATCTCGGCCGTACGCGGTCTCCCGGACGACGACACCCGGCGGGACGGGTGCGATGGAACCCGCGGGGAGGTGCACGACCGCGATGTCGGCGGTGCGGTCGGCGACCTCTACCCGGTTGAAGAACTTCATCGACTCCAGGTAGGCGATCAGCGCCTCCTGGGCGCCGGGTTCGACGTGCGCCCAGACCGTCAGACCGTCGTCCACCAGGTAGAGCGCGTGCTCGATGTGGCCGTTCGCGGAGAGGATCAGCGCCTCGGAGGCTTCGCCGACAGGGAGATCGGTGACGTGCTGGGTGAGGAGAAGGTGCAGCCAGCTCAGCCGGTCCTCACCGGAGACGGTGACGACTCCGCGGTGCGAGAGATCGACGAATCCGGTGCCGTCGGCGAGGGCGCGCTGCTCGCGGAACAGGTCGCCGTAGTGACCGGCGACGCCTTCGTCCACGCCCTCGGCGGGGACGGCGCCGGGCAGGGACAGCAAGGGGCTCTTCATGGGCCCAAGCCTACGACTTGGTAATTGAACCCTTGAGCGTGCAGTCCTTGCAGCGGCCGAAGATCGCGAAGTGCTTCATGTCGGTGTCGAAGCCGAAGGTCTCACGCAGCTTGTCCCTGAACTCCGCGGCCACCTGCACATCCGCCTCGATGACGTTGCCGCAGTCCCGGCAGACGAGGTGGATGTGGTGGTGCCGGTCCGCGAGGTGGTACGTCGGCGCCCCGTGCCCCAGGTGCGCGTGACTGACCAGCTCGAGCTCCTCCAAGAGCTCCAGGGTCCGGTACACGGTGGAAATGTTGACCCCCGACGCCGTCTTCCTCACTTCCACGAGGATGTCGTCGGGGGTCGCGTGCTCCAGGGTGTCCACGGCTTCGAGGACAAGCTGGCGCTGCGGCGTCAGCCGGTATCCGCGCTGCCGCAGGTCGCTCTTCCAGTCAGTGCTTTCAGTGCTCACCACACCGAAGAGTCTAGAACTACTTGAAGAAGGCGATCCCGTCGTCCGGCATGTCGTCGGGGAGGGCCTTGGCCCAGCGCTCGACCTCTTCCGGGGTGACGACCTTCTTCAGGTGCGCCGACATGTAGGGGCGCAGCTCGACCTCGGGGGTCTGCTTCTCGCCGACCCACATGAGGTCGCTCTTGACGTAGCCGTACAGGCGTTTGCCGCCGGTGTACGGGCCGGAGGCGGCGGTGCGGGCCACGGCGTCGGTGACGACGTCGATCTGCGGCTTCTTGTCAGCGAGCTCGCCGTACCAGATCTCGACCACGCCGTCGTCGCGGACCATGGTCACCTCGACCTTGCGGTCGGCGTCGATGCGCCAGAAGCCGGACTCCGACTCCAGAGGCCGGACCTTGTTGCCCTCACCGTCCAGGACCCAGGTGTGGGAGTGGTACTCCAGGAAGTCCCGGCCGTCGTGGCCGAAGGTGACCTCCTGCCCGAAGTTGCACTTCTCCGAACCGGGGAAGTCGTGCACGCCCGCGCCCGCCCAGGTGCCCAGCAGGAAGGCGAGGGGGACGAGGTCCTTGTGGAGGTCGGACGGAATCTCGATCATGAGTGACAGTTCCTGGACTTGGTCGGTCAGCGCTGGCCCTGGTACAGCTTCTTCACGGTCAGACCGGCGAAGGCGAGGACGCCGACGCAGACCAGGACCAGCAGGGCTTCGAAGAAGATCTCCACGGGGTGCTCCTCGGATGAGCGTGCTTCGGGGTACGTACAACGGGGCCGGCCCCCAGCTTACGCGGCCGGGGTCCGGCCCTCCGTGCGAGGTACTCCCTCACAGGGGTCAGCCCAGCAGCTGACTCTGCAGGGTGACGGTCTGCTGGAAGGGGACTGCCGCGGCGGTGCCCTTGCGGGACTGGAGGACCAGGGCGACGACGTCACCCGCGCGCAGGTAGGCCTGCCGCAGCTGCTCCGCTCCGTACGGCTTCACCTCGTCGTAGGCGTACCGCATGACGCTCATGCTGTCGATATCGGCGGCGGTGGGGTACTTGTCGTCGAACTCCGCCTCGGCGGCGCCGCGCACGGCGTGCAGGGGAGCGCCGTAGGTGGTGAGGTCGCCGTAGACGCTGTCGGCCACCGTCCCCGTGTCGAACTGGAGCAGGTAGACGCGGGTGCCGGTGCCGTCCGGGGTGGTCCAGCCACGGGCCGCGATGTGGCGCAGCCCGTGGTCGGTGAGCAACTGGCCGACGTCGTCCCGGTCCTCCTTCGACTCGAACACGGTCAGGAAGTCCTTCGTCGGCAGCCAGCCGTCGGCGCCTCGCAGCGTCTTGTCGTCCGTCGCCCCCTCGGGCGCGGGGAGCAGCAGCGCGCGCAGGTCCGCGTAGTGGGCCTGCGCCCAGTTCCTGGTGTCGAACGGGCTGGGGCTGCCCGAGGGCAGCGGCGGCCTGGTGAGCTCCGGGTACGCCCAGCGGCCGTCCGACTCGGTGGCGAGACCGGGTACGTCCGTGCGCTCCATGCGCGTGATCCCGTACGTCGTCCCGGCCCCGAGCGCGGCGAACACGGTGACGACGGCGGTCCAGCGCAGGACGGCCCGCAGGACCCGCCGGTCCTTCGGAGCGACGGGCCCCTGCGGGACGGCCGAATCCTGCGGGGCGGCCAGATCCTGCGGGGCGGCTTGACCCTCCAGGGCGGCTTGGCCCTGCGGGGTAGCCGAATCCTGCGGGGCGGCTTGGCCCTCCGGGGCGGCCGGGCCCTCCGGGGCGGCCGGGCCCTCCGGGGCGGCCGGGCCCTCCGGGGCGGCCGGGCGCTGCGGGGTGGTGGGGCGCTGCGGGGTGGTGGGGCGCTGCGGGGTGGTGGGCGTTTCTGCGGCCGGGAGCCCTTCGGTGGTGTCCGGCTCGGCGGCGATCCGCTCGGCGACCTGCTCGGCGGCAGCCTCGGAGCGTGTGACGGCGGCCGTCTCGGGGCGCGTGACGGCGGCCGTCTTGGCGGCCGTCTCGGGGCGTGCCGCGTCGGTCGTCCCGACAGGTGGTTCGACGGCCGTCTCGACGGTCGGTGCGGCGGTGGCCGGCGTCTGCCGGTGCTCGGTCATACGGCCTGTCCCGGGTCGTCGATGCGGTCGAGTTGTGCGGTGAAGAACTTGGCGACGAACTTCGCGTCGAGCACACCGGGAGCGTCCGCGTTGACGCTGACCAGCGCGTCTCCCACGTAGGCGGTGCAGAGCGCGAAGCCCAGCTCCTCGTCTTTGCCCTTGGGCGTCAGGAAGCACTGTGCGTCCTTGTTGCCCGCGATCTTCGGACCCTCGCGGAAGACGTCCATGGCGGCGAGGAAGCCGTTGACGGACGTAGCCGCCTCACGCACGGCCGTGCGGTTCTCCATCCGCGACAGGTTGACGTCGAACGTGATCGCGTCCGTGATGTTGTACTCCGGCCGGTCGACGACGTAGCTGCGCATGGCCACGCCCTTGATGCGCTCCTTGTCGATCAGCTTCTCCAGCTGCCGCCGCGACTTGCCGGGCAGGTTCTTGACCGACTCCTTGCGCATGGCGGTGGCCTGCGCTCCGCTGAACTCGGCGTCCGCGCCGAACTCCCCGAGGTCGGGGCCACGCTCGTAGCCATCGGTGCCGAACGGCACGAGCAGGGCGCTCAGTCCGTCCGCCGCCCCGTGCGCACCGTCCTGCTTGGTCTTCTCGTCGTCCTCGGCGACCGGCGGCGCGAACTTCCACGTCGGTTTGCCGGGGGCGCGGTCGGCGTCCTGGACGGTCACGACGGTGAAGCCGACACCACCGACGAGCGCGCAGGCCAGCAGCGCGGATCCCGCCACGGCGGCGATACGGCCGGGGCGGAGGGCCCTGCGGGCGGGCTTGACGACGAGGGGCTCTGCGCCACCGACCTCGCCGAGCTCCCTGACCTCGGGGTTCTCGGGGTTCTCGCTCACAGCTTTCCCACCTGCCGCTGGGCCAGGTCCATGATCTTCGCCTTGGAGATCGGCTTGCTGTCGCTGATGTAGATCTCCACGTAGATGTCGCCCCGCCAGGCGTGCGCCTCGGCCGAGTACAGCGGGAGGTAGCCCGGCTTCCGCTCGGGTGTGTCGTGCACGTAGGCCGTCCCGTTGCCGTCCCCGGTGCCGGGGACGGGCCAACTGCGGGTGCCGTCCTTCTTCTCGGCCCAGTAGTGGCCGTTGTCGGCCCACTCCGACGCGGCCGCCTTGCTCTCCTGCCGGAACTGGACGAGCCCGATCTGGACGTTGTACGTCCCGCCCACCCGCCACGAGGTCTCGGCCGCGCGGCGGAACTCGTCGTCGACGAGGTTGTTGAACGTGACGCCCGGCTTCTCGTACTGGTCCGCGTAGGTGGCCAGATCGGCCCAGCCGTCGTTGCCCACCGGCACCCGGCTGTCCTTCGCGCCCTTGGGGCGCGTGATCAGCAGCTTGCGCAGATCACCGTCCGTCCGCACCCGCCGGTCCTGCGCCGCCGACAGCGGCTCGACCTCGCCCTTGCCCTGTCCGAGCACGGGCTGGGAGAGCGGCGGCAGCGCGGTCGGCTCACGGTCGGCCTGGACCAGGAGACCGGCGCAGGCGCCGACGACGACACCGAGCACGGCGGCACCGGCGATCATCGCCGTCGTACGGCCGCGGCGACGGCGGGGCCGCGGGTGAGGCGCGTCGGCCGCAGCACCTGCCGCGACGGCTGCCTCGGTGGCTGCTTCTTTCTCCGGGGCCCTGTCCGCCTCGACGACCCCGATTTCACCCACTACCTCTTCGGCCCTTTCAGGACCTTCCACAACATCCCCCTCAGAAGCGTGAAGCGCGACTTCCGTCTCGCGCTTCACAGGAGACCCATGGTCAACATCGGCAGTTGTAGATGAGTTGATTACGATTCAGTCATGGCTAAGAAGCTCGTGATCAAGGTGACGGCGGGAACCGATTCCCCCGAGCGGTGCTCTCAGGCGTTCACGGTCGCGGCCGTCGCCGTGGCCAGCGGGGTCGACGTCTCCCTGTGGCTGACCGGGGAATCCGCCTGGTTCGCGCTGCCGGGCCGGGCCGCCGAGTTCGAGCTTCCGCACGCGGCCCCGCTGCCCGGCCTGCTCGACTCGATCATGGCCGGTGGCCGTCTCACGCTGTGCACCCAGTGCGCGGCCCGACGGGACATCACGGAGAAGGACGTCATCGAGGGCGTGCGGATCGCGGGAGCGCAGGTGTTCGTGCAGGAGGTGCTGGCCGACGACACCCAGGCGCTCGTGTACTAGGTGTCTCAGGTGTCCGGGATGTTCTAGGGACGGCGCTTCTTGCCGTCCAGCTCGTCCCACCACTCGTCGGACTTCTGGTCGCCGGAGGGGTCGTCCCACCACCGGTCGTCGGGGCCGCGCCGGTTGGCGACCATGGCGGCGAGCGGCGGGATGACCATGGCCACCACACACATCCCGACGGCCACGGGAATCGACCAGATCCGCACGACTCCCCAGGCCAGGACGAACAGCGCGATGCAGGTCCCCATCATCGCGAAGTAGGCGTGCCTACGGCGGGCGTACATAGCTCCAGGGTAGAACCGGTCGCCCGGATCCGGGCGGGGCCGCGAGCAGACGGGCCGCCCCGTGATGGGCGCGGGGCCGCATGACGGAAGGGCCGTACCCCGGGTGTTCGACCCGTGGCACGGCCCTTCCGTCGTCGTGGTCGGAGCCTCGGCTCAGACCGCGATCGCGACCTCCGCGAGGCCGCCCTGCTGGGCGACGACCGTGCGGTCGGCGGTGGCGCCGGGGACGAGGGCGCGGACGGTCCAGGTGCCCTCGGCCGCGTAGAAGCGGAACTGTCCGGTGGCGGAGGTCGGGACCTCCGCGGTGAACTCGCCGGTCGAGTCCAGCAGACGGACGTAGCCCGTCACCGGCTCGCCGTCCCGGGTCACCTGACCCTGGATCGTGGTCTCACCGGGCTTGATCGTCGAGGCGTCCGGGCCGCCGGCCTTCGCTCCACACATGTGCTTCTCCAGAGGTCGTTCAGGTCGGTCTTGGGAGGATTACTTGTTGGCGCCGAGCTCGATCGGGACGCCGACGAGGGAGCCGTACTCGGTCCAGGAGCCGTCGTAGTTCTTGACGTTCTCCACGCCCAGCAGCTCGTGCAGCACGAACCAGGTCAGGGCCGAGCGCTCGCCGATGCGGCAGTACGCGATGGTGTCCTTGGCCAGGTCGACCTGCTCGTCGGCGTAGAGCTCCTTGAGCTCGTCGTCCGACTTGAACGTGCCGTCGTCGTTGGCGTTCTTCGACCACGGGATGTTGCGGGCGGAGGGGACGTGGCCCGGGCGCTGCGACTGCTCCTGCGGGAGATGCGCGGGAGCGAGCAGCTTGCCGCTGAACTCGTCGGGCGAGCGGACGTCGACCAGGTTCTGCGAACCGATGGCCGCCACCACGTCGTCCCGGAAGGCGCGGATGGACTTGTTCTGCGGCTTGGCCTGGTAGGACGTCTCGGGGCGCTCGGGCACCTCTTCGACCAGCTCGCGGGCGTCGAGCTCCCACTTCTTGCGGCCACCGTCGAGAAGCTTGACGTTGTCGTGGCCGTACAGCTTGAAGTACCAGTAGGCGTAGGACGCGAACCAGTTGTTGTTACCGCCGTAGAGGATCACCAGCGTGTCGTTGGCGATGCCCTTGGCCGACAGGAGCTTCTCGAAGCCCTCCTCGTCGACGAAGTCACGGCGGACCGGGTCCTGGAGGTCCTTGGTCCAGTCGATCCGGATCGCGTTGCGGATGTGGTTCTTCTCGTACGCGGACGTGTCCTCGTCGACCTCGACGATGGCGATGTCGGCGTTGTCGAGGTTGGCCTCGACCCAGTCGGCGTCGACCAGGACGTCACTGCGGCTCATGCTCGTTCTCCTCCGGGGCAGTTGCGGCAGGGGTGTGCAAGAAAGAGGGTGCGCGGCCGGGTCTCGCCGGCGGCCGGCGCACGGATGCCCTCGGACGAGGGCGCCGGGAGGCGCGGAAGGCCGGCGGCGCTTCCGCTCAGAAGGTGCGACAGAGCATGGCGGCGACGCGGCACAGGTCTACTGCCCGCCGCTTCGTGAGATCCGCCTGTCGCTGCATCATGTCGACGATCGTAGGGACGGACAGGCGGGCATGTCACCAGCATGCCGAATGGTGAGATGCGATCGTCCGGATATTGGGACACGAAGAGCGCCCGGGCCGTCGTCGCACGGCTTCCGGGCGCTTGTGTCCGCCGTCACCTCTACGGTACGGACGGCGGTGTCTCGCCTGTCGGACACTCACCGTCCACCGGAGTTCGGTCCGGAGTTGATCTCCCCGTTCACCGGAGGTCGGTCCGGAGTCGATCGGATCCGGAGGTCAGCCCTACCCGGCCAGCCTGACGTTCGAACCCTTCACCGAGATGTCCACACCGTTCTTGCCCGCCTGGACCTTGTCGAGCTTGATCCCGCCGGGCAGGTCGTCGATCTTCTGCTCGAAGTCGGTGATCGAGCGCACCTCGCTCTCGGCGGCCCGGACCCCGCCGAAGCTGGGCAGCGAGTCGGCGTGCACCCGGACGGTGTCGCCCTCGACGGTGACCGTGCTCAGGACGTACACGGGCTGCGGCAGCTTGGTGCCGAGCACGGTGGCCTCGACGGCGACCTTGACCTTGCCGTTGCCGCCGTCGGAGAGACCGACCACGTTGGCGGTGACGCCCTGCATCACCTGCGTCGGCTCGGACTTCGCGGTCTTCAGCAGCTCGGCGTAGGTGATGGACGCGGTGCCGGTGGCGCTGGAGGCGGTGGCGGAGCTGTAGTCGCCGGAGAACTCGACGCCCTTCATGTCCGCCTGGAGGTCGTCGATGCGGATCTTCTGGCCGCTGGTGCCGGTCGCCGCCTCGTAGTCCTTCATGCCGACCTCGACGTCGTCCAGCGAGCCGCCGGCGACCTGGGTGAGGAACGGGAAGCCCTTGATGGATACGTCCGGGGTGGTGGCGAGGCCCTCGTTGGCCTTCAGCTTGTCGGCCACCTCGCCCTCCGCGAAGTTCACGGCGAGGCGGTCCGCGAGCACGAACAGGCCGCCCAGGACCACGACGACGACCAGCAGTATTCGAAGCGCACGCATGCGGTAGTTCCCCCACCCGGATGGCCTGAACGGTTCATTGACAACGGTTCAAGGTAACCCCGCACGACGGGGCGACCCGCGATTTGTCGATCACCTGTGACAGACCATCACTGCTCTTTACCCCATACCCCTTACCCCTTACCGCCTACGCCAGCGCCCGCCCCAGCACGTACACCGCCGGCGCCGCCGCGGCCAGCGGCAGGGCCACGCCCGCCGTGAAGTGGACGAAGCGGGAGGGGTAGTCGTAGCTCGCGACCCGGTGGCCGATGAGCGCGCAGACCGCCGCGCCCGCGCCGAGCAGCGCGCCCTTGGCGCCCAGGCCGGTCATTCCGCCGACCGCGATGCCCGCGCCCGCCGCGGCGAGCAGGGCCACCACGACGGAGGCCGGGGTGGGCAGCGGCAGCGCCCGGGCCAGTACGGCCACCGCCACCGCGGCCGCGCCGACCGTCACCGCGTCCGGCTCGGCGCCGAGGTGCCCGGTGGCGAGAACGGCCAGCGCGGAGGCGGCGACGGTCGCCATCAGGCCGTACATGCGCTCGTCGGGATCGGCGTGCGAGCGCAGCTGGAGCACCAGGCAGAGCAGGACCCAGACGCCGAGAGTGCCGAAGATCGCCGCGGGCGCGTTCTCCCTGCCCGCCGCGAGAAGCGCCACGTCCGACACCAGCGCGCCCAGGAAGGCGAGCGCGATGCCCTGCCGGGCCGGCCACATGCCGTTCAGCCGGAACCAGCCCGCCGCGGTGACGGCCTGGAGCGCGACGAGCGGGACGAGCACGGCGTACGAGCCGACGGCCGCCGCGCCGGACAGGAGCAGACCGAGGAGCGCGGTGAGCGCGGCGGGCTGCATGCCCGGCTCGATGACCGGTGAACGCCCCTCCAGGCGGGCCCGCTGGGCGTCGGTGACGCGGGCGTTGCCGGCGAGGGTGGCGGGGCCGTAGGTCATGCCGGTGCTTCCGGCGACTGGTTCCGGCGCGGGGGCAGGAGCGGCGGCGCGGGACGGAGCGGGCGCCGCGGACGGGTGAGGTCCCTGCTGAGGAGCCGGGGTCTGCCAGCTCCCCGCCTCGGCGGCGTGACTCTGCGCCTGGCTCTGCCAGTTTCCCGCCTGGGCGTGGTTCCCCGCGTGGGCGTGGCTCTCGGCCTGGGCGTGGTTCTCCGGGGGCAGTGGCGCACCCGTCGCCTGGCCGCCGTACGCCGGGGCATCGTCGTACGCGGCCGCGCCACCGTAGGGCGACTGCGCGTGACCGTAGGCGTGCTGCTGGTCGCCGTACCCGGACTGCCGGTCGCCGTACCCGGACTGCTGATCTCCGTACCCGGACTGCCGGTCGCCGTACCCGGACTGCTGGTCGCCGTACCCGGGCTGTTGGTCGCCGTGGACCGGCGCCTCGCCCGTCTGCGGGGGCAGGTAGGCGGTCCGGGCCGGGTCGGCCGGGGTGACCGGCGGCTGGATGCTCGTCTCCCAGGTCTGGCCCTGCCACTGCTGGGCGTTCTGGAGGTGGGCCTGCGGGTCCTCGTACCCCTGCTGCCCCTGCTGCTGCCCGGGCCATGCCTGCTGGGGCTGCGGGGGCTGCTGCTGGGCGTACGGGTCGTAACCCTCGTAGCCCTGATGGTCGTACGGCTGGTCGGTCATCTCACCCTCCTGCGAACGGCGGGAGCACCTCGACCGTGCCGCCGTCGGCCAGCCGTACCGTCTCATGTTCGCGGGTGCCCACGGGGTCGCCGTCGACGAGGAACGAGCATCGCTGCAGGACACGCACGAGTTCACCGGGGTGTCGCGCACGCGCGGCGTCGAGCGCCTCGGCGAGCGTGGCCGCGTCGTGCGGCTCCTCGGCGATCCCGGCCGCGGCCTTGGCGGCCGCCCAGTAGCGCACCGTGACCTTGGGCATCAGGTTCCTCAATCAATCGGCTGTGTACACGGTCAGGCTAGCCCGCCCGCGCGACGGCCCACTCCCCGATGCGGGCCAGCAGGCCGTCGTCGGCCGCGTGCTCGGCGTGGCCCATGCCGTGCTCCACCCAGAGTTCGCCGTGGCCGGCGGCGGCCTCGGCCAGCATCCGCGGGTGGTCGAGCGGGAAGTAGCCGTCCCGGTCGCCGTGCACGATCAGCAACGGGGTGGGCGCGATCCGCGGGACCGCCTCGACCGGCGACAGCGGAACCGGGTCCCAGTCGCGGCGATGGATACGGGTGCGGAAGCCGTAGCGGCCGACCAGGCGGCCCTCGGGGCGGGTGACCATCCAGTGCAGCCGGCGCATGGGGGCCGTGCCGCGGTAGTACCAGCGGGCGGGGGCGCTCACGGAGACGACGGCGTCCACCGTTCCCTCGTGCAGCGCCGCGTGCCGCAGGACCACCGAGCCGCCCATCGAGAATCCGACGGTCACCACGCGCGCGTGGCCGAGCGAGCGCGCCCAGTCGACCACCGTGGCCAGGTCGAGGACCTCGCGGTCGCCGACCGTCGAGTGTCCACCGGAGCGGCCGTGCCCCCGGAAGGAGAAGGTCACGACGGCGCCGTACCGGGCGAGGGCGGACGCCACGCGCCGCACGTGCGGGCGGTCCACGTCCCCGGTGAACCCGTGTGCGACGACGAACACCGGGTGAAGTGTGGATGACTCGAAGGCGTCGTATACGACCGCACCCGGTTCGTATACGGAATCGACGGAAATCCCGTCGGCGGTGGGCAGAAACGTCCGCAATGGTACGCGCGTGCCCGTCTCGCAATTCGGACGAACGGTGGAACGTGCCACATGACCTGCCGGACTGCTGCTCATGTGGGCTATTCTGCTGGACAGAGGACTCGGGCAGCGTAGCCCCCGGGTCCTTTTGTGCTTTCGGAAGCGTTGTATACGAAATGGGAACCGGGCGGAGAACGCCAGGTGACCGAAGGTGTACGGCCCCCGGGATCGCAGAGCAGTGCCGCAAAAGCCGCAGTGCCGCAATGTCCTCGCAGGGACCGAGGAGGAACCAGACGTATGAGTTCTCTGCTGCTCCTGACCAACGCTCTCCAGCCGTCGACGGAGGTCCTTCCGGCCCTCGGCCTGCTGCTGCACAACGTCCGCGTGGCTCCGGCGGAAGGCCCCGCCCTCGTCGACACCCCGGGCGCCGACGTCATCCTGATCGACGGCCGCCGTGACCTGCCCCAGGTCCGCAGCCTGTGCCAGCTGTTGCGCTCCACCGGCCCCGGCTGTCCGCTCATCCTCGTCGTCACCGAGGGCGGCCTCGCCGCCGTCACCGCCGACTGGGGCATCGACGACGTGCTCCTGGACACCGCGGGACCGGCCGAGGTCGAGGCCCGGCTGCGGTTGGCCATGGGCCGCCAGCAGATCGTCAACGACGACTCCCCGATGGAGATCCGCAACGGCGACCTGTCGGTCGACGAGGCGACCTACAGCGCGAAACTGAAGGGACGGGTCCTGGACCTCACCTTCAAGGAGTTCGAGCTCCTGAAGTACCTGGCCCAGCACCCGGGCCGCGTCTTCACGCGCGCCCAGCTGCTCCAGGAGGTCTGGGGCTACGACTACTTCGGCGGCACCCGTACCGTCGACGTGCACGTACGTCGCCTGCGCGCCAAGCTCGGCCCCGAGCACGAGTCGCTGATCGGAACGGTCCGGAACGTCGGTTATCGATTCGTTACTCCCGAGAAGGGGGAGCGCGCGACCGACGACGCGAAGGCCAAGGCGGACCAGCCAGAGAGGGCAAACGCGGACGATTCGGACAACGCGACCGCCGCGGACACCGAAGAGGTCTCGGCGGAGGCGTAGTACCCGCCGGTAGGCCCGGCACCCGCTCGGGAAGGGCGTCGCCCGCGCACAGGGAAGCACCTGTATGCCCTGCCCAGAGCGGGTCCATCCGCGTAGACTCCGCGCGTGGCCAAGGTGACTCGGGATGATGTGGCGCGGCTGGCGGGAACTTCGACCGCCGTCGTCAGTTATGTCATCAACAACGGACCCCGGCCGGTCGCCCCGGCCACGCGCGAGCGTGTACTCGCCGCCATCAAGGAGCTGGGGTACCGACCCGACCGGGTCGCCCAGGCGATGGCGTCGCGGCGCACCGACCTCATAGGCCTGATCATCCCGGACGCCCGCCAGCCCTTCTTCGGCGAGATGGCGCACGCGGTCGAGCAGGCCGCCTCCGAGCGCGGGAAGATGGTGCTGGTCGGCAACACCGACTACGTCGCCGAGCGCGAGGTCCACTATCTGCGGGCGTTCCTCGGGATGCGGGTCTCGGGCCTCATCCTCGTCAGCCACGCCCTGAACGACCTGGCGGCCGCGGAGATCGACGCCTGGGACGCCCGGGTGGTCCTGCTGCACGAACGCCCCGAAGCCATCGACGACGTCGCCGTCGTCACCGACGACCTGGGCGGCGCCCAGGTCGCCGTGAGGCACCTCCTGGAGCACGGCCACGAGTACGTGGCCTGTGTCGGCGGCACCGCGGACACCCCGTCCGTCGGCGACCCGGTCTCCGACCACGTCGAGGGCTGGCGGCGCGCGATGGACGAGGCAGGTGTCAGCACGGAGGGCCGTCTCTTCGAGGCGCCGTACAACCGCTACGACGCCTACCGCGTCTCCCTGGAACTGCTGGCCGGCCCGAACCGGCCGCCGGCCGTCTTCTGCTCCACCGACGACCAGGCGATCGGCCTGCTGCGCGCGGCGCGCGAGCTGCGCATCGACGTGCCCGGCGAGCTGGCGGTCATCGGCTTCGACGACATCAAGGAAGCGGCCCTCGCCGACCCGCCCATGACGACGATCGCATCGGACCGCTCGACGATGGCCCGGGCCGCGGTCGACCTCGTCCTGGACGACGGTCTGCGGGTCGCCGGGTCCCGGCGCGAGCGGCTGAAGGTGTTCCCGTCGCAGCTGGTCGTACGGCGGTCCTGCGGCTGCGAGTAGCCGACCGCGGGCGGGCCTGCGGCTGAGGTCAGCCGATCGCGGACGGGCCTGGGGCTTGGCTGAGGCCGATCGCGGACGTTCATGGGCCGTTCACGGGACGGTTCCGGACCTGTACGAGCCGTGTGTGAGACGCGTCTGAGAGCATGCGCCCGACTTCGGGATCGCTCTTCATATCGGGCATACGAGGTTCTGGCGGGCTTCTCAGCAAGCACTCAGGGAGCTCTCATGGTCGGGCGCGAAGCTTCTTTCCATGACCGAGAGCATCCGCCGCAGCGGCGAGTACGAGAACTTCGAGAACCCGTACCAGGCCCCGTACGAGGGCGCCCAGCAGCACGCCTCCCCCTCCCCCGTGGGTTCCTCCCCGGTGAACCCGGAGTGGCCGCCCCCGCCGGGGTACGAGCCGGTCACGCAGCCCGTGCGGCAGCAGTCGGTGCACCAGCAGCCCGCGTTCCAGCAGCCGGTCGTCGAGCCCACCGCGGTGTGGCAGACCCAGGCAGCCGGCGGCGACGGTCACGGCGGCGGCAACGGCGGCGGAACCGCTCTCCTCGACCCCCTGGCCTCCGAGCCCGCACCGGCCGCCAGGAAGAAGCGCGCCCGCGGCCCGTTCGCGCTGCTCGCCGCCGTGGCGATCGTCGCGGCCGCGATAGGCGGCGGCACGGCCTACGGCATCCAGGAGCTGACCGGCAAGGACGAGGTGGTCTCCTCGTCCACCACCACCAGCGTGGTGCCCTCCAGCAAGACGGGTGACGTGGCCACCATCGCGGCGGCGGTCAGCCCGAGCGTCGTCGAGGTCAGCGCCACGCTCAGCAACGGGACGTCCACCGGCTCCGGCGTGATCATCACGAGCGCCGGTGAAATCGTCACCAACAACCACGTCGTCTCCGGCGCCACCTCGATCAAGGTGTCGACCAGCGACGGGAAGTCGTACACCGCCAAGGTCGTCGGCACGGACAGCAAGAAGGACCTCGCGCTCATCAAGCTGGAGAACGCGTCCGGCCTCAAGCCGGCGACCCTCGGCAACTCCGACGGCGTCAAGGTCGGCGACACGGTCGTGGCGATCGGCTCCCCCGAGGGCCTGACCGGCACGGTCACCAGCGGCATCGTCTCCGCGCTGAGCCGCGACGTGACCGTCTCGACCGACGAGAGCCAGAGCCAGAGCCAGGGCCAGGGCGGTCAGGGCGGCGGCAACTGGCCGTTCCAGTTCGGCGGCCAGCAGTTCAACGGCGACACGGGTACGTCCACGACGACCTACAAGGCGCTTCAGACGGACGCCTCCCTGAACCCCGGCAACTCCGGCGGCGCGCTCATCGACGCCGGCGGCAACATCATCGGCATCAACTCCGCGATGTACTCCGCCGCGGCGGACTCGTCCTCCTCCGACGCCGGCAGCGTCGGCCTCGGCTTCGCCATCCCGATCAACACCGTCAAGGCCGACCTCGCCACGCTGCGGGCCGGCGGCTCCGACAGCTGACCACCATCACTGAGCCAGGGAGTACGTCATGATCAAGCAGGTTTCGCACACGGTGACCGGTTTCGGTGCGGCCGACCTCGGCCTGGCCCTCGACGTGGCGTACGAGCTGCACCCGCCGGTCGCGCCGACCCGGGCGCCGGAGGTGGCGGCCCCGCAGCTGATGGGCCTGCGCACCACGGCGGCCCGCCCGCACCAGCGCAAGGTGCCGCTGAACCGGCTCGCGGCGATGCGCGGCTGATCCACCCCAACCCACCCTTTACGCGCACACCGGGAACCGTGCGAGGCTGAGGACACTCAGCACGTTCAGCAGGTCCAGGCCTCCCGTCGTCCCACCGCACCTGAGGAATCCACGCCCATGAGCCCCGCCGAAGGCGACCGTGACACCCAGCGCATCCTGATCGTCGACGACGAGCCGGCGGTGCGCGAAGCACTCCAGCGCAGCCTCGCCTTCGAGGGCTACGACACCCAGGTCGCCGTGGACGGCGCGGACGCGCTGGAGAAGGCGACGGCCTACCGGCCCGACCTGGTGGTGCTGGACATCCAGATGCCGCGCATGGACGGCCTCACCGCCGCGCGCCGCATCCGCGGGGCTGGCGACACCACACCCATCCTGATGCTGACGGCCCGCGACACGGTCGGCGACCGGGTCACGGGGCTCGACGCCGGGGCGGACGACTACCTGGTCAAGCCCTTCGAACTGGACGAACTGTTCGCCCGGGTACGGGCCCTGCTGCGGCGCAGCTCCTACGCGGCCGCGGCCGGAGCGGGCGCCGTGGAGGAGGACGAGGCCCTCACCTTCGCCGACCTGCGCATGGACCTCGCGACCCGCGAGGTCACCCGCGCCGGACGCCCCGTGGAACTGACCCGCACGGAGTTCACCCTCCTGGAGATGTTCATGGCCCACCCGCGCCAGGTCCTCACCCGTGAGCAGATCCTGAAGGCGGTCTGGGGCTTCGACTTCGAGCCCTCGTCCAACTCCCTGGACGTGTACGTGATGTACCTGCGCCGCAAGACGGAAGCGGGCGGCGAGCCGCGCCTCGTGCACACCGTGCGGGGCGTCGGGTACGTGTTGCGACAGGGCGGGGCGGAGTGAACAAGGTCGTACGGCGGTTCCGGACCCTTCCCATCCGGGCCCGGCTGTCGATGCTGGTCGCCGCCGCCGTGGCTTTCGCGGTGGCGGCGGTGTCGGTGACGTGTTGGTTCATCGTGCAGGGGAAGTTGTACGCGCAGGTCAACGACGACCTGGAGGAGATGACGCGGAGGCCCGGCACGGTCAACTCGCTCTTGCAGAGATGCACGCAGACCCCCCAGGAGAACACCCAGCTCTTCCCCGGCCGGAACAACTACGTCCAGGCGATCAAGGAGCAGGGCGCTCCCTGCGTCGACCCGAACTCCCCGAGCGCGGTCAAGGTCACCAACTCCGACAAAGACGTGATCAAGAGCGAGAAGGGCGGTCAGGGCCTCTTCCGCAACGGCACCGACGAGGACGGCAACGCCGTACGCGTGCTGACCATGTATCTGGGCGTCGACCAGAACGACTCGCAGGGGGTCGCCCTGCAACTCGCGGTCCCTCTCAAAGGCACCGAGTCCACCCTCAACGAACTCGCCCTGATCCTCCTCCTCGTCTCCGGCATCGGAGTCGTCGGCGCAGGCGCCGCCGGTCTGGCGGTGGCCCGTGCCGGGTTGCGGCCGGTCGACAAGCTCACCGAGGCCGTGGAACACGTGGCCCGGACGGAGGACCTGAGCATCCGGATCCCCGTCGAGGACGACAGCGACGACGAGGTGGCCCGTCTCTCCCGTTCCTTCAACTCCATGACCGCCTCCCTCGCCAACTCGCGCGAGCTCCAGCAGCAGCTGATCGCGGACGCCGGGCATGAGCTCCGCACCCCCCTCACCTCCCTGCGTACCAACATCGAGCTCCTCACCCGCAGCGAGGAGACGGGCCGCCCGATCCCCGAGGCGGACCGGAAGGCGCTCCTCGCCTCCGTCAAGGCGCAGATGACCGAACTGGCGTCACTCATCGGCGACCTCCAGGAACTGTCCCGTTCCGAAGGCCAGCGCGGCGAACGCGTGCAGGTGGTCTCGCTGGAGGACGCCGTGGAGTCGGCGCTGCGCCGGGCCCGGCTGCGTGGCCCGGAGCTGACCATCACGGCGTCGCTGGAGCCCTGGTACACCCGGGCGGAGCCGGCCGCGCTCGAGCGGGCGGTGGTCAACATCCTGGACAACGCGGTGAAGTTCAGCCCCGAGGGCGGCACGATCGACGTCCGGCTCGTGGACGGGACGCTGACCGTACGCGACCACGGCCCGGGCATCTCCGCCGACGAACTCCCGCACGTCTTCGACCGCTTCTGGCGCTCCCCCAGTGCGAGGGCCCTTCCGGGCTCGGGGCTCGGTCTCTCGATCGTCGCCCGTACCGTGGAGCAGGCCGGCGGCCGGATCGCCCTGGCTCGCGCGGACGGCGGCGGTACGGTGGCGACGGTCCG
The DNA here is from genome assembly GCF_044741545.1 of Streptomyces sp. NPDC088157. Classification (NCBI taxonomy): domain Bacteria; kingdom Bacillati; phylum Actinomycetota; class Actinomycetes; order Kitasatosporales; family Streptomycetaceae; genus Streptomyces; species Streptomyces sp. NPDC088157. The sequence goes on from NZ_JBIUSU010000007.1 coordinate 560,956, forward strand.
GCTGCCGGGGGCGCCGACCCCTCCGCCGGAGGATCCCGTCCCCGCCGCATAGGGAGCGGGCGGCCCTCGAACGACTCTCTCCTCACCGAATTCCGTGAGTTCGGCAACCTTTCCGATCCGGGCGGCGACCCAGCAGCGCATCAACTCCCCCGCCCCGCACGGAAGGCAGCCGCATGAGCGAGCACCGCCGCAGGTCGACCCGGTCGTCCGAATCGACCGCGTCGGCCACCACGACCTCGACGGCCGACATGACCGCGTCGGCCGACGTCCCTGGACAGGCCGGGACGACCGCGTCGGCCGACACCTCCCGACCGCCCGGGACGACCGCGTCGGTCGGTAGGACCGCCAAGCCCCGTCACCGCAGGCGCGGAAGCGCCCTCGCGATCGGCGTACCTCTCGTCCTCACCGCCGCCGGCACCCTCGCCTACGGCACGGATCTCGGCCTCTTCGGCGCGGCAGGGCAGGCGAAGGCCGCGGCCGCACCCGCCGCCGCGCCCGCCTGGGCCACCGCCTCCGCAGACGGCTTCGCCTCCGTCAACGCCCTGGGGCAGAACGGCACTTACGGCGGCCGGGACGGCAAGACCGTCACCGTGAAGACCCTCGCCGACCTCGAGAAGTACGCGACCGCGGCCGAGCCGTACGTCATCGTCGTGGCCGCGACGATCACCATGGACCCGGTCGGAAAAGAGATCAAGGTCCAGTCCGACAAGACGATCGTCGGGTCGGGGACGTCCGGGCAGATCGTCGGCGGCGGCTTCTTCCTCGGTCAGGGCGTCCACAACGTCATCATCCGGAACCTGACGATCCGGGACGCCTACCAGGGCGTCTGGAACGACAAGGAACACGACTTCGACGGCATCCAGATGGACGGCGCCCACCACGTCTGGATCGATCACAACGACATCCGGCACATGGCCGACGGGCTCATCGACAGCCGCAAGGACACGACCTACCTGACCGTCTCCTGGAACAAGCTGAGCCAGGAGAACAAGGCGTTCGGCATCGGCTGGACCGACAACGTCACCGCCGACATCACGATCCACCACAACTGGGTCCGCGAGACCGAACAGCGCAACCCGTCCACGGACAACGTGGCCCACGCGCACCTGTACAACAACTTCCTGGAGGACGTGGCGGGGACGGACATCAAGTCCTCGTACGGCAACTACTCCCGTGGCAGGACGAACATGGTGCTGGAGAACTCCTACTTCCAGGGCCTGACCAACCCCGTCGTCCGGGACGCGACCGCCACCCTCGTGCAGCGCGGCAACGTGTTCTCCGGCACCACCGGCAAGAACGAGAGCGGCGGCACGGGCGCGGCCTGGGACCCGAAGACGTACTACGCGTACACCCTCGACAAGGCGGCCGACGTCCCGGCGCTCCTCAAGTCGGGCGCGGGCCCCCGCAGTTCCATCGGTACGACGGCGGCCACGACGACAGCCACGACGAAGGCGGCGGCCGCCACCACGCTCACCGTCGCCAAGGACGGCAGCGGGCAGTACACGACCGTGCAGGCCGCCGTGAACGCCGTACCGGCGAACAACGCCTCGCGCGTCGTCATCGCCGTCAAGCCGGGCACGTACCGCGAACTGGTCAAGGTCCCGTCCAACAAGCCGCACGTCACCATCCAGGGCACCGGCGGCAGCCGCAAAGACACCACGATCGTCTACAACAACGCGTCCGGTACGCCGAAGCCCGACGGCTCGGGCACGTACGGCACCGGCGGCAGCGCCACCGTCGCCGTCGACGCGGACGACTTCCAGGCCCGCAACCTGACCATCTCCAACGACTTCGACGAGGCCGCGCACCAGGACATCGCCAACCAGGCGGTCGCCCTGCGCACCTCCGCCGACAAGGTGTTCCTCGACGGCGTCATCATCAGCGGTGACCAGGACACCCTTCTGGTGGACACCGCGTCGAAGGACAAGCTGGGCCGCGTCTACATCACCAACTCCTACGTCGTGGGCAACACCGACTTCATCTTCGGCCGCGCCACCGCGGTGATCGACAAGTCCGTCATCACCCTGAAGAAGCGCTGGAACGGCACCTCGGCCGGCTATGTCACGGCCCCCAGCACCGCCGCGAACCGCAAGGGCATCCTGATCGCCAACTCCACGGTCAACGGTGACGTGTCCGACCGGAGCTTCTTCCTCGGCCGCAACTGGCACGCGGGCGGCGACGCGAGCCTCGACCCGCAGGCCACCGTCCGCAACACCTCCCTCAGCGCGGCGATCAAGACCACTCCCTGGTCCGACATGAGCGGCTTCTCCTGGAAGGACGACAGGTTCGCCGAGTACAAGAACACCGGCGCGGGCGCGGGCGCCGCGAGCTCCGACCGCCCCCAGCTGACCGACTCCCAGGCAGCCGGACAGGAGATCGCGGACTGGCTGGGCGACTGGACGCCCACGGCTTCCTGACATCCCCCTGCCGGCTCCGCCACAGCCCCTCGCCTCGCCCCGCCGGTGGGAATGGCGATACGAACGCTGAAGGAACGAAAGCGGGGGGGGGCCGAAGCGGGGACCGGACCAGGAACGGGGACGGGACCCGGGACCCGGGACGGCCACGGGACGGGGAGGCGACGGGGACGGGACGGGGAGGCTACGGGGACGGGAACGTGCTGTGGTGGTGCCTCACAGGCGCAGCACCAGCGTGTCGTCCGCGAGCCGCTCCCGCCCCACGTCCGCCCGCGCCGTGTTCGTCCCCGACACGTCCACCCGCGCCGTCTTCGTCCGGGCCGTTCCCGACCAGGGTTCGACCAGCCTGGTGTAGGCCTCGCAGCGGGTCATCAGCTCGTCGTGCGTTCCCGCGTCCAGCAGCCGTCCCTCGTCCACGACCAGGATGCGGTCGGCGTCGGGGGCGAGGCTCAGATCGTGGGTGATCATGATGGTGGTGCGGCCGGACATGAGGCGGCGCAGAGGCTGGACGATCTGACGGGCGGCCACCGAGTCCAGTCCGGCGGTCGGTTCGTCGAGGACGAGGACCGGGGCCGCGCGGAGCATCGCGCGGGCGATGGCTATGCGCTGGAGCTGGCCGCCGGAGAGCGCGGCGGTGCCGGGGGCGATGTGGGTGTCGTACCCGTCGGGCAGGGCGGCGATGAACTCGTGGGCGGCGGCCGACCTGGCCGCTCGTTCGATCTCCGGGTCCGTGGCGCCCGGGCGGCCGCACTCCATGTTCTCCCGGATCGTGCCGTTGAGGACCAGGGTCTGCTGGGGGAGCAGGGCCGTGTTCGCGCGGACGAACTCCAGCGGGACGTCCGTGAGCGGGACTCCGTCCAGGCGGATGACACCCGTGTCCGGGTCGTAGAAACGGGTGAGGAGCTTGGAGAGCGTGGACTTGCCGGCGCCGCTCGCGCCCGTGACCAGGATGAGTTCACCGGGGTCGGCGGTGAAGGTCACGTCCGTCAGCGACTCGCGGGCCGCGTCGGGGTAGCGGAACGAGACGCCGTGCAGGCTGACCCGGCCGCGGACCGGCCAGGAGGGGACGGGGACTTCCGGGTCCTTCACCGACGGCTGCGCGTCCAGCAGTTCCGCGATGCGTTCCGCGCCCGCCGTGGCCGCGGTGACCGTCAGGCCGAGTTGGCCGAGGCTGCGGACCGGCGGATAGAGGTAGCCGATGAACGCGGCGAACGCGAGCAGGGCGCCGAGGGTCATCCGGCCGGCCGAGATCTCCCAGACGCCCAGGCCGATCACCGACAGGACGCAGAAGGTCTCGACCACTTCGACGAACTGCTCGTACATCTCGCTCAGGCGCGCTCCGCGAACGCTGGCCCGCATCCACGCGCGGGCCTCCTTGTCGAGGCGTCGTTCCTCGTCGCGGCGGCGGTTGTACGCCTGGGTCAGCACGACGTTGCCCAGTGACTCCTCCACCACCGAGGTGATCGCGCCGTCGGCGACGCGTTCGTCCTGCGAGGCCTGCCTGATACGGCCGGAGAAGCGGCGGGCGGCGAGGAGGAAGAGGGGGGCGAGGACGAAGGTGGCGAGGGCCAGGTCCCAGCGGAGCCACAGGGCCGCCGCCGCGTAGAAGACCGCCGCGAAGGCAGCGGAGATCGTGCCGACCACGCCCGACACGACGAGTTGTTCGATGGCCTCCACGTCTCCCGTCAGCCGTTCCACCAGGTCGCCCCGGCGGTGCCGCTGGAAGAAGTGGGGCGGGAGATCCTGGACATGGCCGAAGACGTTCGCGCGCAGCCGCAGGACGAAACGTTCCGCCGTCCAGGTCGCGAGCGAGTTCCCCAGATAGCCGACGAGCGCGCCCAGCGCGGCAACCCCCAGCCAGGCTCCGGCCGGGCCCCAGAAGGCGGAGAGCGAGCCGGCCTGGAGGGCGTTGTCGGTGAGTTCGGCGAACAGCAGGATGGAAGCCGTCTCGGCGAGCGCGGACACCACCACGCACGCCACGATGACCAGCATCCATCTGCGGTCGCCGCGGGTCAGCGGCCAGAAGCGGCGGAAGGCCTCGCGGGCTTCCCTCATGTCAGCAACTCCCTCGACTCCCCCCGCGTGCAACGAATCCCCGGCCACGGCCGAGGCGGGGTCACCGGCTCTCACCGGCGACCCCGCCTCGTGGCGTCCCGTCAGCCCTTGTGCGCGACCGGACGGCGCTTCGCGGTGACCTTCTTGGCGGGCTTCTTCTTGGCGACGGGCTTCGGCGCCGGGGCGGCGGCGGTCCTGCGGGACTTCTTCACCGGGGCGATCTTGTGGAAGCTCATGGGAAATACCTCTCCGTTTATCAGGTACCGATTATGTTGTTTTTACGTGCGACTTATTTGTCGCTGGTTTGCAACAGTTCCGACTGCGACCTCAGCCCTTATGGGAGACCGGGCGCCGCTTCGGGGCCACCTTCTTCGCGGGCTTCTTCTTGGCGACGGGCTTCGGAGCCGGTGCCGCACCGGTCTTGCGGGCCTTCTTGACGGGGGTGATCTTGTGGAAGCTCATGGCGTTCTCCTTGCGTCATCGATGCTCTCGGTCGTGATGCCGTTCGCTCTCTTCGCTTTCGCGTCGTTCGCTCTCGACATGGAAAACAGTACGGGACGCCGGAGCCGGAAAAAGCCGATTCTGCTTAGACCTCGATGAATTGCGCCTGAGGCGAGTTTTCAGGTGAGTTCGGGAACCAACAGCGGACTCACACAGGTTTTAATACAGGTTCCAATACGAAGAGGCGGCCCCGTCGGTGACGGGGCCGCCTCGTGAATCGTGGCGCGGGTTACTGCGAGGGCTACTGCACGATCGTGATCCGGTTCGCCGTCGGCGGGGCGATCGGGCCCGCGGCCGAGGAGTTGGCGAGCAGGTACTGCTCCAGGGCGGTCAGGTCGTCGGCGCCGACGAGGTCGTTGGTGCCCTGGCCCAGCGTGGTGAAGCCGTCGCCGCCGCCCGCGAGGAAGCTGTTCGTCGAGACGCGGTAGGTGGCGGCCGGGTCGATCGCCGTGCCGTTCAGCTTGATGGAGTCCGTGACGACGCGGTCGGCGCCGCTCTTCGTCAGGTCCAGCGTGTACGTCAGGTTGGCGGACGGCTGAAGGATCTTCGGCGCGCTCGCGTTGGTCCCGCTCACCTGCTCCTTGAGAACCTGGACCAGCTGGGCGCCGGTGAAGTCCTGGAGGTTCACGGTGTTGGAGAACGGCTGGACGGTGAAGCCCTCGGCGTAGGTCACCACGCCGTCGCCCTCACCGCCCTTGGCCGCGTAGGTGAGACCGGCCCGGACACCGCCCGGGTTCATCAGCGCGAGGTCCGTCTGCGCGTCGAGCTTCTTGCCGTACCAGAGCTGGGCGTCCGCGATCAGGTCGCCCATCGGGGACTCGGTGCCCGTGTTGGGGACGTCCGCGGAGATGTAGCCGATCGCCCGGTTGCCGACCGGGGCCGCCAGGGTGTTCCACCTGCTGATCAGCTCGGTCATGTCGGGCGCCTTGGCGACGGTCCGGGTGACCACGTGGTTCGCCGACTTGACCGCCGTACGCGCGATGTCACCGGTGAAGCGGTCGTACGTCAGCGTGGTGTCCGTGTACAGACGGCCGAAGGACGCGGCCGAGGTGACCGTGCGCGGGTTGCCCGCCGGGTCCGGGATCGTGCACGCGTACGCGGCGTGCGTGTGACCCGTCACCAGCGCGTCCACCGCGGGCGTGATGTTCTTCGCGATGTCGACGATCGGGCCGGAGATTCCGGCGCCCGCCCCCGGGGAGTCGCAGTTGTAGTTGTACGCCCCCGAGGCCGGCAGACCGCCCTCGTGGATCAGCGCCACGATCGACTTCACGCCCTGCTTCTGCAGCTCCTTGGCGTACTTGTTGATCGTCTCGACCTCGTCCTCGAACTTGAGGCCCTTGACGCCCTCGGCGGACACGACACCGGGAGTGTCCTCCAGCGTCACGCCGATGAAGCCGATCTTGACGTCCTTCTTCTTCCAGACGAAGTACGGCTTCAGGATGGGCTTGCCGGTCTTCTCGTTCAGGACGTTGGCCGCCAGGTACGGGAAGTCGGCCCCCTTGAACTTCTTGTCCGTGTAGCAGCCGGCCGTCGGGTGGCAGCCGCCCTTCTGAAGCCGCGCCAGTTCCTTGGCACCCTCGTCGAACTCGTGGTTGCCGACGGACGTGACATCCAGGTCGAGCTTGTTCAGCGCCTCGATGGTGGGCTCGTCGTGGAACAGGCCCGAGATCAGCGGGGAGGCGCCGACCATGTCGCCGCCGGCCGCGGTGATGGAGTACTTGTTGCTCCCACGCGCCTGGCGCAGGTGCGTGGCGAGGTACTCCACACCGCCCGCGTCGATCGTCTTCGTGGTGCCGTCCGCCTGGAGTTCCGTGACCCGGCCGGAGGAGCCGGACGGGGGCTCGAGGTTGCCGTGCAGGTCGTTGAAGGAGAGCAGCTGCACATCCTGGTAGCGGCTCGGCAGCGGCTTGGAGTGCTTGCTGTCGTGGGCGTCCGCCGGAAGCGCGGCGGCCATGGCGCCTGCGGTGGCGAGACCCGCGGCGGCCGCGAGAAGACGGTACGTACGGCGTCTGCCGCTCGGATGCGGCTGGGAAGTGGCTGGCATGCGCCCCCCTGAGGTGTCTGCCTGTGGTGTCTGCGTCCCCGGACCGGCCCGGCCCCGGGAGACGTATGAGGAGTGGCCCCGTCCGGCGCAGCCTAGGGTCAACGCGCGTAGCGCGACAGGGGGTTCTTGGTTACATCCTGGTTTCCCTTTGCCCTCCGCTTACCCCCCGCTTTGCCTTTCCGGAGCTCATCCTTCCGCCTTTCCCCTTACCGCCACTTTGCGCTGCCCGCCCTTTACTCTCGTACGCATGACCAGCGACGACACCGCACGGATCCCCGGCTCCCGATCGATCGAGACCCACTCCGAGCTCTCCCCCGAACAGACCGAGGCCGTCCTCGAACTGCTCGCGGAGGCCGCCCGGTCGGACGGCCAGCAGGCGGTGTCCGAACAGGGCCGGCTGCAACTGCGCGGAGGTGCCCGCGAAGGCGTCTCCCATCTGGTCCTCTCCCTCGGCGACGCCCTCGTCGGCTACGCCCAGCTGGAGGACACCGATCCGGTCGAGGCGCCCGCCGCCGAGTTGGTGGTCCACCCCGCGCACCGCGGCAACGGGCACGGCCGCGCGCTCGGCTCGGCCCTGCTCGCCGCCTCCGGCAAGCGGCTGCGGGTGTGGGCCCATGGCGGCCACTCCGCCGCCCGGCACCTCGCCCAGGTCCTGGGGCTCGCCCTGTTCCGCGAACTGCGGCAGATGCGGCGGCCGCTGACCGACCTCGAGCTGCCCGAGCCGGTGCTGCCCGAGGGCGTCACCGTCCGTGCCTTCGTCCCCGGGCAGGACGACGCCGCCTGGCTGGCCGTCAACGCCGCCTCGTTCGCCCACCATCCCGAGCAGGGCTCCCTCACCCAGCGCGACCTCGACGACCGCAGGTCCCAGCCGTGGTTCGACCCCGCCGGCTTCTTCCTCGCCTTCCGCGGCGAGCGGCTCGTCGGCTTCCACTGGACGAAGGTCCACGCCGAGGAGCAGCTCGGTGAGGTGTACGTCCTCGGTGTCGCCCCCGGCGCGCAGGGGGGTGGCCTCGGCAAGGCGCTCACGACGATCGGCCTGCGGCATCTCGCGGCGCAGGGTCTGCCCACGGCGATGCTGTACGTCGACGCCGACAACAAGGCGGCGGTGTCCGTGTACGAGAGGCTGGGGTTCATCACCCATGAGACGGACCTGATGTACCGAACGGAGACGTGAGCCCGGCAGCCGGGCCGCTTTTCAGGCTCCGCCGGAGGGAACACTCCCGTCAGATATGCCCCCGGGCGGGCTGGACCGCCCCGCCCCGTGGTTCCAGGGTCCCCGCAGCGGCTCCGGTGTCCACAGCACGCTCAGCGCCACCGTCGCCCCCAGCACCACCGCCCATCTCACCTGCGTCGCCACCCAGTAGGGGTCCTGGGACGTGCCCAGCAGGCCCCACCGGTTCGGCACCAGTACCGCGACCGCGGCCGCGGAGCCCAGCAGGATCGCCGTGCTCCTGCCCACTTCCGCCGTCCGTGTGAAGCGGACGGCGATCGTGGCGAGGGCGAGGGCCGCACAGGCCATCCCCGCCGCCTCCAGAGTGGCCGGACCGAGTGCGGGACGGGTCGGATCGGGTGTCAGAAGCAGGACCGCCACCCACCAGAAGGCCGCCAGGGGGGCGGCGATGGCCAGCCGCAGCACGGTCCGCCGCGGGCGGCCCACCGGTGTCGTCGCCGTCGTGTTGCGGGCCGGATCGTCCAGCAGGAAGGCCAGACCCAGTGCGCCGGTGAGGGCGGTGAGGCGCAGGACCAGCAGCCCCAGTTCGGCGTCCGGGGCCTGGTCCGGCAGCCGGGTGGTCGCGGCGAGCAGCAGGCCCAGCCCGCCGGCCGTGGTCAGCGCCCGCCAGGGGAGACTGCGCCACACGGGCGGTACCAGGGCGCGGAGCAGGTCCGCCGGGACCCCCCTCGCCTGTGACTCGGTCACTCTCCGCACTCTTCCGCCTCCTTCGGCACCGCGACTCCCAGCAGCTCGGCGGCCTGGGCGGTCGTCGTCTTCGCGGATGTCAGTTCCGTCCAGTGGGCCTTGACCCGGGCCGTCATCTCGGCACGCGGACGCTCCAGCAGTTCCCGGATCACCGTCGTCTGCGGGCCCGACAGACCCAGTCCGTTCGTCGGGGCCAGGACCACTCCCGAGCCGCTGGTGCTGTCGTCGAGCCGCACGTTCCGGAACGTGGCCGTCGGGGTGGGGTCGTTGCCCAGCACCAGCCACATGATGGTCACCGCGCGGGCGTCGCACATCGGCTCGGTCGTCACGTCCTCCGAGCCCCCTACCAGGACCGAGGCCACGCCGACCGCGAACTCGGGGACCCGGTTGCCGCCCCAGCGCGTACCGACCGTCACCTCGCCGGGAGTGGTGGAGGGGTCGAGGGAGCCGTCGACCTCCACCTCCTCGCCGCTGATGTAGACCCGCTGGCGGATCGTCAGCCGAGCCTCCGCCGCCGTACCGCCGGCCCCCGACCGGACGCGGTCGACGACCTCGGCCCAGTCGGACCGCACACCGCTCCACTCGGGGAACGAGCAGTAGGTCGAGCCGTCGTACGTCGAGCAGGACTGGACCTTCTCCGGGGAGTCGGCCGCCGTCCTGCGCGCCGCTTCCAGGGCCGCCGTGCCGCGCGGGATCTGGCCGATCACGCCGGCCGCGGTGGCCGCCAGGGCGAGAGCGGTCGCCACCCTGACGGCTCGGGTCCGGCCGCCGGCGACCAGCAGGGCCGAGCAGGCCAGCAGGGCGCACAGGCCCGTCACGTACAGGGCGTGCCAGCCGGCCGGGCGGCCGAGCAGGTCGGAGGGGACGGGATCGCCGCCGCTGGACGCGAAGGACTGGATCGGGTCGAGCCGGTGAACCCACTCGTGGTCGGATCCGATGAGTCCGGAGAACAGGACGCCGAGCACGTACAGGGCGATGACGAACAGTATGGGAACGAAGGTGGAGGGCAGCAGACGGGCCAGCAGCACGCCGGTGATGCCGGCCAGCAGGACGCTCAGCGGTCCGACGGCCAGTTCCCCGAAGGAACCGTGGCCGATCGCGCCGGGTTTCAGCGCCTCCCGGGTGAACTCGGCCGCCACGGCGAGCGCGGTGAGCCCCGCGTACGGGAGCACGGACAGCACATGCGCGAGGGTGCGCCGCCAGGGTTCCATGGCCAGCACCTCGAACTGCTCCACCGTGCCGTGCTTCCGCGAACGCAGCGCGGCCGCGTTGACGCAGATAAACATGGCGAGGGCGAACAGCAGAGGCGCCACCTGGGTACGGCGGTCCACCGTGTTGAGGACGGGGAAGTCGTCCATGCCGTCGTTGCTCATCAGCCGCAGGGCGATGAGGACGACGTAGAGGGCGAAGAAGAACAGCACCGGGATCTGCTGGAGCAGCTCGCGGGCCTCGAAGCGGGCGAGTGCGAGGACGGCTCCGGTGCGGCGGCCCTCGCGCGGCGGCTCGGTGAGCGTGCGGGCGGGTTCCGTGACCGTCGGGGTGGTGGTGCTCATGCCGCCACCTCGGCGCTCTCACCGTCGAGGGCGAGCAGGTAGCCGTCCTCCAGGGTGGGTTCGAGGAGGTCGGCGCCGGTCGGCGGGTCGCCGATGTTGCGGAAGCTGCCGGTGCCGGTGCGCCAGCCGGCCAGAGCGTTCGGATCGCGTTCCGTGCTGCTCCAGACCCGGCCCGCCGCGCGGGCGGTCAGGTCGGCCGGGGTGCCCTCGAAGCGGACGCGGCCCTGGGCCAGCACCACCACGCGGTGGCACAGCATCGCGACGTCCTCCGTCTGGTGGGTGGACAGCAGGACCGTGCGGCCCTCGCCCGCCTGGGCGATCAACTCGCGGAATCGCATGCGCTGTTCGGGGTCGAGGCCGACGGTCGGCTCGTCCAGCACCAGGAAGCCGGGGTCGCCGACGAGTGCGGCGGCCAGGGCGACACGCTGCCGCATGCCGCCGGACAACCGCTTGATGCGCTTGCCGCGCACCTCCGAGAGGTCGACGGCCTCCAGCACGCGCCGCACCTCGCTCAGCCGGGCGCCGCGGTTGGTCAGCTCCTTCAGGATCGCCACATAGTCGACGAACTCGAACGCCGTGAACTCCGGGTGGAATCCGGGGGTTTGGGGCAGATAGCCGAGCGTGCGACGCAGGGCGAGGCGGCCGGCCGCCGTGCCGGGGTCGTGCCCGAGGGCCGTGAACGCGCCGCCGTCGGGCGGCACGGCCGTGGCCAGCACCCGCAAGAGGGTGGTCTTTCCGGCGCCATTGGGGCCGAGCAGCCCGGTTACACCGGGCGTCAGCCGCAGCGAGACCCCGTCGAGGGCGCGGGTTCCGCCGAAGCGCAGGGAGAGGTCGGTGGCCGTCAGGGTGGCGGGCCCGGGAGTGGAAGCGGTGGTCATAGGGAGCTCCTGAAAGTCCAGTTGGCGGGCGGGGCCGGGGAGAGGGCCACGGGGGCGGGCGGCCGCCTCACACGGCACCGCCGTCCGGGAAGCCACCCGGCGGACGCGCGTCGCAACGCCGGTCACCGGGCCGGGCCGCGGAGAGGGCCACGAGGGCGGACGGCCGCCTCACACGGCACCGCCGTCCGGAAAGCCACCCAGCGGACGCGCGTCGAAGCGGTCGCGGGCCTGGTAGAGCAGGAGAGCCGCGAGAGCCGCCACGGCCGCCGCGGCCGACTGGCCCGCCGCCGTGAACGGGGCGAGCGTGTCGTGGGCGTGCACCTGGCTCTTCGCCACCACCAGCAGCGCCACCCAGGCGCCGCCGACCAGGGCGGGTGCGACGACCGGGCCCAGCCGGGCGGTCAGCGCGAGCCCCGTCGCGGTGAGGGCGAGCGCGGGCAGCAGCCAGGCCAGGGCGGCCAGCCCGTACCCCGGCAGCGCCAGCGTCGCCAGGCCGTTGAACGCCAGGCCCGCGGTGAGCACCGCGACCGTACGGATCATCAGCAGCCGGAAGCCGTGCAGCGGGGCGACGACGGCCATCTCGTACGTCGGGTCGAGCGACGGGCCGTACGACAGGGCGACCCCGGCGAGCGGAAGCAGCGGGGCGAGCGCGAGGAACAGCGCGGGCTGGTCCGCCACCCGCACCGCCAGCACCGTCATGACCAGCAGGAACAGCACCGACAGCAGCCAGGAGCGGCGCAGCACCGGTGTCGCCGTCAGCAGCCGCGCGGTGTGGTCGGCCACGCCGAGCCGCACCAGCAGCCGCTCGATCAGGCCGGGCCGCGGCGCGTCCAGCTCGGCGTCCAGCCGTTCCCAGCGGGCGTCCAGCGCGACCGGGTCGGTGGTCTCCGCGAGCCGGGCCCGGCACTGTGCGCACCCGGTGAGGTGGGTGTCGGCGGACCACAGCAGCGGCGGCGCCAACTCGCCGTGCGCGTACGCCCGCAGGTCTTCTTCAGCCACATGCCACGTCATGCCACGACCTCCCTCGACTGTCCGTCGCCCACGCGTCCGCGTGGGCCCACTCCGCACACGTAACGCCTCATGCCAGCGCCTCCCGCAGTTGCTTGCGGGCACGCAGGGCCCGCGTCTTGACGGTGCCGGGCGGGATGCCGAGCAGAACGGCCGCCTCCCGGGTGGTGAGTCCGTCGATCACGGTCGCCTGGAGGACCGCCCGGAGCTCCGGCGAGAGGCGGGTGAGGGCCCCGGCGAGGTCCCCGTGCTCCACCCCCGCGAGCACGCGTTCCTCCGCCGAGGCCTCGTCGCGGTGACGCAGCCGGGACAGTGCCTGGCGCAGCCGGCCGCGCGCTCCGTCGCCGCGCATGGCGTCGACCAGGCGGCGGGCGCCGATGCGCCACAGCCAGCCTGCGGCGTCGGCGGAGTAGCCCTCCTCGCGGTGGCGGGCGGTGCCGCGCCACACCGCGAGAAACGTCTCCTGCACGACGTCGTCGACTATCCCGGCGTCCGCGCAGCGGCCGCGCAGGCGCGCGGTCAGCCAGGGCGCGTACCGCCGGTACAGCTCCTCGAAGGCGTGACGGTCCCGGTCCGCCGCGATGGCCCGCAGCAGCTCCCCGTCGCTTCTCGTTTCGCTCACATCCCCTCATCGGACCGGCCCCGCCGATCGGTTCACGGTTGGCCGCACGATTTTTCCTTGACTTGCGCACCACCTTGCACCACCCTTTCACTACTCAATTAGTGAAAGGGTGGTTGTCCAGTGGTCGAATACCGCATCGACCGGCACAGCGGCGTGGCCACCTACGTCCAGATCGTCCAGCAGACGAAGCAGGCTCTGCGCCTGGGCGTCCTTCAGGCCGGCGACAAGCTGCCCACCGCCCGTGAGGTGGTCGAGGCGACCGCCATCAACCCGAACACCGTGCTGAAGGCGTACCGCGAGCTGGAGCGCGACGGGCTGGTGGAGGCCCGGCGGGGCCTCGGCACCTTCGTGCGGCGCGGGCTGAGCACCGCCCCGGCCGACTCACCCCTGCGCGCGGAACTGGACGCCTGGGCGGTCCGGGCCAGGGAGGCCGCGCTGGACCGCGACGACGTGGCCGCGCTTTTCACCGCCGTACTCGACGAACACTTCTCCGCCGTACCGGACCCCGACGGCCGACACCACCGGCAGGACGGGAACGGCGAGCACGACCGGCAGGACCGGAACGGCCGACCCGGCGGGCACGACCGGCCCGATCAGCACCACCAGCACGATCAGCACGGCGGACACGACCGGCACGACATGAATTCTGGAGACCCCTCATGACCGACACCGCCATGGCGGCAACCGCGCTCGGCAAGCGCTTCGGCCGGCAAGGGGGCTGGGCGCTGCGCGACTGCACGTTCCGCCTGCCCGCCGGGCGCGTCTGTGCCGTGGTCGGCCCCAACGGCGCGGGCAAGTCCACGCTCCTCGCCCTCGCCGCGGGACTGCTCGCCCCCACCGAGGGCAGGGTCACCGTCCTCGGCACGGATCCCGCGTCGGCACGCGCGCGTGTCGGCTACGTCGCCCAGGACAAGCCGCTGTACCCGCAGTTGTCCGTCGCCGAGACCCTGCTCGTGGGCGCCGATCTCAACCCGGGGCGCTGGGACGCCGAGACCGCCGAGCAGATCGTTTCCGCGGGCGATCTCGACCCCAGGAAGAAGATCCGCTCCCTCTCCGGCGGCCAGCGCACCAGGGTCGCGCTCGCCCTGGCTCTCGCCAAGCGGCCCGAACTGCTCCTCCTCGACGAGCCGATCGCCGACCTGGATCCGCTGGCCCGGCACGAACTGATGGGCACCCTGATGGCGCGGGCGGCGCAGTACGGCACGACGATCGTGATGTCGTCGCACGTGGTCGCCGAGCTCGAGGACTCCTGCGACCACCTGCTGCTGGTCGGCGGTGGCCGGGTGCGGCTCGCCGGCGAGATCGACGACCTGCTCGCCGCCCACACGCGCGTGAGCACCACCATGAACGCCACGGCGGACTCCCTCCGGCCCACCCGCGCGGACGGCTCGCCGGGCATCTCCCCGGAACTGGCCCCGCACACGGTCGTCGAGTCCCGGGTCACCGGCCGCCAGCTCACCGCCCTGGTGCGTCCCGCGGGCCCGCTCGCCGACGACTGGCGCACCTCGGCGCCCTCCCTGGAGGAACTCGTCCTCGCCTATCTGCGCAACCCGCAGGCCGCCCCACTCGTCCCGGCCGAGCCCGAGGAGGCCGCCGTATGACCGCACTCGCCCTGTCGCCGGACGCCCCGAAGACCGCCAGGCCCGCCGCCCCCGGAGCGGGCTGGCTGCTCCGCCTGCACCGGCCCGCCCTGTACGTCTGGATCGGCGTCGTCGCCGTCCTCGCCGCCGGCCTGGTGTGGCTGTGGGGTCCGCTGACCGACGCGTCGGCGGCGGCCTGGCGCCAGTACCGGGTGGACTGCACCGACTACCGCAACTGCCACTACGACCAGGATTCGATCGTCCGCTACAAGAGCGTGTACATGTACACGACCGGCGCGCTGACCGCGCTCCCCTTCGCCGTCGCGGCCTGGGCGGGCGCCGCCCTGTTCGGCCGCGAGCTGGAGCACGGCACCGCGCAGCTCGCCTGGACGCAGGGCCTGTCCCCGGCCCGCTGGCTGGCCACCAAGCTGATCGTGCCCACGGTCCTGGTCGCCGCGGGCACCGGCCTGCTGGTCGCGCTGCACCGCCTGATGTGGTCGGCGGGCGACGGGCGTATCGACACCGCCAAGAGCTGGTACGACAACCTCACCCTGCACACCAACGGCCCCACCACCGTCGCCTTCGCCCTGACCGGCCTGGCCAGCGGCGCCCTCGGGGCCCTGCTGCTGCGCCGCACGCTGCCCGCGCTGATGGCGGCCCTGGGCTTCGTCGCCGCCACGCGGTTCCTGGCCGACCAGCTCATGCCGCACCTGTGGCCGACCGTCACCCACGTCACCAGCCTCGCCGACGGCTACCAGGGCTCGGGCCTCGGCGTCGACTCGGGCCTGGTCACCTCCACCGGCGCGCACATAGCCGACCCCGGCTGCGGGGCGACCTCCGCCTCCTCCATCTGCAAGGCGGTCTACGCCGATCTCGACGCCACCGGCTTCTACACCACCTACCACCCCGAGTCCCACTACTGGCCCCTCCAGCTGACCACGACCGCCCTCGTGCTGGCCGTGGTCGCCGCCCTCACCGTGGCCGCGTTCGTCCAGCTCAGGCGCTCGACCGCCACCGTCCCGCGCGCGGGCGGGAAGGCCGCCGTATGAGCGCGGCCGCCGAGCCGGGCACCCCGCCCGGCGAACCCGTCCACCGCGACGGCGCGGACGGCCGTGCGGACGGCTGTACTGATGGGCGCACGGCCGACCGCGCGGACGGCCGTGCGGACGGCCGTCCCCCCGCCTGGGGCACGGCCCGCACCGTGCTGCGCGTGCACCGCACCGCCCTCCTCGTCTGGGCCGCCGCCGTGGTGGCCCTGATCGGCTGGGTGGTGTGGCTCGGCGAAGTCGCCGTCGACAAGGAGCTCGCGGAGTGGGAGGCCTGCGCCGATACGGACCAGGACATGTGCGGCATGACGGTCGGCTGGGTCGGCTACAGCGAATCGCTCGGCTGGGCCGGCCTGCTGATCTCCTACCTCTTCCTCGCCGTGGCCGCCTTCGCGGGCGGCGCGCTGATCGGCCGCGAGCTGGAGAACGGCACCGCCCGCCTCGCCTGGACCCAGGGCATCACCCCCACCCGCTGGCTCACCGCCAAGCTCGCCGTCCCCGCGCTAGCCCTGACCGCCGGCGCCACCGCGCTGGTCCTGGTGTACCGCTGGGCGTGGGGCGCCCACCCGAACCTGATGGACAACGGGTGGACGAGCGCCGACGCGTACCTCTCGCGCGGCCCGGCCACCCTCGCGTACGGTCTCTGCGCGCTCGCCGTCGGCGCGCTCACCGCGCTCCTGCTGCGCCGCGCACTGCCCGCGCTGGCCGTCTCCGTCGCCACGACCGGGCTGCTCGCCTTCGTGGTCGCCCAGTACCGCGACTCCTTCTGGCCCGCCCTCACCCGCACCTCGGTGACCAGCGGGGCCAACCCTCCCCACGACGCGTGGGGGCTGGAGAACGGTGCGCTGATCCACGGGCACCGCACCCCGGACTTCGACCACTGGCAGTGCGACGGCACGGCCGCGCGGACGCGGCGCTGCCTCGACGACCTGGGCGTCACCGGCTACTACACGACCTACCACCCCGAGGCGCATTACTGGCCGATCCACCTGGTGGAGACGGGGATCGTCCTGGCCGTCGCCGCCCTCGCGACCACCGCCGCGTTCCTGATCCTGCGACGCCGCACGGCGACCGCCGTCGCCGCCTGATCCCGCGCACGGTCCGGGTCCGCGGGCCCCCACGGCGGAGGGACCGCACACCTCGCCCGGTCCGGGTGCCGGGCCCTCCACGGCGGAGCGGAACACCTCGCCCGGTCCGGGTGCCGGGCCCTCCACGGCGGAGGGACCGCACACCTCGGACCACCCTCCGGGCAGGGACCCGCACGACACCCCTCGCGCTCCCGCTCCAGGACATCGACCCCGGCGGGCCGCCCCCCGATATCCCGCACGCCATGTCTCCGTAACCATCGGTTCAGACGACCTTGCGACGCTCGCCGAATGAAGCCCGCCGTGCCCGAGCCTTCGCAGCCTCCCGGGGGAAATCGGCCCCGAGGAGACTCCACAGCGATCCCGCCCGCACGTTCCGACGCGCCGGTCACGCTCCTGGCGCGGAAGAATGGGGCCATGAGCCAGTCAGACGCCCAGGCCGAGGTCCAGCACGCGCAGCCCTCCGTGGGCTCCATCGCCGCGCACCGCCCGCACACCGTCGCCGCAGTGGTCTCCGATCTCGAGCCCGACATCGACGCCGACCTCGACACCTACGAGGAGGCGCCGTACGACGGACCGCAGCTGCCGCAGGGCCGCTTCCTCGACCGGGAACGCAGCTGGCTCGCGTTCAACGAGCGCGTTCTGGAACTCGCCGAGGATCCGAACACGCCCCTCCTCGAGCGAGCCAACTTCCTCGCCATCTTCGCCAGCAACCTGGACGAGTTCTTCATGGTCCGGGTGGCCGGTCTGAAGCGCCGTATCGCCACCGGGGTCGCCACCCGCTCGGCCTCCGGTCTCCAGCCGCGCGAGGTGCTGGAGATGATCTGGGCGCGCTCGCGCGAGCTCATGGCCCGGCACGCCGCTACCTACCACGAGGACATCGCCCCGGCCCTCGCGGAGGAGGGCATCCACCTGGTGCGCTGGGGCGAGCTGACGGAGAAGGAGCAGGCGCGGCTCTTCACGCTCTTCCGGCACCAGATCTTCCCGGTG
The DNA here is from genome assembly GCF_044741545.1 of Streptomyces sp. NPDC088157. Taxonomy (NCBI): domain Bacteria; kingdom Bacillati; phylum Actinomycetota; class Actinomycetes; order Kitasatosporales; family Streptomycetaceae; genus Streptomyces; species Streptomyces sp. NPDC088157. The sequence goes on from NZ_JBIUSU010000007.1 coordinate 578,650, forward strand.
CTCACCCCCCTCGCCGTCGACCCCGCGCACCCCTTCCCGTACATCTCGGGCCTCTCGCTGAACCTCGCGGTCGTCGTGCGCAACCCGGTCAGCGGCCACAAGCACTTCGCGCGCGTCAAGGTGCCGCCGCTGCTGACCCGCTTCCTGGAGAGCTCCCCCGGCCGCTACGTCCCCATCGAGGACGTCATCGGCGCGCACCTGGAGGAGCTGTTCCCGGGCATGGAGGTACTGGAGCACCACGCCTTCCGGCTCACCCGCAACGAGGACCTCGAGGTCGAGGAGGACGACGCCGAGAACCTCCTCCAGGCCCTGGAGAAGGAGCTCATGCGGCGCCGCTTCGGGCCGCCGGTGCGCCTGGAGGTCGAGGAGTCCATCGACCGCGAGGTGCTGGACCTGCTGGTGCGCGAGCTGAAGATCAGCGAGGCCGAGGTCTACCCGCTGCCGGGTCCGCTCGACCTCACCGGTCTCTTCCGCATCCACGGCCTCGACCGGCCCGAGCTGAAGTACAAGAAGTTCATCGCCGGCACCCACCGCGACCTCGCCGAGGTCGAGTCGGCGTCCCCGCCGGACATCTTCGCGGCGCTGCGCAGCCGGGACGTCCTGCTGCACCACCCGTACGACTCCTTCTCGACGTCCGTACAGGCCTTCCTGGAACAGGCGGCGCTCGACCCGGACGTCCTCGCCATCAAGCAGACCCTGTACCGGACCTCGGGCGACTCCCCGATAGTCGACGCGCTCATCGAGGCCGCCGAGTCCGGCAAGCAGGTCCTCGTCCTGGTCGAGATCAAGGCCCGCTTCGACGAGCACGCCAACATCAAGTGGGCGCGCAAGCTGGAGGAGGCCGGCTGCCACGTCGTCTACGGCCTCGTCGGCCTGAAGACGCACTGCAAGCTGTCGCTGGTGGTCCGTCAGGAGGGCGACACGCTAAGGCGCTACTGCCACGTCGGCACCGGCAACTACCACCCGAAGACGGCCCGGCTCTACGAGGACCTCGGGCTGCTCACCGCCGACCCGCAGGTCGGCGCGGACCTCTCCGACCTGTTCAACCGGCTCTCCGGCTACTCCCGCCGCGAGACCTACCGCCGTCTCCTCGTCGCCCCCAAATCCCTGCGGGACGGCCTGATCGCCCGCATCGACAAGGAGATCCAGCACCACCGCGCCGGACGGCCCGCGCACGTCCGCATCAAGGTCAACTCGATCGTCGACGAGGCCCTCATCGACTCTCTCTACCGCGCGTCCCAGGCGGGCGTGCCGGTCGACGTGTGGGTGCGCGGCATCTGCGCGGTGCGCCCGGGCGTGCCGGGCCTGTCGGACAACATCAGGGTCCGCTCCATCCTCGGCCGTTTCCTGGAGCACTCCCGGGTCTTCGGGTTCGGCAACGGCGGGGAACCCGAGGTGTGGATCGGCAGCGCCGACATGATGCACCGCAACCTCGACCGCCGTATCGAGGCCCTGGTCAGGGTCACCGACCCGGGCCACCGGGCGTCTTTGAACCGGGTCCTGGAGACGGGCATGTCCGACTCGACCGCCTCCTGGCACCTCGGCCCGGACGGTGAGTGGATCCGGCACTCGACCGACGCGGACGGCGCGCCCCTGCGCAACGTCCAGGAGATGCACATAGACGCCCGGAGGCGCCGGCGTGGCACAGCGACACCATGACCTGACGGACCCCGCGGCCGGGCCCGTGACCACCGGAAACGCCCTCGCGGGCTACCTCCGGGGCCAGGCCACGGAGTTCCTCCGCGCGCTGCGCCTGCACCGGGAGACGGGGGGCGCCACGTCGAACGGCCCGGCGGGCGCCTCGGCGGCCGGCGCGGCAGGCGCCGCGGCGAGCAGTGCGCAGGCGCGTGTCGACGCCGCCCGTGCCCTGCGCCGCTCGGCCCGTCGCATCAGCGGCAGCCTGCACACCTTCCGTCCGCTCCTCGAGCCCGAGTGGTCGGAGAGCATCCGTCCCGAACTGGCTTGGTTGTCCGGCACGTTGGCCCTGGAGCACGCGTACGGGGCCCGCCTGGAACGGCTGCTGCTGGCGCTGAACCGGCTGTCGGGCGCGACACCGGCGCCGGTGCCCACCCAGCTGGCCGGCCCGGCGGGCTCGAACGCGGGCGACCGGGCCGTCGCCCACCCGGTGGTCCCGGACCGCGGCAACCTCACCGTGGGCGCGGCGAAGGCCGGCGCCCTCCTGGACCGGCAGCTCACCCTCGCCCGCACCCGGGCCCACTCCACCGCCCTCCAGGCGCTGGGCTCCTCCCGCTTCCACGCCGTCGCGGACAAGGTCGCCGTCCTCGCCAGCGAGGTCCCTCTCGCCTCCGCCGCCTCCGCCACCGACCTGCGGCCCCTCGCCACGGCGGCCGCGGAACGTCTCGCCGACGCGGTCACCGCGCTGCCGCTGGTCACCGCGGGCAGCCCGTACAACGCGGAGGCCCTGGTCCACGGCCTCTCCCCGGACCCCGCCCCGCACCCGCAGGACGCGCCCTGGCACCAGGTCCGCCTGCTGCTGCGGCTGCACCGGTACTCCTGCGAGGTCGTGCACGGCCGGGGGACCCCCCTGGACGTCCGCCTGCTCACGGCGGGCGAGGCCCTCGACCGGCACCGCGACGCCTCGGAGGCGTCCTCGGCCGCGGCCCAGGCGGCCCGCACCCCCCGTATCGCGCCCGCGACGGCGTACGCGCTCGGCGTGCTGCACGCGGACCAGCGGCACGAGGTGGAGGCGGCGCGGTACGCGTTCCAGCGCTCGTGGCAGAAGCAGACCATCGCCGCACCCTGACCGAACAGGTGGTGAGAACCAGGATGAGCATCGCGGACAACCCCGACGGCACCCCCGCCGGCTCCCCTGACGACACCCTCGACGACGCTCCCGTCCAAGCGGCCGGCTGTGTGCTGTGGCGCCGCTCCCCGGGGGACGGCGGGCTGGAGCTCTGTCTCGTCCACCGTCCCAAGTACGACGACTGGTCCCACCCCAAGGGCAAGCTGAAACGTGGCGAGCACCCGCTCACGGGCGCCCTGCGCGAGGTCGAGGAGGAGACGGGCTACCGGGCCGCGCCCGGCGCCCGGCTGCCGACCGTGGACTACGAGGCGAACGGCCGGCCCAAGGAGGTCCGCTACTGGGCGGCCGAGGCCGTGTCCGGCGCGTTCACCCCGAACGACGAGGTCGACCGCCTCCTGTGGCTCCCTCCGCCGGCCGCCCGCGACCGGCTCACCCAGCCGAGGGACCGCACCCTCGTGGACGCTCTGCTGCACGTCCTGCACCTGGCATGACGGTCGGACGAACCCGGTGGTCGCCGGAATCGCTCCGTGTCCTCGACGTAAGCGTTCCGTGACCTAACCGCACCGTCCCCAGGGGTTCACCCCCCGTTCACTCCCGCCCGTAGGCGCCTTCACCTCATCTGCCTAATTTCGGCCTTACGCGGTGCGATGCGCGACCCGGGGGGTCGCGTCCGTGCCGAGCAGACTTCTGCATACCCCGCACGCCGCCGGATTTCAGGACGGCGGCTCCTGGAAGGAACTTCCCCAAGTGAAGCTTCAGCGCATGAACCGGCGGGCTCTCTCCCTCGGTGCTCTCGCCGTCTCCGGCGCCCTGGCCCTCACGGCGTGCGGCTCCGACGACACCGGCACCAGCGGCGGCAGCAGCTCCTCCGCCACCGCGGCCGCCGGATCCATCAAGTGTGACGACGCCAAGGGCCAGCTCCTGGCCGACGGCTCCTCCGCGCAGAAGAACGCGATCGACGCGTGGGTCAAGAACTTCACGCAGGCCTGCTCGGGCGTCCAGGTCAACTACAAGGGCTCCGGCTCGGGCGCCGGTGTCACCGCGTTCACGCAGGGCCAGGTCGCCTTCGCCGGCTCGGACTCCGCGCTGAAGCCCGAGGACGTCACCGCCTCCAAGTCGGTCTGCACCGGCGGCCAGGGCATCGACCTGCCGATGGTGGCCGGCCCGATCGCCGTCGCCTTCAACGTCTCGGGCGTGGACAACCTCGTACTCGACGCCGCGACGATCGCCAAGATCTTCGACGGCAAGATCACCAACTGGAACGACGCCGCGATCGCCAAGCTCAACCCCGGCGCGCAGCTGCCCGACCTCAAGATCCAGCCGTACCACCGCTCGGACGAGTCCGGCACCACGGACAACTTCACCAAGTACCTGATCGCCGCCACCCCGGACAACTGGAAGTACTCCGGCGGAAAGGCCTGGCAGGCCAAGGGCGGCCAGGCCGCGGCCGGCTCCTCCGGTGTCGCCCAGGGCGTCAAGCAGACCAACGGCGCGATCGGCTACATGGAGCTGTCGTACGCCAAGGACGGTCTCGGCACCGTCGCCGTCGACACGGGCGCCTCGGCCCCGGTCAAGGCCTCCTCCGACGGCGCCACCAAGGCCGTCGCCGCCGCGCAGGTCGTCGGCACCGGCAGCGACCTGTCGCTGAAGCTGGACTACAACACCAAGGCCGAGGGCGCCTACCCGCTCACCCTGGTCACGTACGAGATCGCCTGCGACAAGGGCAACAAGGCCGCCACCCTGCCGGCCACCAAGGCGTTCCTGCGCTACATCGCCGGCGAGGACGGTCAGGGCATCCTCTCGGGCATCGACTACGCGCCGATCCCCGACGCCATCATCTCCAAGGTCCGCACCACCATCGAGGGCCTGAGCTGATCTGAGCGGTGCGGTCCGGCGCCGGGGTCCACCCGGTCCGGACCGCACCCGTCCGGTGCACCGCCGCCAGGGGCCGCCCGCAATCCGGCCCCACCCGAGCCGCCCCCACACCGCAGGCGGCTCCGCAGACCGGAGACCTCCATGGACATATCGACACAGAACACAGACACGGACGACACCCCACCCCCCGCGAGCCCCGCGACCCCGCCGCCCGTCTCCGCCGAGCAGAAGCGCGCGGCCCGCGGCGCCACCCGACCCGGTGACCGGATCTTCCTCGGTCTCTCCCGCGGCTCGGGCATCTTCCTGTTGGTGATCATGGCCGCGATCGCGGTCTTCCTCACCTACCGGGCGACGCTTGCCATCAGCAAGGACGACGCCAACTTCCTGACCGCGTTCGAGTGGAACACCAGCCTCGTCCCGCCGAAGTTCGGTATCGCGGTCCTGGCCTTCGGCACGGTGGTCTCCTCGATCATCGCGATGGTCATCGCGGTCCCGATCGCCGTCGCCATCGCCCTCTTCATCACCCACTACGCCCCGCGCCGCATGAGCGGCCCCGTCGCGTACGTGATCGACCTGCTCGCCGCCGTCCCGTCCATCGTGTACGGCCTCTGGGGCGCCCTGGTCCTCGTACCGCACATGGCCGGCCTGTTCGGCTGGCTGAACGACTACCTCGGCTGGACCGGCGTCTTCTCCTGGGACGACGGCGCCCCGCGCTCGATGCTCACGGTGGGCATCCTGCTGGCCGTGATGATCCTTCCGGTCATCACCAACGTCAGCCGCGAGGTCTTCCGCCAGGTCCCGCAGATGCACGAGGAGGCGGCCCTGGCGCTGGGCGCCACCCGCTGGGAGGTCATCCGCATGTCGGTGCTCCCCTTCGGCCGCTCCGGAGTCATCTCGGCCTCGATGCTGGGCCTCGGCCGCGCACTCGGCGAGACGATGGCGGTGGCCACGGTCCTCTCCCCCGACTTCGACATCCACGCCAGCCTCCTCAACCCCGGTGGCGGCACCTTCGCCCAGAACATCGCCAGCAAGTTCAACGAGGCGACGGAGTTCGGCCGTGACGCGCTCATCGCCTCCGGTCTGGTCCTGTTCGTCATCACCCTGCTGGTCAACGGCGCGGCACGCATGATCATCGCCCGCCGCAGTGAGTACTCGGGGGCCAACGCATGAGCCACGCAGCAGCAGTAGCCGACAAGTCCCCGAGCACGCTCCGCGCCGCCAGCCTGCCGAGGTGGTCCCCCTGGGCCATCGCGGGCGGTTCGCTCGTCCTCGCGATCGTCATCGGTCTGGCCGGCGGCCTGGACAGCAAGGTCCAGTGGGGCGTGATCGCCGGTCTCCTCTTCGTCCTCGGCACCTTCGGCATCGCCGCCAAGGTGGAGGGCCGCCGCCAGGCGAAGGACCGGGTGGCGACCAGTCTGGTCTGGGTGGCGTTCCTGCTGGCCGTGGTCCCGCTGGTCTCCCTCCTCTGGACGACGATCCAGCGCGGTGTGAAGGTCCTGGACGTCTACTTCCTCACCCACTCCATGGGCGTGGTCGCGGACAGCGAGCCGGGCGGCGGCATCTACCACGCGATCCTCGGCAGCCTGGAGCAGGTGGGCCTGGCGACCGCGATCGGCGCCCCCATCGGCATCCTGACGGCGATCTACCTGGTGGAGTACGGCCGGGGCGCCCTGGCGAAGTCGGTCACGTTCTTCGTGGACGTCATGACCGGCATCCCGTCGATCGTCGCGGGCCTGTTCATCCTCAGCCTGATGCTGATGTTCGACATGCAGCCCTTCGGCTTCGCGGGCTCCCTCGCCCTGGCGATCCTGATGATGCCGGTGGTCGTACGCTCGACAGAGGAAATGCTGAAGCTGGTCCCGAACGAGCTGCGCGAGGCGTCGCTCGCTCTCGGCGTCCCGAAGTGGCGCACGATCCTGAAGGTGGTAGTCCCGACCTCGATCGGAGGCATCATCACAGGCGTGATGCTGGCGATCGCCCGTATCGCGGGCGAGACGGCGCCGGTCCTGCTCCTCGTCTTCGGTAACCCCTTCATCAACGCGAACCCCTTCGAGGGCGCGCAGGCCTCGCTCCCGCTGTACATCTACCAGCAGTACTCGCAGAGCGCGGGCTCGACGGCGGCCTACGACCGCGCCTGGGCGGCGTCGCTCACGCTGATCGCCTTCGTGATGATCCTGAACCTGGTGGCCCGTGGCATCGCCCGCTGGAAGGCCCCGAAGACCGGTCGCTGAAGCAGCGATCCGCGGCCGAAGCCGCACGGGCCCCCCTCAGCGACCGACTGGAAGTGAAGTAGACAAAAATGGCGAAGCGAATCGACGTAAGCGGACTGACCGCCTACTACGGATCCCACAAGGCGATCGACGACATCTCGATGACGGTGGAACCGCGCTCGGTGACGGCCTTCATCGGCCCCTCCGGCTGCGGCAAGTCGACGTTCCTGCGCACTCTGAACCGTATGCACGAGGTGACGTCGGGCGGCCGGGTCGAGGGCAAGGTGCTCCTGGACGACGAGGACCTGTACGCGGCGGGCGTGGACCCCGTCTCGGTCCGCCGCGAGGTCGGCATGGTCTTCCAGCGCCCGAACCCGTTCCCCACCATGTCGATCTTCGACAACGTGGCGGCGGGCCTGCGCCTCAACGGCTCGTACAAGAAGAGCGAGCTGGCGGACGTCGTCGAGAAGTCCCTCCAGGGCGCGAACCTCTGGAACGAGGTCAAGGACCGCCTCAACAAGCCCGGCTCGGGCCTCTCGGGCGGCCAGCAGCAGCGGCTGTGCATCGCCCGCGCCATCGCGGTGGAACCGAAGGTCCTGCTGATGGACGAGCCGTGCTCGGCCCTGGACCCCATCTCCACCCTGGCGATCGAGGACCTGATCGGCGAGCTCAAGGAGCTCTTCACGATCGTCATCGTGACGCACAACATGCAGCAGGCGGCGCGCGTCTCGGACCGCACGGCCTTCTTCAACCTGTCCGCCGTCGGCCAGCCCGGCAAGCTGATCGAGATCGACGACACGGAGCGGATCTTCTCCAACCCGTCGGTCCAGGCAACGGAGGACTACATCTCGGGCCGCTTCGGCTGAGCCGCGTCCCCTCCCCCAGACCCCTCGCGGTGCTGCATGGCGGTGCCACCGCGAGGACGCAAAGGGCCCGCCCTCCGACTCGGAGGGCGGGCCCACGCGTTGCCTCCGGCGGTTGGACGCGGACGAAACCGGGGTACTGGGGCGAAGCCCGGAGACGCGGGGGCGAGTCCCCGCCGACGTCCGAGCGAAGCCCGGCGCCAGGGTCCGGGGCGGAGCCCCGTGACGGGACCTCTCCCCCCACCGAGCCGGACGGGCGGGTGGGCAGAGCCCCTACAGAAACGCCAGGTCCACGAGCCAGAACGCGCACGCCGCGACAAGCCCGGCCGCCGGCATCGTGATGAACCAGCCGAGCACGATGTTCTTGGCGACCCCCCACCGCACGGCATTGATCCGCTTCGTCGCCCCGACACCCATGATCGCCGAGGTGATCACATGTGTCGTGGAGATCGGCGCCTTGAACAGGAACGCCGTGGTGAACATGATCGACGCCCCGGTCGTCTCCGCGGCGAACCCCTGCGGCGGATCAAGCTCGATGATCTTCCGCCCCAGAGTCCGCATGATGCGCCACCCACCGGCATACGTGCCCAGCGAGAGCATCACCGCGCAAGCGATCTTCACCCACACCGGGATCGGATCGTCGGCCCCCTGCACATCGCCGATGACGAGCGCCATCACCACGATGCCCATCGTCTTCTGCGCGTCCTGGAGACCGTGCCCCAGCGCCATACCCGCGGCCGAAACCGTCTGGGCGATCCGGAAGCCCCGCTTCGCCTTGTGCGGGTTGGACCGGCGGAACATCCACAGGATCGCCGTCATCACCAGGTAACCGACGATGAGCCCCACCACCGGCGAGATGAACATCGGAATGACGACCTTGTCGAGGACGCCGGACCAGATGACCTCCGTGCCGCCGGCGAGCGCCGCGCCCACCATGCCGCCGAACAGCGCGTGCGAGGACGACGAAGGCAGGCCGAAGTACCAGGTGACGAGATTCCAGACGATCGCCCCGATCAGCGCGGCGAAGAGGATCCCCATCCCCTTCGACCCCTCGGGCGTCTCGATCAGCCCCTTGCTGACGGTGTGCGCGACCCCGCTCCCGAGGAACGCGCCGGCGAGGTTCATCACCGCGGCCATGGCCAGCGCCGCCCGAGGCGTCAGCGCGCGGGTGGAAACGGACGTGGCAATGGCGTTCGCGGAGTCGTGAAAGCCGTTCGTGTAAGTGAATCCGAGCGCGACGCCAATGGTCACGATCAGAGCGAAGGTGTCCATGAAGGGCTCAGGACTCCTTGACCGCGATGGTCTCCACCGTGTTGGCCACGTGCTCGAAGGCGTCGGCGGCCTCCTCCAGCACATCCACGATCTGCTTCAGCTTGAGCACCTCGATGGCCTCGTACTTGCCGTTGAAGAGATGCGCGAGCAGCTTGCGGTGGATCTGGTCGGCCTGGTTCTCGAGCCGGTTGACCTCGATCCAGTACTCGGTGAGGTTCTCCATGGTCCGCAGGTTCGGCATGGCCTCGGCCGTCAGCTCCGCCGCCCGTGCCAGCACCTCGATCTGCTGCTCGACGCCCTTGGGCAGTTCCTCCACGTTGTAGAGGACGACCAGGTCGACGGCCTCCTCCATGAAGTCCATGATGTCGTCGAGGGAGGACGCGAGGTTGTAGATGTCCTCGCGGTCGAAGGGCGTGATGAACGAGGAGTTCAGCTGGTGGAAGATCGCATGGGTGGCGTCGTCACCTGCGTGTTCCGCGGCCCGCATACGCTCTGCGATCTCGGCCCGGCCGGCGGGGTCCGCCCCGAGCAGTTCCATCAGGAGTTTCGAGCCCGTGACGATGTTGTCCGCGGATGCGGCGAACATGTCGTAGAAGCTCGTCTCCCTGGGGGTCAGACGAAAGCGCACGTGGGGTCCTCAGGATGCATCGGTTTCGGTCAGGCTGATGCTAGGCGCATCATCCGGCCACGGCTAATGGGCCGTCCCCCAGTGTCGCCCATCGGGTAGAGCGACCGGGAGGGGGGCGACCGGCAACGGAAAGACCGGCGAAACCCCTGCTCGGGCCGTATACCCGCCGAAGTTCGGTACGATATACCCAGTAGGGGTATGTATGTGGAGCCGGAGCGCTGGAGGACATGATGACGACCACAGAGGCCGGCGAAGACGCAGCCGAATCCACGGCGGGCGTGGAGCACGTGCCCGGGGCGGTCCACGGCTACCACAAGCAGAAGGACGAGCACCTCAAACGCCTGCGCCGGATCGAGGGCCAGATCCGCGGCCTCCAGCGCATGGTCGACGAGGACACCTACTGCATCGACATACTCACCCAGGTGTCCGCCTCCACCAAGGCCCTGCAGTCCTTCGCGCTGCAACTCCTGGAGGAACACCTGCGCCACTGCGTCGCCGACGCGGCCCTGAGGGGCGGCGACGAGATCGACGCGAAGGTGGAAGAGGCGACGAAGGCCATCGGCCGCCTCCTCCGCACCTGATCCGCGGCCCGCACCGGACGCGCGTCCCCACGCCGACGGCACCAGGCCGCGCGCCCCGGGTCACCCGTTCATTCCGCCTCCGCCGCCCGTTCCTCCCGCACCCGCAGTACCAGGTCGATGCTCTCGAGACTGAGCCGTTCCTCCCCGGCCGCCGACGCGGCGATGATCAGCTCCCCGCACAGCTCGATCTCGGCGAGGGCCACGTGGTCCTGAACTGCCGTACCGCCGCCCGGAGCCACGCGCGTCACCTCGTCTCTGCCGTCACCGGCTTCCTAGAGTAGGGAGCGCTATACACCGAGCGCATGGCACGGACGGGCTAGTCCTTGTGTCCACCCTGTGGCCGAAAACACTCGTCCCGACCCGCCCGCCCCGCGCTCCGACCGGCCCGGCACGGACTCACTCCTCCGCGATCCGCCCCGCGTAGATGTCTCCGACGGCCGGAAGCCGCACCTCGACGGGCGCCCCGAAGTCGTACAACAAGGTCGTGGAGGCCACCGCCACGGCCTCCTTCCGCTGCCCGTTCACGAAGCTGAACCGGTGCCGGACCTTACGGATGCGTCCTTCGTCGTCGAGGTAGACGTCGAACGGCACCCGCGCCGTGGCGAACCCTTTCGCCGCCGCCCGCAGCGCGTCCCGCCCGCCCGCCGACGCGTCCCGGGCGGCCATCGCCAGATCGGCGGTCCCGCGGTAGTGCCGCACCGCCGTCCCGGCCACCTCGGTCCGCCCCACGTACGTCGCCGTACGCGTCCCCCGCAGCACCTCGGCGGCGGCGAACGGATCGGTGGCCCCGCCGGTCACCAGGTTCCCGTCGGACAGGGCCGCCGTGTCCACCCGCACCCACTTGTCGTCCGGCACCCCGTCCCGGTTCTTCATGAACAGGGCCCCGGGCGCGAGGAGTTCGGTGATGGGGCGGTGCTCACTGGTTCCGGCCGGGTCCTGCGGCAGCAGCACCTTCAGCTCCCCGAGCTGCTTGCGGTAGTCGTACCCGCCCTGGCCGCGGATGGTCACCCGGGTCCCGCCCGTGGCCATCTCCATCGACGTACGCGCCTTCGAGGTGCCCGCCTCGACGAGGGTGTCGGCCGCCCGGTGCAACATCCCGACGGGGTCGGCGGCCCGGCCGTCGTCCGCCGCGGCCCCGCCTGCGGTACACCCGGCGGCACCCGCGCAGACCCCCGCCACGAGCCCCGAAAGAACCACCGCACCCACCAGCCCGCGCTGCCGTTCCGCCATGGCCTGTGCACCCCCAACCGGTATGTCCGTCACGGGACCCCTGTCGTTCCGGTTAACGACGGGTAAGTGCCCCCGTCACGCTGGCGCCGAAGGCTTGCGACCGCCGTACGGGTCCTTCCGCCGAACCTGGGTAACGTTGTCTTTGTGACGCAGCAGGACGGCTCGGCCCACCCCCGCACCGACGGGGAACACAGCACCACGACCGTCGAACAGGGCAGGTTCTGCCTGGCCCGTTGCACCTGCGGCTGGCGCGGCCCGGCCCGCAGAGCGAGAAGCATGGCGAGAACGGACGGACAGCGCCACGTCGGCGACTGACCGGCTGACGTCACCGTTCCGTCACCGCTGGCACCCGCCGGAACCTGTGGTCCCATGACCCCGTCTCGCTCCATGAAGCCGACAGGCGGTCGAGGGCGGTCGAGGGAAGGCGCGAGAACATGGAACGTCGTACGTTCATCGCAGGCGGCACGGCCGCGGTCGCTGCGGCGGCGACCGCGTGCAAGGCGAACGGCGGCGGTGCGGGCGCCTCCGCCTCGGCCGACGGGGCCACCACGACAGCCACGACGGCCCCCCTGACCACGACCAGCGTCGCCGCCCCCGCCAACTGGACCGCGCTCGCCCGCGACCTGGACGGCACCCTCGTCCGCCCCGGCGAGGCCTCCTGGGCCGCGGCCCGCCAGCTGTACAACACCCGTTTCGACAGCCTCAAGCCGGCGGCGGTGGCCTATGTCGCCCACGCCGACGACATCCGCACGGTGCTGGCGTACGCCCGCGCCCACAGGATCAAGGCCGCGATCCGCAACGGCGGCCACTCCTACGGCGGTTGGTCCTCGGGCGACGGCCGGCTGATCGTCGACGTGTCCAAGCTGAACCGGGTCCGGGCGAGCGGCGGCTCGGCGGTGGTCGGCGCGGGCGCGAAGCTGATCGACGTCTACCGGGCGCTCGCCGCGAAGGGCGTGACGATCCCGGCGGGTTCCTGCCCGACGGTCGGCGTCTCCGGTCTGGTGCTGGGCGGCGGCCACGGCGTCGTCTCCCGCGCCTACGGCCTGACCTGCGACAGCCTCACCCGGGCCACGGTCATCACCGCGGACGGCAAGCAGCTCACCGCCGACGCGACGACGAACAAGGACCTGTTCTGGGCTCTGCGCGGCGCGGGCAACGGCAACTTCGGCGTCGTCACGGAGCTGGAGTTCAGGACCCACCCCGCGCCCCAGGCGGTGACGGGCTATCTCACCTGGCCCTGGTCGAGGGCGGCGGCGGTGATGAAGGCCTGGCAGGAGTGGGGCCCGTCCCAGCCCGACGAGATCTGGTCCTCCCTGCATGTGGCGAACGCGACGGGCGGCACACCCACCATCTCGGTCGCCGCGTTCTGCATCGGTACGTACGGTCAGCTCCAGAACGCGGTGGACCGGCTGGCGGACCGCGTGGGCGCCCCCGCGACGAACGTCTCCCTGCGCCGCCGTACGTACGAGGCGGCGATGGAGATCTACGCCGGCTGCTCGTCCTTCACCTCCGACGCCCAGTGCCATCTGCCGGGCTCGACGCCGGGCCGCTCCCCACAGGGCGCGCTGGGCCGGGAGACCTACGCGGCCCGCTCGGACTTCTTCGACGTCTCGCTCTCGGCTGCGGGCATCCAGACCCTGCTGAAGCAGATGAAGTCGGTCCAGGGCGGCGCGGGCAGCATCGCGCTGACGGCGTTGGGCGGCGCGGTGAACCGCGTGTCCCCCACGGCCACGGCGTTCGTCCACCGCCGCTCACGCATGCTGGCGCAGTACATCGCGTCGTGGCGGGCGGGTACGACGGGGACGGCGGCCCAGTCCTGGCTGAACACGGCCCACAAGGCGATGGCCCCGTACGCCTCGGGCGCCGCCTACCAGAACTACGCGGACCCGACCCTCACCAACTGGCGCAAGGCGTACTACGGCGCCGCGCTCCCCCGCCTGACCCAGCTGAAGAAGCAGTACGACCCGAACGGCTTCTTCACCTACCCCCAGGCCCTCTGAGACACCACCGGAACCCCGGCGGGACCTGAGCCCCGGGGCGTCCGGCGGATCATGCCGGCGACGCGCGGCCTGGCACGCTCACCCGCTGGTGAGACACCACTGCCTTCCTCCGACCGGATCGCGTGGAGGTGCTGGGTGAGACGACGTGCCGGACTTCCCGGACGTCGCAGTCACGGAGATGTGTACGGCCGTAATGGCGGCGAGATTTCTGACGTGTCGTGCCGGTGGGCCGGATCAGTGGGCGAAGGCGACAGACGCGGCGAGATCCTTCTGGGTTTCGAGCGCGGTGAGGCGTTCGGTGAGTGCCGAGTGGATTGCGCTGTAGGTGTCGGAGCCGAGAGTCAGGCGCAGGGGCGGGCTCGGGTGGCGGGTGGTGTCGTAGATGGCGGCGGCGAGCTTGGCAGGGTCGCCGGTGAAGACGCTCTCGTCCGCGGTTTCCAGGTAGCGCCGGGTCTGGCCGACGGCATTGTCGCGGTAGACGGTCGTTTCGGTGGTGTATCGCAGAGCTGAGGCGAAGCCGGTGCGGGTGGCGCCGGGCTCGACCAGAGTGAGGTGAATGTCGAAGTCGGAGACCTCGCGGCTGACGCTCTCGGTGAAGCCCTCCAGCCCCCACTTGCCCGCGTGATATGAGCTGTGCGTGGGGATACCGACCTGTCCGCCCACGCTGGAGATCTGGATGACCCGGCCTCCGCCCTGCTCACGCATCGGCTGCAGGAAGGCACGGGTGATCACCATCGGCGCGAGCAGGAGGACCTCGATCTGGTCACGGATCTGCTCGACGGTCATTTCCTCGGCGGCGCCCACAACCGCGTATCCGGCGTTGTTGACGACAATGTCCACCGGCCCGGACCGGAGAGTCCTGCTGACCACCTCGTCCACGTCGGCCGGCCGTGTGAGGTCGAGGATCTCGACAGTCAGCCGGTCGCCGTGCGCCTCACGCAGGTCTTCCAGAGCTGCGGGGCGGCGGACCGTCGCCGTGACGCGGTCGCCGTTCCGGAGGGCGTGCTCGGTGAGATGGCGACCCAGCCCACCGGAGGCTCCGGTGACGAACCAGTGCCGTGAGGCCTTGTCGGAGGGAGCGGGCATGGGAGTCTCCTGGAGTAGAGTGATACCGGAACTCATTCCGTTTAGAAGTTAAGCGGAACGGATTCCGGAAAGCAACTGGAGACCGACACCGAAGGAACCCGCATGCCCGCCACGCCCCGCCGCACCCGGAGTGACGCGCTGCAGAACCGGGAACGCCTGCTGGAGGTCGCCGCGCAGGCCTTCGCCGAGCAGGGGCTGGACACCGCGCCCGCCGCCATCGCCAAACAGGCGGGCGTCGGTGTCGGCACGCTCTACCGGCACTTCCCGACTCGGGAAGTCCTCATCGACGCCGCCTACCGGCGCCAGCTCACCCAGGTGTGCGAGAGGGTGAACGACCTCCTCGCCCAGCACCCGGCCGCCGAGGCCACCCGGATGTGGATGGAAGACTTCATCCACTACGCCACGGCGAAGAGCGGAATGTCCGAAGCCCTCAACGCGGTCATCGCCTCCGGCATCGATCCGTACTCCGACAGCCGGGCACTCCTTACCGACGCCGTCGCCACCCTCCTCGCGGCCGGCGCCCGGGACGGAAGCCTGCGAACCGACGTCGTCCCCGACAACGTCCTACTCCTCATGGGTGGCATCGCCTATTCCGTGCAGCACGGCACCGAAGAGCAAGCCCGCCCGCTCGTCGACCTCTTCATGGACGCGCTGACCAAGGACTCGACCGTGAGCTGAGCCCAAGGTCGCGGACCGGCACGCCAACGCGAGCGCGGCCACGGTCAGTTCATCGAGTGGCTCTGCCATGCTCACGAGGTTCCGGACACGTGCCGCGCACCGAATTCCGAGCGCAGTCCGTCAGGAGTTCTAAGCCGCGAGGTCCCGCTCCTCGGCGGCGACGTCGGTCCGCTCGCCGGTGATGATCCCGTCCCGCTGCCCGATCCGGGCCGCCCGGCCCCGCACGACCCACCCGACCCGCGGCGACCGGTCGACGGCCTTCAGCACGGGGGTGAGCAGCATCGAGGCGATGGGCGACAGCAGCAGCGCGACGGCGGTCCCGAGCGCGAACCCGCCGACGACGTCCGTCGGATAGTGCACGCCCATGTAGATCCGGCAGAACCCTTCGAGCAGGGCGATCCCTATCCCGACGAGCCCGAACCTGCGGTTGGCGACGAACAGCCCGACGGCCATGGCCATCGTGAGGGTGGCGTGGTCGCTCACGAAGGAGTAGTCCGTCTTGCCGGAGACGAGCACCTCCAGCCCCTTGTGGTCGAGGAAGGGCCGGGGCCGTTCCACGAACCCCCTTATGGGGACGTTCACCAGGACGGCGACTCCGGCGGCGAGCGGCGCCCAGACCAGAGCGGCGACGGAGGACGCGGCCTCCTCGGACCCGCCTGGCCGCCGCCGGACCCCCCACCAGCACCACACGATGAGCAGCGCCATGGCGAGCAACAGCCCGTACTCGCCCACGAACTCGACGATCCGGTCGAGCCAGTGCGGGGCGTCCTTGGCCAGCCCGTTGATGTCGTAGAGCAGGTCGACGTCGGGGTTCGACCCGGATTCGGCGAGTCCAGCCATGGTGCTGCGGCCCCTTCGTCGTGTTCTGCCCGGCGCGCCTCGCATGCGCCCGCTCCAACAGGAACGCACGGCCCCGGTTGATACGTTCCACTCTCCACTGAATGATCACCCAGACGTTATCGAAGAGAGACAGATCCCCGCAGCTCAGGGGCCGGGTGCGGGCAGCCTTCAGACGGTAGTGGGGAGCGCTTTCGCGCCATCTTCGGTGACGCGGGTCGCCCCGAAGTACTCAGCGGTGTCGATGGGGTCGAAGCGGATGACGGCCCCCGTGTAGGGCGCGTCGATCATGTATCCGCCCCCCACGTAGATACCCACGTGGTGGATGGCCCGCGAGTTGTTCGGGTCGGTGGAGAAGAACACCAGGTCCCCGGGAAGCAACTCGCTCCGCCGGGGATGCGGGCCCGCGTTGTACTGGTCGTTGGCGACCCGGGGCAGGGTGATCCCGACGCTCTCGTAGGCGGCCTTGGTCAACCCGGAGCAGTCGAACCGTCCGCCCTGGTCAGCCGTACCGTTGCCACCCCAGAGATAGGGCGTGCCGAGCTTCTTCTGGGCGTAGTAGATGGCTCCCGCGGCCTGCTTCGACGGATCCACCCGGCTGACGGGCGCGGCGAAGGATTCCTCCAGAGTCGTGATGATCTTCACGTAGTTCTGGGTCTCCTTGTACGGCGGCACGCCCCCGTACTTGATGACCGCGTAGGCCCCCGCGTTGTACGAGGCGAGCATGTTCTTCGTGATGTCCCCGGGGACGTCCTTCACGTACGAGGCGAGCTGGCAGTCGTACGACGCGGCCGACGGAATCGCGTCATTCGGGTCCCAGACGTCGCGATCGCCGTCACCGTCGCCGTCGATTCCGTGCGTGGCCCAGGTGCCCGGGATGAACTGCGCTATCCCCTGCGCGGCGGCGGCGCTCTGCGCCCTCGGGTTGAACCCGCTCTCCTGGTAGAGCTGGGCGGCGAGCAGCGCGGGGTTGATGGCGGGACACAGATTGCCCCACTTCTGCACGAGCGTCTGATAGGCGGCGGGCACGGCGCCCTTGGCCAGTGCCTTGCCGGCTCCGCCCACCCCGCCCGCGACGTTCCCGCCGACGAGGTACACGCCGATGACGAGCGCCATCATGAAGGCGGCACCGGCACTGACGGCAGCGGTCGCCACGATCCATGCCTTACGCACCGTCAACCGCCCCTCGCCGCCCAGGAGTCCGCCCCCGACAGTGTAGAGGCGGCCTCCGCCCTCCGGGGTGACCACGAACAAGGAGAAACCGCACGTGGCCGAAGTCCCGGCATACGGCGGCGTGGGCGGCGAGCACTCCGGGTCCCGAGCCGTCCCCACTCGGCACCGCCACCCGCCCCGGCACAGCACGGCACCGCACGGCACGACCGAAGAAGCGCTGCGGGAACCGGCCGCGGACAACCGACGCCGGCGCGCCTTCCGCGGGCGGCGCCCGGACGAAACCCTTGCCGTCCGGCAGAGCCTGACGGCAGCTCAGCACCCGTTCGCGGTCGTCCTCGGCCGCATGGACTCCCGGGTGCCGCGACGGCGCAGGCCGAGAAGGGCCCGCACCCCGAGCCGGTCTTCGACCAGGCCCGGGCGATCCGATGACCGTCCGGAGCGCGCTACGGGCTGACCACGCAGCTCGTCCACCGCATCGCGTAACCCCCTTGGGGCCTGCCCGGCATTGATCCGTCCGCCGGAAGGCTCTACGGGTCGGAGGCCGCGTCCCGGTACAGCTCCGCGGCCTCCGACCCGAGGACCACGCTGTACGAGGTGTCGGCCGTCGCCCCGCCCTGCTCATGCCCGCCGAGGACGCCGACCACCTCCCCGTCGCCGTTCACCCACGGGCTGCCGCTGGTCCCCCCGGTGAGGTCGGGGCAGTCGATGCGCTGCTGGGTGGAGTTGTGGGCGGTGGGCCGGTTCGTGCAGCGGACGGGCACTTCGAGGGCGTTGGGGTAGCCGGTGACTGTCACGGCGGTCGCGCCCGTGGTGGTACGCGTCACGAAGCGGTTGCCGCCGACCACGTCCTCGACGCCCTTCCCGTCCCGTTCGTCGAGGACGGCGAACGCCACATCGCTGTCCTCGTCCTGCCCCTGCGCCCACCCGTCGGGCAGGAAGACCCGCGCGACCCGCCAGCTCCCGTAGGGGGCCTTGCCGTCCCGGTATCCGGGGACGAAGACCAGCTCGTCCGCCCGGCCGAGACAGTGCGCCGCGGTGGCGATGAGGTCGCGGTGCGGGCTGTGCACCACGGAGGCGGTGCAGAAGTGCTCACCGGCGAGTCCGCCGGCGCCGGCGTCGTCCGCGGTGAACAGCGCGCCGACCCGCGCGGTCTGCGCCGTCGCCGCCGCGACGGTCGTCACCCCCAGGGGTCCGGGCCCACCGTCTGCGGCCGCTTCGGAGGCGGAGGTGACGGCCAGCAGGACGACCGCACCGAGCAGGGCGTTTCGCTTCATCGGGTTCACTGTGTCCCACGAAGGTGAGAGAAACGTCAGACGTGTGCTTTCCCGTACGACGCTACCCGCACTCCGTCCACGGCACCTTTCCACTCTTCCCACCGAGCTCGGATACCCCACCCGAACCGCCGCACACGCCCGCGCCGACCTCAGCCCCGCCCGTGCCCGGCGTCGTCCCGCGCGACTCACCACCTTCCGCATCCTGCTCACCGTCTTCACGAAGGACACTTCCCGTGGCTGACATCCCTTCCGACCTCCTCTGGACCCGAGCCGCCCCGCCGGACGCGACCGGCCCCGGCCCGTGGATCGAGATCGCCTTCGGCGAGGGCGACGACGGCGAGGCTCCCGTCTATCTGCGCGAGACCAGCGACCCGGAGAACGTCGTCACGACGAACCGACGGAAGTGGGACGCGTTCGTACTCGGCGTGCAGGCGGGCGAATTCGACCATTTCGTCGAGGGCGCACTGGAAAGCGAACGGAACGAATGACGCGGCGGTATGGCGAAGGGCCCCGTCGGCCATTGTCGACGGGGCCCTTCGCCATGCCGCGTTTTACTGACCGGCGACTTACCAGCGGTACCAGCGGCCCTTGCGGCCACCGTGTCCGGCGGGCCGGGCCACGAAGCCCACCAGCCATACCACCAGGACGATGACGGCAAGCCACCACAGGGCCTTGAGGGCGAAGCCGGCACCGAAAAGAATCAGGGCGAGAAGCAGAACAAGAAGCAGGGGAACCATGATTATCAACCTCCGCTGATTCAAGTGCCCCGCGAAATCCCCTTCACGCCCACAAATCTTCGACGCATGTTCTCGAAATGCCAGGGAATACGGCGTGCCCGCGCCTGCGGGACACCGGCGTCACAGGAAACGGCGGATGGGCAGGACGGCGACCTCGCGCGCCCGCTGGAGCACCGAGCGCCGCTTCCAGCGTCCCCCGCGGATCAGCGTGGCGGCCTTCACGTCGTCGTCGAAGTGGCCGTCGAGCGCGGCCGTGAACTCCTGATCCAGCACGGCGAGCATGATCTCCTCGTCGTGGTCGAGGGACCGGCGGTTGAAGTTGGTCGAGCCCACCAGCGCGGCGACGCCGTCGACGGTGATGACCTTGGCGTGCATCATCGTCGGCTGGTACTGGTAGATCTTCACCCCGCAGGCGGTGAGGTCCTCGTAGTAGTGCTGACCGGCCAGCTGGCAGACCCGCTTGTCGGTGTGCGGACCGGGCAGCAGGATCTCCACCTCCACGCCCCGCCGGGCGGTGGCGCACAGGAGTTCGATGAAGAAGGCGTCCGGCGAGAAGTAGGCGGTGGCCAGCCGGAAGCGCTCCTCGGCCGACTCCAGCATCACCCGGATCAGGGTCTGCATGTCCTGCCACCCGAAGCTGGCCGATCCGCGCACCACCTGCACCACCGCGTCGCCCTGCGGGCGGTGCGGGACGAACCGGTCGCGCTCGTCGAAGAGTGCGTCGTGGCACTCGGCCCAGTTCTGCGCGAAGGCGGCGGCGATGCCGTCCACGGCAGGCCCGCGCACCTCGACATGGGTGTCGCGCCACTCGTGCTCGTCACGGGCGTTGCCGCACCACTCCTCGGCGATGCCGACCCCGCCGGTGAAGGCCGTCTGCTCGTCCACGACGAGGACCTTGCGGTGGCAGCGGTGGTTCTGCTTGAACGGCGAGAGGGTCAGGGGTCTGCGGAACCAGGCCACCTGCACACCGGCCCGCTCCATCTCCTCCAGCAGCTCCTTCTCGATCAGCCGGCTGCCGAACCCGTCCAGCAGCAGCCGCACCCGCACACCCGCCTGCGCCCGGGCGGCCAGCGCCCGCGCGAACTCGCGGGCGATCTCACCCCTCCAGTACACGAACGTCATCATGTCCACGGTGTGCTCGGCGGACCGGATACGCCCCAGCATCGCCGGGAAGATCTCGTCACCGTTGCGCAGCGGGGTGAGCGCGTTGCCCTCGGTCGCCGCGATGCCGATCAGCCGCTCCAGTCGACGGCGTATCCGCACGGCGCGCTCCTGGACCGGTCCCGGCACCGGCGCGTCGTCGCCGGGATCGGTCGGCTCGGTGATCCGGTCCTGCGTACTGGTCATTGCGTCACCCGGCCGGCACTCACAGGGGACAACAGAGCCGCGTGACCCGGTCCGGCGCGGGACACGGCGAGCAGACCTTACCTCCGCCCCACAGCGGGCCCGGAGCGAGCGGCACCGACCGTGCGGCGAACCCCCCGGAGTCAAGTTCCGGCCATCGCCACACCATCCGCCCGCCATTGATCAGCAATCCCCCAACCGCCTTCAGTAAGGCGGAAGTCAGGATTCCACCACCCCTCTTGTTGTCGCGTACTCAACAAGGGAACAGTCGGCCGCGGGCCGCCGCCCGCCACCGGGGACCACGTACCGGTGGCACGCATCACCCCCCACCCGCACCGCCCCTGTCACCCATCTTCAGGAGCTGTCCGTTGCGTACGACGACTTCCCCCGACTCCGCCGCCATATCGGGCAGATGGCGCCGCACGGCCGCCTCGGCCCTCGGCACCGCCGCCCTCGTGCTCGCCGGACTCGGCACCGCGGCCCACGCGAGCGCGGCACCCGCGACCACCGCCCCGACCACCTCCGCCAAGGTCACCTGGGCGGCCACCCCCTGCGCCACCCCCAAGCACAAGGGCGACCTGACCTGTAACTCCTTCCGCGTGACCGGCGGCACCACGGCCTTCCAGAAGGAACGCGCCGCCGAGACCGGAAAGGCCGCCAAGGTCACCCCGAAGGCCGCGGCCGCCGGCCCCACCGGCTACGGCCCCTCCGACCTCCAGGACGCCTACGGCCTGACCGGCGCGGCCTCGAGCAACGGATCCGGCGAGACCCTCGCCATCGTCGACGCCTACGACGACCCGAACGCCGCCGCCGACCTCGCCAAGTACCGCACCTACTACGGCCTCCCCGCCTGCACGGTGGCCAACGGCTGCTTCAAGAAGGTGAGCCAGAGCGGCTCCACCACCTCCCTGCCCAGCGCCGACAGCGGCTGGGCCGAGGAGGAGTCCCTCGACCTCGACATGGCCAGCGCGGTCTGCCCGAACTGCAAGATCCTGCTCGTCGAGGCCACCTCCTCGTCCATGGCCAACCTCGGCAAGGCCGTGAACGAGGCCGTCACGCTGGGCGCGAAGTTCGTCTCCAACAGCTATGGCGGCTCCGAGTCCTCCTCGGACACGTCGTACGACACCTCGTACTTCAAGCACGCCGGCGTCGCCATCACCGTCAGCGCGGGCGACGAGGGCTACGGCGCCGAATACCCGGCCGCCTCCAAGTACGTGACCTCCGTCGGCGGCACCGCCCTGTCCACGTCCTCCACGACCCGCGGCTGGACCGAGAAGGTCTGGAACACCAGTTCCACCGAGGGCACCGGCTCCGGCTGCTCCGCCTACGACGCCAAGCCGACCTGGCAGACCGACACCGGCTGCTCCAAGCGCACCATCTCCGACGTCTCGGCCGTGGCCGACCCGGCGACCGGCGTCTCCGTCTACGACTCCTACGGGGTCACCGCCGGCTGGTACACCTTCGGCGGCACCAGCGCCTCCGCGCCCATCATCGCCGCGGTCTACGCCCTCGCCGGCACCCCGGGCAGCAGCGACTACCCGGCCGCGTACCCCTACGCGGACACCTCCGCCCTGAACGACGTCACCAGCGGCAGCAACGGCACCTGCTCCTCCAGCGCCGCCTACCTCTGCACCGCCAAGTCGGGCTACGACGGCCCCACCGGCCTCGGCACCCCGCAGGGCACGGACGCCTTCACCGGCTGATCCACCGTCACAAAGGGCCGCTGCCCGGCCACACCGTCACACCGATCCACAACAGAACAGCCACAGTGGGCCGTGGGGGCCACACGTGGTGAATGGGCGAACGGGCCTCGGCATCCAGCCGCGGCCCGTTCGCCATGCCCGGTGTGCGCCACGTCATGAGAACATCGAAACGTACGCTCACCCGACCAGCCGTCAGAAACGGTGCGGGGCGTGAAGTGGGCTAACGACGGAACCACACCACAGGTTCCGCTCCGGCCTCATTGCCCGGCGTGACCTGCCGTGATACACAGAGTGACCATACGAGCTATTCGTACGACTCCCGCCCGACAATGGCGCCAAGTCGACATACGACGGCGCTTTTGTCGGCGACAATGAGGCGTGACCTCTGCACACCCGCAGGGGTACTGCGGAACTACCCACCAGGGGCGGTGACTTACATGCTGTTTGCGGCCGACAAGGGCGACATCAACACCATCATCGGCGGGATCGCTCCGGACTGGGGGCCCTTCGGCAGCCTGGGCAACGAGGCCAAGGTGATGATCGAGGTCGTGATGGCGGTCGCCATCCTCCTCTGCCTCGGCATCGCCATCTGGGGCGCGGCCAAGCAACGCATCGGCGCGACCGCCCTACGGGACACCTTCAGTGCGGAACAGGGCAAGGGCCTCATCATCGCCGGGCTCACGGGCGTCTTCATCATCGGCTCCCTCGGGACGCTGTTCACGATCGTGTACGGCATGGCCGTGTAGCCGCGGCCTCCGCACCACCCCCAGTCCCGTCCGGGCACGCCCGGCCCACAACCCCCACCCACCTGTCGTGCCCACCGGCTGAGGTTGCGTTTCCCTGATGTCCCTGATGTCGAGTCACCACACCGCGCCCGCGCGGGAACCAGCACGGCTACCGTCGTACTTGTACACGTCCCGGTACAGCAGCGAGGGGGCCTACGCGGCATGACTCCCGGCGACGAACACGACTACGGCGAATCCACGCGCTCCGACGAGGGTCAGGGGTACGGCCGGACACGCCTCCGACTGCCCGAGAACGACCCCTACGGCGGCGCCCGCAGAAGCGGCCGCTCGTCCTCGCGCAGCCTGGTCCCGGTGGTCGGCGTCGTCGTCGTCCTCATCGCGGCGATCGCCTTCGCGAACCGTGGAGGAGACGATTCCTCTTCGACCTCGGCCACCGGCTCGACCGGCACCAAGCCGGACGCGAAGAGCACGGCGGCAACCGGCACGAAGCCGGTGCGGTCGAAGAGCGGCACGATTCCCATCGGATACGCACACGACGCGCAGGGTGCGCAGAGCGCTGCTGCCAACTACGGCATCGCGCTGGGTTCGGCGGACATGTTCAACACGGATCTGCGACACGAGATCGTCAACACCGTGTACGCACCGGACGTCGCCGCGAACAAACTGTCAGCGCTGGACACCGCTTACTCGAGCGAGACGTTCCTGAGCAACATCGGGCTCGACACGGACGGCTCCGCACCGGACGGCCAGGCCTTCGTCTCCCGTGTCATTCCTGTAGGCACAAAGGTCACCGCCTCCACGGGCAGCAAGGCCACCGTCGAGCTCTGGTACACGTCGCTCTTCGGTCTCTCGGGCGAAGCCTCGACCAATCCGGTGTCCGAGAGCTGGTTCACCACCACCTACCAGCTCGACTGGGTCAACAGCGACTGGAAGATCACCGACTTCCAGCAGAAGGACGGGCCCGTCCCGGTCGGGCGCGATCAGCAGGCCTCCACCGCCGACGACATGACGAAGGCCGTCGAGGAGTACGGAGGGTTCACGTATGCGCGCTAAGCACCTCTCCCTCAAGGTGACGGCCGCCCTGGCCGCCGTTCAGACGGTCGCGGTACTGACGGCCACCCGTGCCCTCGCCGCGCCGACGCCCAGCCCGTCGCCGTCCCCCTCCACGTCCTCCAGCAACAGCGCGTGCAGCGAACTCATCCGAGGCCCCGCCAGGGACTACTGCGAAAAGGGCGAAAACCCGGCCTCCACCACCAACCCCGGCGTCTCCGACACCCTCGACCCCCTCTCCTCCCTCGCCAAGGGCTGTGCCGACGCCGCCGCCTGGACCGTCGACAAGCTCAGTGAGGCCGTGAAGGACACGGCGAACGTCGACTTCACCAACGAGCGGTTCCTCAAGCAGTACGCCGTCGTCTTCGCGGCCTCGACCGTCCTGACGCTCCTGCTGTGGCTGCTGGCCGTCGCCAAGAGGGCGGTGCGCGGAGTCCCCCTCACCACCGCCATCGGCGAAGCCGTCGGCTTCCTCTGGCTGACCGTCCTGGCCTCCGCCTTCACCCCCCTGATCCTCTACACGGTCGTATCCGCCACGGACGGCATCACCGACGTCCTCGCGAAGACCACCGGCAACCAGACCGACACGTTCTTCGGCACCTTCTCCGAAGCCCTCGCCAAGGGCGAGAACATCGGCGGCGGCCCGATCATGCTGATCGTCGTGTCCCTGGTGTCGATCCTCGCGGCCGGAGTGCTGTGGCTGGAGCTCGTCATCAGGGCCGCCCTCCTCTACGTGGGCGCCCTGCTCGGCACCGTCGTCTACGCGGGCCTGGTCGACAAGAACCTGTGGAGCCACGTCCGCCGCTGGGCCGGCATCATGATCGCCGTCATCCTGGTCAAACCGGTCATCGTGATAGTGCTCGGCCTGGCCGGCGCGCTGTCCTCCGCCGACGGCCCGAACGCCTTCTCCGCCGTCGTCTCCGGCCTCTCCATCATCCTGCTCGCCATCTTCGCCAGCGCGATGATCTACCGCTTCGTCCCCGGCTTCGGCGACGAGATCGCGGGCTCCCGCAACAACCGCATCATGCAGGGCGCCGAGGGCAAGGCGGCGGCCGTCATCAGCTCTCCGGCGACCCTCGTCGCCCAGGGCATCAAGACGCACAGCACCCGTACGGACAACAACGGCGGCGGCCAGTCCGGGTCCTCCGGCGCCCGCCCCTCCAACCCCGCCTCCGGCGGAGTCGCCGCGCACAGTTCGCGCACCTCGAACGGGGGCGGCGGATCTGTCCCCTCCGCCGCACCCGCCCCCCGCGCGAGCAGCCCGGTCAACACCCCGCACGCGAGCAACACCCGCAACAGCAGCAACAACCGCACGGGAGGTGAAGGGCGTTGACGACCGAGTCCCATGTGTCCCACGCGATCACGCCCCGCCGTACATATCTGATCGGCCGCGCCCGGCCGAACGCGATCGTCGGCCGCAACCGCGAGACCGGCGAGATCGCGCTCATCGTCATCGGCGCGTTCCTGGGCATGATGTGCGGCCTTCTCGTCCCCGTCCTCGCCCTGCGGATCGTGCTGCTGAGCGGCTTCCCGATGATCGCGCTGGCTGCCGTCTACGTGCCGTACAAGCACCGCACGTTCTACAAGTGGTTCGAGATCAACCGCAGCTACAAGCGCACCCTCCGTCAGGGCACGACCTACCGCTCGACCGTCATGGAGGCGGGCACCAGGATCGACGGCCAGGAGATCGAGATCGGGCCGCCTCCGGGCATCGGCCGCATCAACTGGCTGGCAGCCCCCTTCGGCCCCGACGAGATCGCCGTACTCCTGCACGCCGACCGCCGTACGGTGACGGCCGCCATCGAGATCGAGGGCCCGGGCGTCGGCCTGCGCGACAGCGAGGACCAGGAGGCACTGGTCGACCGCTTCGGCACCCTCCTCAAGCACGTGGCGAACGGCGACGGCTTCGTCACCCGCCTTCAGATGCTGGCCCGCACCCTCCCCGCCGACCCCGACGCCCACGCCAAGGACGTCGCCGTACGCGGGGACGAGCGCTCCCCCGACTGGCTGGCCCGCTCCTACGACCAGCTCCAGTCCATGGTGTCCACGAGCAGCGAGCAGCACCGCGCCTACCTCGTCGCCTGTATGCACTACACCCGTGAACTGTCCGCCGAGGCACACGCCATGGCCCGCGCCGCCCGCCCCCAGTCGGGCCGCAAACTGGACCGCGACGCCGGCCTGGCGGTCGTCATGGCCCGCGAGCTGACGGACATCTGCTCCCGCCTCCAGGAGGCGGACATCCGCGTCCGCCAGCCCCTGGGCCAGGGCCGGCTGTCCTCCCTCGTCCACTCCATGTACGACCCGGACCATCCCATCGACCACATCCAGGCCATGACGAAGCGCAACGCCTGGCCGGCCGAGCTGGACGCCATGGAGCCGACCTACCTCCAGGCCAAGACCCGCGAGTCGTCCACCCGGGCCCCCTGGTGCCACGCCACGGCCTGGGTGAAGGAGTGGCCGATGACCCCGGTGGGCGTCAACTTCCTGGCGCCGCTCCTCGTCCACACCCCGGACGTCATCCGCACCGTCGCCGTGACCATGGACCTCGAACCCACCGAGGTCGCCATCGAACGCATGCTGACGGAGAAGACGAACGACGACGCCGAGGCGAGCCGGGCCGCCAAGATGAACCGCACCGTCGACCCACGTGACGTGGCCGCCCACTCCCGCCTGGACCAGCGCGGCGAGGACCTCGCGTCCGGCGCGGCCGGCGTGAACCTCGTCGGCTACATCACCGTCTCCTCCCGCAATCCCGAGGCCCTCGCCCGCGACAAGCGCACGATAAGGGCGTCGGCCGGCAAGTCGTACCTCAAGCTCGAATGGTGCGACCGAGAGCACCACCGGGCGTTCGTGAACACGCTCCCGTTCGCCACCGGAATCCGACGGTAGGGGCTGATGAGCTGATGCGGGATCCGCTGTCCGTCCTCACGGACGCCTTCACCTCGTTCCTCTTCGGCAAGGTCGAGACGACCCGGCTGCCGGTGCGCACCTCCACGGGCCAGGCCCAGGCCGTGTACCTGCCCACGGCCGCCCCCGGCCTCGGCGACTCCGGCGTCATCATCGGCCGCGAGGTCTACTCCGGAAAGGGCTACATCTACGACCCCTTCCAGCTGTACGGCCAGCAGCTCCCGGCCCCCCACTGGCTGGTCCTCGGCGAGTCGGGAAACGGCAAGTCGGCGCTCGAGAAGACCTACGTCCTGCGCCAGCTGCGCTTCCGCGACCGCCAGGTCGTCGTCCTGGACGCGCAGGGCGAGGACGGCGTAGGCGAATGGAACCTCATCGCGCAGGCGCTGGGAATAACCCCCATCCGCCTGGACCCGACGGCCGCCCTGGACCACGGCATCCGCCTCAACCCCCTGGACCCGTCGATCACGACGACCGGCCAGCTCGCGCTGCTGCGCACCATCATCGAGGTGGCGATGGGCCACGGCCTCGACGAGCGCGCCGGCTTCGCGCTCAAGGTCGCCCACGCCTACGTCAACGAGACGATCGTGGAACGCCAGCCGGTCCTGACCGACATCGTCGAACAGCTGCGCCACCCCGAACCGGAGTCGGCGGAGGCGATGAACGTCGCCATAGACGACGTACGGGCCTGGGGCCTGGACGTGGCACTGGTCCTGGACCGCCTGGTCGACGGTGACCTCAGGGGCATGTTCGACGGCCCCACGACGGTCGGCATCGACCTGGACGCCCCGCTGATCGTGTTCGATCTGTCCCACATCGACCGCAACTCGATCGCCATGCCGATCCTGATGGCGATCGTCGGGGTCTGGCTGGAACACACCTGGATCCGCCCCGACCGGAAGAAGCGCATCTTCCTGGTCGAGGAGGCCTGGCACATCATCAACAGTCCGTTCGTGGCCCAACTGTTCCAGCGGCTGCTGAAGTTCGGCCGCCGCCTCGGCCTGTCGTTCGTGGCGGTCGTGCACCACCTGTCCGACGTGGTGGACGGAGCGGCGGCGAAAGAGGCCGCGGCCATCCTGAAGATGGCGTCGACCCGGACGATCTACGCCCAGAAGGCGGACGAGGCAAGAGCGACGGGCCGGGTCATCGGCCTGCCGAGGTGGGCGGTGGAAATCATCCCCACCCTCACCCCGGGCATCGCGGTCTGGGACGTCAACGGCAACGTACAGGTGGTGAAACACCTGATCACCGAGACGGAACGGCCACTCGTCTTCACCGACCGGGCGATGACGGAATCCTCCACCGACCGCACCATGTCCGACGACGACGCACTGCTCGCCGCCGAACTGGAACAGGAACGGCGAGCGGCGGCCTTCATGGAACAGCACCTGGCCGACTTGGACGGCTCGTCCGAGTCGACGGTGGCGTAGCGCGGGACAGGGGGGTCGTCATGAGAACGGGAGACGAGCAGCGGCGCGAGAACCCCGGCCACAGTCAGGGAGGCATTCCCGACGGGCTGCTGGTCGGCATACTCGGGTTCCTGCTCGGGATGACTCTCCTGGTCTGGACGGCGACAGGCCTGGCGGCCCTCTTCGCCCACGGCTCCTGGCCCGCGGGCGTCACCTTCACCCGCACCCCGCTGGCCATGCGCCAACTCATCGCCCGGCCCCACGACATCCCCGGCGCCTGGCCGGAGGCGGACGCGGCGGACCTCTCGGGCTACGGCCTCTTCTGGGGCCTGCTGATCGGCCAGCTGATGATCCTGCTGGTCCTCACGGTGTTCGTGATGGGAACACTCGCCCGCTGGCGGGCGATACGAGCGGGCAGACGCGCGGGCCTGACGCCGGCCCCCCTGCAGGAGACCCCGGCGCCGCCTGTACACCACGAGCTGCCGATCCAGCGGGGCGGGACCGGGCCGCCACCGGAGACAGAGCCGCTCGGCCCGGCGCCGACGGAGTACCTCCGGCCGACGACAGCCACGCAGCACTCCTCACTCCCGCCCCAGCCACAGCCCTCACCATCCGCTGCCCTGTTCCCGGATGCCCCAGGTGAACGGGCGGCCGGCTGGGAGGCGACCCGCTTCGAAGGCGCCGTGCACTACGCCGCGCCCGATGCCCGCCACGCGACCGCGACCCAGGCCATCCGGGACGCCGAGGGCCCCGCCCTCGTCGTCACCTCCGGCCCGGCCCTCTGGCAGGAGACCAAGGACGCCAGAGCCAAACTGGGCCCGGTCCATCTCTACGACCCCGGCCACCTCTGCGACACCCCGGCCCGCCTCCACTGGTCCCCCACCACGGGCTGCGAGGACAAACAGACCGCGACCGCACGCGCGGCGGCGCTCCTCACACCCGTCCGCCCCACCTCCCGGCTCGACCAGGCGGTCAGCGACACCGCCGAGACCCTCCTGCGCAGCTACCTGCACGCCGCGGCCATCGACGGACGCACCATCCGCCACGTCCACCGCTGGTCCCAGGGCACCGGGATCCAGGAAGCGGTCCGCACCCTCCGCACCAACCCCAAGGCGGCCCCGGGCGCGGCCGGCGAACTGGAAGCCGCTCTCACCGCCCACCCCGAACGCCGGGACATCGCCCAGGAGCTGACCTCCCGCGCCCTCTCCGCCCTCTCCACCGTGAACATCCGCGAGGCCTGCACTCCGAACCGAACTGACGCCCTCGCCTTGGATTCCTTCGTGGACGAAGGGGGAACTCTCTATGTGCTCGGTGAATCCATCGAGGACCCCAGGACCAGTCCCGGCGCGATGCCGCTCCTGACGGCCCTCGTCTCCAGCGTGGTCGAGCGCGGCCGGCGCATGGCCGAACGGTCATCCTCCGGTCGCCTCGACCCACCACTGTCCCTGGTCCTCGACGACGTGGCGGCCGTGGCCCCGATCACCCAGCTCCCGGACCTCCTGGCCACCGGAACGGACCGCGGCCTGCCCACCCTGGCCCTGCTCCGCTCCCGCGAACAGGCCAAGGCCCGCTGGCCGCACCACGAACTACCCGTCTGACGCCCCGGGACGCTCGAGGACGAACTCGTACTCGTTCTCCTCCGCCCCCTTCCCCAACGGCACGGTCCGCCCAGTCGGCACGAAGCCCGCCTTGCGGTAGGCCCCCTGCGCCCGCAGATTCCTCTCGTGCACGATGAGCCGCACCCGCTCGAGCCCCTCCCTCCAGGCCCAGCCCACGGCGGCGTCGAGAAGTGCCTGCGTCATCCCGCTTCCCCGCCACTCCTTCCGTACGAAGACCCCGACGACATGCCCCTGCCGCCGCTCCACGGGGAAACCGGCCCAGTCGACGCTCCCCGCCTCCTCCACGAGCACGGTGACCGTCCCCGCCCACTGCCCGTCGTCCGCCTCGGCGATGTACTGCCGCGCCCCGCCGGCCCCCTCGGCCGCTCCGGCGGCCCGCTCCTGCCAGAAGGAGTCGGACCGCTCCGCAGCCGTCTCATAGGTCTCCAGGAAGGCGAGCGGCGCCGCCGGATCCTCGAGCGCAAGCAACCGCAGCGCCTTGACCGAGGCCCACTCCTCTGCCCGTACAACCCGAACCACATACGTGTACATGCAAAGCACAGTAGTACCTGAGCTCTGCCGCGGAAATGTCTGTGAACAATGTCCGTAAACGCAGAAAACCCCCGCACCGTGAGGTGCGGGGGTTTCCCGTAATATTTGTTCGGCGGTGTCCTACTCTCCCACAGGGTCCCCCCTGCAGTACC
>NZ_JBIUSU010000008.1:0-94925 GCF_044741545.1 Streptomyces sp. NPDC088157
CAAGGAACGGACGCTTCCTTTGTACTCACCCGAGAGACTCTCTCAGGCTTTCCTCCGGGCGCTTCCCTTCGGTCTTGCGTTTCCGACTCTATCAGGGTTTTTCCGGCCCTCTGACCACCGTTCCGCAGGCATGCAGAAGATGATCCGAAGAGAGGATCTGACAAGTTGGGTGCTGCTCGATAGGCGCGCTTGATCGCGTCACTCACCCTCAAGCAGGAGTACGACTGTACACGGGGCCGCAGAGGCGCTGCAAATCGACTAGGGTAGTGGTCTAGACCACGGATCGGGAGCTCTCGTGCCGAACGGGTACTTCATATGACATACCCTGCTGCACAGCTCGCCGACCTGGACAGTCAGTAACGGCCCATACAGATCTCCACCCGGGAGGCTTCCCATGACCACCGTGACGTCCCCTCTAGTAGGACGCGCCATCGGCCTGGCGGCCGTGCCGGACCCGGTCTTCTCCGGGGCCATGGTCGGCCCTGGCACCGCGATCGATCCGGTGCGTGAGCCCTCCGAGGCGGTCGCGCCTGTGGACGGAGTCATCGTGTCGCTCCATCCGCACGCCTTTGTCGTGGTCGACGCCGATGGGCATGGGGTACTCACTCATCTCGGGATCGACACCGTGCAGCTCAACGGCGAGGGCTTCGAGCTCCTGGTGAACAAGGGCGACACCGTGACGCGCGGCCAGGGCATCGTGCGATGGGACCCGGCCGCGGTCGAGAAGGCCGGCAAGTCCCCGGTGTGCCCGGTCGTCGCGCTGGAGGCCACGGCCGACTCGCTCGGCGAACTGCGTGAAGACGGCGACATCAAGGTCGGCGACGTTCTCTTTTCCTGGCAGTAGGACTGCTGCCGTCGTCGCGACGGCACGCAGGACAACCACCGCGGCGGCGGTACCCGCCGCACTATCGGAGACGGGTGAGATGGAGACAACGCTGCGAGGCGTCGGCGTGAGTCACGGTGTGGCGATCGGCGAGGTTCGGCACATGGGAACGGCGGTCCTCGAACCGCCCGCCAAGCAGATCCCGGCGGAGGAGGCGGAACGCGAACAGGGGCGCGCCCGTCAGGCCGTCGAGGCTGTGGCAGCCGACCTGATGGCGCGCGGAAACCTGGCGGGGGGCGAAGCCCAGGCGGTGCTCGAGGCGCAGGCCCTGATGGCCCAGGATCCCGAGCTGATGGTCGACGTGGACCGGCGTATCGCCGTCGGCAGCACGGCCGAGCGTGCCGTGTACGACGCTTTCGCCGCCTACCGTGAGCTGTTGGCAGGGGCCGGCGAGTACCTCGCCGGTCGCGTCGCGGACCTCGATGACGTGCGGAATCGTATCGTCGCCCGTCTGCTGGGCGTCCCGATGCCCGGTGTCCCGGACAGCGACGAGCCGTATGTGCTGGTTGCCCGAGACCTGGCGCCCGCCGACACCGCGCTGCTGGACCCGACGCTCGTGCTCGGTTTCGTGACCGAGGAGGGCGGGCCGACGAGTCACAGCGCCATCCTGGCGCGCGCACTCGGCGTTCCGGCCGTCGTGGCCCTGCCGGGCGCCGGTGAGCTCACCGAGGGAACGGTGATCGCCGTCGACGGCAGCACCGGTGACATTTTCGTGAATCCGAGTGAAGAGAAGAAGGCACAGCTCGAGGCCGCTGCCGCCGAGCGCAGGGCGGCACTGGCCGGCTCGACGGGGCCGGGCGCCACCGCCGACGGTCACAAAGTGCCGCTGCTGGCGAATGTCGGAGGGCCTGCCGATGTGCCGGCCGCCGTCGAGGCCGGGGCCGAGGGCGTCGGATTGTTCCGTACCGAGTTCCTCTTCCTCGACGACAGCAAGAGCGCGCCGTCCGAGGAGAAGCAGGTCGAGGCCTACCGGCAGGTGCTCGAGGCGTTCCCCGAGGGGCGCGTCGTCGTGCGCGTGCTGGATGCGGGCGCCGACAAGCCGCTGGACTTCCTCACTCCGGCCGATGAGCCCAATCCTGCGCTGGGTGTGCGTGGGCTTCGGACCCTGCTGGACCACCCCGACGTCCTGCGGACCCAGCTGACCGCGCTCGCGAAGGCCGCCGAAGGGCTGCCCGTCTACCTCGAGGTCATGGCGCCGATGGTGGCGGACCGCGCCGACGCCAAGGCGTTCGCGGACGCGTGCCGTGCGGCGGGACTGCGGGCGAAGTTCGGCGCGATGGTGGAGATTCCGTCGGCCGCTCTGCGTGCTCGTTCCATTCTGCAGGAGGTGGAATTCCTGTCGCTGGGCACGAACGACCTCGCGCAGTACACGTTCGCCGCCGACCGGCAGGTGGGTGCGGTGTCCCGGCTGCAGGATCCGTGGCAACCCGCGCTGCTGGACCTCGTCGCTCTGTCCGCCGAGGCGGCAAGGGCCGAGGGCAAGAGCTGCGGTGTGTGTGGCGAGGCGGCGTCCGATCCGCTGCTCGCGTGTGTGCTGACGGGTCTGGGAGTCACCTCGCTTTCCATGGGGGCGGCGTCGATTCCCTACGTGCGGACCGCACTGGCGAAGTACACGCTGGCGCAGTGTGAGCGTGCGGCGGCTGCCGCGCGTGCGTCGGACAGTGCCGAGGAGGCGCGTAACGCTGCCCGGGCCGTGCTGTCCGGCGAGTAGTCGGTTCCGGCCGGCCCTCGGTCGGTGAGCGGGGGCGCTCCGCCTTCGGGGGGAGCGCCCCTGGGGTGTGTGGGCGTCCCCTTCGTCAGTGGCTGTGACCCGGCGAGGTTCCCTCCTGGCCGAGATCCGGTGGGAAGCAGTAGTCCACGTTGGACTCGGGTGAGATGAGGTCGCCGGATTCCACGTCGGTGCAATAGGCGTCGAAGACCTCGCCGGCGGTCAGGGGTTCCAGGCCGTCGCCGCGCAGTCGCCACCCGTAGATCCGGTCGGACGTGTCGGGGGCGGTGGTGCGCATGACCAGGCCGCCCGGGCTCTGGGTGGCCAGGCCGAGGGCGAGGACGGTGGTGAACTCGAGCGCTTCGGCCTCGTCGAGTTGCGTGGCGCCGCTGTCCTCCTCGTCCGCGTGGAGTACGGCGATCAGTGTTTCGGGTGTGCCGGTGACGCTGCACACCAGGTGCCGGTTGCCGGGTGGTGCCGTGTCGAGGATGCGGGCGACGAGGTTCGACGCCCGCGTGAAGGCAGCGCGGCCGACGTCCTCGCCGCAGGTCGCGCAGGCGCCGAGGCGCGCGAGCAGGGTGGCCGCGTACTCCCAGGTCGCCTGCCGTACGGCTTCGTCGACGAGTGCGGGCAGGAGGTCGGCGAGGGGCTGGCCCTCGTAGGGGATGGTGGGGCCCGTGGTCGCGAGTTCGGCCGTGAAGCGGGTGCGGTGGGCGGGGATGTCGGGGTCGATTCCCCGGGCCGTGCAGTACTCGGCGTACTCCTGTGGGTCGAAAAGGGCCACGGTGGTGTGGGTGCCCTGCATGGCGCGTGTCTTCAGGAGGTCTTCGACCTGTTGGAGGTAGGTGGCGTGATCGTCGAACGTGAAGGTGCGGTAGCGCCGCATGGCACGGAAGTCGTGTTCGTCGGTGAGCAGACCGATGGTGCCGGCGATTTCACGGCGCAGGACGCGTCGCATGGTCTGGTGGTCGGTGTGTGCCATGTGTTTTCCCCCTGTGTGCACAGTCGATCGATGCTCACTCACAGTAACCGTCCGGACTGACATCGGGTCCTGGGTGATCGGGGATAAACCCGGGCCGCGACGAAATGCGCAGGTCGCAGGGGTGCTGCCGTCTGGGGCCAGATGATCCGGGACCTGACGGCAGTCACGATCGTGACGGCGAGTGGCGCACGGTGCCGGGGTGGGCCGGTGGCGCCGGTTCCCTGTGCACGGCAGCGCGGAGACCGCCGGATGTCGGTCGGCCTCGGACCTCGCGGCGGCTCGATGATGAATTTCCGGGAGTGTGCTCAGGCTCGCTTGCGGGCGAGATCCTCGTAGAAGTGCAGTAGGTCGAGGTTGTCGATGGAGCCGGGGTTGACGGCCTTTTCCAGTGGGGTGCCCTGGAGGAGGCGCTTGACCGGGACCTCGATGCGTTTGCCGGTGAGGGTGTGCGGGACGCCGGGGACCTCGATGACCTCGTCGGGGACATGGCGCGGCGAGAGTTGTTCGCGGATGGCCTGTTTGATGCGGCCGAGGAGTGCTTCGTCGAGCGTGGCCCCGGGGGCGAGGTGGACGAAGAGCGGCATCCAGTAGCCGCCGTCGGACTGCTCGATACCGATGACCAGGGATTCCTTGATCTCGGGGAGTCGTTCGACGACCTCGTAGATGTCGGCGGAGCCCATGCGTACGCCTTGGCGGTTGAGCGTGGAGTCGGAGCGGCCGTGGATGACGACGGAGCCACGCGGGGTGACGGTGATCCAGTCTCCGTGGCGCCACACGCCGGGGTAGGTGTCGAAGTAACTGCCGTGGTAGCGGCTGCCGTCGGGGTCGTTCCAGAAACGGACCGGCATCGACGGCATGGGGTTGGTGACGACGAGTTCGCCGACCTCGTCGATCACGGGGTGACCGTCGGCGTCCCAGGACTGGAGGTCGGTGCCGAGGCCGGGTGCCTGGAGTTCGCCGGTGTGGACCGGCAGCGTCGGGACTGCTCCGGCGAAGCAGGAGCACACGTCCGTGCCGCCGCTGACGGAGGCGATCCACAGGTCGGCCCCGCTCGCCGCGAACTCGTCGTGCAGCCAGCGGAAGCCGTCGGGCGGGAGCGGGGATCCCGTGGTGGCGACGCACTGGACCTTGGAGAGGTCGAAGTCGCGGGCCGGGTGCACCTCTGCTTTGCGGCAGGCCATGACGTACGCGGCGGAGGTGCCGTAGAGGGTGGCGCCGGTGCGTTCGGCGACGCGCCACTGCGCGCCCGTGTCGGGATAGCCGGGGCTGCCGTCGTACAGGACGATCGTGGTGCCGGTCAGGAGGCCGGAGACGAGGAAGTTCCACATCATCCAACCGGTCGAGGTGTACCAGAAGAAGCGGTCCTCGGGTCCCAGGTCGCAGTGCAGGCCGAGCTGCTTGAGGTGCTCGACCAGGATGCCGCCCTGGGACTGGACGATGGCCTTGGGCAGGCCGGTCGTACCGGAGGAGTAGAGCACCCAGAGGGGGTGGTCGAAGGGGACCTGCTCGAAGACGGGTGCCTGGTCCGCGGCCGTCAGGGCCGACCATTCCAGGGCTCCACGGGGCGGTTCCGTGCCCAGCAGGGGGATGTGGACCACGGCCCGCAGGGTGGGCAGCTCGGCGCGGAGTTCCGCTACGACGTCACGGCGATCGTGCTCCTTGCCGCCGTAGCGATAGCCGTCGACCGTGAACAGGACGACGGGCTCGACCTGCTGGAAGCGGTCGAGGACGCTGCGGGCTCCGAAGTCGGGGGCGCAGGAGGTCCATACCCCGCCCACGGCGGCCGTCGCCAGGAGGGCCACGACGGCCTGCGGGATGTTCGGGAGGTAGCCGCTGATCCGGTCTCCGGGGCGGACGCCGAGGGCGCGCAGTTCGCCGGCCAGTGAACCGACCTGGCGGCGCAGCTCGGACCAGGTCATCGGGCTGGGTTCGCGGGTCTCGTCGACGTACAGCAGGGCCGGCTCGGCCGGGCGGGTGGCGGCCGCGCGCAGGGCGTGCTCGGCGTAGTTCAGTGTCGCTCCCGGGAACCACTGGGCACCGGGCATGGAGCGGTCACCCAGTACGCGCGCGTAGGGCGTCGAGAACCGCACGTCGAACCACTCCGCGACGGCTTTCCAGAACGTCTCGAGCTCGTCCACGGACCAGCGGTGCAGCGCTTGATAGCCGCCTTCTGAGGGGGCTCCGTGCCGCTCGGCCGCCCAGGTCTGGAACTTCGTGACCTGAGCTCGCGCGATGCGCTGCGGATCTGGCCGCCAGAGCGGCTCGGGGTTCACGGTCGACATGGGGCGGCTCCCGTACTGTGCGCGTCGTGTGCGTCGCCCGCGCACGAGCTGGGGTGGTGCGCGTGACGCGGCTGACACGGACGATGCCATGTGATCGACTTCCGCACCAGGGTGGGTCCGCCACAGTCCGCGTCGTGAAGATGTGGCCTCATCACAGGTGAACGGCAGTTGAACGACCCGCGCGGCCGGCGCGGTCAGTGACAGGGTGAACAGCATGGACGGTCGTGACCTGGTGCGTTCGATGAAGGCGGTCGGTTCCTCGGGCGCTGCCCAGGGGTTCCGGACCGTGCGGGCCGCCTGGCGCAGGAGCCGCGCCGACGCCGCCGGGCTGCCGGTGCGGGGTCCCGAGCGTGCGCGGGTCCCGGGTCCGCTGCAGGAGGTGGAGCCGGAGCCGGGTGGTGGGACGCTCCGGTTCAGGCGCTCGGAGCTGAGGATCCGCGTCGCCGTGAACGGCGCGGTGTTCTGGGGGTGGGACGGCGCCGAGCCCGAGCCGTCGTACGCGCTGGCCGGCCGCTGTCCGGAGCCGGATCCCCGGGCGGTGCTGGAGCCCGACAAGGACGGCGGGTGGCGGGTCGTCGCCGAACGGGTGACGGTCGTGGTCTCGCGGCACGGTGCCATCGAGGTGTGCACGCCGGGTGGCGTGATGCTGCGGCGTGATCTGCCGCCTCGGTGGTGGGAGCCGCAGGAAGGCGGCCCGGCGCGCTGGATGCAGCGTTCGGAGGTGGCGGCGGACGCGCGCTTCTTCGGTCTCGGCGGGCGAGCGTCCGGGCCACGGCTGCGCGACGGCACCTACCGGCTGTGGAACACGGATCCCGGGCGCGCGTTCGGCCCTGGGGACGACCCGTTGTATCTCACGATGCCGGTGCAGCTGGTGGTGGCCGACGCCGCCACTCACCTGGTGTTCCACGACACGTCCTGGGACGGCACGGTCACGCTGCGGGAGGGCGAGGAGGGAGCCGGCTCCGGGCACGACCGGCCCGGGGCGTGCGAGGTGCGGATGGGCGGAGGCCCGTTGCGCTGCTGGGTGGTGGTGGGCACCCCCGCGCGCGTGCTGCTCGCCTGGGCCTCGCTCACCGGGGCACCGGCGCTGCCGCCCGCGTGGGCGCTGGGTCACCATCACGCGCGCCGGGGTTTCGGGAGCGAGGAGGAGGTGCGCCGGATCGTCACGGGCTATCACGAGCACGGCTTGCCGCTGGACGCCGTCCACCTGGACATCGACCACTACGACGAGCAGCAGGTGTTCACCGTCGATCAGGAGCGTTTCCCGAAACTGGCGGTGCTCGCCGAGGAACTGCGTCGGGACGGCATACGGCTGGTGTCGGTCGTCGGCCCGGCGGTCAAGGCCACGCCGGGCAACGCCGTGTACGACGGCGGGGCGGCCGTGGACGCGTTCGTGCGGGACGCTTCGGGGCGGCTCGTCGAGGGAGTGGTGCGGCCCGGGGAGGTCGTCTTCCCGGACTTCACGCACGCGCGTGTGCGGAAGTGGTGGGGAGGTCTGTACGCCGAGCGGCTTTCGCAGGGGTTCGCCGGTTTCTGGCACGACATGAACGAACCGACGCTGTTCGCAGCCTTCGGGGAACCGACGTTGCCCCGGTCTGCCCGGCACGCCCTGGACGGGCGCGGTGGTGATCATCGCGAGGCACACAACGTGTACGGCCTGTGCATGGCCTGGGCGGCCCACGAGGGGCTGCGGGAGCTGATCGCGGACGAGCGTCCGTTCGTCGTCTCGCGATCCGGCTGGGCGGGCTCGCAGCGCTACGGCGGCACCTGGTCCGGGGAGGTCGCGACGGGCTGGCCGGGACTACGGGCGTCGCTGTCCCTGGTGATGGGGCTCGGGCTGTGCGGTGTGCCGTATTCGGGTCCGGACGTGGGCGGTTTCGACGGCAGTCCGTCGCCCGAGCTGTTTCTGCGCTGGTTCCAGCTGGGCGCGTACCTGCCTCTGTTCCGTACGCAGGCGGGCGTGCGTGCGGGGCGTCGGGAGCCGTGGGAGTTCGGTCCCGAGGTCCTGGAGCACGCGCGCGTGGCGCTCGTCGAGCGTCGGCGGCTGCTGCCGTACTTCGTGACGCTGGCGCATCTGGCCCGCCGTACCGGGGCCCCTTACGTGCGTCCGGTGTGGTGGGGAGCGCCCGGCAACCGGGCGTTGCGCGACTGCGAGGACGCCTTTCTGCTGGGTGACTGCCTCCTGGTGGCGCCGGTGCTCGACCCCGGCCGAGACCGGCGTGCCGTGCAGTTGCCGCGGGGGCGCTGGTACGACACGGCGACGGGGCAGGCGTACCAGGGGCCGGGGCAGGTGTTCGTGGAGGCCCCGCTGTCGCGTATCCCCGTGCTCGCGCGCGCGGGTTCCGTCATACCGGTGCGGGGCGACGACGGCCGGCTGGAGCTGGAGGTGTGGGCCCCGGTCCGGGGGCGGACGGGAGGGGGCGTGGTCGTGCGGGACGCGGGTGACGGCTGGGAGGAACCGGAGATCGAGCGGTACGTCGCCCGCTGGGAGGGGCCGCGGGTCGTCGTCGAACGGGAGGGTGGGGACGGCGTGCACGCGCCGTCCCACCCGGTGCGCGTACGCGGGCTCGACGAGGGGTGAGCTCAGATGTAGCGGCCCTCGAAGAAGGCGCGCACTGCGTGCGTGTGGAGGGGGAAGGCGAGTTCTTCCGGCCGGTGCAGAAGGTGCCAGCCCCCGGTCTCGTTCGTGGGAGCGGTCTCCGGGAGACGGTCCGCGGGTCGCTCCGGCAGGAGCCCGAACAGCAGCAGGTGTCCGTCGGGCGAGCTCATGGCGTCGGCCAGCCGCACGTCGCGGGGGGCGGCGTCGATGCCGGTCTCCTCCCTGAGCTCGCGGACGACGGCCTGCCGCCAGTCCTCACGGTCGTCGATGTAACCACCGGGCAGTGCGATGCCCCCGCGCGCGGGGACGATGGTTCGGGTGATGACGACCAGGGCGGTGCCCTTCGTGTCGTACACGGGCTGGAGCGCGACGGCGACCGGCAGCGGGTTGCGGTAGGCCACGGTGGCACAGGCCGGACAGGTGCGGGGCCAGCCGGTGACGCCCTCCCCGTAGGGCGCTCCGCAACTCGAACAGTGGGAGTCGCGCGCGGAGTTCGAAGTGGAGTGCAGAGATTCGGACACGCGGCGGAGCGTATCCGATCTTGGGGAGGGCGTCGTACGGAGGCGGCTCAATACCTCTGGGCGAGAGACCTGGCGGACACGGGGAAGTCGAAGTAGGTGTCGGGATAGGGCTCGGGCTTGAAGGTGTAGTGCCACCACTCCTCGGCGAGGTTCACGAAGCCGAGAGCCTCCAGGGTGCCTTTGAGGAGCGTCCGGTTGGCGCGCTGCCGGCCCTGGACGCGTGGGTCCAGGGTGTGGGCCAAGGTGTCGAAACAGTCGAAGCCCGTCCCCATGTCGACCGAGTTGTCCGGGAAACGCCGCTGTTGCGGCGCATGGCAGGGCACGAGGGGCTCACCGGGCACGTAGGCCCTGGTCGGCTCCGCCGGGAGCTTCACGAGGGTGAGGTCCAGGGTCGAGCCGCGGCTGTGACCGGACTTCGCGGCGATGTAACCGTCCTCGAAGAGACGTGTCTTGTCGACGTCCGGGTAGAACTCCCCCTTCATGTACTGGTCGTTCAGGTCCTCGGCCCAGCGGACGAAGTGGTCCACGGCGCGTTGGGGGCGGTAGCAGTCGTACACCTTGAGTGAGTATCCCTGGCTCAGCAGGTTCGTCTGGGCCTTGTGCAGGGCTTCGGCGGCCGGGCGGGTGAGGATGCAGATCGGCTGCCGGTAGCCGTCGACGCGCTCACCGACGAAGTTGTGCGGGGTGAAGTAGCGCATCTCCTGAAGGATCGTCGGGTCCACGGTTCTCAAGGCGACGAAGTCCGCAGGGGCTCTGGGATCGGTGTGGGCCCGCGCGGTGGCGGAGGCGGCGGTCAGGGTCAGCAGGGCGACGAGAACCGCGACGACACCGCGTACTGCGCTGGAGAGTCGTGTCATGTCTCCTGCCCTGCCCATTTCGGCATGCCCGTGACACACTTCTGACGATCCGTCAGACACCTGCCGGGAGGCGCCTTGTCACGCACACGCACACCCGTGGTCACGGGATGGTTCGCCGGGGACGGGGACGCCTTCCGGCTGCTCGGCACGCGCTGCTCGGCATGCGGGTCGGTCTTCTTCCCGCGTGAGGACACGCACTGTCGCAACCCTGGCTGCCGGGGCGGCGAGCTGGATGAGGTCCCGCTCTCGCGGAGCGGCCGCATCTGGTCGTACACGGACAGCCGGTACCGCCCTCCGTCACCCTATGTGACCGATCCGGAACTTCCGTGGGAGCCGTGCACGTTGATCGCTGTGGAGCTGGAGGCCGAGCGGATCGTCGTACTCGGACAGGCGGTTCCCGGAGTCACCGTCGCCGATCTGACGGTGGGCATGAAGGTGGAGGTCGTCCCGGGCGTGCTCGACGAGGACGCCGAGACGACCTGGACGACCTGGCGATGGCGGCCGACGGGGGTGGCGGGATGACGACAGAGGTGGCGGTGCTCGGCGCCGGGATGCATCCGTGGGGCAAGTGGGGGCGCGGCTTCGTCGAGTACGGCGTGAAGGCGGCGCGCGCGGCCCTCGCGGACGCCGGTGTGGACTGGCGGGACGTCGGTTCGATCGTGGGCGCGGACACGGTGCGTGGCGGCTATCCGGGATATGTGGCCGGGGCGACGTTCGCGAAGGCCCTGGGGTGGCAGGGCGCACGCGTCGCGAGTGTGTACGCGGCCTGCGCGTCGGGCGCGCAGGCGATCGGCACGGCCCGCGCCCAGATCCTCGCGGGCTTGGCGGACGTCGTGCTCGTGGTCGGAGCCGATGCCGCTCCCAAGGGGTTCTTCCGCCCTGCGGGCGGGGACCGCCCGGACGACCCGGACTGGTTGCGGTTCCGGGTGTTGGGCGCGACCAATCCGACGTACTTCGGGCTGTACGCGCGCAGGCGCATGGCGATGCACGGGGACACGCCGGAGGACTTCGCCCGGGTCAAGGTGAAGAACGCCGCCATGGGCGCGCTGAATCCGAACGCGCGCTACCGCCAGCGGGTCACGGCGGAGGAGGTCGCCGCCTCCGCGGTGGTCGCCGATCCGCTGCGGCTGCTGGACATCTGCGCCACGTCGGACGGCGGCGCGGCCCTGGTGCTGTCCAGCATGGAGTTCGCCCGACGGCACGGGGTGGCGGAGCCGGTACGGATCAGGGCCGTGTCCACGGTGACGCCCCGGTACCCCAACACGGTGCTGGATCTGCCGGACATCGCGACCGATTCCGCGGTGGCGGCGGAGCCGGCCGCTGAACCCTTCCGGGCCTCGATCGCGCGCGCCGCATACGAGGAGGCGGGCGTCGGGCCCGAGGACCTGTCCCTCGCCGAGGTCTACGACCTGTCCACCGCCCTGGAGTTGCAGTGGTACGAGGACCTGGGGCTGTGCGGTGACGGTGAGGCCGCCAAGTTGCTGCGGGAGGGCGTGACGGCGCCGGGCGGCCGTATACCGGTGAACACGAGCGGTGGACTGGCCTCCTTCGGCGAGGCGGTGCCTGCCCAGGCGATCGCCCAGGTCTGCGAGGTCACCTGGCAGTTGCGGGGGCAGGCGGGCGATCGCCAGATCGCGGGCGCGCGCGTGGCCGTCACGGCGAACCAGGGGCTGTTCGGGCATGGTTCGGCGGTGGTCGCGGTGCGGTGAGGAGCGCCGGGACGCCTGCCTGGCACGTGCCTTTCCGGCCGACCGCCTCTCACTCTCCGCGATCAAGCCGGAATCGTGTGTGAACGTCTCATGAACTGCGCCTGGGCGCAGGCCCACGGCGCAATCATGCTCCCGTGCACTCCTGGACGGACACTCTCCGCTTCGCCTTTCAGCCGGTGGTCAACCTGACCACCGGAGGGGTCGTGGGACTGGAGATACTCGCCCGCCCGGAGGCCGGCGACATCTTGGCGCAGGCCCGCCGGGATCCCGAACTCGACGGCCGGCTGGCCGTGTCGGCGGTCCGCGCGGCGGGCCGCGTGGAGACCCTGCTGCCCCTTCACGTGAACGTGTTCGCCGGCACCCTGGCCGACCTGGGCGGGCTCACCGCGCTGCACGGCGCGGTGCGTGAGGCGGGGCGGTTGCCCTGGGAGGTGACGCTCGACGTCGTGCCGCCCTACACGCACGTTCCGCAGCCCGCGCTGCTGGAGGCCCTGAGCGCACTGCGGGGCCAGGGCTTCCGGGTCAGCGCGGACGGGGTCGGGGACGGGGACGCACCGCTGCGGCTGCTCGTCGACATCGCGCCGGACCTCGTCAAGCTCGACGCCTCACTCCTGGGACGGCCCGCGGCGGTCCGGGCGATGCGGACCCTGTGCGACGAACTGGGGGCGCTGCTGGTCGTCGAGGGCGTGGAGACGGAGCTCCAGTGTGCGTCCGCGGTGTCGGCCGGGGCGCAACTGGCCCAGGGCACGCTCTTCGCGCCGCCGAGCCGGCTGCCCGCGGCCGACGTGTACGTTCCGCCGCTCGGGCCCGGCGTCGCGCCGGCGCCCCGGTCGGGGCCGTCGGTGCGGGAGTTCGTCCGGCCGGCCGCGCTGCTGCCCGCCACTGCCTCCGCCGGCCAGGTGCGGGCGCTGCTGACCGGCTCGCCGGACGTGTCCGGGGTACTGCTCGTGGACCGTACGGGGATCCCCGTGCGGTCGGTGCACCGGTCGCGCTTCCTGCTGTCGATGTCCGGGCGCTACGGCCACGCCCTGTACGCGGACCGTCCCGCGGCCAGGCTCGGCGATCCGCCGCGGACGGTGGGCGTCGACGCGACGGCGTGGGAGGTGCTGGACGTGGTGGCGGTCGGTGACCGGGACCGCACCTCCGACGATGTGGCGGTCGTCGACCGGGAGGGACGTTGCGTGGGCGTGGTCCGGCTGGCGGACCTCATACGGGCGCTGGCCGAGAGCCGGGTCGAGGAGGCGGCCGGTCTGAATCCGCTGACGCGGCTGCCCGGTTCGGACGCGATCACCGGGGAGGTGGACCGGCGGATCGCGGAGGGGCGCGGGTTCGCGCTGAGCTGGCTGGACATCGACCACTTCAAGCAGGTCAACGACGGGGCCGGGTTCGCGGCGGGTGACGAGCTGATCCGGTCGGTGGGACGGGCCCTGCAGGCGGCGGCGTCAGGGAACACGCGCGTGGGGCACATCGGCGGAGACGACTTCCTGGTGCTGGCCGATCCGGAGGTCCTTGAGCCGCTGGCCGCTTCCGTGCTGGACGCGCCGTGGTCGGCGGGCGGGCACCCGGTCACGCTGTCGCTCGCCACCGTCCTGTGCCGACCGGGCAGCGTGACCGATCACCGTCAGGCGGCGGCCTGTCTGGCGCCCTTGAAGGGGGCCGCGAAGTCATTGCGCGGGGCGAGCTGGGTGGTCGGGCACGCGGGGCCGACGGGGTACGACATCCGCCGCGGGTCACCGCCGACGGCTCCCGCGGGGACGGGCGCGGTGGGGGTGGAACCGGGGGCGGGCTGACGTGGTGCCGGAAGCCGGGCAAGGCGGTTGGACGGGCAGCCGTTCGGGACGACCGTTCGACGGCCGCGCGCCGCCCGTCGGCGGACTCGGCGCAGGGCTGCTGGAAGCCTCGACGGGCGCTCCGAGCGGTCAGGGGCACCGGAGAGCCTGCCGGTGCGCGAGAGCGGCCACGGAGTGGCTCCAGGGCGGCGCAGGCGAGGGGACCGAGGCGCGGGACGGCGGTCCACACCCCGCAACCCCGGCCGCGCGGCCGGTCCCCTGCGCCTCCAACCGTTGCCGTCGGGCTCCTTGACGCTCCCTGGGTGCCGGTGAACACTTCCCGGTGTCAGCCGACATCGCCGTACATTCTCGGCGTATCCAGGCACGCGCCATGCGGGCTCCCGACGGTGAGCCCGCGCCCCCAGGGGCGATTCGGCTACGACGGCACGCTCGTCACGGACGCCGGGTGGGGCGCGGGATCTCCCTGCCATGGCCGAAGCAGCCACGGGAACCGCACCCTGCACGGCGCACCGG
The DNA here is from genome assembly GCF_044741545.1 of Streptomyces sp. NPDC088157. NCBI lineage: Bacteria > Bacillati > Actinomycetota > Actinomycetes > Kitasatosporales > Streptomycetaceae > Streptomyces > Streptomyces sp. NPDC088157. The sequence continues at coordinate 13,845 of NZ_JBIUSU010000008.1, forward strand.
GGTCGATCCGCCCCGGGCCGGGCCTAGGAGCCGCCATGAGCAACGGGGACATATTCGTCGGCGAGGTCATCGGAACCGCGATCCTCATCCTGTTCGGCGCGGGCGTCTGCGCCGCCGTCACCCTCCGATACTCCAAGGCCAGAGCCTCGGGATGGATCGTGATCGCCTTCCGCTGGGGGTTCGCCTGGATCCCGGTCGTCGGTCCACTGGTCGGCGGAGCGCTCGCGGGTCTCCCCCACGACGTGGCCTACTGAGCGGCCGTCAGCCCTCCGTTCGTGCAGCCGGACGTCCGACCCGCCATCGCACAGCCATTCGTGTCGCGATCCGTGCGGTCGGCCGGGCAGCGATTCCCCCGCGGCCGGCCGTTCCGGCGCCCGTGTCGCCGACCACCTCCGCAGTCATCCGCGCAGCCTTCTGAACCAGCCCAAGGGGTAGCCATGACGGAAAACGCCGAAAAGTACGTCGCCGCGATCGACCAGGGCACCACCTCCAGCCGCTGCATCGTCTTCGACCGGAACGGCGCGATCGTCGCCGTCGACCAGCGTGAGCACCGCCAGATCTTCCCCAAGCCCGGCTGGGTGGAGCACGACGCGACCGAGATCTGGTCCAAGGTGCAGGCCGTGGTCGCCGGGGCGATCGCCAAGGCCGGGTTGCGCGCCGACCAGATCAGCGCCCTCGGGATCACCAACCAGCGCGAGACCACCGTGCTGTGGGACCGCGCCACCGGCAAGCCGGTGCACAACGCGATCGTGTGGCAGGACACACGCACCGCGGCACTCTGCGGCCAACTGGGCGGATCCGACGGGCAGGACCGTTTCCGCGACCGGACGGGGCTGCCGCTGGCGAGCTACTTCTCCGGGCCCAAGGCGGCCTGGCTGCTCGACAACGTGCCGGGACTCCGGGCACGCGCCGAGCGCGGCGAGATCGCCTTCGGCACGATCGACTCCTGGCTCATCTGGAACCTCACCGGCGGCACCGACGGCGGCCGCCACGTCACCGACGTCACCAACGCCGGGCGCACCATGCTGATGAACCTGGAGACCCTCCAGTGGGACGCCTCCATCCTGTCCGCGATGAACGTGCCCGAGGCCGTGCTGCCGGAGATCAGGTCCTCCGCCGAGGTGTACGGAACGGCTGTGGGTCAACTCGCGGGCGTGCCGGTCGCGTCGGCGCTGGGCGACCAGCAGGCGGCGGTGTTCGGCCAGGCCTGCTACGAGGTGGGCGCGGCGAAGAACACGTACGGGACCGGCAGTTTTCTCCTGCTCAACACCGGCAACCGACCCGTGCCGTCGAAGCACGGGCTGCTGACGACGATGGGCTACAAGATCGGCGGTGAGGCGCCCGTCTACTGCCTGGAGGGTTCGATCGCCATCACGGGTGCGCTCGTGCAGTGGTTCCGGGACCAGCTCGGCATCATCCGTACGGCCGACGAGATCGAGACCCTGGCGGCGAGCGTCGACGACAACGGCGGCGCCTACATCGTCCCCGCGTTCTCCGGGCTGTTCGCACCGTACTGGCGCTCCGACGCGCGCGGTGTCGTCACCGGCCTCACCCGCTACGTCACCAAGGGCCATCTCGCCCGTGCGGTGCTCGAGGCGACGAGCTGGCAGACGCGCGAGGTCGTGGACGCCATGTTCCAGGACTCCGGGGTGCAGATCACGACCCTCAAGGTGGACGGCGGCATGACCAGGAACAACCTGCTCATGCAGCATCAGGCCGATGTGCTCGGCGTGCCCGTCATCCGGCCCCGGGTGTCCGAGACGACCTGTCTGGGCGCGGCTTACGCCGCGGGGCTCGCCGTCGGTGTGTGGAACGACCTCGACGAGCTCAAGGCGCACTGGAGGAAGGACGCCGAGTGGACTCCGGCGATGGACGCGTCGGTGCGGGACCGGGAGTATCGCAACTGGCGCAAGGCCGTGGAGAAGAGCTTCGGCTGGCTGGAGGACGGCGAAGGCTAGTACGCGCGCGTACTGCCGACCCGCGACGCACGCGCGTGGCTTCTCCTCGTGCCACACACGCGTGCGTCCCGTTGAGCCACGGCTCGTACCCCGGTCGGCGGGGGTACGGGCCGTGCCCGTCCGAACGGCTCAGGTGGTGACCGTCCGACGACGTTCCGCCCCGTAGTCCATCGCGTGCTGGACGACGCCGACCAGGACGTCCCTGACCGATCTGCGGTCGCGCGCGTCGCACAGCACCACCGGTATGCCGTCATCGAGGTCGAGGGCACCGCGCACGTCCTCCTCCGGATAACGGGCGGCGCCCTCGAAGCAGTTGACGGCGATGAGGAAGGGTATGGAGCGCCGTTCGAAGTAGTCGACGGCTGCGAAGCAGTCCTCGAGCCGGCGGGTGTCGGCGAGCACGACGGCGCCGAGCGCGCCCTCGGAGAGCTCGTCCCACATGAACCAGAACCGCTCCTGACCGGGCGTCCCGAAGAGATAGAGCACCAGGTCCTCGCGCAGGGTGATACGCCCGAAGTCCATGGCCACGGTGGTGGTGTGCTTGCCCTCGACGCCGGTCGTGTCGTCGACCGGACGGCCCGCCTCGGTGAGGTACTCCTCGGTACGCAGCGGCCTGATCTCGCTGACGGCCCCGACGAGGGTTGTCTTGCCCACGCCGAAACCGCCGGCCACCAGGATCTTGAGCGTGACGGGTTCGACCGGGGGCTTGCCGCGCTCAGAACGCCCGAAGATCATCGGTCTCTTCTCCTGGTTGATGCTCGACTGGGGGGGGTGGGGGGCGGTGGTCCATGGCCTCCGCCACCGGGGGTGGGGTGCGCTCACGTTCGCGTCCCAGGAGGACGCGGACGCCGGCGACCACGGTGCCGACGTACCGCGCCGGGTTCCCCGACAGCGGTTCGCGCGTCACCGGTCGGCCGTCCGGACGACGCGCGACGACCGCGGCCGAGGCGCCGCCCCCGTCCATCCGGAGCTGTCGGCCGGTCACGTCCTCACCTCGCATCCGCGCTGCTCACAGCGCTCGGAGGCCGTTGATCACATCGCGCAGAATGCTTTCGTCCGGCAGCTCGGCAGGGGGTACCGGACGGTTCACATGGACGAATTCGGCGTCCACGAGGTCGCCGACGAGGACTCGTACCACTCCGATGGGCAGGTTGAGTTCGGCGGCGAGTTCGGCGACCGACTGCGGTGTTTCCCGGCACAGGGCGACGATGTCCACGTGCTCCGGGGACAGCGAGGAATCCGTTTCCGCGTCTTCTGCGTGGGGTTCGGCAACGACCAGCGCGATCAGATCGAGGCGGTGCTGGACCGCACTGGTGGTGCGGCCGCGCGTCATGGCGTACGGACGGACGACCGGTCCTGCCTCGTCGTCGAACCAGTGACTGCTTCCCTGACCGTCTGTGCTCATGCCATCCCACTACCCGCCCGAGGGCAGATCGGTGCGCGGGGTGGATCCCAGATGTACGCCGACCCGCTTGACGAGGAGCGTCATCTCGTACGCCACGAGCCCCACGTCCGAGTCGGCGTCCGAGAGGACGGCCAGGCAGCTGCCGTCGCCGGCGGCCGTGACGAACAGGAAGGCGTCGTCGAGCTCGACGACGGTCTGACGGACGCTGCCGGCCTCGAAGTGCCGGCCGACGCCCTTGGCGAGGCTGTGGAATCCGGAGGCGACGGCGGCCAGGTGTTCGCCGTCCTCCCGGGTCAGGTCCTTGGACACACCCGTCGGCAGGCCGTCGCCGGAGAGGACGACGGCCTTGCGGATGCTGGCGACACGGTCGACGAGTTCGTCGAGGAGCCAGTTCAACTCGCCGTTGTTGGTGGTGCTGTGGCCGGTCGCCTTCGGTGCGGTCATCGACCGTCCCCCTTTGTCGTTCCCTGTGGTGCTGCGCCGCTGTGGGCGTCGTCGCCCGCGGCGTTCTCTACGCGGCCGCGCTGCCAGCCGCGCTGGAGCGAGGCCATCCGGCTGCGTACCTCGTCGGCGTCCCGGTCTGCGGGATCGGCCCGGTCCTCGGTGCGCGGGGCCGGGCCCTGCCTGAGTTGCGGGGCCAGGTTCGCCTGCCGTACCCGCCGGGGCAGCGCACCCGTGCCGGAGCCGCTGCCGTGAGGCGCGGTTCCCTGGTTCCGGTCGCCGCTTTCCGGGGCAGCGCTCCGCGCGCCACCGCCGATCCGGTCGGCCGCGCCGCTGCCTGTCCCGCCCGGCGCGATGTCGCCGGGCCTGGCGGACGGCGTGTCCACGCGCCCGGGCGTGTCGTCGGGACCGCCGGGCCGGGTCGTGGCCTGCCGGGTGCGCTGGGGAAGGGCGGGGGACCGGGACGGCTCATCCGTGCCGCGGCCGGGACGTTCCGGCAGCGCGGGGCGCTCGGCCGTGCCTCCGCCGCGGGGGATCTGTGCGGTCGTGCCGCGGCGGCGCGACGGCAGAGGCGCCGGGCCTTCGCTCTCCCCCCGGCGGGGGCCCGGCCTGGTCGGGGTTTCCGTTTCCGGCTCGGAGCGCCGGGGCCGCTGTTCCGGGACCGGGCGACCGTGCGAGCTGACCAGTTTGGGCATGCGGCGGCCGGTGGGCGGTATGGGCCCGGCCGGGTCGTCGGCGAGGGACCCATGGGGTTCGCCGGAGCCTTCGGGCAGCCTGTGGTGCTGGTCGACGACGCTCCCCGCCGGCTCGTCCTCGGCGCGGGTGAGGGAGTGCCGCGGGCGGAACAGGCCACCGCGGTCGTCGTCCTCGTCGAGGGTGGCCGGGAACTCACCGAGGACGTCCAGGTCGACGGGGGCCTCCAGCTCGACCGGACCGTCGAGCAGCGAGGCGGGCACTCCGGGGAGCTGCACCGAGGCCGGCGAGAGGGCGGTCCTGCGGGTCTCGGTGCCCGCGGCCTCCTTCGGGGGCCGCGGGCGGTCGAGCCGGAAGCCGATGCCGTTGGTGTCGGGGACGTCGTCGGTGAGCAGTGCGTCGGGGATGAAGACGATGGCCGTCGTCCCCCCGTAGGGCGAGGGCTGCAGGGAGACACGGACGTTCTGCCGCTGGGCGAGTCGGCTGACCACGAACAGCCCGAGGCGGTCGGTGTCGGACAGCTCGAACTCCGGTGTCTCGGCCAGCCGGAGGTTGGCCTCAAGGAGAGCCTCGGGCGCCATACCGAGGCCGCGGTCGTGGATCTCGAGGGTGAAACCGTTGGCGACCCGGTCGCCGAACACCTGGACCGCGGTGTGCGGCGGGGAGAACACCGTGGCGTTCTCGAGGAGTTCGGCCACCAGGTGGGTGAGGTCGGCGACGGCCGGGCCGGTGGCGGCGAGCCGCGGCAGCCGGCGGACCTCGATGCGTTCGTAGTCCTCGACCTCGGCGACCGCGGCGCGCACGATGTCCATGAGCTGCACCGGCCTGCGCCACTGCCGGGAGGGGGCGGCGCCCGAGAGGATCACCAGGCCCTCGGCGTGCCGGCGCATGCGGGTGGTGAGGTGGTCGAGGCGGAAGAGGTCGGCGAGCTCCTCGGTGTCCTCGGTGCGGCGCTCCATGGTGTCGAGCAGGGTCAACTGCTTGTGCAGCAGGACCTGGCTGCGGCGGGCGAGGTTGACGAAGACCTCGGAGACACCGGCGCGCAGTTCGGCCTGTTTGACGGCGGCCTCGACCGCCGCGCGCTGGAGGGTGTTGAGGGCCTGGCCGACCTCGCCCATCTCGTTCTTGTCGTACTCCAGCCGCGGCACCTCGGTCTCCACGTCGACCTGTTCGCCCGCGGACAGACGGCGCATCACACTGGGCAGCCGCACGCCGGACGCGTCGTGGGCCTCCATCCGGAGCTGGCGCAGATCGCGGACGAGGCCACGGCCGATCCGGACGGACAGGACGAGGGAGACGAGCAGGGCGACCAGTCCGAAGACACCGGCGACGACCGCCTTGACGATGACCTCGACCGCCACCGGGCGGACCCGGTCCTGGTAGCGGTCGTTGGCCTGCTCGTCCAGGGTGCCGAGCTCGCCGAGCACGTTTCCGGCCGCGGTGTCCCAGTTCTTGGCGCTGACGCCCCGCGGCATGTCGCCGGGCGTGGTGGCGACGACGGCCTGTTCGACGGTCCGTACCGGGGCGGTGGTCGCGTTCTTCCAGAAGCTCTCGTAGCGTTCGCGCTCCGCGGTGGGCAGCTGGGCCAGACTGACCTCGTAGACCACCTCCCGCTGGGCCTCGAGGTCGGAGACGTCGCGGATCTCCGCGCGGCTGAGCCGGCCCACGACCAGGGCGGAGCCGAGCAACGCGTCCTCCTGCGAGAACAGTTCACGGGCGCGGGCGACACTGACGAGCGCTCGGTACTGCTTGTCCATCTCCACGCTGTCGACGACGTCCATCTTGGCCAGCAGGGCGTAACAGGGGTCGATCAGCTGGGTGTAGAGGGCGAGGGCCTGCGCCCGGCTGACGGTGCCCTCCTCGACACCGCGGCGCAGGGAGTCGATTCCGTCGAAGGCGTCGAGCACCGCGGTCAGGCCTTCCCGGTCGTCCTGGTCCAGGACGTCACGCACGTCGGGATCCTGGGCGTTCCCACGAATCTCGGCGAGTGCCTCGTCGGTGGCGGTCCGGGTGCGGCGCAGCGCGGACAGCGCGTCGGACGCACGGGGGTCGGCGAGGTAGACGAGGGTCTGGCGGCGTTCCTGCTGGACGACCCGGACGGTGTCCTCGATCGGGTAGCCGACCTTCTCCACGAGGGACGACACCGTGAACAGGCGGCTCGCCTCGCGTCCCGTGAGTACCGTGGCGAAGCCCCAGATGGCGGTCAGGGACACCAGCGGCACGAGGAGCAGCGCCACGATCTTCCGGCGGATCGACTTCCCGCGAAAGCGCATGGCCTCCCCCAGCTCGAACCCCCACCGGCAGGGGGTACGCATGTGCGTCAACAAACGGCGCGAGCCTACTACCGACGCACAGTTAACTCGAAGAGGTGTCCGGAAGCTGAACTTCCGCCCCGGGGGCGAGACATGGTGTGTTGTCCGGGCATTACGGGAGATTGCCGCCCCGAATCCGATCCTCCGGACCCGACGGGATCCGGTCGTCCACGCACACGAGTTGGCCAGAATTTTCCGTAACTCGGGAATCTTCGGGGTGCGTCATCCGTCCTACTCATTGGGAATTGGGGGCGGAACCGGCCACACGAGCCGTATGCCGCACCTGGGCGGCGTAAAACAGCGCAAGCCGGGCAGCCACTGGGGAGCCGGGTCTTCGACTCGGAGGCAAGCGGTCTGCTGGCGGTGGGGAGTGACACAGTGATGGGCACGGCAGAGCGGCGTGAGGCGCCCGAGGAGGGCGCGGCGGCGCGCGGTACGGCACTGCGGGATCCCGAGGCATCGGATCGCGAGATGCCGGTGGACGGGCACGTGACGGCGGAGCAGCGTGAAAGTCCTGGGGACCGCAAGTCGACCGGCCGTGGCGTCCCCGGGGCCTCGAAGGTCGTCGCGGAGGCGCCGGAGGGCATCCGGCGGACCGGTGCGGTCGGCGCCGGCGGCAGGTCGGCCAGAGAACAGGAGCGGGTCGTCTACCGCCCGTTGTGGGTCGAGGAGCCCGCGCGCAGGCGCCGGATGCCCGACCCGGTACGTACGGCGGCCGTGCGCGCGGTGCTCGTCATCGCCGTGACGTTGATCCAGGCGATGGTCGCCTTCCTGTGCACCCTGGCCGGGTCCTGGCTGGCGTTCCCCATGGTGATCAGCAGCGTGGTCAGTACGGTGCTGGCCACGTGGGGCGCGCTGGACGTCTGGGTGACCCGGCAGGTGTGGAACCAGCGCAACGGCGTGGTGTCCACGCCGAGCAGCACCGCACGTGCCCTGCGACGCGAGCGCCGCCGGGTTCGACGGCAGACCAGGGCCGCCGAGCGCGTGCAGGAACGGATACGCAGGCAGGGCGGCACCGGGCAGCTGTCCCACTCCTGAGGCGGTCGGCGCGGCGCTGACGAAGGGAGCAGCGACAGGTTCCCGGTCAGGCCGCGCCCGGCCCCACCCGGCCCCTCATCTCACGCCGGTCCACCGTCGACGAGGTCGTACGCCGGGCCGCGGAGGTGCGGCCCGGCGGGCCCTTCGACGAACAGGCACAGACCGGCCCGCTGATCTCCGCGGGCCCACCGCGGCCCACCGCGGCAAGGTCGAGGCGTACGTCGCCCAGAGGGCCGGCGGAGGGCGCCGTGTCGCGGTGCGGTGGTGAACGCCCCTCCGGGCCCGGCTACGACGACGGCTTCTCCTACCCGCCCACCGTGCTGGACCGACGTGGTCAACCGGCCTCAGGTGCGGGCCGTTTGTACATCCGTGTCGCCGTGATCTCGCTGCGCACCTGAACCGCGCCCTCTCCGGCCGGGGCCTGCTGCGGCAGACCCGGCCGGAGGTGTTCCTCGACGCTGATGTACTTCAGGCCCGCCCGCAGGTCGGCGTCGTTGCGCAGCCGGATGACCAGGGGGAACTCCGCCAGCGCCGTCGTGTCGAACAGGCCTGTGGTGTAGAGGAGTTGCACGCCCAGGGCGTCCGAGACCGCGCGCTGGAGCTCCAGCAGATAGGTCGCGTTGGCGCGCCCGATGGGGTTGTCGAGGAACAGCGTGCCGGCGTACCGGTGCTTGTCCCGGCCCCGGTCGTTGCTGCGCAGCGCCGCCATCGTGCAGTACAGGGCGATGGCCGCGGTGAGCAGCTGGCCGCCGGAGAACACGTCGCCCATCTGGCCGACGGGCACCCGCTCGGCGCGCAGTACGGCGTCCGGCTTGAGGATCTCGACGGCGACGCCCTTGGGCTGGAGAGCCGCGCCGACCCCGCGCAGCAGCAGCGACATGCCGTCGCGCCGCAGGTCGGAGTTCTTCTTGACGGCCGCCCGGGTCGCCTCGTCGATGACCTCGCCGAGCCGCTCGGTCAAGGTGGTCTGGTCGGGCTCCTCGAAGCGGATGCGCAGGAACTCCTGCCCCGACCACTCGCCGAGCCCCTCGGGCAGCCGGGAGAGCCGCTGGGCCGAGCGCAGGGTGGCGAGCGCGGACTCGACGAGCCCCCGCAGCCGGTCCACGATCGAGTCCCTGTTGCGCTCCAGCTGCTCCAGCTCGTCCGTCAGGACGCGCAGCCGGGGTGCGAAGGCGTTCGCCCACTTCTGCGCGTGCTCGGGGAGCGCGGAGGCGGGCAGCTCACGGATCTGCTGACGGGCCGGGGTGCGGACCTGTTCGTAGCGCGTGGAGTTGGCGTGCCGTACGAGGATGTCACTGGCCTCGCGGACGGCGGACTCGGCGGCGGACAGGTCGGCGGCGCAGCCGCGCAGGGAGCGGCGGGCCTCGGCGGCCGACTGGCGGGCCTCCTCCGTGGTGCCCGGATAGGGCTCCGCCTCCTCCTGGTCCTCGTCAACGGTGTGTTCGCGCAGCAGATCCCGGAGCATCGCGGCGATCTCGTCGAAGCCACCGGCCGCGTCCTCGGCGGCACGGTGGGCGGCCAGGAGTTCGGCGTGGGCCTCGCGCGACTGGTTCAACGCCTCGGTACGCGAGGCGAGTTCGGCCGTCGCGGTGCGCAGCAGCGCCTGGGCGTGCTCGGCGTCGCGCGGCTGGAGCTCCTCGGACAGTTCGGTGTGGGCCTCGCCGTCCTCGGGGGCGTGCCGCTCGGCTTCGCCGCGCAGCCGCCCGAGCTGCTCGCTCGCGGTGGACACACGGGTCTCCAGGAGCTGCACCAGCTCCTCCGCCCGGGCGGCTGCGGCCTGCCGGGACGGCCCGTCCGAGCCGTCGGGCGACTGGAGCAACTGCTCCGCGCGCGTGCGGACCTTGTTGCTGAGCCGGTCCAGCTCGGCGCGGGCCGCGCTCTCGTCGCTCTCCGCGCGGGCCTGCTCGGCCCGCAGATCCGCCCCCACGCCGACCTTCTCGTACAGCTGGGACGCCGCCCGGTACGCCTCGCGGAGGGCCGGCAGGGATGCCTTGGAGGCGTCCGCGTCGTCCTGCGGTACGTCGTCGGGGGCGCCGGCGATCTCGGCTCGTTCGGCGCGCAGGGCACGCGCGGTACGACGGGCGTCGTCGGCTGCGCGCTGGGCGCCGCGCCGGTCCTCGTCGGCGGCGCGGGCGCGCTCCAGGCAGGTCTGGGCGCGGGCCTCCGACTCGGCGGCCTCGTCGGCGAGTTCACGCACCTTGACCTGCCAGCCGGCGCGCTCGCGCAGCCGGAAGGCGAGCCCGGCCAGGGCATCGGCGGCGCGCCGGGCCTTCTGCGCGGCCTCCTGGCGCTCGTCGCGCACCTGGGCCGCCTCCACGGCGGTCTCGTCGGCCTCCGCGCGCACGGTCCGCGCCTCGGACAGCTCGGCCTCGGACTCCTCGGCGAACGCGCGCGCCTCTGCCGCGGACCGCGCCAGCTCGGCGAGCCGTCCGGCCGGGCAGCCGCTACGCCAGGAGGCCAGCCGGGCGGCCAGCTCGCGGTCCTTGGCGAGCCGCGCCGCGAGCCGCCGGATGTCCTCGTCGCGCTCGGTCGCCCGCGCGCGCAGAGCCTGCCGCTCCTCGTCGGCGGCGTGCTCGTCGTGCATGGCCGGGTTCGGCGGGACGAGGAAGACGTCACTGCTCTGGTCGTCGGCCGCCGGGGTCGGTGCCAGCAGGGCGGCGGCCGTGCCGACGGCCACGGCCGAACGGGGCAGCAGGGCGGCGTCACCGAGCGCTTCACGCGCGCGTGCGTGCGACGCGGGGTCGGTGATGATCACGCCGTCGACCAGTTCGGGCCGGGCGGCGAGCACGCGTGTGTGGTCGGCGGGGTCGACGGCCTGCGCGAGGTAGCGCCAACCGGGCAGGGCGGGAATGCCGTGCTCGCCGAGGAACTCGACGGTGGCCAGCACGTCCGGGCCGGGCGGCAGCAGTCCGCCGTCACCGAGCGCGCCGAGGATGCGGGAGTCGTCGGCGGCCGCGGTCCGCAGCTCGAAGAGCTGCCGTTCGGCGGAGGAGACGGTGTCGTCGAGGAGTTCGCGCAGCTCGTCGGCGCAGCGGTCCAGCTCCTCGGGGGTCAGGAGGGAGCCGTCCTCGGGCTCGCCGTCCCGCCGTGGCTGCGGAATCCGCGGGCGGGTGGCGCCGCCGGTCAGCCCGAGCAGTTCCACGAGCCGTTCCTCGTCGGCCAGGGACTCGGCGAGCCGCCGCTCGGCTTCGTACGAACGTTGCGCCGCCGTCGCCGCGTCGGCGGCCCGGGCCGCGGTGAGCTCGGCGCGGGACTCCGCGGAGGCGGCCTCGCGCGCGTGCTCGCCGGCCCTTCGTGAGGCGTCACGCGCCGTGTCCCAGGCGGCGACGGCGGTCTTCTCGGCGTCGCTGGCGGCGAGGGCCGCTCGGGCCGGGTCGGCGTCGGGTGCGCTGTCGTCCAGCCAGCCCGCGCGTACCGCCTCGGCGGTCTCCTGCTCGACCTCGGAGAGGCGCTGGCGCAGGTGGCCCACCTCGCTGCGGGCACGCTGGGCGTCGGTGGCGGCGGACGTGGAGTCCCGGTGCGCGGACTCGCCGACCTCCTGGAGGGCCGCGGAGCGTTCCTCCTCCTCGTTGGCGAGGGTCTCGGCGCTCTCGGCGGCGGCGTGCAGGGCCCGTACGAGGTCGACGGCGGCCTTGGCGCGGGCGGCGAGCGCGGGGGCGGCGTCGCGTTCGGCTTCCTGGATCGCGGCGGAGACGCGCGCGACCCGGTCGGCGGCGGCGCGATGGCGCAGCACGGCCTCGGCGGCCTGCCAGGCGGAGTGCAGGGTGCGGGCGTCGGCGAGTTCGCGCTTCTGCGCGGCGGCGGACTTCTCGGCGGCGGCGAGCGCCAACGAGGCGTGCCGGTAGGCGAGTTCGGCGGCGATCAGGGCGCTGCGCTCCCGTACCCCCTCGGAGTGCGTGACGGCCTGGGCGGCGGCCGTGACCCGCTGGGCGAGATCACCGGCCCGCGCCTTCTCCCGCCCGCCCCGCGCGGACAGCCGCCGGGCCAGTGCGCGGGTGCGCCGCTCGGCCCCGGTGTGGATGTCACGCGCGTGTGCCCGCGTCCCGGCGGCCTCGACGATCCGTCCGAGCAGGTCCACCGACCCGGCGGTGAAGTCGCGTTCGGCGATCAGTTCGGCGCGGCGGCCCAGCTTGTTGCCGAAGCCGCTGACCAGGTCGGCGAGGCCGTCGGTGTCCCGTGTGTCGGTCACGGCGCGCAGCAGGAGGTCCGTGAAGTCGGAGTCCTTCTTGACGGCGAAGAGGCCGGCGGCCTCACCCTCGTCGGCGTTCATCTCCCGCTGGTAGCGGAAGAGTTCGGGGTCGAGGCCCAGTTCGCCGAGGTGCTCGATCCACCGGTCGTGGATCTCCTCCCAGTGCACCTCCAGGTGCGGGTACGCCTTCCCCGCCTCGGTGATGGCGTCCCGGAACCCCTTCATGGTGCGCCGCCGCCCCTGCGCGCCGGAGGCGCCCTCGACGGGGGGCCTTACCGCGGTCGACTCGGCGACGGGCAGGTTGTCCAGGCTCAGCCCGGGCCCGGGCCGGAACGAGTACCACGCCTCCGCGAACTTCCGGGGATCGTTGGACACCTGTCGCCCGCGCCACTCGCTCGCCTTGCCCACGACCACGCGCTCACCGGTGAGGACGTGCTGCCACTCCAGCGCCACGTGTCCGCAGTCGTCGGCGAGCAGGAACTTGCGCAGCACGCCGGAGCTGGCCCCGCCGAGGGTGTTGCGGTGGCCCGGCAGCATGACCGAGAAGATCAGCTTGAGCAGGACGGACTTGCCGCCGCCGTTCTCCAGGAAGAGCACTCCCGCCGGCGCGGGCCGCCGCGGCGGGCCGACGGGCTCCTCCTCGAAGAACTCCGCCTGCGTGGGCGCGGGGTCGGGCACGATGTCGCCCACGCCCCGCAGGTCAAGCACGGTGTCGGCGTAGCGCGCACCGGCAGGCCCGATGGAGTAGAGGCGGACCCGGGACAGCTCGTACATGGCGGACTCTCGTAAGTCTTCGGCAGATCGGGGGGGGAGGCGCTTCGCAAGTCCTGAGGCCCGGAGGCCGAGAGGCCCGGAAACTCAGAAGTTCGGAAGCTCAGAAGTTCGGAAGCGCAGGAGCTCGCAGGCTTCAGGAGTGGAACGGCAGCCCGGCGTCGGCCACCAGCTCCAGGTCGTCGGTCTCCTCGGGGGGCAGCAGCGTCGGCGTGCCGTCGGTGACCGGGACGACGCCCAGCTCCAGCAGCTCGGCCATGGCGGCACCGCCCGCCATGTCGCGCACCTGGAGCTGATAGCGGGCGGTCGTCCGGTAGGTGCCGCCGCTGTCGTCACCGGTCCGCTGGAGGAAACCGGAGTCGGTCAGGAAGGCGACGGCCTTGCCGACGATGCCGGTCGTCGAGCCGGCGAGCCTGCGCGCGTCCTTGGTGGCGCCGGTGGAACTGCGTCTGGCCCAGATGCGCCAGGCGGTCTCCAGTCCGGGCGCGTCGGTCGCGGGGTCGGTGTTCTCACCCTGCTCCTGCGCCCGTTCCTCCAGCCGGCGGCAGGCCTGGCGCACGAAGGCGTCGACGCCGTTGACGCTGACCCGCCCGATGTACCCGTCGTCGGCCAGGTCCTCGGGCCGTGGGAACGCCATCGCGGCGACGGAGAGGTGCGCGAGCCCGTGCAGGAACCGGTCGCCGCCGTCGGCGGACGTACGACGCGCGTAGTCCCCCATCCGCACGGCGAACACCGAGTCCTCTGCGGCGGTCACCGCCATCCCCGCGCGCGGGGAGACCTCCAGCACGATCAGCCCGAGTCCGGCGGCCACGGCGTCGGCGAGCCGCGCGAAAGCCGGATCCTCGCGGTACCGCCGGAGCAGCTCCGCGTACTCCTGGTCCCGCGCGGGCTGCAGCTTTGGCTGCAGCCCGAAGGCGACCAGCCGCGCCGCGTCGGCGGCGTCGGCGGGGGTGACGGCGGAGGAGACCGGCGCGGCGACGGCCTCCGGCTCACTCCGGTCGACGTGCTCGCTCACGGTTTCGGCTCCTTGATGTGCTCATGCTCGTTCCTTCGGTTCCGGGCCCGGCTCATGCCGCCTCCGTACGGTCCGCCGCCATGCCCGCGGCGTCCAGCAGGGCGGTGCCGACGATGAGATCGGCCCCACCGAACCCGGGATCGTCCAGCTCCGTCCCGTCGTCCACGGCGAACAGCAGCTTCTCCTCACCCTGGCGGTAGGCGGTGCCCACGGCCGGGCTGGCGGCGTGCACGGCCAGCAGGGCCACCAGGTACGCCAGTTCCTCGCCGTCCTTGGCCCGGGCTTCCTCGAGCAGTCCGGACAGACGTCGCGGCGCGTCCGCCGGCAGATCGAGCAGCTCCTTGGCCATCGTCAGCTGCCCCTCGCTGAAGCGGCTGTCGTCCGGCGTCGCGATGAGGTCCGGCTCCGGCATCTCCGCCCCGAGATGCTCCCGCTCCACCGGCGGCGTCAGCAGCAGGTCGACGAGATCACCCATCCGCACCGACACCGGTGTACGCAACCCGGTCCCGCGGGCGAAGAACGCGTCGGTGACCCGGACCGCCTGCTCCAGCGGCAACGGCAGCACGGGGGCGACGAGGTGCCCGTAGAGGTCCATGCCGGCCGAGGTCATGGGAGTGGCGAAGGCCTGCCGGTCCTGCTCGGCGCGGAACAGCGGGCCGGCCTCCAGCAGCCGGGACTGCAACTGGGTGTGCCGGCGGATGCAGTCCTTCACGATGTCGACGAGCTCGGCGGCCCGCCGCTTGTTCTCCGCGTCCTCGATCTCGTCGCGGGCCTTGCGGATGTTGGTGAGGATCGCGTTCTCGTGGCGGTAGCGGTCGGCGACGTGGTCGAGGGCTTCCGCGATCATGTCGGGCACCGCGTTGAGCCAGTCCACCGCGCGCACGTTGCGCCGGGTCGCCTCCAGGGCGCGGCGCAGCGTCTCCGAGTACTGCACGGTGCGGTAGCGGGCCTGCTCGGCGGCCAGCTGGGCGTCGGCGAGACGGCCACGTCGGATGAGCACCTCGAGCTTGACCTCGGCGGCGATCTGCGCGCTGGTGACGTCGGTGTCGAGGGCGCCGACGAGGACGTTGACCGCCTCGTCGGTCGTGCGGAGGTAGACCGCGCCGCCGTAGCCGGGAACCTCCTCGATCAGCTTGAAGTCGTAGTCACGGCGCACATACGTGCCGTCCGGCGCGAACGTGCCGTACGCGGCGCGGAAGCCGCGGTCGACGCTGCCGACGTTGATCAGGTTCTCCAGGACCCAGCGGGCCACGCGCTCGTGCTCCGCGACGGACCGCCGCGGGGCCTGTGCGGCGATGCGCGGCATGAGGCGGGCCACTATCTGGTCGTGGTCGGCGCCGGTGTCGAAGTCCATGTTGAGCGTGACGAGGTCGATGGCGGCGAGGGCGATCTCCGCCATGCCGTAGACCGAGTACTCACCTGCGAGGTTGGCCTTGCGCGCGTCGAGGTCGTGGATCGGCGCGGTGCAGGCGAGCGCGCGCAGCCGACGCGCCAGCCCCTCGTCGGCGGCCGGACCCGAAGCCGGGCGCGGCCCCGCGCTGAGCTGGGGCGGAACACGGTCCGTCGAAGCAGGCGAAGTCACGGTGCACAGACTAGGTCCTCGGTCTGACATCGACCCAAACGAGGCAGAAGCGACCGCCGTCACAGAGGCACGAGAGAAGACGGGGTCGCGGGAGCACTCAGCGGCGCAACAGGGCGCAGGGGTGCGACAGAACCTCAGGCCTCGGTGGAGGGCTGATCGCCCATCCGCCGCCGATAGACCTCCACCACCCGCTCCAGTGAGTCGGCCAGATACACCTCGAGGAGCTTCTCCGCCCCGCTCCTGTCCCCGGCCTGCAGGGCCTGGAGGATCTGGCGGTTGCGCTGGAGGTACGGCTCGTGCAGCCGGCGCGGCTCGTCGACGAGGTGGAAGGCGAGGCGCAGCTCGGCGAAGACGCTGCGCATCAGCTCGTCGGTGCGGGCGCTTCCGGCCAGGGACACCAGTTCGCGGTGGAAGTGGAAGTTGGCGGTGCCCAGCCCTTTCCAGTCGTTCTCCACGGCCGCCACCTGTCCCTCGGTGACGCTGGCCCGGAGGCCGTCCAGCACGTACGGCGGCTCCCCCAGCCCGCGAACGACGGCGCACTCGACGAGGGCCCGGGTGCGGTAGATGTCCTCGACGTCCTCGACGGTCAGGACCCGGACGAACACGCCCCTGTTCAGCTCGTGGACCAGCAGGCGCTCGTGGGTGAGCAGCCGGAACGCCTCGCGAAGGGTGTTGCGGGAGACACCGAGCGCCCCGCCGATGCTGTCCTCCGACAGCCGGGTCCCGGGCGGGAAGTAGCCCTCGGCGATGCGGCTCCTGAGGATGTCCGATACCCGTTCGGCCGTGCTCGTACGGCCCAGTAGGGCGCGGTCGTCGGCCAGTCCCGCCAGCTGCTCTGCCATGCCCGGAATTCAATCGCAGACGCCAGAACGAAACAACAGGGGTATTGAAGGATCGTTCAACGATCCTCTACCTTCATTCCCATGGCACCGCCCGTCCCCACCGCGGCGACCCGCCTCCGCACGGCACGGCTCACTCCCCGCACCCTCCGTCCTCCCTCAGCGAGGTGCCCCATGAGCAGTCCCCTTCCACCGCAGGCCCCGAGCACCGACCCCCGTCCCGCCACGGCCGGCCACGGCCCTGACGACGGCGCACTGGCCTGGCTGCGCGCCCTCAAGCCGCGCGGCCGCCGCGCCTTCGCCGGCGCGTTCGGCGGCTACGCACTCGACTCCTACGACTACTTCACGCTGCCGCTGAGCATGGTCGCGCTGGCCGCGTACTTCGGCCTGGACAGCGGCCAGACCGGCCTGTTCACCACCGTCACCCTGGTCGCCTCCGCGATCGGCGGCGCTGTGGCGGGCGTCCTGGCCGACCGGATCGGCCGGGTCAGAGCGCTGATGATCACGGTGATCACCTACGCGGTCTTCACCGTCGCCTGCGGCTTCGCGCCCACCTACGAGACGCTGCTGGTCTTCCGGTCCCTCCAGGGCCTCGGTTTCGGCGGCGAGTGGGCGGTCGGCGCGATCCTGGTCGCCGAGTACGCGAGCGCGAAGCACCGGGGCCGCACCCTGGGAGCGGTCCAGAGCTCCTGGGCCGTCGGCTGGGGGCTCGCGGCACTCGCCTACACCCTGGTCTTCTCGTTCGTCGGCGAAGACATGGCCTGGCGGGTGATGTTCTGGACGGGCGCCCTGCCCGCGCTGCTCGTCGTGTGGATGCGGCGCCGGGTGCAGGACGCACCGGAAGCCACCGCCGCCCGCGAACAGAGCACCGAGAGGGGCTCCTTCCCGGCGATCTTCAAGGGGCCGCTGCTGCGGACGACGATCTTCGCAGGACTGCTCTCCACCGGCGTCCAGGGCGGCTACTACACCCTGGCGACCTGGGTGCCGACGTACCTGAAATCCGAGCGCGGCCTGTCCGTGGTCGGCACCGGCGGCTACCTGACCTTCCTGATCTCGGGCGCCTTCCTCGGCTACCTCACCGGCGGCTACCTCACCGACCGGCTGGGCCGGCGCCGCAACATCTGGCTGTTCGCCCTGCTGTCGGCGGTGTGCATCCTGGCGTACGCCAACATCCCGAGCGGCGCGGACACCCTGCTCCTCGTGCTCGGCTTCCCGCTCGGCTTCTGCATGTCGGCGATCTTCAGCGGCTTCGGTTCCTATCTGAGCGAGCTGTATCCGACGGCCCTGCGCGGCACGGGACAGGGCTTCACCTACAACACCGGACGCGCCGTGGGCGCCGTCTTCCCCACCACGGTCGGCTTCCTGGCCGACAGCTGGGGCGTGGGCGGCGCGCTGGTCTTCGGCGCGATCGGCTACGCAATCGCCGCCCTGGCGCTGCTGGGGCTGCCGGAGACCCGAGGGAAGGAACTGGAGTGAACCGTCCGATCCTCACGCAGGACCGCCGTCCGCCCATCACCGAGGACCGTCCCGTCACCCTCCTCGACGAGCACGCGCACGCGTGGAGCCCCGCCACCGCCCGGGCCCGCTTCCGGGCGGGCCTGGCGGGCCCCACGGCCGGAGTCGCGGCGGGCCACACCCAGGTCAACCTCATCTCGGTGCCCGCGGACTGGGCGTACGACATGCTCCTGTTCTGCCAGCGCAACCCGAAGCCCTGTCCCGTCCTCGACGTCACGGACGCCGGCTCCTGGACGACCGTCCTGGCCGAGGGCGCCGACCTGCGCACCGACCTGCCGCGCTACCGGGTCTGGGCGGACGGGGAGCTGGTGGACGAACCGACGGACGTGCGCGCGTACTGGCGTGACGACCTGGTGTCGTTCCTGATCGGGTGCAGCTTCACCTTCGAGTGGGCCCTGACCGGAGCGGGCGTCCCGATCCGGCACCTCGAGCAGGGGCGCAACGTCCCGATGTACGTGACGAACCGTCAGTGCAGGCCCGCGGGGCGGCTGCACGGCCCCATGGTGGTGTCCATGCGCCCGGTGCCGCCGCAGCACCTCGCGGCGGCGATCCGGGAGACCAGCCTGCTCCCGGCGGTGCACGGCAGCCCCGTACACTGCGGCGATCCGTCGGGACTGGGCATCGGCGACCTCGGCCGTCCCGACTTCGGCGATCCGGTCGACGCCGCGCCGGACGACATCCCGGTGTTCTGGGCCTGCGGTGTGACCCCGCAGGCCGCCGTGATGGCCTCCCGCCCGCCGTTCGCCCTCACCCACGCCCCGGGACAGATGTTCCTCACCGACGCCCGCGACGAGCAGTACCGCGTGGCCTGAGAAGGAGATACGAAGGAACCATGACCGCGACGACCGCGATCGATCTGAACGCCGACCTCGGCGAGGGCTTCGGCCGCTGGCAGCTGACCGACGACGAGGGACTGCTCTCCGTCGTGAGCAGCGCCAACGTGGCCTGCGGCTTCCACGCCGGGGACGCGGCCACCATGCGGCGGGTGTGCGACCTGGCGGCCGAGCGGGGCGTGACGATCGGCGCGCAGGTCTCCTACCGGGACCTTGCGGGGTTCGGGCGGCGCGCCATGGACGTGCCGTCCGCCGAACTCGCCGCCGAGGTGGCGTACCAGATCGGCGCCCTGGAGGTGTTCGCCCGGGCGGCGGGCGCGCGCGTGGCGTACGTGAAACCGCACGGCGCGCTCTACAACCGGGTCGTGCACGACGAGGCACAGGCCGGCGCGGTGGTCGACGGAGTACTCCTCGCCGGCGCCGCGCTGCCCGTGCTCGGGCTGCCCGGCTCGCGCCTGCTGGAGCTGGCCCGGCGGGCGGGGCTCCCGGCCGTCCCGGAGGCCTTCGCGGACCGCGCGTACACCGAGGAGGGCACGCTCGTGCCGCGTGGACAGACCGGGGCCGTGGTCACCGACCCGGACGCCGTCGTGGAGCGGTCGCTGGGCCTGGCCCGCCTCGGGCAGGTCACCTCGCGCGCGGGATCGTCCATCGAGGTACGCGCGCGTTCGCTGTGCCTGCACGGCGACACGCCCGGCGCGGTGGAACTGGCCCGCCGGGTCAGGCGTGGACTGGAGGAGTCGGGCGTACGGGTGGAGGCCTTCGCATGAGCATGCGTGTCCTGCCCGTCGGCGACGACGCCCTGCTCGTCGAGGTGGCGTCGGGCACGGAGGCCGAGGCCCTGCACGCGGAGCTGCTGCGCCGCCGCACGGCGGGCCTGCTCAGGGCCCGCGAGATCGTCCCGGCGGCCCGCACCGTGCTCCTGGACGGTCTGACCGACCCCGACCGGGTGGCGTCCCAACTGGCCGCCTCCGACGTACCGCCCGCTCCCCCGCGCGAGCAGGCTGCCGTGGAGATCCCGATCCGTTACGACGGCCCCGACCTGGCCGAGGTCGCCGCCCTCTGGGGCGTCCCGGAACAGGAGGTCGCCCGTATCCACGCGGCCACCGAGTTCCGGGTGGCCTTCTGCGGCTTCGCGCCCGGCTTCGGCTATCTCACCGGCCTGCCCCCGCGCTACGACGTCCCGCGCCGGGCGACCCCGCGCACCGCCGTGCCGGCCGGTTCGGTGGCGCTGGCGGGGCCGTACACGGGCGTGTACCCGCGTGCGTCGCCGGGCGGCTGGCAGCTGATCGGCAGCACCGAGGCGGTGTTGTGGGACCACACGCGCGTGCCGGCCGCGCTGCTGTCACCGGGCACGCGCGTGCGCTTCGTCCCGGTGGGGCCGGTGGGCACGCCATGAGCGACCGCGCACTCTTCGTCGTCCGCGCCGGGGCGCTCACCACGGTGCAGGACCGGGGCCGCCCGGGACACGCACACCTCGGCGTGCCGCGCTCCGGTGCGCTGGACGCGCCCGCGGCGGCCCTCGTCAACCGGCTGGTGGGCAACTCGCTCGATGCGGCCGTCCTGGAGACGACGCTCAACGGCTGCGCCCTCAAGCCGCGTTCCGACGCGACCCTGGCGGTCGGCGGCGCTCCCTGCCGGGTCACCGTGGACGGCCGGCCGGTCGCCTGGGGCGCACCCGTGCGGGTACGCGCCGGGGCCGTGCTGGACGTCGGACCGGCCGTCACCGGGGTACGCGCCTACGTGGCCGTGGCGGGTGGCGTCATCGTCGAGCCGGTCCTCGGCAGCCGGTCCACGGATCTGCTCTCGGGCCTCGGCCCCCCTCCGCTCACGGACGGCACCGTCCTGCCCCTGGGGCCCGAGCTCGTCCCGCACGCGCGCGTGGACGTCGCCCCGCAGCCGGCGCCCCCGACCGAACTCGTCCTCCGGGTGACGCCCGGCCCACGCGACGACTGGTTCACCCCGGACGCGTTCCGCGCCTTCACCTCGCGGACGTTCCAGGTGTCCTCGGCCAGCAACCGCATCGGGCTGCGCACCGAGGGGCCCGCCCTGGAGCGCGCCCGGAGCGGTGAGCTGGCGAGCGAGGGCATGGTCCTGGGCGCCGTACAGGTTCCGCCCGCGGGCAGGCCGGTGGTCTTCCTGGCCGACCATCCGACCACCGGGGGCTACCCGGTGATCGGGGTCGTCCGCGCGACCGACCTCTCGGCGGCGGCCCAGGCGGTACCCGGAACACCGGTCCGCTTCGTTGCCGTACGCCGGAGGTGAGCCGCCCGCGCCGGTGAGACCCTGTTGATGTCGGTGCATACCGGCACAACCGGTGACACCGGCCGGGCTTCAGGCGGCGTCCGGCTGCCGCTCCGCCACGGACAGCGCGGCAAGGGCGGCGGACACCGCCGCGGAGGCCCGCAGGTCGAGGCGGGCGCTCGTCCCCCGTGCGCGGTGACGCATCTCGGCGGCGGCCAGGGTGAGCAGTTGCGGGAGGAGGTCGGTGCACCGCCGGGCCACCCAGCCGGTGCCCGCGGTCGCCGGCCACCACAGGTTCGCCGAGGTCGTGGGCTCCGGGAAGTCGGGCTCGGGCGAGGGCGCGGATCCGGTCGCGAGGCCTGCCCCGGCCAGCAGCGCGTGGAAGCGCACGGCCAGTTGCCGGTGTCCCCGTTCGCCGGGGTGGAGTCGGTCAGCGCTCCACATGGCCCGGTCCGTCAGCCAGTCTCCCTCCGCGGCGTGCAGGTGGACGGCACCGTAACGCTCGGACAGCGCGTGGACGACGGCGTTGACCGCGCGCTGCCGCCGGGCCAGTGGCCGGGCGAGAGCCCCGGGCAGCCCGAGTGTGCCGCCCGGGTCGGGCAGACACGCGGTGAGCAGGACCGCGCCCTGCGCGGCGAAGGCCCCGTAGACCGTGTCGAGGCGGGCGGCCACCGCGTGGATGTCGAAGGTGCAGCGCAGGGTGTCATTGACGCCGACGACGGCGGAGAAGACGTCGGGCCGCAGCTCCAGCCCGATCGGGAGCTGCCGTTCCAGCACGTCCCGCGTCTGCGCGCCGTTGATCGCGAGGTTGATGAACTCCACGGGCTCCACGGCCCCTGCACTCTCCACGGTCCCTCGCTCTCCATGGCCTCCTCGGCCTTCCCGACGAGCCCGTGGGCGAGCAACGCGGCCCAGCCGCGCCACGCCCTCGGTGAGCGAGTCCCCGAGGGCGACGAAACGGACGCGCCTCATCCGAGGCCGCCCGGCACGACGTGGCCGCATCAAAGTGGATCTTTCCGCGCGACCAACGTCCCGTGAGCGTTGTGCTCCGCACCCGCATCCATCCGATATGTACCGCGCGGGTCGGACGCTGTCCATGCCGGTCCGCCCGGCGGGCCACCGTGTGTTCACCTGTCGGACCGGCCGCCGCCAGGCTCCCCTCGGGCGGCGGCCGGTCCCGGTGTTCACATGGCGGACGCGGCGTCCGGTCCGATCCGGCTCCGCACGGCCGTCTGGACCTCCGCCTCCTCGGCCGGGTCGGCGGCGAGCCGGCGCAGCCGCTCCACGACCCGGGCGTCACCGGTCTCGGCGTGCCGGGCGGCGATCTCGCGGGTCCCCTCCTCGCAGTCCCACAGGCACTCGACGGCGAAGCCGGTGGCGTAGGAGGGGTCGGTGGCGGCGAGTGCGCGGGCGCAGCGCCCGCGCAGATGGGACGAGGCCGTCTCCCGGTAGATATGGCGCAGCACGGGTGCCGCACAGACGATGCCGAGTCGTCCGGCGCCGTCGACGAGGGTCCACAGGGTCGGCGCGTCACAGCCCTCGCCGCGCACGGCCTCGCGCAGGGCGCCGAGAACCAGGTCGCTGTCCTGGGTGCCGCCCCGGCACGCGAGCATGCGGCCGGCGGCGGCGCCCAGGGGGTCGGGCCGGTGGGCCCAGCCGCGGGCCCGGTCCACGGCGGCGACGCTGCGCATGCGCTCGAAGGCGTCGACGGCGGCCTCGACCACCGGCGTCGAGCCGGCCGCCATGGCCTGTTCGATCAAAAGGAGGGCGTCTGGATCATTGAAGTCGGCGAGGTAGCGCAGCGCCGTGCACCGGGCTCCCTCGGTGCCGTCCTTGGCCGCCTGCACGATCTCGGGGCGGTCCTCGGGCCCGGCCACGGCCGAGAGACAGCGGGCGGCGGGGACATGGAGCGCGGCTCCGCGTTCGACGCCCTGTTGGGCCCACTCGAACACGGCTTGGACGCTCCAGCCGGGGCGGGGTCCGCTCGGGCTCAGCTGCCGTTGCCAGCGGTCGAAGCAGCCGGCCTCCTGAGCGGCACGCACGCGTGTGGAGACGTACTCGCGGGGATCCTCGGCCCACAGCCGCCAGGGCCGTGGCTCGAAGGCGTCCCGTACGGCGGCGGCGAGTTCGGCCACGCCCTCGGTATCGGTGCCGAACCGGGCGAGTACGGGCGCGGCCAGCGCTCGCAGACCGGCGTCGTCGTCCCGCAGGGCGAGTTCGTCCAGGGCCCAGGCCCAGTTGGCTCCCGAGGCCGCGTACCGGCGCAGCAGGAGCAGGGCGTCCCGTCTCCCGTAGGAGGCGAGGTGACCGAGGACTGCCAGGGCGAGGCCCGTGCGGGACTCCTCGGTGTCGAAGGAGTCCTCGACGTCGAAGAGGTGGGCCTCGATCTCGTCCAACTCGCCGTGCAGGTCGAGGAAGAGTCGGGCGTAGTAGAGGGAGCGGTTCTCCACCTGCCAGTCGTGGCGGGGATCCCGCAGCACACAGTGGTTCAGCGCCGCGAGCGCCTCGGCGCGCGGTGCGGTGAGCGCGTGCAGCGTGCCGTCGCCGCGGCCCCTCTGGAGCAGGCCGAGCAGCGTACCGCTGGGCGCTATGACCGGATCGAACATGGGAAACAGCCTCACATCAAGCGTCGACGCAACCGGGGACGTGCATTACCTGGCCGCGTGACAACACGTCGGGGCGCCCGCCGTTTCCTGCTTGCTGTTACCCATTTTCCTCTGCCTCTCGTCGGTGGCCCATGCGGACCGCGTCACGGCCCGCGCGGTGCGGCAACACCTGCCCAGCCATCGCGTCCGTGAATCACGACGTCATGATGACCCGGCTGTTCTACCTGCCGCGACCGAAATTTCCGGCGGCCTTGTACCGCCTCCCCCGTGGTCGTTGATTTACCTGGTCAGGAACTTCCTTTGACCTGCTCAGGACCTTCGGCTCAGTGCACGCCGAACAGGTCCAGCAACTCCGCCCTGTCGAACATGCGAGCGGTGTCGACGGCCGAGGGCGTCCCCTGGGACGGGTCGGCGCCGGCCTCCAGCAGGACCTTGACGACGTCCGCCTCGCCCTTGAAGGCGGCCCCGGCGAGCGGGGTCTGGCCTCGGTCGTTGATCCGGTCGGCCTCGGCGCCGCGGGCCAGCAGGGCCCGGACCGCCTCGGCGTGGCCGTGGTACGCGGCGAGCATCACGAGGGAGTCGCCGCGGTCGTTCGTGAGGTTGGCCGGCACGCCCGCGTCGACGTACTCCACGAGCTCCCCGGTCTGCCCCTGCCGGGCCAGATCGAAGATCTTGGTCGCCAGCTCCACGACCTCGGGGTCGGGGGCTTCGCTCATCGGCCGGTCCGCCTCTCACTACAACCGTTCAGGTGAATCGCCAGCGTACTGGCTCGTCGGACACATGGCCGGTCCCGCCGACGGCAAAGATCACAGGCAGACCCGTTCGACGCAACTCTCCTGCTCAGGCAGCCCACCAGGCCTTCCGCCAGCTGGGGGAAATCAGGCGTATTTCACCCAGTTGCACCTTTTATAGTATGGATACATCCTGTGATCCTGGAAGTACTCATGGTGACTGTCCCCCGCGAACCAGGAGAACCCAAATGATCCTGTCCATGTCAGGCGTAGTCCTGCTCGGCATCATCGTCTTCCTCTTCTTCCGCAAGGCCGGGCTCAAGGCGTCGCACGCCGTGGTCTCGGCCCTGTTCGGGTTCTACATGGCCAGCACGGCCATCGCCCCGAGCATCAAGGCAGGCGGCGAGAGCCTGGCCAGCCTCCTCGGCGGCATCAAGTTCTGACGCCGCTCGTCCCGTCCGTACGCACCTCCAGGAGACAGCAGTGGTCCGGCGCCCCCTTCCCAGCATCCTGAGCACAGGCAGCGCACAGTTCGCCCGGAGCCGGGAGCTGGCCCGGACGGCGGCCGACAGCGCCACCGATGTCCTCCATCCGCTGATCACGATCACCCGCGGACTGCGCCGGCTGGCCTCGGCCGGGCGGCGCAAGTGGGCCGAGACCCCCAGGGACAGGCGCGGACCGCTGCTGTTCCTGGCGGCCTCGTCGATCCTGGTCATGGTGTTGGTGCCGTACGGCCCGCTGCTCGCTGTCATCACCCTGATGGCGACGGCGGCCTGGCAGGGCAGGGACCGCAACCCACCGGCTCCCGACGGCCCCGACGAGTCGCAGATCCAGCGACTCCAAGTGCTGTACGAGGCCCTGGTCCCGTACTTCTCGACGGCCGACGACCCCTCTCCCCTGTACGCCCACGGCGGCGACTGGGAAGACGTCTTCCCGACGCAGGAGTTCGACGACTCGGGCCGCGTGGCCCGCCTCGTGATCCGCTACCCGGCGTACTTCCCGGACGGAGAGGCCGCCCCGCGCGCACGGATCGAGCAGCTGCTCGCCGCGAAGTCCGGCCGTGGCCGCGAGTACCTCTTCGTCTGGGACGAGGAGGGCAACGAACTCACGCTCAGTGTCCTCACCCCCCTTCCCACCGACATCGCCGCCCAGCGCTTCGTCACCGCCCCCGGCGAGACGATCCTGGGCTTCACCGACCCCTCCCGGGTCCAGCGCACCCTCCCCCTGGCCCACGGGGAGGATCAGCGCGACGTCCCGCCGGTCGTCTGGCGCACCGGCATCCGCTCCACCGAACCGCACCTGCTGGCGGTCGGCCAGCCCGGCAGCGGCACCTCCACCCTCCTGCGCTGCATCGCCCTCCAGGCGCTGGAGCACGGCGACGTCCTCGTGATCGAGGGCGGCGGCACGGGCGAGTACGCCTGCCTCGCCGGCCGGGAAGGCGTCCTGGGCGTCGAGATCGGGCTGGCCGGGGCGCTGGCCGCCCTGGAATGGGCGGCACACGAGACGGAGCGCCGGCTCATCGCCGCCAACCAGGCCCGGCAGGCGGGCGACCCGCCACCGGACGACACCAAGCACCCGCTGTGGATCCTTCTGGACCGCCCCACCGCCTTCACCCACCTGGCCGACGCCGACGGCCACAAGGATCCGCAGGCGCTCCTCCAGATCCCCCTCCGGCACGGCCGTGCGGCCGGGGTCACGGTGGTCGTGGCCGAGCAGTTCGACGCCCTGGACTCCCTGAGCGACGCCGTACGGCAGCACACCCGCGCGCGGGTCGCGCTCGGACCGGCGTCCAGACAGCAACTGGAGACGGTCCTCGGCGCACCCCCGCACACCACACCCGTCGACCTTGTGCCGTCGGGGCGCGGATACGCCCGCCTCGGATCGGGGCCGGTCCACCGACTCCAGGTGCCGGCCACCCCGGACCCGTACGACGACGCGACGAGCGACGCGCATCGGCAGGCGGTGCTCGATCTCCTGCCGCCGCGTTCCACACCGGCGGACACGGACATGCCGCCGCTGCCGGCCGAGCCCGTGCTCGCGGCCCCATCCGTATTGGAACCCGTGATCGCGGACGCCGTGCTCACGAAACCCGTGATCACCGACGCCGCGCTCCCGAAACCCGTAGTCGTCGACGCCGAACTCACGAAACCCGCAGCGGTGGAGGCCGCGCCGACGAAGCCCGTCGTCGTGGACGCCGCGCTTGCCAAGCCCGTGGCCGCGAAGGTTCTGGACCCGAAACCCTCGGCCGCGGAAGCCACAGGGGCGAAGGCCATGAACGCGGAGGTCGTGGGCGCGGAACAGGTGACGTAGACGCGGGCAGGGTGGCGGCGGCGCGGTCGAGGCCGTCACCGGCTCGACCGGCACCCTTGCGGGCGGCGGCCCGCCCCGCCCGGGCCCCGCGGGCGGGTGAGAGCCCCGGCGCGGAGGCCGATCCCGCATGGGCCCGGCGCCCCCGCCAAGCCCTCCGCGCATCCCTCACAGCCGCACCGGAGCTCCCCGAGCCCAGGGCCCAACGCCCGAGTCCGCCGAGCTCAGGGCCCAACGCCCGAGTTCGCCGAACCCCGCACCCAACAACCGAGTCCGCCGAACCCCGGGCCCACCAGCCGCGCCGGTCGGGGCACCCGCTCCCCTCCGTCCGCCTCGCTAGGCGACGAACGTGCGTGGTGCCTCGCCGCCCGCCGTTCCCCCGCTCTCCACGATCCGCGCCGCGGCGGCCAGGCGTGCCGCCGCCTCCTCCGCCACCGCGCCTCCCACGGTGAACGGCAGCCGCACATAACCCTCGAAGGCGCCGTCGACGCCGAACCGCGGCCCGGACGGCACCCGCAGTCCCACCCGCTCCCCCGCCTCGGCGAGGCGCGATCCGGAGAGTCCACCGGCCCGCACCCACAGCGTCAGCCCGCCCCGGGGCACGGCGAACTCCCACTCCGGGAGCTCCCTGCGCACCGCCGCGACCAGGTCGTCGCGGTTCTCCCGGGCCTGGCGGCGCCGCAGTTCGACGGCCTGCTCCCAACCGCCGGTGCTGAACAGCCAGTTCACCGCCAACTGCTCCAGTACCGGGGTGCCCAGGTCGGCGTAGGCGCGTGCCGCGACGAGGCTGCGGATGACGTCCGGGGCCGCCCGCACCCAGCCGATGCGCATCCCTGCCCAGAAGGCCTTGCTCGCCGACCCGACCGTGATCACCGTCGACCCGGCGGGGTCGAAGCCGCACACGGGCCGCGGCATCTCGACGTCGTCCTCCAGCCACAGTTCGCTCATGGTCTCGTCGGCGACCAGCACCGTCCCGGCGGATCGGGCCGCCTCCACGAGCCGGCGCCGCTGGTCCTCGTCGGCGAGCGCGCCGGTCGGGTTGTGGAAGTCGGCGACGACGTACGCGATACGCGGCGCGGCCTCGCGCAGGACCTGGCGCCAGCGGTCCATGTCCCAGCCGGCGAGCCCCTCTGCCATGGCGACGGGCACCAGACGAGCGCCCGCCTCCCGCATCAGCTGAAGGATGTTGGCGTAGGAGGGCGACTCGACGGCAATGCGCTCACCGCGCCCGCCGAACAGGTGGCAGATGGCGTCGATGGCCCCCATCGCGCCGGTGGTGACCATGATCTGCTCGGGCATCGTCGGTATCCCGCGCGCGGTGTACCGCTCGGCGATCATCGACCGCAGCGCGGGCAGGCCCGCCGGATAGTCGCCGTGCGTGTGGGCGTACGGGGGCAGCTCCTCCAGCGCGCCCCGCACGGCACGGGTGAGCCAGGGCTCCGGGGCGGGCAGCGCCGCGCAGCCGAGGTCGATGATCGAGCCGAGAGCCTCGGGCGGCAGGGGCTCCAGACCACGCGCCGGAACCGGGTTGCCCGCCGGGACGGCCGTCCAGCTGCCCGCTCCGCGCCGGGACTCCAGGAATCCCTCCGCGCGCAGCGCCTCGTAGGCGGCGGCGACGGTCGTCCGGCTCACGGACAGGGACAGGGCCAGTTCCCGTTCGGCGGGCAGGCGTGCGGCGACGGGGACCCGGCCCTCCAGCACCAGCAGCCGGACGCCGTCGGCGAGCGCGCGGTAGGCCGGTGGACGGCGCGACCCGGGGCCCGCCGGACGGTCCTGCTGGGACTTGAGCAGCCGCGCGAGCTGCGCGGCTCCCACCGCCGAGGTCCACTGCGCCATGGATACCAGTCCACCTTCCCCGAATTGGCCATGGATGACGTTCGCTTCCAAGCCACAGAGTGTCACGGGTCAGGCCACTACCACCAGGGGGACCCCTTGTCCGAGCCACCGCCGCAGGAACCGCGTCCACGGGATCCGAACGGCCACCTCGCCCGCCGGCTGATCCAGCTGTACGCGGGCCTCGCGCTCTACGGCGCCAGTTCCGCACTCCTCGTCCGGGCGGGTCTGGGCCTGGAGCCCTGGAACGTGCTCCACCAGGGTCTCGCCGAGCTCACCGGCCTGACGATCGGCGTCGTGTCGATCTTCGTGGGCGCGGCGGTGCTGCTGCTGTGGATCCCGCTGCGCCAGCGCCCGGGCCTCGGCACGGTCTCCAACGTCTTCGTCGTCGGCCTCGCGATGGACGGCACGCTCGCGTGCATCCCCGAAGCACACGGTCTCGCCGTCCAGGTGCCGCTCCTGCTGACCGGGATCGTCGTCAACGGGGCGGCCACCGGCCTCTATATCGCGGCCTCCTTCGGACCGGGCCCGCGCGACGGACTGATGACGGGGCTGCACCGGCGTACCGGGCGGTCGATCCGGATGATGCGGACGGCGGTGGAGGTGGCCGTCGTGGTGACCGGGTTCGCCCTCGGCGGCACCGTCGGCGTCGGCACACTGCTCTACGCGGTGACGATCGGTCCGCTCGCCCAGCTCTTCCTGCGGGTTTTCGCCGTTCCCGCGGCATCGGGCGGCAGCACGGCCGTTGCCACCGGGACACCGCAGGGAGCCATACTGCGTCCGTGACCAGCTCCATACGCCACCCGTATCTCGACCATCCGGGGCCCATCCCGTTCGCCCACCGCGGTGGGGCCGCGGACGGTCTGGAGAACACCACGGCGCAGTTCCGGTGCGCCGTCGAGACGGGCTACCGCTACATCGAGACCGATGTGCACGCCACACGCGACGGCAAACTCGTCGCCTTCCACGACGCGACGCTGGACCGGGTGACCGACGGCGCGGGCCGCATCGCCGACCTCCTGTGGGCGGACGTGAGGCACGCGCGCGTGGCGGGCAAGGAGCCGGTGCCGCTCTTCGAGGAGCTGCTGGAGACCTTCCCCGAGGTGCGGTGGAACGTGGACCTCAAGGCGGAGCCCGCGCTGCATCCCCTGCTCAACCTGATCGCACGCACGCGCGCGTGGGACCGGGTCTGCGTCGGCTCGTTCTCGGAGGCCCGCGTGGTGCGCGCCCAGCGGCTGGCCGGACCCCAACTGGCGACGTCGTACGGCACCCGGGGCGTGCTCAATCTGCGGCTGCGGTCCTGGGGCATACCGGCGGCACTGCGCCGCTCGGCGGTCGCCGCCCAGGTCCCCGAGGCCCACTCGGGCATCCGGGTCGTGGACCATCGCTTCGTGCGGGCCGCCCACGCGTGCGGGCTCCAGGTGCACGTGTGGACGATCAACGACCCGGATCGGATGCACCGGCTCCTGGACCTCGGAGTCGATGGCATCATGACCGATCACATCGACACGTTGCGCGAGGTCATGCAGGACCGGGGCGTCTGGGTCTGACCTCGGGCCCGTCGTCCGCGCGCGGCTGCGGCAGCGGGAAGCGAGGGCACGGGTGGACATCGACACCGTGCGGACGGGGGCGTCCGACGAGGCCGCCGAACGGCGGCGCGAGCAGCGCGGCTGGTACTTCTACGACTGGGCGTGCTCCGTCTATTCGACGAGCGTGCTCACCGTGTTCCTCGGCCCCTACCTGACCTCGGTGGCCAAGCGGGCGGCGGACGCCGGCGGGTACGTGCATCCCCTGGGCATCCCGGTGCGCGCGGGCTCCTTCTTCGCGTACTCGGTGTCCCTGTCGGTGGTCGTGGCCGTGCTGGTGATGCCCCTGGTGGGCGCGGCGGCCGACCGCAGCGGCCGCAAGAAGCCCCTGCTGGGCGCCGCCGCCTACGTGGGCGCGGCGGCCACGACCGGCATGTTCTTCCTGGGCGGCGACCGCTATCTCCTGGGAGGCGCGCTGCTGATCGTGGCGAACGCGGCCCAGTCGGTGGCGATGATGCTCTACAACTCCTACCTGCCGCAGATCGCCCCGCCCGAGGAACGCGACGCGGTCTCCTCCCGGGGCTGGGCCTTCGGCTACGCGGCTGGCTCGCTGATGCTGGTCGTCAACCTGGTGCTCTACCTCGCCCACGATTCCTTCGGCGTCACCGAGTCGATGGCGGTGCGGATCTGTCTGGCCTCGGCCGGCCTGTGGTGGGGCGGCTTCACGCTCGTCCCGCTGCTGCGGCTGCGTGACCGGCGGCCCACCACCCGGCGCCAGGCGCCTGCCCGGACGGCCGGGACGGCTCCGGGTCTGCGTCAGCTCGTGGCGACGGTCCGCGACATGCGCCGCCACCCGCTGACCCTCGCCTTCCTCCTCGCGTACCTGATCTACAACGACGGCATCCAGACCGTGATCTCCCAGGCCTCGGTCTACGGCTCCGAGGAGCTCGGCCTCAGCCAGTCCACGCTGATCGGCGCCGTGCTGCTGGTGCAGGTGCTGGCCGTGGCGGGCGCGCTGGGCATGGGGCGCCTGGCCCGGACGTACGGCGCGAAGCGCACCATCCTCGGCTCACTGGCTGCCTGGACGCTCACCCTGGGCGCCGGCTACTTCCTGCCGGCCGGGGCGCCGATCGGTTTCTTCCTGCTGGCGGCCGCGATCGGACTCGTCCTGGGCGGCAGTCAGGCGCTGTCGCGGTCCCTCTTCTCCCACCTGGTCCCGCCCGGCAAGGAGGCCGAGTACTTCTCGGCGTACGAGATGAGCGACCGCGGCATGAGCTGGCTCGGCCCCCTCCTCTTCGGGATCACCTATCAGCTGACCGGGAGCTACCGGGACGCGATCATCTCGCTGGTGGTCTTCTTCGTCGCCGGGTTCCTCCTGCTCGCCCGGGTACCGGTACGGCAGGCGATCGGCGACGCGGGGAATCCGGTGCCCGAGAGGATTTAGCACTCAGGGCGAAAGGGCGGTAGTGTACGCGTTTGGCCTGCCAGGCGTACCGTTACTGCGCGTCAAAGATGCCGAAACGCTGGGTGACATCTCCTTTCAGATGTGACAAACCGGGCGCCGGTGGGTACTGCACTGATTGACAAGGCTGCGGCTACGACGGCGACCCACCACCCGGAACGGGACTCGGAACGGGAATCTTTACCGCCGACCGGACGTTGACCGGATGACGACGACAGCGACACCTGTCCTGTGGGCGACAAGCCCGGGAGGCACGATTCATGAGTGAGCGAGCTCTTCGCGGCACGCGCCTCGTGGTGACCAGCTACGAGACGGACCGCGGCATCGACCTGGCCCCGCGCCAGGCCGTGGAGTACGCATGCGAGAAGGGGCACCGGTTTGAAATGCCCTTCTCGGTCGAGGCGGAGATTCCGCCGGAGTGGGAGTGCAAGGTCTGTGGAGCCCCTGCACTCCTCGTGGACGGCGACGGCCCTGAGGAGAAGAAGGCCAAGCCCGCGCGTACGCATTGGGACATGCTGATGGAGCGGCGGACGCGCGAGGAACTTGAAGAGGTCCTCGAGGAGCGGCTGGCCGTTCTGCGGTCCGGGGCGATGAACCTTGCGGTGCATCCCCGCGACAGCCGAAAAAGCGCGTAGCCCCAAGGGGCTGTGACCGGCTTCACAGCGCACGACAACGACCGCGGGCGCCGTACGTGATTCACGTACGGCGCCCGCGGTCGTCGTGCTGCCGTCTGCGAGTGAAGCGAGTGGCGAGTGACAAGAAGCGCCGGGGTGAACCGCGAAGCCGGAACCCCGCGGGATCGACCGTGGGACGGGACCGGGACCGGGACCGGGGGGCGACCGTCAGACCGGGACCCGGGTGATCCGCCGGGTCAGGCCCCCGGCGGCTGCTCGTCCCTGATGACCTCGCCCTGCACCACTTTGCCGTCCGGGCGGTGGATGCGGGCCTGCTGGAAGGCGTCGCCCAGGGTGCCGGGCGTGCCCGCGGCCTCCCTCAGCTTGCGCTCCCCATAGCCGCCGACCGCCTTCTGGACCGGCGGGAGGAGCAGGAGCAGGCCGATCGCGTCGGAGGCCAGCCCCGGGATCATCAGGAGGAGGCCGCCGAGCATCATGAGGCCGTTGCCGCCTCCCCGGTCGGACGGCGTACCGCGCTGGAGCGCCTCGTTCAGGTTCTGGAAGGCTCGGCGCCCGGCCCGCTTGATGACCACGGCGCCGAGGACGAACCCGGCGACGAGGAGCAGGAGGACCACCAGCCCGCTCGTCGCACCCGCGACCACGGTCAGCAGCCAGATCTCCAGCACCAGCCACGCGGCGAGGCCCAGCGGCAGGTATGTCCGCAGGCGGGAGCGGCGGGGCCGGGCGGAGGGCTGGGCGGGAGTCGGGTACGCGGGGGTCGGAGAGCCGGTCGTCATGCCTCCAGTGTGCCCGGACCCGGCTCAGAGCGGCATAAGGGGAGGATCAGCCGTCGCTGTGCGGCTTGGCGTCGCTGTGAGACTTGGCGTCGCTTTGCGGCTTGGCGTCGCTTTGCGGCTTGGCGGGCGCCTGCGGGCGCGCCGGCCGGTCGGCGCTCCGGCCCGTGATCTTCCCGACCCGCTCCCCCACGCCCCAGGCGGTGACCCGCCAGAGCGCCTCGACAAGGATGTCGCGGCTCATCTTGGAGTCGCCGTGTTCGCGCTCGACGAAGGTGATGGGGACCTCGACGACCTGGAAACCCGCCTTGACGGCGCGGCGCGCCAGGTCGACCTGGAAGCAGTAGCCCTGGGAGGCGACCTCCTCGAGACCGAGGCCCTCCAGGGTCTCACGGCGGAAGGCGCGGTAGCCGCCGGTGATGTCGCGCAGCGGGAGGTCGAGGGCGAGGCGGGAGTACAGGCTGCCGCCGCGGGAGATGACCTCGCGGGACCTGGGCCAGTTCACCACCCGGCCGCCCGGCACCCAGCGGGAGCCCAGAACCAGGTCGGCGCCCTTGAGCGCGGTGAGCAGACGGGGCAGTTCCTCGGGCTGGTGGGAGCCGTCGGCGTCCATCTCGATCAGCACGCCGTAGCCGTTCTCCAGGCCCCAGCGGAAGCCCGCGAGGTAGGCGGCGCCGAGGCCCTCCTTGCCCTTGCGGTGCAGGACCCGGACCTGGTCGTCACCGGCGGCCAGCTCGTCGGCGAGCTTGCCGGTGCCGTCGGGGCTGTTGTCGTCGGCCACGAGGACGTGAGCCGTGGGGACAGCCTCGCGCACCCGGCCGACGATGGCCTTGATGTTCTCCGCCTCGTTGTAGGTCGGGATGATCACCAAGGCCGTGCCGAGCGGACCGAACTGTCTCCCCCGGTCCTGTGCCGCGAGGGTCCCGTCGCCGTCGTTCACTACTGCCCCTTCAAGTCCGTACGCAGGGGACCACCATAGTGGCCGCCGCCTGCGGTGACGTGCCGGGACGTTCGCCATGGTGGTGTCGGACCCGCGAGAGCGGGGTAAGAACGTACCTTTGGGCTTGTATGTACGCACCTACCCCGTCCGGGTGCGCGCAAGCCTGCTGCGGATGGGGGCCCGGTACTCTTCGGGCCGGCCCGGGATCCGCTGGCTGCGGGTCTACCGAAAGCCGTTGTCTACTGAGCGCCCGGGCCCCATCCGGGTCACACCTCCCCGACCGGCCGGAACGTTCCCTCGCTGCGGCGCGGGCGCTGAGCCTGGCTGCCAGTGGCGGCGCGCCGGTACGGCACACCGTCTCTGACCCAGCGGCGCCGCGGCGAGTGCGCGGGCGTTCCCCGGGGCGGGGCGTCCGGTGGTGGACTCCGCCGAACCTACCGGCCCCCCGCCATCGGCTGTCAACAGCGGCATGACCTGCGCATTTCCCGCCAATGCCCAGGTCAGCGCGGAGGAAAGGCAGGCCGTATGTCGGCGGGCGGACGGGTGATCTTCCTCGGGCCGGCCGGGCAGATCACTCGCCCGGCCGCAGGAACACGGTGCGGCCGCCCACCACCGTGCGCAGGCACACCGGGAGTTCCCCGCCGGGGGTCAGGTCCGGCAGTCCGGGGGTGCCCGAGCGGGGGTCGGTGGACCAGCGGGCGACCCGGTCGTCGGGGGCCTGGACGACCAGTTCCTCGGTACGCCAGACCGCGTAGTCGGCGGGTGCGCCCGGGACCAGGACGCCCGCGTCGTCACGGCCGATCGCGCGCCAGCCGCCGCGCGTGTGGGCCGTGAACGCGGCGCGTGCGGACACGCGGTGCTCGGGGGTGCGGTGGAAGGCGGCGGCCCGGACGGTGCCCCAGGGGTCCAGAGGTGTGACCGGGCTGTCGGAGCCGAAGGCGAGCGGGACGCCCGCGCGCAGCAGGGCAGCGAAGGGGTTCAGGGTGCGGGCCCGCTCGACGCCCAGCCGCTGGGCGTACATGCCCTCCTCGCCGCCCCACAGGGCGTCGAAGGCGGGCTGCACGGACGCGGTGAGGCCGAGTTCGGCGAAGACGGCGATCGTCTCGGGCGTGAGCATCTCGGCATGTTCGACGCGGTGGCGGGCGGCGCGGATCCGGGCCTGGCCGACCTTCTCCGCGGCGGCGCGCACGCCCTCGACGACGGCGGTCACGGCGGCGTCGCCGATGGCGTGGAAGCCCGCCTGGAGGCCGGCCTCGGTGCAGGCCACCACGTGGGCCGCGACCTCGGCGGCGCCCAGGTAGGCGGTGCCGGTGTGGTCGGCGTCGGTGTAGGGGCCGTGCAGACAGGCGGTGTGGGAGCCGAGGGCGCCGTCGACGAACAGATCTCCGGCGGCGCCGAGCGCGCCCAGCTGCCGGGCCTTCTCGACATCCTGGTCGGCCCAGTAGCCGACGACCCGGGGGCCGGGCTCGGCGGCGGCGAGTCGCAGCAGGTCGGTGAAGTCGTCCTCGGAGGAGATCTCCGGTCCCGCGCACTCGTGGACCGAGCCGATACCGAGGGAGGCCGCGTGCGCGAGGGCGGTCCGCTGGGCCTCGGCGCGCTGGGCGGGCGTCACGGCTGCGAACGCCGCGGCGCGGACGGCGTGATGGGCGTCGCGGGTGAGCGGTCCGCCGTCCGCGAAGCCCGCCGCGGCGCGGGCCCGGGGCGCCAGTTCCAGCAGGGCGGTGGTGACCGCGGCCGAGTGGACGTCGATCCGGCTGAGGTAGAGGGGCCGGCCGCCGGCCGCCTCGTCGAGTTCCTCCCGTCGGGGCGGGCGGCCCTCCGGCCAGCGCGAGGCGTCCCAACCGTGCCCGAGCAGCACCTTGTCCTGCGGACGGGCCGTCGCGAAGGCGCGTACGAGGGTGAGGGCGGCCGCCAGGGAGGGGGCGGAGGAGAGGTCGAGGCCGGTGAGCGCGAGGCCGGTGGACGTGGTGTGCACATGGGCGTCGGTGAACGCCGGGGTGACGAGGGCGCCGTCCAGGTCGACCACCTCGTCGACGCCGTCCGCGAAGGCGTCGGCGGCGCCCTCGGAGCCGACCCAGGCGACCTGGCCGCGCTCGACGACCATCGCGGTCGCGAACGGGTCGGCGGGACTGTGGACCTCCCCTCGACGGAGCAGGACGGTCTTCGGCTGGGGGGCGCTCTCACTCATGGGGAACAGTCTCGCGCCTCGCTCCGGCCGCACGGCACGGGGACCCCTCGGATCCGCTCAGATCCGCGGCGGCCGGGCCTCGTACGGGGTGGACAGCACGACCGTGGTGCGCGTCGACACCCCGGCGAGCGCCCGGAGCCGCCCGAGCAGCTCCTCCAGCTCGTGCGGGGCGGCCACGCGTACCTTGAGGATGTAGTTCTCGTCACCGGCCACGCTGTGGCAGGCCTCGATCTCCGGTACGTCCGCCAGGCGCTCGGCGATGTCGTCGGGGGCGCTGGGGTCGAACGGCTTCACCGAGATGAAGGCGGTCAGGGGCAGCCCGACGGCCTCGGAGTCGACGACGGCCGCGTATCCGCGGATGACGCCGCGCTGTTCCAGCCGGCGCACCCGTTGATGCACGGCCGAAGTGGACAGGCCCGTGGCCTTGCCCAGATCGGTGTAACTCATCCGCCCGTCCTTGACGAGCAGCTGCACGATTTGTCGGTCCAGCTCCTCCATGACGCAAGAACTTACCGTGCGCGTGATCTCCGCGTATACCTATGCACCCCCGGTCATAGCCGGTTCACGATATGGCCGGGAGGCGACGGTGGGGCCGGCGCGGGTCTCCCTGGCTCCGTCGTCGGACCGGGCATCTGCACATGGCATGTGACCAATGCCACAGCCGTCGCGGAGGCTGCGTGATGTCCTCACGATTACCGCCGAGACGGGGCGGGAAGTGCTTGCTGTGGTCGAGGCCGCAGTGCCGCCACGGCCCAGCCCGAGGGGGAGAATTCCATGCAGAGTCTTAAGCGCCCTGGTCGCACCGCGCCCAAGCGGCTCCAGTCCGTCGTCGAGCCCGAGCCGGAGGGCGTCGAACCCGACGCGGACTACTCCGGCAGCTTCGACGTCGACGACGCCGACCGCTTCGACGCGTACGACACCTTCGAGATGTACCGGGTGATCTGCCCGGACTGCGCGCAGCCCATCGCGCTGCTGGCGGACGAGGAGGTCCTGCCGGAACACGCGCTGTGCGCCTCTCCGTGGAACCCCTTCGGGCTCACGGTGTGCGCCGGGACGGGACGCGGAGCCTCCGAGGCCCGGCCCGCGGACGAGTCCGTGGAGCCCCAGGAGCAGGACACCGCACTCCTGCTGACGCTCCCTCAGGGACTGGACTGGCGCACACAGCCCTTCTCGCACGTCGGTGGCCCGGGCTCACGTCCGATGCGCGTTCCGACGATGCGCCGCGCGGCCGCCTGAACACCGTTCCCGCGCCCGCCTCACCGGCTCGACTCCCGTAGCTGCCCCGCACCATGGCCGACAGGTCGCCGTGGTGCGGGTCCAGTGCGCCCCGAACGGCCGGGCCGGCCGCCGCACCGACGTACGTCCACCGGTGGACGGCGTCCGGAGACCTTGCGTCAACGGCCGTCCGCTGCCGCGCAGGTGACGGATCGCCAAGTGTCGTTCGCCGACCGGACACGCGAGACCCTCAACCGGGGGCACTCCCCGAACTCACGCGCGACCGCGTCCACCGGTGACCTGTTCCGCGGCTTCGCGTT
Source organism: Streptomyces sp. NPDC088157 (assembly GCF_044741545.1). Classification (NCBI taxonomy): domain Bacteria; kingdom Bacillati; phylum Actinomycetota; class Actinomycetes; order Kitasatosporales; family Streptomycetaceae; genus Streptomyces; species Streptomyces sp. NPDC088157. Next base: position 51,213 of record NZ_JBIUSU010000008.1, read on the forward strand.
GCCCTGGTATGGCCCCCACCCAGTCAGTCGCGCCCGGGCGTCACCGCCAGCTCTTCGTTACTCCGCGTCCGGAACCCGTCCGGGCAGAATCGGTTCCGCTGGCGCCACCGCCTCCCCAGGACCCGCCCATCTACCGCGACCTCATGCGCATCTGGGCCGACCGAGGTCGCACGGTGCCGGGGCGCCACGACCCGGAGTGGGTGCGGCTGGCGGCCCCGCAGGTACGGCCGGGGCAGTTCAGCGGCTGTCCGGACCCAGTAGGTGACGGGCGATGACCATCCGCTGGATCTGGTTCGTGCCCTCGACGATCTGCAGGACCTTGGCCTCGCGCAGGTAGCGCTCGACGGGGAAGTCGGCGGTGTAGCCGTACCCGCCGAGGACCTGGACGGCGTCGGTGGTGACCTGCATGGCAGCGTCGGTGCAGTGGAGTTTGGCCATGGCCGCCTGCTGGGCGAAGGGCCGGCCGGTGTCTCGCCGCCGCGCGGCCGCCAGGTACAGCGCCCGGCCCGCCTCGATCCGGGTCGCCATGTCGGCGAGCAGGAAGCGCAGCCCCTGGAAGTCGGCGATCGGCCGCCCGAACTGCCGTCGCCGCCTCGCCCAGTCGACGGCCTCGTCGAGGGCCGCCTGGGCGAGGCCGACCGCGCAGGCCGCGATGCCGAGCCGCCCCGAGTCGAGCGCGGCCAGGGCGATCGCGAACCCCTGGCCCTCGTCTCCGATGCGCCGGGCATCCGGGACCCGTACTCCGTCGAGGTGTACCTGCGCGGTGGGCGAGCCCTTGAGCCCCATCTTCCGCTCGGGGACCGCACTGCTCAGGCCCTCCGCGTCGGCGGGCACCAGGAACGCGGTGATCCCCCGCGCGCCCTCGCCGCCGGTACGGGCCAGGACGGTGTAGAAGTCGGCGATCCCGGCGTGCGTGACCCAGGCCTTGGTGCCGGTGATCACCCAGTCTCCGCCGCTCTCCCGCACGGCCCTGGTCCGCAGCGAGGCCGCGTCCGAACCCGAGGACGGCTCGGACAGGCAGTACGCGCCGAGCAGCCCGCCGCCGAGCAGGGCGGGCAGGTGCGCGGCCCGCTGCGGCTCCGTGCCGTGGGCGGCGAGCGCGTAGCAGGCCAGCGTGTGGACGCCGACGCCGAGTCCCACGGTCAGGCGGGCCGCGGCGAGCTCCTCGACGACCTGGAGGTACACCTCGTAGGGCTGGTCGCCGCCGCCGTACGCGGAGTCGTACGGAAGTCCGAGCAGCCCCGATGCGGACAGAAGAGTGAACAGCCCGCGCGGGAAGCGACCGGCGTCCTCCTCCTCGGCGGCGGCCGGCGCGATCTCGCGTCGGGCGATGTCGCGGACCAGCGTCAGGAGTTCCCGGGCCTCGGCCGTGGGCAGGGAACGATCCACCGGAGACGGCGCGCGGTCGGGCATGGCGGCTTCCTCCTCCCTGGCTGTCCAGCGGCTCGGCGCTGTGAGTATGCCCGCGGGACACCGTCGCCGCACGGGCGGAGAGCCGGACGGACCGGCGGACGGGCAGCCGCACGAGCGGCCGGGCCGGCAGCGAACAGGCGGGCAGGCGAACAGACGGGGAGGCGGGCAGGCGGGCAGCCCGTCGGTCGATTGGTCCAAACCATTGACCGAAGTGGTCTAGTCCTCCTACCGTGGCGCTCCAACGCCTCCCCGCGTTCATGCCAATCGGCGTGCGATCCCCTCCCTGTCCCCTGCGAGGAGACACCCGATGCACATCCCGCTCCGCCCCCGCGCCCGGTTCCGGGCACTTCTGTCCACCGCCTGTTGCGCCGCGCTCGGCGCCGCCCTGCTCGCCGGCGCGGGCACCGCCACCGCCGGCGAGCCCGGTCCCGCCAAGGCCCATACGACCGGCGCGAACGGCTCGAAGGTCGTGGGCTACTTCACCGACTGGGGCATCTACGGCCGCCAGTACTACGTCAAGAACATCGAGACGTCCGGATCCGCGGACCGGCTGACCCACATCAACTACGCCTTCGGCAACGTCACCGACGGCAAGTGCGCCCTCGGCGACTCCTGGGCGGACACCGACAGGCCGTTCACCGCCGAGGAGTCCGTGGACGGCGTCGCCGACACCGCGGACCAGCCGCTCAGCGGCAACTTCAACCAGCTGCGCAAGCTGAAGAAGCTGCACCCGAAGCTCAAGGTCATCTGGTCGTTCGGCGGTTGGAGCTGGTCGGGCGGCTTCGGCGAGGCGGCCAAGGACCCGGCGGCCTTCGCCCGGTCCTGCTACGACCTGGTCGAGAACTCGAAGTGGGCGGACGTCTTCGACGGCATCGACATCGACTGGGAGTACCCGAACGCCTGCGGCCTCACCTGCGACACCAGCGGCCGCGAGGCGTTCCGGGACGTCATGGCGGCCCTGCGCGCCAAGTTCGGCAAGCGCGAGCTCATCACCGCGGCGATCACGGCGGACGCCACCGCCGGCGGCAAGATCGAGGCGGCGGACTACGGGCGCGCGGCCCGGTACGTGGACTGGTACAACCCGATGACGTACGACTACTTCGGCGCCTGGGCGGCCACCGGCCCCACGGCGCCGCACTCCCCCCTGACCTCGTACCCGGGCATTCCACAGCCGGGTTACGACACCGCCGACACGATCGCCAAGCTCAAGAGCCTGGGCATCCCGTCGAGGAAGCTGCTGCTCGGCATCGGGTTCTACGGGCGCGGCTGGACCGGCGTCACCCAGGCGAAGCCGGGCGGCACGGCCACGGGGCCGGCGGCGGGGACGTACGAGGACGGCAACGAGGACTACAAGGTCCTCAAGGTCAAGTGCCCGGCGACCGGCACGGTCGGCGGCACCGCCTACGCCAAGTGCGGCAGCGACTGGTGGAGTTACGACACCCCGACGACCATCGCGACGAAGATGAGGTACAAGTCCCGGCAGGGTCTGGGCGGGACGTTCTTCTGGGAGCTGAGCGGGGACACCGCGGACGGTGAGCTGATCCACGCGATCAAGTAGCCCTGCTCATGGGGCACCCGGGGCGGAGGACCACGAGCCTCCGCCCCTCGTGCGTCGGCTTCGGGCGTCAGCCCTCGCGACGGGCCGGTTTCGGCGCGGCGAAGGCGGGGTCGAGTTCCTCGACGACCCGCAGGTAGCCGCCCAGGGCCTTCACCAGCAGGTCGCCCATGACCTCGCGGGAGAGCTCGGGGCGGGCGATCCACTCCAGGGTGGCGCCCTCGACGCTGCACACCCAGGCGAGCAGGCCCATGTGGGGCAGCGCCGGAATGTCACTGTTGCCGTACGCGCCCTCGGCGATGGTCGCCACGATCGCCGCGCGCACCCCGTCCCGGATCGCGTGCACCTCGGTGTCGAAGCCGACACCGCCGCTGACGATCGTGCGGTAGGCGGCCTGGTTGTGCTCGGCATAGCGCAGGTAGCTGTCGATGGTGCGGTGCACCCGGTCCACCTGAGGCAGCTCCAGGCCGCTCGCCGCGAAGGTGACCAGATCGGCGACGGAGTCCTGGATGATCGCCAGGTAGTAGCCGCGCTTGGACTGGAAGTAGTAGTAGATCAGCCCCTTGGCGACGTGCGCCTGCCGGGCGATGTCGTCCATCGAGAGCGCGTCGTAGGACGTGTCGGCGAACAACTTCCGCCCGATGGAGATGAGTTCGGCGCGACGCGCCAGTGAGCGCTCGGTGCCGCGGGCCCGGGGACGGGTGACTTCGCGCTGTTCACTGATATTCAATTTCGACCCTGGTCTCGGGCGGTCGGCGGGACATCCGCAGTATGTCAGGTCAACCGTGCGTCAGATCACACCGGTCACAGCAGCCCGAGCTGGGTGACCAGCATCGCGACGACCGCGACGAGGACCCAGCCCATGAGGTGCTCGAGGACCTTCGGGCCGTCGGTCTCGGGGCCGCCGGTGCGGGCGCGGGTGGCAGTGGCTGTCTGTGCGGTCATGGTGTCTCGCTGAGGTCGGACGTACGGGTGGCCCCCCGATCCGTCCACCTTGCCACCCGGCGGGGCTTTTGCGGCCGAGACCTTGCTCACACAGGAACCCCCACCGCCGTGAGGGCCTTGCACTGGCGGGCCGTCGGACGCGCCGGGAAGTACAGGTAGCAGACCCCTCCGGTACCGGAGACGACCTTGCCGCTCGCGTTGTACCGCTTGGTCCTGAGCCAGACGTTCTCGAACTCCCGCCGCCGGTACACGCGCCGCACCGCCGCGTCGTCCGCCGAGAACGGGTCGTTGGCGATCACGTCGCCCTCGGCCGTGAAGCCGATCACGGTCATCAGGTGCCCGGAGGTGCCGTAGCCCGCGCCCGTGAGCTCCTCCTTGAGGAAGGACTGGGACGTGATGGCCGGGATCCCCGCCGCGATCAGCGTCTCCAGGTCGGTGAGCGAGCCCAGCCGGGTGACCACACCCTGGAGATCCCTGAAGGTGGCCGCGTAGGCGGCGTTGAACGGCCAGTTGCCGCAGCCGGCGTACTGGTGGTCGTACGTGTGCCTGGCCGCGTGGCAGACCTGCGGATCGGCGTAGGACGGGTCGACCCACGCCAGCTGCTCGGTGGTGAGCCGGCCGCCCCAGTACTCGACGATCATCTGCGAGGAGGTGGGACTGCACCAGGCCTCGCCGCCACTGTCGTACTCGGGGTACTGGCCCCGGTGGATCTCCTGCGAGTAGCGCGGCACGGGCAGTTCCCGCGCGAGGCCGGGCACGGAGGCCGGGACGGTGAACCGGTCCGGGACGTCGGAGCCCATCACGCCCAGCCGCCACACGGTCGGGGTGAGCCTGGTGCCGGGGCGGCGGTACAGGGTGAGACGGAGGCGGCAGGAGGCCAGGCGCAGGCCCGTCGAGGCGTCGTCGACCGCGAGGGTGTCGGTCCAGACGGTGCTCCTGCCGTCGGTCTGGTCGTCGACCGAGGTGCGCTTGATGTCCTGGTCGCCGGAGGCCCAGCGGCCCATCACGTACCAGGGGGTGTCCGTGCCGTCGGAGTACGTGCCCTTGAGCTCGATCTGGAGCCAGGTGCCGGCCGGGGTGCCGGCGCTCCAGGACGCGATCGCCTCGGTCGAGGGCACGGCGAGCGCCTGGACCGGGGAGGTCCAGGTGGCGTACTCCCAGCCGGCCGTGTTCTTGGTGTGCGGATCGGTGTAGTCGACGGTGCCGAGCGGGGTGCCGACGGCGAGGCCGGGGCGGACGCCCGCCACGGCCCGGGTGCCCTTGGCGGTGCCGGCGCGCCAGTCGGCGTATGTGGTCCAGCAACGGTAGTCGGCGGAGCGGGCCCGGGCCGACCCGGCTGCCGCGGTGTCCACCGCGTCCGCCGTGTCGGCGGCCGTGGCGGCCGTGGCCGAGCCTCCTGCCACGGCGGCGGCGACCGCGGCGGTGAGGACGGTTCTGCGGGACGGCTGTTCGGCTCTGCTCATGAGCGGAGGACCCCCAGGATGTCTGCGCGGCTGTGCGCCAACTATGGACGCAGGAGGCCCCGCCTTCCAGCACTTCCGCCCGTGCCACGCCACGAACACGGGACAGGTCCACCGGTGCGGGCGCCCGGCCGTAGACTTTCGCGCCGTACCGACCACCCCCTGCCGCCCCGCCCCCTCGCACTCCAGGACCCGCCATCCACCAGCTCGCCTCCCGGCTGCGCCGCCTGCCCCCGTCCTGCGGGCCGGTCCGGCTGATCGGTGTCGACGGACACGCCGGCTCGGGCAAGTCCACGCTGGCCGGGAGGTTGGCCGAGGCGCTGGGGGGCGCGCCCGTACTGCGTCTCGACGACATCGCCAGCCACGACGAGCTGTTCGCGTGGACCGGGCGGCTGCTGACCCAGGTGATCGAGCCGTTCGGCCGCGGTGAGAGCGCGCACTACGCCCCCTACGACTGGCGCGCCCGTCGCTTCGGCCCGCCGCGGCCGCTGCCGGCGGCCCCCGTCGTCCTGGTCGAGGGAGTCGGAGCGGGTCGCCGCGCGTTGCGGCCGTTCCTGGCGTGTCTGCTGTGGATGGAGATGCCGCCCGAGGAGGCATGGGCGCGTGGACGGTCCCGGGACGGGGAGGAGCAGCGGGAGTTCTGGGAGGGGTGGGTCGCGGCCGAGACCCGCCACTTCGCCGAGGATCCTTCTCGACCCCATGCCGCCTTGCTGGTACGGCAGTTGGGGGAGGGATACGAGGTGCTGCCGGGGCCGGCGGGAGACCTTGGACCGAACCAGGATGTCACCCACCGTGACGGACCACCCGCGATGTGGTGAACGTGTGAAGGGCCCGGCGCCCGAACTTCGCCAACTGCTTCGACGGTGCTTGACCGGCGGCCCGTACAGGACTTACGTTCTGAATGTGCGGCAATCACAGCCGCCCTCGGACGCGAAGCCCCCGGTTGTTCCCCCGTGATCGGGGGCTTCGTTCTGTCCTCGTCCCGCCTGCCGCCGCCTGCCCGGACCCGCCACGGCACGATTCGCTCACCCAGGGTCACCACGCGGTGTGCGCCCCGTTCGCTCCCACCGCGCCGAACGGGCTGTGCGGCACCCTACGGCGAGCGACGCCCACGCAGGTACGATGCCCTCGGTGCGACCAGAACGGCTGCCGCGCGCACCTGCAACTCCGGTCCGCGGCACAGCGGTTCGACCAAGGCAGCCGACGGGCGACGGCCCGGCGGCATACCGACGGGGGCACGGTTTGTGGGGGACGTGATGGACTTCGGCACGCAGGGCCCCGACGCCCCGGCCGACCTCGCCTGGCTGCGAGGCGTGGACGCCTACACGATGGGCGCCTATCCGCAGGCGGAGGAGGAGTTCCGCACCGCGGTGCGGATCGACCCCGGGATGGCCGACGGCTGGCTCGGGCTGCACGCGCTGCGCGTCGACACGACGACCGCGCTGCTCAGGATGTTCCGGCACCGTGAGCGCTTCGGCGAGCAGCGGACCCGGCACCGCCGCACTCTCAACTCCTGGTACTGGCTGGGCTGGTGGGTGCAACCGGTGCTGGAGAGTCCGCGCGACCTGCTCCTCGCGCACGCCTCTCACTGGCTGGACGGCCGCCATGTGCCCGAGCTGGACCGGGCGCTCGCCGGGCTGCCGCCCGTCGACACCGACCATCAGGTCCGCTTCCTGCACGCCTGTCGCGCCTATCTGGTCAAGGACTGGGAGCAGCTGGTCCGGCACACCGACCCGCTGCTCGACGACCCGCTGCTGGGCATCGAGGCCGGCCTGTTCGGCGGGATGGCCCGGGTCCGCCTGGAGATGTTCGGACAGGCCGAGCCCCTGCTGTCGGCCGCTCTGATGCGCTGCCGCAGCGAGCAGCCGCAGCGCAAGGAGCTGCGCTACTGGCTGGCGCGGGCCCACGAGGGAACCGGCCGTTCGGCGGCGGCTCTCCCCCTGTACCGGGCGGTGCACCGCGTCGACGCCGCCTTCATGGACACCTCGGCCCGGCTCGCCGCGATCGCCGAGGGCGACGGGTACGACGATCCCGCCGACTTCGCGGCGATCACGCTCACCGGGGTCGGGCAGGACATGGTGGACGGCCCGGACGGCTTCGACCCGCTGTTCGGCACGGAAGGCCGCGATCTGAGGCTCACCGAGCCCGCAGACCTGCCGCCCGTGGTGCCGCTGCCGTCGGTGACCGACCCGGCGGTGCGGGAGAAGAACACCATCCCCTCGACGCTGCCGCCCGGGCCCACCGATCCCGTGTTACTCGACGAGGCGCTCGCCGAACTGGAACGCATGGTCGGCCTGGAACCGGTGAAACGCCAGGTCAAAGCCCTGTCGGCACAACTCAACATGGCGCGGCTGCGGACCGGCCAGGGCCTTCCGGTCCAGCCGCCCAAACGGCACTTCGTCTTCTCCGGCCCCTCCGGCACCGGCAAGACCACGGTGGCCCGCATCCTCGGCCGTGTCTTCTACGCCCTCGGGCTGCTGGGCGGCGACCATCTCGTGGAGGCCCAGCGGGCCGACTTGGTCGGCGAGTACCTCGGGCAGACGGCCGTGAAGGCCAACGAGCTGATCGACTCCGCCCTGGGCGGCGTGCTCTTCGTCGACGAGGCGTACTCGCTCTCCAACTCCGGTTACGGCAAGGGCGACGCGTACGGCGACGAGGCCTTGCAGGTGCTGCTGAAGCGGGCCGAGGACAACCGGGACCACCTGGTGGTGATCCTGGCCGGCTATCCGGAGGGCATGGACCGTCTGCTGGCCGCGAACCCCGGACTGTCCTCCCGCTTCACGACCCGCGTCGACTTCCCCTCCTACCGCCCTCTCGAACTCACCTCCATCGGCGAGGTGCTGGCCGCGGAGAACGGTGACGCGTGGGACGAGGAGGCCCTGGACGAACTGCGCTCCATCGCCGGGCACGTCGTGGACCAGGGGTGGATCGACGAACTGGGCAACGGGCGGTTCCTGCGGACCCTGTACGAGAAGAGCTGCGCCTACCGGGATCTGCGTCTGTCGACCTATCCCGGCGAGCTGACCCGGGACGACCTGTCGACCCTGCGGCTGCCCGATCTGATGCAGGCGTACGGGGAGGTGCTGTCGGGGAGGGGGCCACAGGATCCGGCGGTGTGACGGATCCCGCGGCTCCGCTCAGCTCGCCAGCGCTTCCTCCGGCGACGGAGGTCCGCCCCGCTCGACCGTGGCCGGGACCTTGGGGGAGCTTCCCCTCGGCTCCGTCAGCCGGATCTCCGAGACCTCCCGGTGCGCGGGGTCGGTGACCTCGCCCACCAGCAGCTCCAGTACGTCCTCCAGCGCGACCAGACCGAGCACCCTGCCGGACGCGTCGGCCACCTGCGCCAGGTGGGTCGCCGCCCGGCGCATCACCGTCAGCGCGTCGTCGAGCGGCAGTTCGGAGCGCAGAGTCGTCATCGGACGCCACACCTGCTGCGGCACGGCCCGCTCGGAATCCTCCAGGTCGAGGACGTCCTTCACGTGCAGATAGCCCATGAAGGCGCCCTTCTCCGCGGCGACCGGGAAACGGGAGTAGCCGGTACGGGCGGTCAGCTCGACGATCTCCCCGGCGGTGACCGCGGGGCTGACCGTGACCAGGGACTCGCGCTTCAGCAGCACGTCCGTCACCGGGCGGGAGCCCAGTTCCAGCGCGTCCTCGAGCCGCTCCTGTTCCTCGGGGGCCAGGAGGCCGGCCTGGCCCGAGTCCTCCAGCAGCCGGTTGAGCTGCTCGCTGGTGACGACGGCCGCGACCTCGTCCCTGGGCTCGACGTGGAAGAGCCGCAGGATGCCGCGGGCACAGGCGCCGAGGCCCACGGTGATCGGCCGGCAGACCCGGGCGAAGGCGACCAGGCCCGGGCTGAGCCACAGCGCGGCCTTCTCGGGGGCCGCCATGGCGAGGTTCTTCGGAACCATCTCGCCGATGACGAGGTGGAAGAAGACCACGGCCGCGAGGGCCACCACGTAGCCCAGCGGATGGATCATGCCGTGCGGGAGGTGCACCGCCTCGAGAACCGGCTCCAGCAGGTGGGCGACCGTCGGTTCGGCGACGGCGCCCAGGGTGAGGGAGCAGACGGTGATGCCGAACTGGGCCGCCGCCATCATCTGGGGCAGGCGTTCCAGGCCGTAGAGGACCTGGCGGGCCCGCGCGGTGCCCAGTGGCTCGATCTGGCTGCGGCGGACCGAGACGAGCGCGAACTCGGCGCCGACGAAGAATCCGTTGGCGAGCACGAGCAGCGCGGCGAAGACGAGTTGCAGGGCGCTCATCGGGAGACCTCCACGACCTGGCCGGTCCGCACCAGCCGGACCCGCTCGGCCCGGTAGTGGCCGACGCGGCGCACGGAGACCCGCCAGCCGGGCAGTTCGGCCCGGTCCCCGACGGCCGGGATACGGCCGAGCAGGTCGGCGACCAGCCCGGCGACCGTCTCGTACGGTCCCTCGGGGACCTCCATGCCTATGCGCTGGAGGGTGTCGACGCGACAGCTGCCGTCCACGTCCCAGGCCGGCCGGCCCTCCTCGGGCGGGGCCGCGGCGAGTTCGGGGGTGTCCTGGCCGTCGTGCTCGTCCCGGACCTCGCCGACGATCTCCTCGACGATGTCCTCCAGCGTGACCACCCCGGCCGTGCCGCCGTACTCGTCGACGACGACGGCGATGGGCTGTTCGCTGCGCAGCCGGGCCAGCAGGGGCTGGACGGGCAGGGTCTCGGGGACCAGCAGCGCGGGGCGCGCGATACGGCCGAGCGGGGTACGCAGCCGGTCGTGGACGGGGATCGCCAGGGCGTCCTTGAGGTGCACCATGCCGACGATCTCGTCGATCTTCTCGTGGTAGACCGGGAACCGGGACAGGCCGGTGGCGCGGGTCAGGTTCACCACGTCCTCGGCGGTGGCCGACGACTGAAGGGCGCTCACCTTCACCCGCGGGGTCATGACGTGCTGAGCGGTCAGCTCGGCCAGCGACAGCGTCCGCACGAACAGGTCGGCCGTGTCCTGTTCGAGCGCCCCGGCCTGGGCCGAGTGGCGGGCCAGGGAGACCAGCTCGCCGGGGGTGCGCGCGGAGGCCAGCTCCGCGGTGGGCTCGACGCCCAGGGCGCGCACCAGCCGGTTGGCGACGGTGTTGAGGGCCGCGATCACCGGCCGGAAGAGGCGGGAGAAGCCGGCTTGCGGGCCCGCGACGAAGCGCGCGACCTGAAGGGGCTTGGACACCGCCCAGTTCTTGGGCACGAGCTCGCCGATCACCATCTGCACGGCGGAGGCCAGCAGCATGCCGACGACCACGGCGACACCGGAGACGGCGCCGTCGGGGATGCCGATCGCGGTGAACGGGCCGTGCAGCAGCTCGGCGAGCGCCGGTTCGGCGAGCATGCCGACGACGAGGGAGGTGATGGTGATGCCGAGCTGGGTGCCGGACAACTGGAAGGACAGTTCCTTCAGCGACTCGACGACCGTACGGGCTCGTCTGTCGCCCTCGGCGGCGGCCTTCTCGGCGTCCGGACGCTCGACCGTGACAAGGCCGAACTCGGCGGCGACGAAGAAGCCGTTGGCGAGGATGAGCAGGAACGCGGCTGCCAGGAGCAGCAAGGGGGTGGTCATGTTGCCGCCGCCTCCGAACAAGGTCGGACAGGGGCGGCGCAGGTACTACAGGACGAACCGTCCATCGCCGGAGGGAGTCACTCCTCGGGTAGCAGGAACCCCTGTGCACCCGGCTGGGAGCCACAGGGGTGGAGGCGCAAGAGGAACGCCTCCGTCACCAGATTAATCAAGACAGGGGCTCGAGCGGCAGGGTGGACGGCCCCGAGTCAGCCCTGATCTTGTTCCGTGGACGTCTCGGGGTCCCGAAGGGACCGGGTCTCAGCGAGGGTCCGCAGGGCGCGCGCGTCCGCGATGGCCTGCTGCTTGTCGATGCCCGGCTGGATACCGAGGGCCGGCAGGCTGGTGCCGTCGCTGAGGTTGAGGAACACCCACGGATCCCCCGGACGGAGGTTCACCTGGACGATCTCGGCCCATTCCAGGTGCCGCCGGCTCGCGATGTTCACGACGGTGACCCCGGAATCGTCGGCGACGACCCGTACCCGGGCGAGCTGGGCCAGCACCCAGAAGATGAGGGCTCCGGTGAGGATGAAGCTGAGCCGCTCCCCCGGGCCGAGCTGCTCCAGCAGCATCGCCACGGCGGAGATGACGAGAAGGATCACCGCTCCGGCCGTGAGCAGCACCACGCGGGTGCGGCCCGGCCGGAAGGTGACGGGGAGGGTCGGCAGGTTGGACATGTTCCCGGCTGAGGTCAGAGGCGGCAGGCGTGGATGGCCGTGGTCAGGATGGCGCGCGCGCCGATGTCGTAGAGGTCGTCCATGATCCGCTGCGCCTCCTTGGCCGGAACCATGGCGCGGACGGCGACCCAGCCCTCGTTGTGCAGCGGGGACACGGTCGGCGACTCCAGGCCCGGGGTCAGCGCGACGGCCTTCTCGAGCTGTTCGACGCGGCAGTCGTAGTCCATCATCACGTACGTCCGGGCGACCAGGACGCCTTGGAGGCGGCGCAGGAACTGCTGCACCTTGGGCTCCTCGACGTCGGCGCCGGTGCGCCGGATCACGATGGCCTCGGACTTCATGATGGGCTCGCCGAAGACCTCGAGGCCCGCGTTGCGCAGCGAGGTCCCGGTCTCGACGACGTCGGCGATGACCTCGGCGACACCGAGTTCGATGGCGGTCTCGACGGCGCCGTCGAGGTGGACCACGGAGGCGTCGACACCCTGCTCGGCCAGGTGCTTGGCGACGATGCCCTCGTAGGAGGTGGCGACCGTCCGGCCCTGGAGGTCCTCGATGCCTTCGGCCGTGCCCGGCTTGGTGGCGAAGCGGAAGGTGGAGCGGGCGAAGCCGAGCGGGAGGATCTCCTCGGCGTTGGCGCCGGAGTCGATCAGCAGGTCGCGGCCGGTGATGCCGATGTCGAGGCGGCCGGAGGAGACGTAGATCGCGATGTCGCGGGGGCGGAGGTAGAAGAACTCGACGTCGTTGACCGGGTCGACGATCCGCAGTTCCTTGGACTCGCGGCGCTGCTGGTAGCCGGCCTCATGCAGCATCTCCCCCGCGGGGCCTGACAGGGAACCCTTGTTGGGGACGGCGATGCGCAGCATGAGGTCGGCTTCCTTCGCGTGGAACGTGGAATGGGTGGGTGGATACGGAGGTGTCCGGAGACGTGAGGTGTCCGGACACCGGTCTTACAGGTGGGCGTACACGTCGTCCAGCGAGATTCCGCGGGCGACCATCATCACCTGGACGTGGTAGAGCAGCTGCGAGATCTCCTCGGCGGCTGCCTCCTTGCCCTCGTACTCGGCCGCCATCCAGACCTCGGCGGCCTCTTCGACCACCTTCTTGCCGATGGCATGGACGCCCTTCCCGACCAGTTCTGCGGTGCGGGAAGTGGCGGGGTCGGCGCTGGCGGCCTTCTGCTGGAGCTCGGTGAAGAGCTCCTCGAACGTCTTCTTGGACATGGTGATCCCACCCTAGCCGTTGTGCGGGGCGGCCTACCGCCAGGGTTCAGATACTGAGCGGAGGGTGGCCGCGGTCGCCACCGCCGCCGTCACCGCCTCGTGCCCCTTGTCCTCGCTGGAGCCCTCGAGGCCGGCCCGGTCCAGGGCCTGCTCCTCGGTGTCGCAGGTGAGGACGCCCATGCCGACGGGCACGCCGGTCTCGACGGAGACCTGCGTGAGGCCCTGGGTGACGCCCTGGCACACGTACTCGAAGTGCGGGGTGCCGCCCCTGATGACGACGCCGAGGGCGACGATCGCGTCGTAGCCCCGCCCGGCCAGCACCTTGGCGACGACCGGGAGCTCCCAGCTGCCGGGGACCCTCAGCAGGGTCGGCTCGTCGATGCCGAGGTCGTGCAGGGCGCGCAGTGCGCCGTCGACCAGTCCGTCCATCACCTTCTCGTGCCACTGTGCCGCGATGACGGCGACCCGCAGGTCACCCACATTGCGTACGGACAGTTCCGGTGCGCCCTTGCCGCTCACGTCTCTCCTCAGTCCTGTTCTTACCGGTCCCGCTGGTGCCGCTGGTCCTACTGGTTGCCGCAGGGGGACACGGGGGTCGCGTCCAGCCAGGGCAGGTCGTGTCCCATCCGGTCCCGCTTGGTGCGCAGGTAGCGGATGTTGTGCTCGCCCGCCTGGACGGGCATCGGCTCGCGCCGGGTGACCTCGATGCCGTGCCGGACGAGCGCGTCGGTCTTCTCGGGGTTGTTGGTCATCAGGCGCACGCTGCGCACGCCGAGGTCCTCGAGGATCTGGGCGCCTGCCCCGTAGTCACGGGCGTCGGCGGGCAGGCCCAGCTCCAGGTTGGCGTCGAGGGTGTCGTGCCCCTGCTCCTGGAGCTCGTAGGCCCGCAGCTTGGACAGCAGGCCGATGCCCCGGCCCTCGTGTCCGCGCAGGTAGACGACCACGCCCCGGCCCTCGCTCTGGATGCGCTCCAGGGAGGCGTCGAGCTGGGGGCCGCAGTCGCAGCGCTGGGAGGCGAAGATGTCGCCGGTGAGGCACTCCGAGTGCACCCGGACGAGGACGTCCTCGCCGTCGCCGATCTCGCCGTGGACGAGGGCGACGTGCTCGACCCCGTCGAGGGTGGAGCGGTAGCCGTACGCGGTGAACGTGCCGTGGACGGTGGGCAGCCGGGTCTGCGCCTCGCGGCGGACGGTGGGCTCGGCGCTGCGGCGGTAGGCGATCAGGTCCTCGATGGAGATGATCGTCAGGCCGTGCTTGCGGGCGAACGGGATCAGCTCGGGCAGGCGGAGCATCCGGCCGTCCTCGCCGGCGATCTCGACGATCGCGCCGGCCGGGCGCAGCCCCGCGAGACGCGCGAGGTCCACGGCCGCCTCGGTGTGGCCGTTGCGGGTCAGCACGCCGCCGGACTTGGCGCGCAGCGGGAAGATGTGACCCGGGCGGACGAAGTCCGTGGCCTCGGTGGCGCCGCCCGCCAGGAGCCGGAGCGTGGTGGCGCGGTCGGCGGCGGAGATGCCGGTGGTCACGCCGTGGGCGGCGGAGGCGTCGACGGAGACCGTGAACGCGGTCTTCATCGACTCGGTGTTGTCCTCGACCATCTGCGGGAGCTCCAGGCGCTCCAGTTCGTCGGCCTCCATGGGGGCGCAGATCAGACCGCGGCACTCGCTCATCATGAAGGCGACGATCTCGGGGGTCGCCTTCTCCGCGGCGATGACGAGGTCGCCCTCGTTCTCGCGGTCCTCGTCGTCGACCACCACGACGGGGCGGCCGGCGGCGATGTCGGCGATGGCCTGCTCGACGGGGTCCAGCGCGAAGTCCTCGATGCCGTCCGTGCTGTAGAGGATCGGTGCGGTACTCATGCCGGCGCTCCTTCCAGAGCGGGTTGCGAGGCCTTGCGGGAGCGCAGCCACCAGTCGCGCATGCCCCACAGGACGAGCGCGCCGTAGATGACGTAGACGAAGCCGGAGAAGGCGTAGCCGTTGGCGAAGTTGAGGGGGACGCCGACGACGTCGACGAGGAGCCAGGCGAACCAGAACTCGACCATGCCGCGCGCCTGGGCGTACATGGCGACGATCGTGCCGACGAAGATGTAGGCGTCCGGCCAGGGGTCCCAGGACAGGGACGGGTAGGCCTTGAACAGCAGGGCGACGGCGACGGTTCCCACGGCGGCGGCGCCGACCATGGCCGCGCGCTCGAGCCAGGTCGCGAAGCGGGGGGTGATCTGGCCGTCGGCGGACCGTCCCCGGCTCCGGTTCCACTGCCACCAGCCGTACAGGGCGACGACCATGACGACGACCTGCTTGCCGGCGCTGCCGGTCAGATGGCCGAAGAAGGCGCCGAAGAGGACGAGCCCGGAGAGGAACTGCACCGGCCAGGTCCACAGGGAGCGGCGCCAGCCGAGCGCGAGGGTGATCAGGCCCAGGATGTTGCCGATCATGTCCGACCACAGGATGTGCTGGTCGAGGAGGGTGAAGGCCTCGGAGTTCAGCGAGTTCACTGCGCCGCCCCCTGCGTGGCGGCGAGCAGGCGCTCGACGTACTTGGCGACGATGTCCACCTCGAGGTTGACCGGGTCGCCGGGCTGCTTGAGCCCGAGCGTGGTCAGGGCCAGAGTGGTGGGGATGAGGCTGACCGTGAAGTGGTCGGAGCCGGCGTCGACGACGGTGAGGCTGATGCCGTCGACGGTGATGGAGCCCTTCTCCACGACGTACCGGGCCAGGTCGGCGGGGAGGGAGATCTTGATGATCTCCCAGTTCTCTGAGGGCCTGCGCTCCAACACCGCGCCGGTGCCGTCGACATGACCCTGCACGATGTGCCCGCCGAGGCGCGCGCCGACGGCGGTGGGGCGTTCGAGGTTGACACGCGAGCCGACGCCGAGGGCGCCGAGGCTGGAGCGGTTCAGGGTCTCCGCCATGACGTCGGCGGTGAACTCGTCGCCCTCGTGCTCGACGACGGTGAGACAGACCCCGTTCACGGCGATGGAGTCGCCGTGCTTCGCGCCGTCGGTCACGACGGGGCCGCGCAGCCGGAAGCGGGAGGCGTCGCCGAGATTCTCGACGGCGGTGACCTCACCCAGCTCTTCGACGATTCCGGTGAACACTTCCCGGGTCCTCCTGCCTCTTCGGGCACGGACTCCGGGGCCTGTCGATGACGACAGCAGGTACGGGCAACGGCACCGGGGGCGACGCCGGACAGACTCGTCCGCGGACGAGTACACATACGGCGGCGCGCACGAATGCCCGCCCGCCGCGCACTGCCTCCCATCCGGACTTTAACCGTCGGTCCAGGAATTTCACCTGGTCAACCGGCCGCTGGAAGCGACCGGGTCGCGGACTATAACCGCCGGTTCGGACTTTCACCGACCCCGGAGTGCGCTGCTTTGGTTACAGGGCCAGTGTGCCACGCCGGGCAAGCGTCCATACAGGTGAAGGATGTGGAGTGGCTCACAGGTCGTCAATCCGGGTCGGGTCCGGGTCTGTTCGGCATCACCCGCGACCTGGGCCGGAATTGGTCCATACCTATTGACGGACTGGTCTAGTCCTTTCTAGGGTCGACGGAGTGCGGCCCGGCGGCGGTGACGACGGCCCTTGCCCGCCGCCGGGCGCCCTCGCTCCGGCCGATCGAGGCGGGGTTCCGGCGGGATCGGAACCCCGCCTCGACCCGCGGGACGTGCGAGCCGTGGCCGACCCGGACAAGCTTGACCGACGGAGGGCGTTCCGGCGGGGAGCGCCCCGGTGTCCGAAGGGGCTGAGCAGCATGACCACGATCCTCGTGACCGGCGGTACGGGAACCCTCGGCCGGCTCGTCGCCGAGCGGCTGCGGACGGGCGGGCACGAGGTGCGGGTACTGAGCCGGCACACCCGGCCGTACGCCGTCGACCTGCGCGAGGGCGGCCCTGGGCTGGACGCGGCCGTCGCGGGCGTGGACACGGTCGTGCACTGTGCGAGCACACCGCGCGGAGGTGACGAGCGGGCGGCCGCGAACCTGATCGCCGCGGCGCGGCGGGCCGGCGTGGGACACCTGGTCCACATCTCGATCGTCGGGGTCGACCGGGTGCCGTTCGGCTACTACAAGGCCAAGCTCGCCGTGGAGAAGCTGGTGGAGGAGTCGGGAATCGGCTGGACGGTGCTGCGGGCCACCCAGTTCCACGACCTGCTGGTCCAGGTGCTGCAGGGGCTGGCCAAGGTGCCGGTGATGGTGCTGCCGGCCGGGGTGAGCGACCAGCCGGTGGAGGTCGCCGAGGTCGCGGACCGGCTCGCGGAGCTGGCGACGGGCGCGCCGGCCGGACGGGTCGAGGACCTGGCCGGGCCCGAGATCCGCACGTTCGAGTCGCTGGCCCGCGCGTTCCTGAAGGCGAGCGGAAGGCGGTGCGCGGTGGTGAACGTACCGCTGTGGGGCGCGGCCTACCGGGGCTTTCGCGCGGGCGGGCACCTGGCGCCGGAGCGGGCGGTGGGCAAGGGAACGTTCGAGGAGTACCTGGCTACGCGCATCCGCGGCTAGGCGGGCCGGGTCCGCCAGGCCCCGCCCGGCTCACGCCCCCCTCCGGGCCCGAGGGGCTGCTTCGCGGACCCGTTCCGGGGCGTCCCGGTCCCGGGGGGCGTGCCGAACAGTTCCTCCTGGGCGGCGTCGCGGGCCGTGAGCAGGGCCCCGCGCAGCACCGCCCCGCCGCCCAGGACGCCGGGGCGCACCTCCGTGGGCAGCGGCGCCATCCGCCGGAGCCGATGCGCCACCCGGCTCGCGAGCACCTCCCCGCCGGCCTGTCCGACCTCCCCGCCGAGCACCACACAGCCGGGATCGAGGACGGCGACGACGGAGGCGGCGCCGAGGGCGAGACGGTCGGCGAGGGCGTCGAGGAATCCGGTGGCGGCACGGACTGCGGCACCCGTGTCCGGCGCGTCCACCGCCGCCACCGCCGCCCGCACCAGCGCCGCCGCCACCGGCTCGTCCGTGCGCGCGAGGGCCGTCAGCCCGTACTCCCCCGCCAGTGCGGCGATCGCCGCCGAGCCGGCCAGCGAGTGGAAGCCGCCCTCGCAGTCCGTCGCCGAGGGCAGGCCGTTCGTGCCGGGGACCGGCAGGAAGCCGATCTCACCGGTGCCGCCGGAGGCACCGCGCCGCAGGGCGCCGTCCAGGACGACGGCCGCGCCGGTGCCATGGCCCAGCCACAGCAGGACGAAGGTGTCGCGGTCCCCGGCGGCGCCCTCGCGCTGCTCGGCCAGCGCGGCCAGGTTGGTCTCGTTCTCCACGTGCGCGTGGGCGTCCGGGAAGCGTTCCTGCAGCGCGGCCACCAGTCGGCGGTGCCACTCGGGCAGGCCGCTGGAGTCGCGCAGTTCGCCGCTCGCGGGGTCGATCAGGCCGGGTGCGCCGATGCCGAGGGTGTGCAGCCGGCCCGGTGACCGGCCGCCCGCGCGCGCGGGCGCCCCCACGGCCTCGGCCTCCTTCGCCGCGCGCTCCACCAGGGAGACCGCCTGTTCCACGGCCGTCCCGGTGCCCGTGTCGTCTCCGATCGGCACGGACGCCTCGGCGAGCACCCGGCCGACCAGGTCGGAGACGAGCACCGTGACCCCTTCCGTGCGCACGTCCAGCGCGGCCAGGTGGGCGCGGTCGGCCACGATGCCGTAGAGCTTGGCGTTCGGTCCTCGGCGCTGCTCGCCCGCCTCTCCGACGACCTCGATGAGACCGGAGGCGGCGAGGCGCTCGACGAGGTCGGCGACCGAGGGGCGGGACAGACCGGTGAGCTGCTTCAACTGCCCTGCCGTCAGCGGGCCTTCGTGTTGCAGCAGCCGGAGGGCGAGCCGGTCGTTGATGGCCCGGGCGGTGCTCGGGGATGCGGGCATGGCGGGAATCCTCCCACGGCCGACGGGGACTCGATCGGTGGCTGCCGACCGTCGGCCCTCTATTTATCAGGCAGGGTTCCTGATAGTTTACGACGGCATCGCGGCGGCGCGACGCTGATCCGGGAGGGACGGGAGAATGAGCGGAGTGGGCGAAGTGATCCACGCACCGGCGGAGGTCCGGCGCGCCCGGTACGCCGTGGCGGCCGTGTTCGCCGTGCACGGAGCCGTCACCGGTTCGTTCGCCACCCGGGTGCCGTGGATCCAGGACCACGCCGGCGTGTCCACCGGACAGCTCGGGTTCGCGCTCGCCTTCACGGCGTTCGGCGCGGCCTGCGCCATGCCGTTGGCCGGCTCGATCACGCATCGCTTCGGCAGCCGTGCGGCCCTGCGCGGCCTGCTCGCGCTGTGGACGCTGTCGCTGACTCTGCCCGCCCTCGCGCCGAACCTGCTGACGCTGTGCCTGGCGATGTTCACGTACGGCGCGTCCGCGGGGACGGCCGACGTGGCGATGAACGCCCTGGGCGTCGAGGTGGAGCGGCTGCTCGACAGGTCGATCATGTCGGGGCTGCACGGCATGTGGAGCGCGGGCGCCCTGATCGGCTCGGCGGGCGGGACGCTCGCCGCGCACCTGGGTGCGGACGCGCGCGTGCACCATGTGCTGGCGGCGGCCGTCCTCACCCTTCTCGGCCTGCTGGCCTGCCACTGGGTGCTGGATCTGCGGCCGGCCGAGGACGAGGAACCGCCCCCGCGGTTCACCCTGCCGCCCCGCTCGGCGCTGCTGATCGGCGCGGTCGGGTTCTGCGCGGTGTTCGCGGAGGGCGCGAGCCTGGACTGGTCGGCCGTCTATCTGCGTGACCAGCTCTCGTCGTCGGCCGGGGCGGCGGCGGCCTGCACGACCGGCTTCATGTTCACGATGGCGGTGGCCCGGATCGTGGGTGACGCGGTGGTGAACCGGTTCGGCGCGGTGCGTACCGTCCGGGCGGGCGGGGTCCTCGCCGCGCTGGGCGGGCTGCTGATCGTCTTCGCGGGCCACCCTGCGGTGGCGATGGGCGGGTTCGGGCTGATGGGCCTCGGCATCGCGGTCGTCGTGCCGCTGTGCTTCGCGGCGGCCGGGCACAGCGGGCCGAACCCCAGCCAGGCCATCGCGGGCGTCGCGACGATCACCTATACCTCCGGCCTGATCGCGCCGAGCCTGATCGGCGGCGTGGCCCAGGCGACCAGCCTGGTGGTGTCGTTCGGTGTGGTGACGGTGCTGGCGTGCGGGCTCGTGCTGTTCGCGGGTGTGCTGCGCAGCGGTGAGCGCACCGGCGCGAAGGTCGGTCCGCAGGCCGCAGCAGTGCCCGGCCCACGGCCCTGAAGGCGTCGCTCCACGGCGTGGGGCGCAGGGTGGTCGCGTCGAGCCGTACCAGGACGCGGGTGCCCTGCGCGTACGTCGTGCCGCCGTCCGCCGAACAGGACCGGAAGCCGTACGTCAGCCCCGTGGTCATCGTCGGGTCGACCTGCGCAACCCGCCGCACCCGGTGCCGGCCGCGGCGGGCGTCATCATCGGCGTCGGCGTCGGCGTCGGCAACGTCACGCCGAGTTGTGGTCATCGTCGGGTCGACCTGCGCAACCCGCCGCACCCGGTGCCGGCCGCGGCGGGCGTCATCATCGGCGTCGGCGACGTCACGCCGGAGTTCACCGACACCTTCTCGCTGAGCGGCATCGCCCTCGGCACAGTCGTCGTCATCACGGGCTACCACGCGCTCCGCGCGTTCGCGCCCGCCCGCCTCAAGGCCGGGCGGCCCCTGCCGGACGAGGGCACGAGCGGCTACGACGAGGCCAGCTCGTAGGCGTACGACGGGCTGAACTCGCCGGCCGCGCCCTTGCAGCCGTCCGACTCCCCCGGCAGTTTCACCCACAGGTAGGCGTCGATCCGGGTCTCTCCGGTCCGGAAGGTGGGAGCCCGGCCGATGCTCCGGCCGTCCGGGTCGCACCACTCGCCGCCGGTCGGCGCCCCGTTGCCGTTGCGGCTGGTGTCGATGACGGCGCCCAGGCCCGGCGGACCCCCGAGGGCGTCCAGGACCCGGCGGTCGTAGGCGACCTCGTCGGTCGTGCGGTGGAAGTTGGAGACGTTGCTGAAGATCCCGTCGGAGGACGCGGCCGAGGCGGCGCCGGCCTGGCGCAGCAGCGCCGCCTGCTCGGCCGGGGTGTTCCAGGCCGAGTGCCCGGCGTCGTAGTAGACGCGCGCCTTCGGGTTCGCCGTCTTCAGCACGCGGCCCGCGCGGGCGAGCGCGGCGAGCCGAGCGGCCCGTCCGGCCCCGTCGAGGCAGTCGGTCTGGGCTATCGAGTCGGGTTCCAGGACGACGACCACCTCGCCGGAGCCGAGCCCGGCGGCGAACCCGTCGATCCAGCCCGCGTAGGCGTCGAGGTCGGGCGCCCCTCCCTCGGAGGCGCCGCCGCAGTCGCGGTCCGGGATCGCGTACGCCACGAGGACGGGCACCCGGCCCTGGGCGGCGGCTCCCGAGGTGACGGCGCGGACCCGCGAGGTGACGGTGCCGGGGGCGTAGTCGGTGAACCACACGGCGGCCGGGCGGCTCGCGATCCGGGACCCGATGACGGCGGTGCGCGGATCCGTTGGGTTGTCGCGGACCCAGTCGAGGACCTGGGACTCGGAGTGGCGGTAGAGGCTCGTGGAGCCGGCGGCCGCCCGCGGTTCGCGCGCGGTGCGGCTGGGCGAGGGCGTCGGCCGCACGGCCTTGGCGGAGGCCGAGGGGGACGCGGAGGGAGACGGTGGGGGCGACGCGGACGAGGGGGACAGGAGCGTCGCGCTCACCTGCGGTCGGGCCCGCCCGGAGCCGCGCCGGCCGTCGTCCTCCCCGTCGCCGAGTGCGGTCAGCGTCCCGGCCGCGGTGCCCAGGGCCACCACCACCGAGGCGACGGCCACCATGACACCCCGCCGGTCGGACCGTCCCCCACGCAATCCTGGCACCTTGCTGTTCCCCTCCCGCGCCACGGGCCCGTTCCCCCGTTCCGGGGAAGCCTCGGGCCCGCCGGCACGCGGGCCAGCCTAGGACTGTCACCCTGCCCCCATGCCGCAATTGGAGCAGTTCATCACTTTCTCCGGGACGGACGCCGAGACAGGCGCCGACACCGATCGCCCGAGTGTCGACGACGTGCTCGCCCGGATGCGCGCCCTCGAAGCGGCCCTGCCACCCCGGGACGGGGTCGCCGTCTTCAACCGCGTCTACCTCGCGGTCACCCAGGAGGTCGACCGGCGCATCGACACGGGCCGCTTCCCGGACACGCGGGCCGCGACCACGCTGGACGTACGGTTCGCGAACCGCTACCTGGACGCCGTGGACCCGGTGTCCGCCGACCGGCGCCCACCCGCCTGCTGGCGTCCGCTGCTCCAGTTCCGCCGCCATCCCGGCGTACGCCCGCTTCAGTTCGCGCTGGCGGGCATCAACGCGCACATCGGGCACGACCTCGCGCTCGCCGTGGTGGACGCCTGTCGTAGCCTCGGCTGCGAACCGGGCGAGCTGGAGGACGAGTTCGAGCGCGTGGGCGAGCTGCTCGGCTCGCTGGAGGAACGCGTCCGCGAGGAACTGATGCCGGGCCCCGACCTGTTGCAGATCGCCGACCCCCTCACTCATCTCCTCGGCTCCTGGAGCCTGGAGCGCGCCCGGGACGCCACGTGGACGGCGGCCCGGGCCCTGTGGGCACTGCGCCGACTGCCCGACGTCGCCGAGGAGTTCACCGAACGCCTCGACACGGCCGTCGGCTTCGCGGGCCGCATGATGCTCACCCCGCTGTCCGGCCTCGTGGTGTGAGACGCCGTGGGGTGAGACCCCGTGCCGCGCGGCCTCAGTCCTCGGGGAGTTCCACCGGCTCGATCTCGTCGTACACGTCGCCCGGGCCCGGGTTGGTCGCGTCGGTCGTGCCGCCGAAGTGGTGCATGACGCCCCAGACCGCGTTCAGCGCGGTCTGCACGGCCCCCTCGGCCCAGCCCGCGGTCCAGGAGATGTCGTCGCCGGCGAGGAAGACGCCCCGCTTGTCCTCGGGCAGCCGGTCCTGCATGAAGTGGGTGAACAGGCGCCGCTGGTAGCGGTAGTGGCCGGGCAGGTTGGCCTTGAACGCGCCCATGAAGTAGGGCTCGTTCTCCCAGGAGACCGTCACCGGGTTGCCGATGACGTGCTTCCTGATGTCGACGTTCGGGTAGATCTCGCCGAGCGACTTCAGCATGACCTCCATCCGCTCGTTCGCGGACAGCGGCAGCCACTTCAGACTGTCGTCGCACCAGGTGTACGAGAGGCAGATGACGGCGGGCTTGTCCGGGCCGTCGTCGAGGAGGTACGTACCGCGCGTCATGCGGTCGGTGAGCGTCATCGACATGACGTCCCGGCCGGTCGGCACCCCGTTGTCGTCGACGGCCCTGTCCAGCCAGAACGGGCGGTCCACCGGCACGAACAGCTTGCTGGACTCCATGTAGTGCGTGCGCTCGATCGCCGTCCAGTGGTCGATCGGGAAGAGCGAGTCGTCACAGGCGATCTTCGACAGCAGCATCCAGGACTGGGCGGTGAAGATCGCCGCTCGGTACGTGCGGATGTCGCCGTTCGCGTCCGTCACGGTGATCCGGTTGCCGGCGGTGCGGTGCAGCCGGGTCACGGCCGGGCGGGGCTCGCCGCCGTCGTGCAGGCTCGCCAGCGAGGTGCCGTACGCCCAGTGGACGATCTTCTCCGGCTCCCGCTCCCAGAGGCGCAGCGGCA
Source organism: Streptomyces sp. NPDC088157 (assembly GCF_044741545.1). Lineage (NCBI taxonomy): Bacteria > Bacillati > Actinomycetota > Actinomycetes > Kitasatosporales > Streptomycetaceae > Streptomyces > Streptomyces sp. NPDC088157. Next base: position 74,642 of record NZ_JBIUSU010000008.1, read on the forward strand.
GCTGCTGGGAGCCGCCGACGATCCCGCGGTGGTGGTCGTCGGCCTCGGTGTAGACGACGCGGAGGATCTCCAGGATGGAGTTCGGGAAGTCGGTGTCCCAGCCGCCGGTGCCGAAGCCGACCTGGCCGAAGATCTCGCGGTGCCGGAAGGACCTGAAGGCCTCGGAGTCGCAGAGGAAGCCGTAGAAGGTCTGGTTGTCGAGCTTCTCGACGAGCTTCGCCCAGATCTCGCGGATGCGCGGGACGTCGCGCTCGCGCATGGCCTGGTTCATGTCGGAGAAGTCGGCGCCCTCTTCGAGGCACTTGTTCCAGGCGGCGGCGACGTCGCGGTAGACCTGCGGCAGGTCCTCGGCCGTCTCCGCGTAGTGCGACTCGCCCTTGAGGTCGACGACCGTCGAAGGGGTCGCCTCCGCGAGGGGGTTGGGGAAGGGCCGGGTCTCCAGGCCCACCAGGTCGATGTAGTGCTGGAGCGCCGTGGAGGACGGCGGGAAGCGCATCGCGCCCATCTCGGCGGTGAGGGAGGGGTCGCAGCCGTCGAAGCCGACGGTGCGCAGCCGTCCGCCGATCCGGTCGGCCTCGTAGACGACGGGCTTGAGCCCCATCTTCATCAGCTCGTACGCGGCCACGATGCCGGACAGTCCGCCGCCGATGACGGCGACCTCGGTGCCGTGCTCGGTCGCGGGTATCTGGCCGAGGCCCGCCGGGTGGGCGAGGAAGTCGTCGTACGCGTAAGGGAAGTCCGGGCCGAACATGGTGATCGGCGGCTGCTGCTCGTCTGCGTGCTCGACGGCGTTGGGCACGGTGGACGTCATGGGGTACGGACTCCTTGCGCGAAAGAACTCGGGGGAGGGCTCAGGGCGTTGGGACCGGACCGGCCGGGTCCGGCCGGGATCAGGTCAGGGACCCGTAGAGGCCGGGGCGGCGGTCCTCGAGATACGGGTTCGCCTCGCGGGAGGCGGCGAGGGCGACGGGGTCGGCGTCGGCGAACACCAGCTCCTCACCGCGTCCTGCGCGGGCGCGGGCGACCCCGTCGGGACCGGCCAGCGTGGAGAGGCCGACGAACTCGAACTCGCCCTCCCGGCCGACCCGGTTGACGTACGCCACGTACAGCTGGTTCTCGAAGGCACGGACCGGGATCACCGACTCGGCGACGAACTGGAAGGGGTGCATCTGCGCGGTCGGCACGACCAGGAGGTCGGTGCCGGCGAGGGCGTGGGCCCGGACGTTCTCCGGGAACTCGACGTCGTAGCAGATCATGAGGCCGACGGTGAGGCCGTTCAGCCGCGCCTGGACGACCGGCTGCTCGCCCGGCCGGAAGTGGTCGCGCTCGAAGCAGCCGAAGAGGTGCGTCTTGCGGTAGTTCGCGAGCCGGGTGCCGTCGGCGGAGATCAGCTGGGCGGAGTTGTGGACCGCGTCGCCGACCCGCTCCGGGTAGCCGTAGGCGATCGCGAGCCCGTGCCGGCCGGCCATCTCGGCGACCGCGTCCGCGGAGTCCCCGTCGGCGGGCTCGGCGAGGCGGGCGATGTCGTCGCCGATCGCGTACCCGGTGAGGAACATCTCCGGAGCGGTGAGCAGCCCGGCGCCCGCGGCGGCGGCCCGGTCCGCGGCCTCGTCGAGAACCTTGAGGTTCGCGGCGACGGAGCCGGGGCGGCCGGAGCTCTGGAGCAGGGCGGTGCGCATGCGTGATCCTCACCGGTACGAGGGGGTTCGGCGGCCGGATTTAGGGGCCATGTAGACGGTACGGTCGGCCGCGCGGGCCCGGCAAGAAGGAGCCGTTGCGCGCCGGTGAGCGGATCGTTGCGTGCGGAGCCGGTGGAACGGCGATTCGTTGCGCGCCCTCATTCCCCTCTCCCCCGGCCCACCGGCCGAGCCCTCACCCCTTTTCTCCCCCGGCCCACCACCAGGGCCGTGATCAGGTACGGCACCGCGCACAGGGCGAACACGGTGCTGTGCGGGAAGTGCGCCCCGAGGACGCCGTACGCCCCGTACACCGCGATGGTCACCAGCTCGGTACCCAGGCCGGCGACCGAGGTGAGGGTGGCCCGGGCGGTGCCCTCGATGCGCTGCTGGAGCCGGACGTCGGCCAGGACCGTCGCCGACTGGAAGCCGCCGAAGGCGAGGGCGACGAGGGCGACCCCGGCGGGTGTTCCCGTCAGCGCGCCGGCCGCCAGGGCGATGGCGGCACCCGCGAGGAGCACCGCGAGGCCGGTGCCGCCGAGGCGCTCGGCCGCCCCGGACAGCAGGCTGCCCGCCGTGACACCGGCCCAGATCACCATGAGCAGGTGGGGGACGGCCGCGTCCGGTACGCCGGTCTCCCTGACCAGCAGCGAGGTGTACTCGTCGAGCGCGCCCCACACCGCCGTGACGGCGGGGACGAACAGCAGGGCGCCGAGGAGGGGACGGTCCCGGCGGAGTCCGGCGAATCCGGGGAGTCCGGGGAGTCCGGCGCGCAGCGTCCGGGTCCAGCCGGACTCGCCCTCACCCCCACCCACACCACCGCCGTCGTCACCCCCGTCGCCCTCACCACCGCCGTCGCCACCGCCGTCGCCCTCACCGGCGTCGTCGGTCCCGGCCGGGGCCGGGGTGCGGTGCTCCGGGAAGCGGGTCGCCGTCACGGCGCAGAGCAGGCACGCCAGCACGCTGGCCGCACCGACGGCCGGGTATCCGCCGACCGCGAAGACCGGCCCGGCCAGGCCCATCGCCGCCATCACGGCCACCTGGCCCACCGCATGCGCGCGGCCCATGATCCGGGCGTACCGGTCGGCGGCGCCGGCCCGGTCCAGTTCCTCGTAGACCAGTGCCTCCAGCGCGCCGGAGCCCAGCGCGCCGCGCGCGCCCCACAGGACGAAGCCGGCCGCGAAGGCCCAGTACGACGGGAGCAGCACCCACAGCGCGAAGCCGGACGCGCCCAGCAGCGGGCCGATCCACAGCAGCAGCCGCCGGGAGACTGCGTCCGCCCAGGCACCCGAGGGGACCTCCAGCAGGACGCCGGTCAGCGACCACAGGACGAAGAGGGAGGAGATCCGCCCGACGGACAGGCCGCTGTCCGCGAACAGCAGCGCGTACACCGGGTAGAGCAGCACGAACTCGTCGAGGAACGCGTACGCGTACAGCGTGGCGGTCAGTCGACGGACGTCGGAACCGGTCGTGGATCAATGTCGCCAGGTCATGTCACCGATGGTAGACAGTTCACGCCCCGCCGCCCACCTGTTTACCGGTGATCGCGAAGGTGGTGACCACGGCGGCGTGGTCGGAGGGCCAGTCGTTGTCCTCGACGTCCGGCCACGGCCGGGGGCTGCCGGTCACGTGGGTACGCGAGTCGAGCACGCCGAGACCCCGGTGGAGCACGAAGTCGATCCGGTCCTGAGGTTCCGGGCGCCCGCTGCCGTCCTCGTGCTCGGCGTGCACCGGGGACCAGGTGTGACCGGGCTCCCGTACGGGATCGGGGTGCGCCTCGCGGTAGGAGTCGGCGAAGCCGGCCTCCTCGGCGGCCCTGGTCACCGGCCACCCGACGTCCGGCCGGTCCAGGTGGGAGGGGCAGTTGAAGTCACCGACCAGGACGACGGGCACGTCCGCGGCTTCCCCCACCCGGCGCAGGGCGTCCCTCAGTCGCGCGAGCCGCCCCTCCTCGTGAGCGATCAGGATGTCCTCGGCGAGCCCGTCGAAGGCGGCCTCGTAGGGCCCGTACGGCGCGCAGTCCAGGTGGGCCGTCCACACCTCGACCTCGCTGCCGCCGACTGCGATCCGGACGCCCGCCGCACCGTAGAAGCCCACGTCCGGGTCGCCCAGGGCGGCCGTGATCGGGTGGCGGCTGATGATCCCGAGGTTCTCCCCGGCCCGGTGGTGGTACCAGCCGAGGGCTTCGGCGAGTTCCTCGGCGGCGGATCCGTGCGTCTCCTGGAGGCCGACCACGTCCACGTCGGTCTCGGTGAGGACCTTGAGCTGCTTGGCCCGGTGATCGCGGACCTTCGTGCCGCCGTACCAGAGGTTCCACGTCATGACGCGGAGCCGGTACGGCAGCAGGGAGCGCAGCCGCTCGGGGGTGATGCCCTCCAGACCGGCCACGACCGTCCGGCCGGGCGCCGGCCCGATCGGCGCGAGCGAGGGCACCGCCAGCACCGCGCACCCGGCCCCCTCGGCGGAGGTCACGCCGGTCTCGGTGTCCTCGACGGCCACACAGGCCGCCGGGTCGACGCCGAGGGCGCGGCAGGCGGCGAGGTAGGGGTCGGGGGCGGGCTTGGTGTGCTCGGTGTCGTCGGCGGTGACGGTGACGGCGAACCGGCTCGCGCCGAGCGTTTCGAGCACGAGGTCGGCGACCGCCCTGGGCGACGCGGTCACCAGCGCCGTCGGCACGCCCTCCCGGGCCAGGGCGTCGAGCAGGGCGAGCGCGCCGGGGCGGGGCAGCACACCGGCGCGGACGCGGTCCGCGAACTCCCGGTGCAGCGCCTCGGCGAGCCCCGGTGCGGGCCGGCCGGTGTCGGTGGCCAGCCAGTGGGCGGTGTGTTCCACGGGACGGCCGAGCACCTCCGGGCGGTCCGCCTCGGTCAGGGTCCGGCCGGCCACCCGTTCCACCGCCTCCCACCACAGCCGCTCGGTGTCGACGAGCGTGCCGTCCATGTCGAACAGGGCGGCCTGGAGCGGGAGTCGGGTCACTGTCGCCTCTTTTCGGTGGGGGATCAGGAAGCACGTTCGGCCACGAGCACCGGACGGTCCGGCAGCGACACGGTGACCGCGGTCCCGGCAACGATCACGGTGGCCTCGTGGGCGGGCAGGTCGGCCTTCACCTCGGTGCCGTCGGCGAGCCGGACGGTGACGCGGACGACCGCGCCCAGGAACGAGGTGGCCACCACGCGCGCGTCCCCGCCGTCCTCCGCCCGTACCCGCACCGCCTCCGGCCGCACCAGGGCGTCCACCTCGGTCACGACGGGGAGCCGGCCGTCGACGGGCAGCCGACGCCCGAGCACCTCGACGGTGCCGCCGTCCAGATGCCCCGGGATCCGGCTCGTCGTGCCCACGAACTCGGCGACGAAGGCCGTGGCGGGCCGGCCGTACAACTCGGCCGGGGCGGCGCACTGTTCGAGCCGCCCGGCATGCATCACGGCGACCCGGTCCGCCATGGACAGGGCCTCCTCCTGGTCGTGGGTGACGAACAGGGTGGTGATGCCCAGCTCCTGCTGGAGCCGCCGGATCTCCTCGCGGAGGGTCAGCCGCACCTTGGCGTCGAGCGCGGAGAGCGGCTCGTCCAGGAGCAGGACGCGCGGGCGCAGGGCGAGGGCCCGGGCCAGCGCGACGCGCTGCTGCTGTCCGCCGGAGAGCTGGTGCGGGAAGCGCGCGCCCTTGTCCGCGAGGCCCACCAGCTCCAGCAACTCGGCTGCCCGCGCCCGCCGTTCGGCGGTACGCACCTTGCGCATACGCAGCCCGAAGGCCACGTTGTCCAGTGCGTCGAGGTGCGGGAAGAGGCTGTACGACTGGAAGACCATCCCGGCGTCCCGGCGGTGGGCGGGTACCCGGGTGACGTCCGCGCCGTCGACCAGCACCGCACCGGAGTCGGGGTGTTCGAACCCGGCGAGCATCCGCAGCGCGGTGGTCTTGCCGCAGCCGGAGGGGCCGAGCAGGGCGAGGAGCTCACCCGGCCGGACGGTCAGGTCGAAGCCGTCGAGGGCGAGGGTCGGCCCGAACTCCCGGCGCAGGCCGCGGAATTCGACGGTGGCCGCCTTCGCCGCCGGCTTCGTCGCTGTCGTATCGAGCACGGTCATGGTTCATCCCCGGGAAGTAGGACGGGCGCGTCCGCCGAAACCGGCGAGGACGAGGAGCAGCACCCAGGTCACGAGCAGGCTGAGCACGGACACGGCGACGGACAGCTGGGCCTGTGAGCCGCTGACGTTCACGATCCAGACGGCGAAGGGCTGGAAGCCGAGCAGTTGCGCCACGGTGAACTCGCCGAGCACGAGGGCCAGGGTGAGGAAGGAGGCGTTGAGCAGTGCGCCGCGCAGGTTGGGCAGGACGGCCCGGATCAGCGCCTGCGGCCAGCCGGCCCCGCAGCTGCGGGCGGCCTCGACGAGGGTGCGGACGTCGACGGAGCGCAGCCCCGCGTCCAGCGCGCGGTACACGAACGGCAGCGCCATCACGACGTACGCCAGGACGAGGACCACGGGGAAGTCGGGGTTCTGGATCGCCACGAACGTCTGGAAGAGCGGGGTGCGCGAGAAATGCTCGGGTCCCCACTTCAGCACCGTCCCGATACCGGCGACGAACGCGATCGGCGGCACCACCAGGGGCAGTGAGCACACCACCTCGACGACCGGCCGCAGCCGGGGCGAGCCAAGCCGCAGCGCCACCATGGCGGGCACCATCAGCAGCAGGACGACGGCGATGGTGGCGCCGGCCAGCTCCAGCGAGAGCAGCAGGCCGGAGCCGAAGCCGGCGGCGGAGAAGATCCGGGTGTAGGCGTCGAAGGTGACGCCCTGTCCGGGCACGTCGACGGTGAACACGACCGACGCGGCCAGCGGCACCAGGAAGTACAGTCCGGCGAGGCCGAGGACACCCCACCGCCACAGGTTCAGGCGAGCCATCGCGCGCTCCGTCGTTGCAGGGGCAGGTACACGGCCATGACCAGGCCCGCGACCAGGACCATGTCGAGGCTGAGGGCGAGCGCCACGTTCTCCTGCCCGACGAGCACGTTGCCGGAGATGGCGTCGGCGATCTGGAGGGTGACCAGCGGGATGGAGCTGCCCACCATGGCGGCGGCGGTGGCGTACGCGGCGAAGGCGCTGCCGAAGAGGAGCACGAGGCCGCCGAGCAGCGAGGGCAGCAGGACGGGCAGGGCGACATGCCGCCAGTACTGCGCGGGGGTCGCCCCGTTGTTCTGGGCCGCCTCGCGCCACTGGGAGCGCAGGCCCTCCAGGGCGGGGGTGATGGTGAGCACCATCAGCGGGATCAGGAAGTACAGGTAGACGATCACCAGTCCCCAGAAGCTGTACAGGTCCCAGCCCTGCTGCGTGAGGCCGAAGTGCCGGGTCAGCACACCGGCGTTGCCGAGTGTGGCGACGAAGGCGAACGCCAGCGGGACACCGCCGAAGTTGGCCAGCACCCCGGAGGCGGTGAGCACCGCCTCGCGCAGCGCGCGGAAGCGGGAGGTCACGACGGCCTGCGCCAGCGGCAGCCCGAGCAGCGCCGCCAGCCCCGCCGACACGGCGGACAGCTTCACGCTGCCGAGCAGGGCCGTCAGATACGCGCCCCGCAGCGAGGCCGTCAGGTTGTCGGTCGTGTACGAAGTGGCGCCGGTGGCCGGGTCCTTGGCGGTGAACGCGCCGTCGAGCATGGCAAGGGCGGGCAGCCCGAAGGCGAGCGCGGTGAAGGCGAGCAGCGGGACGACGGCGAGCCAGCCGAGGGCACGGCGCCGCCGCTTCACCGGAGCGGCGGTCGCCATGTCGACCCGTACGGCGGTGGAGGTCATCCGGAGACGGCCTTGGCCCAGCCCTGCCCGAGGACCGTCTTGGCCTTGCTCTGCTGGTCCTCGGTCGGGAAGGCGGGCGTCCCGGACACCTCGGGCAGCTTGGCCGCGGCCGTCGTGTCGAGGGTGCCGGCCTTCTCCATGGCGGTCATCAGGGCCGGACGGGCGTACCCCTTGAGCCACAGGTTCTGGCCCTCGGTGCTGTAGAGGTACTCCTGCCACAGGCGGGCCGTCGCCGGGTGCGGCGCGTCCTTGTTGATCGCCTGGGAGTAGTACTGGGAGAACTGGCCGTCGCCGGGCACCGACACCTTCCAGTCGACGCCCTTGGATTTGAACTCGTCGGCGTATCCGGCGTTGAGGTAGTCCCAGTCGATGCTGATGGGCGTCTCGCCCTTCTCGACGGTGGCCGGGGTCGACTCGACGGGCGTGTAGTTGCCGTTCTTCTTCAGCTTGGCGAAGAAGTCGAGGCCGGGCTGGATGTCGTCGAAGGAGCCGCCGCTCGCGAGGGAGGCCGCGTAGACACCGCCGAAGGCGGAGCCGGACTTGGTGGGGTTGCCGTTGAGGGCGACCTGGCCCTTGTACTGCGGCTTGAGCAGGTCCGCGAAGGTGGTCGGACAGGTCTTGACGCGCTTGGCGTCGCAGCCGATGGAGATGTAGCCGCCGTAGTCGTTGTACCAGCGGGCCTGCGCGTCCTTCTGGCCCGCGGGTAGGTCGGCGAACGAGGCGACCTCGTACGGAGCGAGCAGCCCCTGCTGGGCGGCGCTCAGCGCGAAGGAGCTGCCGAGGTCGAGGACGTCGGGCGCGCGGTCCTGACCCTTGCGCGAGGTGACCGCGTTGATCTCGTCCTGGCTGGAGCCGTCGGGGTTCTCGACCGCGACCTTGATGCCGTACTTCTTCTGGAAACCGTCGATGAGGGCGCCGTAGTTGGCCCAGTCGCGGGGCAGCGCGATGGCGTTCAGCGTGCCCTCCTTCTTCGCCGCCTTCACCAGGGCGTCGAGTCCGCCGAAGTCGGCGGCCGAGGTGGCGGTGGCGGCGCTCTTGCCGTCGGCGGAGGTGGAGGTGGTCTCGGGGGCGGCGCCACAGGCGCTCAGGGCGAGTGCGGCGAGGGCGGCGAGAGCACCACCACGGACGGCTGTTCTCGGCAGGGGCACGGTCACGGCTTCTCCAGGGGACGCGCGAGAATGCAGGAGATGAGGCGAACTTGTCTGAACAAGTTGGCCTCAGTACGCACGCCGCTGGTGTCCCCTTCGTAAACACTGGCGAAACCCTGAGCCCTGATTTCACGCACAGTTGCGGCTGCCGCCGAGCAGCGCCACGGGTCGACTACGCTGGTCAAGCTGTGTACAGCAGTCGACGCAGAGGGGAAGCATGGCCGCGCGACACGAGGAGATCGCCGACGAGCTGCGCCGGGCCATCGGCCGCGAGGAGTACGCGGTCGGCGCGCGGCTGCCCGCCGAGACCGACCTCGCCGCCCATTACGGCGTCTCGCGCGGCACGGTCCGCCAGGCCGTGGCGGCGCTGACCGCCGAGGGGCTCATCGGCTCCCGTCAGGGCGCCCGCCGGGTGGTCCTCGCCAGCCGCCGCAGCCAGAGCTTCGCCGAGCTGCGCAGCTTCGCCCAGTGGGCGCGCGCGATGGGCCGCCGGGCGACCGGCAGGGTGGTCGCACAGGAGTACCGCCCGGCCACCGCCGAGGACGCCGTACACCTCCAACTACGCGACGGGACACCCGTGTTGCACGTCCTGCGAGTGCGCGGTCTGGACGGCGAGCCGGTGCTCCTGGAGCGGACCGTGTACGCCGACTGGATTTCCCCGGCCGTCGAGTCGATCGAGCCGGACTGCCCCTCGGTGACCCAGCGCCTCCTCGACGACACCGGCCTGGTCTTCGCCTACGGCGAGCATGTCATCGACGCGGTGGCGGCGGGCGCCCAGGACGCCGAACTGCTCGGCGTCCGCCGTACGAGCCCCCTGCTGCGCGTCCGCCGGGTCACGACGACCCGCGAGGGCCGGCCGGTGGAGTGGTCGGACGACCGCTACCGCTCGGACGCGGTCAGCTTCAGCGTGCACAACTCGATAGGGAACAACGCGCTGGCCCGCAAGCCGGCCGAGTAGGCCGGCGGGCCGAGCAGGCCGGCGGGCCGAGCAGGCCGACGGCACGCTCGGGCCGACCTCAACCGGGTCGGCACAGGCACAGGCACAGGCACCCGGACAAGCACCGAACCGGCGGCGGGCCGGTCCTGTCCGGGCCTAGCCAACCGGCGGCGCGCTCAGGCCGACCTCAACCGGGTCGGCACAGGCACCCGGACCAGCACGGGCCCGGCACAGGCCCTCAGTCGGCACCGGCCGACAGCCGACACAGGCCCGCGGTCGGCCGGGGCCGGAGATCGACACAAACCCGCGGGCTGTACCGGCCGGCAATCGGCGCAGGCCGGTGCTCGGCACAAGCCCGCGGACCGCACCGGCCGGCTCGGGACCGCTCAGGTCGGTGAGCCCGCGGAGAAGCGGCGCAGCAGCGGCGACAGCACCAGCACGGACTTCGTCCGTTCCACGAACGGCTCCCCCGCGATGCGCTCCAGCACGCGCTCGAAGTGGCGCATGTCGGCGGCGAAGACCTGGGCGACGGCGTCCGCCTCCCCCGTGACGGTGGACGCGGCCACGACCTCCTGGTAGCGCTCCAGGCCCCGCTGGATGGTCTCCGGGGAGGTGTTGCGCCGGCAGTAGATCTCGACGAACCCCTCGGTCTCCCAGCCGAGGGCCGCCGGGTCGACCCGTACGGTGAAGCCGGTGATGGCCCCGGTGGCCCGCAGCCGGTCCACGCGCCGTTTCACGGCGGGCGCGGACAGGCCGACCAGTTGCCCGATGTCCGCGAAGGAGCGGCGGGCGTCCTCGGCGAGGGCGTGCACGATGCGTTCGTCGAGATCGTTCAGCACAGTGGGTTGATCACTTCTCAGATGGCGCGGGCGCTGCGAGTCGGGAGCGGCGATGGCCGTAAAGGAAGTAGAACACGAGCCCCACCGCCATCCAGACACCGAAGACCACCCAGGTGACGGCCGAAAGGCTGCCCATCATCCAGACGCAGAACGCGAGACCCAGGGCCGGCAGCACCGGCGAGAGCGGCACCCGGAAGGTCCGGGGCATCTCCGGACGGGTCCGGCGCAGCACCACGACCGCGATGTTGACCAGCCCGAACGCGAACAGGGTGCCGATGCTGGTGGCGTCCGCCAGCTGGCCCAACGGGATCGCGGCGGCCAGCACACCGCAGAACAGCGACACGATCACCGTGTTCGCGCGGGGCGTGCCGGTCTTCGGGTGGACGCGGGAGAACACCTTGGGCACCAGGCCGTCCCGGGACATCGCGAAGAGGATGCGGGTCTGGCCGTACAGCACGGTCAGGACGACGCTCGCGATGGCGATGACCGCGCAGAAGGCGAGGAGGGTGCCCCAGAAGGACTGGCCGGTCACGTCACGCATGATCTGCGCGAGCGCGGCCTCGGAGTCGCCGAACCGCCGCCAGGGCTTGGCGCCCACGGCGACGGCCGCGACCAGGACGTACAGCGCCGTCACGATGACGAGGGACAGCATGATCGCGCGGGGCAGGTCGCGCTGCGCGTTCTTCGCCTCCTCACCGGCGGTGGAGGCGGCGTCGAAACCGATGTACGAGAAGAACAGCGTCGCCCCGGCCGCGCTGACGCCCGCCATGCCCAGCGGCATGAAGTGCTCGTAGTTGCCGGAGCGGAAACCCTGGACGCCGATGGCGCAGAACAGCACCAGCGCGGCGATCTTCACGGCCACCATGACGGTGTTGGCGCGCGCCGACTCGCGGGCGCCGCCGAGCAGGAAGGCCATGGCGAGCAGGACGACGACGAGGGCGGGCAGGTTGAAGATGCCGCCATCCCCGGGGGGCGCCGACAGCGCGTCGGGGATGGTCACGCCGATCGTCCCGTCGAGCAGCTCGTTGAGGTACTCGCCCCAGCCGACGGCCACGGCGGCGACCGACACGCCGTACTCCAGGACCAGACACCAGCCGCAGATCCAGGCGACCAGTTCGCCCATCGTCGCGTACGCGTACGAGTACGAGGAGCCGGCGACCGGGATGGTGCCCGCCAGCTCGGCATAGGACAGTGCCGAGAAGAGCGCCGTGAGTCCGGCGATCACGAAGGAGAGCGTGACGGCGGGACCGGCCTTGGGCACCGCCTCGCCGAGGACGACGAAGATGCCGGTGCCGAGGGTGGCGCCGATGCTGATCATCGTGAGCTGCCACAGCCCGAGGGAGCGCCTGAGGGACCCGCCCTCGCCCTGGCCGCCCTCGGCGACCAGGTGTTCCACGGGCTTGCGCCGCATGAGCCGCCCGACGGCCCCCGGGGACGCGGGGCCGGTCCGACTGCGCTGTTGCGGGGGTGCGCCTTGATCGAGCACGCGCTGACTCCTTCGTCGCTGCCTCTCGGCGCGACGGGGACCTGTGGCGCACCTGCGCGAGCAGGAACCCACCGAGCGGGGTCCCCGCCACGCTACGTACAGCGCACGACCCTATGAGCAGGGCCGTAGCGCTTGTAATGCTGCAACCTTGCGCACCCGCGCAAGATCGTTGCGTTCATGGAACGAGGGTGCACATTCGTTGCAGGCCGGCTGAACGCGCCCCGACAGGGGCGCGAGGAACTGCGCGGCCGGACCCGCACCCGACATACGGCCCAACCGGCGGAGCTACACGCGGAGCGCCTCGCGGAGCTACCAGCTGGCGTGCAGCGGCTTGCCCTCCGCGTACCCGGCCGCGCTCTGGATGCCCACGACGGCCTTCTCGGCGAACTCCTCCAGGGAGCCCGCGCCCGCGTAGGTGCAGGAGGAGCGGACGCCCGCGATGACCGAGTCGATCAGATCCTCGACGCCCGGCCGGGCCGGGTCGAGGAACATCCGGGAGGTGGAGATGCCCTCCTCGAACAGCGCCTTGCGGGCACGGTCGTACGCCGACTCGTCGGAGGTGCGGTTGGCGACGGCACGCGCGGACGCCATGCCGAAGGACTCCTTGTACAGACGGCCGCCCGCGTCCTGCTGGAGGTCGCCCGGGGACTCGTAGGTACCCGCGAACCACGACCCGATCATCACGTTGGACGCACCGGCGGCCAGCGCCATGGCGACGTCACGGGGGTGCCGGACACCGCCGTCGGCCCACACGTGCTTGCCGTACTTCCTCGCCTCGGCCGCGCACTCCAGGACCGCCGAGAACTGCGGCCGTCCGACGCCGGTCATCATGCGGGTGGTGCACATGGCGCCCGGTCCGACACCGACCTTGATGATGTCGGCGCCCGCGTCGATCAGGTCCTTGACGCCCTCGGCCGAGACGATGTTGCCGGCGACGATCGGCACCCGCGGGTCGAGCGCGCGCACGGTCCGGATCGCGCCGATCATCGACTCCTGGTGGCCGTGCGCGGTGTCGATGACGAGCGTGTCCACACCCGCGTCGAGCAGCTGCTTGGCCTTGCCTGCGACATCGCCGTTGATGCCGACGGCCGCGGCGACGCGCAGCTTGCCCTGCGCGTCGACGGCCGGCGTGTACAGGGTGGCGCGCAGAGCGCCCTTGCGGGTGAGGATGCCGGCGAGCTTGCCGTCCCGGTCGACGGCGGGGGCGTAGCGCCGGTTGGCCGCGTCGAGGGTGTTGAAGGCCTCGCGCGGGTCGATGCCGGCGTCCAGGAGCAGCAGGTCCCGGGACATGACGACCTCGAGCTGGGTGAAGCGGTCGACCCCGCTGAGGTCCGCGTCGGTGACGACACCGACCGGACGGAACTCCTCGTCGACGACGACACCCGCGTTGTGCGCGCGCTTGGGCAGCAGGGCCAGGGCGTCGGCGACCGTCTGGTGCGGGGCCAGCACGATGGGGGTGTCCAGCACCAGGTGGCGGCTCTTGACCCAGCTGATGACGTCGGTGACGACGTCGATCGGAATGTCCTGGGGGATCACCACCAGCCCACCGCGCCGGGCCATGGTCTCGGCCATCCGGCGACCGGCGACGGCGGTCATGTTGGCGACGACCAGCGGGATCGTGGTGCCCGTGCCGTCCGGAGCGTTGAGGTCCACGCTCTGCCGCGACCCGACCGCGCTGCGGCTCGGCACCATGAAGACGTCGTCGTAGGTGAGGTCGTAGGCGGGCTGGATGTCGTTGAGGAAACGCACGTGCTGCACATCCCAGTCGATCAGAGGTGACCCCCGGACAGGTCAGCCAGGGGGAGAAGCACGTACTTCATTCTCCCACGAAGGCCGTGATGCGATGCCCGGACAGAACGTCCAAGCAGCTCACGGTGGCCTTAGGAGGATCCTCCGAGGGCGAGCACCACGGACAGCGCCGGCGCCTGGGCCACCGCCTGTGCGAACACGTCCTGCGCGATCTCCCACTCCTGCGGCCGTGCCCGGGCGTACGGCCGCCAGTTGCGTACGACGATCCGGAGTCCGCCGTCCCCGGGCGGGGCGGGGAGGTCGGTGAGGCTGTCGGCGAGGGCGTCCCAGTTGCGTCCGAAATAGCCGGGCAGGCCGAGGGCGTCGGCGCAGCGGTCCATCAGGGCGGCCTTGTCGGTCACCCCGTCCAGATCCAGCGTGACCACGAACTGCGTCATCTCAGCACCGCCCGGAACGAGTCGTAGTGATCATCGGTGTAGTAGACCTCGTCGCCCCGCCCGGTGACGACGCGCCGGGCCCCGCGGTCGCGCGAGCCCGGCGTCTCGACGGTGTACTCGTGGTAGTACCCCCGCTCGTGCGCGGGCAGCAGCCTCTCGAAGTTCCCGAAGACGGCGCCGTCCCTGGCGTACGGGAACGGGCCGCCGTCGTCGATGAGCCGGAGCGTCCGCCGCGCCTCGGCGGGCAGCCGGGACTCCCGGACCGTGGCCGAGCCGTCGGCCCAGGACGGCGTGGCGGCCTGCGCGGCCGGGGCGGAGGCCTGCGGGCCCGGTCCCCCGGACGCGCAGCCCGTGAGCAGGGCGAGCGGGAGGAGCAGGCACACAAGCACGCGGGGGACGAACCGCAGCAGCATGCGAGCGATGCTGTCACGGTCGTCCCCTCGGGACCTGCTGTCCGGGCCGGTCAGATCCCGTCCGGGTCCACCCGGCCGAGGGCGGGCTTCGGTGCCTGCCCCGCCGTCATCAGGTAGTCGGCCGCCGAGGTGTCCGTCACCAGGCTGGTGACGAGCCCGGACCGCAGCACCGCGTCGATCGCGGCCGCCTTGCGCTGACCGCCCGCTATCGCGACGACCTCGGGGATCCGGCGCAGCTGGTCGGCCTTGACCGTGATGCACCGCTCGCCCAGGTCACGTCCGACCCGGCGGCCCTCGGCGTCGAAGAGGTGCGCGGACATCTCCGCGGCGACGCCGAGCGAGGCGTAATGAGCCCGCTCCTCGTCGCTGAGCATGTCGTGCACCGTCGAGATGCCCGGCTCCCAGGAGCCGATGGAGACACAGGCGACCGTGACCTTGTCGAAGTACTCGAAGGCCCGGGCGATCCCGGTCTGGTGACGCAGCGCGGTCGCGGTGGCCGCGTCCGGCAGCAGCATCGGCGCGTAGATGGGGTGCGCGTCGCCGCCGGACACCTGGGCGGCGCGGCGGACGGCCTCGACCGAGCCGCGCTCCGCGGTCCCGGCGTCGTACACACCCGTCAGCTGCACGACCGTGCACGGAGGCAGCCGGTCCAGCGCCGCCGCCATGTGAATGGTGGACCGGCCCCAGGCCAGCCCCAGTACGTCCCCCTCGTCGACCAGTTCGCCGAGCAGGTCGGCGGCCACTTCCCCCAGGTTCTCGGGGTCCGTGGTCTCCTCGGCCTCGGCCGGGGACTCGACCACGACGGCGTGCCTGAGACCGTAACGGGCGCGAAGCGCGTCGGAGCGCTCCGCGTCCAGTTCGGCCGGCACGCGGATCTCGATCCGTACGAGATCCCGTTCGAGGGCGGTCTCCAGGACCCGGGCCACTTTGAAGCGGCTGACGCCGAACTCCTCCGCGATCTGGATCTTGGATTTGCCTTCGAGGTAGAAGCGGCGGGCCATGGCCGCCGCCTGCACCAGCTCAGCGGGTCCCATCCGCATGGCTGACCGGCCCGCCGACATACCCGACACGGCGTTCTCCTCACTGCTGTTCACACTCTGGATACGCCGTTCATCCTCGCAGATCCGGCGCGGTTGATCAGCTCTGATGAGAGCCGTTCACATTCCTGTCGGTAAGTGGTTGGTTCAGTGTTCACAACCCCAACTGGCTCCGACGGTCGCCGCCTCCGCCTGAGCCCGCAGGCCACGGACCGCCTTCGCCGGGTCGTCCGCCCCGTATACGGCCGAGCCTGCCACGAACACGTCCGCGCCCGCCTCGGCGCATCGCTCGATCGTGGAGGCCGAGACCCCGCCGTCGATCTGGAGCCACAGATCGAGGCCGTGCTTGCTGATCAACTCGCGGGTGCGGCGGATCTTGGGCAGCATGATGTCGAGAAAGGCCTGACCCCCGAAGCCGGGCTCGACGGTCATGATCAGCAGCATGTCGAGCTCGGGCAGCAGGTCCTCGTACGGCTCGATGGGCGTGGCGGGCCTGAGTGCCATGGAGGCACGGGCGCCCTTCGCCCGGATCTCGCGGGCGAGCCGCACGGGCGCGGCGGCGGCCTCGACGTGGAAGGTGACGGACGAGGCACCCGCCTCGACGTACTGCGGGGCCCAGCGATCGGGGGCCTCGATCATCAGATGGCAGTCCAGCGGAGTGTCCGTCGCACGGGCCAGTGACTCTACGACCGGCACACCGAGCGTGAGGTTCGGGACGAAATGGTTGTCCATGACGTCGACGTGGAGCCAGTCGGCTCCGGCGACCGCCTGCGCCTCGTCCGCGAGGCGGGAGAAGTCGGCGGACAGGATGCTGGGGTTGATCTGCACGGCCATGCCCCAAGCCTGCCATGCCCTCAGGGGCTTGCGGGCATCGGTCCGGCACGGCGACGGTGGTGCGCACGCCCCACACGGCCCCGGAGGCGGTCATGACGCAGGAGCCTGCGCGGACTCCGCAGTCCACGAAGACGGTGCGGACCGCCCGGCCCCCGGAGCGGGGCATCGCGCATCTGGTCTGCGGGCGGCGGGCCAAGTGGCTGGTGCTGGCGCTGTGGGTGGTGCTGCTGTTCCTGACGGCGCCCTTCGCCTCGAAGCTCACCGATGCCCAGGACAACGACGCGGCCTCCTGGCTGCCGGGGTCGGCCGAGTCCACCCAGGTCCTGGGGCTCTCGGAGGACTTCAGGCCCGAGCAGATCCCCGCGGTCGTCGTCTACGCCCGCGACGGGGGCCTGACGGCACAGGACCGGGCCCGGATCACCGAGGACGCGGCGCAGCTCCGGCAGCTCACCGCCCATGGCATCCGCGGCGCCGAGACCCGCGGCCCGGTCTACGACCGCCCGGCCGGCCCCCGGGCCGCCCAGATCTACGTTCCGATCACCATGGACGAGAAGGGCTGGGAGCGCATCGCCCCGGCCGTCGACTCGATCCGTGACATCGTCGGCGACGACGGCGCCGGCATGGCCGTGCACGTCACCGGACCCGGCGGCACCTCCGCGGACTTCTCCGAGGCCTTCGAGGGCATCGACTCGACCCTGCTGCTGGCGGCGACGGGGGTGGTCGTCGTCATGCTCCTGATCACCTACCGCAGTCCCACCCTCCTCGTCGTCCCGGTGCTCGCCGTGGTCGCCGCCCTGTTCACCGCGCAGGCCCTGATCTACTTCCTGGCCCAGCACGCGGGCCTGACGGTGAACGGACAGAGCGCCGGCATCCTCACGGTGCTCGTGTTCGGCGCGGGCACGGACTACGCCCTGCTGCTGGTGGCCCGCTACCGGGAGGAGCTGCGCCGCCACGAGGACCGGCACGAGGCCATGGCCCTGGCGCTGCACCGGGCGGGCCCCGCGGTCCTGGCCTCCGGCGCCACGGTCGTCCTGAGCATGTTGATGCTGCTGGCCGCCGAGATGAACTCCACCCGTGGGCTCGGCCCGGTCGCGGCCATCGGCGTGGCGGTGGCGCTGCTCGCGATGATGACCCTCTTCCCCGCCCTGCTGGTGATCTGCGGCCGCTGGATCTTCTGGCCGGCGATCCCGCACTTCGGCTCCTCCGACCCGACCGAGCGCGGTGTCTGGGCCCGCACGGGCCGCGACATCGCCCGCCGCCCCCGCCTGGTCTGGGCCGTGACGGCGCTGGTCCTGGCGGTCTGCTCGCTCGGCCTGATCCAGTTGCGCGCCGAGGGCATCTCCAACGCTGACGCGTTCACCGGGAAACCGGACTCGATCACGGGCCAGGAGGTGTCGGAGAAGTACTTCCCGGCGGGCAGCGGTGACCCGCTGGTCGTCATCAGCGACGAGGCCCGGGCCGGGCAGGTGAAGCTCGCGGTCGCGGGGACGGAGGGGGTCGTGCCGACGTCCATCGGCCTGCCCCCGGCCACCGAGCCGGTCCACGACGGCAAGGTGCTGTTCGAGGCCACCATGACCGCCCCGGCCGACAGCGAGGCCGCGAAGCAGACCGTGGAGCGGGTCCGGGACGCGGTGCACGAGGTGCCCGACGCCGACGCGCAGGTGGGCGGCGGCACGGCGGCGCTGCTCGACATGGACGAGGCCACCACCCATGACAATTTGCTGATCATCCCGCTGGTCCTGGCCGTGGTCCTGCTCATCCTGTGCGCGCTCCTGCGCGCTCTGATCGCCCCGCTGCTGCTGGTGGGGACCGTGATCCTGTCCTTCACCGCGGCCCTGGGCCTCAGCGCGCTGGCGTTCCGCCACCTCTTCGACTACGCGGGCGAGTCGACCGACTTCCCGCTCTTCGTCTTCGTCTTCCTGGTGGCCCTGGGCATCGACTACAACATCTTCCTGACCACCCGCATCCGCGAGGAGGCCACCCACCAGGGCACCCGCCGGGGCGTGGTGACAGGCCTGGCGGCGACCGGCGCGGTGATCACCTCGGCGGGCCTGGTCCTGGCCGGCACCTTCGCGGCCCTGGCCACCCTTCCCATGGTCGCCTTCGCGGAGATCGGCTTCGCGGTGGCCCTGGGCGTCCTCCTGGACACCTTCATCGTGCGGTCGGTGCTCGTCACCTCACTGTTCCTGGACATCGGACCGAAGATCTGGTGGCCGCACCGACGGGCCGTGGAGACACACGCTCCCCCGCCGAAGGAGCTCGCCCAGCCGGCCGAGAGCGGGGAGACCTGACAGCCCTTTGCATGACCATGCGAGTTCATGCATAATCTTCCTATGTCCAAGGTCCTCACCTCCCTTCCCGCCGGCGAGCGCGTCGGCATCGCCTTCTCCGGCGGGCTCGACACCTCCGTCGCGGTCGCGTGGATGCGCGACAAGGGTGCCGTCCCGTGCACCTACACCGCCGACATCGGCCAGTACGACGAGCCCGACATCGCCTCGGTGCCCGGCCGCGCGAAGGCCTACGGCGCCGAGATCGCGCGCCTGGTCGACTGCCGCGCCGCACTGGTCGAGGAGGGCCTGGCCGCGCTCACCTGCGGGGCGTTCCACATCCGCTCGGGCGGGCGGGCCTACTTCAACACCACGCCCCTCGGCCGTGCCGTCACCGGCACCCTCCTGGTCCGGGCGATGCTCGAGGACAACGTCCAGATCTGGGGCGACGGCTCGACCTTCAAGGGCAACGACATCGAGCGGTTCTACCGGTACGGCCTGCTGGCCAACCCGCACCTGCGGATCTACAAGCCCTGGCTGGACGCGGACTTCGTGACCGAGCTCGGCGGGCGCAAGGAAATGTCGGAGTGGCTCGTCGCCCACGACCTGCCCTACCGGGACAGCACGGAGAAGGCGTACTCCACCGACGCCAACATCTGGGGCGCCACCCACGAGGCCAAGACCCTGGAGCACCTGGACACCGGCGTCGAGACAGTCGAGCCCATCATGGGCGTGCGGTTCTGGGACCCGACGGTCGAGATCGCCACCGAGGACGTGACGATCGGCTTCGACCAGGGCCGCCCGGTGACGGTCAACGGCAAGGAGTTCGCCTCCCCCGTCGATCTGGTGATGGAGGCCAACGCCATCGGCGGCCGCCATGGCCTGGGCATGTCGGACCAGATCGAGAACCGCATCATCGAGGCCAAGAGCCGCGGCATCTACGAGGCGCCCGGCATGGCCCTGCTGCACGCCGCCTACGAGCGGCTGGTCAACGCCATCCACAACGAGGACACCGTCGCCCAGTACCACAACGAGGGACGGCGTCTGGGCCGGCTGATGTACGAGGGCCGCTGGCTGGACCCGCAGGCGCTGATGATCCGGGAGTCGCTCCAGCGCTGGGTCGGCGCCGCCGTCACCGGCGAGGTGACCCTGCGGCTGCGGCGCGGTGAGGACTACTCGATCCTGAACACCGCGGGGCCGGCCTTCAGCTACCACCCGGACAAGCTGTCCATGGAGCGCACCGAGGACTCCGCGTTCGGCCCGGTGGACCGGATCGGCCAGCTCACCATGCGCAACCTCGACATCGCCGACTCGCGCGCCAAGCTGGAGCAGTACGTCGGGCTCGGTCTGATCGGCACCGGCAGCCCCGCCATCGGCGCCTCCCAGGCGGCCGCGACCGGCCTGATCGGCACCATGCCGGAAATGCCGGAGGGCGGCGCCGAGGCCATCGCCTCCCGCGGCGAGGTCTCCGACGACGACCAGCTGCTGGACCGCGCCGCGATGGAGTTCGGCACGGACTGACCCCGGCGGGGGCAACCGCCGCCCACGACGAGGGCCGGGGGGCCCCCCCCCGGGGGGGGGCGGGCCGGGGGGGGGGGGGCCGGGGGCCCCCCCCCCGCGGGGGGGGGGGGGTGTTGTGGCGCCCCGGACAAGGGCTAGGGGCGGTGCGCGAGCGGGCACAG
>NZ_JBIUSU010000008.1:94935-498914 GCF_044741545.1 Streptomyces sp. NPDC088157
GGCCCGGCCCCGCCGACCCCCCGGGCGTGCCGCGCCCCGCCCGCCCCCCCCCCCCGGCCCCCCCCGGGGGGGGCCCCCCCCCCCCCCCGCCGCGGGCCCCCCCCCCCCCCGGGGGGGGCGCCCGGCCCTCGTCGTGTCCTGCCTGCGACCGCGCCGGTGTCAGCCGGTCTTCTTGATCAGCGCCAGATACATGGCGTCGGTTCCGTGCAGATGCGGCCACAGCTGGACATCGGGCCCGTCGCCCAGCGCCGGCACTCCCGGCAGCAGCGGCCGCGCGTCGATCAGCTCGGCCTGCGGGTACTGCTTGAGGATGTCGGAGACGACGGCCCGGGTCTCGGCCAGATGCGGCGAGCAGGTGGCGTACCCGACGACGCCCCCGACCCGGACGGACTCCAGCGCGGTCCGCAGCAGCCCGCGCTGGAGCGGCCCGAACCCGTCGAGGTCCTCCGGCCGGCGCCGCCAGCGCGCCTCGGGCCGCCGCCGCAGGGCGCCGAGGCCCGTGCACGGTACGTCCATCAGCACTCGGTCGAACGAGCCGGGCCGCCACGGCGGCCTCGTCCCGTCGGCGGCGATGACCTGGTAGGGCCCGGGGTTACCGGCCAGGGCCTTGGCGACGAGGCCCGCGCGGTGCGGCTGCTTCTCGGAGGCGAGCAGGGCGGCCCCCCGCTCGGCGGCGAGCGCGGCGAGCAGCGCGGCCTTGCCTCCGGGCCCGGCGCACCCGTCCAGCCACTTCGTGTCCGACCCGTCGAGCGGCACGTTGGCCAGGGCGAGCGCCACGAGCTGGCTGCCCTCGTCCTGCACGCCCGCACGCCCGTCCCGTACGGCGCCGATGGCCCCGGGCTCACCGCCCTCGGTGAGCCGCACGGCGTACGGCGACCAGCGCCCGGCGACCGCGGCCTCCTCGCCGAGCAGCTCCTCGGTGGTGGACCGGCCGGGCCGGGCCACGAGCGTCACCTCGGGCCGCTCGTTGTCCGCCGCCAGCAGGTCCTCGATGCCGGCCCGCCCGCCGCCGAGGGAGTCCCACAGCGCGGACACGACCCAGCGCGGGTGCGAGTGCACCACCGCGAGATGGTCCTCGGGGTCGTCGTCGTAGGGCGGAGCGACCTTCTCGATCCACTCGTCGAGATCGTGCGCCGCGACCTTGCGCAGCACGGCGTTGACGAACTTGGCGCGCCCGTCGCCGAGCACGACCCGGGCCAGGTCGACCGTGGCGGACACGGCCGCGTGGGTCGGGATGCGCGTTCCGAGCAGCTGGTGCACGCCGAGACTCAGCACGTCGAGTACCGGCGGGTCGACCTCGCGCAGCGGCCGGTCGACACAGGCGGAGATGACGGCGTCGTACGTCCCCTGCCGGCGCAGGGTCCCGTAGACCAGTTCGGTGGCGAGGGCCGCGTCCCGCCCGTCGAACTTGTCGGGTCCCTCCTTCTCGCGCGCCTTGCGCAGCAGCGGCGGCAGCACGAGGTTGGCGTACGCGTCCCGCTCGTCCACGGCCCGCAGCGCCTCGAAGGCGAGGAGGCGGACGGGGTCCTTCTGGGGCCGCCGGTAGGGCTTGCCCGGCTTGCGGGAACGGTGGGGCTGATCGCTCACGAAAAGGTGCTCCGGATTGCAGGATGGAAGATGCGTCCAGCGTACGTCGGTGGGTACGCCGGGCGAGCCTTGCGAGACGGTCGGTATCCGCCCGCGGGACGGGCGGGGCTTGGGCGACGGGCGTACTGGTTCTGGTTCGCGGAACGGACGGCTTGCGAAGCGTCGCGGACACGCGGACGGTGCGGGCACGCGGACCGCACGTGCTCACGGACCACACAGACTCGCAGACCACGTGGGCTCACGGCCCACGTCGGCACGCAGACCACACGGGCACGCGGACCGCACGACCGTGCGGGCACGCAGACCACACGGGCTCACGGACCACAACGGCTCGCAGACCACGTGGGCTCACGGACCATGCGGCGCTTGTGCAGGAGCGTTACGCCCCGAGGATCTCGCCGTCCCCGATCCGGACGCCCCGCGCCCAGTCGGCGGCCCGCATCGGCTTCTTGCCCTGCGCCTGCACCCACAGCAGCTCGACCGCGTACGAGCCCGTGCCGACGTGCACGCTGTTCTTGCCGACGAGGAGCGTGCCCGGGGCGAGTTCGGTCCGCTCGGGAACCGGCTTGACCTGGATCAGCTTGAGCCGCTCCCCGCGGAAGGTGGTCCAGGCGCCGGGGGCGGGAGTGCACCCCCGCACGACGCGATCGACCCGCAGGGCCGGAGTGGCCCAGTCGACCTGGGCATCCTCGACGGTGATCTTCGGCGCGAGGGTGATGCCCTCGCCCGGCTGCGGCACCGCCTTCAGGGTGCCGTCCTCGATCCCGTCCATGGTCGCGGCGAGCAGCCCGCTGCCGGCGAAGGCCAGCCGGGTGAGCAGGTCACCGCTGGTGTCGGTGGGCCGGATCTCCTCGGTGACCGTCCCGTACACCGGCCCCGAGTCGAGCCCCTCCTCGATGAGGAAGGTGGAGGCGCCGGTGATCTCGTCCCCCGCCATGACGGAGTGCTGCACGGGAGCGGCGCCACGCCAGGCCGGCAGCAGCGAGAAGTGCAGGTTGACCCAGCCACGGGCCGGGATGTCCAGCGCCACCCTGGGCAGCAGCGCGCCGTAGGCCACGACGGGACAGCAGTCGGGCGCGATCTCGCGCAACCGCTCCAGGAACTCCGGGTCCCGGGGCTTGGCGGGCCTCAGCACCTCGATGCCCGCTTCCTCCGCGCGCTGGGCCACGGGCGAGGCGACCAGCCTCCGCCCCCGTCCGGCCGGCGCGTCGGGCCGCGTGACGACGGCGGCCACCTCGTGCCGCCCGGAGGCGATCAGAGCGTCCAGAGCGGGAACGGCGACCTCGGGGGTACCGGCGAAGACGAGCTTCATGAGTGGGCGGGGCCTCTCGGGCGGGACGGACGACGGGCGACGCACAAGTTTATGACGACGGGCAGGAGGGCCGCCGACGACGAGCAGCCCCTCCGGAGCCGCGCATCCCCGCTCCAGGGGGCGTACGCATATGCCCATACGCCCCCACACCGTGACCAGCGGAGCGCACCCGCGTTGGTCAAGAAAGATTGACCACACCTACTTCATCGCCGGTTCGAGAGGCTTGTTCATGGCCGACCATGCAACCCACGACGCCCAGGCCCGGGCCAGCCTGCACTTGCTGGTGCGGGACATCGAGCGCGTCCGCCGGCAGGTGGACGCACTGCGCACCCTCACCGCCCAGCTGGGCAACGTCTACCGCCCCCGCCGCTCCGGCCCGTCCACGGGCTTCGTCGTCTACGGACGTGCCCCCGCCCCCACCGTCCGTCTCGCCCAGGAGCTGCGGGACAGCGTCGAGACCCTCGTCACCGCGGCGGTGGACTTCGACCGTTCGCTCGGCTTCTCGTGGGACGCGGTGGGCTCCGCGCTCGGCGTCACCAAGCAGGCCGTGCACCGCCGCTACGGCGCCCGCCGCGCCGCCGCCCAGGCGGCCGCCACCTCCGCCTCCACCGCGACCGCCGAGGCCGAGCGGCCGACGGAGCCCGCCGCAGCCCGTACGGTCAGCGTGAACACGGGCATCCCGACGGTTCCCACGGTTCCCGCCGCCCGCTCGATGCCGACCCAGCCGACGGCCGGCAGCCCGGCCCTGCGCGACGAGGCGCGGCCGACCGCCTTCCCCGGCCCGCGCAACGGCTGACGCGCCGCACCCCACACCGAGCACCTCTCCGCCCTGCCCTCTCGGCCCTCGCCCGAGAGGGCAGCCGCATTCCCGGCCGCCCCGCACACCGCCACCGGCACCGCCGTGCCCCACACCGCCACCGCCGTGCCCCGGACACGGCACCGCCGCCGGCCTCACGCGCACCAAGGCCTCCGCCTTCCGCGCACCGCCTCCGTCGGCTCCCCTTCGGCCCTCAGCCGATGTCCGGTGGATCGATCCGCACCCGCACCGCCTCCTCGCCGCCCCGGGCCATCCGAGCCGCCTGTGCCGTCTTCAGGGCGGCCGCCAGCGCGGCGCCCCTCCCGGGCGGCACCCGGATGAGTGTCCGCTCCCACTCCTCCCCCGGTGGCGGCGCCCCCGGCCGCCGGGGCCCTCCCACCGGGCCGGCCGGCACCGGAACCGGTCCCAGCAGCTCCGCCTCCCGCGGCAGTTCGACGGCCTCCAGGAACGCGGCCAGGGCCTGCGCCGTCCCCGACACCGCCGCCATCCGCGACACCGGCGGAAAGCCCAGCTCGGCCCGCTCTGCGAGCTCGCGCACCGCGTGCCCCACGGGATCCCAGCGCACCAGGGCCTGCACGGGCCGCAGGGTCGGCTCGGCGACGACGACCACGGTTCCCCCCTCCTGCGACGGCCGTACGAGCGCGGCGGCCGCGATCCAGCGGCGCAACGCGTCCTCGCCGGCCCTCAGATCGGGCCGCCCGAGCATGGCCCAGCCGTCCAGCAGCAGCGCGGCCGCGTACCCGCCCTCGGCGACCGGCTCGGCCCCGGGCGTGGACACGACGAGCGCGGGCGCCCCCGGCACGGTGTCCAGCACCTGCTCCCGCCCCGACGTCCGCACCGGGACGGCGGGAAACGCCCGCCCCAGTTCCTCGGCGGTCCGCCGCGCTCCCACGACCTGCGCCCGCAACCGGAACGAGCCGCACTCCGGGCAGTGCCAGGCACTCTCCTCACGCCCGCACCACCCGCACCACAGCGCGCCCCCGTCCCGCGCCTCCAACGGCCCGGAACAGTGCCGGCACCGGGCGGCGGCCCGGCACCGCGCACAAGCCATCCGCGGCACATAGCCCCGCCGCGGCACCTGCACGAGCACCGGCCCGTGCCGCAGCCCCTCCCGGGCCGCCTGCCAGGCGAGGGTGGGCAGCCGGGCGGCCCGGGCGGCCTCGTCCCGCGCGAGGTCCTGGTCGCCCACGGTGCGCACGAGCGGAGCGCTGCGCCGCACCTGTTCGCGGGCGGCGATCAGCGGTCGCGCCCACCCGCTCTCGACGAGCTGCGCGCCCTCCACGGTGCAGCTCCAACCTCCCAGCAGGAAACCGCACTTGTCCTGCGCGGCCCGCAGCAGCAGCACCTCCCGCGCATGCGGCTGCGGCGCGTGCTGCTCGCCGTGGCTGTCGTCCCCGTCGTCCCAGAGCGCGACCAGACCGAGATCCCGCACCGGCGCGAACATCGCGGCGCGCGTCCCGACGACCGCTCGCACGGACCCCCGCCGCACGGCCAGCCACTCCCGGTACCGCTTCTCGGGCCCGGCGTCCGCGGTCAGCAGCGCATGCCGCCCCTCGCCCAGCAACGCCGTCAACGCCGCGTCGACCCGTGCGGCGGCCCGCCCGTCGGGTACGACGACCAGTGCCCCGCGTCCCGAGGCGAGCGTCGCGGCGACGGCCCGCGCCAGCTCCTCGCTCCATCCGGGTCCGGGCAGCGCGTTCCACACCGCCCGTGGCGCGCCCCCGGACGCCAGCGACTCCAGGAACGCGCCCCCTCGCTCGTACCGCGCCCAGGACCCGGGCTCCGGGGTGTTCGGCGGCGGCAGCGGTACGGGGGAGGGCCGCTGCTCGGCACGCGCGTTGCGCGGCGGCACGGCCAGTTGCAGGACGTCGGCCAGGCTTCCCGCGTACCGGTCGGCCACGGCCCGGGCCAGCCCCAGCAGCTCCTGGCTCAGCACCGGCTCGGGTGACACCACCTGGGCGAGCGCCGCCAACGGGCCGGAGTAGTCCGACGCGGCGAGCCGCTCGACGAGGAACCCGTCGATCAGCCCTCCGCCCTCGCGCCGCCCGTCCCGCACCCGGCCACGCCCGGCCCCGAAGCGCACCCGCACCCGCACCCCGGGCTGCGCGTCGGCGTCCAGCTCGGCCGGCACCGCATAGTCGAAGTACCGGTCGAGATGCAGCACACCCTTGTCGACGAGCACCCGCGCGACCGGCAGCTCCTCGGCCAGCGCGGCCCCCCGCCACGTCCGGGGCTTGGCCCGCGGCGCCTTGGCCCGGCGCACGCTCTCCCGGATCAGCGCGAGCTGCTCCGGCGGCGCGCCCTCCCCGGCCGCGCCCCCGCCCCCCTGCCCGTTCTCGCTGCTCACACCTGCATTCTTACCAAACCCCACTGACAACCGAGGGCGCCCGAAGGCGCCCCGGCGTCACCCTCCCGCGATCAAGCCGGGCGCGGCATGAATCCCGCCGGTTTCACCGCCCGCCCAAGGGGGCGGACTCCACCGAGGCAGCCGCGACCCTCGCACCGGAAGATCACCGCCTGTGCGGCCCCGCGCCGCGAGCCGATTCCGCCGTTCGTCGGCGCCCTTGAGGACGCGCCGAGGCCCGGCCCCCAGGCAGGGGCCGGGCCTCGGCGGATCGCTGAGGGGCCGGAGGCTACAGACCCGCGGCCTTGCGCAGCGCTTCCACGCGGTCCGTGCGCTCCCACGTGAAGTCGGGCAGCTCACGACCGAAGTGGCCGTACGCGGCCGTCTGGGCGTAGATCGGGCGCAGCAGGTCGAGGTCGCGGATGATCGCGGCCGGGCGGAGGTCGAAGACCTCGTCGATGGCCCTCTCGATCTTCTCGACGTCGACCTTGGCGGTGCCGAAGGTCTCCACGAAGAGACCGACCGGCTCGGCCTTGCCGATCGCGTAGGCGACCTGGACCTCGCAGCGGGCCGCCAGACCCGCCGCCACCACGTTCTTCGCCACCCAGCGCATCGCGTACGCGGCCGAGCGGTCGACCTTGGACGGGTCCTTGCCCGAGAAGGCGCCGCCGCCGTGACGGGCGAAGCCGCCGTAGGTGTCGATGATGATCTTGCGACCGGTGAGGCCGGCGTCGCCCATCGGGCCGCCGATCTCGAAGCGGCCGGTCGGGTTGACCAGCAGGCGGTAGTTGTCGGTGTCGATCTTGATGCCCTCGTCCAGGAGCGCCTTCAGCTCCGGCTCCACCACGAACTCGCGGATGTCGGGGGCGAGCAGGGAGTCCAGGTCGATGTCGCTCGCGTGCTGCGAGGAGATGACGACCGTGTCGAGGCGGACGGCCTTGTCACCGTCGTACTCGATGGTGACCTGGGTCTTGCCGTCGGGGCGCAGGTAGGGGATGGTCCCGTTCTTGCGGACGTCCGACAGGCGCTTCGACAGGCGGTGCGCCAGGAAGATGGGCAGCGGCATCAGGGTCGGCGTCTCGTCCGACGCGTAGCCGAACATCAGGCCCTGGTCACCGGCGCCCTGGCGGTCCAGCTCGTCCTCGTCGCCCTCGACCCGGTTCTCGTACGCCGTGTCGACACCCTGGGCGATGTCCGGGGACTGCGCGCCGATGGACACCGAGACACCGCAGGAGGCGCCGTCGAAGCCCTTCTTGGAGGAGTCGTAGCCGATCTCGAGGATCTTGTCGCGCACGAGCTGGGGAATCGGCGCGTAGGCCTTGGTGGTGACCTCACCGGCCACATGCACCAGACCCGTCGTGATCAGGGTCTCGACGGCGACTCGGGAGGCCGGGTCCTCGCGCAGCAGGGCATCGAGAATGGTGTCGCTGATCTGGTCAGCGATCTTGTCGGGGTGACCCTCGGTCACAGACTCCGAGGTGAACAGGCGACGGGACACAACGCTCCCTGGGGTTGCAGCGGCTGCTGGCTGATCATTGGCGGACGCGACAGGAGCTGCGCCCGGCGTCGTCCGAGAACAGTTTATCGGTCGTGCCCCGCCACCGGCCCACCCGTCTCGCCTCTCGGGAGCGCTGTGACCTGCGGCACGGGCATTCTGCCGAATGCCGAGCACCGTTGGCCAGGGGCGCCGCGCCCGAATCGGCCGGGCCCCATGGATGGGCGAGTCGGGTCGAACCGTCAGCTCAGGCGCTGTGCCACCAGGTCCCACACGGTTTCGGCCAGGGCCTCCTTCGGGCCGTGCGGCACGGGCGTTTCGCTGCCGTCGGCGCCCAGCACGACGGCCTCGTTCTCCTCGGAACCGAACGTCTTGCGCTCGCCCACCTCGTTCACCACCAGCAGATCGCAGCCCTTGCGCCGTAGCTTCGACCGGCCGTTCGCGAGGACGTCGTCGGTCTCGGCGGCGAAGCCGACAACCACCTGGTTGGAGCGCGCCCGGTCGGCGGCAATCTCCGCGAGGATGTCCGGATTCCGCACAAGAACGATGGGGTCCGGTTCCCGGCCGTCCTGCTTCTTGATCTTTCCGGCCGCGTACGTCTCCGGCCTGAAATCGGCCACGGCCGCGGCCATGACGACCGCGTCGGCGTCCGCGGCCGCCTTCAGGACCGCCTCGCGCAGCTGCACGGCTGTGCCGACCTGGACGACGTCGACCCCGGCCGGGTCGGGCAGTCCGGTGTTCGCCGCGATCAGCGTGACGCGGGCGCCACGGGCGGCGGCGGTGCGGGCGAGGGCGTAGCCCTGCTTGCCGGAGGAGCGGTTGCCGAGGAAGCGGACCGGGTCGAGGGGCTCGCGGGTGCCGCCGGCGCTGACCACGACGTGCCGGCCGGTGAGGTCGGGTTCACGGACCCCCCTGGCCAGGACGCGGCGGCAGACCTCGAAGATCTCGGCCGGGTCGGGCAGCCGCCCCTTGCCGGTGTCCACGCCGGTGAGGCGGCCGACGGCCGGTTCCACGACGACGGCACCGCGGCGGCGCAGGGTCGCCACGTTCTCCTGGGTGGCCGGGTGCTCCCACATCTCCGTGTGCATCGCGGGGGCGAAGACGACCGGACAGCGGGCCGTGAGGAGCGTGTTGGTGAGGAGGTCGTCGGCGAGGCCGTGGGCGGCCTTGGCGAGCATGTCCGCCGTGGCCGGGGCGACGACCACCAGGTCGGCGTGCTGGCCGATGCGGACGTGCGGGACCTCGTGGACGTCGTCCCAGACCTCGGTGGAGACGGGGTGTCCGGAGAGGGCGGACCAGGTGGCGGCGCCGACGAAGTGCAGCGCGGAGGCGGTGGGGACCACGCGGACGTCGTGGCCCGACTCGGTCAGTCGGCGCAGCAGCTCGCAGGCCTTGTACGCGGCGATGCCACCGCTGACCCCCAGGACGACCTTCGGCTTGTCCACCGTCTCTCCCCGCACCTCGGAAAACGTACGTCGCTGCTCCCGGCGTACGAGTCCATCAGACACCACAGGCCCGGCAGACGTGCTGCCGGGCCTGTGGAAAAACCTACTGCGAGCCGAAAATACTACTGAGCCGGGCCCTCGACGGCCTCGGACGTCAGCAGACCGGCGTTGATCTCCCGGAGGGCGATCGAAAGCGGCTTCTCGTGGACGTGGGTGTCCACGAGCGGACCGACGTACTCGAGGAGGCCCTCGCCGAGCTGCGAGTAGTACGCGTTGATCTGGCGGGCCCGCTTGGCCGCGTAGATGACGAGGCTGTACTTCGAGTCGGTGGCCTCGAGCAGCTCGTCGATCGGCGGGTTGATGATGCCCTCGGGCGCGGAGATGGAAGAGGACACGCTCTACCTTCCGATGGATGGGAAAAGATCGGTCATGATCACAGAATCGCGATCACACAACATCCACCAAGGCTAGCAGCTCGCGCGCCACGTCCTCGACGGAGGTGTTGACCAGGGTCACGTCGAACTCCGGCTCGGCCGCGAGTTCGATCTTCGCCGCCTCCAGGCGGCGCTCGATCACCTCGGGCGGTTCGGTGCCCCGCCCGGTGAGTCTGCGCACCAGCTCCTCCCAGGAGGGAGGAGCCAGGAACACCAACTGCGCCTCGGGCATGGACTCGCGGACCTGCCGGGCGCCCTGGAGATCGATCTCCAGGAGGACCGGCTCGCCCGACTCCAGGCGCTCCAGCACAGCGGCGCGCGGAGTGCCGTAGCGGTTGCCGGCGAACTCGGCCCACTCCAGCAACTCGCCGTTGGCGATCAGTTTGTCCATTTCCTCGTCGGTGACGAAGAAGTAGTGGACTCCGTGCTTCTCACCCGGGCGGGGCTTGCGGGTCGTCGCCGACACCGAGAGCCAGACCTCGGGATGTTGCTTGCGCATATGAGCGACGACCGTGCTCTTGCCGACCCCGGAGGGGCCGGAGAGCACGGTCAGCCGCGGACGTGCGTCCGGGGGTTCGGGGGTCGTCCCCCGGAGTGTTACTGCCATGCAGCGATTATTCCAGCAATCCCGGAGTGCCCGGGACTCCCGTCCCGCAGGAGTCGGGAATCAGGAACCGGTGCTGCCGAACTCACGCTCCAGGGACGCGATCTGGTTGGAACCGAGGCCACGCACGCGGCGGCTCTCGGAGATGCCGAGTCGCTCCATGATCTGCTTGGCGCGGACCTTGCCCACGCCCGGGAGCGACTCCAGGAGGGCGGAGACCTTCATCTTGCCGATGACGTCGTTTTCCTGACCCTGCTTGATGACCTCGTGAAGCGAGGCGCCGGAGTGCTTCAGTCGATTCTTGACCTCGGCCCGCTCCCGGCGAGCCGCGGCGGCCTTTTCGAGCGCGGCTGCGCGCTGTTCGGGGGTAAGGGGCGGAAGAGCCACGCCTACGTCACCTCGGATGTCGAACTGTCGGATACGGACCGGTGAGGAACCTAGTCGGCCCTCACCCGGTGAGCTACGAGCAACACGCTGCCCGTTCACTCTGCGTCGGAGACTAGCGGCCAACTCCGCCAGAGTCAGCGAGAACAGAGGAAAAGTCCTGGTCAGCCTCCGTCAGGCCGGACATTTAAGACATAGTGCCCTGGATTTGAGGATGTATCCAGACTCAAGTCGTCCCCGAGCCGCCCGACCGAGCCCCCGGTCGGGCGGCCGAAGCCCGTCAGGCGGAGGCCACGGCGGTCCGGACCTCTCGCGCGAACCGATCCACGGCGTCACGCAGAGCGACGATGTCGGGACCGTGACGCAACACACCCCGACTCACGTTCGGTACGACATTGCGCACCGCCGACCCGAAAACCCGCGGCAGATCGGCCGGGGTCGCTCCCTGGGCGCCCACGCCGGGCGCGAGGAGCGGACCGTTGATGTCGAGGTCGTAGGTCGAGAGGTCGCCCAGCGTGGCGCCGACGACCGCCCCGAAGGAGCCCAGCGGCGCCTCCCCCACGTTCTCCGCGGCCAGATGCGCCAGCATCGTCGCGCCCACGTTCCGCCCGTCGGCCCGCACCGCGTGCTGCACCTCGCGGCCCTCCGGGTTGGAGGTCAGCGCCAGCACGAACAGCCCGGCGCCGCTCTCGCGCGCCGCCACCACCGCCGGGGACAGGGACCCGTAACCGAGATAGGGCGAGACGGTGAGGGCGTCGGAGAACAGCGGGGCGTCCTTGTGCAGGAAGGACTCGGCGTACGCGGCCATGGTGGAGCCGATGTCACCCCGCTTGGCGTCCATCACGACCAGGGCGCCGGCCGCCCGCGCCTCCTGCACCGACTTCTCCAGGACCGCGATCCCGCGTGAGCCGAACCGCTCGAAGAAGGCGCTCTGCGGCTTCAGCAGGGCGACCCGGTCCGCCGTCGCCTCGACGACCGTGCGGCTGAACCGCTCGAGGCCTGCGACGTCGTCGTTCAGGCCCCACTCGGCGAGCAGGGAGGCGTGCGGGTCGATGCCGACGCAGAGCGGGCCGCGCTCGTCCATGGCCCGGCGCAACCGCGCGCCGAAGGGTTCCAGGGTCATGCCGTCTTCCTCACGTCGGCGCCGACGGCGTCGGCGAGAGTGGCGTAGGGGCTCGTCCGCAGGCGGGCGGCCAGGCCCTTGTGGATCGCACGGCCCCAGAAGGGCCCCTCGTAGACGAAGGCGCTGTATCCCTGGACCAGCGTGGCGCCGGCCAGGATGCGCTGCCAGGCGTCCTCGGCGTCCTCGACGCCGCCGACGCCCACGAGGGTGACGCGGTCGCCCACGCGCGCGTAGAG
The DNA here is from genome assembly GCF_044741545.1 of Streptomyces sp. NPDC088157. Taxonomy (NCBI): domain Bacteria; kingdom Bacillati; phylum Actinomycetota; class Actinomycetes; order Kitasatosporales; family Streptomycetaceae; genus Streptomyces; species Streptomyces sp. NPDC088157. Next base: position 106,717 of record NZ_JBIUSU010000008.1, read on the forward strand.
GCGGCGCAGGACCTCCAGCGAGCGGGCCTTGAGGGGCGCTCCGGACAGTCCGCCGGTCTCCTTCACCAGCGAGGGTTCGGAGGCCAGGCCGAGCCCCTCGCGCGCGATGGTGGTGTTGGTGGCGATGATGCCGTCCAGGCCGAGCTCCACCGCCAGGTCGGCGACCGCGTCGACGTCCTCGTCGGCCAGGTCCGGGGCGATCTTCACCAGCAGCGGGACGCGCCGCGCGGTCACCACGCGGTCGGCGGCCTCGCGGACGGCGCTCAGCAGCGGCCGCAGCGCGTCGGTGGCCTGGAGGTCGCGCAGCCCCGGCGTGTTCGGCGAGGACACGTTGACGACCAGGTAGTCGGCGTACGGGGCGAGCCGCTCGGTCGACTTCACGTAGTCGGCGACGGCCTCCTCCTCAGGTACGACCTTGGTCTTGCCGATGTTGACGCCCACCACCGGCTTGAAGACGGGCGTACGGGAGGCCAGGCGCGCGGCCACGGCCAGCGAGCCCTCGTTGTTGAAGCCCATCCGGTTGATGAGCGCCCGGTCCTTCACGAGGCGGAAGAGCCGCTGCCGGGGATTGCCGGGCTGCGGCTCCCCGGTGACCGTGCCGATCTCGACGTGGTCGAAGCCCAGCATCGACATCCCGTCGATCGCGACCGCGTTCTTGTCGAAGCCCGCGGCGAGCCCGAAGGGGCCGTGCATCCGCAGGCCGAAGGCCTCGGTGCGCAGTTCCCGGTACCGGGGGGCCAGGGCGGCCGCGACGAACGTGCGCAGCACGGGGACACGGACGGCGAGCCGGATCCAGCGGAAGGCCAGGTGGTGGGCGCGCTCGGGGTCCATCCGCCGGAAGACCAGCCGGAAGAATTGCTTGTACATGGTGGTGTCCTCCAAGGAGCCTCGCGCAGAGGTCTCATGAAGAGGGGGACACCGTTTCCGGTGTCCCCCCGAGGGCTGCTAGTCGCGGGCCGCGGTCAGGTGTTCCGCGTGTTCCTGGAGTGAGCGGACGCCCACGTCACCGCGGTTCAGGGCGTCGATGCCCTGCACGGCGGCGGCGAGCGCCTGGACCGTCGTCAGGCAGGGAACGGACCGCGCCACGGCCGCCGTGCGGATCTCGTAGCCGTCGAGGCGGCCGCCGGTGCCGTACGGGGTGTTGACGATGAGGTCGACCTCGCCGTCGTGGATGAGCTGGACGATGGTCTTCTCGCCGTTCGGGCCGGTGCCCTCGGACTGCTTGCGCACGACCCGCGCGTTGAGACCGTTGCGCCGGAGGACCTCGGCCGTTCCCGAGGTGGCGAGCAGCTCGAAGCCGTGGGCGACCAGCTCGCGGGCCGGGAAGATCATCGAGCGCTTGTCGCGGTTGGCGACGGAGATGAACGCGCGGCCCTTGGTGGGCAGCGGGCCGTACGCACCCGCCTGCGACTTGGCGTACGCCGTGCCGAAGACGGAGTCGATGCCCATGACCTCGCCGGTGGAGCGCATCTCCGGGCCGAGGACGGTGTCGACGCCGCGGCCGGAGGTGTCCCGGAAGCGGCTCCACGGCATCACGGCCTCCTTGACGGAGATCGGCGCGTCCAGCGGCAGCTCACCGCCGTCGCCGGTCGCCGGGAGCAGTCCCTCGGCGCGCAGCTCCGCGACAGTGGCGCCCAGGGAGATGCGGGCGGCGGCCTTCGCCAGCGGGACCGCGGTCGCCTTCGAGGTGAAGGGGACCGTCCGGGACGCGCGCGGGTTGGCCTCCAGGACATAGAGGATGTCGCCGGCCATCGCGAACTGGATGTTGATCAGGCCGCGTACGCCGACGCCCTTGGCGATCGCCTCGGTGGAGGCCCGCAGGCGCTTGATGTCGAAGCCGCCCAGGGTGATCGGGGGCAGGGCGCACGCCGAGTCGCCGGAGTGGATGCCGGCCTCCTCGATGTGCTCCATGACGCCGCCGAGATACAGCTCCTCGCCGTCGTAGAGCGCGTCGACGTCGATCTCGATGGCGTCGTCGAGGAAGCGGTCGACGAGGACCGGCCGGGTGGGGCTGATCTCGGTGGACTCGGCGATGTAGGACGACAGCCGGGTCTCGTCGTACACGATCTCCATGCCGCGGCCGCCGAGCACGTACGAGGGCCGCACCAGGACCGGGTAGCCGATCTCGTCCGCGATGGCCTTGGCCTCGGCGAAGGTGGTGGCCGTGCCGTGCTTCGGGGCCGGCAGACCGGCCTCGGCGAGCACGCGTCCGAAGGCGCCCCGGTCCTCGGCCGCGTGGATGGCCTCGGGCGGCGTGCCGACGATCGGCACGCCGTTGTCCTTGAGCGCCTGCGCCAGGCCCAGTGGTGTCTGTCCGCCGAGCTGCACGATCACACCGGCGATCGGTCCTGCCAGCGACTCCGCGTGGACGATCTCCAGCACGTCTTCCAGCGTCAGCGGCTCGAAGTACAGGCGGTCGGAGGTGTCGTAGTCCGTGGAGACGGTCTCCGGGTTGCAGTTGACCATCACCGTCTCGTACCCGGCGTCGGACAGCGCGAAGGAGGCGTGGACGCAGGAGTAGTCGAACTCGATGCCCTGGCCGATGCGGTTCGGGCCGGAGCCCAGGATGATGACGGCCGGCTTCTCGCGTGGCGCGACCTCGTTCTCCTCGTCGTAGGAGGAGTAGAAGTACGGCGTCTTCGCGGCGAACTCGGCGGCGCAGGTGTCGACCGTCTTGTAGACCGGGCGGATGCCGAGCGCGTGCCGGACCTCGCGCACGACGTCCTCGCGCAGCCCGCGGAGCTCGGCGATCTGCTGGTCCGAGAAGCCGTGCCGCTTGGCCTCGGCGAGCAGCTCGACGTCCAGGCGGTCGGCGGCGGCCAGCTCGTCGGCGGTTTCCTTGATGAGGAAGAGCTGGTCGACGAACCAGGGGTCGATCTTCGTGAACTCGAAGACCTCCTCGGGCGTCGCGCCCGCGCGGATGGCCTGCATGACGGTGTTGATACGGCCGTCCGTGGGCCGTACGGCCTCCCGCAGCAGCTCGTCCTTGTCGCCGGGCTCGCCGACGAACGTGAACTGGCTGCCCTTCTTCTCCAGCGAGCGCAGCGCCTTCTGGAAGGCCTCGGTGAAGTTGCGCCCGATGGCCATGGCCTCGCCGACCGACTTCATGGTCGTCGTCAGCGTGGAGTCGGCGCTCGGGAACTTCTCGAAGGCGAAGCGCGGGGCCTTGACCACCACGTAGTCGAGCGTGGGCTCGAAGGAGGCCGGGGTCTCCCGGGTGATGTCGTTGGGAATCTCGTCCAGGGTGTAGCCGACGGCGAGCTTGGCCGCGATCTTGGCGATCGGGAAGCCGGTCGCCTTCGAGGCGAGGGCCGAGGAACGCGACACGCGCGGGTTCATCTCGATGACGATGACGCGGCCGTCCTCGGGGTTCACCGCGAACTGGATGTTGCAGCCACCCGTGTCCACGCCGACCTCGCGGATCACGGCGATGCCGATGTCGCGCAGGATCTGGTACTCGCGGTCGGTCAGCGTCATCGCCGGGGCGACGGTGATCGAGTCGCCGGTGTGCACGCCCATGGGGTCGAAGTTCTCGATGGAGCAGACGACCACGACGTTGTCGTGCTTGTCGCGCATCAGCTCCAGCTCGTACTCCTTCCAGCCGAGGATGGACTCCTCCAGGAGGACCTCGGTGGTCGGCGACAGCGTGAGGCCCTGGCCGGCGATGCGGCGCAGCTCCTCCTCGTCGTGGGCGAAGCCGGAGCCGGCGCCGCCCATGGTGAAGGAGGGCCGGACGACGACCGGGTAGCCCCCGAGCTCGTCGACGCCGGCGATGACCTCGTCCATGGTGTGGCAGATGACCGAGCGGGCCGACTCGCCGTGCCCGATCTTCGCGCGGACGGCTTCCACGACGCCCTTGAACAGGTCGCGGTCCTCGCCCTTGTTGATGGCCTCCACGTTGGCGCCGATCAGCTCGACGCCGTACTTCTCCAGGACGCCGTTCTCGGCGAGCGAGATCGCCGTGTTGAGGGCCGTCTGACCGCCCAGGGTGGGCAGCAGCGCGTCCGGGCGCTCCTTGGCGATGATCTTCTCGACGTACTCGGGAGTGATCGGCTCGACGTAGGTGGCGTCGGCGATCTCCGGGTCGGTCATGATCGTCGCCGGGTTGGAGTTGACCAGGACGACGCGCAGGCCCTCGGCGCGCAGGATGCGGCACGCCTGGGTGCCGGAGTAGTCGAACTCGGCGGCCTGTCCGATGACGATCGGGCCGGAGCCGATGACCAGGACGGACTGGATATCGGTGCGCTTAGGCACGCTGGCCCTCCATCAGGGATACGAAGCGGTCGAACAGGTAGGCGGCGTCGTGCGGGCCCGCTGCCGCTTCGGGGTGGTACTGGACGGAGAAGGCCGGCTGGTCGAGCAGCTGGAGCCCCTCCACGACGTCGTCGTTCAGGCAGACGTGGGAGACCTCGGCGCGGCCGAACTTGGTCTCGCTGACCCGGTCGAGCGGCGCGTCCACGGCGAAGCCGTGGTTGTGCGCGGTGACCTCGACCTTGCCGGTCGTACGGTCCTGGACCGGCTGGTTGATGCCGCGGTGGCCGTACTTCAGCTTGTAGGTGCCGAAGCCGAGGGCGCGGCCGAGGATCTGGTTGCCGAAGCAGATGCCGAAGAGCGGCGTCCTGCGCTCCAGCACCTCGGTCATCAGCGCGACCGGACCTTCGGCGGTGGCCGGGTCGCCCGGGCCGTTGGAGAAGAACACGCCGTCGGGGTTCACGGCGTACAGCTCGGCCGCCGAGGCCGTCGCCGGGAGCACGTGCACCTCGATGCCGCGCTCGGCCATGCGGTGCGGGGTCATGCCCTTGATCCCGAGGTCGACGGCGGCGACGGTGAACCGCTTCTCACCGACCGCCGGGACGACGTAGGCCTCCTTGGTGGCGACCTCCTCGTAGAGGCTCGCGCCCTTCATGTGCGGCTGGGCCTGCACGCGCGCGAGGAGCTCGGTCTCGGAACCGATCGCCTCGCCGGAGAAGATGCCGGCGCGCATCGAGCCGCTCTCGCGGAGGTGGCGGGTGAGCGCGCGGGTGTCGATGCCGGAGATGCCGACGACGTTCTGCTGCACCAGGGCGTCGTCCAGGGAGCGCTTGGAGCGCCAGTTGGAGGGCACGCGCGCGGGGTCGCGCACGACGTAGCCGGAGACCCAGATGCGGCCCGACTCGTCGTCCTCGTCGTTCCAGCCGGTGTTGCCGATCTGCGGGGCGGTCGCGACGACGATCTGGCGGTCGTACGACGGGTCGGTGAGGGTCTCCTGGTAGCCGGTCATGCCGGTGGAGAACACCGCTTCGCCGAAGGTCTCCCCCACGGCCCCGTAGGCACGGCCGCGGAAGATCCGGCCGTCCTCCAGGACGAGTACGGCGGGAACCCTGGTGGTTCCCCTGGTGGAGGTCGTCATCGTGCGCCTTCCGTTTCCGTCGGGTTTTCCGTCTTGTCGATCATGGAGTTGACAGCGTCGACCCACTCGTTGTGCTCGGCCGCGTGGTCCGAGCGGAAACCGGAGTCGAGCAGTCTGTCGCCGTGCGCCCAGGTCACCACCAGCAGTCCGCCCTCGGTGAGGACCTTGCCGGCGATGCCCTTGTCGAGCCGGGCCTCGCGCAGTGCGGCGGCCGGGACGAAGAAGTCGGTCGCGCCGGGGCGTACGACGTCCAGTCCCGCGTCCGTCAGGGTGAGCTCGACCCGGCTGCGGGTGCCCAGGCCGTGCGCCACGATGCGGTCGAGCCACTGCCCGGCGGTGGTGGAGCCGTGGTAGCGGCCGCTCATGCTCAGTCTCGCCGGGCCGCGGTCGTCCGGCGCGGTGAGGAGCTGCGGCAGGTCGCCCTGGAGCGTGCCGCGCCACTTCCAGCCCTCGCGCATCAGCCAGTAGACGAGCGCGACGAACAGACCGAGGCCGACGACCCAGCCGATCCGCGCGGCCCAGTCGGTCACTTCGGCCGATTCCCTCTCGGCCGCGAGCAGTAGTGCAGCAGATGTCACGTGAGCTTCCCGTCGACGAGCGTGGCCTTGCCCCGGAGCCACGTGTGCGTGACACGGCCCGGCAGCTCACGCCCCTCGTACGGAGTGTTCCGGCTGCGCGAGGCGAAGCCCGCGGGGTCCACGGACCCACGGTATTCCGTGTCGACGAGCGTGAGGTTGGCGGGCTCACCTGCCGAGACGGGACGCCCGTGGCCGTTGGCCTGTCCGATCAGGGCGGGCTTGAAGGACATCCGGCTCGCGACCCCGGCCCAGTCCAGCAGGCCCGTCTGCACCATCGTCTCCTGGACCACCGACAGCGCGGTCTCCAGGCCGACCATGCCCATGGCGGCGGCGGCCCACTCGCAGTCCTTGTCCTCGTGCGGGTGCGGGGCGTGGTCGGTGGCGACGATGTCGATGGTGCCGTCGGCGAGCGCCTCGCGCAGGGCGAGCACGTCCCGTTCGGTGCGCAGCGGCGGGTTCACCTTGTAGACCGGGTTGTACGACCGGACCAGCTCGTCCGTGAGGAGCAGGTGGTGCGGGGTGACCTCGGCGGTGACGTCGATGCCGCGGGACTTGGCCCAGCGGACGATCTCGACCGATCCGGCGGTGGAGAGGTGGCAGATGTGGACCCGGGAGCCGACGTGCTCGGCGAGCAGGACGTCCCGGGCGATGATCGACTCCTCGGCCACCGCGGGCCAGCCCCCGAGACCCAGCTCGGCGGAGACGACGCCCTCGTTCATCTGGGCGCCCTCGGTCAGCCGCGGCTCCTGCGCGTGCTGGGCGACGACCCCGCCGAAGGCCTTCACGTACTCCAGGGCCCGGCGCATGATCACGGCGTCGTCGACGCACTTGCCGTCGTCGGAGAAGACGGTGACGCCGGCGGCCGACTCGTGCATGGCGCCGAGTTCCGCGAGCTTCCTGCCCTCCAGGCCGACGGTCACGGCGCCGATGGGCTGCACATCGCAGTAGCCGTGCTCCTGCCCGAGCCGGTACACCTGCTCGACCACGCCGGCGGTGTCCGCCACGGGGAAGGTGTTGGCCATGGCGAAGACGGCCGTGTAGCCGCCGGAAGCGGCCGCGCGCGTGCCCGTCAGCACCGTCTCGGAGTCCTCGCGGCCCGGCTCGCGCAGATGGGTGTGCAGGTCGACCAGGCCCGGCAGCAGCACCTTGCCGGCCGCCTCGACGACCTCGGCCCCCTCGGCGGACAGCCCCGTTCCCACGGCCTCGATGACCGCGCCGTCGATCAGGACGTCCTGCGGCTCACCGCCGAGCACCTTCGCACCACGGATCAGGATCTTGCTCATGTTCTTACTTCTCCTCGGTGGAGCGGGCGTGGCTGACGGCGGGTTCGTTGCCGCCCAGGAGCAGGTAGAGGACGGCCATTCGGATCGACACGCCGTTGGCGACCTGTTCGACGACGGTGCAGCGCTCGGAGTCGGCGACCTCGGCGGTGATCTCCATGCCGCGGACCATCGGGCCGGGGTGCATCACGATGGCGTGCTCGGGCATCCGCGCCATCCGGTCGCCGTCGAGGCCGTAGCGCCGCGAGTACTCGCGCTCGGTCGGGAAGAACGCGGCGTTCATCCGCTCGCGCTGCACGCGCAGCATCATCACCGCGTCGGACTTGGGCAACGTGCTGTCGAGGTCGTACGACACCTCGCACGGCCAGGTCTCGATGCCGACCGGCACCAGGGTGGGCGGGGCGACCAGGGTGACCTCGGCGCCGAGCGTGTGCAGCAGGTCGACGTTGGAGCGGGCCACCCGGCTGTGCAGCACGTCGCCGACGATCGTGATGCGCTTGCCGGCGAGGTCCTGGCCGATCCCGGCGTCCCGGCCGACCAGTCGGCGGCGCATGGTGAAGGCGTCCAGGAGGGCCTGCGTGGGGTGCTGGTGGGTGCCGTCGCCGGCGTTGACGACGACCGCGTCGATCCAGCCGGAGGTGGCCAGGCGGTACGGCGCCCCGGAGGCGCCGTGCCGGATCACGACCGCGTCGACGCCCATGGCCTCCAGCGTCTGCGCGGTGTCCTTCAGGGACTCGCCCTTGGACACCGACGACCCCTTGGCGGAGAAGTTGATGACGTCCGCGGAGAGTCGCTTCTCGGCTGCCTCGAAGGAGATACGCGTGCGCGTGGAGTCCTCGAAGAAGAGGTTGACGATCGTGCGGCCGCGCAGGGTCGGCAGTTTCTTGATGGGCCGGTCGGCGACCCGGGCCATCTCCTCCGCGGTGTCGAGGATCAGGACGGCGTCGTCGCGGGTGAGGTCGGCGGCCGAGATGAGATGACGCTGCATCTGTCAGGCTCCGTAAGGCAGTTCAGGTATGGGGAGAACACGGGCGTGCAGGGGCACGGCTGCGCGACGCACGGCGACGGGGCCGCACGCGCGCGTGCTACTGCTGGGCGGTCTGCTTCACACCGAGCAGCACGGTGTCGCGACCGTCCTCCTCGGCGAGCTGGACCTTGACCGTCTCCCGCAACGACGTGGGGAGGTTCTTGCCGACGTAGTCGGCGCGGATGGGCAGTTCCCGGTGGCCGCGGTCGACGAGGACCGCGAGCTGGACCGCGCGCGGGCGCCCGAGGTCGTTCAGGGCGTCGAGGGCGGCGCGGATGGTGCGGCCGGAGAAGAGCACGTCGTCGACGAGGACGACCAGCTTGCCGTCCAGACCGTCACCGGGGATCTCGGTGCGGGCCAGCGCACGCGGCGGGTGCATGCGCAGGTCGTCGCGGTACATGGTGATGTCGAGGGAGCCGACCGGAATTGCGCGGTCGGTGATCTCCTCGAGCTTGGCGGCGAGCCGCTGGGCGAGGAAGACGCCGCGGGTCGGGATGCCGAGCAGCACCACGTCGTCGGCGCCCTTGGCGCGTTCGACGATCTCGTGGGCGATGCGGGTCAGCACACGCGCGATGTCGGGGCCTTCGAGCACGGGCCGCGCATCGGCCTGCCGAAGATCCTGTGGGATGTCCTGCTGGGTGTCCTGCTTGTCCATAAGAAACGGACCTCCTTCTCCGCCTCACGGGACGGACCTTAAAGGACGTCGGATTTGCGCCATCCACGGTAGCAGGCCGGGAGGACACCCTCGATCACCCCCTTGGCGTAATCGGCCGGCGATACCACGGAAGCGTCGGTGTGGACCATTCGGCTTGACGCAGAAGAATCACGCTGCGTAACCTCACAGTGAGTTACCAGCACGCGGCCCACGCCGCGTCGACCCAGTGCCGGGGAGCTATATGTCCAGCGAATACGCCAAACAGCTCGGGGCCAAGCTCCGGGCGATCCGCACCCAGCAGGGCCTTTCCCTCCACGGTGTCGAGGAGAAGTCCCAGGGACGCTGGAAGGCGGTCGTGGTCGGTTCGTACGAGCGCGGCGACCGCGCCGTGACCGTGCAGCGCCTTGCCGAGCTGGCGGACTTCTACGGCGTTCCGGTGCAGGAACTGCTGCCCGGCACCACTCCGGGCGGCGCCGCCGAGCCGCCGCCGAAGCTGGTCCTCGACCTTGAGCGACTGGCGCACGTGCCGGTCGAGAAGGCGGGCCCCCTTCAGCGATACGCGGCCACCATCCAGTCGCAGCGCGGTGACTACAACGGCAAGGTGCTGTCGATCCGCCAGGACGACCTGCGCACCCTCGCCGTCATCTACGACCAGTCGCCCTCGGTCCTGACCGAGCAGCTGATCAGCTGGGGCGTCCTGGACGCGGACGCGCGTCGTGCGGTGTCGCACGAGGAGGGCTAGCCGCTCCACGGTTGAGCAGAAACGTACCCTCGCAGTGGCCGGGACCCAGCGGTTCCGGCCACTTCTGCTTTGGCGCGAACATGCCGGAGGGCCCACAGCGCGTGCTGTGGGCCCTCCGGCATGTTCGCGCCCCCGGGGGGCGCGGGGAACCTCGCGGCGAGCCACAGGCGGCCCGCAGGCCCCTTACGGCCCGCAGCCCCCCGGCTCTCCCGGCGGAGCTACTCGCGCCGCAGGGACGGCTTGAGCTCCTTGAGCCTGCCGAGCAGGCCGTTGACGAACGAGGGCGACTCGTCCGTGGAGAACTCCTTCGCCAGCTGCACCATCTCGTCGAGGACGACCGCGTCCGGGGTCTCGTCGGCCCAGATCAGCTCGTAGGCGCCGAGACGCAGGATGTTGCGGTCGACGACCGGCATCCGGTCCAGCGTCCAGCCGACCGAGTACTGGGAGAGCAGCTCGTCGATGCGCCGCGCGTGTTCCGCGTAGCCCTCGACGAGCTGCATCGTGTACTCGCTCACCGGCGGCTGCCGGGTGTCGGCCCGGGAAAGCCGGATCCAGTCCGCGAGGACTGTCAGGACGTCGGCTCCGCGCTGGTCGCCCTCGAAGAGGATCTGGAAGGCGCGCTTGCGGGCCGTGTTGCGAGCAGCCACGGTTAGCTGTTCACCCGGCCGAGGTAGTCGCTGGTGCGGGTGTCGACCTTGATCTTCTCACCGGTGGTGATGAAGAGCGGCACCTGGATCTGGTGACCGGTCTCCAGGGTGGCGGGCTTGGTGCCACCGGTGGAGCGGTCGCCCTGGAGGCCCGGCTCGGTCTCCTGGACGACGAGCTCGACGGCGGCCGGCAGCTCGACGAAGAGCACCTCGCCCTCGTGCTGCGCCACGGTGGCCGTGAAGCCCTCGATCAGGAAGTTGGCGGCGTCGCCGACAGCCTTGCGGTCGACCATGAGCTGGTCGTAGGTCTCCATGTCCATGAAGACGAAGTACTCGCCGTCCATGTACGAGAACTGCATGTCGCGCTTGTCGACAGTGGCCGTCTCGACCTTGACGCCGGCGTTGAACGTCTTGTCGACGACCTTGCCGGAAAGCACGTTCTTCAGCTTGGTGCGCACGAAGGCCGGGCCCTTGCCGGGCTTGACGTGCTGGAACTCGACGACGGACCAGAGCTGGCCGCCTTCGAGCTTGAGCACCAGGCCGTTCTTGAGGTCGTTCGTGGAAGCCACGGTTGCGGAATCTCCTGGACTGACGTGGACGACCCCGGGGCACGCACCGAGCGGCGCCTGGGAAGGGCGGGCGTGCCTTCACTTCCCTGGTGTCGCTAGAGGGCGAGCAGCTCCTTGGTCGTAATGGTGAGTAGCTCGGGTCCGCCGTCCGCCTCGGGGCGCACGACGAGCGTGTCATCGATCCGGACACCGCCCCGTCCCGGGAGGTGGACCCCCGGTTCGACGGTGACCGGCACGCAAGCGTCCAGTTTACCCATGGCCGCGGGAGTCAACTGCGGGTCCTCTTCGATTTCCAGTCCGACACCGTGCCCGGTGAGCTCCTGGAGGCCCTCCGAGTGCCCTGCGGAGTCCAGGATCTGGCGGGCCGCGCGGTCCACGTCCCGATAGGCGGCGCCCGGTGCCAGGGCCTCGCGTCCGGCGCGCTGGGCAGCGAAGACGAGGTCGTAGAGCTCGATCTGCCAGTCGGCGGGGGACGTGCCGATCACGAAGGTGCGGCCGATCTCGCAGCGGTAGCCGCGGTAGCTCGCCCCCAGACAGACGGAGAGGAAGTCGCCCTCCTCGACGCGCCGGTCGGTCGGCCGGTGGCCGCGCCGGCCGGAATTCGGGCCGGCGGCGACGGACGTGGTGAACGCGGGTCCGTCGGCACCGTGATCGACCAGGCGCCGCTCCAGTTCGAGAGCCAGGTGCCGTTCCGTACGGCCCACCAGGATGGACTCCAGCAGCTCGCCCAGGGCCTGGTCGGCGATCTCGGCGCCGATCCGCAGACAGGAGATCTCCTCCTCGTCCTTGACCACCCTCAGCTGTTCGACCGCGCCGTCCAGGTCGGCGAGGCGCAGCCGGGGCGCGACGGAGCGCAGTTCGCGGTGGCGGGCGACCGTGAGGTGATGTTCCTCCACCGCGAGGGAGTCTCCACCCTCGCCGACGAGGAGATCGGCGGCGGCGACCGCCGGATCGCCTCCGGGGTGGCGCAGGAAGTGCACGCGCAGGGCCTCGTCCGGCCGGCCCTCGCTCGAGCGGTCGTCGAGCGGGCCCGCGCAGATGAGGAGATCCTCGCGCCTGCCCAGCAGCAGGACCGCGCCGTGCGGGGCGGCGCCGGCGAGGTATCTCACGTTGGCGGGGCGGGAGATCAGCGCGCTGGCGCTGCCGCTGGCGTTGCAGCGTTCTCTCAGCCGTGTGCGGCGGGACGCGTAGACCTCTGACATGACACGAGCGTAGGAGGAGTGGCCGGATCGTGCCGGTTGGGAGGGCGTTCGGGGGAACGGGGTGGGGCAGGAGGATCGTCGCCGATCACGGGCCCGACCGGAGCGGGGCGCCCCCCACGCGGCGAGGCCGCAGGCCGCTACGGACTCGCAGGCCGCTCCAGGCCCGCCCCCTGGGAGGCTCTGGGACGCTCTACCACTTCGGGGGGCTGGCGATCGCCCTCGCCAGCACGTCGTCCAGCACTCTCGCCGTCGTCGGGACGTCCAGTTGGGAGTTGTCGATGATCGGGAGACCGGATCCGTACCAGCCGGCCATGCGGCCGTGGATGCGGGCCACCTCCTCGTCGGTGAGGCGGCGGTTGCCGGAGCGTTCCGCGTTCCGTTCCAGGACGACTTCCAGGCCCGGGAGGAGGACGACGGGCAGCAGGCCCGGGCCCACGTGCCGTTTCCAGCCACCCAGGCCCACGGCCGGGCGGTCGGGGAAGATCGCGTCGTCCAGGATGCACGAGATGCCGTTGGCCAGGAAGTTGCGCGCGGCGAAGCCGCAGGTGCGGCGGGCCAGGCGGTACTGGGCCTCGGAGTGGTCGTTCCACCCCGACTGCGGGTCGGCGAAGCCCGAGCGGACCCATTCGCGTACGTCGTCGAGGCTGACGTGGGCCGTGGGGACGCGGCGGTGGTCGGCCCAGAACTTGGCGACGCTCGTCTTGCCGGCGCCCGCCGGACCGATCAGCAGTACGGCCAGCGTCGTGGCAGCCGGGTCGGGGACGGTCGGGGCGGGCGGCGCGCTGGGCATGGGGACGGGGCCGCCGGGCGGCAGCGGGACGTGCCCGGTGGTGTCGGTGCCCTGCGGGACCGGCGCGTGGCCCGGGACCGGCGCGTGCTGCGGGGCGGGCGGATGCGGCACGGGCGGGACCGGCGGCCGGGGCGCGGGCGGAACCGGGCCCGAGGGGGCGCCGAGGTACCCCGGCTGCTGCTGGGAAGCGCCGCCCGGCTGGTGGGGCGGTGGCAGCGGAGAACCCACTGCGTGCTGCATCCGGTGCCACTCCGTCTCGTACAGGCAATGGGCGCTGGCTGTGGGGGCGCGGACCCCCTCTTCGCTACTGAACGGTACCGCCCCCGGCCGTCGATCGGTGAACGGCCGGGGGCGGTCCGAAGTGCCCGGTGGGGAAAGCGAATCGGGCGGAAGGGGAAGCGGCGGACCTACTCGCCCGCCCCACGCTCCTACTCGCTCACCTCGCCATACGCGGCCAGCAGGACGGCCGGGTCGGGGCCCTCGAGAACGTTCGGCTTGCCCAGGCCATCCAGGACGACGAACCGCAGCAGGTCGCCGCGGGACTTCTTGTCGAGCCTCATGTTCTCCAGCAGCTTGGGCCACTGGTCGTGGCGGTAGTGCAGCGGCAGCCCCACCGACTCCAGGACCGTGCGGTGGCGGTCGGCCGTGGCGTCGTCCAGCCGTCCGGCCAGGCGGCCCAGTTCGGCGGCGAAGTGCATGCCGACGGAGACGGCCGCGCCGTGCCGCCACTTGTAGCGCTCGTTCTTCTCGATGGCGTGCGCCAGCGTGTGGCCGTAGTTGAGGATCTCCCGCAGACCCGACTCCTTCAGGTCGGACGACACGACGTCCGCCTTGACCCTGATGGAGCGCTCGATGAGCTCGGCGGTGTGCGGGCCGGCCGGGGTGCGGGCGGCCTCGGGGTCGGACTCGACCAGCTCGAGGATGGCCGGGTCGGCGATGAAGCCGGCCTTGATGACCTCGGCGAGCCCGGAGACGTAGTCGTTGACCGGCAGGGAGTCCAGCGCGGCCAGGTCGCACAGGACACCGGCCGGCGGGTGGAAGGAACCGACGAGGTTCTTGCCCTCTGCGGTGTTGATACCGGTCTTGCCACCGACGGCCGCGTCGACCATGGCCAGCACGGTCGTCGGGACGGCGATCCAGCGCACCCCGCGCAGCCAGGTCGCGGCGACGAACCCGGCGAGGTCGGTGGTCGAGCCTCCGCCGACGCCCACGACCACGTCGGTGCGGGTGAACCCGGACTGGCCGAGCGCCTTCCAGCAGTAGGCGGCGACCTCGGCGGTCTTGGCCTCCTCCGCGTTCGGCACCTGGATGGCGACGGCCTCGTAGCCCTGTTCGGCCAGATCGGCGCGGAGCGCTTCGCCGGTCCCGGCGAGCGCCTCGGGGTGGATCACGGCGACCCGGCTGACTCGGTCGCCGATCAGCCCACCCAGCTCGCCCAGCAGCTGACGGCCGACCAGAACCTCGTACGGATCCGAGCCCGCGCTGCCGCCGACCCGGATACGCGTAACGGACTCGCTGCTCATGCTTCCTTCAACTCCAAAGCGTCCAAGGCCACTTGGCTGACCTCTTCGGGCGTACGGCCGTCCGTGGTCACGACCGCGGTGGCGACGCCCTCGTAGAGATGGCGACGGGCGTCCATCAGCTCGCGCCACTGCTTGCGCGGGTTGACGGCGAGCAGCGGACGGGCCGTGTTGAGACCGGTGCGCTTGACGGCTTCCTCGACATCCATGGCCAGGTAGACCACGCACTGTCCGGCCAGCAGGTCGCGCGTGTCCGCGTCCAGGATCGAGCCGCCGCCGAGCGCCAGGACGCCGTCGTGCTCGGCGAGTGCGCGCCGCACGGCCCGCTTCTCGATGGCGCGGAAGGTCTCCTCGCCCTCGTCGACGAAGATCTCCGCGATGCTGCGGCCCGCCTCGGCGACGATGTCGTCGTCGGTGTCCCGGTAGCCGACGCCGAGCCGCTCGGCGAGCAGCTGCCCGACGGTGGACTTGCCGACGCCCATCGGGCCGACCAGAACGACCCGTGGCCCGCTCATCGGATGTGCAGGTTGTCGAGGTACGACCGCACGTTGCGGCGGGTCTCGGCGACGCTGTCGCCGCCGAACTTCTCCGCCACCGCGTCCGCGAGCACCAGGGCGACCATCGCCTCGGCGACGATCCCGGCGGCCGGGACGGCGCACACGTCCGAGCGCTGGTGGTGTGCCTGGGTCGCCTCGCCGGTGACGACGTCCACGGTCTGCAGGGCCCGCGGCACGGTCGCGATCGGCTTCATCGCCGCGCGTACGCGCAGCAGCTCGCCGGTGGTCAGGCCGCCCTCGGTGCCACCGGAGCGGCCGGAGGCACGCTTGATCCCGTCGTCGGTGGCGAGGATCTCGTCGTGTGCCTTCGAGCCCGGCACGCGCGCGAGGTCGAAGCCGTCTCCGACCTCGACTCCCTTGATCGCCTGGATGCCCATCAGCGCGGCGGCGAGGCGGGCGTCCAGCCGTCGGTCCCAGTGCACGTGCGAGCCCAGACCCACCGGCACGCCGTAGGCGAGGACCTCCACGACGCCGCCGAGGGTGTCGCCGTCCTTGTGGGCCTGGTCGATCTCGGCGACCATCGCCTTGGAGGCGTCCGCGTCCAGGCAGCGCACCGGATCCGCGTCCAGCTTCTCCACGTCCGCCGGGGTCGGGTAGACCCCGTAGGGCGCCTTGGCCGCGGCCAGCTCGACGACGTGCGAGACGACCTCGATGCCGGCGGTCTCCTTCAGGTACGAGCGGGCCACCGCGCCCAGCGCGACCCGGGCCGCGGTCTCCCGGGCGGAAGCGCGCTCCAGGATCGGACGGGCCTCGTCGAAGCCGTACTTCTGCATCCCGGCCAGATCGGCGTGTCCGGGGCGCGGGCGGGTGAGCGGGGCGTTGCGGGCGAGGCCCGCGAGGATCTCCGGGTCGACCGGGTCGGCCGACATGACCTGCTCCCACTTCGGCCACTCCGTGTTGCCCACCATGACCGCGACCGGCGAACCCATGGTCAGACCGTGCCGGACACCACCGAGGAAGGTCACCTCGTCGCGCTCGAACTTCATCCGCGCACCGCGCCCATAACCGAGCCGCCGCCGCGCGAGATGGTCCCCGACCATCTCCGTGGTGATCGGCACGCCGGCGGGAAGGCCCTCCAGCGTCGCGACAAGTGCGGGACCGTGGGACTCCCCCGCGGTCAGCCAACGCAGCCTGCTCAACGATGCTCCTCAGTACTCGCGCCCTGGTACTGCTCTGCGTACGCGCGTCCATCGCGTACGTCGTCGGCGTGACCGGGTGCGCGGCCCCGGCCCGCCACCTCCGATCCTCCCACGTCCCGGCCCCGGAGCCGGTCGCCGGTCCAGCAAGCGGACGGGCGAGCACCCGGCGACAGGGTCACGGGCGGTGCGGAGCCCGGCGGGAGGCGAGCGCGTGCTCGCCCGCCTTGCGCATCGCGGCCACCGGCGCCGGCCCGCGGCCGGTCATCCGCTCCACCTGGAGGACCGCCTGGTGCACCAGCAGGTCGAGGCCGCTGACGACGGCGCCGCCGAACATGGACCAGCGGGCGGCCAGCTCGGTCGGCCACGGGTCGTAGAGCACGTCGAAGAGGGTCGCGGGGCGCTCCGGCACCGAGGCGGCGAGGGCGTCCGTAGCCCCGGCCGGGGTGGTCGCGACGACCAGCGGGAAGACCAGCGCGTCGGCGGCGTCCGCCCAGTCGGCGATCCGGACCTCGACCTCGAGCCGCTCGCCCCACTGCCGCATCTCGGCGGCGCGGGCCGCACTGCGGACATAGGCGACGATCTCGCCGGTGCAGACCCTGGCCAGGGCGGCCAGCGCGGAGGACGCGGTGGCGCCGGCGCCGAGGATCGCGGCCGAGTCGACCTGTTCGATGCCACGCTCGCGCAGGGCCGCGACCACGCCGGGGATGTCGGTGTTGTCGCCGAGCCGACGGCCGTCCTCGGTGAGCACGAGGGTGTTGACCGCCTCCACGGCGGCCGCCGTCTCGCTGATCTCGTCGAGCAGCGGGATGACCGCACGCTTCAGCGGCATGGTCAGCGACAGACCTGCCCACTCGGCGCCGAGCCCGTCGACGAAGGCGGGCAGCGCCTGCTCGTCGACGTCGAAGCGGTCGTACGTCCAGCCGGTGAGTTCCAGCGCCTCGTACGCGGCGCGGTGCAGCACCGGGGAGAGGGAGTGGGCGATCGGGCTGCCGAGTACCGCGGCCCGGCGGGCGTCAGTTGCCCGTGCTGGCATCGAACTTGTCCTTGAGTCGCTGGAATTCCGCGTAGGTCTTGGCGAATTCGGTGTTGCTCTCGCCGTCGGTCGCCACGAAGTAGATCCAGCCGTCGGTGGTCGGATTCATCGTGGCCTTCAGCGCGTCCTCACCGGGATTGCCGATCGGACCGGGCGGCAGGCCCCTGTTGGTGTAGGTGTTGTACGGGTCCTTGTTGCTGTTGATCTCGGACTCGCTGATGTGGATTTTACTCTCGCCCTTGAGGTAGTTGAAGGTCGAGTCGAACTGGAGCAACTGGTTGGTCTGGTCGTTCGTCGGCTTGAGCCGGTTGTAGACGACCTCCGCCATCTTGCGGTAGTCGTCGTGCGTCTTGCCTTCGGCCTGGACGAGGCTGGCGACCGTGATGACCTGCAACGGGTTTTCCAGCTTGAGCGTCTTTGCCTTGGCGGCGAGGTCGTACTCGCCGTACTCCTCGTTGGCGTGGGCGACCATCGACTTCAGGATCGCCTCGGGCTTCATACCCTTGGCGGCGCCGTACGTACCCGGGAAGAGGAAGCCCTCCAGCGGGTCCTTGATGTCGCCGTTGTCATTCGCCCAGCTGGGCAGACCGAGCGTCTTGTACTGCTTTTCCGCCACTGTCCTGGTGGTGCCGGAGGAAAGCCCGAGTTTGGTGTCGATGCTCTTGTAGACGGCCACGTTCCGCTGCCCCGGGGTGACGACCACATTGGCCTGGCTCTTCGGATCGAGCATCATCTCCACGGCGCTCTTCGCGGACATCTCCTTCTTCAGGATGTACGCGCCCGCCTGGATCCGGCCCGCTTCCGGATTGCCCGTGAACGCCGAGACGAACGCGTCCACGCTCTTGACGACGCCGGCGTCCTTCAGCAGTCGGCCGATGGCGGCGCCGCCGGAGCCCTTGGGCACCTCGATGCTCACGTTCTGGCCGGTGCCGGCGCCCGCGAAATCCGGAGCCGCGCCGTAACGATTCTTGTAGTAGTCGTAGCCGAAGTAGCCGACGCCGGCGACCCCACCGCCGAACACCAGCACCACGACGAGACAGGCGCAGCCGTTGCGGCTCTTCTTCTTGCTCTTCGTGCCCTTGCCGCCCCGGCCCCGCCGGTTTCCGCGGCCCTCCGGCTCGTCGTCGTCCTCGTCGTCCTCGGCCCCGCCGCCCGCGAAGAAGGCGTGCTCCCCCTGGTCGGGACCGGGATCCCAGTCGGGTTTCTGTTCGGGCTCCGGTGCCTCCACCGGCTCGGACGCCTGGACGGGTTCGGGCTCGGCGCGACGCCGGGCAGGCGGCTCCGGCGGCGGATACGCCTCCGGAGTGCCGTAGAAGTCGGGCTGTTCGGCGCCGTAGGCCGCGGCCTGCTGACCGTAGGGGTCGCCGGGGTCGGCCGCGTACGGGACGTGGGCGTGCGTGCCCGTGCCGTCCCAGCCGCCCTCCTGGTACCCGTCGGGATAGGCCTGCTGGTTCTGGTGGGCGAACTGCTGCTGGTCGTAGCCCTGATACTGCGGGTCGTACTGCTGTTGGTCGTACTGCTGTTGGTCGTACTGCTGTCCGCCGTACTGCTGTTGGTCGTACTGCTGCGCCTGCGCCTGGCTCCAGTCGCCGTATTCCGACTGCTGCTGCTGCGACTGCTGCGGGTAGTGGTGGTGCTGTGGCTGGCCGCCGTAGGCAGGCTGCTGACCCGTGGGGGCCTGCTGCCCTTCCCATCCGCCGTCCCCGTACAACGGGTCCTCCGGATTCCACGGTTCGGAGCCTGCGCTCCGGCCATACTCAGTCATCGATCCCCTAGAGCCGCGAGGCGGCGATCACTCGGCCTTCGCGGGCCCGTCACCGTTTCGCCTCTCTCTGTGCGGCGGCTGTTCGAACACCGCCGCATCGCGCGGAACGTTACCGTATCGCGATCAGATGACCACTTCGACGCCCTCGCCCGGTGCTTTGCCTGACACTCGTTCGGATTCCAGCGCCTGCTGAAGGATGATCACAGCGGCTGCCTGGTCGATCACCGAGCGGCCCTTCTTGGACTTCACCCCCGAGGCGCGCAGTCCCTGACTGGCCGTCACGGTCGTCATCCTCTCGTCGACCAGACGTACGGATACGGGCGCGATTTTGTTCGCCAGCTGTTGTGCGAAGCCGCGGACCTTCACCGCGGCCGGGCCCTCGCCCCCCTTGAGGGAGCGGGGCAGACCGACAATGACCTCGATCGGCTCGTACTCCTCGACCAGCTGCTTCAGCCGGCGATGAGCTGCCGGGACGTCCCGGCCGGGAACCGTCTCCACCGGAGTGGCGAGGATCCCGTCGGGGTCGCACGAGGCGACCCCGATCCGGGCGTCCCCGACGTCGATCGCGAGTCGACGGCCCTTCCTCATCGGCTCGCTCACTTGGCCGTTTCCGCCACGAGCCGCTCGACGGCGTCGACGGCGTCACCGACGGCGGTCGGGTTCTGGCCACCGCCCTGGGCGACGTCCGGCTTGCCGCCACCGCCGCCGCCGAGGGTCTTGGCGGCCGTACGGACCAGGTCGCCGGCCTTGAGACCGCGCTCGCGGGCCGCCTCGTTGGTGGCGATGACGGTCAGCGGCTTGCCGTTGTTGACCGTGAACAGGGCGACCACGGCGGCCCGGCCGCCCTGGATGCGGCCGCGCACGTCGAGGACGAGCCTGCGCAGGTCGTCGGGGGTGGTGCCGTCGGGGACCTGACCGGTGACCAGGGCGACGCCGCCGACGTCCTTGGCGGACTCCACGAGCCCGCCGGCGGCCTGGAGGACCTTCTCCGCGCGGAACTTCTCGATCTCCTTCTCGGCGTCCTTCAGCTTGCCGAGCATGGCGGAGACCTTCTCCGGAAGCTCCTCCGGACGTCCCTTCATCAGCTCCTGGAGCTGGGCGACGACCGTGTGCTCACGGGCCAGGAAGTTGTAGGCGTCGACACCGACGAGGGCCTCGATCCGGCGGACACCCGAGCCGATCGACGACTCGCCGAGCAGCTTCACCAGACCCAGCTGGGCGGTGTTGTGCACGTGCGTGCCGCCACAGAGCTCCTTGGAGAAGTCGCCGATGGTCACGACCCGGACCCGCTCGCCGTACTTCTCGCCGAACTCGGCGATGGCGCCCTGCTTCTTGGCCTCGTCGATGCCCATGACCTCGGCCTGGACGTCCAGGTCGCGGGCGAGCACCTCGTTGATCTTCTGCTCGACGTCGGTCATCACGGCCGTCGGGACGGCGGACGGGGAGCCGAAGTCGAAGCGGAAGCGGCCGGGCTGGTTCTCGGAACCGGCCTGGGCGGCCGTCGGGCCGAGGGCGTCGCGCAGCGCCTGGTGGGTGAGGTGCGTGGCCGAGTGGGCGCGGGCGATGGCCGTGCGGCGGCGCTGGTCGATCGAGGCATGGGCCTTGGCGCCGACCGTGACCTCGCCGACCTGGACGACGCCCTTGTGGACGTACACGCCGGGGACCGGCTTCTGGGTGTCGCGGATCTCGACGACGGCGCCGGTGTCCACCCTGATACGGCCGGTGTCACCGATCTGGCCGCCGCCCTCGGCGTAGAACGGGGTGCGGTCGAGGACGATCTCGACCTCGTCGCCCTCGGTGGCGGCCGGCGAGGAGGCGCCGTCGACGAGGATGCCGACGATCGTCGACTCGCCCTCGATGTCGGCGTAACCGATGAAGTCGGTCGCCCCGGCCTTGTCGGCGATCTCGCGGTAGGCGCCCACGCCGGCGTGGCCGGTCTTCTTGGACTGGGCGTCGGCCTTGGCGCGCTCCCGCTGCTCCTTCATCAGACGGCGGAAGCCGTCCTCGTCCACGGACAGCCCCTGCTCGGCGGCCATCTCGAGGGTGAGGTCGATGGGGAAGCCCCAGGTGTCGTGGAGCAGGAAGGCCTTGTCGCCGGCGAGGACCTGGCCGCCGGAGGCCTTGGTCTCGGAGACGGCGGTGTCGAGGATGTTGGTGCCGGCCTTCAGCGTCTTGAGGAAGGCGGCCTCCTCGGCGAGGGCCACCGTCTCGATGCGCTGCCGGTCGCTGACGAGCTCCGGGTACTGCTGGCCCATCATCTCGATGACGGTGTCGATGAGGTCCTTGACGACCGGGCCGGTGGCGCCGAGGAGGCGCATGTTGCGGATGGCGCGGCGCATGATGCGGCGCAGCACGTAACCGCGGCCCTCGTTACCGGGGGTGACGCCGTCGCCGATGAGCATCACGGACGTGCGCATGTGGTCGGTGACCACGCGCAGGGAGACGTCCGAGTCGTGGGCCTCGCCGTACTCGACGCCGGTCAGCTCGGTGGCCTTCTTGATGACGGCCATCGAGGTGTCGATCTCGTACATGTTCTGCACGCCCTGCAGAATCATGGCGAGGCGCTCCAGGCCGAGGCCCGTGTCGATGTTCTTGCTCGGCAGTTCGCCCAGGATCTCGAAGTTGTCCTTGCCGATGCCCTGGCCGCGCTCGTACTGCATGAAGACCAGGTTCCAGATCTCCACGTACCGCTCGTCGTTGACGGCGGGGCCGCCCTCGACGCCGAACTCGGGGCCGCGGTCGTAGTTGATCTCGGAACAGGGGCCGCAGGGTCCGGGGACGCCCATGGACCAGTAGTTGTCCTTCATGCCGAGGCGCTGGATGCGCTCCTTGGGCACGCCGACGACGTCGTGCCAGAGGCGCTCGGCCTCGTCGTCGTCCTTGTAGACGGTGATCCAGAGCTTCTCCGGCTCCAGGCCGTAACCACCCTTGTCCTGGGGCGTGGTGAGCAGCTCCCAGGCGTACTTGATGGCGCCTTCCTTGAAGTAGTCGCCGAAGGAGAAGTTGCCGCACATCTGGAAGAACGTGCCGTGGCGGGTGGTCTTGCCGACCTCTTCGATGTCCGGCGTGCGCACGCACTTCTGCACGCTGGTGGCGCGCGACCACGGCGGCTTGACCTCGCCGAGGAAGTACGGCTTGAAGGGGACCATGCCGGCGGGGACCAGGAGCAGAGTCGGGTCGTCCGCGATGAGCGACGCCGAAGGGACGACGGTGTGCCCGCGCTCCTCGTAGAAGCTCAGCCAGCGGCGGCGGATCTCGGCCGACTCCATCAGTGGTCCTCATTCCGGTTGTGCGAGTACGTCGTGTTCTCGATGTGCTCGGGGTACTGGGGGGTGCTGCGGTTGTTCTCGATGGCGGCGTGCCGCCTGGGTGCGGGGAGTTCGGGGTCCTGGTGGATCCCCAGCGCCTCCCCCAGCTCGGCCTCCCGCTGGGCCATGTTGTCGCGGACGTCGAGCGCGAAGCCCACCGCACGGTCCTTGAGGCGCGCTCCCGTCTCGAGCGCCTTGTTGGCCGCGGTCGCGGCCAGGCTCTCGGGGGTCAGCTGCCTCAGCTTGCGGTTGACCTTGGTGGTGGCCCAGACACCGGCGGCGACACCCGTGCTGAACCAGAAGGTACGGCGGAACATCGCTGGTCTCAGTCCCTCTTTCCACGGGGCTTGCGCTTCTCCCGCCGGGAGACCGTACGGCCCACGATCACGGTCCGCCGGGGTTCCCGGGCGGGCACGTCGTCCTTGCGGCCGCCGAGGGCCCGGCGGACGCCGTAGCCGAAGGCCGCAACCTTCACCAGGGGGCCGCCGAAGGTGGAGGCGACCGTGGTGGACAGCGCCGAGGCGTTCGACGTGACTTCCTGGACGTCGGTGGCGATCGCGTCGACCCGGTCGATCTGGGTCTGCGCGGAGCGCACCGCCGCGGAGGCGTCGGCCAGCAGCGGGACGGCCTGTTCGGTCACGTCCGCGACGAGTCGGGTGGTCGCCCTGAGCGTCTGGGCCAGCCTCGCCAGCGCGACGGCGAGGAAGGAGACCAGGATCGCCCAGAACACGGCCACCAGGATGCCGGCCACCTCTCCACCGGACACTGCGTGCACCCGCTCCCTGTCTGACGAACACCTATGTCTGGAGGCGAGCCTATCGCGCCGGCGCCGGCGTTCCGTACCGCATTAAGGGTGTGCGAAAGCCCGCCGTCCCGCCCGCCCCGAAGGGCAGGGGGACGACGGGCCTGGGCGCGCAGTCCTGCGACCGCCGCGGACCGATCCCGGAGAGGATCAGCGGGCGTAGTACTCGACGACGAGCTGCTCGTCGCAGATGACCGGGATCTCCTTGCGGTTCGGCTCGCGGTCCAGGCGGAAGGCCAGGGCGCGGAGGTTCACCTGGAGGTAGCGCGGGGTCTCGCCGTCGGGGGCGAAGCCACCCTCGCGGGAGATCGAGAACAGCGTCTTCTCACGGCTGCGCTCGCGCACCATGACGACGTCGTCCGGCTTGACGCGGAAGGACGGCTTGTCGACCTTCTGGCCGTTGACCTCGATGTGGCCGTGGACGACCATCTGGCGGGCCTGGTAGATCGTGCGGGCGATGCCCGAACGCAGGACCAGCGCGTCGAGACGGCGCTCGAGCTCGATGATCAGGGCCTCACCGGTCTTGCCCTGGACCTTGGAGGCACGCTCGTAGGCGCGGACGAGCTGGCGCTCGGACACGTCGTACTGCGCGCGCAGACGCTGCTTCTCGAGCAGACGGACCTTGTAGTCCGAGTTCTGCTTGCGGCCACGGCCGTGCTCACCCGGCGGGTAGGGGCGGGCCTCGAAGTACTTGACGGCCTTCGGGGTCAGCGCGATGCCGAGGGCACGCGACTTCTTGACCTTGGGACGGGGCTGGTTCGCCACGATCTCTCACTTTCCAGAATTTCCGGCTTGTCAGGGTTAAGGGAGGTCGCATCCGCAGCCGGGGAAACCCGCCGGGTCCACATGGGACCTGTCGGGCAGCCGCTCCCCTGGTCTGGGCACATACGTGCAGCACGCGAGTTGCCCATCGACCGTTCCCGCAATCGCGGGTGGTGATGGGCTGCCCGCGACACCGTTCGACGGTGCGCGACGCTCCTGGAGCGAGGTCCTGGGACCGGCGCTCCGGCCGACTGTCCTGTTCTGACTGCACGGGACGCGGCACTTCGGGCGAGTCTACAGGGTGCTCAGGACCCGTTACGACCGAGGCGCCGCCTGGTCCACTCCACCGCGTCCGCGTACCGTGCCTCGGCGCCGTGCCGGGTGGGCTCGTAGTACGCGCGGTCCTTGATGGCGTCGGGGGCGTACTGCTGGGCGGCGATGCCCTCGGGCAGGTCGTGCGGATACACGTACCCCTGCGCGTGCCCCAGCTTGGCGGCCCCCTTGTAGTGCCCGTCGCGCAGGTGCGGCGGCACCGGGCCGGCCAGTCCCTTGCGTACGTCCTCCAGGGCTGCGCCGATCGCCGTCGTCGCGGCGTTGGACTTCGGCGCCAGGGCGAGGGCGATGGTGACGTGGCTGAGGGTGAGGGCGGCCTCGGGAAAGCCGATCATGGCGACTGCCTGGGCGGCGGCGACCGCGATCGGCAGGGCGTTCGGGTCGGCGAGGCCGATGTCCTCGCTGGCGGAGATCATCAGGCGGCGGGCGATGAAGCGCGGGTCCTCGCCGGCCTCGATCATGCGGGCCAGGTAGTGCAGGGCCGCGTCGACGTCCGAACCCCGGATGGACTTGATGAGGGCGCTGGCGACGTCGTAGTGCTGGTCGCCGTCGCGGTCGTACTTCACCGCGGCACGGTCGACCGTCTGCTCCAGGGTCTGGAGGCTGATCTCGGACTCGTCCTGGTCCAGGGCTGCTCCGGCGGCGGCCTCCAGTGCGGTGAGGGCGCGGCGGGCGTCGCCGCCGGCGATGCGCAGCAGATGCGCCTCGGTGTCCTCGGGGAGGGTGACGGCGCCCTTGAGGCCGCGTTCGTCGGCCACGGCGCGCCTGACCAGGTCGCGCAGTCCGTCGTCCGTGAGGGGCTCGAGGGTCAGCAGGAGGGAACGGGAGAGCAGGGGCGAGATGACCGAGAAGTACGGGTTCTCGGTGGTCGCCGCGATCAGCGTCACCCAGCGGTTCTCGACGGCCGGCAGGAGCGAGTCCTGCTGGGCCTTGCTGAAGCGGTGGATCTCGTCGAGGAAGAGGACGGTCTCCTTGCCGTAGCCGCCGATGGCGCGGCGGGCGCCGTCGATGACCGCGCGGACCTCTTTGACGCCCGCGGTGATGGCCGACAGTTCGACGAACCGCTTGTTGGTGGCCTTGGAGACGACGTAGGCCAGGGTCGTCTTCCCGGTGCCGGGCGGCCCCCAGAGGATCACCGAGGAGGGCCCGGCCGGGCCCGTGGCCCCCTCGCCGACCAGACGGCGCAGGGGTGAGCCCGGCTTCAGCAGGTGCTGCTGGCCCACCACCTCATCGAGGGTGCGCGGGCGCATCCGGACCGCCAGGGGGCTCCCGGCGGGGTCCTTCTCCTGGCGGTCTTCCGCTGCGGCGGTGAACAGGTCGGGCTCCACACATCGGAGCCTACGTCAGAGGTCCGACAGTCCCGTCCGGTGCCCGTGCGGGGCCGGTCCGTCCGGTCCGGCGCCCGTGCGGTACCGGGCTCAGGCCCAGAGGTCGGCGCCCCAGCGGGTCAGGATCAGCATGGCGATGATGCCGACGTGGGTGACCGGCAGGACCCAGGTGAACTCGCCGAGGAAGCGCTTCAGCCAGCCCGGGGCGGGCAGGAGGCCGTTGCGCACGTTGAACGAGGTGACGTACCAGAACATGGTGATCGTCGCGACCCAGGCCAGCGAGCACCACAGGCACAGGGCGTTGATCTCGTACAGGGACTGGTACTGGAGCCAGGTGCAGAAGGCCACGCCGAAGAGGGTGCCGAAGTTGAAGGTCAGCCAGTACCAGCGCGGGA
Source organism: Streptomyces sp. NPDC088157 (assembly GCF_044741545.1). Classification (NCBI taxonomy): domain Bacteria; kingdom Bacillati; phylum Actinomycetota; class Actinomycetes; order Kitasatosporales; family Streptomycetaceae; genus Streptomyces; species Streptomyces sp. NPDC088157. The sequence continues at coordinate 132,538 of NZ_JBIUSU010000008.1, forward strand.
AGCTCACCCGGGTCAGCAGGCTCATGCCGACGCAGATCACGATGCCGTAGGCGACGAGGCCGAGCATCGGGTTGGGGAAGCCGAAGGCGGCGGCCTGCTTGCTCTCCATGACGCTGCCGCAGCTGATGATCGGGCTGATGCTGCAACTGGGCGTGAAGGTCGTGCCGTCGACCTTGGCCTCGAGGATCTTGAACTTGTCGAGCGTGATGACCCAGGCGGCCAGCAGACCGGCCGCACCGGTGATCAGCAGCAGGATCGCGAACGCACGGCTGCCGCCCACCGTCCGTGGCCCGGTCGCGGCGACGCGCTCGGGCTCGGACTCCCTGGAGACGTCTTGCACTGTCGTCTTGCTCATCACGCCGATTCCGTCACTTGAGAGTTGGACCATCTTCGGGCAGGGGCCATTGTGCCGCACAGCACCGGGTGCGCACCGTTCGGTGGACATAAGGAAGTACGTACGGCCGCCCCCCGGCGTTCGGATCCGGCCAAGGCCGGGCAGTACACCGGGCCCGACGGCACACGCGCATGCCCCTCGGACGACGGCCCACCCCGGAGGGCGGACAGGCGACCGCCAGGTTGACGCTCCGGCGCACGACGAGGGCGCCGGGTCGGCCGACCCGGCGCCCAGCCCGCCCTGCCGGGCCCGCTAGCCCAGCCTCGACTCGAGTTCCGCCACGATCTCGTTGACGCCGATCGCCGTCTGCTCGCCCGACTCCATGTCCTTCAGCTGGACGACGCCCTCGGCGAGGTCGCGTTCACCGGCGACGATCGTGTAGCGGGCCCCGCTGCGGTTGGCGTTCTTCATGGCGCCCTTGAGGCCCTTGGCGCCGTAGGAGAAGTCGGCCGCGACGCCGAGCTTGCGCAGTTCGGTGACCTTCGCGAAGAGGACCCGGCGGGCCTCCTCGCCGAGCGGGACGGCGAACACGGAGGTCGCGGCGGGCAGCGCCAGCTCCACGCCCTCCGCCTCCAGCGCCAGCACCGTACGGTCGACGCCCAGCGCCCAGCCCACCGACGGCAGCGCGGGACCGCCGATCATCTCGGAGAGACCGTCGTAGCGGCCGCCACCGCCCACCGCGGACTGGGAACCCAGCCCGTCGTGGACGAACTCGAAGGTCGTACGGGTGTAGTAGTCGAGGCCGCGGACCAGCTTCGGGTCGTCCTCGAAGACCACGCCCGCCGCTGTGATCAGCTCCCGGACCTCCTCGTGGTACGCCTTGCAGGCGTCGCAGAGGTAGTCGCGCAGCAGCGGCGCGTCCCCGAGCTGCTTCTGGACCGACTCGCGCTTGTCGTCCAGGACCCGGAGCGGGTTGATCTCCGCGCGGCGAAGCGTGTCCTCGTCGAGGTCCAGGCCCCGCAGGAAGTTCTGCAGCGCCTCCCGGTACACCGGGCGGCACTCCTTGTCGCCGAGGCTGTTGAGGAGGATGCGGAAGTTCCGCAGCCCCAGCGACCGGTACGACTGGTCGGCCAGGATGATCAGTTCGGCGTCCAGCGCCGGGTCCTCCGCCCCGATCGCCTCGGCGCCCACCTGGGAGAAGTGCCGGTAACGGCCCTTCTGGGGGCGCTCGTAGCGGTAGTACGAGCCGGAGTACCAGAGCTTCACCGGCAGGTTGCCCGCCTTGTGCAGGTTGGCCTCGAGCGCGGCGCGCAGCACGGACGCCGTGCCCTCGGGGCGCAGCGCGAGTCGGTCGCCGCCCTTGGTCTCGAAGGAGTACATCTCCTTCGTCACGATGTCGGTCGACTCACCGACACCACGCGCGAAGAGCTCCACGCTCTCGAAGCCGGGCGTCTCGATGTAGCCGTAGCCCGAGTTGCGCAGCGGCGCGGCGATGGCCTCGCGGACGGCGAGGTACGTGGCGCTGTCCGGCGGGATCAGGTCGTACGTGCCCTTGGGGGCCTGGAAGGTGCTCACGGAAGGTCTCTCGTCACATTCCTCGTCGGGGAGGGGTGTGCGTACCCGCTCCCTGGCCGTCGGCCGCCACCTGCCGCAGATACGGGTTGGCGGCGCGCTCCTGGCCGATGGTCGTCTGGGGGCCGTGGCCGGACAGCACCACGGTCGAGTCCTCGAGCGGCAGGCACACGCGGGCCAGCGAGTCGAGCATCTCGGCCATGTCGCCGCCGGGCAGGTCGGTGCGTCCGATGGAGCCGGCGAACAGCAGATCCCCGGAGAAGAAGACCGACGGGACGTCGGCCGTCTCGGGCATCCGGAAGGTCACCGACCCCTTGGTATGGCCCGGCGCATGGGCGACGGAGAACTCCAGACCCGCCAGGTCCAGCGCGACGCCGTCGGTGAGTTCACGGACGTCGTCCGGCTCCCCCACGGTCAGCTCGCCCATCAGCGGCATCCCGATGGACCGGCCGAGCGCCTTCTCGGGGTCGCTCATCATGTAGCGGTCCTCGGGGTGGATCCAGGCCGGTACGTCGTGCGCTCCGCACACCGGGACGACCGAGGCCACATGGTCGATGTGGCCGTGGGTGAGGACGACGGCGACGGGCTTGAGCCGATGCTTCCTGATCGCCTCCTCGACGCCCGCGGCCGCCTGGTGGCCCGGGTCGATGATCACGCACTCCTCACCGGCGGCGGGGGCGACGAGATAACAGTTCGTCCCCCAGGCCCCGGCGGGGAACCCGGCAATGAGCACGATCGTCCTTCGTTTGTGTCGATACGCGTGGGCTTCTGGGCGACTGCGCCAGTGGTCAGAGCCTACCGGCGCTGCCGTTTCCTCAGCGAACCCATATACGGTACGGGGCACACGCAGGCGGTCGGCTCACAAGACGCACGCGTCCCAGTCGACGTACGAGACGCACGAGGAGAGAACCCGGTGGTCACCCAGGAACAGCGGAAGCGTCAGCTCGCCCGGGAGAAGTTCTTGCGGCAGCAGCAGCGGCGCACCTCCGCGCGACGCAAGGCGCGCGTGCGCAACTCGGTGATCGCGTCGGTGCTCGGCGTGATCATCATCGGCAGTCTGGCGCTCTACACGACGGGCGTCCTGAAGGACGACGACAAGGCGAACGCGAGCGCGGAGACGACGCCGTCCCCGACGCCCAGCGCGGCCAAGGACCCGTGCGAGAAGGCAGCCGCGGGTTCGGTCAAGACGCAGACCTGGAAGAAGGAGCCGGCGGTCACGATCGACAAGTCGGCGCAGTACACGATGACGCTCGCGACGACCTGCGGCGACATCGGCATAGCGCTCAAGGCGAAGGCCGCGCCGCACACGGTGAACTCGTTCAGCTTCCTCGCGGGCAAGGGCTACTTCGACCACACCAAGTGCCACCGCCTCACCACCAACGGCATCTACGTGCTCCAGTGCGGCGACCCGACGGGCAGCGGCAGCGGCGGCCCCGGCTACACCATTCCGGACGAGAACCTGAAGGACGCCGCCCTCAAGAACAACACCTACCCGGCGGGCACGATCGCGATGGCCAACACGGGTCAGGCGCACACCGGTGGCAGCCAGTTCTTCCTCGTCTACCAGGACAGCCAGTTGCCGCCCAGCTACACCCCCTTCGGAACGGTGTCGGCCGACGGCATGAAGGTTCTGAAGAAGATCGCCGCCGCCGGTGAGAACACGGGAGCCGGTGACGGCGCCCCGAACGCGACGGTCGTGATCAACAAGGCGACGGTCACGAAATCCTGACGGCGACCTGCCGACTAAGGGGCGGTCAACTGCGCAATTTCGGTCGCGCTGGATGCGGACAGGCGGCCCGCCGGTCGCCTATGTTGGCCGTGACGAAACTGTGGACGATGCCCAGGGGCGCTGAAGCCCCTCGGAGGCATCATGTGGAGGAGGCGCTGTGAGCAGCGACCCGTGGGGCCGCGTCGACGAGACGGGGACCGTGTACGTGCGTACGGCCGACGGCGAGCAGGTGGTCGGTTCCTGGCAGGCAGGCTCCCCCGAGGAAGCGCTGGCCTACTTCGAGCGCAAGTACGAGGGCCTGGTTGTCGAGATCGGCCTCCTCGAGAAGCGAGTCAAGACCACCGATCTGTCGACGAAGGACGCTCAGGTCGCGATCGACCACATCCGCGAACAGGTCGACGCGCACCACGCGGTCGGTGATCTCCAGGCGCTGCGGGAACGGCTGGACAAGCTGGTGGCGACCGTCGAGTCACGGCGCGAGGAGCGCAAGCAGCAGCGGGCCAAGCAGTCCGACGAGGCCCGCAAGGCCAAGGAGGACCTGGTCACCGAGGCGGAGCAGCTTGCGCAGTCCGACCAGTGGCGGGCCGCCGGTGAGCGGCTGCGGTCGCTGGTGGACATCTGGAAGGGGCTGCCGCGACTCGACCGCAAGTCGGACGACGAGCTGTGGCACCGGTTCTCGCACGCGCGCTCGGCGTTCTCCAAGCGCCGCAAGGCGCACTTCGCCCAGCTGGACGCGCAGCGCGAGGAGGCCCGCCGGACCAAGGAGCGGCTGGTCTCCGAGGCCGAGGCGCTGTCCGCCTCGTCGGACTGGGGTCCGACGGCGGCCCGTTACCGCGAGTTGATGGCGGAGTGGAAGGCCGCGGGCCGCGCCCAGCGCGAGCACGAGGACGACCTGTGGAACCGCTTCCGCGGCGCCCAGGACGTCTTCTTCGCCGCCCGCAGTTCGGTGTTCGCCGAGCGGGACGCGGAGCAGACGGAGAACCTGAAGCTCAAGGAGGAGCTGGCCGAGGAGGCCGAGAAGCTCCTGCCGATCGGTGACCTGAAGGCGGCGCGTGCCGCCTTCCGCTCGATCAACGAGCGCTGGGAGGCCATCGGCCACGTGCCGCGCGACGCCCGGCCGAAGGTCGAGGGCCGGATGCACGCCGTGGAGCGGGCGATGCAGGAGTCCGAGGAGACCGAGTGGCGCCGGACGAACCCGGAGGCACGCGCGCGTGCCGCGGGTCTGACCGGTCAGCTGCAGGCCGCCGTGGACAAGCTGCGGACGCAGATCGACCAGGCCCGTGCCCAGGGCAACTCCGCGAAGGCCGACAAGCTGGAGCGGGAGCTGGAAGGCCGTCAGGCACTGCTGGACCAGGCCCTGAAGGGCCTCCACGAGTTCGGCGGCTGATCACCGGCCGGCCCTGTCGTCGAAAAGGCCCCCGTACCTCGCGTACGGGGGCCTCTCGTGTGCTCGGCTACGGTCTGCGCGCCGATGTCACCCGGTACACGTCGTAGACGCCCTCCACCCCGCGTACGGCCTTCAGGACGTGCCCCAGGTGCTTGGGGTCGCCCATCTCGAAGGTGAAGCGGGAGGTGGCCACCCGGTCGCGGGAGGTCTGGACGGCCGCGGACAGGATGTTGACGTGCTGGTCGGACAGGACCCGCGTGACGTCCGAGAGGAGACGGGAACGGTCCAGGGCCTCGACCTGGATGGCGACCAGGAAGACCGAGGACTGGGTGGGCGCCCACTCGACCTCGAGGATGCGCTCCGGCTCACGGGAGAGTGAGTCCACGTTGACGCAGTCGCTGCGGTGAACCGATACGCCACTACCGCGCGTGACGAAGCCGATGATCGGGTCGCCGGGTACGGGCGTACAGCAGCGGGCCAGCTTGACCCAGACGTCGTCGACGCCCTTGACGACCACTCCGGGGTCCTGGTTGCTGCGCCGCTTACGCCCACGGCTGCGGGACGGGACCGTCTCGTCGATCTCCTCGGTGGCCGCCTCCTCGCCGCCGAGGGCCTGCACCAGCTTCTGCACGACGTTCTGCGCGGCGACGTGGCCCTCGCCGATCGCCGCGTACAGGGAGGAGATGTCCGGGTAGCGCATCTCGTGCGCCAGCGTGACCAGCGAGTCACCGGTGAGGATGCGCTGGATCGGCAGGTTCTGCTTGCGCATCGCCCGCGCGATGGCGTCCTTGCCCTGCTCGATGGCCTCGTCGCGGCGCTCCTTGGAGAACCAGGCCCTGATCTTGTTGCGGGCACGCGGCGACTTGACGAAGTTCAGCCAGTCCCGCGACGGCCCGGCCCCGGCGGCCTTGGAGGTGAAGACCTCCACCAGGTCGCCGTTGTCCAGGGTCGATTCCAGCGGGACGAGGCGTCCGTTGACGCGGGCTCCTATGGTGCGGTGGCCCACCTCGGTGTGCACCGCGTACGAGAAGTCCACGGGCGTGGCGCCGGCCGGCAGCGCTATCACGTCGCCCTTCGGCGTGAAGACGAACACCTCGTTGCGCGACAGGTCGAAGCGCAGGGACTCCAGGAACTCGCCGGGGTCCTCGGTCTCCTTCTGCCAGTCGAGGAGCTGGCGGAGCCACGCCATGTCGTTGAGGTGGTCGTCCTTGCCGGTGGTCCTCGGCTGGTCCGAGCGCACCTTGGAGGCGCCCGCGACGGCCTCCTGCTTGTACTTCCAGTGCGCGGCGATGCCGTACTCGGCGCGGCGGTGCATGTCGAACGTGCGGATCTGGAGTTCGACCGGCTTGCCGTTGGGGCCGATGACCGTCGTGTGCAACGACTGGTACATGTTGAACTTGGGCATCGCGATGTAGTCCTTGAACCGGCCGGGGACCGGGTTCCATCGCGCGTGCACGGTGCCGAGGGCCGCGTAACAGTCCCGGACGGTGTCCACGAGGACGCGGATGCCCACCAGGTCGTAGATCTCCGCGAAGTCGCGGCCGCGGACGATCATCTTCTGGTAGACGCTGTAGTAGTGCTTCGGGCGGCCGGTGACGGTCGCCTTGATGCGGGCTGCGCGCAGGTCGGCCTGGACCTCGTCGGTCACTATGGCCAGGTACTCGTCACGTTTCGGCGCCCGTTCGGCCACCAGCCGTACGATCTCGTCGTACATCTTGGGGTAGAGGATCGCGAAGGCGAGGTCCTCCAGTTCCCACTTGATGGTGTTCATGCCCAGGCGGTGGGCGAGCGGCGCGTAGATCTCCAGCGTCTCGCGCGCCTTCTTCTCCTGCTTCTCGCGCTTGAGGTAGCGCATGGTGCGCATGTTGTGCAGACGGTCGGCGAGCTTGATGACCAGGACACGCGGGTCCTTGGCCATGGCGACGACCATCTTGCGCACGGTCTCGGCCTGCGCGGCCTCGCCGAACTTGACCTTGTCCAGCTTGGTGACCCCGTCGACCAGCAGGGCGACCTGGTCACCGAAGTCGCGGCGCAGGTCCTCCAGGCCGTACTCGGTGTCCTCGACGGTGTCGTGCAGCAGGCCCGCCATGAGCGTCGCCGGGTCCATGCCCAGCTCGGCGAGGATCGTGGTCACCGCGAGCGGGTGCGTGATGTACGGGTCGCCGCTCTTGCGCTTCTGGCCCCGGTGCCAGCGCTCGGCGACCTGGTAGGACCTCTCGATCTGCCGGAGCGTCGCCGTCTCGATCTTGGGGTCGTTGCTGCGCACTATCCGCAGCAGCGGTTCCAGGACCGGGTTGTACGGGTTCTGGCGCTGGACGCCGAGCCGGGCGAGGCGGGCGCGGACGCGGTTGGAGGAGCCCGAGCGGGCCGACGGCTGCGCGGCGGCCGGGCGGTCGGCGGGCGCGGCCGAGGGGGTCTCGGACTGGGCCGGCTTGGGCCGGGGCTGCTCGGCCGGCTTGTCGACGGGCTCGGACCGGTCGTGCTCGACCGGCCCCCGGCCGTCGTCCTTCGCGTGCGACGCGGGCGTGGCCGCGGGGCCCGAGACGGACTCGGGCTTGGCGGCGGTCAGGTGCTGGGCCTCGTCTGGCAAGAGGACTCCTCGGGCGCGATCCGGGTGCCCCGGTCAGGCTCCGGAGCACCCATCGTAGCGATCCTGAGCTCCGGGATCGCCTTCAGGCCGATGTGAGGACCGTCTACCGGAGAAACACAAGGGGCGGGCTCCGGATTTCTCCGGGCCCGCCCACTTGGCGTACGGCGGCTCGCGGCCGCGCTCAGATCCTGAGCAGGGCCTCCAGAGGCGCTCCGCCGAGAGCCGCCTCCAGGCGGGGGCGGCCGCCGAGGAAGCCGAGCTCCATCAGGACGGCGACGCCCGCGACCTGGGCGCCGGCCCGGTGGATGAGCTGGATCGACGCCTCGGCGGTGCCGCCGGTGGCGAGGACGTCGTCGACGATCAGCACGCGGTCGTCGGCGGCCAGGTCCTCGGCGTGCACCTCGATCTCGGCCGAGCCGTACTCCAGGTCGTAGGCCTGGCCGAGGGTGGCGCCGGGGAGCTTGCCGGCCTTGCGTACGGGGATGAAGCCGAGGCCGGCGCGGACGGCCACCGGGGCGCCCAGGATGAAGCCCCGGGCCTCCAGGCCGACGACCTTGGTGGCGCCGGTGCGTTCGGCGACCTCGGCGAACGCGTCGGTGAGCGCGGTGAACGCCACCGGGTCCGCCAGGAGCGGGGTGATGTCCTTGAACATCACCCCGGGCTCCGGGTGGTCGGCCACGTCACGGATGCGGCTGAGGAGCAGCGTCGTGATGTCGGTGAGCTCGGTCATCGGCGCTTCCCCGACGGGCGGCCGCGGCCCCGGCCCCTGGACGCGGGCTGGGTGCGCGGGCCGACGACCGCGGCTTCGGCGTCGTCGGGCTCGTCGTCGTAGGTGTCGTCGCCGCGGGCCGGTGCGAGGGCGTCCTCGGCGGGGGCCTGCGCACGCTTGGCCAGGACCCGCTTCCTCAGCGCCTTGATCTGCGGCTCGCGCTCCTTGAGGTCGGCGACGAGCGGCGTGGCGATGAAGATCGAGGAGTAGGCACCGGCCGCGAGGCCGACGAACAGCGACAGCGAGATGTCGTTGAGCGTGCCCGCGCCGAGGAAGCCGCCGCCGATGAACAGCAGGCCCGCCACCGGCAGCAGCGCGACGACCGTGGTGTTGATGGAGCGGACCAGGGTGCCGTTGATCGAGCGGTTGGCGATCTCGCTGTAGGTGAAGCGGGTCTGCTTGGTGAGGTCCTTCGTCTGCTCCTTCAGGGAGTCGAAGACGACGACCGTGTCGTACAGCGAGTAGCCGAGGATCGTCAGCAGGCCGATCACCGTGCCGGGCGTGACCTCGAAGCCGACGAGGGCGTAGATGCCGACCGTGATGGTGATGTCGTGGATCAGGGCGACCAGAGCCGCGATGGCCATCCGCCACTCGAAGGCGATCGCCAGGTAGATCACGACCAGGACCATGAAGATCGCCAGGCCCTGCCAGGCCTTGTTGGCGATCTGGTCACCCCAGCTGGGACCGACCAGTTCGGCGGTGATCGTCTCCGGGTCGGTCTTGAAGTCCGTGGCGAGATCGTCCTTGATCTGGTTGGACTGCTTGATGTCCATGCCGGCGATCTGGATGCGCATCGTGCCGTTGCCGAGCTTCTGCACGACCGCGTCATGGCCGGACGCCGACTTCGCGTACTCCTCGGCCTGGGAGACGGAGACGCTCGTCTTCTCGGTGGTGAAGACTGCGCCGCCCTGGAAGTCGATGCCCATGTTCAGGCCGCGCACCGCCAGGCCGACGATGGCCGTGATGGTGATCAGGATCGAGATGCCGTACCAGAGCTTGCGGTGGCCGATGAAGTCGTAGCTGATCTCGCCACGGTGCAGTCGGGCGCCGAGGTTACCGAGTTTCGACATCGCTCATGCCTCCTTCGTCTCGACGGGGCCGGCGGCGGGACCACCGGGACGGCGGGTGCGGCGCAGCGGCGGCTGGGCACCCAGGCTCTTCGGGTCGAGGCCGGACCACTTGTGGCCGCTCGCGAAGAACTTCCGCCGAGCGATGAGCGTCATCAGCGGCTTGGTGAAGAAGAAGACCACGACCACGTCCAGGACGGTGGTCAGGCCCAGCGTGAACGCGAAGCCCTGGACCTTGCCGACCGTGACGATGAACAGCACCGCGGCGGCGAGGAACGACACGAAGTCGGAGACCAGGATGGTGCGCCGGGCGCGCGGCCAGGCCCGCTCGACGGCGGGTCGCAGGGTACGGCCCTCGCGGATCTCGTCTCGCACCCGTTCGAAGTACACGATGAACGAGTCCGCTGTGATGCCGATGGCGACGATGGCGCCACAGACGGCGGGCAGGTTCAGCGCGAAGCCGATGGCCGGGCCGAGCAGGGCCATGAGCACGTAGGTGAGAGCAGCGGAGACCAGCAGCGACGCGAGCGCGATGAGCGCCAGGCCGCGGTAGTAGGCCACCAGGTAGATCACGACCAGCGCGAGACCGATCGCGCCGGCCAGCAGACCGGCGTGCAGCTGGTCACCGCCGAGCGCCGCCGTCACGGTGGTCACGCTCTGCTCCTGGAAGGACAGCGGGAGCGCGCCGTAGGACAGCATGTTGGCGAGGCCCTGGGCCTCCGTCTGCGTGAAACTGCCGGAGATCTGGGCCTGGCCGCCGGTGATGGAGTTCTGCACGTACGGGCTGGAGACGACGTTGCCGTCGAGCACGATGCCGAACTCGTTCTGCGGCTGCTGGTTCTGCGCGAGCTTGCCGGTGATGTCGGCGAACTTCTTGCCGCCCTGCTTGGTGAAGGTCATGGTGACCTGCCAGCCGGCGGCGCCCTGTGTGTCGAAGACGGCCTTGGCCTTGTCGACCTCGGTGCCGTCGACGGCGGCGGGGCCGAGCAGGTACTTGTACCAGACCTTGTCGATCTCGCCGCAGGCCACGGTCGTGTCCTGGGGCTTGACGCCCTCGCCGGTTTTGGCGCGGACCGACTCCTTGGAGCAGTCCAGGGCGGCGTACTTGGCCTGGAGCGCGGCGTCGTCCGCGGAGACGGCGGCGCTGCTGCTCGCGGAGGCCGACGGGCTGGCGGAGGTGCTCGCCTTGTTGCTCGCCGAGGCGGACGGAGTGGAGTCGGCCTTCAGCGCGTCGGTGACGGCGCGGCCCTGCGAGGTGGCGGAGGCCGACGGGGAGGACGAGGAGGTCGCCTTCTCACCGGTGGAGGCGGAGGCGCTCGTCGAGGGGCTCGGGGAGGCGCTGGGCGAGCCGCTCGAGGACGCGCTCGGCGAGGCGGTGACGGCGGAGCCGGTCGCCTCCTGGGCCAGGACCGGACGGAAGTACAGCTTGGCGGTGGTACCGACCTGCTCCCGGGCCTTCTCGGAGTTGGTGCCCTTGGGGATGTTCACGATGATGTTGTCGCTGCCCTGGGTCTGCACCTCCGCCTCGGAGACGCCCAGCCCGTTGACACGGCGGTTCATGATCTCGACCGCGGTGTTCATGTTGGCCTTGTTGATCGCGGATCCCTGGTCCGACTTCGCCTTCAGCGTGATGCTGGTACCGCCGGCAAGGTCGATGCCGAGACGCGGAGTGGTGTGACCGGAGGCGAACATGCCTCCGGTGAGCCCCACGATGGCGATCAGGATCAGGGCCAGCGAGCGCCCCGGCTTGCTCTGGGCACTCGCGCTCCGGCCCTTCTTAGGTGCTGCCACCTTCTCGTACTCCCTCTCGGGCCGCCTTGCGCCGGGTCAGCGCGGCGGCGGCCATGACATGGTGTCGGGATCCCCTGGCGAGATGCGCGCGCCCCGGCCCGACGGGTGAGACCCGTCTGCGCCGGGGACGTGGCTACTTCTTCGCGTCGGAGTCGCCGTCGGTCTTCTTCGGCTCTTCGTCGGCCTCGGCCGGCTCGGCCTCGGCGGCCTTCTCCTGCGCCTCGTCGGGCTCGTCCTTCTTGCCGAGGTCGACGGCCTTGTCGTCGGAGGCGGCAGCTTCGTCGACGGAGTCGTCGGTCTCGGCGGACTCGGTGAGGGAGGAGGCGTCGTCCGGGACGACGTCGGAGTCGGACTTCAGGTCGTGCTCGATGCCGTGGACGATGCGGTTGTACTCGTCGTCGGTCAGGACGGCACCGATGGAGTTCTTCGCGAAGAGCAGGTCGACGCCCGGACCGGCGTCGAGGAGGACCGTGTCCTCGTTGACCTCCTTCACCGTCGCGTACATGCCCCCGATGGTGCGGACACCACTGCCGGGCTGCATGTCGTTACGCATGCTGGCGGCCTGTTGCTGCTTCTTCTTGGCCGACCGGGTCATCAGGAACATGGCCCCGATGAGCACGATGAACGGGAGGAGGGTCACAGGACTCACGGGACGGACTTCCTTCAGACGACCGCGATGGTGGAGCGGCCTGATGGATGGGGGTTGTGTGCTGCCGACAACGGCGGCATCGGCGGAGTCTAAGCGAGTCCGCGCGCAGGGAACAACGCTCAGCATGGCACCTGGGTTCCTGACCCGGCCAATGCCTTCGCCGCCGCCCTCCGTGTCACGCCCCGAACAGGTCCTGTTGTCCACTTCCCCGGGCCGGGGTGAGGCCGAGATGCGCCCATGCGGCCGGGGTGGCCACCCGCCCCCGCGGGGTACGGGCGAGCAGTCCCTCTCTCACCAGGAAGGGTTCGGCGACCTCCTCGACGGTCTCGCGTTCCTCCCCCACCGCCACGGCGAGGGTGGAGAGGCCGACCGGGCCGCCGCCGAACAGCTTCAGCAGGGCCTCCAGGACCCCGCGGTCGAGGCGGTCGAGTCCACGGCCGTCCACCTCGTAGACCTTCAGCGCGGCCTCCGCGATCGCGCGGGTGATCCTCCCGTCCGCCTTGACCTGCGCGTAGTCACGTACGCGGCGCAGCAGCCGGTTGGCGATCCGGGGGGTGCCGCGGGAACGGCCGGCGATCTCGGCGGCGCCGGCGGTGTCGATCTCCACGTCGAGGAGATCGGCGGAGCGGTGGATGACGCGCTGGAGTTCGGCGGGCTCGTAGAACTCCATGTGCGCCGTGAAACCGAAGCGGTCGCGCAGCGGCGGCGGCAGCAGGCCCGCGCGCGTGGTGGCGCCGACCAGGGTGAAGGGCGGCAGTTCGAGCGGGATGGCGGTGGCGCCGGGGCCCTTGCCGACGATGACGTCGACGCGGAAGTCCTCCATCGCCATGTAGAGCATCTCCTCGGCGGGCCGCGACATGCGGTGGATCTCGTCGAGGAAGAGGACCTCGCCCTCCTGGAGGGAGGAGAGGATCGCCGCGAGGTCGCCCGCGTGCTGGATGGCCGGGCCGCTGGTGATGCGGATCGGGGCGCCCATCTCGGCGGCGATGATCATCGACAGGGTGGTCTTGCCGAGTCCGGGGGCGCCGGAGAGCAGGACGTGGTCGGCCGTGGCGCCACGCGCGCGTGCGGCGCGCAGGACGAGGTCGAGCTGTTCGCGGACCTTCTCCTGGCCGATGAACTCGCCGAGGTCCTTGGGGCGCAGCGCGGCCTCGACCGCCTGGTCCTCGCGGTCGGCGACAGAGCCGACCAGCCGCTCGGGGGCGGTCTCTTCGGTCGTGTCGTCCCAGTTCACTGACGTCTCCTAGCGGGCGCGGTTCAGGGTCTGAAGGGCGGCCTTCAGGAGGTGGCCCACCTGGGGTGCGCCGGCGGCGGCCTCGGCCTGCGGGGTCACGGCGGCGACCGCCTCGTCGGCTTCGCGGGTCGCGTAGCCGAGGCCGATCAGGGCGGCGTGCAGCTGGTCGCGCCAGCCGCTGGTGACCGGTGCGCCGACCGCGGGGGCGCCGAGCGGCTCGCCCAGGCGGTCCTTGAGGTCCAGCAGCAGCTTCTGGGCACCCTTCTTGCCGATGCCCGGCACCGCGATGAGGGCCTTCTCGTCGCCCGTGGCGACCGCGCGGCGCAGGGTGTCCGGCGCGTGTACCGCCAGCATGGCCTGGGCGAGCCGGGGGCCCACCCCGCTCGCCGTCTGCAGCAGTTCGAAGACCTGGCGCTCGTCGTCGTCCACGAAGCCGTACAGGGTCAGTGAGTCCTCCCGTACGACGAGGGAGGTGGCGAGCTTGGCCGGGCGGCCGAGCCGGAGCGTGGACAGCGTGTTCGGCGAGCACTGGACGGCCATGCCCACGCCGCCCACCTCGACCACGGCCGCGTCGGGAGCGAGTGCGGCGACCGTGCCGCTGACGAAGGCGATCATGCCGTACGGCCTTTCGATGTCGTCGGGGCCGCGGCCGCGTGCTGGGCGACGGCCCGCTGGAGTCGGTTCTGCGCGGGTCCGCGCCAGATGTGGCAGATGGCGAGCGCGAGGGCGTCGGCGGCGTCGGCGGGCTTGGGGGGCGCGTCGAGCCGCAGGAGGCGGGTGACCATCGCGCCGATCTGGGCCTTGTCCGCGCGTCCGCTGCCGGTGACGGCGGCCTTGACCTCGCTCGGGGTGTGCAGGGCGACGGGGATGCCCCGGCGGGCGGCGCACAGCATGGCTACGGCGCTGGCCTGGGCGGTCCCCATGACCGTGCGGACGTTGTGCTGGCTGAACACCCGCTCCACGGCGACGTATTCGGGCCGGTACTCGTCGAGCCACCGCTCGATGCCCTGTTCGATGCCGACCAGGCGCTGCCCCAGCTCGGCGTCCGCGGGCGTCCGTACGACACCCACGCCGAGCATGGTGAGCGGCCGGCCCGCGACCCCTTCGACGACGCCGACACCGCATCGCGTCAGTCCCGGGTCCACCCCCAGTACCCGCACGCGCTCTCCCCTCTTCGCGGCCGGACCGCCGCCGCTCTCGCGGACGTGGCCGAACACCGCCGGGGTTCCTCGATCGCTGTTTGCGGTCCGTCGACGGTGATCTCTGACGGTCGCCAGGCTATCCGCTGCCACTGACAACGACGTCGGGCCGGTAGGACGTGTCCCACCGGCCCGACGCGTCCGCTCGGTCAGCGGCGGAGCTACGCGTCGACCTTCTCCATGACCTCGTCGCTGACGTCGAAGTTGGCGAACACGTTCTGCACGTCGTCGCTGTCCTCGAGCGCGTCGATCAGCTTGAAGATCTTCCGGGCGCCGTCCTCGTCGAGCTCGACCTGCATGGTCGGGACGAAGTTGGCGTCGGCGGAGTCGTAGTCGATGCCGGCCTCCTGGAGCGCGGTGCGCACCGCGACCAGGTCGGTGGCCTCGGAGAGGACCTCGAAGGACTCACCGAGGTCGTTGACCTCCTCGGCGCCCGCGTCGAGGACCGCGCCGAGCACGTCGTCCTCGGCGAGCTCGCCCTTGGGGACGATGACGACACCCTTGCGGTTGAAGAGGTACGACACCGAGCCCGGGTCGGCCATGGAGCCGCCGTTGCGGGTCATGGCGACGCGGACGTCGGAGGCGGCGCGGTTGCGGTTGTCGGTGAGGCACTCGATGAGGACCGCGACGCCGTTCGGGCCGTAGCCCTCGTACATGATCGTCTCGTAGTCGGCGCCACCGGCCTCGAGGCCGGCGCCGCGCTTGACCGCGGAGTCGATGTTCTTGTTCGGGACCGAGCTCTTCTTGGCCTTCTGAATGGCGTCGAACAGCGTCGGGTTGCCGGACACATCGGCGCCACCGGTGCGCGCCGCGACCTCGATGTTCTTGATCATCTTCGCGAAGAGCTTGCCGCGCTTGGCGTCGATCACGGCCTTCTTGTGCTTCGTCGTAGCCCATTTAGAGTGGCCGGACATCTGCCTGTCTCCTTCGCGTAACCCAACCTGGACGAACTCCCCGGGCTCGCGGAGCCTGAGGGGACCCCCAGATCCTACAAGGACGCCGCTGTCCGGTTCGCCCGCACCATGTCCACGAACAGGCCGTGCACACGGTGGTCGCCGGTGAGTTCAGGGTGGAACGACGTGGCGAGCGCGTTGCCCTGGCGGACGGCGACGATGTGGCCCTCGTGCTCGGCGAGCACCTCGGTCGCGGCGCCGACGGACTCGACCCAGGGGGCGCGGATGAACACGCCTTCCACCGGATCGCCCGCGACGCCCTTCACGTCGAGGGCGGCCTCGAAGGACTCGTTCTGACGCCCGAAGGCGTTGCGGCGCACGATCATGTCGATGCCGCCGACGGTCTCCTGGCCCGAGCGCGGGTCGAGGATCTTGTCGGCGAGCATGATCATGCCCGCGCAGGTCCCGTAGACGGGCATTCCGTCCCGCACGCGCGCGCGCAGCGGCTCCATCACGCCGAAGAGGACGGCCAGCTTGGAGATGGTGGTGGACTCACCGCCGGGTATGACGAGACCGTCGACCTCGGCGAGTTCCTCGGGGCGCCGCACCGGCCTGGCCACGGCGTCGGCCGCGGCCAGGGCGATGAGGTGCTCCCGTACGTCGCCCTGGAGGGCCAGGACGCCTATGACGGGGGCTTCGTGGCTCATGGGATGGTTACCAGCCACGGTTGGCGTAGCGCTCGGCCTCGGGGAGGGTGTCGCAGTTGATGCCGACCATGGCCTCGCCGAGGTTGCGGGAGGCGTCCGCGATGATCTTCGGGTCGTCGTAGAAGGTGGTGGCCTTCACTATGGCGGCGGCGCGCTTGGCCGGGTCGCCGGACTTGAAGATGCCGGAGCCGACGAAGACGCCCTCGGCGCCGAGCTGGCGCATCAGCGCGGCGTCGGCCGGGGTGGCGACCCCACCGGCGGAGAACAGCACGACGGGGAGCTTGCCGAGCTCGGCGACCTCCCTGACGAGCTCGTACGGGGCACGCAGGTCCTTGGCCGCGGCGTACAGCTCGTTGTTGTCGTAGCCGCGCAGGCGGGCGATCTCGTTCTTGATCTGCCGCAGGTGCCGCACGGCCTCGACGACGTTGCCGGTGCCGGCCTCGCCCTTGGAGCGGATCATCGCGGCGCCCTCGGCGATGCGGCGCAGGGCCTCACCGAGGTTGGTGGCACCGCAGACGAACGGGGTGGTGAACGCCCACTTGTCGGAGTGGTTGACCTCGTCGGCCGGGGTGAGGACCTCGGACTCGTCGATGTAGTCGACGCCGAGCGACTGCAGGACCTGCGCCTCGACGAAGTGGCCGATGCGGGACTTCGCCATGACCGGGATCGAGACGGCTTCGATGATGCCCTCGATCATGTCCGGGTCGGACATCCGGGCCACGCCGCCGTCCTTGCGGATGTCGGCCGGGACCCGCTCCAGCGCCATGACGGCGACGGCGCCCGCGTCCTCGGCGATCTTCGCCTGCTCCGGCGTGACGACGTCCATGATCACGCCGCCCTTGAGCTGCTCGGCCATCCCGCGCTTCACGCGCGCGGTGCCGGTCTCGGGGGTCTGGTTTTCGGAGATCGTGCTGGACACGGGGTGACCTCGCTCGTAGAAAAGTGGATTTCTGCAGCACCGAGGAAACGCGAGTGGACCAGTCCACAGCAAGGGCCAATGGCAAGCCCGTGGATCCTTTTGGTCGATCACGCGGCGTCGATCATGCAGGCCGTCGCCTCGTGGACCCCGTAGTTCGCCGGCTCAGGTCGCGCGGCCCGCCAGGGCGGCCGGCGGTTCGTCGTCCATCTCGAACGCCATCGGGAACGGGGCGTGGCCGGCCAACCGGAACCAGCGGACCTTGCGGTGCTCACGCAGTCTGCGGACGGCGCCCACGGCGTCGTTGTGGAAGCGGCGGGCCATGGGGACCCGGAGGACGGCTTCCGTGAGCTCGTGGGCCGCCGCGTCCCCCCCGGGAGCCTCGCGTACGACGTCCAGTTGCCGGGCGTCCGCGAAGACGGCCCGCAGGGCCTGGCTGAGCTCGCTCTCGGCGACCTCCCGCTGCTCCTCCTCCGCCTGCCGCGCCGCGTGCGCGGCCTCGTACAGGACGATCGAGGCGGCGGGGTCGAGCACCTTGGAGGTGGCCAGCTCCTGCGCCACGGACGCCCGGCGCAGCAGCTGCGCGTCCAGCGCGGCGCGGGCGGCGTCGATGCGGGCGTGCAGCCGGTCCAGCCGTCCCGCCGTCCAGCTCAGGTACAGGCCGATCGCGACGAGGACGACCAGGGTCCAGATCAGGGTTGCGGTCACGGGCGGCAAGGCTACCCGTGACCCGCGCGACGGCGGAGCGGGTCAGTCCCGCGCCAGCCCGAGCCGGGCCCGCAGCCCCGGCGAGCCCCGGTCGTCGTCGGCCGCCACCGCCGCCGCGCCGGCCGTGACCGTCTCGTACACCGACAGGATGTCCGCGCCGACGGTCGACCAGTCGAAGCGCCGTACGTGCGCGCTGCCCCGCTCCCGCAGCTCGGCCCTGCGCTCCGGGTCGGCCAGGAGCCGTACCGCCGCCTCGGCCAGCGCGTCCGCGTCCTCGTTGGCGAACAGTTCGCCGGCCGCGCCCTGGTCGAGGACCTGGGCGAAGGCGTCCAGGTCGGAGGCGAGCACCGGGGCCCCGGCCGACATGGCCTCGACGAGGATGATGCCGAAGCTCTCGCCGCCGGTGTTGGGCGCGACGTACAGGTCGACGCTGCGCAGGAAGCGCGCCTTGTCCTCGTCGCTGACCATGCCGAGGAACTCCACGCGCGCGCGCAGCTCCTTGGGCAGGCTCTCCACCGCCTCCTTCTCGTCGCCGCGGCCGGCGACGAGCAACCGCGCGTGCGGGCGCTCGGCGAAGATCTTCGGCAGGGCCCGCATCAGCACGGGCAAACCCTTGCGGGGCTCGTCGATGCGCCCGACGAAGCCGATGGTGTCCCCCTGCCAGGCGGGGTTCGGCTCGGCCTTGGCGAAGAAGTCGACGTCGACGCCGTTGGGGATGACCACCGCGTCCCCGCCGAGGTGCTCCACCAGCGTCCGCCGGGCGTACTCGCTGACCGCGATGCGGGCGCTGATCTTCTCCAGGGCGGCCTGGAGGATGGAGTACGCGGCGATCATGGCCCGCGAGCGCGGGTTGGACGTGTGGAAGGTCGCCACGATCGGGCCCGAGGCCGCCCAGCAGGTCAGCAGGCCGAGCGACGGCGAGGTCGGCTCGTGGATGTGGACGACGTCGAACGCCCCGTCGTGCAGCCAGCGCCGCACGCGCGCGGCGGACAGGAAGCCGAAGTTGAGGCGCGCCACCGAGCCGTTGTACGGCACCGGGACCGCACGGCCGGCCGACACGACGTACGGCGGCAGCGGGGTGTCGTCGTCGGCCGGGGCCAGCACGGACACCTCGTGGCCGAGCCGGACGAAGTACTCGGCGAGGTCGCGGATGTGGAACTGGACGCCGCCGGGAACGTCCCAGGAGTAGGGGCAGACGATGCCGATTCTCACGCGGCGTCCCCGTCCGACGGGCGGGGTTCCAGGTCCGCGAGCCACAACCGCTGCAACATGTGCCAGTCCTCCGGGTGGTCGGCGATGCCGGTGGCGAAGGCGTCCGCCAGCGCCTGTGTCATGACAGACGTCTTCTCGGCCCGCGTACCTGTCTCGGGTACCTCGACCGGGGGATGCACGCGACCCCGCATGACGGGCGAGTCGTCGTACCAGAGCGTGACGGGGAGCAGCAGCGCGCCCGTCTGCTGGGCGAGCAGGGCGGGTCCGGCGGGCATCCTGGCGGTGTCCCCGAAGAAGTCCACCTCGACGCCGGAGGCGGACAGATCGCGCTCGGCGACCAGGCAGACCAGCCCGCCGTCGCGCAGCCGCCGGGCCAGGGTGCCGAAGGCGGTCCCGCCGCTGTGCGGCAGCACCTCCATGCCGAGGCCCTCCCGGTAGGCGACGAACCGGTCGTACAGCGTCTCGGGCTTGAGGCGTTCGGCGACGGTGGTGAAGGGCGTCCCCAGCTCGGTGGTGACCCAGGCGCCGGCCAGGTCCCAGTTGGCCATGTGGGGCAGGGCGAGGACGACGCCCCGGCCGGAGGCGATCCCGTCGGTCAGGTGGTGCACGTCCTTGGGGTCGAAGCCGCCGGCGACGCGCTCGGCGCTCCAGGTCGGCAGCCGGAAGGACTCCATCCAGTAGCGCAGATAGGAGCGCATCCCCGCACGCGAGAGCTCGGCCAGCCGCTCGGGGCTCGCGTCCGGCAGCACGCGCGCGTAGTTGCTCTCCAGCCGCCGCACGCCCTTGCCGCGTCGCTTCCACGCGAGGTCGGCGACGGTCCGGCCGAGGTGTACGGCGACGGGCTCGGGGAGCTTCTTGACGGTGCTCCAGCCGAGGCCGTACAGCGCGTCCGTCAGGCGCTCCTGGGCACTCACTTCGCGGCCTCGCTCCCCTGGGCCTCGTGCCCTTGGGCCTCGTGCCCTTGGGCCTCGTGCCCTTGGGCCTCGTGTCCCTGGGCCTCGCTCCCCCGGGCCTCGTGTCCCTGGGCCTCGAGTCCCTGGGCCTCCTCGGCCGCGGCGGCCTCCACCTCCGCCTCGGCCGACTCCCGCCGGACCGTGACGACGCGCTGGATCAGCGTGACCAGGCTGCCGACGGCGACGATCCACAGCGCGATCGGGAGCAGCACCTGGATGCCGGGCACGCCGAACGTGTGCAGACCCGCCAGACCGGCCGCGACCAGGGAGATCACCAGGCGCTCCGCGCGCTCCACCAGCCCGTTGACGGCGACCGGCAGGCCGATCGACTCGCCCCGGGCCTTCGTGTACGACACCACCTGGCCGCTGGTCAGGCAGAAGATCGAGACGGCGCACAGGACGTTGTCGTCGCCGTTGCCCGCGTACCAGAGCGCGAATCCGCCGAAGATGGCGCCGTCGGCGACCCGGTCGAGGGTGGAGTCCAGGAAGGCGCCCCAGCGGCTGGTGCGGCCGAGCTGGCGGGCCATGTTGCCGTCGACCAGGTCGGAGAAGACGAAGAGCGTGATCACGATCGTGCCCCAGAAGAACTCGCCCCTGGGGTAGAAGACCAGCGCGCCCGCGATCACGCCGGCGGTGCCGAGGAGCGTGACCGTGTCGGGGCTCACACCCCGGCGGATGAGAAACGCGGCGAACGGTGTGAGGACACGCGTGAAGAATGCACGCGCGTACTTGTTCAGCATGGCCTTCCCGAGGGTCGGTGTCGCCGCGCGGCCCCTGCTGGCCACCGGCTGGCCCATCGTAGCCACGCGCGTGTGTGTGCGACGGTCGGGCACCCGGACCACCGTGTCACGGCCTGACGGCAGCCGGGCCACGGCCGGGTCGCGTCCGCCGTATGGACGCGCCGTGACGGGAGTGGAAAGCTCGAAGGACCGCGGGCGTCGCCGGAGCCGCCATCGCACGCGGGGCCGTCGTGCCCGCGCCCCCAGTGACCTCACCGTGTACGGGAGGCAAGGAAAATGGGCGACAAGGCGAATGCACATCCCGGAGCCGCCGGCAGGGCTACAGCGGCCGACCACCCCGCGTCCGTACGGAATGTGGTGCTGGTCGGCCACTGCGGATCGGGCAAGACCACCTTGGTGGAAGCTCTCGCGCTGACGGCGGGAGCGGTGAACCGGGCGGGCCGCGTGGAGGACGGCGGCACCGTCTCCGACTACGACGAGATCGAGCACCGTCAGCAACGCTCGGTGCAGCTGTCCCTGGTGCCCGTCGAATGGGACGGCATCAAGATCAATGTTCTGGACACCCCCGGATACGCCGACTTCGTCGGGGAACTCAGGGCCGGTCTGCGCGCGGCGGACGCGGCCCTCTTCGTCGTCTCGGCGTCGGACGGCGTGGACGGTTCGACCCGCATGGTGTGGGAGGAGTGCGCGGCAGTCGGCATGCCCCGCGCGATCGTCGTGACCCACCTGGAGGCCGCCCGCGCGGACTTCGAGGAGATGACACGGATCTGCGCGGAGGCCTTCGGCGGCGACGACCCGGACGCGGTCCTCCCGCTGTACCTGCCGTTGCGTGGGCCCGAGGGGCCCGACGGGCACGCGCCCGTGACCGGGCTGACCGGGCTGCTGTCCCGGAAACTGTTCGACTACTCCACCGGCGAGCGCAAGGAGTCCGAGCCGGGCGAGGACCAGCTGCCGGACATCGAGGAGGCCCGCAACCGGCTGATCGAGGGGATCATCGCCGAGAGCGAGGACGAGACCCTCATGGACCGCTATCTCGGCGGTGAGCAGATCGACGTCAAGACGCTGATCGAGGACCTGGAGCGGGCCGTCGCGCGCGGCACGTTCTTCCCCGTCCTCGCGGCGGCCCCCGCCACGGAGGGCGCCCGCCAGGGCCTCGGCACGGTCGAGCTGCTGGAACTGGTCACCAGGGGCTTCCCGACGCCCCTGGAGCGCGCGGCGCCGCGCGTGACGACGGTGGGCGGCGAGTCGCGCGAGCCGACCTCGTGCGACCCGGACGGGCCACTGGTCGCGGAGGTCGTCAAAACCTCCTCCGACCCCTACGTGGGCCGGGTCTCGCTGGTCCGGGTCTTCTCCGGCACGCTCCATCCCGACGAGACCGTCCATGTCTCGGGGCACGGCCTCGCCGACCGCGGCCACGAGGACCACGACGTCGACGAGCGCATCGGCGCCCTGTCCGCGCCGTTCGGCAAACAGCAGCGGAGCCTGACCCACTGCATCGCGGGCGACCTCGCGTGCGTGGCGAAACTCGGCCGCGCGGAGACCGGCGACACCCTGTCCGCCAAGGACGACCCGCTGCTCATGGAGCCCTGGCAGATGCCCGACCCGCTGCTGCCGCTCGCCATCCAGGCGCACAGCAAGGCCGACGAGGACAAGCTCTCGCAGGGTCTGGGCCGGCTGGTCGCCGAGGACCCGACGATGCGCCTGGAACAGAACCAGCACACCCACCAGGTGGTCCTGTGGTGTCTCGGCGAGGCCCACGCGGACGTGGCCCTCGAGCGGCTGCGCACCCGCTACGGCGTCCAGGTCGACGTCGTCCCGCACAAGGTGCCCCTGCGGGAGACGTTCGCGGCGAAGTCCACCGGGCGCGGACGGCACGTCAAGCAGTCCGGCGGACACGGTCAGTACGCCGTCTGCGAGATCGAGGTGGAACCGCTGCCGGGCGGCACCGGCATCGAGTTCGTGGACAAGGTCGTCGGCGGCGCGGTGCCCCGCCAGTTCATCCCGTCCGTCGAGAAGGGCGTCCGGGCACAGGCGGGCAGGGGGGTGGAGGCCGGGCATCCGCTGGTCGACGTCCGGATCACCCTGCTGGACGGCAAGGCGCACTCGGTGGACTCCTCCGACGCCGCGTTCCAGACGGCCGGCGCGCTCGCGCTGCGGGAGGCGGCGGCCGACGCGAGGATCCATCTGCTGGAACCGGTGGCCGAGGTGACCGTCCTGGTCGGCGACGCCTACGTGGGGGCCGTGATGAGCGACCTGTCGGGGCGGCGCGGACGGGTGCTGGGGACCGAGCAGACCAGCGGCGACCGCACCCTCGTCCGGGCCGAGGTGCCCGAGATCGAGATCGGCCGGTACGCGGTCGATCTGCGCTCCCTCTCCCACGGCACGGCCCGCTTCCACCGCTCCTACGCCCGGCACGAGCCGATGCCGGCGCAGGTCGCCGAGAAGGTCCGTCAACAGGCGCAGGGCAGCTGACGGTTGATGCCCGGCGGCCTTCAAGTGGCCGGTGCGGCAGCGCGGTGGAACGTTTCCCTCCGATTCGGCGGGCGGCTTCGGCCGTCCGCCGACGGATGTCGGTGCCTGCGGATACGCTGATGACCTGATCAACAGGTGTGCGAAGTACGGAAGTCGGGAAAGCCGCAGAAGCGGGAGCGGCGGCGATCGGGGGCGGGAATGACCGTTGGCAGCGGTTATGCGGACATCTTCGGACCACAGGTGCCGCAGACGGGCGACGGCGGGCAGACGCCGACCTTCGCCCTGGCCTCGGCGGCCTACCGGGACAACCCGGTCGAGGACATCAAGAAGGCCGACAACGAGTGGCACCAGACGGCGGTCAACCCCGGCCGCAGCTGGGCCAGGATCTTCCGGCCCAACCTCGGTGAGGCGTTCTCCCAGGCGGTGATCGACCGCATGCTGGGCGTCGGCCGCAAGCCGCTCATCCAGTCCTTCGGCAGCGAGCCCCAGGCGGTCGTCGAGCACTGCCTCGCGGCCAACCGCATCCGCCGGGAGCGCGACCAGAAGCTGACCGGCGTGATGCTGCTGTGCGGTGTGCTCTTCCTGCCCGGGCTGCTGGTGTGGCTGCTGGTCTTCCAGCTGCGGGCGACCATGGGCAAGCTGGACAACAAGCGGGTCTCCGGCGTCGGCACCGGCCTGCTCGTCGCCGTGGGCGCCCTCGCCGTGCTCTTCCTGGTCAAGATGCCGTTCACCGGCATCGTGGGCTGGTACGCGCGCGGGTGCGTCGTGGCGCCCGTGGCCGGCTGGTTCCTGGCCAAGCGGATCTGCGAGGGCACCGCGAAGGACCTGCGCGAGCGCTGGGACAGTCTGCTGTCCGGCAGCAGCGTCGGCGCCAAGGTCCCCGAGGCGGTGCCGACCAGCCCGAACCAGACGGCGGCCGAGCAGCTGCGCCAGTCCCTGGCCCGGCTCAGCGCCGAACAGCAGTCCAACTCGGTCTTCTACGCCGGACCCAAGGGCATACTCGGCATGGGCACGCGCTGGGGCGCCTGGCACCTCGCCGAGGAGCTGACGCCGACCGACCCCGTGAAGGGCGTCCACGAGTTCCGCAGCTGGACGGTCGTCCGGGCCATCCACGACCAGTTGAACCTGCTGCCCCGGCAGAGCCTGAAGACCGGCGGCTTCCCGCCGCCCACGGTCCGGCACTGGATCGTCACCCCGGTCGGTGAGAACGCCAAGGCGGTCGCCCGGCCGGAGGGCACCGACGTCGAGGCGTACCAGGTCAAGCCGAGGGCCATAGAGGACATCTGCAACAACCAGCAGTTCGGCGGCGGCGACCGGCACTACCTCGGCGTCCAGTGGCCGCTCTGGGACGGCCAGTTGATCATCACCATGCTGATCACGGTGACGGTGCTGCACGAGACGTTGCGCATCGAGGTCACCGGACACGCCCTGGGCCCGGTGAACGGTCTGTTCACCACGAAGTCGGAGGCCCCCACCAAGGAGGTCGCCAAGAGCGTCCGGTTCTGGGAGACCCGGACGGTCAAGCTGCCGCTGGTCACCGCCGACGAGGTGGTCCGGCTGGCCGCGCGGGCCACGATCAGCTGGTACCCGCCGCTGCTGAAGTGGCTCGGCGGTTCGATCGGTCTGCCCGAGCCCTTCGGTCTGCGGCACGCCTGGGCGGACCAGCCCTGGCGCCATCGCTTCATGGCCGACGACGCGCTGCGCGCGGCCACGCCGGTCCTGCGCGTGGTGCACACGGCCGCGATCAAGGTGCTCAAGGAGCATGACGTGGACATCGAGAAGTTCAGCTCGCGCTCGTCGGCCCTCAGCGGTGCCGTCCAGGACGTGTCACCGCGCAAGGCCGACACCTATGACGCGTAGGCCTCCGGCGGCCGGGCCGGTGTTTCGTGCGCGGCCAGGTTGAGGTGGCCGTCCCCTGGGGCCGTGCCCCAGGGGCCCCTCGGCCCTGAACGGGCCTCGTGCTCGAACGTCGGACGGGCAGGTGACACCGGCCGCGGCTGAGGAGAACGGGCCGCGAGGGATCGGGGACCAAGGGCTGTCCCGTGATCCCCGGCGGGCGCACGACGACAGCTACGGCACCTCGCGCGTTGTCGGAACACCCGAACACATCCAGTACGCGGACGTGCCTCCGCCTTGCGATGCACCGCATCCGACGCCGCGCGCAGATCCACCAGGGATGACGGGACAACCCTTAGGCGCCCGTCGGCCAGGCCTCCGCCAGCATCTCTCGCGTGTCCGCCAGGAGCTGCGGCAGCACGCGCGTGTGGCCCACCACCGGCATGAAGTTCGTGTCGCCGCCCCAGCGGGGCACGATGTGCTGATGCAGGTGCGCGGCGATGCCGGCGCCCGCGACAGCACCCTGGTTCATGCCGATGTTGAAGCCCTGCGCGCCGGACGCGGTACGCAGGGCCGTCATCGCCTGCTTGGTCAGCTCGGCCAGCTCGGCGGTCTCCGGCACCGTCAGATCGGTGTAGTCGGCCACGTGCCGGTAGGGGACGGTCATCAGGTGGCCGCCGTTGTACGGGTAGAGGTTCAGCACCGCGTACACGTGCTCACCGCGCCGGACGACCAGCCCGTCCTCGTCGGACTTGGCCGGGATCGAGCAGAAGGGACAGCCGTCGTCGGCACCCGGGCCGGTCGGCTTGTTCTCACCCTGGATGTAGGCCATCCGGTGGGGCGTCCACAGACGCTGGAACGCGTCCTGCGTGCCCACTCCGATCTGCTGTTCCGGCTCACTCGTCATGCAAGGCAGCATATGGCTTCGCCCATTCGCGGCGTGTCGGCGGGGCTGCGGGAAAAGCCGCGCGGGCCAAGCTGGGCCGATGGACGAAGACAGCCGGACGGCCCGCTGGGAAGAGCGCGCCGAGATCCCCCTCGCGCTGGCCTCCCTCGCCTTCCTCGCCGGGTACGCCATCCACGTCCTGGCCCAGGGCATCGAGGACGGCTGGCGGGACCTCTGCTTCGCGGTGATGCTCACGGCGTGGGTGATGTTCGCCGTGGACTACGCCGTGCGCTGGCGGTTCAGCGGACAGCGGCTGCGCTTCGTTCGGACCCACTGGCTGGACGGACTGGTCGCCCTGCTTCCCCTGCTGCGCCCGCTGCGGATCGTCAAGCTCTACGAGACCGTGCAGCGCCGGCACGGAGAGCCCCGGTTCTCGCTGCACGCGCGCGTGATCACCTACGCCGGACTGTCCACGGGACTGCTCGGTTTCGCCGGCGCCCTCGCCGTGTACGACCAGGAACGCGGGGCGCCGGGCGCGAACATGAAGACCTTCGGCGACGCCCTCTGGTGGACCTGCGAGACGCTCACCACCGTCGGCTACGGCGACGTCACCCCGGTCACCAGGGGCGGCCGTCTGATCGCGGTCGGCATGATGGCGTGCGGGCTGGCGCTGCTGGGTGCGGTGACCGGGTCGTTCTCGTCGTGGCTGATCCAGGTGTTCTCGCAGGAGGGCGACACCGAGGACGTCAAAGGGCCCCCGGAGAGGTGAGCTCCCCGAGGGCCCGCGTACGACGGGATCAGACCTGCGTCCGCTCCTCGACGACCTTCGCGATCTTCGCGATGGCCTCGTCGATCGGGATGCCGTTCTCCTGCGAGCCGTCGCGGTAGCGGAAGGAGACCGCACCGCCCGCCATGTCCTCGTCGCCCGCGATGACCATGAAGGGCACCTTCTGCTTCTGGGCGTTGCGGATCTTCTTCTGCATACGGTCGGAGGAGGAGTCCACCTCCACCCGCAGGCCCTTCCTCTTCGCGGCCGCGGCGAACTTCTCCAGGTACTCCACGTGCGCGTCGCCGATCGGGATGCCGAGCGCCTGGACCGGGGCCAGCCACGCCGGGAAGGCGCCCGCGTAGTGCTCGAGCAGCACCGCGAAGAACCGCTCGATGGAGCCGAAGAGGGCACGGTGGATCATCACGGGGCGCTGCTTGGCACCGTCCGGTCCCGTGTACTCCAGGTCGAAGCGCTCCGGCAGGTTGAAGTCCAGCTGGATGGTCGACATCTGCCAGGTGCGGCCGATGGCGTCCTTGGTCTGGACGGAGATCTTGGGGCCGTAGAAGGCGGCGCCACCCGGGTCGGGAACGAGCGGGAGGCCCTGCTTCTCGGCGACCTGGCGGAGCGTCTCGGTCGCCTCCTCCCAGACCTCGTCCGAGCCGACGAACTTCTCCGGGTCCTTGGTGGACAGCTCCAGGTAGAAGTCGTTCAGCCCGTAGTCGCGCAGCAGGCCGAGGACGAAGGTGAGCGTCTTGTCGAGCTCGTCGGCCATCTGCTCGCGGGTGCAGTAGATGTGCGCGTCGTCCTGGGTGAAGCCGCGCGCGCGGGTCAGGCCGTGCACGACGCCCGACTTCTCGTACCGGTACACGGTCCCGAATTCGAAGAGGCGCAGCGGCAGTTCACGGTAGGAGCGGCCGCGGGCGTCGAAGATCAGGTTGTGCATCGGGCAGTTCATGGGCTTGAGGTAGTAGTCCACGCCCTCGTCGAGCTGCATGGGCGGGTACATGCCGTCGGCGTACCAGTCCAGGTGGCCCGAGGTCTCGAAGAGCTTCCCCTTCGTCGCGTGCGGGGTGTAGACGAACTCGTAGCCCTCCTCCTCGTGGCGGCGGCGCGAGTAGTCCTCCATGACCCGGCGGATGATCCCGCCCTTGGGGTGGAAGACGGCGAGGCCGGAACCGATCTGCTCGGGGATCGAGAAGAGGTCCAGCTCGCTGCCCAGCTTGCGGTGGTCGCGCTTCTCGGCCTCCGCGAGGAAGTCGAGGTGGGCCTTCAGCTCGTCCTTGGAGGGCCAGGCGGTGCCGTAGATGCGCTGGAGCATGGGGTTCTTCTCGCTGCCGCGCCAGTAGGCGGCCGCGTTGCGCATCAGCTTGAAGGCCGGGATGTTGCGGGTGGTCGGCAGGTGGGGACCGCGGCAGAGGTCCTTCCAGCAGAGGTCACCGGTCCTGGCGTCCAGGTTGTCGTAGATCGTCAGCTCGCCGGCGCCGACCTCGACGTCCGCGCCGTCGTCGGTGGAGGCCGAGCCCTTGATGCCGATGAGCTCCAGCTTGTACGGCTCGTCGGCGAGCTCTTCGCGGGCGGCCTCGTCGGTGACCACACGGCGGGCGAACTTCTGCCCCCGCTTCTGGATCTCCTGCATCTTCTTCTCGACGGCCTTGAGATCCTCGGGCGTGAACGGCTTCTCGACGTCGAAGTCGTAGTAGAAGCCGTCCTTGACCGGCGGGCCGATGCCCAGCTTGGCCTCGGGGAAGAGCTCCTGCACGGCCTGGGCCATCACGTGCGCGGTGGAGTGGCGCAGGATGTTCAGGCCGTCCTCGGAGGAGATCTCGACGCCCTCGACCTCTTCGCCGTCCGCGAGCACGTACGACAGGTCCCTCAGCTCGCCGGCCACGCGCGCGGCGATGACGGAGCGCTCGCCCGCGAAGAGGTCGGCGGCCGTGGTGCCCGTCGTCACCGTGCGCTCTTCCCGCTCGGAATCGCGTTGGATGATCACACGGACGTCTGACACCGGTCTCTCCTGACTGAAGGGGGTGCGGCGCCATACCGTGAGCGCGCGCAAGAGGCGATCGTACCGACCCGCACCCGCCGACCGCGAAATCAGTCCCCGAGCTGCTCCCCTCCGCAGGCCTCCTCGAAGTAGTCGAGATTCTCCTGCAAGGACTTCATCAGCCGGTCCCGCTCCGCCTCGTCGACCTGCACGGGCACGACCCCGCAGGCGCCGGTGAGCCGGCGGAAGCCGCCCCTGCTCTCCAGCCGGCCCTGCACCCGTACCGGCAGCCCGACCAGGTGGGCCTGCCCGGCGATGCGGTAGTCCTCCTCGTCGAGGATGAGCCGGACGTGCGGGATCTCGGCGCCGGCCAGCACCCGCAGCCGTACGCTTCCCTCCCCGCGCGGCCCCGACCTGCGCATCCGGACGACGGTGCCGGTGACCCGCACGGACACGGAGGGCTCCTCGCGGAGATAGCGGGCGCCCGCCTCGCGCAGCACGGACAGGTCGCCGGGCGAGAACTCGACCGGTTCTCCGCCCGCCGCGCACGTCTCCGGGACCCCGGCGGCCGGTGCCCACTCGACGGAGATCCGGGCGCCCTCGGTGCCCCGGACGAGGACGATCAGCGCCTCGGTGAGCTCGCGGCTGGCGCCGGCCTCCACGGCGCCGTCGAAGGCGTCCATGCCGCCGGTGGCCCGCTGGTAGTCGATGGCCTCCCGGACCGCGTACAGGGCCTGGTGGAGGCGTACGGCCAGGGACCGGGCGCCCGCGACGGGCGCGAAGGCCGTCAGGCGGCGCCCGCCGGCCGCGGAGCCGACCAGGACGCTCTCCAGCGTCGCGAGGGCCGCGCGCCGGTGCCGGGCGCCGTAGTAGCCGGCACGCGCGCGCGTGGCGAGCGCGCCGGCCAGCAACATCTGGCGGGCGGCGGCGCGCAGCTGTTCCTCGACGGCCCAGGACGCGGTCCCGGCGGGCCCCGCCGGTGTGTCCCGCCACCAGCGGATCTCGTCGCTCGGTACGGCGAGCCCGACGAGCACCTCGCGCGCGGAGGGCGTACCGCTGCGGGCCAGGGCGAGGAGCGCCTCGCCGAGCAGGTCGTCGCTGTCGGGGAAGGCCCGGCTCTCCGGCACGAGCAGGCTGGTCCCACGACCGCCCGGTCCGGGAGGGGTCCAGCGGCCGTAGCGGCCGGCGGCGCCGCCGCGCCGCTGCCAGCCGTGCCGGCGCAGCAGGGCGCCGAGGACGGCCGGGTCGACCTCCCCGGCCTCGGGGGACCTGTTCCAGTGGGCCTCGGGGTGCGGCCGTACGGGCCGCAGCGGCTCGTCGAGGGGGCGGTGGGTCATGGTCTGCCTCCCGTCCCGGCTCGCGTCATGATCTCGCACAGCGCCCGGTCGTCGAAGATGCGTGTGGTCGGTATCCGCACGGTGGTCCGGGTCCGGCCGGTGATCGGGTGGCCGGCGAGATTGACCCAGTAGCAGCAGTGCCGCAGGTCGAGGCGGTCGTGGCCGGCCCGCAGCCACTGGTCCTGGGACCGCGGGACGAGCATCACGACGAGGATCTTGTGCACCGACACCGGAGTGCGGGCGAGCTTGCGCAGGTGGTCGTTGTCGAGCGTGAAGGAGAAGAACCGGCCGGGCGGGTTGGGCCGGATCTGGTAGGTGGCCTTGAGCTGCACCTTGATGGTGACCTCGTCGTCGACGGTGTGGTGGGGTGCGCTGTGGCTGACGTGCCAGTCGATGCCGTTGTCGGGGAACGGCTGGGACAGCGAGCAACCCGCCGCCGCCGCGACCGCGTGCAGATAGCCCACCTGCAGTGTCTCCATGCAGGCGGTGGTGGCGAGCGTGCCGCGGTGAAGCTCCTCGCGTTCGGG
The DNA here is from genome assembly GCF_044741545.1 of Streptomyces sp. NPDC088157. Taxonomy (NCBI): domain Bacteria; kingdom Bacillati; phylum Actinomycetota; class Actinomycetes; order Kitasatosporales; family Streptomycetaceae; genus Streptomyces; species Streptomyces sp. NPDC088157. Next base: position 162,799 of record NZ_JBIUSU010000008.1, read on the forward strand.
CAGCAGCCCGCCCCGCTCGGGCTGCGCTATCGCCATGACCAACAGCCTTCCACGCAAAGCCAGTCCCCGTGACGGGCCGCTGAACTGCGAGGACCCGTACTCGTGTTGTGTCCTTCCGGCGTACGGCGCAAACAGCCCGGGTATCACCAAACAGGCAGAAGACGGGGCGTCAGCTGCCGTGGGTGAACGAGGGGTTGTGTGGGTATGACGTACTGGTACGAGGGGCCTCTGGCCGCCTTTGACACGGAGACGACGGGCGTCGACGTGGAGACCGACCGGATCGTGTCGGCCGCCCTCGTCGTCCAGGACGCGCCGGGGGCACGGCCGCGGGTGAGCCGCTGGCTGGTGAACCCGGGCGTGCCGGTGCCCGCCGGGGCGACGGAGGTGCACGGGCTGACGGACGACCACCTCCAGCGCAACGGCCGCTGGCCGGCGCCGGTGATGTTCGAGATAGCCGAGCTGCTCGCGGAACAGGCCGCCGCGGGGCGCCCGTTGGTGGTGATGAACGCGCCGTTCGACCTGACGCTGCTCGACCGTGAGCTGCGCAGGCACCGCGCGTCCGCGCTGGGCAACTGGACGGACGCGGCACCCCTGCGGGTGCTGGACCCACGGGTCCTCGACAAGCATCTGGACCGCTACCGCAAGGGCCGGCGCACGCTCACCGACCTGTGCGCGCACTACGGCGTGACGCTGGCCGACGCGCACGACGCGGCGGCGGACGCGCTGGCCGCGCTGGAGGTCGTGCGGGCGTTGGGCCGGCGGTTCGCGGCCCGACTGGAACGCCTGTCCCCCGCCGATCTGCACGCGCTCCAGACCGCCTGGCACGCGGCGCAGGCGCGAGGGCTCCAGGCATGGTTCGCGCGCAGCGGCACACCGGAGACGGTGGACACCTCCTGGCCGCTGCGCCCGGAGCTGCCGGCGGCGGCGTAGGCCGCGTCGCCGGACACGAAAAAGCCGGTCCGCGTGATGCGGACCGGCCCTTCCCGGTGGGCGATACTGGGTTCGAACCAGTGACCTCTTCGGTGTGAACGAAGCGCTCTCCCACTGAGCTAATCGCCCGGGAACGCACCGAACAATACAGGTCCTCGCGGGCTTCCTTCAAACCGCTTGCAAGTACGCGGCGAGGCCGCGCCGTCCTGCGCGCATCATCAGCCGGTGGTTGAGACGGAACAGCGGCCGCCCGGGGACGGCGAGCACCCTCAGCAGCGGCTTGCCGACCTGGACCACCTGGTCGTAGCGGGCCAGGGTGCCGGAGCCGTCGGCGGTGACCGTCCAGCGCGCCCAGCCGTCGATGTCGCCCGAGAACGCGCTCTCCAGGATCCCGGCCGCCGCGTCGCGCCGTACCTCGCGCGCGGTGAAGGTCATGTCGTACGGGAGGAGGGCGCGGATGCGGATGACGCCGGTCGCGCCGTCGACCCGGTTCACCTCGCGCACCTGGCGCCACCAGCGCGGGTACTCCTCGACCCGCTCCAGCGCGTCGTACACGCGGGCGGGCGGCGCGGGCAGCGCCCAGAGGCTGCGGAAGCGGTAACGGGTCCAGTCCATGGGCCGAGTGTGCCCGCGCGGGGGTCTGACCGGCGGCATTTGAGTACGTTCTGAGTACGTGCGCTCATGCCGCCGTGCGTGACGCGGACCACACTGCGACGCATGACGTATTTTCCGCCCCCGGCCGAGGAACTGCGGTTCCTCGACAGCGAGCTCCGGCAACTGGACGCCCGCCGGGCCCAGTTGCTGGCCCGCCGCGCCTGGCTGGTCACAACGCTTCAGCAGGCGGCTCGGCCGGCCCCACCGGTATGGCCGCACGGCCCGACGCCGCCGGAACCGTCCTCCCGCCCCGAGGCCACCGCTCCGGGCGTGCAGAACGTCCTCCTCCTGCTGGGCGGCATCCTGCTCACGATCGCGGCGATGGTGTTCACGCTGGTCAGCTGGGGTCATCTGGGCATCGCCGGCCGTTCCCTGGTGCTCGGCGCGGTCACGCTGGCGGTGCTCGGCGCGCCCGTGGCGCTGCTGCGCAGGGGGCTGCGTTCGACCGCCGAGTCGGTCGCGGGCCTCGGCCTCGCGCTGACGGTGCTGGACGCGTACGCCCTGCACGAGGTCGTGTTCACGGCGGTGGACGGCACGACGTACGCGGCGGCCGCGTCGACGGCGCTGGCGGCGGTGTGGGCGGCGTACGGCACGGCGCTCACCGCGCTGCCGGGTTCGGCCGCGCTGCGACTGCCCCGCCCGGCCGCGCTGACAGCCGCTCAGCTCCCGCTTCTGCTCTGGGCGGTCGCGCTGGGCGGCGGGCCGCACACGGTGACCGCCGCGGTACTGCTGACGACGGCGTTCGACGCCGTGGTGGCGCTGCGGGTGTCCGAGCGTCCGGTGCGCCTGGCCGCCGTGGTGTGCGCGTTCGGCACGGGCGGCTGCGGTGTCCTGGCGGCCGGTCTGCTCTCCCTGGGAGCGGCCGGTCCGAGCGCCGCCGCCCGTGCGGCGGCGCTCCTCCTCCTCGCGACGGCGATCGCCCTGGGCGTGGCGCGGTTCGCGCCCCGGACGGATCTGGTGACGGGCACGGCGGTGGTCGGCGCCCTGTGCGTGGTGGCCGGCCTGGGCGGCGTCCTGCGGGTGTCGGCGCCCGGTGACTGGACGGTGCCGGCCTACCTGGCCTGCGGCATCGCGCTGTTGGCCGCCGCCCGGGGCCCGGAGGCGATGCGCCGGGGTGCGGCCCTGGCCTCCGGTGTCGTCCAGGCGGGCGCGGTGCTGTGGGCGGCGCCGGCCGTGGGCGTCACGCTGCTGGGACCGACGGCGTGGCTCCGGTACCTGTGGTCCGGGGTTCCGGCCGACGCCCGTGCCGCGGTGACGGCCGACACCTCCTGGCCGCCGTACGCCGCCACCGCGCCGCTGATCCTCGCCGCGGTCGCCGCGGTCCTGGTGACGGCGGTCCGGAGCGAGCGGTGGCGCCCGCAGGCGCTGACGGCCGCTCTGGCCTTGACGTGGGCCGCGGCGCTCGTCACGCCCACGGCGCTGCAACTCCCCTACCTCGCGGCCCTGTTGATCCACGGCCTGGCGGTGCCGGCGCTTCTGGCGCTGACGCTCCCGGCCCCGGCCCCGGCGGCACGGACGGCCACCGCGCTCGCCCTGCTCACCTCCCTCAGCCTCGCCTTTCTCTCCCTGGCCACCGAGCCGGCGACCCTCGCCGTGCTCGCCTCGCTGACGGCCGTGTTCGCGGCGGCCGCGATGCGCGGTCGGCCGGCGCCGGTGTACGCGGCCGCCTCCTTCGGGTACGCCGCGGGCCTGGCCTGCGCCGTGGGCGCGTCCGCCGGCTGGCGTCCGGAGCACGTCGCCCTGTTGGTGCTCGTCGTCCCGGTGGTCGCGGCCCTGGTCGCGGCACGGCTGGACGACCCGGTGACGACGGTGGCGGTCGAGGCGACAGGAGGCGTCGCCGGGCTCGTCGCCATCGGCCTCGCGGTGACCGACCCGCCGCTGCTCGCCCTGGTGTTGTCCCTGTGCGCGGTGATCGCGGCGGGCACGGCCGTACGCCCGGACCGCCGTTACGTCGGCTACGCGGCCGTGGCGCTCTTCGTGCTGGCCGCGTGGGTCCGGCTGGCGGCCTGGCAGGTGGGGCTCCCGGAGGCGTACACGCTGCCGGTCACGGTCCCGGCGCTGCTGGTCGGAGCCCTGCGCCGGCGCCGGGACCCGGCGGCGTCGTCCTGGACGGCGTACGGCCCCGGTCTCACCGTCACGCTCCTGCCGAGCCTGGCCACGGCCTGGGGCGACCTCGAGTGGACCCGCCCGCTGCTGCTGGGCGCGGCCGGATTGCTGCTCACCCTGCTGGGCGCCCGGCACCGGCTGCGGGCGCCGCTCGTGCTGGGCGGCTCGGTGCTCGCCCTGGACGCGCTGCACGAGCTCGCCCCGTATCTGGTCCAGATGACGGACGCGCTCCCCCGCTGGGTGCCTCCCGCCCTCGCCGGGCTGCTGCTGCTCGCACTCGGTGCGACGTACGAGCAGCGGCTGCGCGATGTCCGGCGGGTGCGGGAGGTCCTGGGGCGGATGAACTAGCCTGCCGTCACGGCATTCTGTCGCCGAGCAGCGCCAGGTTCTCGATGGCGGCGAGGCCGTAGAGGGCGGTGTCGTTGGTGGCCACCCAAGTGGCCTCGCTGCCCGCGACCAGGGCGGCGGGGCCGCTCACCGGCTCCGTCTTCCACGGCGAGGACTCGGTGTAGCCGTCGGAGCTGTAGAACTTCGTCCACGCCCGCTTGGCGAGCGCCGCGTCCCCGGTCTGGACGGCGGCGTACGCGTCGAGACGCGAGTGGCCCTGGAAGAGCAGCAGAGAGCCGAAGTTGCTGCCGTAGCGCGCCGCCTGTTCCGCCTTGGTGGCGTTGAAGTAGCGGCAGTAGTCGAGGTACGCCTCCTTGAACTTCGGTATGTCGACCAGGTGGATGAGCTCGGCGCACAGTTCGTTCAGGCCGAAGACGGCGGACAGGTGCGAGACGCCGACGACGGGAGCCGTGGCCACCGCGAACCTGCCGGTATCCAGGTCGTACAGGCCGCTGCCCTGTACGAAGCCGTTGGGCTGGGCGCCGATCGTCTCCATGGTGGACAGGACGCGGGCCTTGGCCTTCTCCCACTTGGGGCCCTTGCGCTCCCATTCGGTCAGCCACGCCGACACCAGGCCGCTCCAGTCGGTGCCGAAGCCGATCGACAGGGCGTGCCGGTCGGGTGTGTACGGCTCGGTGCGGATCTTGCGCAGCGGGTCCAGGGCGAGGAACGTCTCGTCGGAGTCGACGTTGGCGTGCATGAGGTCGCCGACGCGTTCGTCGGCGGTGAGGAAGTAGTAGTAGCGGCGGTAGGTGGTGTTGGCGATGCGTTGCTGCTTGGCGCTGTCGGCGTAGTGCTGCACGCCGTGCCGGGTGCCGAGTCCCGCCCACTGGCCGAGGTGGTAGACGTCGACCTCACCGGTGTGCCGGGTCATCGCCTCGGCGAAGCGGAAGATGTCCGCGCGGCCGCTGCGCAGATAGGCGAACCAGAGCCAGAGGTCCGGCGACAGCTCGGAGTTGTCCCAGGCGTAGCCGCCGATGTCGTACCGCCACTGGTGCCGCACGGTGTCGTAGGTGTGCATGATGTCGCCGTAGTCCCAGAAGCCGTACCAGCGGCGCTGCTCCACCTGGCCCTTGTAGTAGGTGAAGAGGAAGTCGAGGTGGTCCTCGATCTTCGCCTTGGCGGGAGTGGAACGGTCCGGCTCGGAGTACAGACCCGGGCCGAACACCTTGGCCTTGATGAGCTGCTTGGGCGGGGCGGCGAGCTGGGGCAGCACCCGTACGGCCTCGACCTGTTCGGCGAGCTTCTCGGGTGCGGGCGTGGACTCGTTGGCCCAGAAGAGGAGTTCGGAGGTACGGGCGATTCCGTAGGGGGTGCCGAAGCCGGGCTCGTAGTCCTCGTAGGTGATGTTGAGGCCCTCGAGCTGTTCGGGGAAGGTGTCCTGGTCCATGCCGTCGTGGTAGAAGCGCAGGTCCATGGGTTGCGCCTCGGGCGACCAGAGCCAGAGGGTGACCTCGGCCTCGTCGGTGTGCGCGTCGCGGATGTCGAGCTGGGCGGGGTGCTTCTCCCAGAAGTCCCTGAGTCCGAAGGAGAATCCGCCGCTCGCCCCGCCGACGTACCCGAAGCCGGACGCCTGCTTGCCGCCGCCGGCGCCGATCCAGCCGTGGCCCTTCTTGGTGCGCTTGCGGAGGGTGAACCCGTCGGCGGAGAGCTGGGAGAGGGTGTAGTCGCCCCACTCGGGGATGTACTGCAGGCGGGTGGTGACCCGCTGGTCCCAGGTGGCGGGGTCGGGGAGCTTCTGGCCCGCGTACTGGGCCGCCTGCACCGCCGCGCCGGGGTCACGGCGCAGACCGGTGATGCCCTTGACCGCCTCGCGCAGCAGGCCGGTGCCCTCGCCGCCGATGCGGATGTGCCGGTCGTAGGACTCGTCGCGCATCGGGACGGTGAAGCGGACGCCCAGCCCCCGGATGAAGTCGCCGCTCGCCTTGCCGGGCTCCTGCTTCCCGTCGTAGGTGATGGTGTGCACCATGCGGAAGGAGTCGGCGCCGGCGTAGAAGTAGAGGCGGATGGAGAACGGCAGCCAGCTGCGGCTGCCCTTGCGGTGCTTGCCGTCGATGCGGACGACCGCGCGGACCGGACCCGCCTGCTCGACGGTGACGCCGTCGATGGCGCCCTCGAAGCGCTCGGTCTTGACGGTGCCCTGGTCCTCGTCCTCGATCTCGGGCTGCCGGATCATGACCAGCCGGCCGTTCCTGGCGATCTCGGTGGAGCCGCGGGTGACGGACTTGATGAGCGTGGCGCCCGACTTGCCGATCTTCGCGGTGATGACACCCGTCGACACGTCGATGGTGCCGCCACGCTTGTCGACGGTGACCTTCTTGGCGGGGGCGGAGGGGGTGCCGGCGGCGAGGGTGAGCTTGCCGGAGCCCGAACCGACCGCGTGGGCCGTCCACTTGAGGGATCCGTCCGGCCAGTAGGCGAGCGGCCAGGACTGCACGGGGACGTCCTTGCCGTCGGCGTCCGTCAGCGCGAAGGTCTGGTCCTCCTGGTACGTGCCCATGGGCCAGGGCACACCGAGTGTGGAGCCGGGGGCGGCGCCGAGGCCGCCCTCCTCCAGCCAGTCCAGGGTCACCGGATCCGCGTCCGCCGCCGCGGCTCTCGGCGCGGCCTCGGCGTCCTTCGCACCCAGCGCCCAGCTGAACTGCGCGGCGGCGCCGGCGACGGCCGCCGCCTTGAGGAGGGACCTGCGGGGAATGGGGGACATAGGGATACAGCCTTTCCGTTCCGTGCGGGAAGCAGTGCGGGAAGCAGTTCCGTGCGAATGGTCAGGGGCATGACAGATGCAGGTCCGACGCCGGGGCGCCGACCCGGTGCGCGGGGCACCGCCCGTCAGCGGTGCCGGTGACGCTCCTCCACGGCGACGGCCGCCGCCGCGACGGCCCCGAGCACGGGGACCGCCAGCGGCGCGACGAACCAGGCGGACAGGGCCACCACGGCCAGCCCGCCGACGATGAGGAAGGAGCCGGCGGGGTCGAGCACGGTCCGGCGGCCGGCCTCGGCGAGCAGCGTCCGCCAGGTGGCGCCCGGCGTCCACACGGCCGCCGCGCGCAGTCCGGCGACGGCGAGCCCGATCAGCGCGAACACGCCGACGGCCCCGACCAACGGCCCGCCGGGAATCCCGGCCCGCACCGCCTGGATGTCCACCCAGACCGCGGCCACCGCCGCCCATCCGGCGAGCCCGGCGAGCCACCCCCAGCGCACCGCCAGGCGGAAGTCCGCCACGAACTCCCGCCAGCCGCCCGCCTCATGGGCGGTACGCCGGCGCAGATGGCGCGCCCCGGCGGCGAAGGCGGCCGGGTAGGTGACCACGGCCAGCGAGGCCGCCGCGATCCACACCCCGGTGAGCAGACACTCGGCGAACACGGCGAACCGCTCGGCGAAGAGGGACTCCCCCCGCGGGGGCCTGGCCTTGACCCGTGCGTCGGCCATCCGCGTCAGCCCTTCAGTCCGGACGTCGCCATACCGTCGATCAGATAGCGCTGGAAGGCCAGGAAGAAGGCGAGCACCGGCAGCAGGGCGACCAACGACATCGCGATCATGCCGCCGTAGTTGGCCACGCCTTCCTGGTCCACGAACATCTTCAGGCCGAGGGAGACGGTGTACTTGTCGGGCTCGTTGAGGTAGATCAGCGGGCCCATGAAGTCGTTCCAGGAGTTGATGAAGGTGAAGATCGCGCTGGTGATCAGCGCCGGCCGGCACAACGGGAGCACGATCGACCAGTAGATGCGCAGATGTCCACAGCCGTCGAGGCGGGCCGCCTCGTCGAGCTCCTTGGGCAGATTGCGCATGAACTGCACCATCAGGAAGACGAAGAACGCCTCCGTCGCCAGGTACTTCCCCAGCAGGAGCGGGGTGTACGTGTTGATCATGTTCATGTTGCGGAACAGCACGTACTGCGGGATCAGCAACACGTGGTACGGCAGCAGCAGCGTGCCGATCATCAGCGTGAACAGCAGGTTGCGCCCCGCGAACCTGATCTTCGCGAAGGCGTACGCGGTCAGCGAGCAGGACACCACGATCCCGACAACGGAACCGACCGCGAGCAGGAGCGAGTTGACGAAGAACGTGGAGATCGCGATGTCCGCGATGCCGTCGGAGAGCCCCGTGTAGTTCGAGACGATCGGGTCGCCCGGGAAGAGGTCGAGGCTCCCGACGATGTCCTCGCTCTTCTTGAAGGAGCCGCCGATGACCCAGATCACCGGGTAGAGGATCACCGCGAGGATCGCCAGCGCCCCGATGTGCCAGGCCAGGGACCCGGGCAGCCTGCGCCGGAAGGCACCCGCCCGCGTGGACGGGGCCGGCGTGAGGTCGGTGGCCTGTGCGCTCATCGGGCGCCCTCCTCGTAGTGCACCCAGCGCTTCTGGGACCAGAACAGCACCGCCGTCACCAGGGCGACCGCGACGAGCAGCATCCAGGCCATGGCCGAGGCCAGACCCATCCGGCTGTTCTCGAAGCCCTGGACGTAGAGGTAGCAGGTATAGACCATCGAACCGTCGGCGGGCCCGCAGGCGTTGCTGCCGGCGCCGCCGCCGACGATGTACGCCGAGCTGAAGATCTGGAAGGAGTGGATCGTCTCCAGCAGGACGTTGAAGAAGAGGACCGGGGAGATCATCGGCAGCGTGATGTTCCAGAACCGCCGCAGCTTGCCCGCCCCGTCGACCTCGGCTGCCTCGTACAGCTCGCGCGGCACCTGCTTGAGGCCGGCGAGAAAGATGACCATGGGGGCGCCGAACTGCCAGACGGTGAGCGCCACCAGACTGTAGATGATCATTTCCGGGTCGCCGGTCCAGCCGCCGACATCGACTCCGAAGATCTGCTGCGTACGGTCGACGATCGCGTCGTCCGCGAAGATCGCCTTCCAGACGATCGCGACGGAGACGCTCGCCCCGATCAGCGAGGGCGCGTAGAACGCGGCCCGGTAGAAGGCCTGGCCGCGCCGCTTCTGCGCGAGCAGAAGCGCCACTCCGAGGGCGAGCAGCAGCTTGAGCGGCGTACCGACGGCGACGTACCAGAGCGTCACCTTCACCGAGTGGCGCCAGCGCGGGTCGCCGAACATCTCCGAGAAGTTGTCGAGCCCGATCCACTTCGGCGCGTCGAACAGGTTGTAGTCGGTGAACGCGAAGTAGAGCGAGGCGACCATCGGACCCGCGGTCAGCAGCAGGAATCCGGCGATCCAGGGGGACATGAAGAGATAGCCGGCCAGGTTCTCCCGGCGGCCCCGCCGCTTGAGGGCGGCGGGGCGCGAGGAGTCGACCGGACCGTGCCGCGGCTCGGAGTCCTTGGACAGGTCCTCCATCGCAGGGGCGTGTGTCACGGTGGTTCCCATCAGCTGCCGAGAGCCGTCTTCGACTCGGTGAAGAACTGCTTGACGGCCTCGCTCACCGAGCGCGTTCCCAGGGCGAGCTCCTCGGCGATGCGCAGGAAGGCCGCCTCGCAGATGTCGGCGCCGTTCGGGTGCGGGGTGATGGGCTCCAGCACTCCCGCGGAGACAAGGGACGTCTCGTAGGCGGCGATCGACTTGTTGACCTCGTCGGTCGGCTTGAACGCGTCGAACTGGGCCTGCGTCGCGGGCACGCCCCGGTCGTAGCCCATGATCTTGGCGACCTCGGGGTCGTGCACCATGAAGTCGATGAACTGGGCGACCTCCTTGGGGTGCTGCGTCCGCTTGGAGGCGCTGAGCATCAGAGAACCGAGGTACTGACCGGTCTTCTTGCCGTCCGTGGTCGGAATGGGCGCGAGCCCGTACTCGCTCTTGCCCTCCGAGGTGTAGCGGACGGTGAAGTTGTCCCAGGTGAACTCACTGGCGGCGAGCTCCCCGGAGACCGCCGACTTGGGCTTGATCTGGGCGACCTTCTTGGGATCGGCGTAGATCCCCTCCTCGACGCCCTTCTTGGCCTTCGTCCACCAGTCCGTCAGATCCGCCTCGGTGAAGCCGAGTCCGTCCTGGGTGAAGAACGCCTTGCCGTTCTGGCGCAGATAGAGGTCGTACAGGTACATCACGCCGTACATGCCGCTGTCGCCGGCGCGCCCCGCCTTGTCGCGGATCTTCTTCATCGCCGCGTCGAAGTCGTCCCAGGTCCATCCCTGCGCAGGCTTCACGCCGGCCTTGGTGTAGACGGGCTTGTCGATCACCAGGGCCATCGAGTTGGAACCGACCGGGATGCCCAGGAGCTTGCCGTCGACCTCGCCGAACTTGTCCAGCCCGGCCCGGAAGCCGTCCATGGAGAGATTGCCCGCCTTGACCTGACCGCCGAGATCCAGCAGCACATTCTTCGCGTCGTATTTGCGCAGGAATCCAATGGCGTTCTGGAAGACGTCCGGCGGATTCCCGCCCGAAGCCTGGGTGTTGAACTTCTTCCAGAAGTCGACATAAGGCTGGAAGTCCGTTTTCACCTTGATCTTCGGATACTTCTTCTCGAAGAGCGCGATGGTCTTGTTGATGCGCTGGGCACGGTCCTCGGAACCCCACCAGGCGTAACGGATCGTGACCGTCCCGTCCGCCGACGTACCGCTGTCTCCCCCGCACCCCGTGGTCGCGGCCAGGCCCAGTGTGGCCGCCGTCGCCCCCGCGGCCTTCAGGATCGTTCGCCTCTCAACATTCCTGCTGGTTCCCACAGTCGGACCCTCCCCGCAGCGTCGTTGCCGCTTGCATGAATCGTTTCAAGAAAGCGCTTGCTGGCACAAGGTACGAGGGGGTTGAGAGAGCGTCAATGATTCGGACAGGAATTTCTTGTGCGCGGACCTCGCGGCGAACCGCCCCTGAAGGGGCGGCACCGGCTCACCGGCCCGGCGAACTCACAGGTGAGAGACGGCTGTTCGAGGCGCCGAACCGCTGACGGGCCGTCGGGACGCACGAGCCGGGGGGCGAAATCCGCGCGGAGGAAAGGAGTTGCCGCAGGGGGCGCGAGCCCGCCGGGACCGGGGGGAGAGGGGGGAGGTGCGGCGACGCGGGGCTCGGGAGGTGCGGCGATGCATGAGGTTCGGGAAGTGCGGGGGCGCGACTGCGGAGGGGGCTCGGGAGGCCCGGAGGGCGTGGGGACTCTGGAGGTGCGGCTGCGGAGGAGAGTCGGGGACGCAGAGGCGCGGGGACTCTGGAGGTGCGGCGACGCAGGAGCTCGGGAAGTGCTGGGCGCGGCTGGGGAGGGGCTCGGGAAGCGCGGAGGCTCGGCTGCAGAGAAGGCGTGGAGGCGTGGGGACTCTGGAGAGGCGGCGACGCAGGAGCTCGGGAAGTGCTGGGCGCGGCTGCGGAGGGGCTCGGGAGACGCGGAGGCGGGGCTGCGGAGAAGGCTCGGGAGGCGCGGAGGCGTGGAGGCGCGGCCGTAGGGGGCTGCGGGGACCACCGCGTGGGGCGGGCGGCCGGGCGACTGTGCGAGGGCGGGCGGCCGGGGCAGGTGAGACGAGCGGCGGAGCACGGCGGCGCGGGAGGGCCGTGAGAAGGGTGCACGTCGGCAGCGGTGGCCCAGGCGGGGCGGCCAGGCGGGGCGGGGCGGGATGTGCCGACAGGGGTGCCGAGCGGGGCGGCCGGCGGGGAGGGAATGCGCCGACAGCGGCAGCCGAGGCGGCTGCGCGGCCGGGCGGGCAGGGGATGCGCAGGCAGTGGGCGTCGGGGGTGGGGTGGCCCAGCGGGGCGCGTGGCGTCGACCGTGGCGCCCGCGAGAGTGGCGCCGCTGGGTGGGGGCTGGGGCCGTCGACCGTACCCGAGGAACGCGGCGGATTGCGTCGACCGTGGTGGCCGCGAGAGTCGCACCGCTGGGCTGGGACGGAGGCCGGCGACATGGGTGCCCGAGGAGCCCGGCGGGTGTGCGTCGACCGTGGTGGCCGCGGGAGCGGCGCCGCCGGGTGGGAGCGGGGGCCGTCAGGCAGTGGTGCCGCGGGAGCGGGGCGGCCGAGGAGCCGGCGCTGTCCCGTACGGCAGACGGGAGTGATCTTGGTGGCGGGCGTCGACCGACGAGGGTCTGCCGGCGCGCCGAACGACGGCGGCCCGTCTGCGTTCTCGCAGACGGGCCGCCGTTCCGGGTGGGCGATACTGGGTTCGAACCAGTGACCTCTTCGGTGTGAACGAAGCGCTCTCCCACTGAGCTAATCGCCCGGACGCAGGAAGAACATTACCCCATGTCAGGGGATGGCCGTGACCACGACCGACCCCTTCCCGCGCCGCCGCGGCGGATCACTGATCCTTGATCTTCCAGGGCATCTCGAAGCCGAACTTCCACACGTAGACGCCCACCAGAACGGAGATGATCACAAGGCCGATCACGGTCAGGGTGATGTTGCGACGACGGACCTTCGGGTCGAGCGCGCGCTGGGCCGCCGCGGTGACCTTGCGCTTGGTCCAGCGGAGCGCCAGCTGCGCCCAGACGAACTCCGTCGCCCAGATCGCCATGCCACCGAAGATCACGACCCAGCCGGGACCGGGCAACGGCAGCATGATGATGCCGGCGACCACCACGGCCAGGCCGATCACGAAGACGCCGACCTGCCAGCTCAGGTGGAGCATGCGGCGCGCCTTGACGAATTCGGGCGCCCTGGAGCCGAGCCCCTGCTCGGGCTCCGCCGCTCCGTGCGAATTCGACCTGTCCGCCGCCACGACCGCCTCGCCCGACTCGTTACTCCCCGTGTTCATACAGCCTGACCCTACCCGAGAGAATCCGGTCACCGGAATGGTGGTACGGGGCGAACGCGCTGTCGGCCGGAAGAGTTACGTAAAGGCACGCAAAACACTCAGAGGGGTTTACAACGGCACCGTAGGTGGCATGTCGATTTCGCCGACGTGCGAATCCCCGAGCGCACACTGAGCGAAAGGCCCTGGCGCTTATGAACACCACGGTCAGCTGCGAGCTGCACCTGCGCCTCGTTGTGTCGAGCGAGTCATCCCTGCCTGTCCCCGCAGGCCTGCGGTACGACACGGCCGACCCCTACGCCGTGCACGCCACCTTCCACACCGGTGCCGAGGAGACCGTCGAGTGGGTGTTCGCCCGCGACCTGCTCGCCGAGGGCCTGCACCGGCCCACGGGCACCGGCGACGTCCGTGTCTGGCCGTCGCGCAGTCACGGTCAGGGCGTCGTCTGCATCGCCCTGAGCTCTCCCGAGGGCGAAGCCCTGCTCGAGGCCCCTGCGCGGGCCCTGGAGTCCTTCCTGAAGCGGACGGACGCGGCCGTGCCCCCGGGCACGGAACACCGGCACTTCGATCTCGATCAGGAGCTCTCGCACATCCTGGCGGAGAGCTAGGGCGAGGCTCACACCGAGCTGCCCGGCGCCGTCCACTCGGGGAGACGGCTCGGGCCAGGACAACCGAATAGGGCATGCGCCGACGCCGCACCACGGGCTGCCGTGGGGCGGCGTCGGCGTGCGTGCGCCACGGGCGGACCGGTCTCCCCCGGCCTGGCGGCGTACGGCGCCCAGAGGGTCCGGTCCGTCGGCGGCCGTTGCCCGACGGCCCGGTGCGGCTACCATCGGCCAGCATCGGCGGGCGCTCGCCCGACCCCCAGGCCAGGGAGCGAAATGTGCTGATCACCCACGACACCCGGTGTGCGCTCGATGCCGTGGTGGAACTGGTGAACACCGCACCGGAGGACGACATCTCTCCGGACGCGCTGCCGGATGTCGCCACTCTCGCGGATTTCGTGCGAAAGCACGAGATCAGCGACGTCGGCGTGCTCTCCGAGTTCGACCTGTCCGCGGTGCGCAAGATCCGTGGGCGGTTCGCCGGCATCTTCGCGGCGTCGGACCCGCGGACCGCCGCCGCACTGATCAACGAGCTCGTCGCCGCCGCGGGCACCACGCCTCGCCTGACGGATCACGACGGCTACGACTGGCATGTGCACTACTTCGCCCCCGGCGCCTCCGTCGCCGATCATCTGGCGGCCGACTGCGGAATGGCGCTGGCGTTCTTCGTGGTGGCCGGGGAGCAGGAGCGGCTTCGGCGCTGCGAGGCCCCGGACTGCCGGCGCGCCTTCGTCGATCTCTCCCGCAACCGGTCCCGCCGGTACTGCGACAGCCGCACCTGCGGCAATCGTCTGCATGTGGCCGCCTACCGGGCGCGCCGCAAGGAGGCGGCGGGCTGAGACCGGTCTCCCCCAGCCGGGTCCGCTCCACGCCTTCGCCGACGCTCGGCGTTCCTCGGTGGCCTTCGGTGGTGCGCCGGCCCGCCGCTCCCCGGCGTCCCTCGGCGGCCCCAGGCATCCCTCGGCGGTCCTCGGCGGTCCTCGGCGGTCCTCGCTGCCGACGCGGCCCCGGCGGGTGGCGCCGGGGACCGCGGGTACGGCTCAGAGCAGCAGCAGATCATGCAGCGAAGCCATGAGCAGCAGACACCCGATCACCGCAAGAAAGATCATCAGCGGTGGCTGGGAAAGGGCGAAGAGGCACCCGCGCGGCTCGTCCTGCGGCGGCGCGGCGTCGCTCTGTGTCGTGTCCAGCATCTCGCGGGCGATGATGACGCAGCCGACGCCCCGGGCGCGATCACCCGCGCGGTTTGAGCGGGAGTTCGCCGGAATCCGTGACACCGCTTTCAGGCCGTGATCACTTCCGCGCACGGGCAGGCCGACTGTGTCGTTTCAATCGCGAGGCCACCGGCAACGGGTCCATGACCGCGGCCGTGGCCGACGTCTGATGCGAGGCCCCGGCGGAGGCGCCCCGCGCCCTCCGCCCTGCTTCAGGAGTCGGGCGTCACGCTGCCGCGCGGCGCTTCATACGCGGCCCGTCATATGCCGCGCTTCTTCAGGATGGCCTCGATGTCGCTGAAGTCGTCGGAACCACCGGTCGCCCGGGGTGCGGGCGCGGGACGGGCCGCCGGGCGGGAGGCCTGATCCAGGGAGGGTGCGGAGGCGGCGGGGGCCACCGGCTCGGTCCGCGCGGCGCGGGCCGCCGCTCTGCGCTCCTTGCGGGTGCCGCCACGGCGACGCTCCACGGCCCGGGTGGTGGCGAACAGGGCCCAGGCCCCGCCGAGCACGACGAAGCCCGCCCAGGCCGTCGGGCTGAAGGCGGTGTCGGCGATCCAGTCGACGACGCCGGTCATCACGAGGCCCAGCGGCACCAGGGCATAGGCGGCGATACGGGCGGCCGCCAGGAAGCGCTTGCGGTAGGCCGTGACGACCGCGATGCCGAGGCCGGCCGCGGCGACGGCGGAACAGACGGTCTCGGCAATCATCCGGTCCTCCAGGCGTTGGCTCACTCGGGCAGAGGTCACGTCGACCAGGCACCACGGCCGACGGGGCCCGTGCTTCTTCCCTTCCATCCTGCACCTGCGCACCGCTCACGGGCCATGCCCCGGCCGGACATCAGGGACATCTCCGGGTCGACTCCTCCGCAGGTGCCGCACGGACCGTGCCGCACGTACCCGTGGCCTCCGCGCCGGACGCAGCGCCCTGTCCGGGCGGCCGGCGGTCCGGATTGGGGCGGCGGGACACGGACTGGGAGACTGGCGTCATGAGCGACTCGTCCCCGACCTCCTCCTCCGCCCCGGCCCAGGCATCCGTCCCCGCGCCCGGCACCGCGGCCGCCCGTCCCGCCGCCGTCCTCGACATCTGGTGCGAGCTCCAGTGCCCGGACTGCCGCGGCGCTCTCGACGACCTGCGCGCCCTGCGCGAACGCTACGGCGACCGGCTGGAGCTGCGGCTGCGGCACTTCCCGCTGGACAAGCACAAGCACGCCTTCGCCGCCGCGCAGGCTGCCGAGGAGGCCCTGGAACAGGGACAGGGGTGGCCCTACGTCGAGGCGGTGCTGGGCCGGGTCGAGGAGCTGGACCGTGGGGGAGAACCCTTCCTGATCGAGGTCGCCGGTGAACTCGGTCTGGACGCCGAGGAGTTCGACACCGCCCTGATCGACGGACGGCACATCCTGATCGTGGACGCCGACCAGGCCGAGGGCAAGGCGATCGGCGTCACCGGCACCCCGACGTACGTCATCGGCGGTGAGCGTCTCGACGGCGGCAAGAGCCAGGAGGGGCTGCGCGAGCGCGTCGAGGAGATCGCCGACCGGCTGCTGGCCGAGCAGGCGTGAGGCGGGCTCCGCGCGGGCCGGCTCAGAGCAGGTTCTTGTACATCGAGTAGTGCACGGGCAGATATCCGAGCGATTCGTAGAGCCGCTCGGCCGGGGTGTTGCCGGCGAAGACGTTGAGGCCGAGAACGCGTTTGCCCGCCGTGATCGCCTGCGCCTCGGCCAGCAGCATCAGGGAGCGGCCGTGGCCCCGGCCGCGGAAGGCCTCGTCGGCCTCGACGTCGTACACGAACGCCTTGTCGTCGGCGAAGGCCAGCCAGAGGGCGCCGACCGGGGTGCCCTCCTGTTCCAGGACGCTGAACAGCATGTTCTCCGTCGCCCGGCCCTGCGGCAGCAGCAGTTCGTGGTCCCGTCGGGACTTGGCCCACGCCTCGTCCTCGGGCACCCCGCGGTCCGCCCAGTCCTGGGCGTAGACCGCGACGCCGTGCTCCAGCCAGGGCAGGAACTCGGTCTCCGTCATGGGCCTGCCCCGGCTGCCTTCGGGCAGCCGGGGAGCGGTGGCGGCGAGCGGCTTCTCCATGCCGCGGTTGCGGTGGACGTAGCCGAGCGCCGTCGCCAGCCTGAGCCCGGTGTGCGCGTCGGCGGGCACCCTGACTTCGATCCGCCCGCAGCCCCAGCCCCGGGCCACTTCTTCGGCGGCCAGCGCGGCCACCGTGCCCCGGCCGCGCCCGCGGTCCGGTTCTTCGATGCGCAGGTCGGTGATCCGGGCGGCCCCGGGCCCGAAGCTCGGGGACGTCGAGACGCGGACCGTTCCGACGGGACGGCTGTTCACGCAGACCTGGTAGTGGCGCGACAGCGCCCCGTCGGAGGTGCGCTGAAGCGGCTCGGTCGGCCGCAGGGTCGTGGTCATCAAGGGCTTTCTACCCGCCACGGCGGGCGACGTCAGCCTGTTTTCCCGGGCCCTTGCGGTCCCGGACCCACGAGTTCACGTGCTCACGGGTCGAGGTCGTCGCCGGCCCGCTCGGTGAAGATCCGCATCGCCTTGGCCGTCACCGGCCCGGGTGCGCCCGGCAGTTCGCGGCCGTCGACGCGGTGGACGGCCTGGACGTCGCGCAGGGTGGAGGTGAGGAAGACCTCCTCGGCCCGCTCCAGCACGTCCAGCGGCAGGTCGGTCTCCTTGGCGCCCGTCCACTCGACGGTCAGCTCGCGCGTGATGCCCGCGAGGCAGCCGGAGGAGAGCGGCGGGGTGTGGATCTCACCGTCCAGGACGACGAACACATTGGACCCGGTGCCCTCGCAGAGCTGTCCGACGGTGTTGGCGAACAGCGCCTCGGTGGCGTCGTGTTGATGGGCGCGGGCCAGGGCGACGACGTTCTCCGCGTACGAAGTCGTCTTCAGGCCGGTGAGCGCGCCGCGTTCGTTGCGGGTCCAGGGGACCGTGATGACGGCTGTGGAGTCGGCGCGCCGGGTGGTCCCGCCGAGGGCGACGACGAGCGTGGGACCCTGTTCGCCGCGGTCCGAGCCGAGGGGGCCGTATCCGCCGGTGTAGGTGATGCGCAGCCGGCCGAGCGGCATCGGGTTGGCCTCGACGACGGCCGCGCAGGCGCGGCGGACCTCGTCGTGATCGGGGTCCGGCAGGCCGAGACCGCGCGCGGACCGGGTCAGCCGGTCGAGATGGCGGGTCAGCGCGAAGCTCACGCCGTCCACCGTCTTCACCGTTTCGAAGATGCCGTCGCCCACGGTCAGTCCGTGGTCGAAGACGGAGACGCGGGCGGCCTCGCTGTCCTGCAGCCCGCCGTCGAGCCAGATCTTCACGTCAGTCCCTCTCCCTCGGCCTCGTACGCTCCCGTGGCCTCGTACGCCCCCGACGCTATCGCGAGCAGCCGGGAGGCTTTCAGCTCGGTCTCCGCCCACTCGGCCTCGGGGTCCGAACCCCAGGTGATGCCCGCGCCGGTGCCGAAGCGCAGCACCGCCGAGCCCTCGGGCGCCCGGTCGATCCAGAAGGTGCGGATGCCGACGGCCAGCTCGCCCGTCCCCCGGTCGGCGTCGACCCAGCCGATGCCGCCGCAGTACGGGCCGCGGGGCGCCGTCTCCAGCGCGTCGATGATCCGCAGGGCGCTGGACTTGGGGGCGCCGGTGACCGAGCCGGGCGGGAACGCGGCGCCGAGCAGTTCCGGCCAGCCGACGCCGTCGCGGAGCTCGCCGCGGACCGTGGACACGAGGTGGACGAGGCCCGGGTGCTTCTCGACGGCGCACAGGTCGGGGACGGTCACGCTGCCGGTGGCGCAGACCTGCCCCAGATCGTTGCGGACGAGGTCCACGATCATCACGTTCTCGGCGTAGTCCTTCTCGAGGAGGTCCGCCTCGGTGCGTCCGGTGCCCTTGATGGGCCCGGACTCGACGACCCGGCCGTCGCGGCGCAGGAACAGTTCGGGCGACGCGGTGGCGGTCTCGATGCCGTGAGCCGGTAGGCGAATCGTTCCTGCATAGGGCGCCGGGTTTCCCCGGGCGAGCAGGGCGGCCAGCGCGTCCACGTCGGCGTCGGTCGTCACCGGCGCGGTCAGGACGCGGCAGAGGTTGGCCTGGTACACCTGGCCGGCCGCGATGTGCTCGCGGACGCGGCGCACACCGGCCGTGTACGCGGCGTGGTCGAGAGAGGACGTCCAGTCACCGGCCGAGGGTCCTCGCCACGCCCCGGGCACGGGAGCGGGGACGGCCTCCTCGCGTACGTCGGCGAAGCGCGCGCAGACCGGACGGCCCTCGAAGTCGGCACAGACGGCCCAGAATCCGGCGGTGTCGAGGGCCGCGGGATCGCTGGTCACGTCGAGGAGGCCGGTGGCGACACGGGTGCCGAAACGGGCGAAGGGAGGGAGGTCGGGCACGTGGTCGAGTGTATGGCGGCGCTCCCGGGACGCGGTTCGGGCCTGTCCCGCATGTCCCGGCCGGGGGCCCTGACCAGGTCCGCGCGTAGACACAGCGCAGCACGCTGCACAAACGCGTTTTTGTACTGGCCCGGGAATCCGCTAGAGTTCAACACGTCGCCGGGACGCGAGAGCCGACCGAACCGACAGGCGGACGTAGCTCAGTTGGTAGAGCGCAACCTTGCCAAGGTTGAGGTCGCGAGTTCGAGCCTCGTCGTCCGCTCGAAGGAACAAGGGGTCCTCCCGGTCCCCTACACTCCTGGTGGAGTGGCCGAGAGGCGAGGCAACGGCCTGCAAAGCCGTCTACACGGGTTCAAATCCCGTCTCCACCTCCAAGGACGATTAGCTCAGCGGGAGAGCGCTTCCCTGACACGGAAGAGGTCACTGGTTCAATCCCAGTATCGTCCACTGGATCTGTTCAAGATCCGTACCCGCGCGATTAGCTCAGCGGGAGAGCGCTTCCCTGACACGGAAGAGGTCACTGGTTCAATCCCAGTATCGCGCACGCAGTGCACACGGCCTTCGCGTCGTGATCCCGCGGACGATTAGCTCAGCGGGAGAGCGCTTCCCTGACACGGAAGAGGTCACTGGTTCAATCCCAGTATCGTCCACACACCGAGAGCCCCCGGCCGCCTTCGCGGTCGGGGGCTTCTTGTCGATGCCGGTTCAGCTGGAGAACAGCATGTGGCCGAAGCTCTTCTGGCGGTGGTGGCCGCCGTAGTGACCCCCGTGACCGCCGCCGTGCGGGGCGCCCCAGGCGGGAGCGGCCGGGGCGGCGGGGTACGCCTGCGGGGCGCCCGGGGGCGGCGGAGCCGGCTGGGACCACTGGGACTCGACTCGGGTCAGCGCCTCCAGCTCGCCGTAGTCGAGGAAGATCCCACGACAGTTGCTGCACTGTTCGATCTGGACGCCGTTGCGGTTGTACGTGTGCATCTGAGCGTGACACTTCGGGCACTGCATGGTTCGGCTCAACTCCTCGCCGGTCGGTGCTGTTTCGCGTACCGCCAGGACAGACACTGTCCGGCTGCGGTCGGTTGCACCCTACTTCGCGGAATCCGCCGCCAACCGCGGGGGGACGAAACCCATTCGGGCACAGGCGTCGACGAGGCACTGCTCGACCTCGTCCAGCGCCCGGCCCTGCACCACCGCCTTCGTGACGGTCCGTGCCGCACCCTGCACGGTGAGTGCGCGCGCCGGTACGTCGAGGGCGGGCCAGGGGTCGCCCTCCTCGGGGACGGCGGGGCCGCCCTCGGCCCGGTAGGCGGCCAGGAAACGGCTCCACTCCTCGGGCGGGAGCAGACCGCAGGCGTACCAGGCGGCGGGGCGGGCGAGATCCCAGGCCGGGACGCCGACGCCGAGATCGTCGACGTCGATCAGGCGCCAGGGGCCGTCCGGAGCCGGGTGGCGGACGAGCTGGCCGAGGTGGAGGTCGCCGTGACAGAGGGTGGTGGTGTCGGGCATGGGGGCTTCGGCGCGGGCCCAGGCGGGGAGCGCGCGCCAGGCGCTCAGGACCGGGGCGACGGCGGCGTGCGGCCCGGCCGCGCGGAGACGCGCCACGGCGTGGGCCGCCTTGGCGGGGCCGCGCATCGCGGGCAGAGCGGCCGGGGCGGGCGTGCGGTGCAGACGGGCGAGCAGGATGCCCGCGGCCTCCCAGGGAGCCGCGTCGGGGTCGTCCGGGTCCACCGGCGTGCCGTACGGCCAGAACGTGACGAGACGGCCGTGCAGCGGGGTCGCGGCCGGCGTGAGCGGCGGCAGGAGGATGCCGGGGAGGCCGGCGGCCAGGGCGAGGCGCGGGGCGAGGCCGGCCGGGTCGGTGTCGGGGGCGTGCGCCTTCGCGACGGTGGCGGCATGCCGGACGACGGTGGCGTCGGGGCGGTCGGCGAGGGTGGCCCCGCCGCAGGGACAGGCCGACGTGCCCTCGTGGGCCCGGGCCCCGGCTCGGAGGGTGAGCTCGGCGAGCAGGGGATGCGCGGTCACGGGGCTGGTCACGGGGCTCCCTGGGCGGCGGCGGTCGGGTCTGCCCGCGAGGGTACGCAGCCGAGCTCACCGAGGTCGCGGGCGGGGGAAAAGCAATGCAGGCGCAGCTCCCCAGCTGCGCCTGCATCATTTGCCGTCCGCCGCACCCCCGTCCCCACGGGGTTTCATGGGTGGATGTCCCCGCCCGGACCGCTCTTCCGGGCCTGGGGTCGCCGCTCAGCGCCCCAGCATCACTCCCACGGACGACGCCTGTGTGGCCACTGTCTCCCAGCCGTCGAAGACGACGAGGAGCAGGACCGCCAGGGGAAGGGCCATCAGCGTCGCCACCAGGGGGTGGCGGCGGCCCGTGCGACGGGGACGCGTGCCGCGTCCCTGTGTGCGGATCATCGTCCGCGGTGCCGTAAGGGCCATGGTCCCTCTCCTGACCTGATCAGTTGTCGTTGGCAGCGGCGGGTGTCTGACCTCGGGGGACGAGTGCTGCACCCGCCGCTTGACCTCAAATCTAGGCGGGTGGCCGCCGCCGGGCGTCATGCCCTCGTACCGATTGCCGGGCCTCCCGGAGGATGAGCCATGACCTGCGGAGTACTCCCCTGGGTGGAGACATGGTCCTGGGTCTCGGGGTCTTCCCGGAGGGGCTGTCCGGTCCGGTCCGGTTTTCCCGCATCGCTTCACGGGTGGGACGGGGCCCCGGCGTGACTTCACTCACTTCCAGCACCCTGCGACGCACCCCCGTATCCGCTCGGCCGCCCGCCCGGCCGGCCGCCGCCCCCGGGGTGCGCGTCGTGTCGCCGGCGTCGGCACCGCTCCCGGCGGGGTCACCCTCCCCAGGGACAACCCGCCCTCCGTGAGCGGTGGTTGAGGTCGTCGGTCCGCCAAAACCTGCCTGCTCGCAGGCCTGCTGACCACCCTTCAAGTCTCCCGGCGGACCCTGACAATCGATCGGTACGAGAGGGCGCGGCCTCTGCGCGCGAACGGCCGCGGAAACGTAAGCTGTGCCACGTCACACGGACCGGGCAGCGGGGATGAACATGGCGATGATGCGCCTGAGGCGCGAGGACCCGCGCGTCGTCGGCTCGTTCAGGCTTCACAGACGGCTCGGCGCGGGCGGGATGGGCGTCGTCTATCTGGGCTCCGACAAGAAGGGCCAGCGGGTCGCGCTGAAGGTGATCCGGCCCGATCTGGCGGAGGACCAGGAGTTCCGGTCGCGGTTCGCGCGCGAGGTGTCGGCCGCCCGGCGGATCCGCGGCGGATGCACGGCGCGGCTGGTCGCGGCGGATCTGGACGCCGACCGGCCGTGGTTCGCCACGCAGTACGTGCCCGGGCCCTCCCTCCATGACAAGGTCAACGACGAGGGGCCGCTCGGTGCCGCCGAGCTGGCCTCGATCGGGGCCGCGCTGTCGGAGGGGCTCGTCGCCGTCCACGAGGCCGGCGTCGTGCACCGAGACCTGAAGCCCTCGAACATCCTGCTCTCCCCCAAGGGCCCGCGGATCATCGACTTCGGCATCGCCTGGGCGACGGGCGCCTCCACGCTGACGCACGTCGGTACGGCGGTCGGCTCTCCCGGGTTCCTCGCGCCGGAGCAGGTGCGCGGGGCGCTGGTCACCCCCGCCACGGACGTGTTCTCGCTCGGCGCCACGCTCGCCTACGCCTCGACGGCCGACTCGCCCTTCGGGCACGGCAGTTCCGAGGTGATGCTGTACCGCGTGGTGCACGAGGAGCCGCAGCTGCACGGCGTACCGGACGCGCTGGCCCCGCTGGTGCGGGCCTGTCTGGCGAAGGACCCCGAGGAGCGGCCCAGCACCCTCGATCTCTCCCTGCGCCTGAAGGAGATCGCGACCCGGGAGGCCCAGGGTCTGGCGGACGCACGTCCTCCGGCGCCCCGGGCGGCCGAGGCGGACCGTCCCACGGGGCGGCTCTCCGAGACCGGTCACCCGGAGCGCACGCTGCGCCACCAGTCCGGTCCCGGTGCCACGCCGCCCCGCAGCGGGGCGCCGTCCGCGCGCGGTCCGGTTCCTTCGCGGGGCGGAGCGCCGGCTCGCGGGAGCGGTGCCGCACGCAGTGGCGGTGCTCCGTCGTCGCGGTCCGCGGCCCGGCCGGCTCCCTCGCGCAGCACCCGTCCCGGAGGCGGCAGTCGGCCGGCGTCCCGCGGTGGGGCCGGGCGCCCGGGGCCGAGAACCACGGGGAGCGGGCGGCGGCCCGCCAACCCGCGTCTGCTGCGCCAGCGGCTGTTCGTGTTCGTCGTGGTGACGCTGCTGGTCGCGCTCGGCATCGCCGTCGTCCAGGGCTGCGAGGGTCCGGCGCGCGGGCTCGGCGGCAACGACGGCGTCGTACGGCACGAGCAGCAGCATCTGCGGCCGCATGAGGGCGACCCGCTCGGGGACTGACCCGGCGCTCCCCCCTCGGTGCCGCGTCAGGCGGTGACGGGGACGATGCCGAGGGGCCGGGTGATGGGCTGTGGCGAGCCGCCGGCCGGTTCGACGGTTCCCGTCCCACCGGGCGCGCCGATGGCGTGGGTGAAGGCATCTGGGTCGCCGTCGGCCACACGGGCCTGTGTTCCCGGCCACCGGGAGCACCAGTGGGTCAAGGGACACGGGGAGTGCCACCAGCGCTGACCGCGGATGCTCGCGGACGAGGGCCGGCGTCGCCTCTGTCCGGCCCTCACGTCGGCGCCGTCCGGCACGTCGCTCAGACGGGCCTGGGCCGGGTCGCGTAGAACGCGACGGCGGAGGCGGCGGCCACGTTGAGGGAGTCGATCCCGGCGGACATGGGGATACGCACCCACTCGTCCGCCGCCCGCAGGGCGTAGGTGGACAGTCCGTGTCCCTCCGAACCGAGCATGATGGCGCACCTGTCGAAGCGTTCCGGATCCAGCTTGTCGAGAGGGGTCGCCTTCTCGTCCGGCGTCATCGCGAGGATGTCGTACCCGGCGTCGCGCACGACGTCGAGGCCCGCCGGCCACGCGTCGAAACGGGCGTACGGGACGGAGAAGACGGCGCCCATCGACACCTTGATCGCGCGCCGGTAGAGGGGGTCCGCGCAGTCCGGTGACAGCAGGATCGCCTTGATGCCGAGCGCCGCGGCGCTCCGGAAGGCGGCCCCGAGATTCGCGTGATCGACGAATCCCTCGAAGATCGCGACACGCTCGCCCGCGCCGTCCTGCCGATCCCCGCGGACGACACCCCGGCGGGCGGTCACGAGGAGTCCGGCGGTGTCCGGCAGCGGCTTGCGCTGCATCGAGGCCAGCGCACCTCGGTGGACGTGGTAGCCGGTGACCCGTTCGGCGAGCTCCGGGCTGACGGCGTAGACCGGTGCCGGGAGCTCGTCGATGACGTCGCGCATGACGTCGACCCACTTGGCGGAGAGCAGCATCGAGCGCATCTCGTACCCGGCGTCCTTGGCCCGGCGGATGACCTTCTCGCCCTCGGCGATGAACAGGCCCTCGGCGGGCTCGCGCTTGCGGCGCAGCTCGACGTCGGTCAGGCCGGTGTAGTCGCGCAGGCGCGGGTCGTCGGGGTCCTCAACGGTGATGAGATCGGCCACAGGGGTGATACTGCCTTGTCCTGGGTGCGGTGCCAACGGCTCGGAACGGTTGTGTTACCCGCGGTTACTCGGAGGTCCGCGAGCCGACGGCGACGACGGGGCCGACGACGATCACCGCCGGGGGCCTGACCTCCTGCGTGCGGACCGTCTCGGCGACCGTGGCGAGGGTCGCGTCGACGCGGCGCTGGGCGGCCGTGGTGCCCTCCTGGACGAGGGCGACCGGGGTGTCGGGTGACTTCCCGTGCGCGACGAGCGTCTCGGCGATCCTCCCGATCTTGTCGACCCCCATGAGGATCACCAGCGTGCCGGTGAGCTTCGCGAGGGAGGGCCAGTCGACCAGGGAACGCTCGTCGTCGGGGGCGACATGCCCGCTGACCACCGTGAACTCATGGGCGACGCCCCGGTGGGTGACCGGGATGCCGGCCGCGCCCGGCACCGAGATCGAGCTGGAGATGCCCGGCACGACCGTGCAGGCGATACCGGCCTCGGCGAGGGCCTGGAGCTCCTCCATGCCACGGCCGAAGACGTACGGGTCGCCGCCCTTGAGGCGGACGACGGACTTGCCCTGCTTGGCGTGCTCGATCAGCGCGTTGTTGATCGCCTCCTGGGCCATGTACCGGCCGTAGGGGATCTTCGCCGCGTCGATCACCTCGACATGCGGCGGGAGTTCGGCGAGGAGGTCGCGCGGGCCGAGCCGGTCGGCGATGACGACGTCCGCCTCGGCGAGGAGGCGCCGGCCGCGGACGGTGATCAGGTCCGGGTCGCCCGGACCGCCGCCGACCAGCGCCACTCCGGGGGTCCGGGTGCGGTGGTGGGGGGCGACGAGGGTGCCGTCGCGCAGACCCTCGACGACCGCGTCGCGGATGGCCGCGGTGTGGCGCGGGTCTCGGCCGCGGGCGTCGGTGGTGAGCACGGCGACCGTGACCCCCTCGCTGTGGCCGGTCGCCGGGGTCCAGGCGGTGGCCTGGTCGGCGTCGTCGGAGCGGACGCACCAGACGCGGTGCGCCTCCGCTTCGGCGGAGGCCCGGCCGTTCGCCTCGACGTCGCTCGTGGCGATGAGCGCGTACCAGGCTTCGGCGAGGTCGCCGTCGGCGTACGGGCGCTTCGACCAGGTGATCTCGCCCGCGTCCGCCATCGCCTCCACCGAGGGGGTCGCCCCGGGGGACACGAGGTGGACGTCGGCGCCTGCCGCGATCAGCGCGGGGAGACGGCGCTGGGCGACCTGGCCGCCGCCGAGGACGACGACCCTGCGGCCGGCGAGGCGGAGACCTACGGGGTAGGCGGGGTGTTCGGCCATGAGGGGTGCGGCTCCTCGTAGGGGCAGAGAGCAGAGGGTGGGCGCTGCGGCTCTGGAGCGGCCCTGACGTGCGCATTTTAGAGGTGGCTTCAGCATGCGGCGGGGCCGGGGGCAGCACAAGCGCATGCCCGTCGGCCCCGTGGCGGGCCCTACTTCTCGGTCACACCCGCCGAATCGAACGTCGCCACCTCGTGCATCGCGCGGGCCGTGCTCTGCACCAGCGGCAGGGCGAGCAGGGCGCCCGTTCCCTCGCCGAGGCGGAGGTCGAGATCGACCAGGGGACGCAGGCCCAGCTTGTTCAGGGCGGCCACGTGACCGGGTTCGGCGCTGCGGTGGCCCGCGATGCAGGCCGCGAGGACCTCGGGGGCGATGGCACGGGCGACCAGGGCGGCGGCGCCGGCGCTGACGCCGTCCAGGATCACGGGCGTACGGAGCGAGGCGCCGCCGAGGAGGAGGCCGACCATCGCCGCGTGTTCGAAGCCGCCGATCGCGGCCAGGACGCCGATGGGGTCGGCCGGGTCCGGCTGGTGGAGATCCAGGGCGCGGCGCACGACCTCGGTCTTGCGGGCGAGGGTCTCGTCGTTGATACCGGTGCCGCGGCCGGTGACCTCGGCCGGGTCGGCGCCCGTGAAGACCGAGATGAGGGCCGCGGACGCCGTGGTGTTCGCGATGCCCATCTCGCCCGTGAGCAGCGCCTTGTTGCCGGCCGCGACCAGGTCGCGGGCGGTCTCGATGCCGACCTCGATGGCCTGCTTGGCCTCCTCGCGGGTCATCGCGGGGCCGGTGGTCATGTCCGACGTGCCCGCGCGGATCTTGCGCGGCAGGAGACCGGGGGTCGCGGGGAGGTCGGCGGCGACGCCCACGTCCACCACGCAGACCTCGGCGCCCACCTGGGTGGCGAAGGCGTTGCAGACCGCTCCCCCGCCGAGGAAGTTTGCGACCATCTGGGCCGTCACCTCCTGCGGCCACGGGGTGACCCCCTGCGCGTGCACACCGTGGTCACCGGCGAAGATCGCGACGGCCGCGGGCTCCGGGATCGGCGGCGGGCACTGCCGGGACAGGCCGGACAGCTGCGCGGAGATGATCTCCAGCATGCCGAGCGCCCCGGCCGGCTTCGTCATGCGCTTCTGCCGCTCCCAGGCCTCGCCGAGCGCCTTGGCGTCGAGCGGGCGGACGCTGGCGACGGTCTCGGCGAGCAGGTCGTGCGGGTCCTCGCCGGGCAGCGCGCGACGGCCGTACGTCTCCTCGTGGACGACCCATGACAGCGGACGGCGCTTGGCCCACCCGGCCTGCATCAGTTCGGGCTCGTCCGGGAACTCGTCGACGTAACCGACGCAGAGGTAGGCGACCACTTCGAGGTGCTCGGGCAGGCCCAGCGCGCGGACCATCTCGCGCTCGTCGAAGAAGCTGACCCAGCCGACGCCGAGTCCTTCGGCGCGGGCGGCGAGCCAGAGGTTCTCGACCGCGAGCGCGGAGGAGTAGGGCGCCATCTGCGGCTGGGTGTGCCGGCCGAGGGTGTGCCGGCCGCCCCGGGTCGGATCGGCGGTGACGACGATGTTCACCGGGGTGTCGAGGATGGCCTCGATCTTCAGTTCCTTGAACTGCTTCGCCCGGCCCTTGGGCAGGGACTTCGCGTACGCGTCACGCTGGCGGACCGCCAGTTCGTGCATCGCGCGCCGGGTGTCGGCGGAGCGGATGACGACGAAGTCCCAGGGCTGCGAGTGGCCGACGGAGGGCGCGGTGTGGGCGGCCTCCAGGACGCGCAGCAGGACCTCGTGCGGGATCGGGTCGGAGCGGAAACCGTTGCGGATGTCCCGGCGCTCGCGCATGACCTTCAGGACCGCCTCGCGCTCGGCGTCGTCGTACGCAGGCGCGGCGGGGCCGGTGGACTCGTGCACTTCTTCCACTGCGGCCGGGCTCTCTTCCTGGTCGGCGGCCCTGGTTCGCAGGTCCTCCGGGCTCTGTGCGACATCGGGGTCGATGTGGGTCTCGTGCTCCGCGTCCGGGATCGCCGGGGCGGGAGCGGGGTCGGCGGCGCGCGGAGCGGGAACCGTGGCGTCGGCCGGCGCGGGTCCCGCTTCGCCCGCGTCGGCGGCCCGCGGCTGTTCCGCCACCGTGTCGGGGACCGGCTCGTCCGTGGGAAGCGCGAGCGGGTGCGGCGGGGTCGGAGCGAGGTGCGGGGCGGTGGGCACCGTGCCCTCGACCGGCGTGAACCGGCCCTGGGACTGGTCCGCGACGGGCTCCTCCGGCTGCTCCGGCTGGTCCGACGGCTCCGGGCGGTCCGTCCGGCCCAGCTGGTCTGTCCGGTCCGGCTGCGTCAAGGAGGAGGCGACGGAGGGGAGTTCCGCGCCGGGTGCGTCCGCGAGCGGCGCGGGAGCGGTCACCGGAGCCTGGACCGGCTGCGGGTGCGCGGGCGCGTGCTGCGGGGTGACGGAGGCGTCCACGGTGTCCGAGGGGACCGCCGTGGGCTCGGGGGAGGCTTCCACGGGGGGTGCCCCGACGGGCGACTCACCTGTCACCGGCTCCGACTGCGGCTGCGGCTGCGGCTGCGGCTCCAACTGCGGCTGCGGCTGCGGCTCCGGCTCCGGCTCCGCAAGGGTTGCCGCGGGGACGGGCTCCGGCTCTTCGGTGAGGGCTGCGGATTCGGGTGCGGGGTGCGGGGCCGTCTCCGAGGGCGCGACTTCCGGAACGTGAGATACGGGGGCCGCAATGTGGACGGAGGGGGCGGGGGTCTCGTCCGAGGCATCCGCTGCCTGGGACTGCGGCTCCACCACCGGCTGCGGCTCCGGGTCGGGCTGCGGCACCGACTGAGCGTCCGGGACCGGCTGGACGGGCTGGTCCGCAGCAGGCTCCACCGGCGGGGCCGACTCGGGCTCCGCCTGCTGCGCGGCCGAGTCGACGCGGGCGCCCTCGGCGGGCGCCACGGACGTGTCGACCGGATGCACGGCTTCGGCGACGTCGACAGGCGCCGGAGCGGGGGCCTCCGGTTCGACGGACGTGCTCGCGGTGCCGGCCTCGGGCGCGGGGACGGCCGCTTCCTGAGCGGGTGCCACCGGTTCGGCCTCGTCGGGGGTCACCGTCGCCGCGGGCTCGGAAGCCTGAGCGAATCCGGACTCGGGGGTGGACTCAAGGGCCTCGACCGGCTCGGATGCGGGAACGACCTCGGCGCTCGGGACGCCCTCCGCGCTCGGGACGCCCTCCGCGCTCGGGACGCCCTCCGCGCTCGGGACGCCCTCCGCGCTCGGGACGCCCTCCGCGCTCGGGACGCCCTCCGCGGCAGGTGCCTCGTGGGCTTCGGCCGGCGTGCCGCCGAGCTCGACGTGGGGCTCCTGGGCTGCCTCGGGGGTCTGGGGCTCCGGTTGCCGAAGGTCGTCGGCCGGGCTCGACGGAACGACCTCGACCACCTGACCGGAAGTTGCCTCCACGGAGTTCGCCTCAGGAATCTCCGTAGAGTCGGGCACCTGTGCCACCTCGGCCGCCCGGCTCGGCACCGCCGTCCCGGCCGGCCCTGCCACGTCGACGGCTTCTGCCGGCTCAGCGGTTTCTGCCACCTCAGCCGGTGTTGCCACGTCGACGGCTTCTGTCGGCTCAGCCGGTTCTGCCACCGCAGCCGCTTCTGCCGGCTCAGCCACTTCTGCCACTTCGGTGGTTTCTGCCACCTCGGTCGTGATCGGTTCGGTCGGCTGGGCGCCATCGGTGGGGACGACAGCCCGCTCCGTGTACGCCGCCTCGACGTCCGGGGTCACTTCCGGTGCCTGCGCCGCCTGGACCGGCACTCCGGCGGCCGGCACCGCGCCGACGTTCACGGCCGCGTCGTCGCCGGAGAAGGGAACGGCGGCCGAGTCCTGCCCCCAGTCCCCGGCCGCGACGGCGGGAGCAAGCTGTTCCGCCTCCGCCATCATCGCGGCACCGAGCAACTCACCGGGGTCGACCACGCCATAGGTCGAGGCAGTCCGCCCGGGCCTGGGCATTCCACCACCAGGACTCGCGGCGTACGCGGCCTCGGCCTCCTGGACATCCTGGGACTCCTGTGGGGCGGTCGCGGCGATCGCCTCGGTCGCCACCCGGGCCACGACGGCCTGGGCGGCGCCGGCCGGCTCGGACTGCTGCGACGTCGCGACGGGCGCCGGAACAACCGTTTCCGCGGCCGTCACCCCGTGCGTGACCGGCTCCTGGGCTGTCACCTGGGCCGTGGCCTGCGCGGCGCCCCAGGGGGACGCCCCCTGCGGGGGCATCTCGCGCAGGTGCGGGACGTCGAGGTACTCGGGACCGGACGCGGGCGGACCGGACTGTCGTACCGGCGCGCCGGCGGGACCCCGGTCGGCGAGGGACCGGACCGGGCTGGCGGAGGTGTCGGGGATCGGCGGGCCGAGGTGCAGAGGGCGGCGCGGGGCCGCCTGGGGCGCCGACGGGCCGGGGAGGCGGACGGCGCTGAGGTCCACCGAACCGCTGTCGCGGCCGGCCGTCTCGTGCGGGCCCGGCTCGTGCACCGCCTCGACCACCGGCTCCGGGGCGGGCGGCGCCACCTCGTTGCCCCACGCACTCTGGGCACCCGGCAGCAGCAACAGGTCTTCGTCCTCGGCGGTGGTCTCGGAGAGGTAGGTGTACGCGCCGTGCGCGGGGGCGCCCGGCTGTTCCACCATGCCTGCGTTCTCCGGCAGTCCCTCGCCCGGAACCTGGCCGGTGTCGGTCATGCGTACCCCTCGCCCATCGGTTAGTGCTTCTACGACCTGCTCACCCGGAGCGGCGCACCGACCGCCCCCAGTGAAGAACGAGCGTCCGTGCCCAGCGGCACGAACGACCCGCCCGAAAAAGCGACAAAGCCACTCAGTGGCATTGTCCCGGTCGTAGCCGCGTCGCGACAGCTTGATCCGCGACGCCCCGCTGTGGACTGCGCCACGTTGCGCGCCCTCCGGTTCTGCCGTACCACACCCACCCCAAAAGGGATGTGTTTTCCGGACATTGGCCGACGAAGTGCCGGGCGAACGGAAGCAGTACGACGATCGGCCAGCCTACCGCGCGCGGTACGACAACAGGATCACGGGGAGGGCGCGGGGGGTCACGATCGACGGTCGTGAAGGCCCCGGCCACGGCCCCACCACGGCCCGACCGTCTCGCGTTCGTCGCTCGTCCGCGGCCTCAGCGAGGCGATGCGCTCCGCACGATTTCTCCGGTGAGGAGGAACGCGACACTCCGTTCCCGCTCCGTCCAGGCCCGCGTGTCGAGTTCGACGGACTGGACGAGGGCGCACTCGACTCGGTAGCCGTGCTCGGACAGGTCACGGCCCACGAGTTCGGCGGCGTCGCGGGTCCCGGCGTGGGTGACGATGCGCTGCGGACGGCGGTCGGCGACCGCGGAGACCACGGCCGCTCCCCCGCCGCCGACCCGGACGACGTCCGGTTCGGGCAGGTTCTCCAGGACGTGCGGGGCGGTGCCGTGGACGATCTGGAGCTGGACGCCGAAGCGGCGCGCGGAGCTGTCGGTACGGGCACACGCCTCGATGTCCCGGTCGACGGCGATGACGGCGGCACCCGCCCGCGCGGCCTCGGTCGCGAAGGCGCCGCTGCCGCAGCCGATGTCCCAGACGAGGTCGCCGACGCGCGGGCCGAGCCGGGCGAGTTGGGCGGCGCGGAGCAGCTCCGCCTCCCCCTCGCCGAGTCCCCCGCCGTACGCCTCGGCGGGCAGGGCCCAGCCCCGCGGGCCGGCGCTCGGGTCGCGGCCGGCGATCCAGCCGCTGTCCCCGGAGACGACCGGCCCGGTGGGGCCGCCGATGACGATGACGACGTTGGGGTCGCGCCAGGTGTGGTCGGCGGCCTTGTCGGAGGTGAGGACGCTGACCCGTTCGCGGGTGGTGCCGAGTTCCTCGCAGACGACGAACGTGCGGTGCACACCCTCCATGAGCAGGCCGAGCTCGGCGGGGCCGGCGCCCGGGGAGGTGAGAACGGCGACCTTGGTGTGGGCGCGGCACACGTTCACCGCACGGCGCAGAGTGCGCCGGTGTGCGACGACCACGTGGGCGTCGTCCCAGGGCATGCCGGCCCGGGCGAAGGCGGCGGCGACGGCGGAGACGGCCGGGACGACCTCGACCTCCAGGCCGAACTCGGGTGCGCGCAGGGTCCGTACGACGCCGAAGAAGCCGGGGTCGCCGTCGGCCAGGACGACCGCGGTGCCGCGGTGGCCGGCGATGCGGCGGGCGGCGAGGGAGACACTGCCGAGCCGGACGCGTTCCGCCGCGGGCGGCACCTCGGACAGCGCCAGATGGTGGGGGGCGCCGGCCACCAGGGTGGCGGCTCCCAGGGCCGAGCGGGCCGCTGCGGTCAGCGGCGAACCGTCCCAGCCGATCACCGTGACGCGGTCGGCCATCGTCGTCAGTCTCCCCCGGGGTTCACGCAGGCAGCGGGCTCCGTGAGGGTACCTGTTCGGCGGGTCACGGCAACGGTGGTGGCACCGGCCCGGGGGTCAGTTCCAGTCGGTGTACGACGTGAAACCGCCGCTCTCCGCGAAGTGCTCCCCGGCACCGTCCAGGTCCTCCGGGAGGAGGCTCCACACGATGTAGTCGGTGCGCACGTCGGTCCAGGTGCCGTCCTCGGTGCGGGCGCGCGCTATGCAGGCGCCCCGCAGCACGCCCTCGCTGATACAGCCGATCTTCTGGGCGACCTGCTGGGAGGCGGTGTTGTCGGCGGCCGTGCGCAGCTCGATCCGCTCGAACTTCTGGTCGTTGAACAGCCATTGCGCGGTGGCCAGCGCGGCCTCGGAGGCGTAGCCCTCGCCGCGCGCCCAGGGCGCGATGATGTACGACAGCTCGGTGGAGCGCACGTGCCAGTTGGTCTTGGCGAGTTGGATGACGCCGACCAGGCGCTGGGTGAGGAACTCGGTGACGGCGAGGTCGAGGCCGCGGCCCGCGGTGCGTTCGGCGGGCGCGTGGTCGGTGATCCAACGGCGGGCGGCCGCCTCGCTGTAGGGCTGGGGAGCGGCGGTCCAGGCCGCGACCTGCTCGTCGTTCATCATGTCGGCCAGGGCGGGCACGTCGTCCTCGTCGAAGGGACGCAGCACCAACCGCTCCGTGCTGATGGAGATGGTGGGGAAGGTGCTCGTCATGCGCCGCTCCGTAACCTTCGAAACTTCGGGGTGTGACCTGCCGGTCCGTCAGGGCCCGCTGAACTGCCCAGCATGCAGCATGTGACCCGGAACCACACCACGGGGTCCGCACCGGACGAAGGCGCGGACCCCGTGCGCGGCCGTCGGTTCCCCGGTCGGCCGGTGTGTTCAGAAGGAGGCGATGACGGAGCCGTCGTACTTGTCCTCGATGAACTTCTTGACCTCGGCGGAGGTGAGGAGCTCGGCCAGCTTCTTCACCCGCGGGTCGTCCTCGTCGCCGTCCTTGACGGCGAGGAAGTTGCCGTACGGGTTGTCCGTGGCGGACTCCAGTACGAGGGCGTCCGACGCGGGCTTCAGGTCGGCCTCGATGGCGTAGTTGCCGTTGATGACGGCGGCGTCCACGTCGTCCAGGGAGCGCGGGGTCTGGGCCGCCTCCAGCTCCTTGAACTTGAGCTTCTTCGGGTTCTCGGTGATGTCCGAGGGGGTCGCGTCGTTGCCCACGCCGTCCTTGAGCGTGATGAGCTTGTTCGCGGCGAGCAGCTTGAGGGCGCGGGCCTCGTTGACACTGTCGTTCGGGACGGCGACGGTGGCGCCGCTCTTCAGGGCGTCGGCGCTCTTGACCTTGTGGGAGTAGAGGCCGAGCGGCTCCAGGTGGACCGTGACGACGGGCACGACGTGGGTGCCGTTCTTCTTGTTGAAGTCGTCGAGGTACGGCTGGTTCTGGAAGTAGTTGGCGTCGACCGAGCCGTCCTCCGTCGCCGTGTTCGGCGTGACGTAGTCGGTGAACTCCTTGACCTCCAGGTCGAGTCCCGCCTTCTTCGCCAGGTTGTCCTTGACGAAGTTCAGGATCTCGGCGTGCGGGGTCGGGCTCGCGGCGACGACCAGCGGACCGCTGGTGTCGGAGGCGGAGCCGGAGTCCTTCTCCGAGCCGCAGGCGGTGAGCCCCAGGGTGAGGGCGCCGACGGCGAGGACTGCGGCGGTGAGTTTGGTGGTGTTACGCACGAAAAGTGCCTTTCCTGAGGGTGTTGCGGCCCCGCGTGGGGTGTGCGGGGAGTCAAAGGGGGCGGCCCTGGGTGGGCTCAGGCGACCTTGCTGATGTCCGCGGCCGCCGGCTCCTTGGCCTTCAGGAGGCGGAGCTTCGGCGCGGGGCCCGAGCGGCCGCCGCGGCGGTGCACGGAGCGGGCCGCGTAGTCGCCGGCGAACTGGATGAGCGAGATGACGACGGCGAGGATCGCCACGGTGATCCACATCAGCTCGGTCTCGAAGCGCTGGTAGCCGTAGCGGATGGCGATGTCGCCCAGTCCGCCGGCGCCGACCGTGCCGGCCATGGCGGAGTAGCCGATGAGGGCGACGATCGTGGTCGTGGTGCTCGCGATGAGCGAGGGCAGGGACTCCGGCACCAGGACCTTGCGCACGATCGTCCAGGTGTTGCCGCCCATCGCCTGCACGGCCTCGACGAGTCCGCCGTCCACTTCGCGGACGGCCGTCTCGACCAGGCGCGCGAAGAACGGGATGGCTCCGATGGCGAGCGGCACGATAGCGGCTTCGCGGCCGATGGTCGTCCCGGTGATCGTGCGGGTGAAGTCCATCAGCGCGACCATCAGGATGATGAACGGCAGCGAGCGGGCCACGTTCACGACCTGCCCGGTCACCTTGTTGGCGACGAGGTTCTGCAGCAGGCCGCCCCGGTCGGTCAGGACCAGCAGGACGCCGAGCGGAAGGCCGCCGACGACGGCGATGAGCGTGGACCAGCCGACCATGTAGAGGGTGTCCCAACATGCCTGGGACAGCAGGGGCTGCATCTCGGACCAGGTCACTTGGCACCTTCCTTCAGCAGCACGGGCTCCTGGGCCGCGTTGTCCACGACGTCGATCTGCAGGCCCTGTTCGCGCAGGAAGCCGATCGGCACGACGTTGTCCTCGTAGCGGCCGGGCAGTTCGATGCGCATGCGGCCCACCTGGAGCCCGCCGACGGTGTCGATGGCGGCGCCGAGGATCGAGATGTCGATGTTGTAGGTGCGCGACAGCTGGGAGATGACGGGGCGGGTGGCGGCCTCGCCGTGGAAGGTGACGTCGACGACGGTCCGGTCCTCGCCGGTGGCCTCGCCGCCGACCGGGAAGAGCGCGTCGGCCAGTTCGGAGCCGGGGGTCGCGAGCAGCTCGCTCACCGTGCCGGACTCGACGACCCGGCCGTTCTCCATCAGCGCGGCGGAGTCGCAGATCGACTTCACCACGTCCATCTCGTGGGTGATGAGCAGGACGGTCAGGCCCAGCTGCCGGTTCAGGTCGCGCAGCAGCTGGAGGATGGAGCGGGTGGTCTCCGGGTCGAGTGCGCTGGTGGCCTCGTCGGAGAGCAGCACCTTGGGGTCGCCGGCGAGTGCGCGGGCGATGCCGACGCGCTGCTTCTGGCCGCCGGAGAGCTGGGCCGGGAAGGACTTCGCCTTGTCGGCGAGTCCGACCAGGTCGAGCAGCTCCAGGGCCTTGCGGGAACGTTCCCGCCCCGAGACGCCGAGGATCTCCAGGGGCAGTTCGACGTTGTCCCGCACGGTCCGGGTGGACAGGAGGTTGAAGTGCTGGAAGACCATGCCGATCCGGCTGCGTGCCTGCCGCAGCTCCTTGCCGGCGCGAGGTCCGCGCCCGGCGAGCGCGGTGAGGTCCTGTCCGGCGACGGTGACCGTGCCGGCGGTGGGACGCTCCAGGAGGTTGATGCAGCGGATGAGCGAGGACTTGCCGGCGCCGGACTGGCCGATGACGCCGTACACCTCGCCTTCGCGGACGTGTAGATCGACGCCGTCGAGGGCGGTGACCTCACGGCCGCGCGAGCGGTAGACCTTGGTGAGGCCCGTGGTGGTGATCACGTGGGTTTCCGTCACTGTCGAGTGCGCGGGCGTGGGTGTGCCCGGGCGCACGGGTGCAGGCTGTCAGGACGCGACACGGTTCTCGCTGTGGCGTGGAACCGGGGAGAAACATGTGCGCGGGGCGCGGCTTGCGTCACGTACGGCGGGCATGCGGCGTACGGACCTGCCACGGCGTCTCGCTTCGGGGCGCGAGCTCGGGGGTGGTGCGGGGGCCCTCTAGAAGGCGCACATTCGACACATACAACGAGCACCGGGCGTCATGGTCGCCTCGGTCGCAAGGGTGCGGCTGCTCGTCGTGGTCATGAGCATCAGTAAAGCAGAAGTACGGTCCTGACCAAGACCCCGCTGTCCGGATGCCGGACACCCGTGGACGGCCTTCGGGATTGCCCCGGCCCGGACCGGAGATCTTCGCTTCCCCGTCCGTGACCAGCGCCGGCAAGGCGGGCGGGGCCCTCGCCGCGAGGCAGGCGTCGGGTTCGCGCACCCCGTGGGTTGTGGCCAACGCCACGGCCGCCGGACAGGGTGCCGTGCGGCGCCTCGCGCGGCCGGGGAACCCCGCGCCGGGGCTCGGGGCCGATCGCAGGGCGCCGATCTCGCCGTAATAGGGTCACTGCATGCTTGATGCCCTGACGTCGGCGACCGGCGTCGCCGCGTTGCTGCTCGCCGCCTGGTGCGGCTGGGCCGCCTACCGCGACCAGCCGACCAAGGACTGGCACTTCATCGGGATGGCCGTGGTCTCCCTGCTGGCCGCCATCCAGTTGGTGGTCGGGATCGTGCAGCTGGCGCGGGGCGAGAAGCCGGAGCAGGGCACGACGATCTTCGTGGCGTATCTGCTGGGCGCGTTCGCGTGCGTTCCGGCGGCGGGGTTCATGTCACTGTCCGAGCGCACCCGCTGGGGT
This sequence comes from Streptomyces sp. NPDC088157, assembly GCF_044741545.1. Lineage (NCBI taxonomy): Bacteria > Bacillati > Actinomycetota > Actinomycetes > Kitasatosporales > Streptomycetaceae > Streptomyces > Streptomyces sp. NPDC088157. Next base: position 199,399 of record NZ_JBIUSU010000008.1, read on the forward strand.
TCGGTGACCGCCGCCGCGGGCGGAGTGGTGCTCGCCGTGCTCGAAGTGCGGCTCTACGACATCTGGGGAGGCTGAGATGACGTCGGTGGACGACAAGCCGGACCGGCTCATCAGCGGGCCCGGGATCCTGCTGGTGTGGTTCTACGGCGTGATGGTCGTCGGGGCCGTGTCGCGGTCGGCGTACGAGATCGCGACCGGCTTCGACCGGGCGCCGTTGGCGTACGCGCTGTCGGCGGTGGCGGGCGTGGTGTACGGGTTCATCACGTACTCGCTGGTGCGGGGCGGCGAGACGGCCCGCAGGGCGGCGCAGGTGTGCTGCGCCGCCGAGCTTGCCGGGGTGCTGATCGTGGGCACCTGGACCCTGGTCGAGCCGTCCGCCTTCCCGGACTCGACCGTGTGGTCGAAGTACGGGATGGGGTACGTGTTCATCCCGGTGCTGCTGCCGCTGTCGGCCCTGTACTGGCTGCGGAGGTCCCGTACGGCTACGCGGTAGCGCGTGCCGCGGAGGTCCCGTACGGCTACGCGGTAGCCGCGTACTCCCCCGCCTGCTTCTCCAGGACGATCATCGGCACACCGTCCGTGCCCTGGGAGGTGCCGACCGTCTCGTAGCCGACCCGGCGGTAGAGGCGGAGGTTGCCCTCGCTGCGGTGGCCGGTGAAGAGGCGGAACTTCTTGGCGCCGCGCTCCTCGGCCAGCGCCGCCTCGGCCGCGCGGAGCAGCCGTGCTCCGATGCCGTGGCCCTGGAGGCGCGGGTGGACGCAGAGTTTGCCGATGGCGGCGGCGCCGTCCTCGGTGAGACTCCCGCGTACCGAGCCGACCACCTCCTCGCCCAGACGGGCCACGAAGACACAGTCGGCGGCGAGTTCCTGCCGGACCGAGTCCAGGCTCTGGACGAGCGGGGCGATGCGGTAGTTGGCGTACAGCGCGGCTTCACTCTGGAAGCACAGGTACTGCAATCTGAAGATCTGCTCGGCATCCTGCTCGGTCGCCACCGAGATGGTCACGCTCATGCCCATGTGCGCACGCCTCCCGCTCACCTGATCGCCTGTGGTCCCTCACTCCTATCCCCGCACTTCGCGGGCCGCAACCTCCGGCGTCAGCAAACGCCGTAGACATCCCAGACATCGGGAACGTTCCGGTCCGAGACTGCCCTGTGAGATACCCAACTCGCCCGCGATCTCGCGGTAGGTGAGGTCCCGGGGCGAGAGGAGTGCCTGGAGGAGACGGGAGCAGCGGCCGGGCAGGCGGTGCACCGCCTCGCGCAGGGCGCGGTGCCGTGCGGCGGTGAGGGCGAGCTGCTCGGGTCCGCGGTCGGTGTCGTCGGCGGGGTCGCTCTCGTAGGGCTGTTCCCGGCGGGTCGTACGGCGGGCGCGGCGGACCTCGGCGCGGACGGCCCTGCGCAGCCAGCCCTGCGGGTCGAGGGGCGGGCCGTCGGCGGCGAGGTGCTCCAGCAGACGGAGCCAGACCGCCTGTTCGAGGTCGCCGGGTTCGGTTCCGGCGGCGTGGGCCTCGGCGGAGGCCTCCGCGGCGAGGAGCGGGCGCAGGCTGGTGAGCAGATCGTGCGTCATGTGCCACACGATGCGGCCGCCCGGGTGGCTGGTTGCCCGGGCGGCCGACTGTCACTCCAACGAGGACTCAGCCGTTGACGAAGTCCGCGCGGGCCAGCAGCCCGGTGTCCGGGTTGTCCGTGAAGACACCGTCGATGCCGGTCGCGAAGTAGGTGCGGAAGGCGCCGAACGAGTCGCCGTAGGCGTCCGCGTCCGTGCCCTTGCGGAAGCTCGTGGGCAGGAAGGGGTTCTCGTTGCGCATGGTGTAGGGATGCAGGACCAGACCGACCGCGTGGGCGTCCTTCACCAGGGTGGTCGGGGTGGTGAGGTTGCCGGCGGCGTCCTTGGGGATCACCAGGTCGAGGGTCGGGCCGATGCCCTGGGCGTAGCCCGCGATCTCCCTGAGGCCGGCCCGCGTGACCAGGTCGGCGACCGTGCGCGGGTCGCCCGCCTCGACGAAGTCCCACGGTCGCGAGGTCGCGCCGGACAGCAGCACCACGAGGGGGTTGTCGACCAGCTTGTTCAGTCGCTGGATGCTGCTCGGCTCGAAGGACTGCACGATGACCGGCGAGTGCTTCCTGTCCTTGCCGTACTTGTGCAGCAGCTTGGCGACCCGCTCCTCCAGCCCCAGGCCCAGCCTGCGGAAGTAGGTGGGGTGCTTGGTCTCGGGGTAGATCCAGACCTGCCTGCCGCGCTTGCGGGTCTGCTCGTCCTGCCATTTCAGGACTTCCTCGAAGGTGGGGATCTCCCAGCGGCCGTCGTAGAGCGTGTTGTGCGGGCGGTTGGCCGGGATGCGCTCGATAGCCCGCAGGGTCTTCAGCTCGGCGAGCGTGAAGTCCTCGGTGAACCAACCGGTCGTGGAGACGCCGTCGAGGATCTTCGTCGTCCTGCGGCCGGCGAACTCCGGACGGTCGGCGACGTCCGTCGTGCCGCCGATCTCCGGCTCGTGACGGCACACCAGGTGGCCGTCCCTGGTGGGGACGAGGTCCCCCGCCTCGACGATGTCGGCGCCCAGGTCGAGGGCGAGCTGGTACGAGCCGAAGGTGTGCTCCGGCCGGTAGCCGCTGGCGCCGCGGTGACCGATGATCGTCGGCACCGGCAGGCTCCCGAGCCCCTTGCCGGAGCGGGACGGCTCGGCGGCTCTCGCCGGGCCCGACAGACCGAGGACCGATCCGGTGGCACCGAGCACGGCCGCGCCGAGGAGCGCCCGCCGTCCGGTTCCGCCCGCGCCCGCCTGCTGGTTCGACTCCTGCGTGCCCTGCGTTCCCATGAGGGGTCTCCTGCCGTCGGCTCGTCCGTGCGGGCCGATCGTAGGGGTGTGGACATGACCGTCGGGAGACCTCGGCCCCAACACGCGGGTGACGGCGGATGGCAGGTGCCGTACGGCCATCCGGCAGGTTCCGCGCGGTGGTTCGCTTCGTTCCGGGCAGATGACAAGCAGGCGACGATACCGCCGTACAGGTAAACGTACGTCAACAGTGCGTAAGACCTGGGTGACCCGATGTGCGTCACCCCCTCGGCCGCGAGTATCGTCCTCACCTGCACAGACTCATACCGTTTTCCCTTGACATCGGAGGGCTCGTTGTCCCGCTTCGCGCTCATCAAGGCAGTGCTCGGCCCGGTCATGCGCTTGATGTTCCGCCCTCGGGTCGAGGGCGCGGAGCACATCCCGGGCGACGGCCCCGTCATCCTGGCCGGCAACCACCTCACGTTCATCGACTCGATGATCCTGCCGCTCGTGTGCGACCGGCAGGTCTTCTTCATCGGCAAGGACGAGTACGTCACCGGCAAGAGCCTCAAGGGCCGGCTCATGGCCTGGTTCTTCACGGGAGTCGGCATGATCCCGGTCGACCGCGACGGCGGCCGCGGCGGTGTGGCGGCGCTGATGACCGGACGGCGGGTGCTGGAGGAGGGGAAGGTCTTCGGGATCTACCCCGAGGGAACCCGGTCGCCCGACGGTCGGCTGTACCGGGGGCGGACCGGTATCGCCCGGCTGACCCTGATGACGGGTGCGCCTGTCGTGCCGTTCGCGATGATCGGCACCGACAAGCTGCAGCCGGGCGGTGCGGGGATGCCCCGGCCGGGGCGGGTCACCGTCCGGTTCGGCGAGGCGATGGAGTTCTCCCGGTACGAGGGGATGGACCGGGACCGCTATGTGCTGCGGGCCGTGACGGACTCCGTGATGACCGAGGTCATGCGGCTGTCGGGGCAGGAGTACGTGGACATGTACGCCACCAAGGCGAAGGCCGCGTAACGCCTCCGGCGGGGGGGCCGTGTTCTGGTGCGGGTGCGTTGTGGCTCGTCGCGCGGTTCCCCGCGCCCCCGAGGTCGCGGGCCTCACCCGGTGAGGTGGAGGCCCTGTCCCCCGCGTCTCTCAGGGTCGGCTGTCCAGCCGCTCGTTCCGCAGCATGAACCATGCCGCCGCCGCCGTAGCCAGCAGGACTGCCGCGCCCACTCCTGACGCCACGGTCAGGCCGTCCACGAAGGCCTCCCGGGCCGACGACAGCATCTGCTCGGCCGTGGACGTCGGCAGATGCCCCGCCGCCTCCACCGCTCCGCCCAGTGACTCGTGCGCCCCTTCCGGCGTGCCCGCCGGGGCCGCGAAGCCCCTGTAGACGCCCGTCACGATCGAGCCGAGCACGGCGATGCCCAGGGCCGCGCCCAGTTCGTACGCCGTCTCCGAGACCGCGGAGGCGGCGCCCGCCTGGTCCTTCGGTACGGAGCTGAGGATGACGTCCGAGGTCACCGTGAAGGAGAAGCCGGCGCCCACGCCGACCACCAGGAGGACGGCGCCCAGCATCGGGTAGCCGGTGTCCTGGTCGATGAGCGTCAGCGCGGCCAGCGCCAGGCCGATCGCCGCGAGGCCGCCCGAGACCACGGCCCGTACCGAGAAGCGGCGGGCCACCCGGCCGGCGATCAGACCGGCCACCACCGCGCCGACGGCGGCGGGCAACTCCGCCAGTCCGGCCTCGAACGGACGCCTGCCCTGGACGAGTTGCAGGTACTGGGAGAGGAAGAACACCAGGCCGGACAGGCCCAGGATGGTCAGCAGGTCGGCCAGGACCGCGCCGCTGAAGCCGCGGTGGCGGAACAGCCGCATGTCCAGCAGGGGCGCGGGGAGGGTCAGCTGACGGCGGACGAAGCCGTACAGCGCGGCCGCGCCCAGCAGACCCGTGCCGAGCGAGACCGAGGTCACGCCGTGTGTGGCGGCCTCCTTGACGGCGTAGACGATGCCGATCACGCCGACCAGGGACAGCAGCACACTGGGCAGGTCCCACGGGCCGGGGTTCGGGGTGCGGGACTCCGGGAGTGTCCTGATGCCGACGACGACCAGGACGACCATCACGGGCAGGTTGATGAGGAAGACCGAGCCCCACCAGAAGTGTTCGAGGAGGAAACCGCCCACGACGGGTCCGACCGCGGTGCCCGCGGAGGCGGTCGCGCCCCAGATGCCGACCGCCAGGCTGCGCTCGCGCGGGTCGAGGAAGAGGTTGCGGATCAGGGCGAGCGTGGCGGGCATCAGGGTCGCGCCGGCGACGCCGAGCAGGGCCCGGGCCGCGATCATCGTCTCCGGGGTCGTCGCGTAGGCGTTGAGGATCGATATCAGCCCGAACGCGGTGGCGCCCACGAGCAGGATCCGCTTGCGGCCGATGCGGTCGCCGAGGCTGCCCATCGAGACGAGCAGACCGGCGATGACGAACGAGTAGACGTCGCCGATCCAGAGGAGCTGGGTACCGGAGGGCTCGAGGTCCTCGCTGATGTAGGGGGTCGCGAGACCGAGGACGGTCGCGTCGACGGCCACCAGCAGCACGGCGAGCACGAGGACGGAGAGCGCGAGCCAACGGTCCGGACGCTTCACCGCCTCGGTCGTGGACGCCGGCCGCAGGGTGCTGGTCATGATTCCTCTCTCTGTGGTGCGGGGTTTCGTGGTGCGGGGTTCTGTGGCCCGGGATTCTGTGGCCCTGGGTTCTGTGGCCCGGGATTCTGCCCGGGGTTCTGTGGCCCTGGGTTCTGTGGCCCGGGGTTCTATGGCCCGGGATGTTGCGGGGCTACGGGGCTACGGGGCTACGGGGCTACGGGGCTACGGGGCTACGGGGCTACGGGGCAGGGTTCCGCGGCACCGGCTGCCGTAGGGCGCCGCCGAGCAGCAGCTCGGTGATCATGTGCTGGAAGTCCCTGGGGGCGCCCTTGCCGCTCTGCACCATCCAGGCGCCGGAGGCCAGCAGGCCGAACAGCGCCTCGGTGAGCCAGGCGGGCGTGAGGTCGATGCGGAACTCGCCGCCGAGCTGTCCGCGCCGGAACAGGCCGGAGACCCGCTCGTCGATCCGGGTCCAGCCCTGGTTCTGCTCCGCGCCCTCGAACAGCTGGTTCTCGGTGTAGAGGAAGGCCAGCAGGCCGGCGGCCGGTTCGAACTCCCCGACGAGCCGGCGTACGGCTTCGCGCGCCGGCCCCTCGTCCGGACGCGCCGCGTCCAGGGCCGCCTCGCACTCCGCGATACCGAGGGTCTCCAGGGCGCGCACGAGCACGTCGCGGCCGGCGAAGTGACGGTGCAGGGTGGCCCGGCTGATACCGGCCGCCCTGGCGACCTCGTCCATCGTCGCGGTGGATCTGCGGGTCAGCAGGGCCGCGGCACTGCGCAGCACGTGATCACGATCAACAGCCATGAGACAAGAATAACCCATGTGAGACATAAGTGTCTCACGCCGGGCAGGTCTGACTCATGCTTGCCGGTCTGACGGATACCTCAGTGCCAGGGCAGGCTGCCGCGCCGCTCCCAGTACGCCCGCGGCTCCTCGGCCAGTGCGGCCAGCCGGTGCACCTGGTCGTCGTCGAGGTCCACGACCGCCGCGTGCAGGTTGGAGGCGAGCTGGGTGGCGGTCGCCGCGCCGGAGAGGACGACGCCCGCCCAGGGTTGGCGCAGCACCAGGGCGAGGGCGACCGCGTCACAGCCGAGGGACGTCTCGGCCGCCACCGCCTTCAGGACGTCCGGCGCGTGAGCCGGCGCGAGGCGTCCGTTGGCCATGCCCTCCTTCACGATCACCGTGAGCCCGGCGTCATGGGCCTCCGCGAGGGCGGGGCCGGCCGAGGTCTCCAGCGCGTTGTACGTCGACTGGACGGTACGGAAGAGGGGCTCGCCGTCGACCGTCACGGCGAGGGCGGCGCGGACGGCGTCGGCCTGGGCGGGGCCGCTGGTGGAGAAACCGACGGTGAGCCCCTGCGCCGCGGCCTCGGCCAGCTTCGCGTGAAGTTCCTTGTCGGTGAGGGCGGGGCTGTCCGGGGTCACCGAGTGGATCTGGTACAGGTCGAGCCGGTCGCCGAGCAGGTCCGCCGTCTCGGCGCGCTGACGCTCGTAGGTCGCGAGGCCGTGGTCCTTGACCTCGTGCCGCTCCGCGTCCGTGGTCCAGTCGGCGGTGTAGGTGTAGCCCCACTTGCTGCCCACCACGATGTCGTCGGCATCGGGCCTGGCCTTGAGCCAGTCGGCGAGGAACTCCTCGGAACGGCCGTAGGAGCGGGCCGCGTCGAAGTAGCGGACGCCCTGCGCGTAGGCGGCGTCGAGGAGTTCGTGGGTGCGGGCGCGCAGCGTATCGACGCCGCGGTCCTCTCCGAGGTCTTCGTCCCGGCCGAGGTTGATGTAGCCGGGACGGCCGACGGCGGCGAGACCCAGGCCGAGGTGGCAGGTGGGGGTCGTCGCTGAGGCGAGGCGGGCGAAGGGCATCCCGGGCTCCGTTCGGTCGGCTCCTTGACAGTTCCCGACCAACGTAACCGCGATGCCTTCGCTTCACGCGCGCGTGAGCGCGAAAAGCCCCACGCGCGCGTGCCCCGAAGGCGCCGCGCGCGTGGACCCGTGCGGGGATCGCCCTACTTCTTGTCCTTCGCGGTCGCCCAGGCGTGCTGGGTCGCCACGTCCGCCTTGACCTCGGCGAGCTGGACGGCGACCGCGCTCGGTGCCGTGCCGCCGCGGCCGTCGCGGGAGGCGAGCGCGCCGGGGACGTTGAGGACGGAGCGCACCTCGGGGGTGAGATGTGCGGAGATCTTCGCGAACTGCTCGTCGGTGAGGCCGTCGAGCTCCTTGCCGTCGGCCTCGGCGACCTTGACGCACTCGCCGGCCACCTCGTGCGCGACACGGAACGGCACACCCTGCTTGACCAGCCACTCGGCGATGTCGGTGGCGAGCGAGAAGCCGGCCGGGGCCAGCTCCTCCATGCGCTCGCGGTGGACGGTGAGGGTGGCGACCATGCCGGTGAAGGCGGGGAGCAGGACCTCGAGCTGGTCGCAGGAGTCGAAGACCGGCTCCTTGTCCTCCTGGAGGTCGCGGTTGTACGCGAGCGGGAGGGCCTTCAGGGTCGCCATGAGGCCGGTCAGGTTGCCGATCAGGCGGCCCGACTTGCCGCGCGCCAGCTCCGCGATGTCGGGGTTCTTCTTCTGCGGCATGATCGACGAGCCGGTGGAGAACGCGTCGTGCAGCGTCACGAAGGAGAACTCCTTCGTGTTCCAGATGATGATCTCCTCGGAGATCCGGGAGAGGTTCACCCCGATCATCGCGGTGATGAAGGCGAACTCGGCGACGAAGTCGCGCGACGCCGTGCCGTCGATGGAGTTGCCGACACTGCCGTGCTCGAAGCCGAGGTCCCTGGCCACGGCCTCCGGGTCCAGGCCGAGGGAGGAACCCGCCAGGGCGCCGGAGCCGTACGGCGACACGGCCGTGCGCTCGTCCCACTGGCGCAGGCGCTCCGCGTCCCGGGACAGCGGCTGCACGTGTGCGAGGACATGGTGGGCGAAGAGCACGGGCTGGGCGTGCTGGAGGTGGGTCCGGCCGGGCATCGCCACGTCCGGGTGGGCCTCCGCCAGACCGATCAGCGCGTCCTGGAGGTCGGCGATCAGGCCGGCGATGATCCGGGCGTGGTCGCGCAGGTACATCCGGAAGAGGGTGGCGACCTGGTCGTTGCGGGAGCGGCCCGCGCGCAGCTTGCCGCCCAGGTCGGCGCCGAGGCGCTCCAGGAGGCCGCGCTCCAGGGCGGTGTGGACGTCCTCGTCGGCGATGGTGCCCACGAAGGAACCGTCGGCCACGTCCGCCTCGAGGTGGTCGAGGCCCGCGATCATCCGCGTGAGCTCGTCCTCGGTGAGCAGGCCCGCCTTGTGCAGCACGCGCGCGTGGGCACGCGAACCGGCGATGTCGTAGGGCGCGAGCCGCCAGTCGAAGTGGACGGAGGCGGACAGCTTCGCCAGGGCCTCGGCGGGACCGTCGGCGAAACGTCCGCCCCAGAGCCGTACGTCACCGCTGTTGCTGCTCACTTGCGTTGCTCCTCACGACTGCGCTCAACGACATGCATGAGTATGCAGTGCTCTGCATGAATCGTCAATTCGACTTCACGGTGTCGCCCGGTACCCGATCTTGAGAAGTTTTTGCAGGGGGTTTGAACAACGGCAACCGCTTACCCGTACTCACGACTGAACGCCGGCGCCGCGTTTGTCAACCCACTCCTGACCCAAGTGAGGCTTCCGCATGTCCAGGGCTCTTCCGAAGTACAACAAGCGTCGCGTGGTTGTCATCGGCGCGGCCGCCGCTCTGGCACTGACCGGCGCGGTGGTCGTCAACTCCGCCCTCGCCGGGGAGTCCAAGAGCAGCGGCACCACCAACGCCCAGACGCTCGCCAGTCCCGGCACCATCTCGTGCCCCGACGTGGCCTCCCAGCTTCCCGCTATTCCCGCCTCCGCGCAGGCCGAGGTCGACCGCAACCTCGCGCTGCTCCAGACGCAGATCGCGGAGGCCAACAAGCGGCTGGTCGACACCGTGGGCCAGGGCGGCGCCAACTTCGTGCAGAACGCGATCCTCGGCCCGCTGGAGGGCAAGCGCGTGTCCACGATCGACCGCATCGCCATCTCGATCGGCCGCAAGGGCACCAAGCCCCAGGGCCTCGACGCGCTCGCCCCGTGCGCCCTCGACGCGGGCGGCGTCGCGGACACCGGCGAGGGTGCCGCCACGGGCGACGAGGCCGAGGCCACCCCGGGCGCGGAGGAGACCGCCGCCGCAGGAGGAGCGGACAACGGCGCGGCGGACAACGGGGCCGGGACGGGCGACACCGGCGCCGACGCGGCCGGCGTGGGCACCATCAGCTGCCCGGACGTCGCCTCGCAGCTCCCGGCGATCCCCGCCACCGCGCAGGCCGAGGTCGACCGCAACCTCACGCTGCTCCAGACGCAGATCGACGAGGCCAACACCCGGCTGCAGAACACCGTCGGCCAGGGCGGCGCCAACTTCGTGCAGAACGCGATCCTCGGCCCGCTGAAGGACAAGCGCGTGTCCACGATCGACCGCATCGCCATCTCGATCGGCCGCAAGGGCACCAAGCCGCAGGGGCTCGACGCCCTGGCCGCCTGCACGCTGAACAAGTGACGTGACAGGCACGGTGGCCGCCCCGAGACGCATCGACCGGGGCGGCCGCTGTGGCGTGTCCGCACCTCGCGAACCCGACCGCGGCCGCCCCTGCCGCCACCGGCACGAGGGGAATCCGATATTTCCTTAGACGCGCGAATGACTTTCCCGGATAATCGTTAGACATGGGAAAGACCTATGAGCGCATCGACGGCAGGCTCCGCACGTTCATCGAGGAGCAGCCCCTTTTCTTCACCGCGACCGCCCCCCTGTCCGGCGACGGCACGGTGAACCTCTCCCCCAAGGGCCTCAAGGGCTCGTTCGCCGTCCTGGACGAGCACACCGTGGCCTACCTCGACTTCGCCGGCTCCAACGCGGAGACCATCGCGCACCTGCGGGAGAACGGCCGGATCACCCTGATGTGGTGCGCCTTCCAGGGGCCGCCGAACATCGTGCGGGTGCACGGCCGCGGCGAACCCGTCTTCCGCGACGACCCCCGATTCCAGGAGCTCCGCGCCCACTTCACCGACCTGGACACGACCCCGCACGGGCTGCGCGCGATCATCGTCGTGCACGCCGAACTCGTGCGGGACACGTGCGGGTACGCGGTGCCCTTCATGACGTACGACGAGGACCGGGAACTGCACGCCAAGCGGTTCGCACGGGAGGACGACGCCTCGCTCAGCGCATACTTCGCGAAGAAGGAGCACATCGCCACGAGCATGGACGGACTGCCCGGACTGCCGTTGCCCCTGCGTCCGATTTGACGCGCATATGCTGACTGTACAGACAGTCAACCCTTGTTCCTCTTGGGGCATTTGACGGAATTCCCCCTTCCGCCGCTCTCGTCCCCTAGCGTGGCTCACGCAGGCGCTCTCGCGCAGGTGCGAACACATGGGGGAAACATGTTCCGACCCGCACGCGAACCACAGAGCAAACGTCATGTCCGCTCCTCCTTCTACGTCGTCGGCGAGGGCATCCTCGCCGAGTCCCGGGACGGCGGCCCCGCGCAGCCGCTGGCCGCCAACACCGTGGCGGAGCTGCGCAAGTTCCGCTTCTCGCGGCTGGGCCCGCCCTCCAGGCCGGCCCAGCAGCTCGACCGCGACGCCCGCACCGAGCTGGCCAGGGCGATGACGGACCCCGGGCGGGACCATCCCGACCAGCCGGGGGTGCCGTCGGGGTTCACGTACCTCGGCCAGTTCGTGGACCACGACCTCACCCTGGACGCCACCGCGGTGCGCCTGGAGGACGAGATCACCGTCCGCCAGCTCCTGCAGGGCCGCTCACCGGCCCTCGATCTCGACTCCCTCTACGGCCTCGGCCCCGACCACCGCTTCGATCGCCGGTTCTACGAGGACGACGGAATCCGCCTGAAGTCCGGGACGACCCAGGGCGTGCCGAACGACCCCTCCATCGTGGGCCGGCCGCTCACCGGCTTCGACCTGCCCCGGCAGGGCACGGGCTCACTGAAGTCCGAGCGGCGCCGGGCGCTGATCCCGGACCCGCGCAACGACGAGAACCTGATCGTCGCCCAGATCCACACCGCCTTCATCCGGTTCCACAACAAGGTGGTGGCCGATCTCGTCGGCAAGGGGGTGTCGAGCGCCGTGCTGTTCGAGTCGGCACGCGAGACGGTCGTCAAGCACTACCAGTGGATGCTGCGCCACGACTTCCTGCGCAGGATCGTCGACCCCGAGATCGTCGACGACGTGTTCAGCAACGGCCGCCGGGTGTTCGAGCCGGCCCCCGGTGAGTACGACCTGCCGACCATGCCGATCGAGTTCTCCGTGGGCGCCTACCGGCTGGGCCACAGCATGGTCCGCGGCCGCTACAACTGGAACCGCGTCTTCGACCAGGGCCGGGGCACGCTCGAGCTGCTGTTCCGGTTCAGCGGCACCAGCGGCATCCTCTCCCCGCCTCCCGCCGAGACGACGGACCCGGAGGCGGGCGACTTCGAGCGCCTGCCCACCAACTGGATCGCCGACTTCCGGCGGCTGTTCGCCTTCCGGGAGGCGGTGCCGGACCGGCCCGAACTCCAGGTGCCCGAGGCGCAGTTCAACCTCGCCAAGCGCATCGACACCCTGCTCGTCAATCCGCTGGCCAACCTGCCGCTCGGCTCCTTCGGCGGCCGGGGGCAGTCGGCGCCCCCGGAGATCGAACTGAACCTCGCCTTCCGCAACCTCACCCGGGCGTCGATGCTGCGGCTCGCGACGGGACAGCAGATGGCCGAGTACTTCGTCGACCGGAAGGTCGACGTGGAGCCGCTGACCAAGGCCGACTTCGCGCAGGGCGGCGGGGCGCAGCTGTCAGCCGGACTCGCGGACGCGGTCGCCAAGCACGCACCGCTGTGGTTCTACGTCCTGCGCGAGGCCGAGGTGAGGGGCGACGGGAAGCTGACCGGCGTAGGCGGCCGCATCGTCGCCGAGGTGTTCCACCGGGCCATCGAGGGCAGCCGGCACTCCATCGTGCGCGACCCGTTCTGGCGCCCCTTCCTCAGCCCGGTCGAGGACCGCAACGCCCAGGACGTCTTCGAGATGACCGACCTGCTGCTGTACGCCTTCGAGGGACGGGCGGACCAGCTCAACCCGCTGGGTCCGGTGACCTGAGCGGCCTGCGCGGACAGCCGGCGCCGTGCACGGTCGGCCCACCCGGCCTGCCGGTGCCGCTGCCCGCGCTTAGCGTCTGAGCATGCGCCCTCGTGTCGTCGCCACCGCCCTCGTCTGCGCGTCCCTCGTCCTGCTCGGTGCGGCTCCGGACACCGGGGCGACCACACCGCTGCCCACGCGGATGGCGGACACGGGCGGTGGCGCCCAGCTGATCACCGCCGTGGCTCCGAAGGCCGGTTCCACCTCGGGCACGCTCACCTGGTGGGACCTGCGGGACGGTCGCTGGGTACCGACCGGCACCACGCCCGCGCGGTTCGGCGCGCAGGGCCTGGTCGAGGGTGCCTCGCGCCGGCAGGGCACGAACACGACGCCGACGGGCCTGTACGACCTCCCGTACGCCTTCGGCATCCGGCCGGCGCCGCGCGGGACGTCGTACGCCTACCGTCCGGTGCGCCCGGACTCCTGGTGGTGCCAGGACAACGACTCCCGTGCCTACAACCGGTGGACCGAGCCCCGGCCGGGGCACTGCCGTGCCGCCGAGTCCGAGCACCTGGTCACGTACCGGACGCAGTACGCGTACGCGCTGGTCATCGGGTTCAACTACCGCAAGCCGGTGCGGGGCCGTGGGGCGGGGATCTTCCTGCACGTCGACGGGCGTGGGGCGACGGCCGGTTGTGTGTCGGTGCCGGTGGGGGCCATGCGGCGGATGCTGACGTGGGTACGGCCGGGGGGACGGCCGCACCTCGCGATCGGCACGGCCGGCGGGCGGACGGCGATCACCCGCTATTGAGCCCCGGGTGCGCGTCCGGCGCACGGCCGTCGGCGGCCGGCCCGCGCGGACGGGGGTTACCGCCGGTCGCCCCCGTAACGGTCTCGGCGGAACGCTGAACACTCCGCGTCCCCGGCCCGTATCTGAGGGCCAAGGGTCCGTATCCACGGAGGAACAGTGACGACGACGATCGCCGGCGGCCGTGCCGCCCGCCGCCAGACGATGCGCCGCATCCGCCCGCGCCGTTCGCCGGCCGTCCCGTTGCTGCTCGCCGTATGGGCGGGCGCGGCGGGCGTGCTGTGGCTGTGGTGGTCCAACACGCCGAACATCGCGGACGACAACAGCAAGATCCTCAACGCGGGACGGATCACCGGGCTCCTCGCCGGGTACCTGATGGCGCTCGTCGTGCTGCAGATGGCCCGGGTGCCGGCGCTGGAACGGCGAGTGGGCTCGGACCGGGTCGCCCGCTGGCACGCGATGAGCGGCCGGTACACGCTCTGCCTGGTCTTCGCGCACGTGTTCCTCATCATGTGGGGATACGCGCTGCAGGCCGGCAAGTCGCTCGGGGACATCGTCCAGCAGACGATCGACTCCATCAACCAGCTGCCGGACATGGGCAAGGCGGCGATCGGCACCGGTCTGTTCCTGCTGATCGGCCTGGTCTCGATCGGACCGGTGCGCCGCCGGATGCCGTACGACACCTGGTACCACATCCACCTGATGACGTACGCGGCCGTGTTCCTGACGTTCTGGCACCAGATCACCACCGGCAACGACTTCGCGATCGAACCGACCGCGAAGACCGTCTGGTACGCGCTGTACGGGTCGGTCACCGCGCTGGTCCTCTGGTACCGCGTCATCGCGCCGGTGCGGCTGAACCTGCGGCACCGGCTGCGCGTCGAGGCGGTCATCGAGGAGACGCCGGGCATCGTGTCGGTGCTGATCGGCGGGCGCAAGCTGCACCGGATGGGCGCTGAGGCCGGACAGTTCTTCCGGTGGCGGTTCATGGCGCCGGGCATGCGGTTCAGCTCCCACCCGTACTCGCTGTCGGCGGCCCCCCGCCCGGACCTCCTGCGCATCACCGTCAAGGCGATCGGCGACCACAGCGCCGCGCTGCGTGAGCTGCGCCCGGGCACCAAGGTGTGGGCCGAGGGTCCGTACGGTGCGATGACGGCGTCCCGGCGCAGCCGCGGCAAGGTGCTGCTGGTGGCCGGCGGAGTCGGCATCACGCCCATGCGGGCGCTGTTCGAGACGCTGCCGGGCGCGGCCGGTGACATCACCCTGCTCTACCGGGCCAACAGCACCCAGGACCTGGCGCTGTGGGACGAGCTGGCGAAGATCGCCGACGAGCGCGGGGCGCGGCTGATGTACGCCGTGAACAGCCCCGACGGGGAGCGCCCCGACATCTCGGCGGAGTCCCTCCAGCGGAAGATCCCCGACATCGACAGCCACGACGTCTTCATGTGCGGACCGAACGGCTTCGCCCAAGGGGTGTACGAGGCACTGCGCGGCGCCGGGGTCCCCGCCCGCCGCATCCACCACGAGTCGTTCGAGATGTGAGCGACCCGCACTCACGGGAACCTCGCCACCTACGGGAATCAGGAGCTCAGGAAGAGATGAGGAAGAGCCACCCTCTTCGGCGCGTCGTGCTCGCCACCGCCGCCACCGTGTCCGGGATCGTGCTGCTGCTGTCGCTGAAGCCGTCGTCCGACCCGGGCGCCACCCAGGCGGCGGGCGCGGGCGCGGCGGCGCAGGAAGCGGCGCAGGGCGGATCCGGGGCGGTCGTGTCGGGAACGATGACCGGTGACGCGGCCCAGACGCAGTACGGGGCCGTGCAGGTCCGGATCACCGTCGTCGACAACAAGATCACCAAGGCCGAGGCCGTCCAGGCTCCCAAGGGCGGCACCAGCGACCAGAAGACCGCGCTGGCCGTCCCCAAGCTCAACGCCGATGTGGTCGCCAAGCAGAGCGCGAACGTCGACACGGTGTCGGGCGCCACGTACACCAGCGAGGGCTACAAGAAGTCCCTCCAGTCGGCGATCGACAAGGCGAACGCGAGCGCGGGGTCCTCCCAGGGACAGGGATCCGGCAGCGCGCAGGCCTCCGGCACCTTCACCGGGGACGCGGTCCAGACGCAGTACGGCGCGGTCCAGGTCCGGATCACGGTCGCCGGCGGCAAGATCACCAAGGCGGACGCCGTGCAGGCCCCCAAGGGCGGCACCAGCGACCAGAAGACCGAACTCTCCGTCCCCAAGCTCAACCAGGAAGCCGTCGCGGCGGGCAACGCCGACATCGACTCCGTCTCCGGCGCCACCTACACCAGCGAGGGCTACAAGAAGTCCCTCCAGTCGGCCCTGGACAAGGCGAAGGCCGGTGCGGGTCCGTCGTCGGGCTCCGGGAACGCGGGCGCGGGGTCCTCCTCGGGAGCCGCGCAGGCCAAGACCGTCACCGGCAGCGTCGTGCAGACGCAGTACGGGCCGGTCCAGGTCCGGATCACGGTCGCCGGCGGCAAGATCACCAAGGCGGACGCCGTGCAGGCCCCCAAGGGCGGCACCAGCGACCAGAAGACCGAACTCTCCGTCCCCAAGCTCAACCAGGAAGCCGTCGCGGCGGGCAACGCCGACATCGACTCCGTCTCCGGCGCCACCTACACCAGCGAGGGCTACAAGAAGTCCCTCCAGTCGGCGCTGGACCAGGCCGGTGGCTGACACCGTGGCCGAGTCGGCGGCGGCCCCCGCCGTGGTGCGTCACGCGGAAGAGGTCATGGGGACCGTCTTCTCCTTCGACGTCCGCGGCGGGGAGCCCGGGGCGGTGCGGGCGGCGCTGGGGGAGGCGATCGCCTCGCTGCACCGGGTGAACGAGGTGTTCAGCACCTACCGCGAGGACAGCGAGGTGTCCCGGCTGGTCCGCGGTGAGCTGACCGTCGAGGAGTGCGATCCGGACGTGGCCGAGGTGCTGGAGCTGGGCGCCGAGGCGGAGCGGGTGAGCGACGGCTGGTTCAGCATGCGCTACCGGGGCCGGCTCGACCCGACCGGCATCGTGAAGGGCTGGGCCGCCGAGCGCGCGGCCCGTCTGGTCGCGGCGGCGGGCGTGAGCGGGGTGAGCGTCAACGGTGGCGGGGACGTGCAGTTGCTGGGCGTCCCCGGGCCGGAGCGGCCGTGGCGGGTCGGGGTGTCGGATCCGTTGCGGCCGGGCGGTCTGGCCGCGGTGGTGTCGGCCGCGGGAGCGGACGAACTGGCGGTCGCGACCTCGGGTACGGCGGAGCGGGGGGCCCATATCGTCGACCCGCGCACCGGCCGCTCCGCGGTGACGGACCTGGTCGCCGTCACCGTGGTGGCGCCTCGGCTGACCTGGGCGGACTGCTGGGCCACGGCTGCCTTCGCGATGGGCTCGCGGGAGGCGCTGGCGTGGCTGGAGGCCCTGCCGGACGTGGAAGCCCTGCTGATCACGGCGGGCGACGAAGTGCGCTGCACGGGTGGGTTGGCCAGAAGGCTGGGCTGAGCGGTTGCCGGGCCGGGTGCGGGTGGCGCGACCCGGCCTGACGGGCTGCCACCCTCGGAAGGGGGACCCCGGTGGCCCCGGTACCGCCCCGGGGCCGCCTCCCAGGACTTCCAGGACTTCCAGGACTTCCAGGCGAGGGGGAAGCACGATCGCCCCGCGGCTCACAAGGGCCACTGCCCAGTGCGAGCGACGGTGACTCCTCGGGGGCGCGGGGCCGTGCTGACAGCCGACTCCGCCGCGCGGGCGCGACCGGCCCCCGCTCGCCCTCGAGTGGCGCACGGCGCGAAGAGTCTCCTCAGTGACCGTTCTGGGCGAGCCGCAGCAGATGATCCGCCAGCGCCTGCCCGCCCGTCGGCTCCCGGCTGATCAGCAGCAGGGTGTCGTCACCCGCGATCGTCCCGAGGATGTCGTGCAGCTCGGCCTGGTCGATCGCCGAGGCGAGGAACTGCGCGGCACCCGGCGGGGTGCGCAGCACCACGAGGTTCGCCGAAGCCTCCGCGGAGATCAGCAGCTCCTGCGAGAGCCGCCGCATCCGCTCCTCCTTCGCCGACTCCCCCAGCGGTGCCCGGGGGGTCCGGAAACCCCCTTCACTGGGCACCGCGTAGATCAGGTCGCCGTCGTTGTTGCGGATCTTCACCGCGTTCAGCTCGTCCAGGTCCCGCGACAGCGTCGCCTGGGTGACGCTCAGCCCGTCGTCGGCCAGCAGCTTCGCCAACTGGCTCTGCGACCGCACCGGTTGCCGGTTGAGGATGTCCACGATCCGGCGGTGACGCGCGGTGCGGGTCTGCGGCACGGCGGGGCCGTTGACCCCGGGCTGCTCATGGTCCTGCGCGTGGCTCATCGTCGTCTCATTCTCCGGTTGTCCGGATCGTCACTCCCCGCTCGCCGCGGCTGCGTCGAGGATGTCTGGCAGCGCCCCGAGGAACGCCTCCACCTCGTCGTCGCCGAGGTTCAGCGGCGGCATCAGCCGGACGACGTCGGGGGCGGGCACGTTCACCAGGAATCCGGCCTCCTGAGCCGCCGTCCGCACCTGGGGCGCCCGGGGCTCGGTGAGCACGATACCCAGGAGCAGGCCCGCTCCCCGGACATAATCGATCAACGAGTGGCCCGTGCCCTCGATTCCGTCCCGCAGCGTCTCGCTCTGCCGCTTGACGTTCTCCAGCAACCCCTCGTTCTCGATGGTGTCGAGAACGGCGAGTCCGGCGGCGCAGGCGACCGGGTTGCCGCCGAAGGTGGTGCCGTGGTGGCCGGGCTGAAGCAGTTCGGCGGCCCGCCCGAAGGCGATCGTCGCGCCCAGCGGCAGCCCGCCGCCGAGGCCCTTCGCCAGCGTCACGACGTCCGGCAGGACGCCCTCGTGGGCCTGGTACTCGAACCAGTGCCCGGTCCGGCCGACCCCGGTCTGCACCTCGTCGAGGACCAGCAGCGCGCCGGTCGCGGCGGTGATCGCGCGGGCGGCCTTGAGATAGCCGGCGGGGGGCACCACGACACCCAGCTCGCCCTGGATCGGCTCGAGGACGACGAGCGCCGTCTCCTCGGTGACCGCGGCCGCCAGCGCCTGCGCGTCACCGAACGGCACATGGGTGACGTCGCCGGGCAGCGGCAGGAACGGATCCCGCTTGCCGGCCTGGCCGGTGAGTGCGAGGGCGCCCATGGTCCGGCCGTGGAAGGCGCCCTCGGTGGCGACGACATGGGTCCGCCCGGTCAGCCGGCCGATCTTGAAGGCGGCCTCGTTGGCCTCGGCGCCCGAGTTGCAGAAGAAGACCCTGCCGTCCCGGCCGAAGTGCTGGAGCAGCCGTTCGGCGAGCGTGACGGTCGGCTCGGACATGAAGAAGTTGGAGATGTGGCCGAGGGAGCCGATCTGCCGGCTCACGGCGTCGACGACGGCCGGGTGGGCGTGGCCGAGCGCGTTGACCGCGATGCCGCCGACGAAGTCGAGGTACTCCTTGCCGTCGGCGTCCCAGACCCGGCTGCCCGCACCGCGCACGAGGGGCAGCAGCGGGGTGCCGTAGTTGTTCATGAGCGCGCCCTGCCACCGCGCGGTCAGTTCCTGGTTGCTCATGACGGCTCCCCCTGTGCGTCCGGCCGCGCGGCCGGCTGTGCGTGCGGCTTCTCGTCGGGCACGACCATCGTGCCGATGCCCTCGTCGGTGAAGATCTCCAGCAGGATCGAGTGCTGGACCCGGCCGTCGATGACGCGGGCGGTGTTCACGCCGTTGCGCACGGCGTGCAGGCAGCCCTCCATCTTCGGGACCATCCCGGAGCTCAGCTCCGGCAGCAGCTTCTCCAGTTGGGAAGCGGTGAGGCGGCTGATCACCTCGTCGCTGTTCGGCCAGTCCTCGTAGAGGCCCTCGACGTCCGTGAGGACCATGAGGGTTTCGGCGCCAAGTGCCGCAGCGAGTGCCGCAGCCGCCGTATCAGCATTGACGTTGTAGACATGTCCGTCGTCCTGGGAGCGGGCGATCGACGAGACGACCGGGATGCGGCCGTCGGCGAGCAGCGCCTCGATGGCGCCCGTGTCGATCGCGGTGATCTCGCCGACCCGGCCGATGTCGACCAACTCGCCGTCGATCTCGGGCTGGTGCTTGGTGGCGGTGATGGTGTGCGCGTCCTCGCCGGTCATGCCGACGGCGAGCGGCCCGTGCTGGTTGAGCAGCCCGACCAGCTCACGCTGCACCTGTCCGGCGAGCACCATCCGTACGACGTCCATGGCGTCCTCGGTGGTGACGCGCAGGCCGGCCTTGAACTCGCTGACGATGCCGTGCCTGTCGAGGGCGGCGCTGATCTGCGGGCCGCCGCCGTGCACGACGACGACATGGAGGCCGGCCTGCCGCAGGAAGACGACGTCCTGGGCGAAGGCGGCCTTCAGGTCCTCGTCGACCATGGCGTTGCCGCCGAACTTGATGACGACGGTCCTGCCGTTGTGCCGGGTCAGCCAGGGCAGTGCCTCGATGAGGATCTGGGCCTTGGGCAGGGCGGTGTGCTTGCGGGTGGCGCTCATGACGAATACGCGCTGTTCTCGTGGACGTAGTCCGCGGTGAGGTCGTTGGTCCAGATGGTGGCCGTCTCGGAGCCGGCGGCCAGGTCGGCGACGATGTGCACCTCGCGGTAGCGCATGTCGACCTTCTCGCGGTCCTCGCCGACGCCGCCGTTCTTGCAGACCCAGACGCCGTTGATGGCGACGTTGAGCCGGTCGGCCTCGAAGGCGGCCCCGGTCGTGCCGATCGCGGAGAGCACGCGGCCCCAGTTGGGGTCCTCGCCGTGGATCGCGCACTTGAGGAGGTTGTTGCGGGCGATGGAGCGGCCCACCTCGACGGCGTCGTCCTCGCTCGCCGCGTTGACCACCTCGACCTTGATGTCCTTGCTCGCGCCCTCGGCGTCCCGGATCAGCTGCTGGCCGAGGTCGTCGCAGACGGTCCGTACGGCGGCGGCGAACTCCTCGTACCGCGGGGTGACTTCGGAGGCTCCGGAGGCGAGCAGCAGCACGGTGTCGTTGGTCGACATGCAGCCGTCGGAGTCGACGCGGTCGAAGGTGACCCTGGTGGCGGCGCGCAGCGCCTCGTCCAGCGTCTCGCTGTCGACGTCGGCGTCGGTGGTGAGGACGACCAGCATGGTGGCGAGGCCGGGGGCGAGCATGCCCGCGCCCTTGGCCATGCCGCCGACGGTCCAGCCGTCCTTCGCGACGACGGACGTCTTGTGGACGGTGTCGGTGGTCTTGATGGCGATGGCGGCCTTCTCGCCGCCGTGCTCGGAGAGTTGACCGGCGGCCGCTTCGACC
The DNA here is from genome assembly GCF_044741545.1 of Streptomyces sp. NPDC088157. Lineage (NCBI taxonomy): Bacteria > Bacillati > Actinomycetota > Actinomycetes > Kitasatosporales > Streptomycetaceae > Streptomyces > Streptomyces sp. NPDC088157. Next base: position 219,970 of record NZ_JBIUSU010000008.1, read on the forward strand.
CCCGGGAGCAGCTTGTCCATCGGAAGCAGAACGCCGATGAGGCCGGTGGAGGCGACGGCGACCTCGCCCGCGCCCAGACCCAGCACCTCGGCGACCTTCTCGGCGGTCGCGTGCGTGTCCTGGAAGCCCTTCGGCCCGGTACAGGCGTTGGCGCCACCGGAGTTGAGGATCACGGCGGACACCTGTCCGCTCTTGAGGACCTGCTCGGACCACAGCACCGGCGCGGCCTTGACGCGGTTGGAGGTGAAGACGCCGGCGGCCGCGCGGCGGGGCCCGGTGTTGACCACGAGGGCCAGGTCCGGGTTGCCGTTCTGCTTGATCCCGGCGGCGATGCCCGCCGCCGTGAATCCCTTGGCTGCCGTGACGCTCACGGTGCGACTCCGATCGTGGAAAGCCCGGTGGTCTCGTCGAGTCCGAGGGCGAGGTTCATGCTCTGGAGGGCGCCGCCCGCGGTGCCCTTGGTCAGGTTGTCGATGGCGCTGATGGCGATGATGCGCCCCGCGGCCTCGTCGTACGCGACCTGCACCTGAACGGCGTTGGAACCGTGGACGGACGCCGTGACGGGCCACCGGCCCTCGGGCAGGAGGTGGACGAAGGGCTCGTCGGCGAAGGCCTTCTCGTAGGCGGCGCGGACGGACTCGGCGGTGACGCCGGGCTTCGCCCTGGCGCTGCAGGTGGCGAGGATGCCGCGGGACATCGGCACCAGGGTGGGCGTGAAGGAGACGGTGACCGGCTCCCCCGCCGCCGCGCTGAGGTTCTGGATGATCTCGGGCGTGTGCCGGTGACCGCCGCCGACGCCGTACGGGGCGACCGAGCCCATGACCTCGGAGCCCAGCAGGTGCGTCTTGGGCGACTTGCCCGCGCCGGAGGTGCCGGAGGCGGCGACGATCACGGCCTCCTGCTCGGCCAGGCCCGCCGCGTACGCCGGGAAGAGCGCGAGCGAGACAGCCGTGGGGTAGCAACCGGGGACCGCGATGCGCTTGGACCCCTCCAGCGCGGCGCGGCCGCCCGGCAGTTCGGGGAGGCCGTAGGGCCAGGTCCCGGCGTGCGCGGAACCGTAGAACCGCTCCCAGTCGGCCGCGTCCTTCAGCCGGAAGTCGGCGCCCATGTCGACGACGAGGACCTCCGGGCCGAGCTGTTCGGCGACGGCGGCGGACTGGCCGTGCGGCAGGGCGAGGAAGACGACATCGTGTCCGGCGAGGACCTCGGCGGTGGTTTCCTGGAGGACCCGGTCGGCCAGCGGCAGCAGATGCGGCTGGAGCGCGCCCAGCTTCTGGCCCGCGTTGGAATTGCCGGTCAGGGCGCCGATCTCGATCTCGGGGTGCGTGAGGAGCAGGCGCAGCAGCTCTCCGCCCGCGTACCCGCTCGCTCCGGCCACCGCCGCACGTACCACCATGACTCCTCCTCCTGGATGGCATGACTATACGTATCGCTGCACGTTTATGCAATCCATGTCCGGGGTGGGGCCCGGAGTGATCTTTGCCCGGGCCGCGGGGCTGCGTAACCTCGACCCGGTGATCGCCATGACCCCGATAACCAGCCTGGACCTGACCGGCTTCACCGAGCGCGAGCCGGGGGTGTGGACCGACGAGGCGGGACTCGTCCTGTCGGTCCACTTCTTCCCGCTCATACCGGATCTGCCCGCTCCGCTGCACGAGCCGCAGCGGCTCGGCACAGGGCTCGCGCAGCTCGTGGCCGGGGCCGGCGGCGGGCTGATCGAGGCGGCGCCCGGCTCGGTGGACGGCGTCCCGGCCGTCCGCCAACTGGTCAAGATGCCGCTGGGGAGCCGGACCGGGCAGGCCTTCCTCGGCTCCTGGACCGTGCCCCGGGCGGAGTCCAGCACGGTCGTGAAGGTACAGGCCGCCGAAGGCGCCACGACCGGGATGCGGGAGGCCGTGATCATGACGCGGGTGGGCCCTGCCGAGTACTTCCGGCCCCACCCCTACGCGGGCGGGCAGCTGGGCGGTCTGCCCTACCACGTCGGCGACCACGAGGAGTGGGACGCGCAGTTCCCCGGCCATCCGCTCACCCTCGTGCGCGCCGCCCTGCAGCGGATCACGCCCACGATCACCTTCGACGACCGCTTCAAGGCCCTGCCGCCGTTCGGCGGGCCGGACGCCCCGCAGTCACCGCCGCCGCAGTCGCTGCCCCACCTGCCGCCGCCCAGGCGCGGCTGGTTCCGGCGCAAGAACGTCTGAGGGGGCACGGTCGTCCGGCGGGCGCGGGCTGCTTCCGCCCACGCCCGCCGGCATCCGCTACCGCTGCCCGATCCGCAGGAAGGTGATCGAGTTCGCCGGGAAGGTGTAGGTGAACTCGTCGGCGACCCCGGTGAAGGTGGAGGTCACGGGTGCGACCGCGGTTCCGGTCTCCGTGTTCACCGCGTCCGGCGCGGCGGCCAGCGTGGTCACCTTCGCCCTGGACGCGACCTTGGCGCCACCGAGGTCGATGGTGGTACGGGCGTCCGCGGACTGGGCGTTGACGACCTTGACGATCAGGTCTCCGGTCTTCCTGTCCTTGGTGACGACCTGACGGAACGGCTCGGCCGGCTTGTCGTCGGTGAAGCTGCCCCACTCCTGGCCGTCGAGGTAGAGCGTGACCTGGCGGCCCCGCACCTTGACGTCGACGTCGTAGGCGCGGCCCGTCTCGACGGACCCGGCCTTGGAGATCAGCGTCGACTTGCCGCCGTCCACGGCCTGCTCGACGGCGGACTGGGTGTTGTTCCAGCCGCCCAGGTTCCACCAGTAGTAGTTACCGGTGTCCTTGACGCCGAAGGCGACCAGGAAGCCCTCCTTGCCGGACTTCTTGGTGGCCTTCACATGCAGGTCGTAGTCGTGCCAGGCGGTGTCACCGGCCGAGACCATGGTGTTCTCGGCGGCGGTGTCGGTCTGCGCGTACTGCCCGTCCTGGAGCGACCAGCTGCCGCCGCCCATGTGCGTCCACTTCGAGGCGTCGCCGGAGAAGTCGTCGCTCAGCAGCACGTCGCCGTCCGCGCCGGTCACCTTCACGTCGTCGTACGCCGCGGCGGTGGCCCAGGTCGACAGGCCGACGGCGCCGGTGACGGGGCCCTGGAGGGACGGGGTCCCCGTGGCCGTCGACGGCACCACCCGGTCACCGACGTTCGTCATGAACAGCTTCTGGACCTCGTAGTTGGCCGAGTTCCAGGAGGCGTGGTTGTTGAACCACACCATGTCCGGGCTCCACTGCACATAGTCCTCGTTCGCGAACAGCGGTGCGTAGGAGGCGAGTTCGACGACATCGGCGTTGCGCTCCAGACCGGTCATGTAGGCCGCTTCGGCGAGGCCGTTCTTGAAGGCGTTGCCCTGGGAGGCGTACTCGCCGAGGAAGACCTTGGGGCCGTTCCTGTCGTAGGAGTCGTAGCGCCCGTTGTTCTGGAGGAACCACTGCGGGCTGTTGTAGTAGTGCTCGTCGACCATGGCGACATCCGCGTCCCGGTTCAGCTGCCAGGCCGTGTCGAAGGTGGAACCCGAGTCGTCCGGACCGGAGTTGGAGATCACGGTGACCTCCGGGTACCTGGCCTCGATCGCGGCGCGGAACTGCTCGAAGTGGGCGAAGAACTCGACGGGCAGGTTCTCCTCGTTGCCCACCTCGAGGTGCGTCAGGTGGAAGGGTTCGGGGTGACCCATCCGGGCGCGCTTCCTGCCCCAGGTGGAGGTGACCGGCCCGTTGGCGAACTCGATGAGGTCCAGCGTGTCCTGGATGTGGCGCTTCAGGAGCGCGTCGTCGACGACGGCCCTGTTCTGGCCGCAGCCGGTCACCAGGGCCGGCACGACGGGCAGCGGCATCGCGCCGACGTCCTCGGCGAAGCGGAAGTACTCGTAGTAGCCGAGTCCGTAACTCTGGTTGTAACCCCAGAAGTTGGAGTTGACGGCGCGCTCCTCGACGGGTCCGACGGTGTCCTTCCACTGGTAGGAGCGGGCGCGCTGCCAGCCGGAGGCCTCGCTGTAGTCCTGCATGGAGCCGGTGTTCACCAGACAGCCGCCGGGGAAGCGCACGAAGCCCGGATGCAGGGCGGCGATCTTCTCGGCGAGGTCCTTGCGCAGCCCGTTGGGCTCGTTCCGGTACGTGTCCCGGGGGAACAGGGACACCATGTCGAGGGCGGCCGCGGCCGAGGAGGCCACCGTCAGGCGGCCGTCACTGCTGGTGCGGGCCGCGGTGAAGGCCGCCCGGTACTGGACCCAGCCGCCCTTGCGCACGGCGACCTTGCGGGCGGTGGCCAGCGCGCCGTCGGCGTCCTGGAGGCTCACGGTGAGCGTGCTGCCGCCGGCGGCTCGGGCCCATACCGAGAAGTCGTACTTCTTGCCCTGCTCGACCCGGACCCCGGTGTTGTAGCCGGCGTTGGTCACGGAGGAACCGGCGCCCAGGGAGAGGTAGGTGCGGTTGCGGTCGTTCAGACGGCCGGTGTCGTCCAGAACCTGCGCGGCGCCCTCGACCGTCCAGGAGGTCAGCGGGGTGTACGACCTGTTGTCGACGGTGGAGTACTCGAAGGACCGGTTCTGCACGAGTTCGGCGTACAGCCCGCCGTCGGCCGCCCGGTTGATGTCCTCGAAGAAGACGCCGTACATCGTGTCGGCGATCTTCGCGCCCTTGGCGGTGGGATCCACGGTGATGGCGTAGTCGGTCACGGTCTCGGCGTGGGCCGGGACGGGGACGAGGGCGGTGGCCGTCAGCAGGGCGGTGGCGAAGAGGCCGACTCTCCAGCGCGTGCGGGTGGTGCGGGTGGTGCTGCGTGACATGAATAACTCCGCGGCTCGGTGATGCGAGTTGTCTGCGAGTCGTTCGAAATATCAGACGACGATCAGCACTTCGAACGGCAAGATAGGGAGGAGGCCGAGACGCGTCAATGGGGCGTGCGGCAACGGATGAGGCGGAGGGCGGCACCGTATGGGCGAGTTCCGGCCAGTGCCGGACGTACTGGCGTACCTGGCGGGGAGCTGGCGGGTGCGCAGGTCGGTACGGGACCGGGCGAGCGGCGACGAGGGCCGCTTCGACGGGGTCACCGTGTTCGGCGCACTGGACGAAGGCGGGCCGGACGGGGACGGGCCGGACGACGGCGGACAGCGGCACGACGGACTGCTGCACGACGGGCTACTGCACAACGGACTGCTGCACGAGGAGTCCGGCACCTTCGTCTGGCTCGGGGTCCCCCGGCCGGCCGAGCGCACCCTGCGCTTTCTGCCGGGGCCGACACCCGGCACGGCGGACGTGCGGTTCGCCGACGGCCGCCCCTTCCACCACCTGGACCTGTCGACCGGGCGGCACGTGGCCGACCACCCCTGCTCCGCGGACCTCTACCGGGGCGAGTTCACCGTGCGCGACGCGAACCACTGGCGGACGGTCTGGCGGGTGGCAGGACCGGCCAAGGACCTGCTGCTCACCACCGACTACGCGCGCGTCGGCTGAACCGAGGCGCCTTCCAGACGGAGGTTCCACCGACCGCCCCGGCCCGTGACGGTGGTCGTGGACAGCGGACGCACATCGATGTTCCAGTACGTCGAGGGCGGCGCCTTGAGCGCGTACACCAGGGCCGCACGGATCACGCTCGGCTCGGCGACGGCGACAATGCGGCCGCCGTCCCCCACCGGCCGGGTGTCGAGCCAGCCGCCGACGCGGGAGATGAACGCCAGCAGCGACTCACCGCCGTGCGGAGTGGCGAGCGGGTCGGCGAGCCAGGCGTCCACGGCCTCCGGCTCGCGGGCCATCGCCTCGCCCAGCGTGAATCCGCGCCAACGGCCCATGTCGCAGTCCCGCAGGGCGAGCTGCACCAGCGGGGCGTATCCCAGCGCGTCCCCGGTGGCGCGGCTGCGCGGGGTCGGCGAGCAGTAGCGCAGCTCGGCGGCCGCGAGCGGCAGCAGAGCGTCGGCCACGCGCAGCACCTCACCCCAGCCGTCCTGGTCCAGCGGCCGGTCGTCCTCGAAGCGTTCCGCGAGCAGCGAGGAGCTGCGAGCGGCGGCGACGAACGTGACCCGAAGTGGCATGCGGTGATGGTGAGCCGCGCAACTGAGCAGGTCAAGAGGTGTTGAGCGACGGCCGGAAGAAAACTTACCGACGGGTCAGGATCTGCCGGACAAGTCCCCCGAAATCAGCGTCCCGCCCGTGCCGCCCCGCTCACGCCGCTCCACCCGTGCGCCCCGTTCATGCCACCCCGAGCTTCTCGAAGATCAGCGCCATCCACTGGTCCGGCTTCTCCAGCGACTCGAAGCCGACCTGCTCGTACACCCCGTGCGCGTCGTGCGTGGCGAGCAGGATGCGGCGCAGTCCGTACGGCCGCAGGTGGTCGCGTACGGCGGCGACGAGGGCGGTCCCGATGCCCTTGCCCCGCACCGCCGGGTCCACGTAGACATCGCACAGCCATGCGAAGGTCGCGAGGTCGGTCACGATCCGCGCGTAGGCGACCTGCTCGAGGGACGCGGTGTCGTAGACGCCGAAGTTCAGCGATCCGGTGATCGCCCGGTCGTGCTTCTCCCGCTCGCGCCCGAGCGCCCAGTACGCGTCCGTGGACAGCCAGTGGTGCACCCGCTCGACGTCGATCCGAGCGGGGTCGGTGGAGATCTCGTAGCCCTCGGCGAGGGGTGGGGTGGCGTTCATAGCGTTCACGGCGTCCATGGCCGGATCCTCACAGGACGGCGTTCATCGTGTCGACCGGTTTCCGGGGAGCACCTCGTCGCACGCCGCCCGCAGCCGGCGCACCCCCTCGGCGATCTCCTCCGTCCCGCCGACGGCCGCGAAGCTCAACCGCACGTGGGCTGCCGGCGGTTCGGCGCTGAAGTAGGGGCGGCCGGGGGTCAGGGCGACGCCCGCGCGCAGGGCGGCAGCGGTGAACGCGCTCTCTCCCCCGGAGCCGAAGGCCTGGGAGGCGCCCCCGATGCCGTCGGGCAGCCGCAGCCACAGGTGGTAACCGCCGGACGGGACGTGCGGGAGGGCGAGTTCGGGCAGCCGCAGCCGCAGGGCGGCGGTCATCGCGTCCCGCCGGGCCCTCAACTCGGCGGCGACGGCCCGCAGATGACGTGGCCAGGCGGGCGAGCCGACGAGTTCGAGGGCCGCCTCCTGGAGCGGACGGGGCACGAAGAAGCTGTCGACGACCTGGATGGCGCGCAGGCGTTCCAGGACCGGGCCGCGGGCGGCCAGCGCACTGACCCGGAAGCTCGGCGAGGTCGCCTTGGTCAGCGAGCCGACGTGCACGACGACGCCGTCGGGGTCGTCGGCGACGAGCGGACGCGGCAGCTGCCCGGCGTCCTCGTGCGCGAGCCGCCGCACGAAGTCGTCCTCGACGACGAACGCGCCCGCCTCCCGTGCGATGCTCAGCACCCGCGCACGCCGCTCGGGGGCGAGGACGGCGCCGGTCGGGTTCTGGAACAGCGGCTGGCAGACGAAGACCCGGGCGCCGGTCGCCCGGAACGCGTCGGCGAGCAGGTCCGGCCTGACGCCGTCCGGATCGACCGGGACGGGTACCGGGCGCAGTCCCGCCGCCCTGGCGATGGCGAGCATGCCCGGATAGGTGGGCGACTCGACGAGGACCGGCGCCCCGGGCGGGGCTAGGGCGCGCAGGGCGGTGGTGAGTGACGCCTGGCCGCCGCCGCTGATCAGCACCTCGGCCGCGGTGACGGAGCCGCCGATGGTCCGCGCGAACCACTCGCGCAGCTCGGGCAGGCCCTCCATGGGCGGCCGGCCCCATGCGCCGGGCCGCCGCCCGGCCCGGGCCAGGGCCGCGGCCATCGCCCGTTCCGGCTGCAGGGAGGGGTGCAGATAGCCGCCGTTGAACTCGATCACCCCGGGTGGCGGTGCGGCCAGCGACACGGTGACGCCTGCTGCGTCGACCGAGCGCGGGACGAGGTCGGCGGCGCCGTCCGCACTCAGCGCGACCTCCTGCCAGGAGGTGTCGCCGGCGGGGGCGGCGGTCACGGACGACGGCCGGGCCCGGAAGGCGCCCGCACCGGGCCGGGTGACCACGAGTCCCTCGGCGGCCAGCTGCGCCAGCGCCCGCGAGACGGTCACGGGGCTGACCCTGAACCGCTCGACCAGGGCCCGGCTCGACGGCAGCTTTCCACCGGGAGAGTAGCGGTTGATCTCCCGCCGCAGATGATCCGCCAGCTCACTCACACTGCTACGCTCTTGCATGAAGACACAGAGTAGCGCTACCACACGGCCCGCGATAGCGGTCGACACCTCGGCCGACACCCTGCGGACGGGTGGCGCCGGCACCCTCCTGGCCGCCCTCGGTGTCGTCGCCTTCTCCCTCACCTTCCCCGCGACCGCCTGGGGCCTGGAAGGGTTCGGGCCCTGGGCGCTGGTCGCCGTACGCAGCGTCCTCGCGGCGCTGATCGCGGGCGGGTGTCTGCTCGTCCTCCGTGTTCCGCCGCCCGCCCGGCGGCACTGGCCGGGGCTCGCCGTCGTCGCCGCCGGGGTCGTCGTCGGCTTTCCGCTGCTCACCACGCTCGCGTTGCGGACGTCCAGCACCGCGCACGCCGCCGTGGTGGTCGGCCTGCTCCCGCTGACGACCGCGCTGCTGTCCGCCCTGCGCATGGGGACCCGCCCCTCCCGCACCTTCTGGGCCGCCGCCCTGGCGGGTGCCGCCGCGGTGGCGGCGTTCACCGTGCAGCAGAGCGGCGGAGCCCTGACCGGCGCCGATCTGTATCTGTTCGGGGCGCTGCTGGTGTGCGCGGCCGGCTACACCGAGGGCGGCCGGCTGGCCCGGGTCATGCCGGGATGGCAGGTCATCGGCTGGGCGCTGGTGTTCTGTCTGCCGCTCACCGTGCCCGCCGCCGCGCTCGCCCTGGCCCACGAACCCGTCCGGCTGACCGCGCACAGCGCGGCCGGACTGCTGTGGGTCGCGGCGGGCTCGCAGTTCCTGGGCCTGGTCGTCTGGTACCGGGGCATGGCGGCCATCGGCATTCCCAGGGCCAGCCAGTTGCAGTTGGCCCAGCCCCTGCTCACACTGGTGTGGTCGGTGCTGCTGCTGGGCGAGCACCTCACGCCCGCCGCTCCGCTGACGGCGGCTGCCGTGCTCGTCTGCATCGCCGTCACGCAGCGGGCGCGCGGCCAGTCCCGACAGAAGGTACCGCCGCTTACCGCACGGTGAGGAGGCCTCACAGATGCGCGCAACCACGGGCGACCAGCTTGTCCAGCACGGCAGGGTGGTCGGACAACACGACAAGGTCGGCGAAATCGTCGAAGTTCTGGGCCAGGGAGGAAATCCGCCGTACCGCGTCCGGTTCACGGACGGGCACGTGGGCGTCTGCTCGCCCGGCCCCGACACCGAGATCCGGCACAGGATGGCCGAGGAACAGCGGTAGATCAGCGCGGGGGGTCCGCCCGCTGCCGGTAGTGGTCGGCGACCACCCGCGCCATCGCCCCGATCCGGTCCGTCCGCACGTCCTTGGCGGCGAAGAAGACGTGCCCGCGCACCTGCGGGTGAGCGGCGGCCAGATCGAGGTGGTCCGAGAGTTCGGCCGGGTCCTGCCAGGCCGCGGACTGCGCTGGGTCGCCCGCCCGGTACAGGGCCTCGCCGAGGTAGAGGCGGGTACGGCTGCCCTTCGCCACCTCGGCCCACCAGGGCACGAGCTTGGCGTAGTCGGCGACCGACAGTCCGATGTTCCAGTAGAGCTGCGGGACGACGTAGTCGATCCAGCCCTCCCGCACCCACTTGCGGGTGTCCGCGTGGATGTCGTCGTAGGACTGGAGCGCCCGGGTGTCCGAGCCGCGCGAGTCGGTGGAGGCGTTGCGCCACACGCCGAAGGGACTGATCCCGAACTGTGTGCCGGGGCGTACGGCCTTGATCCGGGCGGCCGTCTCCAGCACCAGCCTGTCGACGTTGTCGCGCCGCCAGGCGGCCCGGCCGGGGAAGGCGCCGCCGTGCGCGTCGTAAGCGGCCTCGTCGTCGAAGGTCAGGCCGGCCACCGGGTACGGATAGAAGTAGTCGTCGAAGTGCACGGCGTCCAGGGGGTACTTCTTCACGGCGTCGAGGATCGCGTCCTGGACGAAGGCGCGGACCTCGGGCAGTCCCGGGTTGTAGTAGAGCTTGCCGCCGAACGGGACCACCCACTGCGGGTGCTTGCGCGCGGGGTGGGAGGCCACGAGCTTCTTGGGGTCGTCGTGGGTCGCGACCCGGTACGGGTTGAACCAGGCGTGCAGTTGCAGTCCCCGGGCGTGGGCTTCCGTGACGGCCGTGCCCAACGGGTCCCAGCCCGGCGACTTCCCCTGGGTGCCGGTGAGGACCTGCGACCACGGCTCGTACGGGGAGGGCCACAGCGCGTCGGCCGTGGGCCGCACCTGGAAGATCACCGTGTTGAGCCGCCGGCTCACCGCCAGGTCGAGCATGGCGATCAGTTCGGCGCGCTGCGCGGCGGCGGTCAGCCCGGGGCGGGACGGCCAGTCGCGGTTGCCGACGGTCGCCAGCCACATCCCCCGCATCTCGGTCGCCGCCCGGCGCTCCCTCACGGGAGCGGCCGCGGCGCCCGTCGTGGTGAACGTCGACAGCGCTGCCAGCGCGAACGCCCGCCGGGTCAGTCGCCCCATCGCACACATCCCCAAATACTCCGCGGATCCGCTCGGTCACGGATCGTTTCGCGCCCCAGCATGCCCCCACCCCGGCGATCGATCATCGATACTTGCTAGTAACGTGCACGATCGGAGCAGGGCGACGACCGGGACCCGGCAGACCTGCTCCTGCCATCAGAGTCAGCGCGGCGAAAGGGACGATGTGACGGGCACCCCAGCGGGAGATCTCTCACGGGTCGGAGTGGTGGGCTGCGGCCAGATGGGGGCGGGCATCGCCGAGGTCTGCGCCCGCGCCGGTCTTGACGTCAAGGTCGCCGAAACCACCGGCGAGGCCCTGGAGATCGGCCGTACCCGGCTGTTGAACTCCCTGGCCAAGGCCGCCGAGCGCGGCAAGATCTCCGAGGAGGAGAGGGACGAGGCGCTCGCGCGGCTCAGCTTCACCACCGACCTCGGCGAGTTCGCCGACCGCGACCTGGTGATCGAGGCCGTGGTCGAGAACGAGCAGGTGAAGACCGAGATCTTCCAGGTCCTCGACCAGGTCGTGACCCGCGCGGACGCGATCCTCGCCTCCAACACCTCCTCCATCCCGCTGGTGAAACTGGCGGTCGCCACCTCGCGGCCCGACCACGTCGTGGGCATCCACTTCTTCAACCCGGCTCCGGTGCAGCAGCTCGTCGAGCTGATCCCGGCGCTGACCACCTCCGAGGCCACGCTCGGCCGGGCGCAGCTGTTCGCCGAGAAGGTGCTGGGCAAGCACGCGATCCGCGCCCAGGACCGGTCCGGCTTCGTCGTCAACGCGCTGCTGATCCCCTACCTGCTCTCCGCGATCCGGATGTTCGAGACCGGTATCGCCAGCCGCGAGGACATCGACAACGGCATGGAGATGGGCTGCGCCCACCCGATGGGCCCGCTGAAGCTGTCGGACCTGATCGGCCTGGACACGGTCGCCTCGGTGGCGCAGAGCATGTACGACGAGTACAAGGAGCCGCTGTACGCCGCTCCCCCGCTGCTCCAGCGCATGGTGGACGCGGGCCGGCTGGGCCGCAAGACCGGCTCGGGCTTCTACGCGTACTGATCACCCGCCGCGTTTCCCCACGGGCCCGGCGCTCCTCGGAGTTCCGGGCCCGCGCCATGCACACGCCGGGTGTGCCGCGGGCCCGCACGCGCCCCGCGCACCCTTTCCCCGTACTCGACGAGCTGAACACGCCGGCCCCTGCCGTCTAGGACAGGTCCGGGTCCTCGGTGAGCCTGAGGTGGTGCAGCAGCATCAGCGCGGCCGCCATGTTGGCGGCCGGGACCTCCCCCCGGGCGACCATGCCGGGAACGAGGTCGAGGGGCACCCACTCCCGGCGGTCCGATTCGAAGTCGTCCACGGGGTGCCCCACGTACTCGCCGTGGTCCGACCAGTAGATGTGATGGACGGCGTCGGTGAGTCCGTTGGACGGCTCCACGCTCATCAGGTGGTGCAGCGGTCCCGGCCGCCAGCCGGTCTCCTCCTCGAGTTCCCTGGCGGCCGCGCGGGCGACGTCCTCGCCGTCCTCGACTATTCCCGCCGCGAGCTCCCACCCCCAGCTGTCGGTGATGAAGCGGTGGCGCCACAGCAGGAGAACCTCGTTGGCCTTGTTCACGACCGTCGCCACCGCGACCGGCCTCAGCCGTATGAGGAAGTGGTCGAGGTGCCGGCCGTCCGGCAGCTCCACATCTGCCAGATTGACGCTGAACCAGCGGTTTTCATACACCGTTTGTTCGTTCTGATTTGTCCACTGCACGGTTCTGCCACCTTCCGTCGAGTGAGTGGCAATATCGCAGCAGGAACTGTGCAGCATCGGCGTGGACGCCGGTGTGATTGTTCGGTGTTCGTGCCGGTGTTCGTCTCTGGGGTCGGATACCCCGCCGTGCCGCGCCTAGAGCGGTACGCGCAGTGCCCCGTCGATGAGTTCGGCGGCCTCGGTCGTGCCCGTGCAGCCGCTGCGGGCCAGGTGCTCGCGCACTGTCCGGAGTCTGTCGCGCAGACGCTGTGACTCCATGCCGCGGGCCTGTTCGGCCATCTGCACCGCGGTGACCACCGCCTTGTCGGTGTTGCCCTGGCGCAGTTCGATCGTGCTGAGCATGGCGAGCCGGTGCACGCGCCCCCGGTCGTGCGCCGGGGTGCCCACGGCTGCCGCGGCGTGCTCGGCGGCGGCGGTGAGGTCGCCGAGGCTGAGCAGGGCCTCCGCCACCTGGACGTTGACCAGACCCGGCTGGACATAACCGGTCTCGTCGGGCTCGTGACCGCGCCGGATGTGATCAGCGGCCGTCTCGGCACGCCGGATGCACGACAGGGCGCTCGTGCCGTCGCCGAGGTGGGCGTACGCCTTGGCCTGCATCGCGTACAGGTCGGAGGAGAGGGCGGGCGTGATGTGCCGGCCCGCGGCCCGCAGCGCGGCCTCCGCGAAGGCGACGGCCTGCCGGAACTCCCTCATGAACAGCGACTGGTTGACGAGGAGGGCGATGACGTACGCCCCGAGTCCCCGGTCCCCACTGGCCTTTGCCAGTCGGAGGGCCTGGTGGAAGTAACGCTGGGCCAGACCGTGCGCATCCGAGTCATACGCACAGATCCCCGCGACCGCGACCAACCCACCGGTGGCGCGGTGCAGTTGACGGCCCGTCGCATCGGTGTAGCTGCCGCGCAGCACAGGCGCCGCCTCCGCGTTGAGGAAGCCGACGATACGGCTGCGGGTCGCGATGCCGCCCGCCTTGCGGTACATCTGCTCGTAGTGGGTGCGGGCGGACCGCAGCATTTCGATGTCGGCCGAGGTGACGCGATGCCGGCCGCCCCGCGAGACATCGACGTCCTCCGGCGGGTTCTCCCACTCCCACACCGGCATCACGGCCGGCGTGCCGGTGACGGCGGGCGCTCCCAGGACGTGCGGACGCTGCTGCTCGTCGGAGCGCCACAGGGCGGTGGCCCGCTCGACGAAGCCGGAGAGCGAGGTGCCGTGCGGTCCGGCCGGCTCGCCCGGCACACCGAGGCCGATGTCGTCGAGGGTGACCGTCCGGTGCAGCCGCGCCGCGAGCACCTCGCAGATCAGGTCGGGCACCTGACCCCGCGGCCGCTGGCCCTTGAGCCACCGGGCCACCGCCGTGTGCTCGTACCGCAGGGCGAGTCCGCGGGCCCGTCCGGCCTGGTTGACGTGGGCGGCGAGGCCCGCGTGCGAGACGCCCGCCTCGTCCAGGATCGCGTCGAGCAGAGTGTTGGGCTGCATTGGGTGCCCCCCGGTGCCTCGGTCCCGTCAGACTAGTGGGTCCCTCTTCACACGGGGTGTGAACGAAGTACGCGCATTCGCAGGGTGTGCACGCTGTCGCGGAGCGTTTGCGGCCGCTTGACTGGATTGCCTCGCAAGAGGCTCGCCGGGCCGTCGGCTCCCCCTCATGAACGACGGCCCGGCGCTTTGCGCTTCGCGGGTTCGGCCGGCTCGGGGTGCGTCGCGGGCTGCGGGTGGGTGCGGGCCGGTCGCGCAGTCCCCCGCGCCCCTTGGGGGTTGTACCTACCCCCGTCGCGAAGTCACCGGCGTACAGCGGGCACAGCCCCGCACCCCAGAAACGCGAGCACCCGCACGACCAGTAACCCGACACACGGCATCACCGCCCAGGGCGCAGGGCGCGCAGCCCCCGCACCGCAGGGGCGCGGGGAACTGCGCGACCAGGCCACGACCAACCCGCACCCGCCACACGGCACCACCGCCCGCGACGCAGCGCGCGCAGCCCCCGCACCTCACGGGCGCGGGGAACTGCGCGACCAGCCACGACGAACCCCCACCCCCCACAGGCCCCGGCGCCCCTCCCCCTGGGGCAGGGGCGCCGGGCTGCGGCCGGGGAAGGGCAGGCCGGCTGACGCCCCGCGTCAGCCCCGCAGCACCGCTCCCGTGCGCTCGCCCGCCAGGGCGACCGCGGCGTCCCGGGCAGCCGACGCCTCGTCGACGGTCAGCGTCCGGTCACCCGCGCGGAAGCGCAACGCGTAGGCGAGCGACTTCCGCCCGTCACCGAGCTGCTCCGCGTTCTCGTACACGTCGAACAGCCGGATGCCCTCCAGCAGTTCACCGGCGCCCTCGCGCAGCGCGGCCTCGACCTCGACGTGCGGGACGAACGTGTCGACGACGAGGGCGACGTCCTGCGTGGCGACCGGGAACGCCGAGATGCTCGGCGCCCGGGGCGTGTCGTCGCCGACCTGCTCCAGGACATCCAGGTCCAGCTCCATCGCGGAGGTGCGCGAGGGCAGCCCCAGGGCCTTCAGCACCCGCGGATGCAGCTCGCCGGCGTGGCCCACGACGCGCTCGGCACCGTCGACGACGACCACCAGCTCGGCGCACCGGCCCGGGTGCCACGGCCCGTACTGGCCGCTGCGGACGGTCAGTTCGGCCCCGGCCTCGCGGGCGACGGCACGCGCCGCCTCGACCGCGTCGGCCCAGTCGGCCGGACGGCCCTTGCCCCACCAGCCGGCCTGCTCGCGGGCGCCCGCGAGGACGGCGGCGACATGGCGCGGCTGCGCGGGCAGCACGGCGTCCAGCGACGCGAGCTCCTCGTCGGTGGGGCGGCGGTCGACGGGCAGGTGCCCGGCGACGCGCTGCTCCTCGTGCGGGAGGAACACCAACCCGGTCTCGAACAGCGCCAGGTCGTGCGAACCCCGGCCGTCGTTGCGCCGCAGGGCGGCCAGCAGACCCGGCAGCAGCGACGTACGGAGCGCGGGCTCCTCGTCGTTGAGCGGGTTGGTGAGCTTCACGACGCGGCGGGCCGGGTCGTCGGCGGCCAGGCCGAGCTGGTCGAAGACCTGCTCGTTGACGAACGGGTAATTCGGCGCCTCGACGTAGCCGGAGCCGGCCAGCGCGCGGCCGACGCGCCGGTGCAGACGCTGGCGGTGGGTGAGGCCGCGGCCCGAGGGCGGCTTGGGCAGCGTGGAGGGCAGGCTCTCGTAGCCCTCCAGCCGGATGACCTCCTCCGCCAGGTCGTTGACCTCGGCGAGGTCGGGCCGCCAGGACGGGACGGTGACGATCAGCTCGTCCTGCCCGTACACGTCGCAGCCGATCTCCTGGAGGCGGCGGACCACGATCTCCCGGCCGTACTCCACGCCCGCGACCTTGTCCGGGTGGTTCGCCGGGACGCTGATCGTGTGCGGGGCGGACGGGGCGATGATCTCCGTGACGCCCGCGTCGGCCGTACCGCCCGCGAGCAGCACCAGCAGATCGACCGTGCGCTGCGCGGCGGCGGCCGCGGCCTGCGGGTCGACGCCGCGCTCGAAGCGCTTGGACGCCTCGGAGGAGAGCTTGTGCCGACGGGCCGTGCGCGCGATCGACACCGCGTCGAAGTGCGCGGCCTCGATGACCACGTCGGTCGTCAGGCTTTCCGCGGCATCGTGGTCGGCGATCTCGGTGTTCGCGCCGCCCATGACACCGGCGAGGCCGATCGGCCCGCGGTCGTCGGTGATCACCAGGTCCTCGGCGTGCAGCTCGCGCGTCACTCCGTCGAGGGTGACGATCCGCTCGCCCTCCCCGGCCCGGCGCACGCCGATGGTGCCCTGGACCAGCGAACGGTCGTAGGCGTGCAGCGGCTGGCCGAGTTCCATCATCACGTAGTTGGTGATGTCGACGGCGAGCGAGATCGGGCGCATGCCGACCTTCTGGAGCCGGCGCTTCAGCCAGATCGGGGAGCGTGCCTCGGGGCTCAGACCGGTGACGGTGCGGGCGGTGAAGCGGTCGCAGCCCATCGGCTCGGTGACCCGCACCGGGTAGCCGAAGGCGTTCGGCGCCGGTACGTCGATCAGCGCCGGGTCGCGCAGCGCCAGACCGTAGGCGATGGCGGCCTCGCGGGCGACGCCGCGGATGGACAGGCAGTCGCCGCGGTTGGCGGTGACGGCGATGTCCAGGACCTCGTCGACCAGCTCGAGCAGCTCGATGGCGTCCTTGCCGACCTCGGTCTCCGGCGGCAGCACGATGATGCCCTTGGTGCCGTCGTCGCCCATGCCCAGCTCGTCGCTGGAGCAGATCATGCCGTGGGAGGTCCTGCCGTACGTCTTGCGCGCGGCGATCGCGAAGCCGCCGGGCAGGACGGCGCCCGGGAGCACGACCACGACCTTGTCGCCGACCGCGAAGTTGCGGGCGCCGCAGACGATCTCCTGGGGCTCACCGGTGCCGTTGGCCGTACCCACGTCGACGGTGCAGAAGCGGATCGGCTTCTTGAAGCCCTCGAGCTCCTCGATGGTGAGCACCTGGCCCACGGCGAGCGGGCCCTTGAGGTCGGCTCCGAGCTGCTCGACCGTCTCGACCTCGAGGCCGGCCGACACGAGCTTGGCCTGCACGTCACGACCGGTCTCGGTGGCCGGCAGGTCGACGTACTCCCGCAGCCAGGAAAGCGGGACCCGCATCAGATCTCCATCCCGAACGGCCGGGTGAACCGGACGTCACCCTCGACCATGTCTCGCATGTCTTCGACGTTGTGGCGGAACATCAGCATCCGCTCGATGCCGAACCCGAAGGCGAACCCGCTGTACTTCTCCGGGTCGACGCCGCAGGCGGCCAGCACCTTGGGGTTGACCATGCCGCAGCCGCCGAGCTCGATCCAGCCCTCGCTGGAACAGGTGCGGCAGGGGCGGTCGGGGTTGCCCACGGACTCGCCGCGGCAGACGTAGCACACCATGTCCATCTCGGCGGACGGCTCGGTGAACGGGAAGAAGTTCGGCCGCAGCCGGGTCTTCATGCCCTCGCCGAACAGCGACTGGACCATGTGGTCCAGGGTCCCCTTGAGGTCGGCCATGGTCAGGCCCTCGTCCACGGCCAGCAGTTCGACCTGGTGGAAGACGGGGGTGTGCGTCGCGTCCAGTTCGTCGGTGCGGTACACGCGGCCGGGGCAGATCACGTACACCGGCAGCTCACGGCCGAGCAGCGAGCGGATCTGGACCGGGGAGGTGTGGGTGCGCAGCACGACTCCGGACTCGGTGCCGCCCTGCGGGCCCTGCACGAAGAACGTGTCGGCCTCGCCGCGGGCCGGGTGGTCCGGGCCGATGTTGAGGGCGTCGAAGTTGAACCACTCGGCCTCGACCTGCGGGCCCTCGGCGACCTCGTAGCCCATGGCCACGAAGACGTCCTCGATGCGCTCCGACAGCGTGGTGAGCGGGTGGCGGGCGCCGGCCGGTACGCGGTCGTACGGCAGCGTGACGTCCACCGCTTCCTCGACGAGCACGCGCTGGTCGCGCTCGGCCTCGAGTTCCTCCTGGCGGGCGGCGAGGGCCTTGTTCACCGCGCCCCGGGCCTGGCCGACCAGCTTGCCGGCGGCCGCCTTGGCGTGCGGGGGCAGGGCGCCGATCTCGCGGTTGGCGAGGGCCAGCGGGGAGGTGCCGCCGGTGTGGGCGACCTTGGCCTCCTGGAGTGCGTCGAGGGAGTCCGCGGCGGCGAAGGCGGCGAGCGCCCCGTCCCGCATGCGCTCGATCTCTTCCGGTTTCAAGGCCTCGACCTCTACCGGGTCGTACGACTTATTCGGTGCCGACATCTCTTCCCGTGCTTCCGATTGGCTGGCTGAAGGTCCCCGTCACCGACTCACGCAGAGGTCAGAGGGCCGTCCATGGGACACAAGGGTGCCAAAGGCCGAGTCTAACGGGGTGAAGGTGTACGAACGCGCCCGCGGGCCGCCCGGCCGGTTCTCAGGTGAGATACGCCGGGGCGCTCACGGGCAAGGTAAATCGGAACTCGGCGCCGCCCCCGGGGGCGCGGCCGACCGTGATGACGCCGCCGTGGGCTTCGACGATGCCCTTGACGATGTACAGCCCGAGGCCCGTGCCGCCGCGCTTGCTGCCCCGCCAGAAGCGGGTGAAGACGCGGTTCATGGACTCCTCCGGGATGCCAGCGCCCTCGTCGCTCACGGTGACCGATGTGCCGGTTTCCTCCCCCTCACGGGGTGACGCGGCGGGCGTGACGTCAATGGTGACGGTTCCCTCGCCGTGGCGCACCGCATTTTCGAGGAGGTTGCTGAGCACCTGGTCGACCTTGTCGGGGTCGGCCCACAGGGCGGGCAGCGGCTGTTCGAGGCGGAGCAGGAACCGGTCGGCGGGTTGTCCGGCGGCCACGTGGGCCTGGATGTGCCGTCCTACGGCCGCGCCCATGTCGACGGGCTGGCGGCGCACCTCCAGCCGCCCCGAGTCGATGCGCGAGATGTCGAGCAGTTCGGCGATGAGGCGGGTGACCCGGTCCGCGTCGGCGTCGACGGTCTCCAGCATCAGCCGCTTCTGGTCGTCGGTGAACCGCGACCACTTGGCGAGCAGGGTGGCGGTGAAGCCCTTGACCGAGGTGAGGGGCGAACGCAGCTCGTGGGCGACGGTGGCGATCAGCTCGGCGTGGCTGCGTTCGGTGCGGCGGCGGGCCTCGGTGTCGCGGAGCGAGACGACGACCCGGCGGACGGGTCCGGTGGGTTCGCCGCGGACGTATCTCACCGAGACGAGCACCTCACGCCCGCCCGGCAGCAGCAGGTTGCGCTCGGGCTGGCCGACCCGGATGGCGAGGCCGCCGTAGGGGTCGGTCAGCTGCCACCAGCGGCGGCCTTCGAGGTCCTCCAGCGGCAGGGCTTTCTCGAGCCGCCGTCCGAGGGCGTCCTCGGCACGGACGGCGGTGATGCGCTGGGCGGCGGCGTTGAAGCAGACGACGTGCCCGTGTTCGTCGGCGACCACGAGCCCGTCGGGCAGGTCGTCGGGGTCGATGCCGAGGCCGGCGAGGTCACCGGCCGGCCTGGGCGCGGAGCCGTCGGGCGTGACCTGTGCGTCCCTTGTACCGCTCATGCCGACGCTCATTCCCCGTACCCCACCTCTCAGACGACTGAGGGGCCCCCGAGCTGGTCACCCTACTAGCTCTCGGTGACGGAGCGGCACCCTCCGGAGGCGCGCTGTGCACGGGCCGATGCGTAGAGACATACGGCGGCGGCGGTCGCGAGGTTCAGGCTCTCGGCCTTCCCGTGGATCGGGACCCGTACGACGGCGTCCGCGAGGTCCCGCGTCTCCTCGGGGAGTCCCCAGGCCTCGTTCCCGAACACCCACGCCGTGGGTCCGCCCATCGTCCCGTTGTCCAGTTCGTCGTCGAGGTCGTCGTCCCCGGCGCCGTCGGCGGCGAGGATCCGGACCCCGGCCTCCTTCAGCCCGGCCACGGCCCTGTCGACGGGGACGCCGATCGCCACGGGGAGGTGGAAGAGGGAGCCGACGGAGGCGCGGACGGCCTTGGGGTTGTAGAGATCGACGGAGGCGTCGGTCAGTACGACGGCGTCGGCGCCCGCGGCGTCCGCGCACCGCAGGACGGTGCCGGCGTTGCCCGGATCGCGTACATGGGCCAGGACGGCGACGAGCTTCGGCCGGGCGGCGAGGATCTCCTCGAAGGGCGTGTCCAGGAACCGGCAGACCCCGACGAGCCCCTGCGGGGTGACGGTGGTGGAGACGTCCTCGATGACCTGCTCGGCGGCCAGGTGCACCCGGGCGCCGGCGGCGCGGGCCTCGCCGACGATGTCGGCGTACCGTTCCGCGGCCTCGACGGTGGCGAACAGCTCCACGAGGGTCGCTTCGCCACCGGCCCGGTGCGCGGCCGCCTCCCGCACGGCCTGCGGTCCCTCGGCGAGGAACAGCCGCTCCTTGCCCCGGAAGTTCCGCCTGGCGAGCCGCCGGGCGGCGGAGACCCGGGGGGAACGAGGAGAGATCGGCTCGGGGCTGGCGGAGGGCATGTGGTTCACCTTCGGTATCTGTGCGGCCGGCTTGGCGGCGGGGGCGACCGCAACCCCCGAGGGGCGCGGGGCTGTGTCGATGTGCGGCCCCGCCGGGTGGGCGCGACCGGCCACGGACGGCCGGCGCCCGAACGACAGACCCGGCGGTCAGCAACAAAGGACCCGCAGGCTGAAACCTGCGGGTCCTTGAGTCACGTCGGCCTGGAGCCGGCGCAGCGTCACGCGGCCTTGGGCGCGTTCACGTCCGCCGGGAGGGCCTTCTGCGCGACCTCGACCAGCGCGGCGAACGCGGTGGCGTCGTTCACGGCCAGCTCGGCCAGGATCTTGCGGTCCACCTCGATGTTCGCGGCGTTCAGACCCTGGATGAAGCGGTTGTACGTGATGCCGTTGGCGCGGGCAGCGGCGTTGATGCGCTGGATCCACAGCCGACGGAAGTCGCCCTTGCGCTTCTTGCGGTCGTTGTAGTTGTAGACCAGCGAGTGGGTGACCTGCTCCTTGGCCTTGCGGTACAGGCGCGAGCGCTGACCGCGGTAGCCGGAGGCCGCCTCGAGGATCGCCCGGCGCTTCTTGTGGGCGTTGACTGCCCGCTTGACGCGTGCCACTTGTTTAACTCCTTGTAGCGGGGCCGTGGTTGGACTCACACGACCCGGAATCGATGGGGTCCCGGTCTGAGATCAGGCGCGAGTCACGCGCCCGACGTCACTTGCCGAGAAGCTTCTTGATCTTCGCGGCGTCGCCCGGGGCCATCTCGGCGTTGCCGGTGAGGCGGCGCGTCACGCGGGACGACTTGTGCTCGAGCAGGTGGCGCTTGCCGGCGCGCTCACGGAGCACCTTGCCGGAGCCGGTGATCTTGAAGCGCTTGCTGGCACCGCTGTGCGACTTGTTCTTCGGCATAGCGCCGTTCTCTCCTCGTCGGTGGCGTTCCGGTGCCCGGTCGTGAAACCGGGCACGGTGGAACGTCGCTGGTATCGGTTACGTCCTTGGGACTCGCGTCCCGCGGATCACGCCTCGGCGGAAGCCTCGGCAGGGGCCTCGGCCGAAGCCTCGGCGTCGGCCGCGACCTCGACGTCGGTCTCGACGTCACCCTCGGCGTTCACGGCGTCGGCGTCCGCGGCGTTCTGCGAACGACCCGGGTTGGCCTTCGCCTCGGCCTTGCGGGCCTCCTGCGCCTGGCGGGCCTCGGCCATGGCCTCGGTCTTCTTCTTGTGCGGACCGAGAACCATGATCATGTTCCGGCCGTCCTGCTTGGGGTTCGACTCGATGAAGCCGAGGTCCTCGACGTCCGACGCGAGACGCTGCAGCAGTCGGTAGCCGAGCTCCGGCCGGGACTGCTCGCGACCACGGAACATGATCGTGATCTTGACCTTGTCGCCCTGCTTGAGGAACCGGACGACGTGACCCTTTTTGGTGTCGTAGTCGTGCGGGTCGATCTTCGGCCGGAGCTTCATTTCCTTGATGACCGTGTGCGCCTGGTTCTTGCGCGCCTCACGGGCCTTCATGGCCGACTCGTACTTGAACTTCCCGTAGTCCATGAGCTTGCAGACCGGCGGGCGGGCGCTCGCCGCGACCTCGACCAGGTCGAGGTCGTACTCCTGCGCAAGCTCCAGGGCCTTGGCCAGCGGCACGATGCCGACCTGCTCGCCACTGGGACCGACAAGTCGCACTTCGGGAACGCGAATCCGGTCGTTGATGCGGGGCTCGGTGCTGATGGATCCTCCTTGGTAGCACCACACGGCAGTCTGGCGGACGGCCGCGTAACGTCTGTGTTCGGTAGTCTTATAACCACGCCGAAGCACAAAAAATGCCCCGAACGATCACATGCGGGGCTCCAAGCACTACCGGAACACCGCCGCAAGGATCGCGGGGCGCACTACCGGGCGACTCCATCGTCCGTACGGAACGATGGTGGCCGCCTGACCGGGGTGACCCGCCATCCCTGGGGACGGTCGGGTGGGAGTTCGGAGCCTCCACTTGTGGGCCGGGCCCGCCTGCTGAGGGGCACGCGTGTCCGACCGGTCGTTACACGAGATTACCAGCCCGCGCCAGGAACAGCCAATCGAGCCTCGGTACGAGGTCCGGGCCGACCTGCCCCTATCGTGTGGGGCATGAGTGAGACCTCCCCCGCCGGCTCCGCCGAGACCCCCGGTACCCCCGACTTCGACGAGATGACCCGCGACATCGCCGAGGTCCCCGCCGTCGAGGTGATCGTGACGGTCGCCGTCAACCTGATGAGCGCCGCCGCCGTGAAGCTGGGGCTCACCGAGGAGGGCGACAAGTACAAGGACCTCGACGAGGCCCGCAAGCTGATCCACGCCCTCGCCGGCCTGATGGACGGCAGCGCGACCGAGATCAGCTCCTTCCACGCGGCGCCGCTGCGCGACGGTCTGAAGTCGCTCCAGCTGGCGTTCCGCGAGGCGTCGATCGTCCCGGACGAGCCGGGCCGGGGCCCGGGCGAGAAGTACACGGGCCCGGTCTACGGCTGAGCCGGCGCTCAGGCGGCCTCCGGCTCTTCGGCTGCTCCAGTCCTTCGGCAGTTCCGGATTACTTCGGCTGTTCCGGGGTCTTTCGGCTGTTTCAGTTCTTCACGTACAGGGGCTCGCCCGGAGGGGTCGTCCCGGCCGGCAGCAGTGCCAGGTCGAGGCCGCGCACCAGGCGGGCCCTCAGTGTTTCGTCGGCGGCCAGACGCCGGGCCACCGCCCGGGCGGCCTCGGCGGGGACGGCGGCCGGGTCGAGGACGAGGGCCAGGGTGCCGTCGGCCTGCCCCGGCCCGAGGTGGGCGCTGAGCACCTCCGGTTCGGCGGCCACCGCGGCCCGTACCGCCGCCACCACGGCCGGATCGGCGAGCGGGTCGGTCGACGTACGGCCCTCGGCGAGCGCCAGCAGCGCCGGGCCGGTCAGTTCGAAGGCCACCGGTCCGGCCAGGTCGAGCACGACCGTGTCCGCCTTCTCATGGGCGGCGGCCCGGAGCGCCTGGTGCAGGGGCACGGCGACCGGGCGGGCCTCGGGATCCCATCGGGCGAGGGAGTCCGTGGAGGTGAACGCGGGCAGCGCGGTGCGGGCGCCCGCCTTCAGCGTGGGCACGGCCATGTCGCTCGTCTTCTCGCGGCGCAGCCCGTTCTCGTCCTCCTCCACCTCACCGAGCACGGCCACCACGGGGACGAGCAGCCGAGCGCCCTCGAGGGCCGCGAGGACCGGGCCCACGGCGGTGCGGTCCTCGGCCCAGGCGGCGAGCGCCGCGCTCAGCCGGGGGTCGGCGGAGCCGTCGTCGTCGGAGAAGCCGGAGTCGGGAATGTTCTTGTTCGCCACGGTCGTCGACCCTATCGGGGGGATGCTGCTGGGCTTGTGCGGGGCCCGAAACACGGTGGTGACGCCTTTCACCGAATTCTCAGCGATCCCTGACACACCTCTAACGTGCGTCTAACGGCGTGCACAGTCGCCGCCCCGACCATCGACGGTCATGGAGTCCTCCAGAGCACGTCGCGGCCGCGCTCGCACCTCCCGGCGCCGTCCGCTCCTCTGCACCGCGCTCACCACGGTCGCCGTCCTGGGCGCGACGGCGGGCGGGACCGTTTACGTGAAGGCGCAGGCGCGCCCGGGGACCGTAGCCGTATCGTCGTCCTCCGCGACGCCGTCGGCCTCGGCGTCGGCGTCCGGTTCGGGGAGCGGAGAGGTGTCGGTGGAGACGGTGGCGGCGCCCGAGCAGGACGACGACGCGCTGCTGGCGTCGGCGCTGGACTCGGTGACCGTGCCCGGCGACGCGGCCGTCTCCGTGGCCGTGCTCGACCTGGACTCCGGTGACGGTGCCACGTACGGCTCGGGCGCCTTCGACACGGCGAGCATCGTCAAGGTGGACATCCTGGCGACACTGCTGCTCCAGGCGCAGGACGCGGACCGGCATCTCACGGCGGCGGAGAAGTCGTACGCCACCGCGATGATCGAGAACAGTGACAACGACTCGGCGTCGGCGCTCTGGCGGATCATCGGGAAGGCGCAGGGCCTCGACGCCGCGAACGAGCGGTTCGGGCTGACGGACACCGCGGGCGGCGACGACATGCTGTGGGGCCTGACGCAGACCACGGCCGCCGATCAGCTCACCCTCCTCCAGCAGGTCTTCGGGGACGACTCGGAACTGAGCGAGGCGTCACGGACGTACGTCCAGGGCCTGATGGGGCGGATAGCGGCCGACCAGCGCTGGGGTGTCTCGGCGGCGGCCGACGGGTCCTCGTGGGCGCTGAAGAACGGCTGGCTGGCGCGCAGCACGACCGGGCTGTGGGACATCAACAGCATCGGCCGGGTGACCGTCGACGGGCACGATTGCCTGGTGGCCGTGGTGTCGAACGGCAACGCGACCCAGGCGGCCGGCATCTCGCTGGTCGAGCAGGTGGCACGGGCGGCGGTGTCGTCGTTCCGGGGCGACGGTGCTTCGGCGTCCGCGCCGGCGTCGACGTCCACGTCCGCGTCCGCCTCGTCGTCCGCCACCGAATAGCCCTCCGTTCCCTCGCTGCCCGGGCCCACCCGGGACCGGTGACGGGTGGACGTGCGGTCGGGCGGCGCTGGGTCGGGTCCGCAACGTAGCGCCGACTGCCCGGAGGGCAGGGCGAGCCAGGCGGGACTTTGCGGACCCGACCTAGAGGGTCTCGTAGGTCTCGTGCCGGTCGCGCTCGCGGCGGCCACGCCACAGGACGACCGCCGCCACCAGCAGCACTCCCCCGGCGCCGCCCGCGAGCAGGCCCGCCCCGCTCGACGTGCCGTCGTCCGCCTTCGGCTTGTCCGGGCCGGAGCCGAAGTACCGCTGTCCGTAGGCCGCGGACTGCAGGCCCTCCGGCTCGAGGTCGGCGGCGGCCTTGATCGCGGCGGCCGGATCGATGAAGCCGAAGCCCCGGGAGTCGTCACGGCCGCCGGTCGGGGCGTTGCGGGCGGTGTCCTCCAGGAGCTTCTTGATCTGGGCCGGAGTGAGGCCCGGGTGGGCGCCCTTGACCAGCGCCACGGCCCCCGAGACGAAGGCGGAAGCGGCGCTGGTCCCCCACCCCTCGTAGTACTTGTGGTCGGGGTCGGCGATGACGACGTCGACGCCGGGCGCGCTGACCGTCGCGTACCAGCGGCGGGTGGAGAAGGAGGCGCGGGTTCCGTAGCGGTCGACGGCGGTCGCGGCGATGACGCCCGGGTAGGCGGCCGGGTAGGAGATGTGGTCGCCCTTCTCACCGCCGTTGCCGGCCGAGGCGACGACGACCGAGCCCTTCTTCAGCGCGTACTGGACGGCCTCGTCCTCGGCGGGCTCGGGGTGGGCGGAGGCGGAGTCGTCGCCGAGGGAGAGGTTGATGACGTCGGCGCCCTGGTCGGCGGCCCAGCGGATGCCTTCGGCGAGGGCGTTGCCGCGGGTGTTGCGGGCCTTGGTGCGCTGCGGGTCGCCGTCCTCGAGGATCACCCGGACGGGAAGGATCTTCGCCTCCGGGGCGATGCCGAGCACTCCGTCGTCGTTGCCGTAACCATGGCCGTGACCTGCGATGATGCCGGCCATCGCGGTGCCGTGGCGGGCCCACGCGCGATCGCCGGGCCCGGCCCCGAAGCCGACCATGTCCTTGCCGGTGAGCACGTTGCCGGTCAGGTCGGGGTGGTCGGCCTCGACGCCGGTGTCCAGGACGGCGACGGTGATGCCGGCGCCCTTGGTGGTCCGCCAGGCCTCCTGGGTGTGCAGGGCCTCCAGGGCCCACTGCTTGGCGCGGATGCCATCGGCGTAGGCCGTGGAGGGCGGCACGAGGGCGACGGTGGCGGCGAGGAGGCAGCACAGGAGCCCGGCCCTGCGGGTCGTACGGGTGCTCATGAGGGCTGCTCCGAGGGCGTGACGGCGGTCTTGCGCAGGCCGCGCTCGATGCGGTCGGCGAGGCCCTGCGCCTCGTTGCCGAGACCGGCCTGGGCGGGGGCCGTGGTGGCGCCGGTCGCGGTGGCCGCCGGGGCGGGCTGCGCGGTGTCGACGACGCGGCCGTCGGCCCAGCCGGAGACGGCGTAGACGACGACGGGCGCGTCGGTGAGGACGGAGAGCGTCCACGCGGCGCGCTGCTTGTCGCCGAAGGCGGCGGCGACGGTGCCCTTCGCGGCGTACGGCCTGGGCATCAGGTCTGCCCGTCCCGCCAGCCCTTCCTTCGCGAAGCGGGTGTCGAGCGCGCGCATGGTGGCGGCGTCGGCCGTGGTGAACAGCAGGCCGACGGTGGTCACGTAGCTCTGCGTGGCGTCGGTGTAGGTGGCGCGCAGGAGCCGCTGGCAGCCGACCGGGGCGAGGGCCTTGAGCAGCAGCGGGTCGAAGGCGTCGGCGCAGCCGCCGTCCGGGGCGACGCCGATCCGCGTCCAGGTGCGATCGGCGCCGCCGGGGCCCGCGCCCTGTCCGTCGACCGTGGGCGGGAACAGCTGATCGACCGGGACGTTGTGCCACAAGCCGCCGGCGGTGGCGTAGGTGCTGCGCTCGGCGGCGTCCGCCGGGTCCCCGACCAGCCAACTGCCGGTGACCGCGCCGCCGATGAGCCCCATTCCGAGGACGACGCAGACGGCGGCCGCGGC
This sequence comes from Streptomyces sp. NPDC088157, assembly GCF_044741545.1. Lineage (NCBI taxonomy): Bacteria > Bacillati > Actinomycetota > Actinomycetes > Kitasatosporales > Streptomycetaceae > Streptomyces > Streptomyces sp. NPDC088157. The sequence goes on from NZ_JBIUSU010000008.1 coordinate 246,760, forward strand.
GGCGCGTCCCCGCCTGCCGAAAACGCGGGGCGTGTCCCGGTACCCCTCGGGCCGCGCGAACGTCACCACGGGCCGAGTGGCGCCGAGGGTCCCGCCCGGCGTCATGGGAGCGCTCCAGGAGAGGGACGGATCGGGGCCGCTCGTCCCGTCCGGGGCAGTGTCGGGCCGGTGCGGAGCCTGCGGCCCGGGAGCCGCGGGCGGCATCGGCGGCTCGGGCGGCATGACGAATTCGGGCCGGCGCACGGCCGTCCCGGGACTCCAGCCCGGCCCGTCGTCCGCCGCCGGGACCGCCGGAGAGTCGCTGTGCAGACCGCCCCCGGCTGGCGCCTCCTGCCGACTCCGCCCTGGCGCGGGCACCCAACCACGAGGCAACGGCGACCAGGCTCCGCCGGACTCGGGCACGGCGGTCCCCGTCGGGCCCGCGGGACGGGAGGAAGTCCCCGAGCCGGAGGAGCGGGAGCCGGGACCGACGGGGCGGGCGCCCGGGTCTGCGAAGTGACTGCCGGAGTCAGCGGGGCGGGTGCCCGTGCCTGCGGAGCCGAGGTCGTCGGTACCGGCGGGACGCGCGCCGTCCGAGTCGGCGGGCCGGAAGTCGTCCGGGTCGGCCGGACGCGCGGCCGCGGGACCGGTGGGCCGGGCACCTTGCCGGCCCGCCGTGCGCGTGCCTTCGGGGTCTGCGGGACGCGCCCCGCCGGCGCCCACGGGAAGGGCGCCGTCGGGACCGGAGGGCCTGGAACCTTCCCAGCCGGCAGGACGCCTGGCGTGGGGACCGGCGGCACGCGAGGAGCCGTCACCCGGCGGACGAGCACCCTCAGCGCCCGCGGGACGGAAGCCGTCACCACCGGCGGCACGCGAGGAGCCGTCACCGGCCGGACGAGCGCCGTTGAGACCCGCGGGACGGAAGCCGTCACCGGCCGGACGGGCGCCGTCAGCGCCTGCGGGACGGGAGCCGTCGGGACCGGAGGGGCGGGCGGCGCCGTCATCCGCGGGACGCGCGGCGTCGGGGCCTGCCGGAGGGGCAGCACCGTCCGAGCCGAAGGCGCGGGAGTCGTCCGAGGACGTGGGGCGCGGGGCCGGCCTGGTGGGTCGCGGGGCGCGGCGGAAGTCATGGGGCGGGGCGGGGCGGGGAACATGCGGGGTGGCCGGACGCTCTTCGGCTCGCGCGGGCATGCCGGTGTCGTCGCGCCGGGGCGCCGAGGCGGGGCGGGCCGGTTGCGGCGCGGTGTCGGGGAAGCGTGCCGACGCGGGCGGCGGGGGCGGGATCATGGCGTCCGTGTGCGGTGCCCGCAGGTCGGTGAAGCGGGGGGCGGTGCTGGGGCCGGGGCTGGGGCTGGGAGAAACCGTGTCCGAGGAGGAAGAGCCGTCCTCGGCCGCGCCCTCACCCCTGGTCGTGGGCGCTCCGGCCGGACCGGCGGACGCCCCGCGCGTGCCTCGCGGCTCAGCCGAGCCGGCCGGGCCGGGAGTCACCGCACGCGGGGCCTCCTGGTGCGGCGGGCCGGCAGGGGGCCGAGAGCCGAACGCCCGCTCGCCCGAACCGGAAGTCTCCCCCCGCTCGGCCTCCCGCTCTCCCGGACCGCTGGTCGCCCAGGACGAAAACCCGCGATCCTCCGAGCCGGAAGTCCCACTGGCCGCCCAGGACGGGAACCGCCGCGCCTCCGCATCGAAGATCTCCCCCGGCGCGGACCGCTGCCGCGGCGGGTCGGTGAGGGGCCGGGGCCGCGTGGGGTCCTGCTGCCCGTCGGGGGGCGTCCGGCGGGCGGGGTCGGGTTCCGGCGGGTCGGCGGGGGCCCGGCGAGTGGGCTCCGGGTCCGTCGGCGGCAGGGACGGGCGGGGAGGGGTCGTGGGGCGCGGCGGGACACCGGGGTGGGGCGGCACGTCCGGGCGCGGGGGAACCGAGGCGCGGCGTGCTTCCGTACTCATGCACCCCCCGTTTCCTCGTCCCCGGGCCGTCGTTCTGGTACGCGGGCGGTCGGTTCCGTGCCCGGGCGGTCGGTCTCGTGCCCGGGCGGCCCGGCGCGGGCGCGGCAGTCCGTCCGGGCACGCATACCCACACGGGTGGACCTGCATCCCGACGCGGGTGCCCGGCCGGAGCCGTTCCGCCATGCGTGCGCGTCACTCTACGGCTTGTCGCCGGGCAAGCGGGAACCAGTCCGCGACGCCCGGGGCTTCTGCCCGGAACGTCCCCCTACCCTGGGGTAATCCTGTCTGGCAGGCTTCGTTCATGACTGCGCGCGCCGCCGACCGGGCCCGTTACGACCGGGCCACCGCCCATCTCGACGCCCCTCTGGCCCTTGTGGACCTGGACGCTTTCGACGCCAACGCCGAGGATTTGGTCCGCCGGGCCGGCGGCAAGCCGATCCGCGTCGCCAGCAAGTCCATACGCTGCCGGACGCTGCTTGAGCGCGTCCTGGCCAAGGACGGCTTCGCCGGCATCATGTCCTTCACCCTCGCCGAGTCCCTGTGGCTGGCCCGGTCGGGGTTCGAGGACATTCTGCTCGCCTACCCGTCGGCCGACCGCACCGCCTTCGCCGAGCTGGCCGCCGACCCCAAGCTCGCCGCCGCCGTCACCGTCATGGTCGACGACGTCGCCCAGCTCGACCTCATCGACGGGGCGCGCGGCGAGGGGAGCGAAGTCATCCGCGTCTGCCTGGAGTTGGACACCGCCCTGAAGCTCCTCGGCGGCCGGTTCCGGGTCGGCGCCCTGCGCTCGCCGCTGCATTCCCCCGCCCAGGTCGCCGACGTGGCGAGGGCGGTGTCCCGGCGGCCCGGTTTCAAGCTCGTGGGGATCATGGCCTACGAGGGACACATCGCCGGGGTCGGCGACGCCGTGGCCGGGCGGCCGTTCCGGTCCCGGGCCATCCGGCTGATGCAGGCCACCGCCCGGCGCGAGCTCGCCGAGCGCCGTGCCGCGGTCGTACGGGCGGTGCGGGCCGTCGTACCGGATCTGGAGTACGTCAACGGCGGCGGCACCGGCAGTGTGCAGCACACCGCCGCCGAGGACGCGGTCACGGAGATCGCGGCCGGGTCGGGACTGTACGTGCCGCGTCTGTTCGACAACTACACGTCCTTCAGCGGGCGTCCGGCGGCCCTGTTCGCCCAGCCCGTCGTCCGGCGGCCCGGGGTGGGGATCGTGACCGTCCTCGGCGGCGGGTATCCCGCGTCCGGTGCGGCGGGGCCCGACCGGCTGCCCGTGCCGTACCTGCCGGAAGGGCTGCGTTACGACCCCCAGGAGGGGCCCGGCGAGGTGCAGACGCCGCTGCTCGGCTCCCCGGCCGACGATCTGCTGATCGGCGACAAGGTGTGGTTCCGGCACGCGAAGGCCGGTGAGCTGTGCGAGCGGTTCGACGTGCTGCACCTCGTCGAGGGGGACGCCGTGACGGCGACCGTGCCGACCTACCGGGGTGAGGGGCAGACCTTCCTGTAGGCCGGCCGGTACGGGACGTCGGGCGTCCGGCGCCGGGCGTCCTACAGCGGGGTGACGTACGCCCCGGAGATCCCGCCGTCCACCAGGAAGTCGGAGGCGTTGACGAACGAGGAGTCGTCGCTGGCCAGGAAGGCGACGGCGGCGGCGATCTCCTCGGCCTCGGCGAACCGGCCGACGGGAATGTGCACCAGCCGGCGGGCGGCCCGCTCCGGGTCCTTGGCGAACAGTTCCCGCAGCAGCGGGGTGTTGACCGGCCCCGGGCAGAGGGCGTTCACCCGGATGCCCTCCCGTGCGAACTGCACGCCCAGCTCACGGGACATGGCGAGGACACCGCCCTTGGACGCCGTGTACGAGATCTGCGAGGTCGCGGCGCCCATCCGCGCCACGAAGGACGCCGTGTTGATGATGGAGCCCCTGCCCTGGCGCCGCATGTAGGGGATCGCGGCCTTGCAGCACAGGTAGACGGAGGTCAGGTTGACCTCCTGGACGCGCTTCCAGGCCTCGAGGCCGGTCTCCAGGATGGAGTCGTCGTCGGGCGGGGAGATGCCCGCGTTGTTGAAGGCGATGTCGACGCTGCCGTAGGTGTCGTAGGCGGTCTTGAACAGCGCCTCGACCTGCTCGGGGTCGGTGACGTCGACCTTCACGAAGGTGCCGCCGGCCTCCTCGGCGGCTGCCTTGCCGCGGGTCTCGTCGACATCGCCGCAGACCACGTGCGCGCCCTCGGAGGCGAGCCGGCGCGCGGTGGCGAGGCCGATGCCGCTGCCGGCTCCGGTGATGACGGCGGTGCGGCCGACCAGACGGCGGCAGATGATCTCGTCAGGCGATGCGGTCACTGTGCGGGGCCCTCCGTGCTGATGAAGACGTTCTTGGTTTCGGTGAAGGCGGCCAGGGCGTCCGGACCCAGTTCACGGCCGACGCCGGACTGCTTGTAGCCGCCGAAGGGGGTCCAGTAGCGCACGCTGGAGTGGGAGTTGACGGACAGGTTGCCCGCGCGGACGGCCTGGGAGACGCGCAGCGCGCGGCCGACGTCCCGGGTCCAGATGGAGCCGGAGAGTCCGTAGGGGGTGTCGTTGGCGAGCCGGATCGCGTCCGCCTCGTCGGTGAACGGGAGCAGTACGGCGACCGGACCGAAGATCTCCTCGCGGGCCGCCTCGGAATCGGGTCGCTCCCCGGTGAGAACGGTCGGCGGGAACCAGAAGCCGGGTCCGTCGGGGGCGCTCCCGCGCAGCGCACGGGCGTCGTCCGGCACGAACGACCGTACGCGGTCCACCTGTTGGCGGGAGATCAGCGGTCCCATCTGCGTCTTCTCGTCGGCCGGGTCACCGACCCGCACGGCGGCCAGCTCCCGTGCCAGGTGGTCGGCCACCTCGTCGTACACCGACTCCTGGACGAGGACGCGGGTGCGGGCGCAGCAGTCCTGGCCCGAGTTGTCGAGGAAGGAGAAGGGGTCGACGGCCGTCTTCAGGTCGGCGTCCGCGAAGACGATGTTGGGGCTCTTGCCGCCGAGTTCCAGGGTGACCGGCTTGACCTGCCGGGCGCAGCGCTCCATGACCTCCCGGCCGGTGCGGGTGGAGCCCGTGAACACGATCTTCGCCACGCCCGGGTGGTCGACGAGCGCACGGCCCGCGACGGCGCCGTGACCGGGCAGCACCTGGAAGAGGTGCTCCGGCAGTCCCGCCTCCAGTGCCAGTTCGGCCAGGCGCAAAGCGGTCAGCGGGGTGGTCTCGGCCGGTTTGAGGACGACGGCGTTGCCTGCCGCGAGGGCTGGGAAGGACCCCCAGGCGGCGATCGGCATCGGGAAGTTCCAGGGGGCGATCACACCGACCACGCCGAGCGGCTCGTGGAAGGTGACGTTCCAGCCGCCGGGCACGGGGATCTGCCGGCCCAGGAGCCGTTCGACGCCACCGGCCGCGTACAGCAGCAGGTCGCGGGCGTTCCCGGCCTCCCAGCGGGCATTCCCGAGGAGGTGGCCCGCCTCGCGGACCTCCAGGAGCGCCAGTTCCTCGAGGTGCGCGTCGACGACGTCGGCGAAGCGGCGCAGCAGCCGGGCCCGGTCGGCCGGGGCGGCGGCCGCCCAGGCCGCCTGGGCGGCGCCCGCGCGGACGACCGCGCGGTCCACGTCGGCCGCGTCGGCGGCCGGGACGACGGCGACGACCTCCTCGGTGGCCGGGTTCAGGACGGTCAGCTCACGCGGGTGCGGCTGCGGGTCGGAGGCGGTGGGAGCGGACGGGGCAGGACCGGACAAGGAAGGGCCTTTCACGGGCGGGTGCATCGCGGGTGCGTCAGAGACGTTCGAAGGAGCGGCGCAGTTCCCAGTCGGTGACCGCGGCGTCGAAGGCCTCCAGCTCGACGCGGGCCATGTTCGAGTAGTGCGCGACGACCTCCTCGCCGAACGCGGCCAGCGCGATCGGGCTGTCCGCCCAGAGCTCGGCGGCCTCGCGCAGGGTGGTCGGGACGTGCGCGTACTCGGCGGTGTAGGCGTTGCCGGGACAGGCCTCGGGCAGCTCCAGCTTCTGTTCGATGCCGTACAGCCCGGCCGCCACCAGGCCCGCGACCGCGAGGTGGGGGTTGACGTCGCCGCCGGGCAGCCGGTTCTCGAAGCGCGTCGAGCGGCCGTGGCCGACGACTCGGAGGGAGCAGGTGCGGTTGTCGTGCCCCCAGGCGACGGCGGTCGGGGCGAAGGAGCCCGGCTGGAACCGCTTGTAGGAGTTGATGTTGGGGGCGTAGAGGAGGGAGAAGTCGCGCAGGGCGGCGAGCTGTCCGGCGAGGAAGTGCCGCATGACGTCGGACATCCCGCCTTCGCCGTCTCCGGCCATGACGTTGGCGCCGTCGGCGTCGGTGAGCGAGAGGTGGATGTGGCAGGAGTTGCCCTCGCGCTCGTTGTACTTCGCCATGAAGGTCAGCGAGAAGCCTTCCTGGGCGGCGATCTCCTTGGCGCCGGTCTTGTAGATCGCGTGCTGGTCGCAGGTGACCAGGGCCTCGTCGTAGCGGAAGACGATCTCGTGCTGGCCGGGGTTGCACTCGCCCTTGGCGGACTCGACGGTGAGCCCGGCGCCGGCCATCTCGTTGCGGATGCGGCGCAGCAGCGGCTCGACCCGGCCGGTGCCGAGCACCGAGTAGTCGACGTTGTACTGGTTGACCGGGGTGAGGCCGCGGTAGTTCGCGTCCCAGGCCGCCTCGTAGCTGTCCTTGAAGACGATGAACTCCAGCTCGGTGCCGACCTGGGCGGTGAAACCGTGCCCGGCCAGCCGCTCCAGCTGACGGCGCAGGATCTGACGCGGGGCGGCGACCACGGGTGAACCGTCGTTCCAGGCCAGGTCGGCGATGAGCATGGCGGTACCGGCGTTCCAGGGCACGCGGCGCAGGGTGGACAGGTCGGGGCGCATGGCGAAGTCGCCGTAGCCGCGCTCCCAGGAGGACATCGCATACCCGTCGACGGTGTTCATCTCCGTGTCGACGGCGAGGAGGTAGTTGCAGCCCTCGGTGCCGTGCCGGAGGACCTCGTCGAGGAAGAACTGGGCGGCGAACCGCTTTCCCTGGAGACGCCCTTGCATGTCGGGGAAGGCCAGGACGACAGTGTCGATCTCGCCGCTCGCGACGTGAGCGTGCAGCTCGTCGACGCCGAGCGGGGGTGTGCGGTCTGCCACGGGAAGGGCCTCCTTCGGCTTTCCCGGCTCCCTCGTCTTCTTCGGGCGGGCCGGGAGCCATAAGGTATTGCGGAGAACCATTGCTTGGGAAGGGGGCGCGGCCAGATGTCGGTGGACACTGACGGCGGACCGGACGACCGGCTGACGCCGGTACTGCGGCCGGTGCGGGCCGGGAACGGCTTCGAGGAGGCGCTGGAGCAGATTCTCCAGGTGGTGCGCCTGGGTCTGGTGCCGGGCGGGGAACGGCTGCCGGCCGAGCGGGACCTGGCGGAACGGCTCGGGATCAGCCGGGTGACACTGCGCGAGGTCCTGAAGGTCCTCCAGGACCAGGGACTGGTCGAGTCCCGCCGGGGCCGGTACGGCGGAACGTTCGTGCTGCCGCGTACGGACGCGGGCGGCGAGGACGAGCTGCGGCGGCGGATCGCCGAGGTCGACATCGAGGACGTGCTGCGCTTCCGCGAGGTGCTGGAGGTGGGTGCGGCGGGCCTGTGCGCGGCACACGGCCTGGACGCGGAGCAGGCGGGCAGGCTGCGCGACGCCCTGGCCCGCACGGCGGACGCGCCGCTGGCCGACTACCGCCGCCTGGACACGATGCTCCACCTCACCCTGGCCGAGCTGTGCGGCTCGCCCTCACTGACCGCGCGGTACGCGGCGGTCCGGGCCACCGTGAACGACCTGCTCGACTGCATCCCGCTCCTCGTGCGCAACCTGGAGCACTCGCAGCGCCAGCACATCGCGCTGGTCGAGGCGGTGCTGGACGGGGACGCGGACGGCGCGCGGGAGATGATGCGGGAGCACTGCGGGGGGACGGCGGCCCTGCTCAGGGGCTTCCTGACATGAAATGGTGTGCACGCGATCCATTGCGGGAGTGGGAGGGCACATGACGAACGGCGCACGTCCGCTGATCGGCGTCAGCACGTACCTGGAGTCCCGGGTGCGCTGGGCCGTGTGGGAGCTGGACGCGGCGATGCTGCCGGCCGGGTATCCGCGGCTCGTGCAGCGGGCCGGCGGACTGGCCGCGATGCTCCCGCCGGACGCTCCCGAGCACGCGGCGGCGGCCGTGGCCCGCCTGGACGGCCTGGTGATCGCGGGCGGACCCGACGTCGAGCCGGTCCGCTACGGCGCCGAGCCGGAGCCCCGCACCGGCCCGCCGGCCCGGGAGCGGGACGCCTGGGAGCTGGCCCTGATCGAGGCGGCGCTGGCCGCGGAGGTCCCGCTGCTGGGCATCTGCCGGGGCATGCAGCTGCTGAACGTCGCCCTCGGCGGCACCCTGACCCAGCACATCGACGGCCACGCCGAGGCCGTCGGTGTCTTCGGCCGCCACCCGGTCAAGCCGGTCCCCGGCACGCGGTACGCCGAGGCCGTCGAGGAGGAAACCTCCGTACCGACCTACCACCACCAGGCGGTGGACCGCCTGGGCGCGGGCCTGATCCCGTCGGCGTACGCGGGGGACGGCACCGTGGAGGCCGTCGAACTACCGTCCGTGAACTGGGTACTGGGCGTCCAGTGGCACCCGGAGATGGACAAGGACGTCCGGGTCATGCGCGCCCTGGTGGAAGCGGCACGATCGAGCCCGTCCGGCGCTTGAGGACGAGGCCTTCAGGCCTGAGGGGCGTCCGGGGGCACCGACCCCAGGGACGGGAAGGGAAGGGGCGGCGGGGGCGGGAAACCTACCCCCGCGTCAGCGACAGCAGTTCCCGCGCCGGCCCGGCAGGCCGATGCCCCGTGGGCCACACCGCCCGCAGATCACGGGCCAGCGCGACCCCCTCCACCGGCACCTTCACCAGCCGCCGCAGCCCCAACTCCTCACCGACGGCCAGTTCGCTCAGCACCGCCGGCCCCGCCCCACTGACCGCCGCCGCCTTGACCGCCGTCGTCGAGGACAGCTCGATGAGAGGCCGCGCCAGACCGCCCAGCGCCGTGTCGAGGACCTGACGGGTCCCCGAGCCCTGCTCCCGTAGGATCAGCGGCGTGGAGGCCAGCTCGGACGCGGGCAGCGGCCGCCGCCGACGGGCCCACGGGTGGCCGGGCGCGACGACGACGATCAGATGGTCGTGGGCTATCACGGCGGAGTCCAGGCCGGGCGGCACCGAGAGTCCCTCCACGAAGCCCAGGTCCGCCTCCCCGGCGAGCAACCGCTCGGCGACGGCAGCCGAGTTGCCCGCGAGCAGCGACACCGCCGTGTCCGGCCGCCCGGCCCGCAGCGCGAGCAGCCAGCCGGGCAGCAGGTATTCGGCGATCGTCATGCTCGCCGCCACCCGCAGCCGCGAGTCCCGGCGGACGCGCAGCGCCTGCGCCCCCGCGTCGAACGCCCGCGCCGCCTCGACGATCCGCCCCGCCCAGTCCGTGACCAGCGCGCCGGTGTCCGTGAGCCGGGAGCCGCGCGGCGACCGGTCCACCAGGGCGACGCCCAACTGGCGTTCCATGGAACGGATCCGGCTGCTCGCGGCCGGCTGTGTGATGCCGAGCTCCCGCGCGGCCGCGCCCAGGCTGCCCAGCCGTGCCACCGCGAGCAGCAGTTCCAGCGCGCCCAGGTCCGGGACGCGGTGCGCGATCGAACCCGTCACGGTCTCCGCGGGCTGTTCCTCGACACTCCCCATAAGCCCAGCTTATGCCCCCATAGAGTCGTCCTCCCTGGTCGCGGGCGGGCGGCCGCGCGACCGTGGAGTCATGGTCACCGCCGCCCAGCCCCTGTACGCCCTCCCCCGTGCGCGCGCCGGCGCCGTCCGTCACCTCGGACCGAACTGGTACGCCACGGTCATGGGAACCGCGATCCTCGCCACGGCGGGCGCCGCGCTGCCGGTCCGTGTGCCGGGGCTGCGGACGCTCTGCGCCGTCTGCTGGGTCCTCTCCCTGGTCCTGCTGCTGGTCCTGCTCGGCGCCCGTGCCCTGCACTGGCGCCATCACCGCGACCAGGCCCGCGCGCACCTGCTCGATCCGGCGACGGCGCCGTTCTACGGCTGCCTGGCGATGGCCCTGCTCGCCGTCGGGGGCGGCGCCCTCACCGTCGGCCGGGATCTGATCGGCACCCGGACCGCGGTCGCCGTCGACGCCGTGCTGTTCACCGTCGGGACGGCGGTCGCGCTCACGGCCGCCGTCGCCGTCCCGTATCTGATGGCCGTAAGCCACCGCGTCTCGGCGTCCGAGGCCACGCCCGTGTGGCTGCTGCCGCTCGTCGCGCCCATGGTGTCGGCCGCGCTGGGGCCACTGCTGGTGCCGTATCTGCCGGCCGGGCAGCCGCGGCAGACCCTGCTCCTGGCGTGCTTCGCGCTGTTCGGGCTGAGCCTGCTCGCCACGTTCGTCATGCTGCCGGTCGTGTTCGCGCGGCTGGTGACGGGTGGGCCGCTGCCCCTCGTCCTCACCCCGACCCTGTTCCTCGTCCTGGGTCCGCTCGGCCAGTCCACCACCGCCGTCGGGAAGTTCGCGGACGTCGCTCCAGGAGTCGTGCCCGGCCCCGACAGCCGCGGATTCGCCGTGCTCGCCGTGCTGTACGGGGTGCCCGTCATGGGGTTCGCGCTGCTCTGGCTCTGTCTGGCCACGGCGCACGTGGTGCGGGCCCGCCGGCACGGGCTGGGCTTCGCGATGACGTGGTGGGCGTTCACCTTCCCGGTCGGCACCTGTGTGACCGGGGCGGCGGCGCTGGCCCGGTACACCGGGCTGGCCATCTACGCCGGGCTCGCCTGCGCGCTGTACGTCGTCCTCGTCGCCGCGTGGGGCGTGGCCGCCGCGCACACCGTCCGCGGGCTGCTCAGCGGTGAGCTGCTCGCAGGGCCTCGCCCAGCGCCTTCGGCGCCTCGGCGAGCGACGGTCCGTACCACGTCAGGTGCCGTCCGCTGACGAGCGCGCAGGGCAGCCCGGGGAAAGCCTCGGGGCCGTCGTCGGCGGTGAAGCGGTAGGGCTCGTCGGGCAGCACGACCAGGTCCGGCGCGGCGGCGCGCAGTTCCTCGACCGCGATCCGCGGATAGCGTTCCGCGTGCCCGGCGTACAGCTGGTCGACGCCCAGGCGGGTCAGTACGTCCCCGGCGAAGGTGTCGCGGCCCAGCACCATCCACGGCCGGCGCCAGATCGGTACGACGGCGGTCCGGCGGCCCGTGAGCGGCAGCGGCGCCGCCCACGCCTCCTCCGCCTCCGCCAGCCACGCCGGTCGCGCCGGCGCCCCGCACGCCCGGAGCACCCGAGCCAGCTCCCGGAAGGCCTGCGGCACGTCCCGGACGACGGTCACCAGGACCTCGACGCCGGCCGCGCGCAGAGCGGCGAGGTCGGGTTCCCGGTTCTCCTCCTCGTTGGCGATCACCAGGTCGGGGGCGAGGGCGACGATCCGGTCGACCCGGGGGTTCTTGGTCCCGCCGATCCGGGTGACGTCGAGGCCCGCCGGGTGGGTGCACCAGTCGGTGGCACCGACCAGGGCGCCGGGCACGGAGGAGGCCACCGCCTCGGTGAGCGACGGCACCAGCGAGACGATCCGCACTACCGCTTCCGGCCCCGGTCGCGGTCCCGTACCGCCTCGATGTGCTCCGCCACGGCGACGACGACCACCCGGGTGTCCGGCACGGTCGCCCGCCAGCGGTGCCGGACCCCGCCGGTGAGGTACAGGGTGTCGCCGCGGCCGAGGCGATAGGCGCGGCCCTCCGCCTCGATCTCCACGGCGCCGTCGGCCACGAACATCAACTGGTCGTTGCGGTACTGGAATTCGCGGCCCGCCTCATGGTCGCCGGTGAACTCCGAGGCGTGCATCTGGTGATGACCGCGCACCAGGGAACGGGAGCGTGGTTCCGGACCCGGGTCCGGCTCGGTCACCTCGGCGCGCACGACGTCCACGCTGCACGCGGGGTCGGCGGCGGCCAGCAGCTCGACGGCCGTGGTGCGCAGGGCGTCGGCGACCTTCTCCAGGGAGCCGGTGCTGGGCCGCGCGCGGTCGTTCTCGATCTGGCTCAGGAACGGGACCGACAGACCGCTGCGTTCGGCCACGACGGCGAGGGTGAGCTCCAGGGACCGGCGTCGACGCCGTACGGCCGCGCCCACCCGCAGGGGCTGATCTTTGTGGTCGCCCATCGCTCCGGCTCCCTCCTTCGCTCGTCGGTACCGTTACTCCCTCTGCTTCCCCTGAGGAGTTGTCTGCACCCTACGCATGTTCGGCAAACCGTTTCATGCGCCCGTCACATCGAGGACACACGGCGTGACGCCGGACCTCACAGTTCGCGCCAGCCGATCGGGCCCCGGACGGGCCGGACGCGCATCCGCCTCGCGGCTTCTTGCTTCAATGCGCGAACGGCCACGCATGTTCCCGCTCGTCCCCGCTTCACGGGGACCGCGGTTCGGGCATGGGCATAGCTCTCCGTACTTGGCCGGATCCTTACCGTGCGGAGGGCCTTGCCGGGGGGCGGTGCGGACGACCCCGCGGAGGGGCGGCTTCGGGCCGGCCGAGGAGAGCGCCGGGGGCCGGGAACGAGCGGCGGAGCGGCGCTGGTCGTCACCCGACACGAGGGGCGGGCCCCGTCGCAGGCCCGAAGGCCGTGCGTCGGCGCCCGCCCCTCGTCGGACGGTCCCGGTGCTGTCAGGTCACCGGGCCGCCCGGCTTTTCTGCCCCGGATCGGCCACCGGAACCCACTTCTCCACCAGACCCGGGTTCTCCTTCAGCCAGGTCCGGACCGCGTCCTGCTCCCTGCCCTTGCCGGCCTGCTGGATCCGCGCCTCCAGACCGGTGAGCTGGGCCTCGGTCATCCGGAAGTCCTTCAGCCACCTGCCGACCTCGGGGTTGTCGGCGGCGAAGCCCTCGCGGGCGACGGTGTGCACGCCGTCCCCCTTGCCCCAGGCGCCCTTGGGGTCCTCGAGCTTCTTCAGGTCGTAGTCGCTGTACGCCCAGTGCGGCGACCAGAGCGTGACGAGGATCGGCTTCCTGGCGGCGTACGCGCGCTTGAGTTCGGCGAGCATCGCAGGCGTGGAGCCGTCGACGACGGTGTAGGCGCCTTCGAGGCCGTACTGCCCCAGGACCTTGTCCTCGAGCAGGCCCATCATTCCGGCGCTGGGCTCGATGCCGGTGATCCTGCCGTCGAACTCGGCGGCGTGGCTCTTGAGGTCCGCCAGCGAGCCGACGTCCTTCACGTAGGACGGGACGGCGAGCTCCAGGGAGGTGGGGCCGTACCAGGAGCCCAGGTCGTCGAGCCGGTCGCCGTACTTCTTCCAGTACTCGCCGTGGGTGGTGGGCAGCCAGGCGTCGGTCTGGAAGTCGATCTGCCCGGTGGCGACGCCGGTGTAGAGGGGCCCTGCGGCGTACTGGGTGGTGTCGACCTCGAAGCCGCGCTCCTCCAGCAGTTCCTTCCAGAGGTAGGTGGAGGCGATGCCCTCGTCCCACGGGATGTAGCCGATCTTGACCTCCTTGCCCTTGCCTATGTCCGAGGCGGAGGCCTCGGCGGTGCCCGGGGAGGAGCCGAAGACGCCCATGCCGCCGGCGACCAGGGCGAGCACGACCACGCCGACCACGGCCACGGCCGGGCGCGGGCGGTACGTCCACACCGAGCCGCGGGTCCTGGCGGCGGCGCGGCGGCCGAGCGGGGAGATCCGGGTGCCGAGGGCGCCGGTCATCCGGTCCAGGTAGATGGCGAGCACCACGATGCCCAGGCCGGCCTCGAAGCCGAGGCCGATGTCGAGCTGCCCGATGGCCTCGTTGACGGCGCCGCCGAGTCCGCCGGTGCCGACCATGCCGGCGATGACGACCATCGACAGGCCCAGCATGATGACCTGGTTGACGCCCGCCATGATCGTCGGCAGGGCGAGCGGCAGCTGCACGCGCAGCAGGGTGTCGCGGGGGCTCGTACCGAACGCCTCGGCGGCCTCGACGAGCTCGGCGTCGACCTGGCGGATGCCGAGCTCGGTCATCCGCACGCCCGGCGCGAGCGCGAAGATCAGGGTGGCGATGACACCCGCCGGGACGCCCATGCCGAAGAACAGGATGGCCGGGATCAGCAGGACCATCGACGGCATCGTCTGGAGCAGGTCCAGGACGGGGCGGAGGGTGGCGCCGACGGCCTTCGAGCGGGCGGCCCAGACACCCAGCGGGAGGGAGATCACCAGGGCGATCGCCGTGGCCACGAGCACCAGGGAGAGCGTCGACATCGCCTCGTCCCACAGGGCGAGAGAGTCGATGAGGGCGAATCCGGCGAAGGCGAGGACGCCCGCGAGGAGGCCGCGCAGCCACCAGGCGAGCACCGCGAGAACGCCCGCGAGGAGGAGCGGTTCGGGTGCGGTGAGAACGGCGTCGAGGCCGTCGTACATGCCTTCGACGACCGCCTTGATCGCGTCGAAGAGCCAGGACATGTGCGTGACGAGCCAGTCGACGCCGGAGTCGACCCGGTCGCCGAGGTGGAGCCTAGGCACGGGCCATCGCCTTCTTCCCGCCGTCGCGCGGACTGTCGCAGGCCGTCGTCCGGCCCCGCTCGTCACCGAGGAAGCGGACGAGGCGCTGTCCCGACACGACACCGACGAGCTTCCGCCCGCCGTCGAGGACGGCGACCGGATGGGTCAGCCGGGCGCTGAGCGCGCACAGCGCCGTGAACGGGGTGCCGGGGGTGGCGGTCTCGCAGCCGCAGTCGGCCTCGTCGCCGCGCACGGCGGTGTCCATGACGGCCGAGGCGGTCAGCACGCGGGAGCGGTCGACGTCCTGGATGAAGGAGGCGACGTAGTCGTTCGCGGGGCGGATCAGGATGTCCTCCGCCGTGCCCGTCTGCACGATGCGGCCGTCGCGCATGACGGCGATCCGGTCGCCCAGGCGCATGGCCTCGTTGAGGTCGTGGGTGATGAAGACGATGGTCTTCCTCAGCGTCTGCTGGAGCGTGAGGAGCTGGTCCTGCATGTCCCGGCGGATCAGCGGGTCCAGCGCGCTGAAGGACTCGTCCATCAGGAGCAGGTCGGCGTCGGTGGCGAGAGCGCGGGCCAGGCCGACGCGCTGCTGCATGCCGCCGGACAACTCGTCCGGCCAGGACTTCTCCCAGCCGGCCAGACCGCACAGCCGCAGCGCCTCGGCGGCGCGTTCCTCGCGTTCCCGGCGGGGGACGCCCTGCACGGCGAGGCCGTAGGCGGCGTTGTCGAGGACGCTGCGGTGCGGGAAGAGCGCGAAGTGCTGGAAGACCATGCTGATCTTCCTCGCCCGGACCTCGCGCAGCTCGCGGTCGGCGAGGGCGGTGAGGTCCTGGCCGTCGAAGAGGACGCGTCCGGCGGTCGGCTCGAGCAGCCCGTTGAGCATGCGCAGCAGGGTGGACTTCCCCGAGCCCGACAGACCCATGACGACGAAGATCTCGCCCGGTTCTACGGTGAAGGAGGCGTCGGTGACGGCGGCCGTGGCGCCGTCGGCGCGCAACTCCTCCCGGCCGGCTCCCTCCCGGAGCCGCTCGACTGCCTGCTGCGGTCGTCTGCCGAACACCTTGTACAGATGCTCGGCCTCAAGCCTGGAGGACACGCGTACCTCTCGTCGGGGACAGGAATCGGAGCACTCGGCAACAGCAAACGATTGAAATCGCAACCGGCACTGCTCCGAGGCCGCCCCTGCCCTGGACCGATCAGGGCAAACGCACGAGTGGTTCAGTTCACAGGAGGTTTCACAGGAGGTTCACGAGTGCCACGGGAGTGAATACGGGCCGGTCAGCCGGGTACGCGTGCGGCATGATGCGAGGCGTGACCGGACGACTGATGCTCCTCGACACCGCCTCGCTCTACTTCCGCGCCTACTTCGGCGTCCCGGACTCCGTGAAGGCGCCGGACGGCACTCCGGTGAACGCCGTGCGCGGACTGCTGGACTTCATCGACCGGCTGGTGAAGGACCACCGGCCGGACGAGCTGGTCGCCTGCATGGACGCCGACTGGCGCCCCCAGTGGCGGGTCGACCTGATCCCCTCCTACAAGGCGCACCGCGTCGCCGAGGAGCGCGAGAGCGGACCGGACGAGGAGGAGGTGCCGGACACGCTCTCGCCGCAGGTGCCGATCATCGAAGCGGTCCTGGACGCGCTCGGCATCGCGCGCGTGGGCGTCGCCGGCTACGAGGCGGACGACGTGATCGGCACGTTCGCCGGGCGGGCGAAGGGCCCGGTCGACATCGTCACCGGCGACCGCGACCTCTACCAGCTGGTGGACGACGCGCGCGGGGTGCGCGTGCTGTACCCGCTGAAGGGCGTCGGCACGCTGCAGCTGACGGACGAGGCGTGGCTGCGCGAGAAGTACGGCGTCGACGGCAGCGGGTACGCGGATCTGGCCCTGCTGCGCGGCGACCCGAGCGACGGCCTGCCGGGCGTGCCGGGCATCGGGGAGAAGACCGCGGCCAAGCTGCTGGCCGAGTTCGGCGACCTGGCCGGGATCGTGGCGGCGGTCGACGACCCGAAGGCGAAACTGACTCCGTCGCAGCGGCTGCGGCTGGACGAGGCCCGGCCGTACCTCGCCGTCGCGCCGAAGGTGGTCGAGGTCGCCCACGACGTGCCGCTGCCGGACGTGGACACCGCGCTGCCCCGTGCGCCGCGGGACGGAGCGACACTGGAGGCACTGGGGCGGCGGTGGGGACTCGGCGGGTCGCTGCAGCGGCTGCTGACGACGCTGGGCGCGCCGCCCGCGTGATCATGGGTCTCGCGTGGAGGAATGACAGCGCCGGGAGCCGGGAGTCATCCTCGGACGAGATCCGGTGGAGAGTCGGTCGAGCTCTCGAACGGGGAAGGGCATCACCGGGGGGAGAGATGCTAACTTAGGTAAACCTAACCATAGGCATGGGAGGCCGACATGGCAGAACGTCCGGCACGGAAGCCGCGGAAGCCCCACTCCGCGCAGGTCGTCCGCACCGAACGGCTCACCCCCCATATGCAGCGCGTCGTGCTCGGCGGCGAGGGCCTGACCGAGTTCACGGCGGGCGCCTGCACCGACCACTACGTGAAACTGCTCTTCGGCCCCGAGGGCGTGACCTACCCCGAGCCCTTCGACCTGGAACGCATCCGCGCCGAGTTCCCCCGCGAGCACTGGCCCGTGACCCGGACCTACACCGTGCGCAACTGGGACGCCGAACACGGCGAGCTGACCCTGGACTTCGTGGTGCACGGCGACGAGGGTCTGGCCGGGCCGTGGGCGGCGCGCGTCCAGCCGGGCGAGATCGTCCGCTTCATGGGCCCCGGCGGCGCCTACGCGCCCGACACGGCAGCCGACTGGCACCTGCTGGCCGGCGACGAGAGCGCCCTGCCCGCCATCGCGACCGCCCTGGAGTCGCTGCCCGCCGGGAGCGTCGCCCACGCCTTCATCGAGGTGACGGGCCCCGAGGAGGAGCAGAAGATCGACTCCGACGTGGAGGTCGTCTGGCTGCACCGCGGCGACCGGCCGATCGGCGAGAGGCTCGTCGAGGCCGTACGGGCGCTGGAGTTCCCCGAGGGCCGCCTGCACGCGTTCGTGCACGGCGAGGCCGCCTGCGTGAAGGAGCTGCGCAAGTTCCTGCGCGTCGAGCTGGACATCCCGCGCGAGGACCTGTCGATCTCCGGCTACTGGCGGCTCGGTCACAACGAGGACGGCTGGCAGGCCTCGAAGCGGGACTGGAACGCGCGCGTGGAGGCGGAGCAGGAGGGTGCGGCGCCGGCCGCGTGACCCGACGGAAGCGGCCCGCACTCGTGGAGCGGGCCGCCCCGAGTGAACCACCCCCAGAGTGCGACCGCCCCGCGGGTTCCAAGTCGCCCATGAGCGGCGGGGGCCGACGTGGGTCCCAAGTCGCTCATGAGCGGCGGGGGCTGACGGGGTGGCAGCATCTTCATCCCCCCTTCGCATGACCGACACCGACCGACTTCGAACGACACCGACCGGCACCCGCTGGCCATCGCCGGACACACCCGAGCCGAGTCGCGACATAACGCGATCGGTCGAGGTCCGCGGTGACGTGAGGACTTGGGCCCGCCCCGGACACGGCGGCGTGACGCGTACGAAACAGCCCGTCCCTAATTTCTGTCGCCCGACAGGAATTAAGTTCACTGGGACCAAGGCAGGTTTCGCCGTGACGACAACGACCCCCTCCGACGTACGCCCCGACCCGCCGCACTCCCCCGACGCGGGCGACGGCTCCCTCGCCGAGTTCGGCTACCGCCAGGAGCTGCACCGCAGCCTGGGCCGGTACGCCTCGTTCGCCGCCGGGTTCTCCTTCATCTCCGTCCTGACGACCGTCTTCCAGTTCTTCGCCTTCGGATACGCCTTCGGCGGCCCGGTGTTCTTCTGGGCCTGGCCGGCCGTGCTGGCCGGCCAGTTGCTGGTCGCCGCGTGCTTCGCCGAGCTGGCGGCGCGCTACCCGATCTCGGGCGCCATCTACCAGTGGTCGTCGCGGCTGTCGACTCCCTCGTTCGGCTGGTTCGCCGGCTGGATCATGGTGATCGGGCAGATCGTCGTGGTCGCCGCCGCCGCGCTGGCGCTCCAGATGGTGCTGCCGGCGATCTGGTCGGGCTTCCAGCTGATCGGCACCGACCCGGCGCCCACGTCACCGGACGGCGCGGCCAACGCGGCCCTGCTCGGCGTGATCCTGCTGGCACTGACGACGCTCGTGAACGTCCTGGACAACCGCGTGATGTCCGTGATCAACCGGGTCGGCGTGACCGCCGAGATCATCGGCGCGGTACTCATCGTCGTCCTGCTCCTCACCCACTCCGAGCGCACTCCCGGCATCACCTTCCACACCGAAGGGGCCGCGCAGAACGGCCTGTTCGGCGCGTTGCTCGTGGGTTCGTTCACGGCCGCGTACGTGATGATCGGCTTCGACAGCGCCGGTGAGATGAGCGAGGAGACGCACCACCCGCGGCGCACCGCGCCCCGCACGATCCTCACCGCGCTCGGCGCGGCCGGCCTGCTCGGCGGGCTGATCGTGCTGGGCGGACTGCTGGCCGCGCCCAGCCTGACCGACGGACGCCTCGGGGTCGACGGGCTCAGCTACGTCCTCACCAGCAGCCTCGGCGACGGGGTCGGCAAGGCGCTGCTGGCGGACGTGGTGGTGGCGATCGCGGTGGCGACGCTCGCCATCCAGACGGCGGCCTGCCGGATGCTGTTCTCCATGGCCCGCGACGGACAGCTGCCGTTCTCCGGCCGCCTCGCCCGGGTGAACCCCCGTACCGGCATGCCGAGCGCCCCGGCGCTGGTGGTCGGCGTCCTCGCGGCGGCTCTGCTGCTGCTCAACTTCGCCTCACCGGACGCCTTCCTGGCCATCGGCACGACCTGCATCGTGATGCTGTACCTGGCGTACGCGATGGTCACCGGCCCGCTGCTGGTGCGTCGGCTGCGCGGACAGTTCTCCTCGGCCGGCACCGACGAGACGGGCGCCCGCCTGTTCTCCCTGGGCCGCTGGGGCGTCCCGGTGAACGTCCTCGCCCTCCTCTACGGCCTGCTGATGACCGTCAACCTGGCCTGGCCGCGCGCGGCGGTGTACGACCCGGCGGGCGGCCACTGGTACTTCCAGTGGTTCACCGTGCTCTTCCTCGCCGCGACCCTCGCGACCGGCGTGGCCTTCCGCGCCTACCGCAGCCGGACACCGGCCCCGACCACGGCCGTACCGGAGACGGCGACCGCGTAGACCCGGCAGCCGCGACGAGCCCGGCCGGCGGACACGCAGACCGGACGGGCGCGTCGAGCCTACAGCCGCGGCTGACCGGGCCGGGCCGGCGCACAGGGCCCCGCGGCTGCCGACCCGACGAACGCGGCGCACCGGCAGGCCCGCCCCGCCCTGCCCGGTCGGCGCGCAGGGCCCGCGCGGCACGCACCGACGGGCGGGCCTCGGTCAGTCGCCCCGCACGCGCGCGTGGAGATGCATGTCGTGCCAGCCGTCCTGGTGGAGGGCGGCGCTGCGCTTGGTGCCCTCCAGGATGAAACCGGCCTTGGCGGCGACACGGCAGGAAGCCTCGTTGGCGATGGCGTGCATCAGCTCCAGGCGATGGAAGCCGATCTCGTCGAGGGCCCAGCGGGTCAGGGCGGCGGTGGCCCGGGGGGCGACCCCCCGGCCACGGGCCGCCCTGGTCGTCCAGTACGCGACCTCGGCCACGCCCTCGGCCAGCAGGATGCCGCGCAGCGCCACCCGCCCCAGCAGTTCGCCGGTGTCCTCGTCGACGACGGCCCACTGGGCGTTCCGCTCCTCCGCCCAGCTCTTGCGCCACTCCTCGATCCAGCCGGTGACCTCCTCCTCGGAGTCGGCGGCCCTGATGTGCCACTGGTGCATGACCGGGTCCTGGAAGGCGGTGTACACGGCGGGGACGTCCTCGGCCCGCCAGGGGCGCAGGAGCAGTCCGTCGCCGGTGTCGAGCACGGGCTGGGCGATGCCCGAGAGGGTTCCGGCGGGCAGGACGACGCTGGCGGTGAAGGGCATGATCCACATCCTGCCAACGGACCGGGACCCGGCCAACGGGTTTTCCGGTCCCCGTAGGCTTGACCCCGATGAGACGCCGTACGCCTCCCCCGCCCTCCCCGCTGCCGCAGCGCGACGGGATCGACCCGGTGCGGGTGCGGTTGCCCGGCGAGGGCGCCTGGGCCACCGTGCGGGAGCACCTGGTGGAGCGGCTCGGACCGGCGCGCGCCGGGATCGTGGACGGGATGCTGGAGGCCGGGCTGGTCGTCGGCGCCGACGGGCGGGCGGTGGCGCCGGACGCGGCCTACGTGCCGGGGATGTTCGTCTGGTACCACCGCGAGCTGCCGCCCGAGGTGCCCGTGCCGTTCCCGCTGGAGATCGTCCACCGCGAC
This sequence comes from Streptomyces sp. NPDC088157, assembly GCF_044741545.1. Classification (NCBI taxonomy): domain Bacteria; kingdom Bacillati; phylum Actinomycetota; class Actinomycetes; order Kitasatosporales; family Streptomycetaceae; genus Streptomyces; species Streptomyces sp. NPDC088157. The sequence goes on from NZ_JBIUSU010000008.1 coordinate 267,547, forward strand.
GAGCACATCGTCGTCGTCGACAAGCCGCACTTCCTGGCCACCACCCCGCGCGGCAGCCATGTCACGGAGAGCGCGCTGGCCCGGCTGCGGCGGGAGCTGGACATCCCCGCGCTCGGCGCCGCGCACCGGCTGGACCGGCTCACCGCCGGGCTCGTGCTGTTCACCGTGCGCCCGCAGGAACGCGGCGCGTACCAGTCGCTGTTCCGCGACCGCCGGGTGCGCAAGGTGTACGAGGCCGTGGCGCCGTACGATCCGGAACTCGCCCTGCCTCGGACCGTGCGCAGCCGGATCGTCAAGGAACGCGGGGTCCTCGCCGCGTACGAGGTGGCGGGCGAGCCGAACGCCGTGAGCCGCGTCGAACTCGTCGAGCACGGCGCGGCGCGGGGGCTCGGCCGGTACCGACTGCTGCCCGCCACCGGCCAGACCCATCAGCTGCGCGTCCATATGAACACGCTCGGTGTGCCCATCCTCGGCGATCCGCTCTACCCCGAGGTGACCGCCCCCGTACCGGCCGGCGACTTCCGGCACCCGCTGCAACTGCTGGCGCGGGAACTTGAGTTCACCGATCCGGTCACGGGGACGGAGCACCGGCTGCGCAGCGGCCGGGTGCTCGAGGCCTGGACGTCGTACGACGGCTGGGCCGCCGCCGCGTCGGCGGACACCGTTCCGTAGTGCCCGCCGCCACCGCGTCGGCGGTCACCGCTCAGTAGCCGCGCCACCAGGCCAGGAAGCGCCGCCAGGCGTTCGGCCTGCGGGCCGGCTGCGGGGCGGGCGGGGCAGGCGTCGGTACGGGCGAGGGCGCGGGCACGGCCACCGGCTCGGGGGCGGGCGCCGGCGCGGACTGCGGTGGCGTGGTCACCGGCCGGGTGAGGCGCTGCGGCGGGATCGGTGCATGGCTCGGCTTGTGCTTGACGTCCTGCTGGTCCTTGGGCTCGAACCGGACCGGCAGCTCCATCAGGTGCCGCGAGGCGATCGACATCGTCCACCGCAACTCGTCCTCGGCGCAGTCGAGTTGCACGTCCGGCAGCCGCATCAGCAGCGCGTCGACGCCGACGTCGGCGATGGCGCGGCCGATGTCCTGGCCGGGGCATTCGTGCGGGCCGCTGCCGAACGCGAGGTGGGAGCGGTTGCCCTGCATGTGGGCGGACAGGTCGGGACGCACCCGGGGGTCGACGTTGCCGGGCGCGGGCGCGAAGAAGAGACCGTCGCCCCGGCGGATGCGCTGGCCGCCCAGCTCCGTGTCCTGCTTGGCGAAGTAGCCGAAGATCGTGCTGAACGGGGGCTCGTCCCACAGGGACTGCTCGACCGCCTCCGCCACCGTCATCTGGCCGCCGTTGAGCTGGGCGAGGAAACGCGGGTCGGTGAGGACCATGCGCAGCGCGTTGGAGAGCAGGTTGACGGTGGCCTCGTACGCGGCGAAGAGCACCAGGCGCAGATGCTCCCGGACCTCGTCGTCGGTGAGTCCGGCCGGGTGGGTGATGAGGTGGCTGGTGAAGTCGTCCTCGGGGTTGGCGCGGCGGCGGGTGGTGAGCCGGGCGAGCGCCTGCACGACGTACTCGTGGCTGGCGAGCGCGGTCTCGCTGCCCTTGAGCGCGTCGCGGGCGGAGTGCACCATCTTGTCGTTGTACTCGTCGGGCATGCCGAGGACGTGGCACATCACGGCCATCGGCAGGTGCTCGGCGAAGTCGCCGACCAGGTCGGCCCGGCCCTCCTCGCAGAAGCGGTTGACCAGGCGCTGGCTGGAGCGGTTGATGTAGCGGCGCACGCTGCGGTCGTCGATGGTCGCCATGGCCGCGGTGACCGCGCCCCGCAGCCGCTTGTGCTCGTCGCCCTCGGCGTGGGCGCAGATGGGCTGCCAGGCGATGTGCGGCATGAGGGGGTGGTCGGGCCTGACCTTGCCGTCCAGCAGTTGCGACCAGACGCGGCTGTCCTTGGTGAACTGCGAGGCCGTGCGCACCATGCGCAGGTTCTCGGCGTGTCCGAGGACCATCCACATCGGCAGGTCGTCATGGATCAGGACCGGTGCCACGGGGCCGTGTTCCTCGCGCAGGCGCTCGTACAGTTCGTTCAGGTCGTCCGCGCCGGGGCCGTAGAGGCGGGCCAGTCCGCCGGGGCCCCGGACGTGCGCGGGGCAGCCGGGCGGCGGATCCAGGGCGAGGTCGCGCGGGCCGGTCGGGGTGGGGTGTTCGGGAGTCACAGGGGGTCGCTCCGAAACTGTGCTGGGTCCGGTGGGGAATGTGGTGCCGTGCGGGTCAGGTGAGGCTGCGGGTCAGGGCCAGGGAGTGCAGGAAGCGCATGAGGGTCATCAGGACGTCACGGCTGGAGGCGCGGCGCCGGACGTCGCACTCCACGATCGGGATCTCGGGCGGCAGATCGAGGGCGGCCCGCAGGTCGTCGATGGGGTAACGCGGCCCGTCGGGGAAGGTGTTGACGGCGACGACGAAGGGCACGCCGCCCTCCTCGAGCCGGCCCATGACCTCGAAGCTGACCTCGAGGCGGCGGGTGTCGACCAGGACGACCGCGCCGAGCGCGCCCTCGAACAGGCCGTTCCACAGGAACCAGAAGCGCTCCTGGCCGGGCGTGCCGAAGAGGTAGAGCACGACCTGCTCGGTGATGCGGATCCGGCCGAAGTCCATGGCCACGGTGGTGGCGGTCTTGGTCTCGGAGCCGTAGTTGTCGTCGACTCCGATGCCCGCCTGAGTCATGGTCTCTTCGGTGGTCAGCGGCCTGATCTCGCTGACGGAGCCGACCATGGTGGTCTTGCCGACGCCGAAGCCGCCCACGATGACGATCTTCGCCGCGGCCGTGGTGGTGTGCGGCAGATGGTCCTCGGCCCGTGGGCCGGGGATCGTGTCAGAGCCGTTGAAGTCCATGCATCACCGCTTCGAGAAGGGAACGGTCGGGGAGCTGCTGCCGGACGATGGGGGCGCGTGCCTGGACGAGTTCGGCTGCCAGCATCTCGGTGAGCAGCACCGTCACCACGCTGAACGGCAGGCTCAGATAGGCCGAGATCTCGGCCACCGACAGCGGGGCGGCGCACATCCGCAGCACCGCCGTCTGTTCCGGGGTGGCCGACGAGGGCGGTTCGGCACGCGCCACGACCAACGTGACGAGGTCGACGGGCGCGCGCTCGCCGTCCGCGCCCGTGATGATGTACAGCCGCTCGGGGTTCTTGCCCTCCCCCTCCTTCCCCTCCTGGCCCTCCTTCGGGGGCGGCGGGGCCGGTGGGGGCGGCTGCGGCAGCGGTTGTCGCCGACGGCGTTGCGGAGGCGTCATACGCTCTGCCCGTTGCGCCGGGGCGGACTGGTCAGATGGGCGCCGATGCGGACCACGAGGTCGCGCATCATGCCGCTCATCCGACTGGCCTCGCAGCGCACGTCGGCGAGGACGGCGAGGTAGGCGTTGGCGCCGGCCGACATCATGTAGAAGTAGCCGCCGCTCAGATCGATGACGACCATGTCCATCTCGCCGGTGCTGGAGTGGATCTCCTGGCCGACCGCGGCGGCCAGGCTCTGGAGACCCGCGCAGGCGGCGGCGACCCGGTCGGCGGCGTCGGGGTCGCCGGCGTAGCGGGCGATGCGCAGCCCGTCGGCCGAGAGGACCACGATCATCTCGATGCCCGGAACCCCGTCGTAGAGCTCCTTGAGCAGCCAGTCGAAGTTTTGGCGCTGCTGGATCACGTGAGGTCCCCTTCATCGTCGGCCTCGGGCTGGGCCTTGTCCTCGAGCAGGTGCAGATATGCGGTGGGATTGCGGGTGAAGTCGGTGGGGTGCACGCCGGGCGGGGCCGCCTTGACCAGGCCCTCCCAGAAGGCCTCGAACGCCAGGCCGGGCTCCCGCTTCTTCTGGGGCTCCGGTTCGGGCTCCGGCCGACGCCGGGCGAACGGGTCGGGCTTGCCCAGACGCTCGGCCTCCTGAGCGGCGTACGCCTCGGCGTAGCGCTGGGTGATCGGGATCGTGGTCTTGCTGCGGCGCTGCGGAAGGCCCTGGTCGGTCCACTCGGTGACCTCGGGCACCTCGTCGTCGGTCAGGGAGATCCCGGCCGGGATGCGCGCGTTGGTGGGCCGGCGCTTCTTGGGCGGGCGCTTGGGGCCCTCACCGATCGTGCTCAGGTCGATCTGCGGTACGGCGGTGGCGCCGATGCCGTGCGCGAAGCCGGGCGCGGGATCGGAGGTCTGCATCTCGCTCGGCACGATCAGGACGGCCCGGACGCCGCCGTAGGCCGAGGTGCGCATCGAGACCTGGAGGTTGAACGACGTGCACAGCCGGCCGACGACCGCGAGGCCCAGGCGCGGGGTGCCGCCGACATCCTGGATGTCGACGCCCGCCTTGGCCTGCTCCAGCATGCGTTCGGCCTTGGCACGCGCCTCCTCGCTGAGGCTGACGCCGGCGTCCTCGATCTCGATGGCGATGCCGGTCTGCACCTCGACGGCGTTGACGTGCACCTTGCTCTGCGGGGGCGAGTAGCGGGTGGCGTTGTCGAGGAGCTCGGCGAGCGCGTGGATGAGCGGCTCGACGGAGAGGCCGCGGATGTTCACCTTGGCGATGGAGTCCAGCTGGATACGGCGGTACTCCAGGATCCGGGACATGGCTCCGCGCAGCACGCTGTAGAGCGGGACCGGCTGGGGCCAGTTGCGGCTGGGCCGGCCGCCGCCGAGCACGCCGATGGAGTCGGCGAGGCGGCCGATCAGCGCGGTGCCGTGGTCGATGCGCAGCAGGTCGTCGAAGACCTCGGGGTTGCGGCCGTGGTCCTCCTCCATCTCCCGCAGCTCCGCGGCCTGCTGGTGGACGATGGCCTGCATCCGGCGGGCGATGCTGACGAAGGAGCGCTGGGCGGAGTCGCGCAGGGATTCCTCGTGGTCGACGATGTCGAGGATCTTCCTGACCACGGCGCGCTGCGCGTCGTCGAGTCCGCGGAAGTCGGGATCACCCTCGCTGAGGTCGCGCATCACCTCCCTGGGGGAATTTCCGGCGCGCAGCCACGCCACCGCGTCGGGCACGAACTCCGCGGCGAGGCGGCGGTTCTCCTCCGCGTGGCCGGCCACCCGCCGTTCCAGGTACGTGATCCGCTGGTCCTTCTCCGCGCGCAGCTCCCGCAGGCGTCGCCCACGGCGCACCGACTCGGCCCCCGCCGCGGTCACCAGAAGGGTGGCGACGGCTCCGCAGACGCCGACGGCGAGCCGGGCCTGCGTCGCCACCAGGGCGACGGCGGCTCCGGTCGCCGCGGCCATCAGTATGGCCGGCAGCAACAGCACGCGCGCGTAGGGAAGTTCTCGGCGACCGGGTGGGGACTGAACACTCACCATGTGGGCACCCTCTGTAGGGATCTGTCGGCAACTTCGGGAAATTTGGGGAACAAGCGCACGAATACGCCTCAACTCGGTGCGCCGCGGGCGAGCTTAGTCCGACCGGATCATCGCCGTGTCATATTCGGCAACCGCCTGAAACCACTTCCGTACGTGGAGTAACCTCAGCCCATTTGCACGCTCGGCATTCACTCGAACACAACGCGTAACCTTGGACAGGTGTGCGGAACAGTTCACCGGGACGGATGAGACGAGCACCCGGACGGGGCGACGAGTCCCCGCAAGTGGCCTCGGGCGGTGCTCAGTTCCCCGCGATGCGCAGTGCCGCGTCGGCGGTGGCGCGGGCGAACTCCGAGACGGAGCGGTCGGGATCGGAACGGTGCACGAGGATGACGCCCTCGATGAGCCCGAAGACGAGGTCGGTGCGCAGATCCAGCCCGCTCTTCGCGAGCGCACCGCCCACTGCCGTGGCGGCGATCAACTGGCGGTAGGCGTCCTTGAGTTCGGCGCGCACGGCATGGAAGCCGGCGAACCGCTCGGTGCGCACCTCGGGCAGCAGGTAGAGGCCGCCGAGGTTGTGCGAGCCGCCGCACAGCAGCTCGACGTCGGTGCGGCACAGCTCCCAGAGGCGGTCCTCGGCGGTCCGGGTGTCGTCCGCGAGCAGCTCACGGGCGTACGCCAGCGAGGGCGTGACCGTCGACTCCAGCAGCGCGGCGAGCAGCTCCTCCTTGCCGGAGACGTAGTGGTACATGGAGGCCTGGCGCATCCCCGCACGTTCGGCGACGGCCCGGGTGGTAGTGGCGGCGTAGCCCTGCGTGGTGAACAACTCCGCCGCTGCCACGAGCAGTTCGGCGCGCGGCGCGAGCCCGCTGTCCGGGCGCTGCGCGGCGCGCGGGCGGCCCACTCGACGTCCGCTGCTCGTCCCCATGCGTTCGATCCTCGCACACGGTCCCCGGCGACGATCTTTCGACAGTCCGGTGAGGAGTCGGTAACCGGCCCGCAACCCGAGGGCAACGGCGGCGACCCGACCCGGACCTAATTTCTGTCGGGCGACAGAAATACCGCGACAGCGACGGAACCGAGCTGCGGAGGTCCGCAATGGCGGCGACAGCGACCACGTACGGAGCACGCGCCCACGCCCGGGCGCAGGAGGGCGCCCGGGCCGAGGCGATGCCGGTCGTCCCGGCCCGGGACTGGCAGGACCCGCCCTGCGAGGCGGGCCACCTGGTGTGGGCCGAGACGGTCGCGGGCGGCAACTACACCCACCGGGTCCTCGCGCGCGGCACCGAGCTGCGCCTCACCGACCTGCACGGAGACGCCTGCGCCCATCTGCTCCTGCACGTGGACGGCCGGCCCTGGGAGCGGCTGAACGTCGCCGACACGGTCAAGGTTCAGTGGAACGCCTACCTGGGCGAGGGGGTGCTGCTCCTGTCCGACCAGGGCCGCGTCCTCGCGTCCGTCGTCGCCGACACCTCCGGCCGGCACGACGCCCTGTGCGGCACCTCCACCCTCGTCCGCAACACCGGGCGCTACGGCGAGGGCAGCCCGCAGTCCCCCTCGCCGGCCGGCCGGGAGCTGTTCAAACTGGCCGCCGCCAAGAACGGCCTGGAGCCCCGCGACCTGCCGCCCTCGCTCTCCTTCTTCCAGGGTGTGGAGGTGCGGGGCGACGGCACCCTCGACTTCATCGGCTCGGCCGGCCCGGGCGCGAGCGTCACCCTGCGCGCCGAGCAGGACGTGACCGTGCTGATCGCCAACGTGCCCCACCCGGCCGACGACCGGCCGCGGTACGTCAGCACCCCCCTTGAGGTCCTCGCCTGGCGGGCGGCGCCCACCCGGCCGGGCGATCCGTTGTGGGACGCCACGCCCGAGGGCCGCCGCGCCTTCCTCAACACCGCCGAATTCCTCACCGCGAGGGGGCTCGCATGAGCACGAAGACAGTGGTCGAGGCCCGCGCCGCCTGGTCCTCGGTCGTCCGCGAGGGCGAGACGCTGACCATCACCGACCTGCACGGCAACCAGGCCGTCGACTTCCTCGTCTACGACGCCCACGACACGTCCGTGCGCTACAGCGCGCCGGACACGATCCATGCCCAGGGCGGGATCTTCCTCACCACGGGCAGTGTGCTCATGTCCAACGAGCACACACCGCTGATGACGGTGACCGCCGACGACGTGGGCCGGCACGACACCGTCGGGGGCGCCTGTTCCAAGGAGTCCAACACCCTGCGCTACGGCCACCACACGTTCTCGCAGCACGCGTGCGTGGACAACTTCCTCGCCGAGGGCGCCCGGCACGGTCTCGGCAAGCGGGACCTGGTCTCCAACATCAACTGGTACATGAACGTGCCCGTCGAGAAGGACGGCACCCTCGGCATCGTCGACGGCCTGTCCGCCCCGGGGCTCTCGCTCACGCTTCGCGCGGAACGGGACGTCCTCGTCCTGGTCTCCAACTGCCCCCAGATCAACAATCCCTGCAACGGCTTCGAGCCGACGGCGGTGGAGATGACGATCACCGGATCCGTCGGCGGCGAGGACACGGCATGACCTTCGACAAGCTGCTGGTCGCCAACCGGGGCGAGATAGCCGTCCGGGTCATCCGCACGGCTCGCGCGCTGGGCCTGCGCACGGTCGCGGTGTACTCCGATCCCGACCGCCAGGCACCCCACGTCCGGCTCGCCGACGAAGCCGTACGACTCGGCCCGGCGCCCGCGAAGGAGTCGTACCTCGACGCCGACCTGGTCCTGAAGGCGGCCAAGGACACGGGCGCGGGCGGGATCCACCCGGGCTACGGCTTCCTCTCCGAGGACGCGGACTTCGCGCGCCGCTGCGCCGACGCCGGAATCGTCTTCGTCGGTCCGACTCCCGAGCAACTGGAGCTGTTCGGCGCCAAGCACACGGCACGGGCGGCGGCGGAGGCGGCGGGAGTACCGCTGGCCCCCGGCACCGGACTCCTGGCGGACCTGCCCGAGGCGCTGGAACGGGCCCGGCTCATCGGCTATCCGGTCATGCTCAAGGCCACCGGCGGAGGCGGCGGGATCGGCATGTCGGCCTGCCGCTCGGCCGCCGAACTGACCGACGCCTGGGAGCGCGTCCAGCGCGTCGCCGCCGCCTCCTTCTCCTCCGCCGGCGTCTTCCTCGAACGGCTCGTGGAGCACGCCCGCCATGTCGAGGTGCAGGTCTTCGGCGACGGCGCGGGCCGGGTCGTCACCTTCGGCGACCGTGACTGCTCCCTCCAGCGCCGCAACCAGAAGGTGGTGGAGGAGGCCCCGGCCCCGGGACTGCCCGCGCACGTCCGAGAGCGACTCGCCCTCAACGCCCGTGATCTGTGCGCCTCGGTCGGCTACCGCTCCGCCGGTACCGTCGAGTTCGTCTACGACGCCGCCCGCGAGGAGGCCTACTTCCTGGAGGTCAACACCCGCCTCCAGGTGGAGCATCCGGTGACCGAGGAGACCTACGGCGTCGACCTCGTCGCCTGGATGCTGCGACTGGCGCGCGGCGAGCGGGACGTCGTACGCGACCCGGGACAGCCGCGCGGCCACGCCGTCGAGGCCCGTCTCTACGCGGAGGACCCGAGCCGCGAACACCGGCCGAGCGCGGGCCTGTTGACACGGGTCGAGTTCCCCGACGGGGTGCGCGTCGACGGCTGGGTGGAGACGGGCACCGAGGTCACGACGTCGTACGACCCGATGCTCGCCAAGGTGATCGCGTACGGCCCGGACCGGGAGCACGCGCTGCGACGCCTGGACGAGGCGCTGGCCCGGACCCGCGTCGACGGCATCGAGACGAACCTCGGGCTGGTCCGGGCCGCGCTGGCGGACTCCCGCTTCGTGACGGCGACCCACTCGACGGCGACCCTCGCCACCGTCACCGACCCGACCCCCCGCGTCGAGGTCGTCTCCGGCGGCACTCTCACCACCGTGCAGGACTGGCCCGGTCGTACCGGCCACTGGCAGGTCGGGGTCCCGCCGTCCGGGCCGATGGACGACCGCTCCTTCCGCCTCGGCAACCGGGCGCTCGGCAACCCCGAGGGCACCCCGGGGCTGGAGTGCACCCTGCAGGGCCCGTCCCTGCGCTTCACACACGCCACGACGGTGTGCGTGACGGGCGCGCCCGCACCGGTCGCCGTGGACGGCACGGCGGTGGCGCAGTGGGAGCCGGTGACCGTGCCGGCCGGGGCCCTGCTGGAGATCGGCGCGCCCAGCGAGCACGGCCTGCGCACGTACGTCCTGATCGCGGGCGGCCTCGACGTCCCCGCCTTCCTGGGCAGTGCGAGCACGTTCACGCTGGGCCGGTTCGGCGGCCACGGCGGACGGGCACTGCGGACGGGGGACGTCCTGCACGGCGGGACGGTCGCCGAGGGCGCCGCCGCCCCCGCCCTCGACCGTCCGGAGTTCGTCCCCGTCTGGCACATCGGCGCGGTCGAAGGCCCGCACGCGGCACCGGAGTTCTTCACCGAGGGCGACATCCGCGACTTCTACGCCGCCGACTGGAAGGTCCACTTCAACTCGGCCCGCACCGGTGTGCGCCTGGTCGGTCCCAAGCCGCGCTGGGCCCGCACCGACGGCGGCGAGGCCGGGCTGCACCCGTCCAACATCCACGACACGCCCTACTCCGTCGGCGCGGTCGACTACACGGGCGACATGCCGGTGCTGCTCGGCCCGGACGGCCCCTCCCTCGGCGGATTCGTGTGCCCGGCGACGGTCCTCAGCTCCGAGCGCTGGAAGCTGGGCCAGCTGCGCCCGGGCGACACGGTCCGCTTCGAGCCGGTGGACGTGGAGGGCGCGCCGCGTCCCGGGATCGTCGACGGGGGCGTGCTGGCCCGGGACGGCGACGTCACCTACCGGCGCAGCGGCGACGACAACCTGCTGGTCGAGTTCGGGCCGCTCCAGCTGGACCTGGCGCTGCGCATGCGGGTCCACGCGCTGATGGAGGCGGTGGCCGAGGCGGACCTGTCGGGCGTCACCGATCTCACCCCGGGCATCCGCTCCCTCCAGATCCAGACGGACCCCGGCCGCCTCCCGCAACGCGAACTCCTCGCGATCGTGCGGGAGATGACCGCGGCCCTGCCGCCCACGGACGAACTGGTCGTCCCCTCCCGCACCGTGCACCTCCCGCTGTCCTGGGACGACCCCGCGACCCGCGAGGCCATCGCCCGCTACATGGCGGGCGTCCGCGACGACGCCCCCTGGTGTCCCTGGAACATCGAGTTCATCCGCCGGGTCAACGGCCTGGACACGGTGGCCGAGGTCTACGACACGGTGTTCGCGGCGGAGTACCTGGTCCTGGGCCTGGGGGACGTGTACCTCGGCGCCCCGGTCGCCACCCCCCTCGACCCGCGCCACCGCCTGGTGACGACGAAGTACAACCCCGCGCGCACCTGGACGGCCGAGAACTCGGTGGGCATCGGCGGAGCCTACCTCTGCGTCTACGGCATGGAGGGACCGGGCGGCTACCAGTTCGTGGGCCGCACGACCCAGGTGTGGTCGCCCTGGCAGCAGCGCGGCGCGTTCGAGCCGGGCTCACCCTGGCTGCTGCGCTTCTTCGACCGGATCCGCTGGTATCCCGTGGACGCGGACGAACTCCTCGGCCTGCGGGCCGACATCATCTCGGGCCGCTTCGTGCCGCGCATCGAGGAGGGCACCTTCTCGCTCGCCGAGTATCAGACCTTCCTCACCGAACACGCCGACCCCATAGCGGAGTTCAGGTCCCGCCAGCAGACCGCGTTCGGGGCGGAGCGGGACGCCTGGGAGGCGGCGGGCGAGTTCACACGGGCGGCGGCCGCCGCCGCGCCGCCCGCTCCTCCGGCCGAGGTGGCGGTACCGCCGGGCGGCCGTCTGGTCGAGGCCGAGTTCGCGGCGTCCGTCTGGCAGCTGAACGTGTCTCTCGGCGACGAGGTGACCGCGGGGCAGCCGCTGCTCGCCCTGGAGGCGATGAAGATGGAGTCCAGGGTGCACGCGCCGGTCGACGGCGTGGTGGCCCAGGTCCTGGCCCGACCCGGCGACCAGGTCGAGGCGGGTACGGCGCTGCTCGTCCTGGCCCCGGCCGCGAGCTGACCGAGCCGACACCCTGCAAGGAGCACCCATGTCCACGACTGTGTCCCGCGTCCGCGCCGCCTACGCCCGCATCGAGGCCACGGACCGCCCGGAGATCTGGATCGACCTGCGGCCGCGCGCGGACGTCGAGGCGGAGGCCCGCACCCTCGACGGGCGGCTGGCGCGGGGCGAGCGCCTCCCGCTCGCCGGCCGGCTGCTCGCCGTCAAGGGCAACATCGACGTGGCCGGACTGCCCACCACCGCGGGCTGCCCGGCGTACGCCTACCGGCCCGCCGACGACGCCCCGGTCGTCGCCCGCCTCCGCGCGGCCGGCGCGCTGGTGCTGGGCACCACGAACCTGGACCAGTTCGCGACCGGCCTGGTGGGCACCCGCTCCCCGCACGGCGCGGTCCGGGGCGCCGTCGACCCGGCACGGGTGAGCGGCGGCTCGAGCTCCGGATCGGCCGTCGCGGTGGCCCTCGGCATCGTCGATCTCGCGCTGGGCACGGACACGGCCGGTTCGGGGCGGGTTCCGGCCGCCTTCAACGGCATCGTCGGCCTCAAGCCCACCCGGGGAGTGGTCCCCACCGAGGGGGTCGTCCCGGCCTGCGCCTCGATCGACTGTGTGACGGTGTTCGCCCGCACGCTCCCCGAGGCCGAACAGGCCCTGGCCCACATGGCGTCCCCGGCCGGCCGCGCTCTTCCCGCGCTGCCCGTCCGGAGCCCCGGCCCCTGGCGCGTCGCCGTCCCGCCCCTCGACCAGCTGGGCGAGCTGGACCAGGGCTGGGCGGAGGCGTACGAGGCGGCGGTGCGGCAGGTCGAGGCGGCCGGGGCCGAGATCCGTGGCATCGACCTCACGCCCTTCACCGAAGCCGCCGCCATGCTCTACGAGGGTGCGTTCGTCGCCGAGCGCTACACCGCCGTGGGCACCTTTGTCGACAAGTTGATCGCGGAGGGCGGCGAGGGCCTGGACCCGACGGTCGCGGGCATCATCACCCGGGCCCGGGACATCCCGGCCCACCGGCTCTACACGGACACCGAACGCCTGGCGGTCCTGCGCAGCCGCGCCCTGGCCGAACTGGCCGACTCGGACGCCTTGTTGCTGCCCACCACCCCCGGCCACCCCACCCTCGCCGAGGTCGCCGCCGACCCGCTGGGCGCCAACGCCCGTCTGGGCCGCTTCACCAACTCCACCAACCTCTTCGACCTGGCGGCGGCGGCCGTCCCGGCCGGCGAGGTGAACGGCCTGCCCTTCGGCGTGATGCTGGTCGGCCCGGCCTTCACGGACGAACGGCTGGCGAGGATCGCGAGCCTGCTGCGACCCGAGGTGTCCGTGGCGGTGGCCGGCGCCCACCTGACCGGCCAGCCCCTCAATCCCCAACTGCTGTCCCTGGGCGCGGTGCTGGACCGTACCACCAGGACGTCCCCGGTCTACCGCCTGCACGCCCTGCGCACGACACCGCCCAAACCGGGGCTCGTTCACGTGGGCGGGGGCGGCGCCGCGATCGAGGTGGAGGTCTGGCGCCTCCCGGCGGAGGGCCTCGGCAACCTGCTCGCCGCGCTCCCCCGCCCGATGGTCCTGGGCAGCGTCGAACTCGCCGACGGCACCCAGGTCCCTGGCTTCCTGTGCGAACCGGGCGCCCTCGGCGACGCGGCGGACATCACGGCGTACGGGGGCTGGCGGGCCTATCTCGACCAGGGCTGAGCTGAGCTGACCAGGGGCGCGGGGCCGCGGTGACACGCGGCCCCACCGCGCGAGCGGGCGGGCGGGCGGGCGGGACTAGCCACGCACAACCCGCGCCCGCCCGACGGCATCACCCCACCGACGAGTAGGCGACAACCCCCCGCAGCAGTTCGTCGACCGCCTTGCGGGCGTTCTTCGCCACCGTCGAGCCACTGCTGGGCGCGGGTGCCGCCGCCGCGATCTGCCCCAGCACGTCGATGACCTGCTTGCACCAGCGCACGAAGTCGCCGGCGGGCATCTCCGCCTCGCGCAGCACCTCGTCGAGGCCCTTGCCCGAGGCCCACATATAGGCCGACCACGCGAATCCGAGATCGGGTTCGCGCTGCCCCACGCCCTCGGTCTGGCTGATCCGGAAGTCCTCCTCCAGGGCGTCCAGCCGGCCCCAGATGCGCACCGTCTCGCCGAGCGCGGCCTTCGCCTTGCCCGAGGGCAGCTTCGGCGCCATGGCGTCGTCCCCCGCCCGCGACTCGTAGACCAACGCCGAGACACAGGCGGCCAGTTCGGCCGGGGCCAGCCCTTCCCACACACCCGCGCGCAGGCATTCGCTGGCGAGCAGGTCGAGCTCGCCGTAGAGCCGGGCGAGCCGCTTGCCGTGCTCGGTGACCTCGTTGCCCCGCAGATAGTCGAGCTCGGTCAGCAGCGCCACGATCCGGTCGAAGGTGCGGGCGATGGTGTTGGTGCGTCCCTCGATACGGCGCTCCAGCTGCGAGGTGTCCCGCAGCAGCCGGTGGTAGCGCTCAGCCCAGCGGGCGTGGTCCTCCCGGTCGGAGCAGCCGTGGCAGGGGTGCGCGCGGATCGCGGTGCGCAGCCGGGCGATCTCCCGGTCGTCGGCGGCCTGTGATCGCTGCTTGCGGGCCCGCTCCGGCGGGATGTGCCCGGCCTTGGTGCGCAGCGCGGAGGCGAGGTCGCGACGGGACTGCGGCGAGCGCGGGTTGAAGGTCTTCGGGATCCGCATCCGGTCCAGCGCCTCGACCGGCACCGGGAAGTCCATCGAGGCCAGCCGCTTGACCTGCCGCTCGGCGGTGAGGACCAGCGGACGCGGCCCGTCGTGCTGCTCGAAGCCCCGGTGCCCGTTGGCCCGGCCGGCGGGCAGGCCCGGATCGAGCACCAGCGCCAGGCCGGCGTACTTGCCGGTGGGCACGTGGATGACGTCGCCCGGCTTGAGCTTCTCCAGCGCCACGGCGGCCTCGACGCGCCGCTGGCTCGCGCCCTGCTTGGCCAGTTCGGTCTCACGGTCCTTGAGGTCGCGGCGCAGCCGCGCGTACTCGTCGAAGTCGCCGAGGTGGCAGGTCATGGAGGCCTTGTAGCCCTCGAGCCCCTCCTCGTTGCGCTGCACCTGCCGGGAGATCCCGACCACCGACCGGTCGGCCTGGAACTGCGCGAACGACGTCTCCAGCAGCTCGCGCGAGCGGTGCCGCCCGAACTGCTCGACCAGGTTGACCGCCATGTTGTACGACGGCTTGAAACTGGAGCGCAGCGGGTAGGTGCGGGTGCCCGCGAGCCCGGCCAGGTGCTCGGGGCTCATCGCGCGCTGCCACAGCACGACGGCGTGCCCCTCGACGTCGATGCCCCGTCGACCGGCGCGCCCGGTGAGCTGTGTGTACTCGCCGGGTGTGATGTCGGCGTGCTGCTCGCCGTTCCACTTGACGAGCTTCTCCAGCACCACCGAGCGGGCGGGCATGTTGATGCCGAGGGCGAGCGTCTCGGTGGCGAAGACGGCCTTGACCAGGCCGCGCACGAACAGCTCCTCGACGACCTCCTTGAAGGTCGGCAGCATGCCCGCGTGGTGGGCGGCGATGCCGCGCTCCAGGCCCTCGAGCCACTCGTAGTAGCCGAGGACGTGCAGGTCCTCGTGGGGAATGGCGGCGGTGCGCTCCTCGACCAGGGCGCGGACCTCGGCGCGCGCGTCCTCGTCGTTCAGCCGCAGCCCGGCGTACAGGCACTGCTGGACGGCGGCCTCGCAGGCGGCACGGCTGAAGATGAACGTGATGGCGGGCAGCAGCCCCGCCGCGTCGAGTCGCTCGATGACCTCGGGCCGCCCCGGCGTCCACACCCGCGACCGCTGCCTGCGCTCCCGCTCACGGTCGGCGTCGCGCACGTTGCGGCCACGTCTGCGGTCCTGGTAGGAGGGCCTGCTCGCCTCCATGCGGGCCAGCCGCGCGAGGTCGGGGTTGACGGCCCTGCGCTGACCCTCGCCCTCCTCGAACAGGTCGTACATCCGCCGCCCGGCGAGCACGTGCTGGAACAGCGGCACGGGCCGGTGCTCGGAGACGATCACCTCGGTGTCGCCGCGCACGGTGTCGAGCCAGTCGCCGAACTCCTCGGCGTTGGACACGGTCGCCGACAGCGAGACCAGGGTGACCGACTCGGGGAGGTGGATGATCACCTCCTCCCACACGGCGCCGCGGAAGCGGTCGGAGAGGTAGTGCACCTCGTCCATCACCACGTACCCGAGGCCGAGGAGGGTCTGGGAGCCGGCGTACAGCATGTTCCGCAGCACCTCGGTGGTCATCACGACCACCGGGGCGTCCGAGTTGACGCTGTTGTCGCCGGTGAGCAGGCCGACCTTGTCGCTGCCGTAGCGTCGGCTCAGGTCGGAGTACTTCTGGTTCGACAGCGCCTTGATGGGGGTCGTGTAGAAGCACTTCTTGCCCTGCTGGAGGGCGAGGTGGACGGCGAACTCGCCCACGATCGTCTTGCCCGAGCCCGTGGGGGCGGCCACCAGGACGCCCTTGCCCGCCTCGAGTGCCTGGCAGGCCTCGATCTGGAAGGGGTCGAGACCGAAGTCGTACATCTCGCGGAAGGACGCGAGCGAGGTGGCCTGCTCGACAGCGCGCTTACGTGCTGCCGCGTACCGCTCGGCCGGTGAGAGATCCTCTGTCATCGTGCTTTCGAGCGTACCGGGCCGCACTGACAACAGGACGATCATTATCCGGATCCGGTGCCGGCAAACCTCGGTACGCCCAGCTCACGGGCGCACGGGCGGCCCGTTTCAGGGGCCGATGACCCGCACCGCGCCCGGCACGCACCGCGCGGTGAGCGGCAGTGTCCCGAGCCGCTCCCCGTCCGCGTATCCCGAGACGCCCTCGGCGGCGATCTCGACCTTCGCCGCCCTGAGCAAGGTGACCTTCGGATGGTCGATGTGCGTCCCCCGGTACACCTTCGGGAACACCCGCAGCAGCGTCGTGCGGCGGCAGTCCCCGACGACCGTGACGTCGAACCGTCCGTCGGCGAGGTCGGCGCCGGGGCAGATCCGCATGCCGCCCCCGTAGGAGGACCCGTTGCCGACGGCGACGAGGGTGGCCTCGACCTCCCGGACGGCTCCGTCGTCGAGCGTGATCCGGTACGGGAACGGACGGAACGCGGCCAGTTCGGCGAGCATCGCCAGGTCGTACCTGACGCGTCCGGTGGGCCATCGCATGCGGTTGCCGCGGTCGTTGACGCGGGAGTCGAAGCCGGAGGCGAGGACCGTGCCGAACCAGCGGTCGCCCACCCGGCCGAGGTCGATGTCGCGGATCCGGGCGCCCTTGAGGGCGTCGGCGACCAGCCGCGCCGCGCCGGCCGGATCGCGGACGGGCAGGCCGAGCGCGCGGGCGAAGTCGTTGCCGGTACCGGCGGCGACGAGGCCGAGCGGGGTGCGGGTGCCGGCGACGGCCTGGAGCGCGAGGTGGGCCAGTCCGTCGCCGCCCACGGCGATCAGGGCGCCGGTGCCGTCGGCGACGGCGCCGCGCGCGCGGGCGAGGGCGTCCTCGGCGTTCACGCCGAGGACCGTGTGCACCGTGTAGCCGGCCGCCCGCAACGCGGAAGCGGCCGGCCGCGCTGCGTGAGCGCCCCGGCCGCGGCCCGCCGCGGGGTTGACGAAGAGGGTGATCTCGCTGGTCACGGGGATGACCTTAAGAGCTCTGCGACGCCTCTCAGGTCACGTCGTCATAACCGTTGACGCGTTCGGTGCTCGCCTGCTCCGGCAGCGCTCGGCTGGCGGTCACCGACTCGACCTCGCCGATGTCCTCGGGGCTGAGGTCCAGCTCGGAGGCCTCGTCGTCGGCGGGGCCCAGGGCGTCGCGACGGCGCCTGCGGCGGTCGTTCAGCAGGGAGAAGGCGGTCGCGCCGAAGTACAGGATCCAGATCGGTCCGGCGAGGGCCAGCATCGAGATGGGGTCGGTGCTGGGCGTGGCGACGGCGGCGAACACCGTGATGCCGATGATCATGGCTCGCCACCAGCCGAGCATGCGCTTGCCGGTGACCATCCCGGTCAGGTTGAGGAAGACCAGCAGCAGCGGCAGCTCGAAGGAGAGGCCGAAGACCACGACCATGCGCGTGACGAGCTGGAGCAGGTCGTCCAGCGGCAGCAGGTTGCTGACCCCGCCCGGGGTGAAGTCGATCAGCACCTTCGCGGTGGTCGGCAGCACCCGGTAGGCGAAGTAGCCGCCGCCCAGGAAGAGCGGGGCGCCCATGCCGACGAACGCGTAGGCGTACTTGCGCTCGTGATTGTGCAGACCGGGGGCGATGAAGGCCCACAGCTGGTAGAGCCAGACCGGCGAGGCGAAGACGACGCCGGCCATCAGGGAGACCTGGAGGGCCAGCGTGAAGGGCGCGAGCAGGCCGTTGATCGTGATGCTCGCGCACTTGTTGGTCGAGTCGCCGGAGTTGAGCTGGCCCGCGATCTCTTCGAAAGTCTTCCCGCAGCCGACCGAGTCGAGGATCGGCTTGGTGAGGAAGTTGATGATGTCGTTGTAGAAGAAGGCGGCTACGACCGTCACGACGACGATGGCCAGCATCGCCTTCGCGAGCCGGTTGCGGAGCTCACGAAGGTGATCCGCGAGGGGCATCCGCCCCTCGGGGTCCTTCTCCTGTTTGCGGGCAGGCTTCAGCAACCCACGTTCCCATCTCGTGCGGCGGGCCGGAGGTCACCGGCCCTGCGTCAGCGCTTGGTCGTGTCCGTCGGCTCGGTGACCGGACGGGAACTGGTCACGTCGCCGGGGGCGGCCTGGATGGTGCGCTGAGCCGGGGACTGCTCGCCGTCGTTCGGCGGGCCGGCCGGGGCGGTGGTGCTGCCGCCGTCTTCCTTCATCGCCTTGGCCTCGCTCTTGAGGATGCGAGCGGACTTGCCGAGCGAGCGCGCCATGTCGGGAAGCTTCTTGGCGCCGAACAGCAGGATGACGACGACGAGGATGAGAATGATCTCGGGGGCGCCGAGCCTTCCGAACATAAGTCTTTACCTTCTCACCGAGGCTGCGGGGGCGGGATGCCGTCCGACCGGTCGGACAACTGTCCGAACGATCGTGTTGACAGCGATCGTAACGCTCAGGGGTAAACGTGAGGCAATCCCCGTGCGTACTCCCGGTCAGCGGTCCGGGCCTCGTTATCCGAGCCGCGACCAGCAGCGTACCTGCCCCTCCCACCGCGGCGGGAGGGCGAAGTGGCCCAAAACGCATTCGCCGCAGGACTCACAGCACGCCCACAGCGCTGCCCGGGGAGCGCCACAGCGGCCGTCACAGGGTGTCCACGGCCCGGGCCGCGCTCGCTGCCGCCCGTTCCAGATCCTGGGCGGCCCGGTCGATCCGGCGCGCGGACTCCGTGACCTGCCGTCCCAGACGCCGCGCCTCGGTGAAGACCCGTACGGCGAACACCGCGAGAACGGCGAGACCCGCAAAACCCATGGCAACCGCGAACATCGGCCAGAACATGGGGGTGAGCCTAGACCGTCCTAGGGGGTGTGCAGCCGCAGGGTCCTGACCCCGCCGCCGGTGAGCAGTTCGACGACCCGCTCGCCGGCCGGCTTGCGCACGGCCGCACCGCAGCCGGGGCAGGTGAAGGAGTAGAAGGTGGTCCGGCTGGACGCGCCGATCGCCAGGCGCAGGGCACTCGCGGCCAGCTCGAAGGCGCCCCTGCAGTCGGGGCAGCCGGCCCTGAACCGCACCGGGCCCACGCTCCGCATGCCCGCGAACGCGGAAGCCACCGAGACGCCCCGCACACCCGCCGCCGTCGACTCGCTCAAAGCCCCTGCTCCCGCCCGTCGAACCGACCCTCGCCCCGCTGTCCCGGCCGCTCGCCGTGAACCGCGTGCGGCCCGTCGGCCACCGCCTCGATCCCGTCGTACGCGGCCAGCGCCTCTCGGGCGGCCAGGCGCGCGCTGTCGGCGAGCTCCGGTGGCGAGACGATCCGGCCGTCGCGTCCGAGCCTCAGCGCCAGCCGCCTGAGCGAGGCGGGTTCGGGCGTGCGCAGAGTGATACGCAGTCCGCCGTCGGGAAGCTCATCCGCGCTGTCGTGCGGGTAGTACTCGGCGACCCAGCGGCCTCCCGGGCCGACCTCGACGACGACCTCCGGGTCCTCGGCGGCCGGCTGCACCAGCCCCTCCGACAGGTCCCGCAGCTCGATCTCGGGCGGTGCGGACGGCTCGTCGAGGATCCTGATCTCGGCGACCCGGTCCAGCCGGAACGTACGGCGCGCCTCCGAGCGGCGGCACCAGGCCTCCACGTACGTGTGCCCGACGCTCACCAGCCGGATGGGGTCGATCTCGCGCTCGGTGACCTCGTCGCGAGCGGGCGAGTAGTAGCGGATCCACAGCCGGCGCCGCTCGGAGATCGCCCGGTCGACGTCGGCGAAGACCCCGCCCTCCGACTCGAACGTCACCGACAGCCGCGCGCTCGCGCCCGCCGCCTCACCCGCCGCGGCCTCCACCTTGGCCGTCGCCCGCAGCAGCGCCTGCCGGTCGCCCTCGCGCAGGCCGGGCAGCGTGGACACCGCCCGGGCCGCGACCAGCAGCGCGGTCGCCTCGTCGGCGGCCAGCCTCAGCGGCTCGGCGGCCTCCGCGCCGAGCGCGGCCGGGTTGTGCCACCAGATGCGCTCCCCGTCCGTGTCGATGTCGAGGAGATCGCCACCACGGAAGCTGGTGCCGCACATGGGCAGCACGTCGAGGTCCGAGACCAGTTCGTCCTCGGTGATGCCGAAGGCGCGCGCCACGTCCTCGATCCGCGCGCCGGGGCGCTCCCTGAGATACGTCACCAGGGAGAGCATCCGCCGCGTCTGGTCGATGGCGTTCGTCGGCCTGACCGGTTTGCCTGCCACTTTGTTGCTCGCTCCCCCTCAGCCCTTGGCCACGGCGCGTAGCCGGTCCACGACGTCCGCGCGCAGCTCGGCGGGGTCGAGGACCACCACGTCCGGTCCGAACTCCACCAGCCAGGCGTCCAGTCCGTGCCCGTACGGAATCTCCAACTCGTCCCATCCGTCCCCGAGTTCCCGCACCGCGGTGGCCTTCGACCGCAAGGGGTACCCGGCATCCGTCCGCAGCCTGATCAGCGCGCTGCGGTCAGCGGTCTCCCCCGCCCAGCTGGCGACGGTCTCACGGACGGTGACGACATCGGGAACCGGCACGGTGAAGCTCGCCCCGCGCGAGCGCACCCTGCCGGTGATCCGCGACAGCCGGAAGACCCGCTCGGCGCCCCGGTCGCGGTCGAAGCCGGCCAGGTACCAGTGGCCCCGCCAGCACTCCAGCGCCCACGGCTCGACATGCCGGGGCTCCGGGTGCGCGGCGGTGGCCTTGCGGTAGTCGAACATGACGGGCCGGCGGTCGCGGCAGGCCAGCATCAGCGGCTCGAACGCGGCCTCGTGCACCGGGATCCGGGGCTCCAGGGCGCCGTGTGCCTCGTACGGGTCGACGTCCTCGGGGATGCCCGCCGCGCGCAGCTTCTGCAGGGCGCCGCTCGCGGCGCCCGCCAGCCGCGCCTGCTGCCACACCTTGGCGGCCAGGCCCAGCGCCGCGGCCTCCTCGGCGTCGAGGGTGATGGGCGGCAGCCGGTTGCTGTCCCGGCGGGCCAGGTAGCCGATCTCGCCGTCCAGGCTCTCCACGGTCTCGATGACCAGGCCGAGCTCCCGCAGGTCGTCCTTGTCCCGCTCGAACATCCGGTTGAAGGAGTCGTCCGAGGCCGCCGCCCCGCTCCCGGAACGGAAGGTCTCGACGTACGCCTCGATGGAGTCGCGCAGCTCGCGCTTGCTGAGCGGCCGCCGCGTCCCGAGCAGACACAGCGCCAGGTTCATCAGTCGCTCGGCCTTGGCAATGGCCATCGACGCCCTTCGCCTCCCCTATGGTGCTTACGATCGACGACCGTACCGCTCCGTGGTCCCCGGACAAAAGCCGAGGGCCCATGCCCGGGCAGGCATGGACCCCAGATGATCAACACTGGTCGTACGACGGTCAGACCCCGAGCAGGTCCACCACGAAGATCAGCGTCTCGCCGGGCTTGATCGCCGGGGTCGGGCTCTGGTTGCCGTAGGCGAGGTGGGCCGGGATGGTCAGCTGGCGACGGCCGCCGACCTTCATGCCCTGCACGCCCTGGTCCCAGCCCTTGATGACCCGTCCGCCGCCGAGCGGGAAGCGGAACGGCGTCCCGCGGTTCCAGCTGGCGTCGAACTCCTCACCGGTGCTGAAGGCGACACCGACGTAGTGGACGCTGACGGTGTGACCGGCCTGCGCAACCTCGCCGTCGCCCTCCCAGATGTCCTTGATCTCGAGGTCTGCCGGGGGCTCGCCCTCGGGGAAGTCGATCTCGGGCTTGTCAATGCTCACGTCACTGGCTCCTGCATGTCTCACGGAAAGGCAACAACACGGACAGTCTTACACCTTGGACGGCCTCACGCCTTTGCCAGGATGTCCACCGAGAAGACCATCGTGGAGTCCTTCTCGATACCACTGCCGCTCGGCGGGCTGTCGCCGTAACCCAGCGACGGCGGAACGACGATGACGACCCGGCTGCCCACCTTCTTGCCGGTCAGACCCTGCGCCCAGCCCTTCACCACCTGCTGGAGCGAGAACGACGTCAGCGCGCCGCGGTTGTACGTCGAGTCGAACTCCTTGCCCGTGTCCCAGATGACGCCCTTGTACTGCACCAACACGGTGTCGTCCGCCGCGAGCGCGGCGCCGTCGCCCTCGATCACGTAGTCCGACACCAGCTTGGTCGGCGCCTTCGTCTTGGGGATCTCGATCGAGGGCGCCTTGCCGTCGGTGTTCGTGCCGACCTTCGGCACAGCGGCGTCGTCCTGCGCGGCATCCTTGCCCTTGGCCGAACTCTTCGCGTTGAACGTGTCCTGGATGTCGAAGACGAACACCAGCGTGTCGGTGCCCTTGATGCCCGTCTCCGCGTCCCCGTCCTTGCCGAAACCCCAGGTCGGCGGCACGGAGAACAGCACCCGGCTGCCGACCTTCTTACCCGTCAGCGCATAGCGCCAGCCATCGATGGTGGCGCCCTGTGCGAGCTGGGTGAACAGCGTCTTCTTGGTCTCGTAGGTGTCGAGGAGCACCTTCCCGCTGTCCCAGATCTGGCCCAGACAGTTGGACTGGATGTAGTCGCTCTCGGCGACGGTCCTTCCGCTGCCCGCGATCACCGTCTTCACCGCCAGCTGGTCCGAGGGCTCACCACTGCCCTTGGCGATCGTCGGCTTCTCATTGAACTTCACCCCCGCCGTGATGGCCGGGAGCGGACCGTCGACGATCTTCGGTGGAGGAGCCGCGGACGAGGCCCCCGCGGAGGGCGACGCTCCGTCGCTCGCCTTGCTCGTGTCGGACTTGTCGTCGCCGCACGCGGAGAGAGTGACCAGTCCCGCGGGTACGGCGGCAAGGATGAGTGAGCGTCGGCGCACGATGAAAGCCTCGTAATCGGTCGATCTTCTGATGGCGTGCGCGCAACTCTACGACGTGAGACGGGCACCGTACGGGAAACGTACGGTGCCCGTGTTGCGTTCCGTACCGCGCGCGGGGCACGCGCGGAACGCCTCGCTCACATGCCTGCGATCAGCTTCTCCACCCGGTCGTCGACCGACCGGAACGGGTCCTTGCACAACACGGTGCGCTGTGCCTGGTCGTTGAGCTTCAGGTGCACCCAGTCCACCGTGAAGTCCCGGCGCTGCTCCTGCGCACGGCGGATGAAGTCGCCGCGCAGCCGCGCCCGAGTCGTCTGCGGCGGCACCGACTTGCCCTCGAAGATCTTCAAGTCGTTGCAGATCCGCGCCGCTTGGCCCTTGCGCTCCAGCAGGTAGTACAGGCCACGCCGACGGTGGATGTCGTGGTACGCGAGGTCTATCTGCGCGACCCGCGGGTGGGACATCGTCATGTTGTGCTTGGCCCGGTACCGCTCGATGAGCTTGTACTTCATCACCCAGTCGATCTCGGTGCCGATCCGGTCGAGGTCCTCGGCCTCGATCGCGTCCAGCGTGCGGCCCCACAGCTCCAGGACCTGGTCGACGGTGCCGGTCCGGACACCCCGGCGCTCGACGAAGTCCACGGCCTTCTCGTAGTACTCCCGCTGCACCTCCAGCGCGGAGGCCTCACGGCCGCTGGCCAGACGCACCTTGCGCCGGCCCGTGATGTCGTGGCTGACCTCGCGGATCGCCCGGATCGGGTTCTCCAGCGTCAGGTCCCGCATCACCGTGCCCGCCTCGATCATGCGCAGCACCAGGTCGGTCGCGCCGACCTTCAGCAGCATGGTCGTCTCGGACATGTTCGAGTCGCCGACGATGACATGCAGACGGCGGTAACGCTCGGCGTCCGCGTGCGGCTCGTCGCGCGTGTTGATGATGGGCCGCGAGCGGGTCGTCGCGGAAGAGACGCCCTCCCAGATGTGCTCGGCCCGCTGGCTGACGCAGTAGACCGCCCCACGGGGCGTCTGGAGCACCTTGCCCGCGCCGCAGAGCAGCTGCCGGGTCACCAGGAACGGGATCAGGATGTCCGCGAGCCGGGAGAACTCCCCGTGCCGGGCCACCAGGTAGTTCTCGTGGCAACCGTAGGAGTTGCCCGCCGAGTCCGTGTTGTTCTTGAAGAGGTAGACGTCGCCCGCGATTCCTTCCTCGTGCAGGCGTCGTTCCGCGTCCACCAGGAGTCCTTCGAGAATGCGCTCGCCGGCCTTGTCGTGGGTGACCAACTCGGTCACGTTGTCACATTCCGGTGTCGCGTATTCCGGATGCGATCCCACGTCGAGATAGAGGCGGGCGCCGTTTCGCAGAAAGACATTGCTGCTTCGGCCCCATGACACGACACGGCGGAAGAGGTACCGCGCCACCTCGTCGGGAGACAGCCGACGCTGTCCCCTGAACGTACATGTGACGCCGTACTCGTTCTCCAGCCCGAAAATGCGGCGGTCCATGAGTGAACATTACGCCCGATCCCCTGAACTGAAACGGGGTTCGGCAGCACGGTTTGGATCATTTTCCGATGAAGCCGCAACCACTCCGCTTTCGGCGGGAACAGCCATTACCCGCCCCGTGGCCAGCAAAACCACCAACGACACGGCGCCCGCGGCACCCGGCACCACGAACCCCCACAGCGCACCGCCGGCCTCCACGACCGGACCCGCCAGACCCGTTCCCACCGACGCCCCGACCGTGAACGTCGTCACCAGCCAGGAGAACGCCTCCGTGACCGTCCCGCGTGGCGCGTGCCGGTCCACGATGAGGAACGCGCACGCGAGGGCGGGCGCCAGGAACACGCCCGCGAGCGCCGTCAGCGCCACCATGGCGACCGCACCCGGCATCAGCATCAGCGGCAGGTAACACACCGCCAGCAGCGCCACCAGGCCGCGCAGTCGCCGCTCCGGCGTCCCCGCCCACTGCCGCGCCCCGTACGCCATACCACCGACCAGCGCGCCGAGCCCGAGCGCCGCCATCAGCCAGCCGTACACCGCGTCACCGCCGTGGTCGTCCGCGTACGGCACGGACGCCACGGTGATGGAACCCAGTGCGACGCCGACGAACAGGAAGGCGCCGAGGAGCGCGAGCAGACCGGGCGAGCGCAGCGCGCCCAGCCAGTGCGCCGCCCGTGGGGCCGAGCGCCACGCGCGCGAGGGCGGCGACACGACCACCGACAGCGCGCCCAGCACCCCGATCACGTTCAGCACCAGCAGGGCCCCCTGCTCCGACCACACCGACACGCACAGCGTCACCAGCAGGGGCCCTACGGTGAACATCACCTCCTGCGCCACCGCGTCCATCGCGTACGCCGTGTGCACCTGGTCCTCGCGCCGCAGCACCGCCGGCCAGAGCGCCCGCAGACCACCCTCCAGGGGCGGTGTGAAGAGCCCCGCGGCCGCCACCGCGGCGTACGCCACCGGCAGCGGGTCCGTACCCGCGAACGCGAAGGCCGCCATGGCGAGGGCCGACGCCAGCGCCGCGGGCAACTGGACCCGCGGCTGCCCGTGCACGTCGACCAACCGCCCCAGCAGCGGCTGACCGACGGCGTTGGCGACGCCGTACACGGCCGCCAGCGCGCCCGCGAGGCTGTATGTGCCGCCCTCCGCGCGCACGAACAGGACGATCGCGATGGCGGCCGTGGCGTTGGGCAACCGGCCGACGAGCGTGCCGGTCAGCAGCCGGGCGGCATGCCTCGCCCTGAGGATCTCCAGGTATCCCGCGGCCAATGTCCCGCCTCCGTCGGCTCGCCCGAGGCGATGAGCCACCCCGAGGTTTTACGTATAACGCCTCTTGTCATACGTACCATGTGCGCTGTTCGCCAGTCCAGACGAAGGAGCAGGCCCACGGTGGCACGAGGTAGCACCCGCCCGACGAGCCGTGACGTCGCCCAGGCCGCGGGGGTCTCCCAGGCCGCCGTCTCCCTCGTCCTCGGCGACAAGTGGCGCGGCCGTGTCTCCGAGCCCACCGCCGAACGCGTACGGGCGGCGGCCCGCGAACTCGGCTACCGGCCCAACCTCGCCGCCCGCAACCTCCGTCTCGGCCGCACTCGAACGGTCCTGCTCGTCGTCCCGGCGCTGACGACGGAGTTCTTCGCCGGCGTCTACACGGGGGCGGCGCGGGTGGCCGCCGAGCACGGCTTCGGCGTGGTCCTCTACCCCTCCCCCGAAGGCGTCGGCCCCGCGCGCGACCCCTTCGCCTCCGCCCAGGCGGCCCTCGACGGCGTCCTCGCCTCCTCGATGGCCGCCGACGCCCTCACAGCCATCCGAGGCGACCAGCTCCCCCTGGTGATGCTGGACAGCGACCCCTCCGGGAGCCTCGGCGCCGCCACCGTCAACCTCGACATCGCCGACGGCGTCCGACAAATCGCCGACCACCTGCTGGACCTG
The DNA here is from genome assembly GCF_044741545.1 of Streptomyces sp. NPDC088157. Lineage (NCBI taxonomy): Bacteria > Bacillati > Actinomycetota > Actinomycetes > Kitasatosporales > Streptomycetaceae > Streptomyces > Streptomyces sp. NPDC088157. Next base: position 293,691 of record NZ_JBIUSU010000008.1, read on the forward strand.
GGCCACCGCCGGTTCCTGCACCTGGCGGCCGACATCCCCTCCTGGACCTTCGAGGTACGCGCGCGGGAACTCGCCGCGCGCGTCTCCGCGGCACCCGGGACATCGCTGCGCACCGCCCCCGCCCCGATCTCCATCGACGGCGCCCTGGCCGCCGCGGAGAAGGCCCTGAGCACCACGGGACCACGCCCCACAGCCATCGTCTGCGACGACGACAAACTCGCGGCCGGCGTCTACAAGGCCCTGCGCCGACTCGGCCTGCGGGTCCCCGACGACGTGTCCGTCACCGGCCTGGACGACCTCGCCCTGGCCACCGCCCTCGACCCCGAGCTCACGACCGTCCGACTCGACGCCGAACTGTTCGGCGAACGAGGCATGCGAGCCCTCCTTGCCGTCCTGGAGGGCCGCACACCGGACGGCGGGGACATCCCCGTCGAACTCGTCGTACGGGCCTCCACGGCACCTCCCAAGGCCTCCTGAGACGCCCTGCGCCCCGGCCGAATCAACGACCGGGGCGCAGCAGGGGTGAATCGCGGACGGCGTCTACTCCTCCTCGGAGCTCTCCGCCTCCGTGGCCGCACCGTCGATCTCCAGCAGCCGGCCCAGCTGACGGCCGACGATCCGCTTGAACTTGCGCGACTGCGGCCGCGTGCGGTCCAGCACCGCAACCTCCAGGCGCTCCGCGGGAATCTCCCGCTCCGTGCCGTTGGTGTCACGCGACAGCGCCTGAACCGCCAGCTTCAGCGCCTCGGCCAGACTCATGCCGTCCTGGTGACGCTGGTCCAGGTACGTGCTGATCTGCTCGGCGTTGCCACCGACCGCGACCGAACCGTGCTCGTCCACGATCGAACCGTCGTGCGGCAACCGGTAGATCTGGTCCCCGTCCGGCGTGGCCCCGACCTCGGCCACCACCAGCTCCACCTCGTACGGCTTCTCCCCCGCCGAGGAGAAGATCGTGCCCAGCGTCTGGGCGTACACGTTGGCCAGGCCACGGGCGGTCACGTCATCACGGTCATAGGTGTAACCACGAAGATCCGCGTACCGGACGCCACCGATCCGCAGGTTCTCGTACTCGTTGTACTTACCGGCGGCGGCGAAACCGATCCGGTCGTAGATCTCGCTGAACTTGTGCAACGCACGGGACGGATTCTCACCGACGAACACGATGCCGTCGGCGTACTGGATCACGACAAGGCTGCGCCCGCGCGCGATGCCCTTGCGGGCGTACTCGGCACGGTCGGCCATCGCCTGCTGGGGTGAGACGTAGAACGGAGTCGACACCGGTTATCCGTCCCTTTCTGTCGAAGTCACTGGATCACCTGGGAGAAGAACGGGGCCGCCGGCTACAGCAGGGCGGCGCGCGGGCCGTCCGGCTGCTCCAGGCGACGCGCCAGGATGGAGCGGGCGATCTCCGACGACTCCTCGTCGGTGAGCCGGCGGAAGCCGTCCTCGGTGATCACGGTGACGATGGGGTAGATCCGGCGCGCGACATCGGGACCACCGGTCGCCGAGTCGTCGTCCGCCGCGTCGTAGAGGGCCTGGACCACGAGAGTCGTGGCCTCCTCCTCGGACAGGTCGTTGCGGAAGAGCTTCTTCATGGCCCCGCGCGCGAAGATCGAGCCGGAACCGGTGGCGGCGTAGTGGTGCTCCTCGGAGCGGCCGCCCGTCACGTCGTAGGAGAAGATCCGGCCCCTGTCCCGGTCCACGTCGAACCCGGCGAAGAGGGGCACGACCGCCAGCCCCTGCATCGCCATGGCCAGGTTGGACCGGATCATGGTCGACAGCCGGTTCGCCTTGCCCTCGAGCGAGAGCTGCGCCCCCTCGACCTTCTCGAAGTGCTCCAGCTCCAGCTGGAACAGCTTCACCATCTCGACGGCCAGACCGGCGGTGCCGGCGATACCGACGGCCGAGTACTCGTCGGCCGGGAAGACCTTCTCGATGTCCCGCTGCGCGATGACGTTGCCCATCGTGGCGCGACGGTCACCCGCGAGCACGACACCACCGGGGAACGTCACGGCGACGATCGTCGTGCCGTGCGGCGCCTCGATCACACCCTGCGTCGGAGGCAGCTGCCGCTTGCCCGGCAGCATCTCCGGCTGGTGCTCGGACAGGAAGTCCATGAAGGACGAGGACCCAGGCGTCAGGAAGGCAGCCGGTAGACGCCCGGTGCTACGAGTGTTGGCTTCCACGCGTTTCCCTCCAGGTAGGCGACGGCGCGACGACCGATGTCGGGGTCATCTCCCAACTTGCCGATGGCCGAATTGCAGTTGAAGCACAGTACGCCACGGACCCTACCCGTCTTGTGGCAGTGATCCACATGCGCGGCAGGAGCTTTCAGGCAGATCACGCAGAGTCCCATTTGCGAGGCGACCATCGCATCACGCTCGGCTTCTGTCATGCCGTACTGGCGCTTCAGATGCCCACGCCGCCCCGTGACGGCTTTGCACGCCTTGCAACAAGTCGCAAGACCGTCGGACGCTGTGGCGTTGCGGTGCCACTCACCGTGCGGCTTGATCTCCTCGCAGCTGCGGCAGAACTTGTGGCCCTCGGGCGTCTCCACGCGCGGCCGCACGTTCTTGCCCTTTGCCAGTTGCCGGGCCTGGTGATAGGCCGCCCAGCACTTCCGGCAGTAGGCCTGCAACCCGTCCCGGGTTGCCCTGTTACTGGCAAAGGCTGCTCGCGGCTTTGACTCCTCGCACCGCGAGCAACGCTTCACACCCTCTTCAGTTGCCAACTCCATCCCCCGAAGCCTTGGATTCCAAGGCTACTGGCCACCCTTCTGAACGAAACTTCGAACGAAGTCCTCGGCGTTCTCCTCGAGGACATCGTCAATCTCGTCAAGAACCGAGTCCACGTCGTCGCTCAGCTTCTCCTGACGCTCCTTGAGGTCCTCCGAAGCCTGCGCCTCGGGCGCCTGCTCCTCGGTCTCCTCCGTGGAGCGCGTCGCCTTCTGCTGGCCGCCGCCGGTGTCCTTGGTCGCCATAACCCTCACCCCGCTCTTTCGCCCGACATGGTCGACAGGTCGGCATTCCTGCCGATCGGTGATGATCAGACCCTACAAGCCGGGTCCGACATCGGCCCCGCAGTTGCCACAACGTACGGGGGCCACCTCGATGATTCCCGGACGGAGGAGTTCCCACCCGTCCGGCGGGATCCGCCCCGGCGGCCGGTCAGCCGCCCGAGAGGACCCTGACCAGGTCTTCTGCCGTGCGGCAGCGGTCCAGGAGCTCTTTGACATGATTTCGCGTTCCGCGAAGAGGTTCGAGGGTTGGGACGCGCTGGAGCGAATCCCGGCCCGGCAGATCGAAGATCACCGAGTCCCAGGAGGCGGCGGCGACGTCGTCGGCGTACTGCTCCAGGCAGCGGCCGCGGAAGTACGCGCGCGTGTCCTCCGGGGGCTTCGTGATCGCCCGCTCGACCTCGTTCTCGTCCAGCAGGCGCTTGATGCGGCCGCGGGCCACGAGACGGTTGTAGAGGCCCTTGTCGGCCCGTACGTCGGCGTACTGGAGGTCGACGAGGTGCAGACGCGCGGCGTCCCAGTCGAGGCTGTCACGGCGCCGGTAGCCCTCCATGAGCTCCCGCTTGGCGACCCAGTCCAGCTCGCCCGCGAGACTCATGGGGTCGTTCTCCAAGCGGTTCAGGGTGTCCTCCCATCGTGCGAGGACGTCCTTCGTCTGGTCGTCGGCGTCGGAGCCGAACCGCTCCTCCACGTACTTGCGCGCCAGCTCGAAGTACTCCATCTGCAACTGGACCGCGGTGAGTGTGCGGCCGCTGCGCAGGGTGACCAGTCGCTTCAGGGTCGGGTCGTGGGAGACCTGGTGGAGGGTGCGGACCGGCTGGTCGACCGCCAGGTCCACCGCGATGAAGCCGTCCTCGATCATCGACAGGACCAGGGCCGTCGTGCCCAGCTTCAGGTAGGTCGAGATCTCGGAGAGGTTCGCGTCGCCGATGATCACATGCAGACGGCGGTACTTCTCCGCGTCGGAGTGCGGCTCGTCGCGCGTGTTGATGATCGGGCGCTTCAGCGTCGTCTCCAGGCCCACCTCGACCTCGAAGTAGTCGGCGCGCTGGCTGAGCTGGAACCCGTGTTCGTGGCCGTCCTGGCCGATGCCGACGCGGCCGGCGCCGGTGACCACCTGACGGGAGACGAAGAAGGGCGTGAGGTGCCGCACGATGTCGGAGAAGGCGGTCTCCCGCTTCATCAGGTAGTTCTCGTGCGTGCCGTAGGAGGCGCCCTTGTTGTCGGTGTTGTTCTTGTAGAGGTGGATGGGCTGGGCCCCGGGCAGCGCGGCGGCACGCTCCGCGGCCTCGGCCATGATCCGCTCGCCGGCCTTGTCCCAGAGGACGGCGTCGCGGGGATTGGTGACCTCGGGGGCGCTGTATTCGGGGTGTGCGTGGTCGACGTAGAGACGCGCGCCGTTGGTGAGGATGACGTTGGCGAGGCCGATGTCCTCGTCGGTGAGCTGGCTGGAGTCGGCGACCTCGCGAGCGAGGTCGAAGCCACGCGCGTCCCGCAGCGGGTTCTCCTCCTCGAAGTCCCAGCGGGCCCGGCGGGCCCGGTGCATCGCCGCCGCGTAGGCGTTGACGATCTGGGACGAGGTGAGCATGGCATTGGCGTTGGGGTGGCCGGGGACGGAGATGCCGTACTCCGTCTCGATGCCCATTACTCGCCGTACGGTCATGCGGCCCTCCTTGCCCGGCGGCACCCTCGGTCGTGGGCGCCGCTCAGATACCGGTGGTGCTCCGGTGCGTGTGCGGTGCCCGTCCCCGCACTGCGCGACCCGGCGGTACGGAAGAGCCTAGAACGCCTCCGCGCTGGTGGGGAGATCATTTGCGTCATTGCCTTGCTCCAGCCGTGGCCTGGAAAACAGTCGGCTGCGGGTACCCGTGGTGGGCACCCGCAGCCGCCCTGTTCTTACAGGTACTGTCCGGTGTTCGCCACCGTGTCGATGGAGCGTCCGGTGTCCGCGCCCTGCTTTCCGGTGATGAGGGTACGGATGTAGACGATCCGTTCGCCCTTCTTTCCGGAGATCCGGGCCCAGTCGTCGGGGTTGGTGGTGTTGGGCAGGTCCTCGTTCTCCTTGAACTCGTCCACACAGGCCTGGAGGAGATGGGAGACGCGAAGGCCCTTCTGGTTGTGGTCGAGGAAGTCCTTGATCGCCATCTTCTTGGCACGGCCGACGATGTTCTCGATCATCGCGCCCGAGTTGAAGTCCTTGAAGTACAGGACTTCCTTGTCGCCGTTGGCGTAGGTGACTTCCAGGAAGCGGTTCTCCTCGGATTCGGCGTACATGTGTTCCACGGCCGTCTGGATCATGCTCTGGACGGTGGTGGTCCTGTCGCCGCCGTGTTCGCCCACGTCCTCGGAGTGCAGGGGGAGGCGTTCGGTGAGGTACTTCTGGAAGATGTCCTTGGCCGCTTCGGCGTCCGGACGCTCGATCTTGATCTTCACGTCGAGGCGGCCGGGACGCAGGATGGCGGGGTCGATCATGTCCTCGCGGTTGGAGGCACCGATGACGACCACGTTCTGCAGGCCTTCGACGCCGTCGATCTCGGCGAGGAGCTGCGGGACGATGGTGTTCTCCACGTCCGAGCTGACCCCGGAGCCGCGGGTGCGGAAGAGGGATTCCATCTCGTCGAAGAAGACGATGACGGGGGTGCCCTCGGAGGCCTTCTCCCTCGCACGCTGGAAGACGAGGCGGATCTGCCGCTCGGTCTCGCCGACGTACTTGTTGAGGAGCTCGGGGCCCTTGATGTTGAGGAAGAAGCTCTTGCCGGTGGCCTGGCCGGTGACTTCGGCGACCTTCTTGGCCAGCGAGTTGGCGACGGCCTTGGCGATGAGCGTCTTGCCGCATCCGGGCGGTCCGTAGAGCAGGACGCCCTTGGGCGGCCGCAGCTCGTGCTCCTTGAAGAGGTCGGGGTACAGGTACGGGAGCTCGACCGCGTCGCGGATCATCTCGATCTGTCCGCCGAGGCCACCGATCTGCTCGTAGCCGATGTCGGGGACCTCTTCGAGGACGAGTTCCTCGACCTCGCTCTTGGGGACGACCTCGTAGACGTAACCGGAGCGGGGTTCGAGCAGCAGGGCGTCGCCGGGACGGATGACGACGTCCAGGAGCGGTTCGGCGAGCCGGACCACCCGTTCCTCGTCGGTGTGCCCCTGCACCAGGGCGCGCACGCCGTCCTCGAGGATCTCCTTGAGGGTGACGATGTCGCCGACGCTCTCGTACTCCATGGCCTCGACCACGTTGAGCGCTTCGTTGAGCATCACTTCCTGGCCGCGCCGGAGCTCTTCGAGCTCGACGCTGGGGCTGACGTTCACCCGGAGTTTGCGGCCCCCGGTGAAGATGTCGGCCGTGCCGTCCTCGTTCGCCGTGAGGAAGACGCCGAAGCCGGCCGGCGGCTGGGCGAGCCGGTCGACTTCTTCCTTGAGGGCCACGATCTGGTCGCGGGCCTCACGGAGTGTGTTCGCGAGTCGCTCGTTCTGGGCGGACACGCCGGCCAGGTTTGTCTGTAGCTCGACGATCCGCTCTTCGAGAATCCTCGTGTGTCGCGGAGAGTCGGCGAGCTTGCGTCGCAGGACGGCGATCTCCTGCTCAAGGTAGGCAATCTGCCCGGACGGGTCGTCGGACCCTCGTCCCGGGCGGATGCCGCGGTTCATGTCGTCGTCGTGGGCTGCCACGGTCCTCACCTCCTCCAAGGGGAGCTGGACGCTTCCAGACCCTACCTGGGTGGGTGTCGATTGAAACCCCTAGATCACAAAGACTGTCGGGGTGTGTCCGATCTTCACCCTTGCGCTCTCCCTCACGCCAGGGGAATACCCACCGAACACGGTTCGGAAGCCGCCGAGGGTAGGGTCGAAGTGTTCAACACCCGTCAGAGCCTGCATGGTTCCCTTGCGGCTCGACAGTAAACGGCAGGAGCTATGGGCGTGCAGCAGGAGGCCGGTGTCGGCGACGAGGCTCTGGAGGTCTGGATCGACCAGGATCTCTGTACCGGCGACGGGATCTGCGCCCAGTACGCCCCGGAGGTGTTCGAGCTGGACATCGACGGCCTGGCCTATGTCAAGGGCGCGGGCGACGAGCTCCTCCAGGCCAAGGGGGCCACTACGCCGGTGCCGTTGCCGCTGTTGACGGACGTGGTGGACTCGGCGCGGGAGTGCCCGGGCGACTGTATTCATGTGCGACGGGTTTCGGACAGCGTCGAGGTCTACGGTCCGGACGCGGAGTGAGGGTCCGGGCGCGGACTGTGACGGGTGTCTGATTTCTCACAAAGCCGTCAGCCCGATCAGACGCTGTGGGCGCCCGCGGGTGTCGAGCGGACGAACGCGTCGTCCTTCCACTGCCACTTGGCGCTGTCCTTCGTGTCGGGGCAGCAACTGGGTATGTCGGCCGTGGAGTAGCCGAGCAGGGTGGCGAGGACGGCTCCCTCGGTGACGGCGAGGCTTGTGACGGTTTTGCGGGCCTTCGGGTTGATCAGGGTGGCGACCACGCGCGCGTGGGTGCTGTCCGCGCCGTGGGTGAGGACGTAGACGCCGTCGGGCGGGGTGCCCATGGGGGCGTCGCAGTGGACGACGGCGACCGTTTCCGGGATTCCGTCGCCGTCCAGGTCGCCGGAGGCCTTCTTGACCACGAGAGCCTGTACGGGGCCGCATTCGACGGGGAAGTCGATGCCGGTGGTGGCGGGGGCCGCCACGGGAACGGGCTTGGCGGCCGGGCCGGTCGCCTGGGCGGCGGTCGCGGGTTTGGGCTGCAGGAGCGAGGAGAGGGCGACGACTGCGGCCAGGGCGGTGGCGGTCGCGACCCAGTGGATCGGCCGGGTGTGGGTGTGTGCCAGTTCCGGGACGGCGGATTGCTGCACTGGCAGTGTCTCCTGTGGTGGCTGTGCCGGTGGGGGTGGGGGATTGGCCAGCATCGTGCCACACGTCACAGGGCGGGGGAACGGCGGGGTACGGGATATCGGACGCGTCGGCGTTCGGTGCCGGGCTATGCCGCCCGCTGCGGATCGGGCGTCCGGCCGGGTGTCCGGTCGGTGCACGGCGGTGTCAACGGAAAGGCGCCGTGGCCGAGTTCCGGGCGGGTCCGGGAACTCTGTCACGACGCCTTGTCGTTGAGCGCTGTGTTGGGGTCGCGTCAGCGGCCGCTGCCTCCGTCGGCGTTGGGGCCGGTGTAGTCCTCGCCGTAGGCGCCCTTGGCGGGGCGGCGGCGGCGCATGGGCGGCTCGACGCCGTCGGCGAGGCGGCGGGCCGTGAGCAGGAAGCCGGTGTGGCCGATCATCCGGTGGTCCGGGCGGACGGCCAGTCCCTCCACGTGCCAGTTGCGGATCATCGACTCCCAGGAGGTGGGCTCGTTGAAGGAGCCGATCTCGCGGATGGACTCGACGGTCCGGGCGAGCTGGGTGGTGGTGGCGACGTAGCAGCACAGGATGCCGCCGGGCACGAGCGCCTTGGAGACGGCCTCCAGGCACTCCCAGGGGGCGAGCATGTCGAGGATGACGCGGTCCACGTCGGTGTCGGACAGGTTGTCCTGGAGGTCGCCGACGGTGAGCTGCCAGGCGGGGTGCGGGCCGCCGAAGTACCGCTCCACGTTCTGCTGGGCGATCTCGGCGAAGTCCTCGCGGCGCTCGTAGCTGTGCAGCATGCCCTGGTCGCCGATGGCGCGCAGCAGGAAGCTGCTCAGCGAGCCGGAGCCGACGCCGGCCTCGACGACGCGGGCGCCGGGGAAGATGTCGGCGAAGGCGAGGATCTGTCCCGCGTCCTTCGGGTAGACGACGGCTGCCCCGCGGGGCATGGACAGGACGTAGTCGGGGAGCAGGGGGCGCAGCGCGAGGTAGGCGACGTTCCCGGTGGTGCGGACAACGCTGCCCTCGGGAGCGCCGATCAGTTCGTCGTGCGGGAAGGAACCCTTGTGGGTGTGGAAGTTCTTCCCGGCTTCGAGCGTGAACGTGTAGTGGCGGCCCTTGGGATCGGTCAGCTGAACCTGGTCCCCGACCTTGAAGGGCCCGCGCCTGCGGGCGGCACCGGTCGGTTCGGACATGTGAACAGCCTACCGGGGTTTGCCGGGGCCGCCGACCACGGGGAGGGCCCGGCTAGGACGGTCTGGCCATGGCCTTGACGAAGGCGCGCTCGACGTCGGCGGCGGACAGCACGCCGAAGATCTCGCCGGTCTCCTCGACCACGAGGTACTCGGTGGCGGGGGTGGCGCGCAGGACGTCGAGGAGATCCTCGCCGGCGAGCTCGGCGGAGACGCGCATGCCGTCGCTGAGGTCCTGGGCGAGGCCGCTGACGGCGACCCAGGGGCGGCGGTGTTCGGGTACGCCGACGATGGCGGCCTCCCGGACGAGGGAGAGCGGCTCCCCGTTGGCGTCGACGACGACGAGGGCGCGGGCGCCGGCGTCGTTGGCGCGGCGCAGCGCCTCGGACAGGGGGGTGTGGGTCTCGACCGGGACGGCGCGCCGGGTGAGGGTGCGGGCGCGCAGTTCGGGGAGGTGTTCGCGCAGCCGGGCCATGCGCAGGCTGTTGCCTGCGCCGGTCCAGATGATCGCGGCGAGGATGGCGGCGAGCAGGGCGTCGGTGACGGTGTCCATGCCGACGCTGTCCTCGGCGCCGGACCCGAGGGCACCCGACTGGGTGAGCAGGGGCAGGCCGATGAGGACGGAAACGGCGAGGAGGCGGCCGACCCAGGCGGCGGCGACGGTGCCGCTCATGGGCCTGCCGGTGATCTTCCAGACGACGGCGCGGAGCATACGGCCGCCGTCGAGCGGGAGGCCGGGGAGAAGGTTGAAGATCGCCACGATGAGGTTGGAGATCATCAGGCCGGCCAGCAGGACGCCGGGTACGGTGCCGCGCTCCACGGGCTGCATGGCGAGGTAGAAGACGCCGGCGAGCGCCAGGGAGAGCAGGGGGCCGACGAAGGCGAGCCAGAACTCGCGGCCCGGGGTCTCGGCCTCCTTCTCGATCTCGGAGACGCCGCCGAAGAACTGGAGCTGGATGCGGCGGACCGGGAGTTTGAAGCGCAGGGCGGCGATGGTGTGGGCGAGTTCGTGGATGAGTACGGAGGCGTAGAAGGCGACCGCGAAGAAGAGGGAGACGAGGTAGCGGAGGGCGCCGAGTTCGGGGAGTACGCGGTCGAGCTGGTTGCCGAAGACCCAGGTGATGAGGGCGGCGACGAGGAACCAGCTGGGGGCGACGTAGACGGGTACGCCGAAGGGGCGGCCCATGAGCAGGCCACCGCGAGGCTGCTCCGGGGGACGCTGGGGCGGAGGGCCCTTGGGGAGGGACGACACGGGGGCCGGGGTCGGGGCGGGGTCCGGGGTCGGGACGGGGGCGGGGGCCGCCGGTTGTCCGGCCCCGGGTCCGGCCTCGGGTCGGGTCTCGGGTTCGACCCCGGCTGAATCACCGGTACCGGGTCGGATGTCCGTGTCCGCGGCGGGGGTCGCCGGTTGTCCGGCCCCGGGTCCGGCCCCGGGTCGGGTCTCGGGTCGGGTCTCGGGTTCGCCCTCGTTGTTGCCGTCCGCAGCGGCCGCGCCGCTGTCGTCGTCGGACGCGGAGGGTGTCCGTGGAGGGTCCTCACCGTCGGCGGGCGACGTCTCGGCGGGGGCCCCTTCGGCGCGTCCGGCTTCGCTCGGTTCCGGGGCCTCGGACACGGGGGGCTGGGGTGCCGCGTCGGGCGTGGCCGGGCCGGGAGTGCCGGGGTCCGGGGTCTGCGCGAGGTGGGTGGCCGGAGACGCAGGTGTCGCGGGGTGCTCGGCCGACTGCTCGTTGTCCGGCCGCGGCCGCCCGGTCCCGCCGCTTTCCACCACGGTGTCCCCTCGATCGAAGCGTCTCCCGCTCGTGCCGGGCGGAAGGGTCTCGCACCGATGGTATGCGGCGGTCGTGAGGTGTTCCGCCCCGGCACCCCCCGTGTTTCCCCGCTCGTGCCCGGTGTTCGGGGTGAGGTGAGGTGCGCGGCTGGGTGACTGTCAGTGGTGGGCCGTATGGTCTGGGGTCATGGAGAGCAGCAGCGAGGACGTCGCCCGGGTGGGCGACGGCGGTGTCGTGGGGGATCCGTCACCCACGGAGGCGGTCGTGCCGAAGGCGGTCGTCCCGGAGCCGGTCGTCCCGGAGCCGGTCGCGCCGGAGGCGGTGGTGACGGCGGTGGCCGCCAGGGCGCCTGCCTCGCTCTCGCCCTCGCGCGCCGGTGATTTCATGCAGTGCCCGTTGCTGTACCGGTTCCGGGTGATCGACCGGCTTCCGGAGAAGCCGAGCCCGGCGGCCACGAAGGGCACGCTGGTGCACGCCGTCCTCGAGCGGCTGTTCGACGCCCCGGCGGCCGAGCGGACCGCGCCGCGGGCCAAGTCGCTGATCCCGGGCCAGTGGGACCGGCTGCGGGAGACGCGGCCGGAGGTCGTGGAACTGTTCGCCGACGACCCGGAGGGCGAGCGGCTGGCCGGCTGGTTGGTGGAGGCGGAGCGGCTGGTCGAGCGCTGGTTCACGCTGGAGGATCCGACGCGGCTGGAGCCCGCCGAGCGGGAGCTGTTCGTCGAGGCGGAGCTGGAGTCGGGGCTGCGACTGCGCGGGATCATCGACCGGGTCGATGTGGCGCCCACCGGCGAGGTGCGGATCGTCGACTACAAGACGGGCAAGGCGCCCCGCGCGGAGTACGCCGAAGGCGCGCTGTTCCAGATGAAGTTCTACGCCCTGGTCGTGTGGCGGCTGAAGAACGTCATCCCCCGGCGGCTTCAGCTCGTGTACCTGGGCAGTGGCGATGTGCTCACCTACGACCCGGTCCTGGCCGATCTGGAGCGGGTGGAGCGCAAGTTGCTCGCGCTGTGGGAGGCGATCCGGCTGGCGACGGAGACGGGTGAGTGGCGGCCCCGGCCGACCAAGCTGTGCGGCTGGTGCGATCACCAGGCCCACTGCCCGGAGTTCGGCGGCACTCCCCCGCCGTATCCGCTCCCGGTGACGCTGTCGGTGAGGGCGGCCGACTCCGAGGGCGGCGCGCAGGGCAGAATGGGGCCGGGCTAGAGAAGGAGACATACGTGGCCATCCGCGTCCTACTGGTCGACGACCAGCCGCTGCTGCGCACCGGCTTCCGGATGATCCTGGAGGCCGAGCAGGATCTCGCGGTCGTCGGCGAGGCCGGAGACGGCCTTCAGGCTCTCGACCAGGTGCGGGCGTTGCAGCCCGATGTGGTGTTGATGGACATCCGCATGCCGCGGATGGACGGGGTGGAGGCGACCCGGCAGATCACCGGACCGGGGCGGGACGGACCGGCCAAGGTGCTGGTGCTGACCACCTTCGACCTCGACGAGTACGTGGTGGAGGCGCTGCGGGCCGGGGCGAGCGGGTTCCTGTTGAAGGACGCGCCCGCCGATGAACTGGTCCAGGCGATCCGGGTGGTGGCCGCGGGTGAGGCCATGCTGGCGCCGAGCATCACGCGTCGGCTGCTCGACAAGTACGCGACGCATCTGCCGTCCGGCGACGACCCGGTGCCGGACACGCTGCACACGCTGACGGACCGTGAGGTGGAGGTGCTGAAGCTGGTGGCGCGAGGGCTGTCGAACGCCGAGATCGCCGCCGATCTGTTCGTCAGCGAGACCACGGTGAAGACCCATGTGGGTCATGTGCTGACCAAGCTGGGCCTGCGTGACCGGGTGCAGGCGGCGGTGTACGCGTACGAGAGCGGTCTGGTGCGTCCCGGCGCGCAGTAGGCACGGTGCTGACAGACGGAAGAAGGCGCCTCCTCGATGAGAGGGGGCGCCTTCTTCCGTGCGGCCGGGCTTCGCGGCGTGGTGACCGTCAGCTCTTGCTGAGTTCCCAGAAGCGGAACACCGTGGAGGCGTCCAGGCAGTTCTCCAGGCCGTAGACGTGCTCGCCGACGACGGCGTACTGCTTGGCCTGCCAGAGGGGCAGGACCGGCAGTTGCGCGGCGACGATGTCCTGGAGCTCGGCGAAGTCCGCGTCGGTGGCGGTGCGGTCGCTCTGGGCGGCGGTGCGCGGGATGAGCGTGCCGGTGATGGCGGTGTTGGCGTAGTTGTTGCTCAGCACGTTGCCCTTGCCGAAGAAGGGCGAGGTGAAGTTGTCGGCGTCCGGGTAGTCGGGCACCCAGCCCTTGACGTAGACGCCGTACTTGCCCGCGGCGACGTCCTTCTCGTACTGGCCGTAGGCGACGGACCTGACATCGGCGTCGAACAGGCCGCTGGCGTTGAGCTGGGCCGCGACAGCGTGGAGTTCCTTGTCGGTGGCCGGGCCGTAGCGGGTCGGGGTGGACCAGAGGGTGAGCTTCACCTTGCCGGTGATGCCCTCGTCGGCGAGCGCGGCGGCGGCCTCGGCCCGGGAGGGGCGGGCGCCGTAGCGGTCGAAGAAGGCGGTGTTGTGGCCGGCGATACCGGCCGGGATGATCGAGTACAGGGGATCGGCGGTGCCCTGGTAGACGTCCTTGATCAGGGCTTCGCGGTCGATCAGGTGGGCGATGGCCCGGCGGACGCCGAGCTTTCCGGCGACCGGGTCGTCCATGTTGAAGACCAGGTGCTGGACCTCGGCGCTGCTGCCCTCGACGACCTCGGCGGTCGTGTCGCCGGTGCTCCGCTGGATGTCGGCGACGTCGGCGGCGGTGAGACCCCGGTAGGCGATGTCGATCTCGTTCGCGAGCAGGGCCTGCTTGAGGGCCTTCTGGTCGCCGCCGAAGAACTTCAGGGTGACGCCGTTGTTCCTGGCGTCGTCGGCGCTGCCCCGGTAGGTGTCGTTGACGGAGAAGACGGCCTCGTCGTCGTCGAAGGAGTCCAGCTTGTAGGGGCCGGAGCCGACGGCGCCGCCGTCCTCGCGCAGGCCGTCGGCGTCGTACTCCTGGTGGTCGACGATGGAGCCGGCACCCGAGGCGATCTTGCTCGGGAAGGTGGCGTCGGGGACCTTGAGCTTGAAGACGACGGTCTTGGCGTCGGGCGTCTCGACCTTGTCGAGCATGGGGAACATGATGGCCGGGCCGGCGTCGTCGTCGATCTTCAGCATGCGGTCGAAGGAGAACTTGACGTCCTCGGAGGTGAGCGCGTCACCGTTGCTGAACTTCAGGCCGTCCTTCAGGGTGCACGTGTAGACCTGGGTCCGCGTGTCGGTGAAGGAGCACTCCCGGGCCGCGTCGGGCTCGGGTTCCGTGCCGCCCTTGGGGAAGCTCAGCAGTGACTGGAAAACGTTGTTGAACAACAGCCATGAGCCCGGGTCGTAGCCGGAGGCGGGGTCCGTGGCGAGGACGTCGTCGGACATCCCCAGCACCAGGGATGAGGTGTCACCCCCGGCTCCCCCGCTCTGGGTTCCGCAGCCGGTCAACAGGCCGGAGGCCAGTCCCGCCACGATCGGCAGGACCGGCCACTGGTTACGCAGGTTCACAAAATGCCTTGTCTTCGGTTCTCTGCACACCGGGGCCGCCGTCCCGGGCCCCGGCAGGGGGGTGGGTCAGTTGCTCACACCGCGGCCGAGCTCCCACAGCTGAAGGGTGGCGGAGGAGTTCAGCACGTAGGCCGTGCCGGTGACGTTGTTGTTCGCGGCGACGTACTGCTTGCCCTGCCACAGCGGCAGGATCGGAACGTCCCGGGCGACGATGTCCTGGATCTCCGTCAGGTCCTTGGCGGCGCTGAGGCGGTCGGCCTCGCGGCGGGAGGCCGGGATCAGGTTGTCGATGATGTCCTGGTTGGAGTACGGCGACTTGAGGAAGTTGTCCTTGTCGAGGAACGGGGCGACGAAGTTGTCGGCGTCCGGGAAGTCGGGGAACCAGCCCATGCCGTAGACGGCGTACTCGCCCTTGCGCTCGGCCGGGACGAACGCGTCCCAGGGGGTCCCCTTGATGGTGACGTCGAACAGACCGCTGTCGTTGAGCTGCTTCCGCAGCACCTCGAACTCCTGCTTGGTGGCAGGGCCGTAGTGGTCGGTCGTGTAGTTCAGGGTCAGCTTCACCGGGGCGGTGATGTCCGCGTCGGCCAGCAGGGCCTTGGCCTTGGTGACGTTCGGGTCGCCGTAGGTGTTGAAGAACGAGTTGGAGTGACCGGTGAGGGTGGCCGGGACGAGCGAGTAGAGGGGCTCGGCCTGGGAGCCGTACACCTCGGAGACGAGCGCGGCGCGGTTGATGATCTGGGCCATCGCCTGGCGCACGGCCTTGGACTTGACCGACGGGTCGGTGGTGTCGAAGGCCAGGTAGCGGATCTCGAGGCCGTTCAGCTCGACGAGGCCGATGTCCGCGGTCGCGGAGGCCTCGGAGAGCTTCTGGATCTGCTCCGGCGACATGGTGCGGGTCATGAGGTCGATGTCGCCCTTCTCGAGGGCGGCGTCCATGGCGTCGGCGTCCTCGTAGGAGACCATGTCGACCTGGTCGTTGTTCACGTCCAGGGTCCCCTTGTAGTTGGGGTTCTTGGTGAACACCGCCTTGGTCATCTCGTCGCCGTCGGTGTCGGCCTTGAGGGTGTAGGGGCCGGATCCGTCGACCTCGAAGCCGTCGCGCAGCTTGTCCTTCTCGTAGTCGTCGGGGTTGACGATGCCGGCGACCGGAGTCGACAACTTGAAGGGGAAAGTGGCGTCGGCGGTCTTGAGGTGGAAGATGACTTCGTTGTCACCCTGCGTCTCGATGGTGTCGATCGTCGACAGCAGGGCGAACACGCCGGAGTCGGCCTTGATGGTGCGGGCACGCTCGATGGAGAACTTGACGTCCTTGGCGGTCACGGCGTCGCCGTTCGCGAACTTCAGGCCGCTGCGCAGCTTGCAGGCGTACCGCTCGTTGCCGGTGTCGGTGAAGCCGCAGCTCTGGGCCGCCTCCGGGACGGGTTCGCCCTCGCCCTTGGGCTGGATCATCAGGGTCTGCACGGTCTGGCGAAGGATGTTCCAGGTGCCGACGTCGTAGGAGTACGCCGGGTCGAGGGGTGCCGGGGCGTCCTTGGTGGCGGTGAACCGGTCGGTAGTGCCCAAGACGATGGCGTCCCCACTGCCGCTACCGCCGTCGGACGCGCCGCAGGCGGCGAGTACGGGCGCGAGCAGACTGACCACGGCCGGCAGCACCAAAGTCTTGCGGTTCATGCTCGAGTTTCTCCAGAGCTGTCGAGTCCGTGTATCCGGCATGCAGGGGTGTCGCGGCGGATCACGGGGTTAGGGCGAGGTTCTCGCGACGAGATTAGTCCGCACCAGCACGAGGGTTCGCGGTCACCGGAGTTGAAACCCCATCACGCAGCGAAACCGGCCGCGGACGCACTGAACAACCGTCAGTGGAAGGATTCGTACAGCGAATCACCAATCGGGACACAAAGACACACCCGAAGCCGCCGCGCGCAGGCGGAATGCACACGGAGAGTCAACTGTCGAGCCCCGAACGGGTGGGGAACGTCACACGCCAATGAGGCTTCGGACAGGGTGGAATTCGGCCGCCGTCGGGGCGTCGGCGAAGATCGGAATTCCACCGCGCGCACACCCGCCGAATTCCTTGTTGTCGGCGGTGCACGCTGGGTGAACGCTCTCCCGCATTTCGGCCGTCGGCCGATCACCAATGATCGTGGCGCCGATCATCGGAGCGGCATCAGGTCCCGCAGGAATGCCAGGTCGACCTGTTCCAGTGAGGGGACGACGGTGCGTCGGCGGGAGGGCGCGATCGGGGCCACCGAGGGCACCGCGACCACGTGACAGCCCGCCGCCTCCGCCGAGGCGACCCCCGTCGCGGTGTCCTCGATGACGGCGCATCTGACCGGGTCCACGCCGAGCCCGGCGGCCGCGAAGAGGTAGGGGTCGGGGTACGGCTTGGTCCGCGCGACCTCGTCGCCTGCCACGCTCAGGCGGAAGTTCTCGGCGCCGAGCGAGGCGAGGACGCGGTCGATGATGCGCCGGTGGGAGGCGGAGACGAGGGCCGTGGGCACCTCGTGCTCGGCCAGCTCGGCGAGCAGCCGGGCGGCTCCCGGCATCAGGGGGAGGGCGTGGGTGATGCGGTCCTCGAATCCCTGGTTGAGCAGGACGGTGAGTTCGGCGAGGTCGATGTCGGCCCCGGTTGCCTCGATCAGGAACCCGGCGCTGCGGGTCATCGGTCCGCCGACCACGACATGCCGCCATGAGTCGTCGAGGGTGTGGCCGAGCCCGGCGAAGACCTCGGCCTCGACGTCCCACCAGAAGCCCTCGGTGTCCACCAGGGTGCCGTCCATGTCGAGCAGCACGGCCTCCAGGGCGGAGCCTTCGGCCGTGCGGGTGAGTGGCGCGGGAACCGTGCTGGTCATCCACGTACCTCCTTGAGGGACGAGCAGGCCGGTTCCCGCTGCGGGGAACCGGCCTTCGGTGGACCGACCAGTGTACGACTTATCCGATCAGTGTGCTCGGTGGCCACGCGTGCGTCACCGTGCGTTGAAGTACTTCGCCTCGGGGTGGTGGATCACGATGGCGTCGGTGGACTGCTCGGGGTGGAGCTGGAACTCCTCCGACAGGTGGACCCCGATCCGCTCGGGCCGGAGCAGCTCGGCGATCTTCGCGCGGTCCTCCAGGTCGGGGCAGGCGCCGTAGCCCAGGGAGAAACGGGCGCCGCGGTACTTGAGGGCGAACATGTCCTCGACGTCGGCCGGGTCCTCGCCGGCGAAGCCGAGTTCGCCGCGCACGCGCGCGTGCCAGTACTCGGCGAGGGCTTCGGCGAGCTGCACCGACAGGCCGTGCAGTTCGAGGTAGTCGCGGTAGGAGTTCGACTCGAAGAGCCGTGCGGTCTCCTCGCCGATGCGGGAGCCGACGGTGACGACCTGGAAGCCGACGACGTCGGTCTCCCCCGACTCCTCCGGGCGGAAGAAGTCGGCCAGGCACAGGCGGCGGCCGCGGCGCTGGCGGGGGAAGGTGAAGCGGGTGCGCTCGTTGCCCTGCTCGTCCAGGACGATCAGGTCGTCGTCCTTGGACACACAGGGGAAGTAGCCGTAGACGACGGCCGCTTCCAGGAGGTTGTCGGTCTGGAGCCTGTCCAGCAGACCGCGCAGCCGGGGGCGGCCCTCGGTCTCGACGAGTTCCTCGTAGCCCGGTCCGTCGCCGGTGCGGGCCTGCTTCAGGCCCCACTGCCCCTTGAACAGGGCGCCCTCGTCCAGCCAGGAGGCGTACTCCTTGAGCTGGATGCCCTTGATGACGCGGGTGCCCTGGAACGGCGGCTTCGGGACGGGGTTGTCGGTGGCCACGTCGGAACGGACGTGGCCCTCCTCCGGGCGCTCCTCCGTCTCGACGGCGGCGGCGCTCGGGCGGACCCGGCGCTGCTTCAGCTCCGGCAGCTTGGCTCCGGGCACCCCGCGCTTGACGCCGATCAGGGCGTCCATCAGACGCAGGCCCTCGAAGGCGTCGCGGGCGTAGCGGACCTCGCCCTGGTAGATCTCGTGCAGGTCCTGCTCGACGTAGGCCCTGGTCAGAGCGGCGCCGCCGAGGATGACCGGGTAGTCGGCGGCCATCTTGCGCTGGTTGAGTTCCTCCAGGTTCTCCTTCATGATCACCGTGGACTTGACCAGCAGGCCCGACATGCCGATGACGTCGGCCCGGTGCTCCTGCGCGGCGTCCAGGATCGCGGAGACCGGCTGCTTGATGCCGAGGTTGACGACGTTGTAGCCGTTGTTGGACAGGATGATGTCGACGAGGTTCTTGCCGATGTCATGGACGTCGCCGCGCACGGTGGCCAGCACGATGGTGCCCTTGCCCTCGGCGTCCGACTTCTCCATGTGCGGTTCGAGATAGGCGACCGCGGTCTTCATGACCTCGGCGGACTGGAGCACGAACGGCAGCTGCATCTGGCCGGAGCCGAACAGCTCGCCGACCACCTTCATGCCGTCCAGGAGCGTCTCGTTGACGATGTCCAGGGCGGGGCGGGTCCGGAGAGCCTCGGCGAGGTCGGTTTCCAGGCCGTTCTTCTCGCCGTCGATGATCCGGCGCTTGAGGCGCTCGTCCAGCGGCAGCGCGGCCAGTTCCTCGGCCTTGCCGGCCTTGAGGGACTTGGTGGTGGCACCCTCGAACAGCGCCATCAGCTTCTGCAGGGGGTCGTAGCCCTCGCGGCGACGATCGTGGATCAGGTCGAGGGCGGTGGTGACCTCCTCCTCGCTGAAGCGGGCGATGGGCAGGATCTTCGACGCGTGGACGATCGCCGAGTCCAGGCCCGCCTTCACACACTCGTCGAGGAAGACCGAGTTGAGCAGGATGCGCGCGGCCGGGTTGAGGCCGAAGGAGATGTTCGACAGGCCCAGCGTGGTCTGCACGTCGGGACGGCGGCGCTTGAGCTCGCGGATCGCCCCGATCGTGGCGACGCCGTCGCCCCGGGACTCCTCCTGGCCGGTGCAGATGGTGAAGGTCAGGGTGTCGATGAGGATGTCCGACTCCTGGATGCCCCAGTTCGTCGTCAGGTCCTCGATGAGCCGCTCGGCGATGGCGACCTTCGTCTCGACGGTACGGGCCTGGCCCTCCTCGTCGATGGTCAGCGCGATCAGCGCGGCGCCGTGCTCCCGGGCCAGCGCGGTGACCTTGGCGAAGCGGGAGTCGGGGCCGTCGCCGTCCTCGTAGTTGACGGAGTTGATGACCGCGCGGCCGCCGAGCCGCTCCAGGCCTGCCCGGATGACCGGCACCTCGGTGGAGTCCAGGACGATCGGCAGGGTGGAGGCGGTGGCGAAGCGGCCGGCCAGTTCGTCCATGTCGGCGACGCCGTCGCGGCCCACGTAGTCGACGCACAGGTCGAGCATGTGCGCGCCCTCGCGGATCTGGTCCCGGGCCATCTCCACGCAGTCGTCCCAGCGGCCCTCCAGCATGGCCTCGCGGAACTTCTTCGAGCCGTTGGCGTTGGTGCGCTCACCGATCGCCATGTACGCGGTGTCCTGCCGGAACGACACGGTCTGGTAGAGCGAGGCGGCGCCCGGCTCGGGCCGCGGGCTGCGCTCGGCGGGCGAGGCGTCCCGGACCCGCTCCACGAGCCGGCGCAGGTGTTCGGGCGTCGTACCGCAGCAGCCGCCGACCAGGTTCAGCCCGTAGTCGCGTACGAAGGTGTCCTGGGCGTCGGCCAGGCCCTCGGCGTCGAGCGGGAAGTGGGCGCCGTCCTTGGTGAGGATCGGCAGACCGGCGTTGGGCATGCACAGCAGCGGGGTGCGGGAGTGGCGGGCCAGATAGCGCAGGTGCTCGCTCATCTCGGCCGGGCCCGTCGAGCAGTTCAGGCCGATCATGTCGATGCCGAGCGGCTCCAGCGCGGTCAGCGCGGCACCGATCTCCGAGCCGAGCAGCATGGTGCCGGTCGTCTCGAACGCCATCGAGACCAGCAGCGGCACGTCGACGCCGGTCGCCTCCATCGCGCGCTTGGCGCCCAGGACCGACGACTTCGTCTGGAGGAGGTCCTGGGTGGTCTCGACGATCAGCGCGTCCGCGCCACCGGCGAGCAGACCCTCCGCGTTGGCCTGGAAGCCGTCGCGCAGGGTGCCGTAGCCGATGTGGCCGAGGGTGGGCAGCTTGGTGCCGGGGCCGATCGAGCCCAGTACCCAGCGCGTGCGTCCGTCGCGTCCGGCGAAGGCGTCGGCGGTCTCACGGGCGATCCGGGCTCCCGCCTCGGACAGCTCGTACACCCGGTCGGGGATGTCGTACTCGGCCATGGCCGAGTGGTTTGCGCCGAACGTGTTGGTCTCGACGCAGTCCACGCCGGCGTCGAAGTACTCCTCGTGCACGGAGCGGACGACGTCCGGACGGGTGATGTTCAGGATCTCGTTGCAGCCCTCGAGGTTCTCGAAGTCCTCGAGAGTGGGCTCCTGGGCCTGGAGCATGGTGCCCATGGCTCCGTCGGCCACCACCACACGGGTGGCCAGGGCCTCTCGGAGCTCGGACACGCGGGTCCGGCTGTCGGCGGAAGGGGTCGGCGGCACAGAGGCCATGAAAGGGCTCCCTCAGGTGCGACGGCTGTCGGCTTTGCGTCACCCCCGGGATGCGGGCAGGAAGCCTTCCCGGGGAGAGCGCACGCCGTCAGGGTAGCCGGGACCGAGGCCTTATGGTCGGGGGCGTCCACGGGACGGACGGGCGTGGCGGTTCCGCGCGGGCGGATCACGAGCGGGGCCGGAGCCGCGCCGGGGCCGTCCACGAGCGTGCGACGCACGCGTCACTCCGGGGAGACGGGTGACGTAACACGAATCGACCGAACGTTAGCGGAAGGTCGACATGGACCGGTAGTGTTCGACATTGCCGAACGACGGCGGCGGATGCCGCGCGCGGACGGCCGAAGGGGACGGAGGCGGGACGGCGATGGCACGGAACATCCAGTCGGTCGAACGCGCGGCCGCGATGCTGCGGCTGCTCGCGGGCGGCGAACGGCGACTGGGCCTGTCGGACATCGCCTCGTCCACGGGTCTGGCCAAGGCCACCGCCCACGGCATCCTGCGCACCCTCCAGCAGGAGGGCTTCGTCGAGCAGGACGACGCCTCCGGGCGGTATCAGCTGGGCGCGGAGCTGCTGCGCCTGGGCACCACGTACCTGGACGTGCACGAGCTGCGCGCGCGTGCCCTGGTGTGGACCGACGACCTGGCCCGGTCCAGCGGGGAGAGCGTTCACCTGGGAGTGCTGCACCAGCAGGGCGTGCTGATCGTGCACCACGTCTTCCGGCCCGACGACAGCCGGCAGGTCCTGGAGATCGGGGCCATGCAGCCGCTGCACTCCACGGCCCTGGGCAAGGTGCTGTCCGCCTACGACCCGGTCGCGCACAGCGAGGCCCTGGAGGCCGAACGCAAGCCGTTCACGGACCGCACGGTGTGCGAGGCGGACGCCTTCGAGCGCATCCTCGACCTCACACGCGCGCGTGGGTACGCGGCCGACCTGGAGGAGACCTGGGAGGGCGTCGCCTCGATCGCCGCGCCCATCCACGACCGGCGGCGCATGCCCGTGGGCGCGGTCGGCATCACCGGCGCGGTGGAGCGGCTGGGCCGGGACGGCGAGGTGCGCCCCGAGCTGATCGCCGCGGTACGGGACTGCGCCCGCGCGGTGTCGCGGGATCTGGGCGCCGGACGCTTCTGAGCGGCCCGCCGCTTCCGGGGGAGCACCGCCCCGCGGAGCACCGGGAAGCCCCGCTCCCGAGAAGTACGTATGAGCAGGCCGGGACGTCGTACGACGTCCCGGCCCTTGCCATGCAGCTGCCGATAACCGCTCGAAATGGACAGAAGCGGCGAGAGCGCGCGCACCGACGCGAAGATCGATAACTCGTGGCGATCAATAACGATCGCGTTTTCAATACCCACACTCTTGACGCACACGTAACGCCGGGGCAAGACTCCCGTCCATCGGTCGACATTGTCGAACACCTGACGGCAATACGCGCTAGAGTGTGACAACGTCAAAGGCCGGCATCGCTCTCACCCCCGAGGGCGCTCGAACCCCCGGTGGGACCCGGGGTTCGGCTTCCCTGGACGAAGGACAAAGGAGTCGCGGGTGTCCAGCTCCGACATCTTCATCGGCGAGACCATCGGTACCGCCATACTCATCCTGCTGGGCGGTGGCGTCTGCGCCGCCGTCACGCTGAAGGCCTCCAAGGCCCGCAACGCCGGCTGGCTCGCCATCACCTTCGGGTGGGGTTTCGCCGTTCTGACGGCTGTCTACACCTCGGCGCCGCTCTCGGGCGCCCACCTCAACCCGGCGGTCACCCTCGCACTCGCGATCAAGGACGACGACTGGAGCAACGTTCCGGTCTACTGGGCCGGGCAGCTGCTCGGCGCCGCCATCGGCGCCACCCTGGTCTGGGTCGCCTACTACGGTCAGTTCCACGCGCACCTCACCGACAAGGAGATCGTCGGCGAGCCGGACGCGAAGGCCGCGGCCGCCAAGTCCGTCGAGGCGCGGGAGAAGGGTGCCGGACCGGTCCTGGGCATCTTCTCCACCGGTCCGGAGATCCGGGTCGTCTGGCAGAACCTCGCCACGGAGATCATCGGCACCATCGTGCTGGTCCTCGCCGTCCTCACGCAGGGCCTGAACGACAAGGGCAACGGCCTCGGCAACCTGGGCGCGCTGATCACCGCGCTGGTGGTCGTCTCGATCGGTCTGTCCCTCGGTGGCCCGACCGGCTACGCGATCAACCCGGCCCGTGACCTCGGTCCGCGCATCGTGCACGCCCTCCTGCCCCTGCCCAACAAGGGCGGCTCCGACTGGAGCTACGCCTGGATCCCGGTGGTCGGTCCGCTGATCGGCGGCGCGATCGCTGCGGGTATCTACAACGTCGCTTTTGCTTAAGGGCACCAGCCGCACCGCGTAGTCATCAGCACCGCACAGACAGCCGCCCCTCCACGGAACCCAGGAGCACACCGTGACCGACGCGCACACCGCCGGCCCGTTCATCGCCGCCATCGACCAGGGCACCACCTCCTCGCGCTGCATCGTCTTCGACCGGGACGGCCGTATCGTCTCCGTCGACCAGAAGGAGCACGAGCAGATCTTCCCGAAGCCGGGCTGGGTCGAGCACAACGCCACCGAGATCTGGACCAACGTCGAGGAGGTCGTCGCCTCCGCCATCGCGAAGGCCGGCATCACCCGCGACGACATCAAGGCCATCGGCATCACCAACCAGCGTGAGACGACGCTGCTGTGGGACAAGAACACCGGTGAGCCCGTCCACAACGCCATCGTCTGGCAGGACACCCGCACCGACGCGCTCTGCAAGGAGCTGGGCCGCAACGTCGGCCAGGACCGCTTCCGCCGCGAGACGGGCCTGCCGCTGGCCTCGTACTTCGCCGGTCCCAAGGCCCGCTGGCTGCTCGACAACGTCGAGGGTCTGCGTGAGCGCGCCGAGGCGGGCGACATCCTCTTCGGCACCATGGACAGCTGGGTCATCTGGAACCTGACGGGCGGTGTGAACGGCGGCAGGCACGTCACCGACGTCACCAACGCCTCCCGCACCATGCTGATGAACCTGCACACCATGGAGTGGGACGAGAAGATCGCCGAGTCCATCGGCGTCCCGCTCGCGATGCTCCCGGAGATCCGCTCCTCCGCCGAGGTGTACGGCGAGATCACCGGCGGCAAGCTGGGCGACCTGCTCGGCGGCATCCCCGTCGCCTCCGCGCTCGGCGACCAGCAGGCGGCCCTGTTCGGCCAGACCTGCTTCGCGGAGGGCGAGGCCAAGTCCACGTACGGCACCGGCACCTTCCTGCTGATGAACACCGGTGAGAAGCCGGTCAATTCCTACAACGGCCTGCTGACCACGGTCGGTTACCGGATCGGCGACCAGAAGGCGGTCTACGCCCTCGAAGGATCGATCGCCGTCACCGGTTCGCTGGTGCAGTGGATGCGCGACCAGATGGGCCTGATCTCCACCGCCGCCGAGATCGAGACCCTCGCGCTCTCGGTCGAGGACAACGGCGGCGCCTACTTCGTGCCGGCCTTCTCCGGTCTGTTCGCCCCGTACTGGCGCTCCGACGCCCGCGGTGTGATCGCCGGCCTCACCCGGTACGTCACCAAGGCGCACCTCGCGCGCGCCGTCCTGGAGGCCACGGCCTGGCAGACCCGTGAGATCACCGACGCCATGACGAAGGACTCCGGCGTCGAGCTCGCGGCGATCAAGGTCGACGGCGGCATGACCTCCAACAACCTGCTGATGCAGACGCTCTCGGACTTCGTGGACGCCCCCGTGGTGCGTCCGATGGTCGCCGAGACCACCTGCCTCGGCGCCGCCTACGCCGCCGGTCTCGCCGTCGGCTTCTGGACCAACACCGACGATCTGCGCGCCAACTGGCGCCGGGCCGCCGAGTGGACCCCCCGCATGGACGCGGACACCCGCGACCGTGAGTACAAGAGCTGGCTCAAGGCCGTCGAGCGGACCATGGGCTGGCTCGAGGACGAGGAGTAAGAACCCCACATGACCAGTCAGACCACCCTGAAGTCCGTGCCTGCCCTGGGGACGCACCCGGCCTCCGGCTCCAACCCGAGCCGCGCCGAGACCCGGGAGCAGCTCTCCAAGGCGTCGTACGACCTTCTCGTCATCGGCGGCGGCATCCTGGGCATCTCCACCGCCTGGCACGCCGCGCAGTCCGGCCTCAGGGTGGCCCTGGTCGACGCCGGCGACTTCGCCGGCGCCACCTCCTCCGCCTCCTCCAAGCTTCTCCACGGCGGTCTGCGCTACCTGCAGACCGGCGCGGTGAAGCTGGTGGCGGAGAACCACTTCGAGCGCCGTGCGGTCTCCCGTCAGGTGGCCCCCCACCTGGCGAACCCGCTCACGTTCTACCTCCCCGTGTACAAGGGCGGGCCGCACGGCGCGGCGAAGCTCGGGGCGGGCGTCTTCGCCTACTCCGCGCTGTCGGCCTTCGGTGACGGCGTCGGCCACCTCCTGTCCCCGGCCAAGGCCGCGCAGGACGTGCCCGAGCTGCGCACCGACAACCTCAAGGCCGTGGCCGTGTACGGCGACGACCAGATGAACGACGCACGCATGGCGCTGATGACGGTCCGGGCGGCCGTCGAGGCGGGCGCGGTCGTCCTCAACCACGCCGAGGTCTCCGGCCTGCGCTTCACCAAGGGCCGGGTCACGGGCGCGGAGCTGCGCGACCGGCTCTCCGGCGACGAGTTCGGCGTCAACGCCCGGCTGGTGCTGAACGCGACCGGCCCGTGGGTCGACCACCTGCGCAAGATGGAGGACCCGAACGCGGCTCCGTCCATCCGCCTCTCCAAGGGCGCGCACCTGGTCCTGAAGCGCACGGCGCCCTGGCGGGCCGCGCTGGCGACCCCCATCGACAAGTACCGCATCACCTTCGCCCTCCCCTGGGAGGACATGCTGCTGCTGGGCACCACCGACGAGGAGTTCGAGGGCGACCCGGCGGACGTCGCTGTCACCGAGAAGGACACGGCCCAGATACTCGACGAGGCCGCGTTCTCCATCCGCGACCAGCAGCTCGACCGTGACCTGATCACGTACGCCTTCGCGGGGCTGCGCGTGCTGCCGGGCGGGCCCGGCAGCACGGCGAAGGCCAAGCGCGAGACCGTGGTGACCGAGGGCAGGGGCGGCATGCTGTCCGTCGCCGGCGGCAAGTGGACGACCTTCCGGCACATCGGCCGTACGGTCATGCAGAAGCTGGAGGCGCTGCCGGGCCACCCGCTGGGCGACGACTTCGAGCCGATCTCCTCGCTGCCGAAGAAGCTGCCGCTGCCCGGCGTCGCCAACCCGCGCGCGGTCGCCCACCGCCTGCTGGTCGACAACCCGGCGCCCGGCCCCCGCATCGCGGCCGACACCGCCAAGCACCTGGCCACCCACTACGGCTCGCTCGCCTTCGACATCGCGCGGCTGGCCAACGACAACCCCGAGCTGCGCGAGCGCGTCCACCCGGACGCCCCCGAGATCTGGGCGCAGGTCGTCTACGCTCGGGACAACGAGTGGGCGGAGACGGCGGACGACGTGCTGCGTCGCCGTACGACGCTGACGATCCGCGGTCTCGCCACCGACGAGGTCCGCAGCAAGGTGCAGGACCTCCTCGACAAGAAGTAGGTCCACAGCAGACCCTCCGCCGGTCCACTCCCCTGACCTGGGCCGGCGTCGGGGAACGGCCCCTCCGTACCGGGGCCGGAACCGGGAGGGGGCGGCTCCACCCCTATGGAGCCGCCCCTTCCGCATGCCCGTTTCGCCCTCTGGGCCCGGTTGTCGGTGCCGGGTGTTTCCATGGGGCGGGAGCATCGATCACGCGGACCCCGCCGAACTGGCGGCCCCGCGGGAGGCCTTCGCCGTGGACGACGGCGAGGAGCCGGCACTCGGCTGGGAGGCGGTGCGCGCCTTCGAGGCGGAGCACGGGGTGGTGCCGCCGGAGCCGTACCGCCACTTCGTCGCGGAGATCTCCCGGGTTTCGTCGGCTGGGTGAAGCACCGGTCCGAGGGCCACGAGTGGTTCGACGCCGAGTGGGCGGCCGCCCCTGCGGGCCGTTCAGCGGTGCTGCTCCACGACCGCCCGCACGGCCTCGACGTCCGTCAACTCCTCGCGGCGAAGGATCAGTTCGCGTCCCAGCAGCAGTGCGCGCCGGGAGGCAGGAACCGGGTCCGGCAGGGTCGTCAGGTCGGTCAGGTGGGCGAAGCCGATGACGCGGCGGACGATCTCCGTGCCGGCGTAGCCGACGGAGTCGGTCCACACGCGGCGCAGGAACCGCTCGAGATAGGCGTCGTCGAAGAAGGTGTCGACGCGGGCCGGCCACAGACCGCGGAACTCGGTCTCGAACGCCTCCCAGGACAGGCGGAGCTGATCGGCGTGGTCGGAGAGGGTGCCGAGGGCGCGGGCCCGCTCCTCCGAGACCAGCGCGTTGGCCCAGTAGAGGCCGAGGTCGTAGCCGATGGGGCCGACGAAGGAGAACTCGGGGTCGAAGACCCGCACCACGGGCGCGCCTTCACGGGCGCCGACCATGACACTGCCGGTGTGCAGGTCACCGTGCAGGAGGGCCTGCGCGCCGGTCATGAACGTGTGGCGCAGGTCGGCGACCTCGGTGCGCAGGCGGGTGTCGGCACGGAAGGCGGCGGCCAGGTCGTCGAGGCCGGGGTGCCAGTGGTTGTGTTCGTGCTCGACGTAGGGCTCGGACAGCACGACGTCCTCGGTGATCTTGCAGAGCTCCGGGCTGACGGAGGCCGCGATCAGTGCCTTGCGCTCGGCGGACGGCATGCCGAAGTCGCTGGTGGCGAAGGAGAACTGGGCGACGAACTCGCCGATCCTCGCCGACGTGTGCGGGCCGTACGCCGTGCCCTCGTTGAGCAGCGTGCGCAGGACCTCGAGGTCGGACATGTCCTCCATGACGAGGGCGTAGTTCTCGGGGTCGTAGCCGTGGACGACCGGGATCTTGTCCGGGGCGACCTTGGCGACCTGCTCGTAGGCGCGGGCCTCGGCGTCGGCGCGGTCGGGGTTCATCGGCCAGGAGGGGCCGGCGACGCGGACCCAGGGCAGGGCCTGCTTGACGGCGAGGCTGCGGGTGCCGTCGGCGGAGGAGGCCAGGAACACCCGGTTCATGTTGCCGTCCGACACCTCCCGGACCTCGATGTCGGCCGGGTCCGGCCAGTGGCCCCGCTCGGCCAGGTAGGCGGGGATGTCGTCGGTCTCCAGGATGCGGTAGCCCATGGTCGGTGAACTCCCTTATGCGGTGCGGCGCTTGGACAGGGTGAAGCTGAAGACCAGGGCGAGGATCAGCACCGCGCCCTCGACGACGTCCTGCGTGTAGTACGGCAGACCCTTGATGGTGAGGCCGGTGGTGATGATGCCGATGAGCACCGCGCCGAGGGCCGTGCCCCAGACGTTGGGGCGGCCGCGGCCCAGGACGGAGGTGCCGACGAGTGCCACCGCCACCGCCTCCAGCAGCTGGGAGGTGCCGGCCGACACATCGCCCTGGCCGATCCTGGACGCCAGGATGAGGCCGCCCACCGAGGCGAGGACGCCGGAGATGACGTAGGCCAGGGCGCGGTGTGCGCCGACCCGGATGCCGGCCAGCCGGGCCGCCTCGGGGTTGGCGCCGATGGCGTGGAGGACGCGGCCCCAGCGGGTGCGGGCGAGGAAGACCCAGGCGACGATGGTCAGACCGCCGAAGATCAGCACGGAGATCGGGACGCCGAGGACGGTACCGCGGTCGATGCGCAGGAATCCGGCGGTGAACCTGCCCGGGGCGGTGCTGCCGTCGGACATCGTCATGCCCGGAGTGATCGACTGGCCGTCGACGAGGATCAGTTTGCTGCCTTGGATGACGAACATCGTGCCCAGGGTGGCGAGCATGTCGGGGATCTTCAGTACGACGATCAGCAGGGCGTTGAGCAGGCCCGCGAGCGCGCCCGCCAGCAGGACCGCGAGGATCGCGACCGTGCCGACCTGGTTGAGGACGACCATGGTCTGCGCGGCGACGGAGACGCCGAGTCCGGCGACGGCGCCGACGGACATGTCCATGCCGCCGGCGGCCATGGTGAGGGTGACGCCGAGGCCGAGGATCGCGGCGACGGAGACGTACCGCAGGGTGTCGAGCAGGGTCGCCGACTCCCGGAAGGAGCCCTCGCTCAGGGCGAAGTACAGGAACAGCGCGACCGTCACGAAGATGAAGCCGTACTTGATGACGGCGTTCTGGACGCGCACCGCGGTGGAGGTCGCCGGCAGGATCGCCGCCTTGGTGGGAACCTCGGTGCTCTGGGTGGTGGTCATGGGGTGCTTCCTGGGCCTTCGTGGGAGCGGGCCGGCGTCAGACGGACGCCGAGATGGTCTGGATCACGCGGTCGCGCTCCGCGTCTTCGCCGTACGCGTCGAGGTGGACCTCACCGGCCGCGAGGACGACGACCCGGTCGGCGACCTCCAGGACCTCGTCGACGTCGGCGGACAGGACGAGGACGGCCGCGCCCTCGGAGGCGAGGGCGCGGGCCCGGCGGCCGATGTCGCGCCGGGCGCCGATGTCCACACCTCGGAACGGCTCGTCCAGGATGAGGACGCGGGGGGTGTGGGCGAGCCAGCGGCCGACGACGACCTTCTGCTGGTTGCCGCCGGACAGCTCCTCGACGGTGCTGTGCTCGTCGCGGGTGACGACACCGAGGGCGTCGATCGTCTCGCGGCCGAGTGCGTCCTCCTTCGGCCCGTTCATGAGCCCGGCCCGCGAGAAGGACTTCAGGAACGGCAGCGAGATGTTCCGCGCGACCGACCAGCCGGGCACCAGGGCGTCGGCGTGCCGGTCCTCGGGGACGAGATGGACGCCCGCGCGGATGGCGTCTGAGGGGCGGCGGGGCGCGTAGGTCCTGCCGTCCAGTTCGACGGAGCCGGCGGCGAAGGGCTCCGCGCCGAACAGGCCGCGGGCCAGCTCGGTCTTGCCCGCCCCCAGCAGGCCCACGACACCGGTGACCTCGCCGGCGCGCAGGTCGAGGTCGAGGGGGGAGCGGCCTTCGAAGAGGCGGACACCGCGCAGCGAGAGGGCGACCTCTCCTTCGGCGCCCTCCCTGACGGGCCGGGCGGTCGTCGTCTCCTGGGCCTGGGCGAGCATCGCGCGCAGGGCCGCGTCCCAGTCGAAGGGTTTGGCCTGGTCGTCGGTGAGGAGGCCGTCGCGCAGGACGACCAGCCGGTCGGCGAGCGCGTCGATCTCGCCGAGCCGGTGGGAGACGTAGAGCACGGCGATGCCGTCCTCGCGCATCTTCTCGACGAGCGCGAACAGCCGCTCCGCCTCGGCGGCGGAGAGCGCGGAGGTCGGCTCGTCGAGGACGAGCAGCCGCGGGCGGGTCGCCAGGGCGCGGGCCAGGATCAGCAACTGCCGGTCGGAGATACCGAGTTCGGTGACGTCCTGCCTGAGCACCTGGTCGCTCCAGGCCAGACCGAGGCCGGCCTGGATCTGGCGGGCGCGGGCGAGCGTGGTGCGGCCGCTCAGGAACGGGTTGCCACGCTGTTGCGCCAGCTCCTCGAAGACCAGGTTCTCGGCGACGGTGAGACCGGGCACGATGCCCTCGCCGATGCGCTGGTGCACCGTCCGGATGCCCAGCCGGCGGGCGGCCAGCGGGGAGTCGAGCGTGACCGGCGAGCCGTCGACGCGCACCTCTCCCCCGTGGTCCGCGTGGACGCCCGAAAGGATCTTGATCAGCGTGGACTTGCCGGCGCCGTTCGCGCCGAGCAGCGCGACGACGCTGCCGGCCGCGATGTCCAGCGAGACGGAGGCGAGCACCGTCTTGCCGCCGAAGGCCATGCTGACGTCGGTGAGACCGACGGCGGGGGCCGCCTCACGAGGCTCCGCACGCTCCGCGGGCTCAGTGGGCGACATTCGAGATCCAGTCCGCGGTGGAGACCTGCGACAGGTTCAGCGCGGGCAGCGCCTCCCGCAGCTGGTCCATGTTCTCGATCTTCTTCTCGCGCAGGAAGTCCTGCGTGATGGCGACGGCCGGGAACGACACGGTGGTCTTGTTCAGCTGACCGGCCAACTCCAGCGCGGTCGTGCGCACGACGGCCGCACCGACGGCGGACGGGTCGGTGCCCGCCGTGGCGACCCAGGGGCTGTCGGCCGCCGTCATCTGCTGGATGTCGGCGTTGGAGACGTCCGCGCCGAAGACCTTCACCCTGTCCTGGAGCTTCTTGTTCTGCACGGCGAGCACGGTGCCCTTGGCGAGCTCGTCGTAGGGCGCGAAGACGCCGGCCACGTCGGAGTGCTGGGTGAGCGCGGCGGAGACCAGGGGAACGTTGTCGGTGGCCGTGGAGTCGGTGACCTTGCCGACCTTGAACTGCTGCTTCCAGGCCTCGGAGGCGACCGTCGACTTCCAGACGGTGTCGCGCTTGTCGAGGGCGGCGTAGCCGGCCACGTTGACGTAACCGACCTTGGCGTTCTTGCCGACCTCCTTGGCCATCACGTCGAGAACGGCCTGGGCCATGCTCGCGTCGTCCTGCTCGGTGGAGACGACGCCCTTGGTGGGGGTCTCGACGTCGTAGACGACGACCTTGACGCCCTGCTTCACGGCCTTGTCGATCTCCGGCTGGATGGTCGCCGGGAAGCCGTGGTCGATGATGATCGCCTTCGCGCCGGAGTTGATGGCGGAGGAGAGGTCGGTGGCCTGCTTGGCGTTGTCGGCCTGGGCGTCGTACACGGTCAGGTCGATGCCGAGGGCCTTCGCCTGGGCCTTCGCGCCGTTGCCCCACTGCTCGAAGTAGTCGCCGGCGCCGCTCTGCCGGACCAGGGCCACCTTGACCGCGCCGGCGCCGAAGGGTGCGGGCTTCTTGCCGGTGGCGGCGGAGGCCGGGGCGGCCGCGTTGCCGGTGTCCTTGGAGGCGTCCGTGGACTGCGAGCAACCGGAGAGCACGAGGGCAGAGACGGAGGCCAGCGAGAGCGCGGCGAGAGGCAGAAGGACACGGGACATGAGGGGCTCCAGGTGCGGGGTGGTACCGAGCGAGGGCGCGGAGGGGATGCGAGGCGGAAAGCGCACAGCGGGGGATGCGAAGCAGGGGATGCCTGAGCCCGGAGCGAAGGACAGGAATGAGCCACCGCGAACAGCGGGGCGCGCCCGGCGGAACGGGGGCGCGTCGGAGCTCCGGGAGGGGTCAGCGACAGCTGGCTGTGGTCGACCGGAGCAAGTCCACGTACAGCCGCCGTACGAGCAGCAGCGTCTTCATATGCAGATCATGAGAACGTTTTCAGCCACCCGTCAAAGGAATGGACGCCGGATCTCACCATGCGGGACGACGATTACGTCACAGGAGGTGGACGTGCCGCCGGGAGTTACCATCACGGAACCGGCACCCGACCCGGCACAGTGAGGCCCCGATGACGACAGATCGCGCGAACGCGCTGCGCATGCCCCGCATGCGGCGCTGCCCCGGCGCGCCGTGTCGCGGCTGAGCGACTGTCCCGGCCGCCTGCCTCTCCCCTTCACCTCCCCGTCCGATCCGTCTCGGTATCCGGACATCCCATACAGAATCCTGGAGTTGCTTCCATGACGCTGCTGACGACCTGGTCCGAGTCCGGCCCCGAGGCCCTGGTCCGCCGTACCTCCGACCCCGCCGAGATCGCCGAGGCCCTCGAGCCGCTGGGCGTGCGCTACGAGCGGTGGCCGGTCCGCGCGGACGTGCCGTCCGACGCCGACAGCGAGACGGTGTTCGCCGCGTACGGCCCGGAGATCGAGAAGCTGAACGCGCAGGAGGGCTTCACCACCGTCGACGTCCTCGGTCTGCACCCCAGCGACGACCCGGAGTTCCCGGCGAAGGCGAAGGCGGCCCGGGAGAAGTTCCTCCAGGAGCACACCCACGACGACGATGACGAGGTCCGCTTCTTCGTCTCCGGCTCCGGCATCTTCTACCTGCACGTGAACGGCGAGGTGCACGCGGTCTTCTGCGAGAAGGGCGATCTGCTGGGCGTGCCGCGCGGGACCACCCACTGGTTCGACATGGGCACCGCGCCGTCGTTCACCGCGATCCGCTTCTTCCACGAGGATGACGGCTGGATCGGCAACTTCACCGGGTCCGCCATCGCCGCCCGCTTCCCGGACTACGACACGATCGCAGCCGGCTACGAGGCCGACCGGGCCGCCGCGTGAGCGTGCGGGACCTCACGTACGACGTGGACGCCGTGGTGCTCGACATCGAGGGCACCACGAGCGCCACGGGCTTCGTGGTGGACGTGCTGTACCCGTACTCGCGCGCCCGCTTCGCCGAGCTGCTCATCGAGCGTGCCGATGAGCCGGCCGTGGCACGGGCGATCGCGCAGGTACGGGAGCTGACGGGCGGGCCGGACGCCGACGCGGCCGCGATCGAGAAGACCCTGAACGCCTGGCTCGACGAGGACCGCAAGGCGACCCCGCTGAAGAGCCTCCAGGGTGTCATCTGGTCCGAGGGCTTCGCACGCGGCGACCTCGTCTCGCACTTCTACGAGGACGTCGTGCCGCGGCTGCGCGCCTGGCACGCGGCCGGGCTGCGGCTGTACGTCTACTCGTCGGGGTCGGTGTCCGCCCAGCGGGCGTGGTTCACCAACAGCCCGGCGGGCGACCTCACCTCACTCCTCTCCGGTCTGTACGACACCGAGAACGCCGGTCCCAAGCAGGAGCCGGAGTCGTACCGCCGTATCGCCGGGTCGACCGGCGTGGCGGCCGACCGGCTGCTCTTCCTCTCCGACCGGCCGGGGGAGCTGGACGCGGCCCGCGCGGCCGGCTGGCACGCGGTCGGCGTCCGGCGGCCCGGCGAGCCGTACTTCGAGCAGGGCGTCGGCGACCACGCGCAGGCGGGGACGTTCGACGAGATCACCGTCAGCAATTCCAGGAGCACTTCATGACCGCCGACCCGACCGCGCTCGACCTGGAGGAGGCGGGGGCGGTCCTCGCCGCCGAGTCCGCCCGCTTCGCCTCCTTCGGCTGGATGCGCGGCACCTCCGGCAACCTGTCGGTCGTACTCACCCGCGACCCGCTGCGGCTCGCGGTCACCGCGAGCGGCCGCGACAAGGGCGAACTGACCCCCGCGGACGTGGTGCTGGTGGACGAGAACGGCGCCGCCCTGGACGAGGGCAAGCCGTCCGCCGAGGCGGAGCTGCACGCGCGCGTGGCGGCGCTGACCGGTGCGGGCGCGGTCGTGCACGTCCACACGGTGGCGTCCGTGGCGCTCGGCCACCGGCACCCGGGCGGGATCGTCTTCAAGGACGTGGAGATGCTCAAGGGCGTGGGCCAGCCCGCGCACGACGTCGAGGTGACCCTGCCCGTCATCGCCAACAGCCAGGACATGAAGGTCCTCGGCGACCGCCTCGAGGCGGCCCGCGAGCCCCGGATGCCCGCGGTGGTCGTGGCCGGACACGGCCTGTACGTATGGGGCGACACCCCGCGCCAGGCCCGCCACCACACCGAAGTCGTCGAATGGCTCCTGGAGTTGGAACTGACGCGGCGCTGACCACGAGCAACGCCGAAAGGCCACGGTCCCCCCGACCGTGGCCTTCGGTGTGTCAGCGGGGCCGGCCTTCTCGGCGCGGCCCGACCGTGCAACCCCTTCTGTCAGCGCAGGCGGTCTGCGGGCAACTCGCCCGCGGAGATCTCCAGCACGCCCCGCTCGGTCACCAGGCCCGTGACCAGGCGGCCGGGCGTGACGTCGAACGCCGGGTTGTGGCCGCGTGACTCGGCGGGCGCCGTCCGTATCCCGCCCCATTCCAGCACCTCGTCCTCGCCGCGGAGTTCGATGTGGATGGCGGCGCCGTCCGGGGTGGAGAGATCGACCGTGGTGGTGGGCGCCGCCACCAGGAACGGGATGCCGGCGTCGGCGCAGGCGAGGGCGACCCCCACGGTGCCGACTTTGTTGGCGGTGTCGCCGTTGGCCGCGATGCGGTCGGCGCCCACGATCGCCGCGTCGACCGCGCCGCGCAGGATGGTGCCGGCGGCGGCCCCGTCGGCCTGCACGAAGTGCGCAATGCCCTCCTGGACCAGCTCCCAGGCGGTCAGGCGCGAGCCCTGGAGCAGCGGACGGGTCTCGTCGGCGTAGACGACCTCGAGACGTCCGCGCGCGTGCAGCTCCCGTATGACGCCGAGGGCGGTGCCCCAGCCCGCGGTCGCGAGCGCGCCGGTGTTGCAGTGCGTCAGGATCCGCAGCGGGCGGTCCTCACCGACCCGCTTCAGCAGCCAGTCCGCGCCGAAGGCGCCCATCGCGCGGTTCGCCTCGACGTCCTCGCGCTGCACCGCGGCCGCCTCCGCCAGGACCGCGTCGAGCCCGTCGTCGAAGCGGGTCATGACCCGGTCCACGCACACCATGAGGTTCACGGCGGTCGGACGGGCCTCGCGGACGCGGGCGACGGCCTTGCGTATCTCGTCGTCCGTCCAGCCCTCGCGCTCACCCTCCATGAGCGCGATCGCGACACCGTAGGCGCCCGCCGCGCCGATCGCGGGGGCGCCGCGCACGACGAGCCGCTGGATCGCGTCGACCAAGGTGTCCACATCGTGGACATCGACGGTCGCGGTGCGGTGCGGCAGGGCGGTCTGGTCGATCAGCGCGAGGCCGGTTCCGGTCCACTCGACGGCACGCAGTTCCTCGGACATAACGGGACGCTCCTGATGCTCCAATGGTGTTCGACACCGTACATGACCTCGAATAACTCCCGAATGGCGGTGGGCGAACCACAGTTCGAGACAGCCCGGCGGGTGTCCGGAAAGGAGTGTTAGAGTCCAGCACCTGCATCCGCAGGGCGATACCAGCATCCCGCAGAACGAGACGAAGGAGGAAGGCATGCCGCTGCTCACCCGGCGCCGCTTCCTCGACTTCGGCCGCTGCGCAGGCGACGGCTGTCGCGGCTGAGTCCGCTCCCTCGGCCCTCCCCCGCGGTTCCTCCCGCACCGAGCACCGTCGCTCACCTCACCCCGCCGTACGCGCGCACCTCAGCATCGTGATGCGCCTCTCGGCATACCCGGAAGGTTCTCCGATGCCCCGCAGACACCGCCGCTCCGTGCGGCTCGCCGCCCTCGCGACCGGCACCGTGCTCCTCGCCACCGCCTGCAACGCCGCCGCGAAGAAGGACGACTCCGCCGCCGGCGCGAGCGGCGGCAGCGGCAAGTCCTTCACCCTCGTCACCCCCGACGCCGTCGGCCAGAACGAGTTCCTCAAGCTCGCGGTGACTGGCATCAAGAGCGCGGCGAAGCAGCACGACGGGACCCAGAAGGTCTACGAGTCCACGGACACCGCCTCCCAGCAGCAGAACGTGCAGGCCGCGGTGGACGCCGAGCCGGACGTCATCGTCCTCGTCGGCTTCGAGTTCGCCGACATCGTCGCCCAGCAGGCCGCGAAGAACCCGAGCCAGCAGTTCCTGATCGTCGACGCCTGCACCGCCAAGACCTTCAAGAACGTCAGCTGCGCGGTCTTCCGCGAGCACGAGGGCGTGTACCTCGCGGGCGCCGAGGCGGGATTGCTGAGCAGGACCGGCAAGGTCGGCGCGGTCGACGTGCTCGACACTCCCCAGTTCCGCCGCTACAGCGACCCGTTCGCGGCCGGCGCCGAGAAGGTCGCCGCCAAGACCGAGACGTCCACCCGCTTCGTCGGCGGCCAGTCCCCCTTCGACGACTCGGCCCGCGCCAAGGAGCAGGCGAACACTCTGCTCGCCAAGGGCTACGACCAGATCATGGCGGCCGCGGCGGCCGGCAACTACGGCGTCTTCGAGGCGGCGAAGGCCAAGGGCGCGTTCGCCTACGGCGTCGACGTCAACCAGTGCCCCTCGGCGCCCGGCACGGTCGTCGACAACGTGATCAAGCGCACGGACGTCGCCGTCGAGAAGGGCGTCGAGACGGTCCTCGGCGGCACGACCGGCACGACGGTCTCGTACGGTCTCAAGGAGGGCGGCATCAGCCTGACCGGCCTGGAGAGCGGCGTGGACACGTCGAAGTGCGTGATCGCCGACCACAAGGACGTCCTGACGAAGGTCGAGGCGCTGCGCGACCAGATCGTCTCCGGAGAGCTGAAGGTCGATGACCCCGCCGCCTCCTGAGGACCTCGCCGTCGAACTCCGGGGAATCACCAAGCGGTTCCCCGGCACGCTCGCCAACGACGCCGTCGACCTGACCGTCCGGCGCGGTGAGATCCACGCCCTCATGGGTGAGAACGGCGCGGGCAAGTCCACGCTGATGTCGGTCCTGTACGGCATGGAGCGCGCCGACGCCGGGTCGGTACGGATCGACGGGCGGGAAGTGCGTCTCACGAGCCCCTCCGACGCCATGGCCGCCGGGCTCGGCATGGTCCACCAGAGCTTCAAGCTGTTCGACTCGCTGACGGTCGCCGAGAACGTCGTCTACGCCGCCGAGCCGCGCCGCTTCGGCCTGGTGGACCGGGCCGCGGCCCGCCGCAGGGTGCGCGAACTCGCCGAGGAGCACGGGCTGGCCGTCGACCCGGACGCCCGGGTGGGCGACCTGCCCGTCGGGCTTCGTCAGCGCGTGGAGATCCTCAAACTCCTGCACCGGGGCGCCCGTACGCTCATCCTCGACGAGCCGACGGCGGTGCTCACGCCGGCCGAGGCCGACGCCCTGTTCGGCGTGCTCAAGTCGCTGACCGCGCAGGGCCGTACGGTCGTCCTCGTCACCCACAAACTGCGCGAGGTGCTGGAGGGCAGCGACCGGGTGACCGTCCTGCGGGACGGCCGGGTCGTCGCCCGGCTGGTCACCTCCGACACCACGGCCGACGGGATCGCCGCCGCGATGACCGGCCGCGCGGTCGAACTGGACCGCGTCCACGCGCCGGGAACACCCGGTGGGACAGTGCTGCGGGTGACCGGGTTCAGCACGGACTCGGTCCACGATGTGGATCTCACCGTCCACGCCGGTGAGATCGTCGGAGTCGCGGGCGTCGCCGGCAACGGGCAGAGCGAACTGGTCGAGGCACTGGCCGGGCTGCGCCCCGGCACCGCCGGCCGGGTCACGCTCCAGGGCGACGACATCACGCACGCCTCGGCGACCGAGCGGCGCGCGAAGGGTCTCGCCTATGTCCCCGAGGACCGGCACGCGGTCGGTACGGCTCCCGCCGCCTCGGTCGCGGACAACCTGGCCATGGGCCACCACCGCACCACCCTCTCCGCCCGCGGCCTGCTGCCCCCGGCGGCCGTCCGCGCGCACGCCCGGCGGCTGGTCGAGCGCTTCGGCATCAGAACGGCGACCACCGGGGTCCCCGCCTCCGCGCTGTCCGGCGGGAACCTCCAGAAGCTGCTCATAGGTCGCGAACTCGCCCATGACGCACCGCTGTTGCTGGTCGAGCAGCCGACCCGGGGCGTCGACATCGGCGCCATCCAGAACATCCACGACCAGCTGATCGCCTACCGCGACGCCGGTCACGCCGTCCTCCTCGTCTCGGCCGAGCTGAGCGAGATCCGCGGCCTCGCGGACCGTGTGCTCGTCATGTACGAGGGCCGGGTCGCGGCCTCGTACACCAAGGAAGAGGCGGACGAGCGGACGCTGGGCCTGGCGATGGCCGGTGCTCCCGTGGAGGCCACCGACATGAACCCACTGACATGACACGCGTATCCGGAGCCCTGCGCTCCCCCCTCACCTTCTCCGTCCTCGCGGGCCTCGTCATCGGCGCGCTGTTCCTGCTCGGCACCGGCGCGGACCCGGTCTCGGCCTACGAGGCCGTCGTGACCGGCGCGCTGGGCGCCGACGGCATC
Organism: Streptomyces sp. NPDC088157; assembly: GCF_044741545.1. Lineage (NCBI taxonomy): Bacteria > Bacillati > Actinomycetota > Actinomycetes > Kitasatosporales > Streptomycetaceae > Streptomyces > Streptomyces sp. NPDC088157. Next base: position 332,184 of record NZ_JBIUSU010000008.1, read on the forward strand.
GGCTCGACCCTGACCACCGGCACCAGCGTGCTCGGTCTGGCGCTCGCGCTGGCCATCCCGCTGCGGGCCGGGCTGATCAACCTCGGCGGCGACGGGCAGCTGGTGCTCGGCGGGATCACGGCGGCGGTGACCGGCCTGTACTCACCGCTTCCCGCGCCCCTCACCGTCGTACTGGCGCTGCTGGCCGGCATGGCCGCAGGCGCCGGATACGCCGTCCTGGCCGCCCTGTGCGAGAACCACCTCGGGGTCCCGCTGCTGGTCAGCAGCCTGCTGCTCAGCTACCCGGCGGTGTCGCTCGCCTCCTACCTGGCCCGCTACCCGCTCAAGGAGCCCGGCTCCAGCCTGCCCCAGACGCGGGCGCTGCCCGACGGAGTGGCGCTGCCCGCGTTCGGCGACTCCACGGTGACCCTCGGGCTGGTCCTCGTCGCGATCGCCGCCGCCGCGTACTGGTTCGCCGACCGGCGCACCGCCGTCGGCTACGAGATCCGCATGACGGGCCTCAACCCCCGCTTCGCCGCGTACGCGGGTGTCGAACGCCGGGGCCTGACGCTGAGGTTGATGGCGGTCTCCGGGGGGCTCGCCGGACTCGTGGGCGCGATCGGGGTGCTGAGCTTCCCCTACCGCTTCGTGGACGGCTCGCTCACCGGTCCCGGTTACACCTGGACCGGTCTGACGGCCGCCCTGCTCGCCGCCGCGGCTCCAGTGGGCACGGTGGTCGCCGCCTTCTTCTTCGCCGTCCTCCAGGTCGGCGGGCTGGCGATGGAGCGCACCACCGAGGTACCGCGCGAACTGACCCAGGTGCTCCAGGCGATCGTGATCGTGTTCCTCGCGGCCCGGCTGCGCTTCCCCAGCCGCTGGTTCGGCCGCCGCTCCCGGGAAAGCGAGGCGGTGTGATGTTCCTCGACTCCGATCTCCTCATGTCGGCGCTGCGCGCCCTCACCCCGATCCTGCTGGCGGCCCTCGGCGGCGCGCTGTGCGAGCGGGCCGGGGTCTTCAACATCGGCCTCGAGGGCATGATGCTGATGGGCTGCTTCACCTCCGTGGCGACCAGCTGGTTCACCGGCAGCCCCTGGCTCGGCGTCCTGGCGGCGGCCCTCGCGGCGGCCGCGTACTCGCTGATCCTGGCGGTGGGAGCGGTCACCCTGCGCGGGGACGCGGTGGTCCTCGGCATCGCGATGAACCTCCTGGCCGTCGGCCTGACCAGCTTCCTGCTGCGCACGGTCTTCGGCGTGCAGGGCACCTTCGACGACCCGTCGCTCGCCGGACTGCCGCTGGTCGGCGGCTTCACCCCGCTCGCGTACCTGTCGTGGGCGGCGGTCGCGGTCGCCGCGCTGCTGCTGTCGCGGCACGTGTGGGGGCTGCGGCTGCGCGGGGTCGGCGAGGCTCCCGACGCCGCGGCCACCCTCGGGGTGAGCCCGGCGAAGTACCGGTACGGCGTGATCCTGCTGTCGGGAGTGCTGTGCGGGCTCGCGGGCGCGCAGCTCGCGCTGGGCAACGTCACGCTGTTCACGGAGAACATGACGGCGGGCCGTGGTTGGATCGCTGTCGTGGCCGTCATGCTGGGCCGCGCCGCGCCCCTGGGCGTCCTGCTCGCCGCGCTGCTGTTCGGGCTCGCCGAGGCGGCCGGGTTCCGCCTCCAGGGTCTCGGCCTGCCGCAGCAGGCGACCGACGCCGCGCCCTACGTCGTCACGCTCGGCGCCCTCTTCCTCACGACGGCCCGCCGCCGTCGCCGCCCCCGGACCACCGGAGCCGTCCAATGACGCAGGACCTGCAGCCCGTCACCCGCATTCCCCGCACCGGTCTCCCGGCGCACGCCGTGGTCGTCGGCGACCCGGCCCGCGCCGCCGCCGTCGCCGCGCTTCTCGACGGCGCCGAGGAGGTCTCGTACCACCGCGAGTACCGGGTGTTCGGCGGAAGCTGGAAGGGCGTGCCGGTCGTCGTCGCCTCGCACGGGGTGGGTGCGCCGGGCGCGATCCTGCTGTTCCAGGAGCTGGCGGACGCGGGCGTGCGCACCGTCCTGCGGTTCGGCACGGCGGGCGCGATCAAGCCGGGCATCGGGGACGGCGACCTGGTCATCGCGGAGGCGGCCGTCCGCGACGACGGCGTCACCCACCAGTTGCTGCCGCCGGAGTACCCGGCCGTGTCCGCGCCGGAGGCGGTCTTCGCCCTCCAGCGTGCGGCCCGCGAGGCCGGCGCTCCGCACCACCGGGGCATCGTGTGGACCCGGGCGGCCTTCCAGCCGGGCCTGCTCCCGCTCTTCTCCTACACCGGCGCCGGGCTCGCCGCCATCGAGATGGAGCTGTCCGCGCTGCTGGTCACCGCCTCGCTGCGGGGGCTGGTCGCGGGCGGCGTGCTGGTGATCGACGGGGCGAACGCCGACGAGCTGGTCGACGAGCAGGCGACGGGCGGCTACGACCCGCACCGGGCGGTCGTGGCGGCCGGCGTCGAACGTGGCGCGGTGGTGTCCCTGGAGGCGCTGCGGCTGCTGGCGGAAGGCGAGCGGGCGTGAGCATCGACCTGCTGGTGCACGGCGGCGACGTCCTGACGGTGGACGACGCCGGAACCCTCGTGCGGGACGGGGCGGTCGCGGTCCACGAGGGCGAGATCCTCGCCGTGGGGCCGGCCTCCGAGCTGCGCGAGCGCCACACCGCCGCCGAGGAGATCGACGCCGCCGGCTGTCTCGTCCTCCCCGGGCTGATCAACACGCACACCCACCTCGCGATGACCCTGCTGCGCGGCCGTGCCGACGACGTCACCCTCCAGGGTTTCCTGGAGCGGGTCCTGAAGTGGGAGGCGGAGCTGCTGGCGCCGGAGAACGTGGCGGCGGCGGTGCGGCTGGCGGTCGCGGAGAGCGTGCGGGCCGGGGTGACCTCGGCGCTGGACATGTACTGGTTCCACGAGGCGGCCGAGCGGGCGGCCCGTGAGGCGGGCTGGCGGCTGCACACCGGGCCCACCTTCATGGACGTGCCCGGGCCGCCGGACGGCATGGCCTACGGGGGACGGCTCGGGTGGGCGCGGCGGGACCTGGCGGCACGCGGGCCTGCCCGGCCCGGGCACCGCCCGGTCGTCTTCGCGCACTCGGCGTACACCCTCTCCCCCGAGCAGCTCACCGAAGTCTTCGCGCTGGCCCGGGAGTTCGGGGCGCTGGTGCACATCCACGCGGCCGAGAACGCCACCGAGGTCGCCACCGTCGAGGTGCGGCACGGGAAGCGGCCGGTGGAGCTGCTGGACTCCCTCGGACTGCTCGGCCCCGATGTGCTGCTCGCGCACGCCGTCGACCTCACCGGGCCGGAGATCGCGGCGCTGGCCCGTACGGGCACGGCCGTCGCCCACTGTCCGGTGTCGAACCTGAAGCTGGGCTGCGGCATCGCGCCCGTGCCGCGGCTGCTGAGCGCGGGTGTGACGGTGGGGCTCGGCACGGACGGCGCCGTCAGTTCCAACTCGCTGGACGTCCTGGGGGCGGTGCGGCAGGCGGCGCTGGTGCACAAGGCGGGCGGCGACCCGACGGCGGTCGGCGCCGAGCAGGCCGTACGGATGGCGACGATCGAGGGCGCGCGGGCGCTCGGGCTCGGGGAGCGGCTCGGTTCGCTGGAGGCGGGCAAGCGGGCCGATCTGATCGTCCTGGACCTGGACGCGCCGCATCTGCGGCCGCGCCACGACCCCTGGTCGACGCTGGCCTACGCGGCGCACTCTTCGGACGTGCGTGACACCGTCGTCGACGGGCGGGTGCTGATGCGCGATCGTGGGCTCACCACGCTCGACGAACGGGCGGTGATCGCAGCACTGGAATCACTCCTCTGATCTGCCCTCATAATGGCCCTGAGACATCCGATGTATGGATCCGGCGCCTGAATCCCGTGGTGGGTGCGGGTACGGATTCGATGACGGATTCAGCGTCTGGGCGATGGAACGACAGGGAGGCCGGTCATGGCAGTCACCGACGAGGCGATCGAGAAGATCAAGGGCATGATCGTCTCGGGTGCGCTGCGCCCCGGGGACCGGCTGCCCAAGGAGAGTGAGCTGGCCGCCGAGCTGGGCCTTTCCCGCAACTCCCTGCGGGAGGCGGTGCGGGCCCTGTCGCTGATCCGGATCCTGGACGTGCGGCAGGGCGACGGCACGTACGTGACCAGCCTCGATCCGCAACTGCTCCTGGAGGCGCTGAGTTTCGTCGTCGACTTCCACCGCGACGACACCGTCCTGGAGTTCCTGGCCGTGCGGCGCATTCTGGAGCCGGCCGCCACGGCGATGGCCGCCCTGCGGATCAGCGAGCAGCAACTGGCCGCCCTCGACGCCCAGTTGGACAAGCTCGGAGCCGAGCCCTCGGTGGAGGAACTGGTCGCGGGCGACCTGGAGTTCCACCGGGGCATCGTGCAGAGCGCCGGCAACTCGGTGCTGTGCTCGCTGCTGGACGGGCTGTCCGGGCCCACCACCCGGGCCCGGATCTGGCGCGGCCTGACGCAGGAGGACGCGGTCGCCGGCACGCTGCGCGAGCACCGGGCGATCCTGGCGGCCCTGCGCGACCGGGACGCGGAGGCGGCCCGGTCGTGGGCGACGGTGCACATCGCGAGCGTGGAGCAGTGGCTGCGCTCGACGCTCTGAGTACGCGGCGCGTCGGCGCCGAAAGCCCGTGCCGTGCGCCCGCGCAAGGGACGCGCGCTGTGTACCGGCCGTGAGCGGGTGCCGTGAGTCGGGTCGGACGAGGGGTGTTCGGGGGTGGCGAACGGGGCAGTGATCCGTTCACTCCCCCGCGCAAGGGGGCTGCGAGCGCTCCCGCGGAACGCCGTAAGGTTGGGTGGTCAAGCGAGGGCACGTCGGAAGGAGGCGCTGGGTGATCGAGCTCGAGGGGGTTCCCGAGCTGATCGACCCGGTCATGGTGGCCGCGTTCGAGGGCTGGAACGATGCCGGCGACGCCGCCTCCACCGCGGTCGGGCACCTGGAGCGGGAGTGGAAGGGCGAGGTGTTCGCGGCGCTGGACGCCGAGGACTACTACGACTTCCAGGTGAACCGCCCCACGGTGTGGATGGACGCCGGCGTGCGCAAGATCACGTGGCCGACGACAAGGTTGTCGGTCGTCCGGGTGGGCGGCGACAAGCCACGCGACCTGGTGCTCGTACGCGGCATCGAACCGTCCATGCGCTGGCGCTCGTTCTGCAACGAGCTGCTGGGCTTCGCACACGAGTTGGGAGTGGAGCTGGTGGTCATCCTGGGCGCCCTGCTCGGTGACACCCCGCACACCCGTCCGGTGCCGATCAGCGGAACCACGTCCGACGCCGACCTGGCGCAGCGGATGGACCTGGAGGAGACCAAGTACGAGGGCCCCACGGGCATCGTCGGCGTCCTCCAGGAGGCGTGCGCGCACGCGGGTGTGCCCGCGGTCAGCCTCTGGGCGGCGGTGCCGCACTACGTCTCGCAGCCGCCGAACCCGAAGGCGACGCTGGCCCTCCTCAACCGCCTGGAGGACCTGATCGACGTACGCATCCCCCTGGGCGAGCTGCCCGAGGACGCGCGCGCCTGGCAGGTGGGCGTGGACCAGCTGGCCGCCGAGGACACCGAGGTCGCCGAGTACGTGCAGACGCTGGAGGAGGCGCGGGACACCGCGGAGCTGCCGGAGGCGTCGGGCGAGGCGATCGCCCGCGAGTTCGAGCGATACCTGCGGCGCCGGGACGGCGGCGGCCCGCCGGACCCCGGGGAGCGGACCCGGCCCCCGAAGCCGCCGAAGCCGAGCGGGGACACCTCCGACGACAGCGATTCGTCGGAGGAATAGAACCGGCTGCTGAACAGCGAAGCGACGAGGGCGGGACAGGGGAGCGAGAGGGGCGGTGCGCCGAAGCGCACCGCCCCTGGTCATACCCGGTGTGCGGGCGCCTTCGGCTACAGGGCCACGCCCAGCAGGGCGTCCACGGCCCGCGAGACGACGCCCGGAGCACCGATGTCCGTGCCGCCCCGCTCCTGCTGGAGCGCAGCCCAGCGGTCGACGGCGGCGAGTGCGGCCGGGGCGTCGAGGTCGTTCGCGAGGGCTTCGCGGATCTCGTCGACGAGGGCTTCGGCGGGCGGCCCGTCGGGCCGGGAGACGGCGGCCCGCCAGCGCCCGAGCCGGGCCTCGGCGTCGATGAGGACCTGGTCGGTCCACTCCCAGTCGGCCCGGTAGTGGTGGGCGAGGAGGGTGAGCCGGATGGCGGCGGGGTCGACGCCGTCCTGGCGCAGCTTCGAGACGAAGACGAGGTTGCCCTTGGACTTCGACATCTTCTCGCCGTGCAGGCCGACCATGCCGGCGTGGACGTACGCCCGCGCCATGGGGAACTCGCCGGTCAGCACCTGGGCGTGGGAGGCGCCCATCTCGTGGTGCGGGAAGGCGAGGTCGGAGCCGCCGCCCTGCACGTCGAAGCCCATCCCGAGGTGGTCCAGGGCGATGGCCACGCACTCGATGTGCCAGCCGGGTCGGCCGCGGCCGAGCGAGCCGCCGTCCCAGCTGGGCTCGCCCTCGCGGGCCGCCGTCCAGAGCATCGGGTCGAGCGGGTTCTTCTTGCCGGAGCGGTCGGGGTCGCCGCCGCGCTCGGCGGAGAGCAGCCGCATGGCGGCCGCGTCGAGGCCCGAGACCCTGCCGAAGTCCGGGTCGGACTCGACGGAGAAGTAGACGTCGCCCTCGAGCTCGTAGGCGGCGCCGGCGTCCCGCAGCCGCTCGACGAGCGGGACGATGCCGGGTATCGCCTCGACGGCGCCTATGTAGTGCCGCGGCGGCAGCATCCGCAGGGCCGTCATGTCCTCGCGGAAGAGCGCCGTCTCCTTCTCGGCGAGGGCGACCCAGTCGACACCGTCGCGTTCGGCCCGCTCCAGGAGCGGGTCGTCGACATCGGTGACGTTCTGGACGTAGTGAACCTGCCGCTTGGTGTCGAGCCACACGCGCTGGACGAGGTCGAACGCGTTGTAGGTCGCCGCGTGACCCATGTGGGTCGCGTCGTACGGAGTGATGCCGCAGACGTAGATACGGGCGACGGGACCGGGGTCGAGGGAGACCAAGCCGCCGGTCGCGGTGTCGTGGATCCTCAGGTCGCGGCCCTGACCAGGCAGGGCGGGGACCTCGGAAGCGGGCCAGGCATGCATGTCATGAGCCTAACCGGACGGAAGTGGCGTATACGAACCGGAGCGGACCAGATGGCCGGGAAGGCCCTCTTGTGTGATCCCGGCCGGTGTGCAGAACGAGGCCACACGGGGCCGGGCGTGGCTGCCGGGTCACACGGGGCCGCGCGTACACGTCGGGGCCACTCGGGGCCGGGCGTTCCTGCCGGGGTCGCAGACAGCCGGGCGTACACGTCGGGGCCACACAGGTACCTGGCGTACCTGCGGGGTCACATGCGGCCAGGCGGCCTGCCGAGGTCACACGGGGACCTGGCGTACCCGTCGTGGCCACACGGGGACCTGGCGTACCCGTTGCGGCCAGACGCGGCCGGGCGTACCCGTCGCGGCCGCACGGCGCCCGGCCTGACCGTCGGGGCCACACGCGGCCCGGTGTGTCCGTCGGGGTCAGACCGGGGGCCAGGGGATCGCCGGCCAGTCGCCGCTCGGCTCCGGGTGTCTGCCGGCCACCAGCAGCGCGTCGGCACGCGCGCGTGTGGCGTCGAGTTCGGCGGGGGTGATGAGTGCGGCCAGGGTGCCCGCGAGCCGCCCGTCGGGTTCCAGGGCGGCCCTGAGGCCCTTGAGCGCCTCGACGGCCTCCCCGGTCAGGGGCTCCCCCGCCCAGCCCCACAGGAGCGTGCGCAGCTTGTTCTCGGCGTTGAAGGTGACCCCGTGGTCGATGCCGTACAGCCGGCCGTCGGCGGTGGGCAGCAGGTGCCCGCCCTTGCGGTCGGCGTTGTTGATCACCGCGTCGAGGACGGCGAGCCGGCGCAGCCGCTCGTCGTCCGCGTGCACCAGCAGCGCGGTCCGGCCCTCGCCGACCTCGGCGAAGCCGATCGCCTTCCAGCCCGGCTCGGGCTCCTCCGTGTCCACCAGGGCGAGCAGTTCGGACTCGGGGGCCGTCTCGATCCACAGCTGGCACATGCCCTCGCCGTACGGCCCCTCCCGCAGCACGGTGGGCGGCACCAGGCCCCAGCCGGTCGCCTCGGAGACCTCGTAGGCGGCGACCTCGCGCTGGGCGAGGGTGCCGTCGGGGAAGTCCCACAGCGGTCTCTCCCCCGCGACGGGCTTGTAGACGCAGGCGGCCTCGCGGCCCTCGTACGCGACGGCGCAGTACAGGGCCGCGTTCGAGGCGTCGCGGATGCGTCCGCGGACGGTGAGCTCGCCACGCGCGAGGAGTTCGACGGAGGCCGGGTCGGTGGTCGTCACGCCCCCCGGCGGTATCCGTTCTGGCGCGGACATACGTGTCCTTCCGGGTCGAGCGGCAGACTGCACAGCGGACACGGCGGCCTGCCCGCGTTGACGACGTCGAGCGCGCGCTTGGCGAAAGCCCTCGCCTGGGCGCCGGTGAGCCGGACCCGGAGCATAGGGGGCCCGTTCTCCTCGTCCTGGAGGAGCTTCTCCTCGGCCTCGGCGAGATCCTCCTCCGAGTCCGCGTCGAGCTCCACCAGGGCCTGCGCCTCGACGATCATGCGCTGTTCCTCGCCGTCCCAGGCGAGGGCCATGGTGCCGACCCGGAACTCCTCCTCGATCGGTGTGTCGAGGGGCGCCGTGTCGGTGTTCTCGGCGGGCGACATCGCGGGCACGGGGGCGCTGCCGCCACTTCGGCGTACGACCTCGTCCAGCAGTTCGTCCATGCGCTCGGCCAGCGCGGCGACCTGGGTCTTCTCCAGGGCCACGCTGGTCACTCGGACGCCGGCGGTGGCCTGGAGGAAGAAGGTACGGCGCCCGGGCAGTCCGACCGTACCGGCCACGAAACGGTCCGGGGGGTCGTAGAGGAACACCTGACGGGACACGTCCTGTCTCCATGGGAATCGTGGGTCATCGTGGGCCGGGGAACGGATGGGGGAACGTCCCTGCGGGTACGCGCGTGTGCGGACCGCTTCACCCTACTGCGGCCGACGATCACGGTGCGCCCGCACCACCCCCGACCGTCGCGTCCCCGGCCGGCGGCTCCTCGCGCGGGGCCAGGGAGGCGAAGTCCCCGGTGTCGCCGAGGCGCACGAGAAAGGGGCGCAGCCTGGTGTAACGGATCGCGGTGATGGAACACGGTTCTACGGAGATCCGCTGGAAGAGGTCGAGATGAAGCCCGAGGGCGTCCGCCACGAGCGACTTGATGATGTCGCCGTGCGAGCACATCAGATAGACGGCGTCGGCGCCGTGGTCGCGCTCCACGCGCGCGTTCCACTCGCGCACCGCCTCGGCGGCGCGGGTCTGCATGGCCCGCATGGACTCGCCACCGGGGAAGGCGGCGGCCGAGGGGTGCGACTGCACGACCTCCATCAGGGGCTCGTCCATCAGCTCGGCGAGCTTGCGTCCGGACCAGTCGCCGTAGTGGCACTCCCCGATCCGCTCGTCGCCGTGGACGCGCAGACCGGGGCGGGCGTCGAGGAGCGGCCGGATCGTCTCCTGGCAGCGTTGCAGGGGGCTTGCGACGACCTCGGCGATCGGCAGCCCGTCGAGCCGCCCGGGCAGTGCGGCGGCCTGCGCGGCTCCGCGCTCGTCGAGGGCGACGCCGGGCGTCCAGCCGGCGAGCACTGCGGAGGTGTTGGCGGTGGACCGGCCGTGCCGGACGAGGATCAGCGTGGGCATGCGGCCCAGCGTAGGCGCACGCGCGTGTGCGCCGGTGAGCGCTCGAAGAAAGGATGCACCCAGTGATCGTCGACTGTGCGGTCTACCGCGACGGGCACCGCGTGGAGGGCCCGGAGGACTTCTCGGACGCCCTGGACGAGGCACGGGCCGCCGGCGGCTTCGTGTGGATCGGGCTGCACGAGCCGACGGAGAAGGAGTTCGACCACGTCACGCGGGAGTTCGCCCTGCATCCGCTCGCCGTCGAGGACGCCCTGAATGCCCACCAGCGGCCCAAGCTGGAGGTCTACGACGACTCCCTTTTCCTGGTGTTCAAGCCGGTCGTCTACGAGCCGGAGAGCGACGCGGTCTCCTCCGGCGAGGTGATGGTGTTCCTCGGCGACGGCTTCGTGGTGACCGTCAGGCACGGCGAGGGCGCGCCGCTGGCCGCCGTACGGCACCGGCTGGAGGACGAGCCGGAACTGCTCGCCAAGGGGCCCACGGCGGTGGTGTACGCGATCGCCGACGCCACCGTGGACCACTACCTGGACGTGGCGACGGAGCTCCAGACGGACCTGGAGGAGCTGGAGACGGAGGTGTTCTCGCCGGACGGCGGCGGCTCACGGAACACCGCGTCGCGCATCTACCGGTTCAAGCGGCAGATCCTGGAGTTCCGCCGGGCCACCGGCCCGCTGGGGCCGCCGGTGACCCGGCTGGCGGGCACCAGCGGGTTCGGCCCGGGCGTGCCCTTCGTCAATGAAAAGGCACGGCCCTTCTTCCGCGACGTCAGCGACCATCTCACGCGGGTGAACGAGTCCGTGGAGGGGCTGGACCGGCTGGTCACGGACATCCTGTCGGCGCATCTGGCGCAGATGAGCGTCCGGCAGAACGACGACATGCGGAAGATCTCGGCGTGGGCGGCGATGGCCGCGATCCCGACGATGATCGCGGGGATCTACGGCATGAACTTCGAGCACATGCCGGAACTGCGGTGGGTGTGGTCGTATCCCGCGGTGATCGCGCTGATGGCCGCGCTCGAGGTGGTGCTGTACCGGACGTTCAAGCGGCGGGGATGGCTCTAGGCGTGCCGTTCCGGGACGTTGGTGACCATTCGCGTCGGACGTCGCCCGTCCGGCGGGAATGGCCGGACACGGAAAGGGGGCCGGGACCAGGCCGTGGCCGGTCCGCGCGGCGGGCTGAGGCGAACTCGGAAGCCGGGGCCGCCGAGCGCGTCGCGGCGCTCAGGCGAACTCGGGAGCCGGGGCCGCCGGGCCGCCGAGCGCGTCGCGGCGCTCGGGCATCTCCAGGGAGACCATCCGCCGCCAGCCCGCGAACCGTTCCCATGCGTACACGGCGTGGATGCCGACCGCGAGGAGCGCGGACCTGACCCTCGCCCAGCCGAGGATGTCGCCCATGTGGGCCATGACGGCCAGGCTCACGTCGCGGTAGATCCGGATCTCGGCGAGCGCGCACGCGCGCAGCGTCCTCTGGATGGCCCGGCCGTGTCCCGCGCGGGCCAGGCGCAGCAGTTCCTCGTGGCAGTAGGCGAGGTGGTTGTCCTCGTCGTTCGCGATCATCCGCACCGCGCGACCGAGGTCGGGGTGGTCGCCGAAGTGCTTGCGCAGCAGTTGCATCTGTTCGGCGGCCCGCTGTTCGGTGACCCGGCTGTGGACGAGGTAGGTGACGACGTCCTGCACGGTCAGCGGCTCGTCGGCCTTGAGCCGGTCGTGCGCGAGGCCGATGCCGGCCCGCTCCAGGAGCATCGTGTAGTCGGTGTCGGCCGGGACGGGGACGGGAGCGAGGCCGCGCTTCTTCATCAGGGCGTTGAAGATCCGTCCGTGCTTGTCCTCGTCGGCGCCGTGACGGGTGATCCTGGGGGCCAGGTCGCGTTCGCTCGGCGGAACGAGCGCGGCGATCCGCGCGTTCTCCCAGCCGCCCTGCGACTCTCCGCCGGCGGCGATGGAACAGAAGAGCGCGAAGGACTCGTCGTTGTCGATGATCTCCTGGAACAGACTCTTGGCCGAAAGCATCGTGGGGCACCTCTCCGCATTGCGCAGGATTCCGCAGCATTCCGCAAGGAACGAGTCAAATGCGGCACGGGAGGCGCTGCAACAGCTGTGTCGGACAACTCCGCCGAAAGAGGGACCCCACGCGTCGGCCCGGAAGCGTAACCACGCGCCGCGCGGCGCGTTGTTCCGCGTGACGGCCGTGGCGGGGAAGACCCCCGAGCCCCCACCACGGCCGCTGAACTCCCCGGGCCCCACCGGTCCCGGCTATCCCAGACCGGCGAGCTCCAGGGCCTGCGCACCGGCCCGCAGCGAGGCGAGGCGCTCGTCCAGGGTGAAGCCCGCGGGGGCGAGGGTGAGAGTCGTGACGCCGGCCGCCGCGTAGGCCTTCATCCGGTCGGCGATCCGCTCCACCGAACCCAGCAGCGTGGTCTGGTCGATCAGCTCGTGCGGTACGGCGGCCGCGGCGCCCTGCTTGTCACCGGACAGGTACTTGTCCTGGATCTCGTCGGCCGCCGCCTCGTAGCCCATGCGGCGCGCGAGCTGGTTGTAGAAGTTCTGCTTGCGGCTGCCCATCCCGCCGACGTACAGCGCGGTGTAGGGGCGGAAGGTGTCGGCGAGCCGCTCGACGTCCTTGTCGTCGCCGACGGCCAGCGGGAGCGTCGGGCAGACGTCGAAGCCGTCCAGAGTCTTGCCGGCCTTCTCGCGTCCGGCCCGCAGGTGCTTGATCGCGGTGTCCTCGATGTGGTCGGCGGACGGGAAGATGAGCAGCGCGCCATCGGCGATCTCGCCGGTCTGCTCCAGGTTCTTCGGGCCGATCGCGGCGATGTACAGCGGGATGTGCTCGCGCTCCGGGTGAACGGTCAGCTTGATCGGCTTGCCCGGGCCGCCCGGCAGCGGCAGCGTCCAGTGCTCGCCCTCGTACGACAGCCGCTCCCTCGTCATCGCCTTGCGGACGATCTCCACGTACTCCCGGGTGCGGGACAGCGGCTTGTCGAACTTGACGCCGTACCAGCCCTCGGAGACCTGCGGTCCCGAGACACCGAGGCCGAGGCGGAAACGACCGCCGGAGAGCGAGTCGAGAGTGGCGGCGGTCATCGCGGTCATCGCGGGCTGCCGGGCCGGGATCTGGAAGATGGCCGAGCCGACGTCGATGCGCTCGGTCTGCGCGGCCACCCAGGTGAGCACCGTGGCCGCGTCGGAGCCGTAGGCCTCGGCGGCCCAGCAGACGGCGTATCCGAGGCGGTCGGCCTCCTGGGCGACGGCGAGGTTGTCGCCGTCCATTCCGGCACCCCAGTAGCCGAGGTTGATCCCGAGCTGCATGGCCGATCCCCTTACTGATCAGTAACGACGCTGTTGCGGAGACCTTAGCGCGGGGGCCGGTGGCCGGGGAGGGCAGTGTGGCGAGGGTCGCGCCGATCGCAGCCGGAGCCACGGCCTGCGGAACTCCGCTCCAGCTCGCGCGGATTCGGTTGTCCACAGGCAACCCACTGCCCAGTTCTGGCCAGTAATCTCGGCGTCCATGGAGCAGAGGCATCTCGGCCGCACCGGCCTGCGTGTGTCCCGCATCGGGCTCGGCACCCTGACCTGGGGCCGCGACACCGACGAGCACGACGCCGCGGACGTCATGAAGACGTTCTGGGAGGCGGGCGGGACCCTCGTCGACACGGCCGACGTGTACGGCGACGGGGACGCCGAGTACCTGCTCGGACGGCTGATGGAGGGCCTGGTGCCGCGCCGGGACCTGATCATCTCGACGAAGGCGGGCAGCGTCCCCGACCCGGACCGCCGCTACGACGGCTCCCGGGGGCACCTCCTCGCCGCCCTCGACGCCTCGCTCGCCCGGCTGGGCACCGACCACGTCGACCTGTGGCAGGTGCACGCGTTCGACCCCGACACGCCACTGGAGGAGACCCTCCAGGCCCTCGACATCGCTGTCGCCAGCGGCCGCGCCCGGTACGCCGGGGTCGCCAACTTCTGCGGCTGGCAGCTCGCCAAGGCGGGCACCTGGCAGCTCTCCGCGCCGGGCACCCGCACCCGCCTCGCGGCCACGCAGATGGAGTACTCGCTGCTGCAACGCGGCATCGAGCGCGAGGTGCTGCCGGCCGCGCTCGATCTGGGCATCGGCCTGCTGCCGTCCTCTCCGCTGGGCCGCGGTGTCCTCACCGGCAAGTACCGGGGCGACGCCCTGCCGCCCGACTCGCGGGGCGCCTCGGACCACTTCGGGCTCTTCGTCGAGCCGTACCTCGACGACACCGCGAGCGGCATCGTGGACGCCGTGTCGACCGCCGCCGACGGGCTGGCGGTGACCCCGCTCCAGGTCGCCCTCGCCTGGGTCCGCGACCGGCCCGGCGTCACCGCCCCGATCGTCGGCGCGCGCAACGCGCAGCAGCTCACGGCGGCGTTGTCAGTGGAGGCCCTTAGTCTTCCTGACGAGATCTGCCGGGCCCTCGACGACGTGTCGGCGCCCGTGCACCGCTATCCCGATCACGACTGGAGCACGCTGTGAGCACGGAGCCGGATCCCCCGGAGAGCACCGAGACCGCCGGACCGGCGACACCGGACGCCGCCGGGGAGCCGGGAGCCCCGGAGGGCACCACGACGGAGCCTGCCGCCGACGGCGCTGCGACGAGCGACGACCGCACCCCCGCCGCGGGGGCAGCCGGCGAGGGCCCGAGCGCGGACGAGGGCGAACCCGGAGGCGGAGCCGAGGAGACGCTCGCCGCAGAGGCGGACGCCGACGGGATGGGCGCCGACGGGATGGGCGCCGACGGGCCGGACGCCGACGGGGTGGGCGCGAGCGACACCGGAGGGGAAGCTTCCGGGGGTGACGGCGGCGCTTCGGAAGCCGGTGACGGCCAAGCGGCCGCGCAGCTCTCCGAGGCGGAGGCCGAACTCGCCGCGCAGAAACTCGAGCGGGAGCGGATCGAGCGGCGCCGGGCCGAGAAGGCGGAGCCCATCGCCAGTGGGGCCAAGCTCAGCGGGAAGGCCGCCGACCTGCTGGCGGCCGTGCGTGCGGTGGAAGGCGGGGCGAAGCCCCCGGCCACCGCATTCGCCGAACCCGCTCCGGCCCCGCGCCGGCCCGACCCGGAACCGGTACGGCGTCCTCAGCCGGTGGTGTCCGTACCGGCCGCGTCCGCCGCACCGGCTCCCGCGCCGGACGCCGTCGAGGGCGCGCGGCGCGTGCTGGCCGCCGGTGGGGCGCCCGAGACGCTCGCGCCGCAGGCCGCCGTCGCGCTCGGCGAGGGCGCGGAGGAGCTCCTGCGCGAGGACCCCTGGCAGTTGCTGCGCGTCGCCGGCGTTCGGCCCGAGCAGGCCGACGGCTTCGCGCGGGCGCTGCTCGGCCCGGAGTGCGCCCCGGACGACGAACGGCGCGGCCGCGCCGTGACCGTATGGCTGCTGGAGCAGGCCGCCCTGGCCGGCCACACCGCCCTGGAGTTGCCGGCGCTCACCGCCGCCCTCGACCGGCAGGCCGTGCCGGACGCGGACGCGGCCGTGCAGAGCACGCTGGCCGAGGGCGAGGCCCTCGCCTTCCAGGACGCGCTGGAAGCGCCCGGCGCCGCACAGCCGGCCTCGGAGACGGACGAGGCCGGCGAAGAGGGCGAGGAGGCCCGGCCGGTTCGTGTCCTGGTGGGTCTGGAGCGGTACGCGCTCGCGGAGGAGAGCCTCGCCGACGCGCTGGCCCGGGTGGTCAACTCCCTGGCCAAGGAGGCCGCCGCGCCGTGGGAGCCGGTGACGGCCACCGCGTCCGGCAGCACGGCCGAACTGCTCCGCGCCGTCGCCGGGCACGGCCTGGTGCTGCACACCGGCGGCGAGGCCGCCCGCGCCGAACCGGCGGCCCTGCTCGGCGCGGCCCGGACCCTGGGCCTGCGCGCGGTCGCGGCCTGCCACACGGCGGACGGACGGCGGCGGTTCGCGGCTCTCCTCGGCGAGCCGGACGGGGACGGCGCCGTCGTCACCGTCCCCGGACTGCTCGCAGGGGCCGAGGGGCCCGGGCGGGACGCCGACGGGGCCTTCGCTCTCGACCTGCTGGTCCTGCTCGACGCGCCGCAACTGGACGTGGAGAGCGCGGCGATGCTGGCGGAGTCACTGCCGGACGGGGCACGGCTGGTGCTCAGCGGGGACCCCGCGGTGCTGTGGTCGGCCGGACCGGGCCGGGTCTTCGCCGACCTGCTGGCGGCGCGGGTGTGCCCGCAGGTCGCCTCGCGCACACCCGACCCGGGGCCGATCGGCGAGCTCGTCTCCGGTGTCGGCATCGGCGAGCTGAACCAGGTCGACGCCCCGGGCAAGGAGATCGTGATCGTGCCGGTGCGGGAGGCGGGCGAGGCCGTCCACCGCACCGTGCAGCTCGTCGCCGACTCGGTGCCGCGGGCCTTCGGGATCACGCCCGAGGAGACGGTGGCGATCACCCCGGGGCACGGCGGCGCGGCCGGCACACGCGCGCTGAACACCGCTCTCAAGGAACGGCTCAATCCCGGCCCCGGCCGGTTCGGCGGCTTCGACCCCGGCGACCGGATCGCCTACTCGCCCACTCCGGGCCGTACGGTGCCGGGCCGGGTGGTGACGGCCGACGCGGACGGGCTGCACCTGTCCTGCGCCGGCGCCTCGGTGGTCGTACCGAGGGAGCGGGTGGAACAGGCCGTCCGGCACGGGTGGGCGCTCACCGCGCACCAGGCCGTCGGCAGCCGGTGGCCCGCGGCGGTCGTGGTGCTGCCCGGGGACGCCGCGCAGGCCCTCTCCCGCCCCTGGGTGTACACGGCCTTCGGCCGGGCGGAGCGCCATCTGTCCGTGGTGCACGGCGTCGAGCAGGCCCTGCCGAGGGCCGTCGCCGAGGGCCCTGCGAAGCCCCGCACGACCCGGTTGCCGGTGCTGCTGCGCACCCAGGTCCCGGCGGCCGAGTAACGCGGACGGCGGCGGTCGGGAAGGGTCTCCCCTTCCCGACCGCCGCCGTCGTCACGTCCCGGAGGCTTCGCGCCCGCTGCCGGTCTCCGCCTCAGCGGTCCGCGTCCAGCGGCTCCAGTTCCTCGTCCTCGAGGTCGTCCACGAGGTCGTCGTCGCCGTCGTCGAGTTCGTCGAACACGGAGCTCACGTCGAATCGGCAGACCACTCGCCCGGGGTCGGCCTCTTCGAACGGCGTCTCCAGCCACTCGCCCGGCTCGGCGGGTTCTTCGGCCGCCAGCACCCACAGCGTGGAGTCGCCCTCCTCCAGGCCGAACTCCTTGTGCCGGGAGGCGATCTCGTCCGCCTCGAACTCGCCGAACAGAATGCCCAGGGCCCCGTGCACCGTGCCCGAGACCGCCGCGCCCGCTCCCTCGTCGTCCGCCGCCTCGACCCGCTGGGCCTGCGCCAGCAGCCGCTGCGGCTCCGCGACGGCGTAGTCGCGGCGGATCAGCACGCTCAGCGCGTTCGGCTCCTCGGGGCCCCCGTACGGCGGCAGGGAGTCCTCCGCGCCGGGGATCTCGAAGGGCGTGACCTCGTCGTAACGGTCGTAGAGCAGTTCGTCGTAGACCTCGGCGGCCGCGGCCAGCTCGTTGAACGCTTCGTAGACGGCCGGGTCGTCCTCCCCCGTCCTGCGTTCGACCGCGGCCAGGTGGCGGTCGAGCGCGGTCTTGACCGCCTCGGCGGCGGCGCGTACCTCGGCAGCGGTGGGCTGCGCAGCATCAGACATAGTGCAGACGCTATCCGTACCGGACCCCAGACCGCACAATAGATGCGATGCCGGAATACGAATTTGTCGACGTCTACGTACCGCGTGGGGTCTCCCGCAAGGACGCGACCCGACTGCTGACCGACCATGCCGAGTACGGACACTGGGAGTTGGACCGCCTGAGCCTGCTGCGTGACGGCAGCCGCAGGGTGCGGTTGCGCCGGCGGATCATCCGCCAGGTGCGGGCCACGTGGTGAGGTGAGACGACACGAACGGAGCGGGCCCCGCCAAGGCGGGACCCGCTTCGTCGTGGACACCCCAAAGGCTCACGCGGAGGCGCGCGCCTTGCGGTAGAGCACCGCACCCGCGAGCAGCGCGCCCGCGCCGGCCGGCAGGGCGAGGCCCACCGGCAGTCCGCTGCCGGTGTGCGCGAGCTGCGCGGCAGGGGCGGCGGGCCGGTGGACGGCGGAGGCGCCGGCCGGGGTCACGTGGTCCGAGGTGGACGGCACGCCTCCGGGCCGGGACGGGCTGGAGTGGCCGTGCCCGCCCGGCTTGCCGGGGCCGTGCCCGCTGGGCTTGCCCGGCGTCTCGTGGCCGCGGGACGGAGGCGTGTGGGCCTCGGGACCGCTGTCGTTGGCGCAGTCGTTGCCGAACGACGGGTTGAGGATCCCGACGACGTCGATGCCGTTGCCGCACACGTTCACCGGCACGTCGATCGGCGCTTGGACGTGGTTGCCGGAGCCGACACCGGGCGATCCGCCGGTGTACCCGCCCGCGTGCGCGCCGCCGGAGCCCCCGTGCGCGCCGGAGCCGCCGTGGCCTCCGCCCTGGCTTCCGCCGTGGTTCCCGCCCCGGCCGCCACCGCCCTGGTGGTCGCCGTGTCCGCCCGACTGCGCGCCGCCGCCCTGGTGGTCGCCGTATCCGCCGGACTGCGCGCCGCCGCCCCGGTGGTCGCCGTATCCGCCCGAGTGCGCACCCCCGCCCTTGTTGGCGCAGGAGTTGCCGAAGGCCGGGTTGAGCGCTCCGATGACGTCGATGGTGTTGCCGCAGATGTTCACGGGCACGTTGAGCGGCGCCTGCACCGAGTTGCCCGAAAGGACGCCGGGCGAGTCCGTGGCGGCGCCGTTCGCGCCGGAGTCGGCGTGGGCGTAGCCGCCCGCGGCGGCGATCACCCCCGTCGCAGCCGCCACGGTCATGAGGCTTTTGCGGGTGACCTGTCGCATTACTGAATCCCTGCTTTCAATCTCGTCATGCGTCCCGAATTGCTCACAGCATGGCAGCTGTTCGATTCATTTCGGGCTCTTCGACTTCTTCGGCTTTTCCTTCGGAAAAAGACCGGTCGGCCCCGGAGCGCATGACGCGCGCTCCGGGGCCGACGGTGTGGACGACCCCTCAGCGGGTCGACGTCACTTGTTGATGCAGGTGTTGCCGAAGGCGGGGTTCAGCAGCCCGATCACCGAGATCGTGTTGCCGCAGACGTTCACCGGGACATGCACGGGCACCTGGATCACGTTGCCGGAGACGACGCCCGGGGAGTGCACGGCAGCACCCTGGGCACCCGCGTCGGCAACAGCCAGACCCGCACCCGCGAGAACCAGCCCACCAGTGGCAGCCGCAGCAGCGACGACCTTCTTGATCATTATTCCTCCTTGTTGGCAATGCGATCCCAAGCAGCGGATCGCATCACCAGTAACGAGGAGGAATTAATGAGGCTACGCGCTTATCGGCGCATTCACTCTTCCCAGTCATACCCGTACAGGCGGCCGAATTTCCGTACCCGGTGAAGCCTCGTTCCACCGGGACGATTCAGGACGCGTCGATGAACCGGTCGAGCACGCGCACCCCGAACCGGAGCCCGTCCACCGGGACCCGCTCGTCCACGCCGTGGAACATCCCGGCGAAGTCCAGCTCCGGCGGAAGCTTCAGCGGGGCGAAGCCGAAGCCGCGGATACCGAGGTCGTCGAAGGACTTGGCGTCCGTGCCGCCGGAGAGCATGTAGGGGATGGCCTTGGCGGTCGGGTCCTCGGCGAGCAGCGCGGACTGCATCGCCTCGACCAGCGCCCCGTCGAAGGAGGTCTCCAGCGCCTTGTCCGAGTGCACGTCCTCGCGGCGCACCTTCGGGCCGAGGATCCGGTCGAGGTCGGCGAGGAACTCGTCCTCGTGCCCCGGCAGGAACCGCCCGTCGACGTGCGCGGTGGCCTCGCCGGGGATGACGTTGACCTTGTAACCGGCGCCCAGCTGGGTCGGGTTGGCGGTGTTGCTCAGGGTCGCGCCGATCAGTTTGGCGATCCCGCCCAGCCTGGCGAGCGTCGCCTGCATGTCCTCGGGGTCCAGCTCGGTGCCGAGGGCGTCGCCGAGCTCGTCGAGGAAGGCGCGGGTCGTCTTGGTGACCCGCACCGGGAAGGTGTGCCTGCCGAGCCGTGCGACCGCCTCGGACAACTCGGTGATGGCGTTGTCCCGGTGGATCATCGAGCCGTGCCCCGCGGTGCCGGCCACGGTCAGCTTCATCCAGTGCATGCCCTTCTCGGCCGTCTGGATGAGGTAGAGCCGCCGCTCCTCGCTCACGGTGAACGAGAACCCGCCGACCTCGCTGATCGCCTCGGTGACGCCGTCGAACAGGTCGCGGTGGTTGTCGACGAGGTGCCGGGCGCCGTAGGTGCCGCCGGCCTCCTCGTCGGCGAGGAACGCGAGCACGATGTCGCGGGGCGGCCTGCGCCCCGAGCGCAGCCGGTCACGGACGACCGCCAGCGTCATCGCGTCCATGTCCTTCATGTCGACCGCGCCCCGGCCCCACACGCATCCGTCGGCGACCTCGCCGGAGAACGGGTGGTGGGTCCAGTCGGCCGCGTTGGCCGGCACGACGTCGAGGTGACCGTGGATGAGCAGCGCGGGCCTGGACGGGTCCTCGCCCTCGATGCGGGCCACCGTGGAGGCGCGGCCCGGGTGCGACTCGAAGATCTGCGGTTCGAGGCCCACCTCGGCGAGCTTCTCGGCGACCCACTCGGCCGCCTTGCGCTCGCCCGGGCCCGAGTGGTCGCCGTAGTTGCTGGTGTCGATCCGGATCAGCTCGCGGCAGAGGTCCACGACCTCGTCCTCGCCGGTGACGCTCCTGGCCGTGTCGTCCGTCGGGCTCACGCTGGTTCCTCCCGCTGTCACTGCTGGTGGGTCCCCCTCATCCTCCCTCTCCCCCGGCCGCGGCCCAAGACCGGTCCCGGCCCGTCACACGCCGTTCACGCGGGACGCGGCATCCGGCGGGGCGACTGCGCGTGATCGGGCACCCCGGAAAGCCTGGTAATGTTTACGACGTCGCCGCGGGGGAAACCCCGCACGACAGACACCTTGTCCGGGTGGCGGAATGGCAGACGCGCTAGCTTGAGGTGCTAGTGCCCTTTATCGGGCGTGGGGGTTCAAGTCCCCCCTCGGACACAGAACCAGAGAGGGTGGCCCGGCCGGTTGGCCGGGCCACCCTCTCCGTGTTTCCGCCTTTCCGTCGGCCTCGTGGGGCCGACCTGCGCCAGTCCTGGAGCGCCCCTCCCATCGATGTGGGGCAGATCTCGCCGCCGCAGGGGCCGCGCAGGTCAGGGCACTGGAGACGATCTTCCTCGGAGCCCCGGACGGCCTCCCCGAGTGGCCGACGCAAGCGGGCGAGCCTAGCTTCGTACTAAAATTTCCGGCTTGTTACGGAGCTGGACCGGACAACCCCAGGCAGACCTGCGGGCCCGCCGGCGCCCCGGAGGCTTCCGGGCTCGAGACGCGAGGACCGATGGCAGCCATTCACGAGAGCGGCGCTCTCGGCCTGCTCGACGAAGAAATCCGCGCACAACTCGGTGACACCGCACGCTTCTCCGGCGGCCCGGCCGCCTCTCCGCGCACCCTCGTCGACGTCTTCGACGCGTCCGTGCGGTCGTTCCCGGACGAGCTCGCCCTGGACGACGGCGGCACGCCCCTCACCTACCGCGCCCTCGCCGTCGAGGTGGAGAACCTCCGGCGCCGGCTCGCCGTCGCCGGGGTCGGGCTCGGCGACCGGGTGGGCGTCCGCGTCCCGTCCGGCACCAACGACCTCTATGTGGCGGTCCTGGCCGTCCTCGCCGCCGGCGCCGCCTATGTCCCGGTGGACGCCGAGGACCCCGACGAGCGGGCCGAGCTGGTCTTCGGGGAGGCCGACGTGCGGGCAGTCGTCGGAGCCGGGCACGAGATCACCGTCCACGGCGCGGCCACGGCGGCCGCCGCCCGTCCCGGCACCGAGCACGACGCCTGGATCATCTTCACCTCCGGCTCCACCGGGAAGCCCAAGGGCGTCGCCGTCAGCCACCGCAGCGCCGCCGCCTTCGTGGACGCCGAGGCGGCGCTGTTCCTCACCGAGGAGCCGATCGGGCCCGGCGACCGGGTCATGGCCGGGCTGTCGGTGGCCTTCGACGCGTCCTGCGAGGAGATGTGGCTGGCCTGGCGGTACGGGGCCTGTCTCGTGCCGGTGCCCCGCTCGCAGGTCCGCAGCGGCGCCGACCTCGGGCCGTGGCTGGTCGAGCAGGAGATCACGGTCGTCTCCACGGTGCCGACGCTGGCCGCGCTGTGGGAGCCCGAGACCCTCAACGACGTACGGCTGCTGATCTTCGGCGGTGAGGCGTGCCCGCCCGAGCTGGTGCAGCGGCTGGTGACGGAGGGGCGGGAGGTCTGGAACACGTACGGGCCGACCGAGGCCACCGTCGTCGCCTGCGCCTCGCTGATGTCCGGCGAGGAACCGATCCGGATCGGTCTGCCGCTCAGGGGCTGGGAGCTGGCCGTCGTGGACGAGGCCGGGGAGCCCGTGCCGCTGGGCGGCAGCGGACAGCTGGTGATCGGCGGGGTCGGGCTCGCGCGGTATCTCGACGCCGAGAAGGACGCGGAGAAGTACGCGCCGCTCAAGTCGCTGGGCTGGGAGCGGGCGTACCGCAGCGGTGACCTCGTGCGCGCCGACGCCGAGGGGCTCGTCTTCCTCGGGCGGGCCGACGAGCAGATCAAGCTCGGCGGCCGGCGGATCGAGCTGGGCGAGGTGGACGCCGCGCTCCAGGCGCTGCCCGGGGTCGCCGGGGCCGCCTCCGCCGTACGGACCGCCCGCAGCGGCAACCAGCTCCTGGTCGGGTACGTCGTGACGCAGGACGGCTGGGACCGTGCGGCGGCCGTGCGGCGGCTGCGCGCCGAGCTGCCCGCCGCCCTGGTGCCGCTGCTCGCGCCGGTGGACGACCTGCCCACCCGGACGTCGGGCAAGGTCGACCGCAACGCCCTGCCCTGGCCCCTCGACGGCCTGGAGCCGGGCGGCCCGGCCGAGCAGCTCTACGGCACCGAGGCCTGGCTGGCGGAGCAGTGGACGGAAGTCCTCGGCATCCCCGTGGGCAGTGCCCGCGACGACTTCTTCGCGATCGGCGGCAGCAGTCTCGCCGCCGCCCGGCTGACGACCCGGCTGCGCACCCGCTACCCGAGCGCGGCCGTCCTCGACATCTACCAGCGGCCCACCCTGCGCAAGCTGGCCCGGCACCTGGAGGGATCCGCGCAGGACGACGGGGCGGCCCGCGTCATCGCCCCGGTGCCCGCGCGCGCCAAGGTGATCCAGCTGCTGCTGCTCGCTCCGCTGTTCACGCTGCTGGGGCTGCGCTGGGCGGTGCCGCTGGCCGCGCTCGGCAACCTGCTGCCCACGTACGCCTGGCTGCCCACCGCCCCGTGGTGGCTGGTCGGGTCGGCCGCCCTGCTGCTGTTCAGCCCGCCCGGACGGCTCGCGATCGCCGCGGGCGGGGCGCGGCTGCTGCTGCGCGGTGTCCGGCCGGGGCGGTACGCGCGTGGTGGCGGCGTCCACCTGCGGCTGTGGACGGCGGAGCGGCTGGCCGAGTTCAGCGGGGCGACCTCACTGACCGGGTCCTGGCTGGAGCGCTACGCGCGGGCCCTGGGGGCCAAGGTCGGGCCGGACGTGGACCTGCACTCGCTTCCGCCGGTGACCGGCATGCTGAAGCTGGGCCGGGGCGCGGCCGTGGAGTCCGAGGTGGACCTGTCCGGCTGGTGGCTGGACGGCGACCTGCTGGAGCTCGGAACGGTCCGGGTGGGCGCGCACGCCGTCGTCGGCACGCGCAGCATGCTCTTCCCGGGCGCCCGGGTCGGCAAGCGGGCCGAGGTGGCGCCGGGTTCGGCCGTCACCGGTCAGGTCCCCACCGGTCAGCGGTGGGCGGGCGCGCCCGCGGTCAAGCTCGGCAAGGCCAAGCGCAACTGGCCCAAGGAGCGGCCGGCGCGGACCACGTGGTGGCGGGTGTCGTACGGCCTGTCCGGTTTCGCGCTGGCCTCGCTGCCGGTACTGGCGGGCGGGGCGGCCCTGCTGGTGGCGAGCCGCTTCGTGGGTCCGGGCGGCGGGCTCGGTCAGGCCCTTCGGGGCGCCGGGCTCGCGCTGGTCCCGGCCACGCTCGCCTTCGGTCTGGCGTACGCCGTGCCGCTGCTGGTCGCCGTACGGCTGCTGAGCCTCGGCCTGCGCGAGGGCACGTACCCCACGCACAGCAGGATCGGCTGGCAGGCCTGGACCGTCACGCAACTGATGGACCACTCGCGGGAGACCCTCTTCCCGCTGTACGCGGGGCTGGTCACGCCGGTCTGGCTGCGGTTGCTCGGGATGCGGATCGGCAGGGGCGCCGAGGTGTCGACGGTCCTCGCCCTGCCGAGCCTGACGACCGTTGGCGAGGGCGCGTTCCTCGCCGACGACACGCTCACCGCGCCCTACGAACTCGGCGGCGGCTGGATGCGGATCGGCCGGGCGGAGATCGGGCGGCGGGCGTTCCTCGGCAACTCCGGGATGACCGCGCCCGGGCGGAGCGTGCCGGACGGCGGCCTGGTGGGTGTGCTGTCGGCGACGCCGAAGAAGGCGAAGAAGGGCAGCTCGTACCTGGGACTGCCGCCGGTGAAGCTGCCGCGGAACACGACCGGCGGGGACCAGAGCCGGACGTACGAGCCGCCCGTGCGACTGCTGTGGGCCCGCGCCCTGGTGGAGCTGTGCCGGATCGTGCCGGTCTTCTGCTCGGCCGGGCTGGCCGTGCTGACGGTGGCGGCGCTCTGCGCACTGGGCGTCTGGGCGCCGCTGCTGTCCGGGCTCGTACTGCTCGGGGCGGGAGGCGCGGCGGCCGTCGTCTCGATCGTCGCCAAGTGGCTGCTCGTCGGGCGGCACCGCAGTGGCGAGCACCCGCTGTGGAGCGGCTTCGTGTGGCGCAACGAGCTGGCGGACACGTTCGTGGAGGTGGTGGCCGTGCCGTGGCTGGCGGGCGCGGTGCCGGGGACGCCGGTGCTGACGGCGTGGCTGCGCGGGCTCGGCGCACGGATCGGCAGCGGCACGTGGGTGGAGAGCTACTGGCTGCCGGAGTCGGACCTGGTGACGCTGGGAGACGGGGTCACGGTCAACCGTGGGTGCGTCCTGCAGACTCACCTCTTCCACGACCGGATCTTGCGGACGGATACTGTGGTCCTCCGTGAGGGTGCCACGCTGGGCCCTGGCGGGATCGTGCTGCCTGGCAGCACGATCGGGGCCCGTACGACCCTGGGTCCCGCGTCGCTCGTCATGGCCGCGGAGTCCGTCCCGGACGACACCCGCTGGCTCGGCAACCCGATCGAGGCATGGCGTCCCTGAGAAGGGGCTACTCGCAGTCGGTGAGGAGCGGTGTACCGGCGGCGGGTGGTTCGAGCACAGGTCAGGGAGCGGACGGGGAAGTGGCAGTTCAGCAGGCGGTCGGGCCGGACCCGTATTTCCCGGCCAACGGTGACTCCCGGTACCGGGTGCACCGTTACGAGCTCGCGCTGGACTACCGGCCGGGTCCGAACCGGCTGTCGGGCGCGGCGCGGATCAACGCGATCGCCGGACGCTCGGCGCTGCCGGAGTTCCAGTTGAACCTGGCCGACTTCAAGATCGGCCGGGTCCGGGTGGACGGCCGGCCGACGCACTACACCCACCGGGGCGGCCGGCTGCGGATCCGGCCCGCGAAGCCGCTGCGCGCCGGGGCCGCCTTCACCGTCGAGGTGCACTGGTCGGGCAATCCCAAGCCGGTGAACAGCCCGTGGGGCGGACTCGGCTGGGAGGAGCTGGGCGACGGGGCGCTGGTGGCGAGCCAGCCCGTCGGGGCGCCTTCGTGGTACCCGTGCAACGACCGGCCCGCGGACAAGGCGTCCTACCTGATATCGGTCACGACACCGTCGGCGTACTCGGTGGTCGCGGGCGGCCGGCTCCTCACGCGGACCACGAAGGCCTCGACGACCACGTGGGTGTACGAGCAGTCGGCGCCGACCTCGAGCTATCTGGTCGGCCTGTCGATCGGGAAGTACCAGACCGTCCTGCTGGGCGACCCGGGGCTCGGGGGCGTCCCTCAGCACGGGCACCTCCCGGCGGAGCTGCTGGCGGAGTTCTCGCGGGACTTCGCGCGCCAGCCAGGGATGATGCATCTCTTCCAACAGCTTTTCGGGCCCTACCCGTTCGACGAGTACGCGGTCGTGGTGACGGAGGAGGAGCTCGATGTCCCCGTCGAGGCCCAGGGGTTGTCGCTGTTCGGCGCCAACCACCTGGACGGCGCGCGAAGTTCGGAGCGGCTGGTGGCGCACGAGCTGGCGCACCAGTGGTTCGGCAACAGTGTGTCCATCGCCGACTGGCGGCACATCTGGCTGAACGAGGGGTTCGCGAAGTACGCGGAGTGGCTGTGGTCGGAGCGGTCGGGCGGGCGCAGCGCGCAGCAGCTCGCCGCCGCCGCGCACCGGTCGCTGTCCTCGCTGCCGCAGGACCTGCGCCTCGCCGACCCCGGCCGCAAGTCGATGTTCGACGACCGGCTCTACGAGCGCGGCGGGCTCACCGTGCACGCGCTGCGCTGCGCGCTGGGCGACGAGGCGTTCTTCCGGATGCTGCGCGCCTGGCTCGCGGTGCACCGGGGCGGGGCGGTGACGACGTCGACGCTCACCGCACACACGGCGCGGTTCGCGCCGGAACCGCTGGACGACCTGTTCGAGGCGTGGGTGTACGGCACGGCGCTGCCGCCCCTGCCGGTCCCGTCGGTGGACCGCGGCGCGGCCTCGGCGTAAGCGCTCCGCGTCAGCGCTCCGCGTCAGCGCTCCGCGTCAGCGCTCCGCTGGGAGCGGGGTGACGAACCCGCGGGCCGGTGGGGTTGATCGCGCCGTTCCCCGCGCCCCTTCCGGGCGCCACCCGTGAGCCGGGGCTCGAAGGCGGGCTGGGACTGAGCTCTCCGCTGGAGGGTGCGTGATGAACCCGCGGGCCGATGGGGGTTGAGCGCGCCGTTCCCCGCGCCCCTTCCGGGCGCCACCCATGAGCCGGGGCTCGAAGGCGGGCTGGGACTGAGCTCTCCGCTGGAGGGTGCGTGATGAACCCGCGGGCCGGTGGGGTTGAGCGCGCCGTTCCCCGTGCCCCTTCCGGGCGCCACCCGTGAGCCGGGGCTCGAAGGCGGGCTGGGCCTGAACGGTGTGGTGGGGGTACGGGGATGGAGCAGGGGGGCGCCCCTTCGGGGGTGCGGGTGGAGGCGGGCACAATGGGTCCATGGTCCGACGTACCGCCCGCCCTCGGCAGCGCAGCTCTGTCGCCGTCCCAGCCGACTGCCCGTGCGGGCTCCCCGAGCCGTACGAGGCGTGCTGCGGGCGCTATCACGCGGGCGGCGAAGCAGGCACCGTGAGCGCGCCCAGCGCCGAGGCGCTCATGCGGTCGCGCTACAGCGCCTTCGTGCGGGGCGACGCGGGGTATCTGCTGCGGACCTGGCATCCCCGGACGCGTCCGGTGCGGCTCGATCTCGATCCGGGAACGCGGTGGACGGGCCTGGAGATCCTCCGGACCGCGGACGGGACCGCCTTCCACACGACCGGGACGGTGGAGTTCCGGGCGTCCTACCGGGGCGGCGCGCTGCACGAACGCAGCCGGTTCGAGCGGGTGGCCGGGGCGTGGGTGTACGTGGACGGGGAGTTCCCGGAGGGCTCCGAATGACCCGCTAGGGCGCCAGGATGTCGAGTTCCTGGAGGGCGCCGACCGTGATCTCCCGGGTGAGTTGTTCCGCGCGGGCCGCGTCGCCCTCGCGGACCGCTTCGGCGACCTGGACATGAAGGGTGACGGCGGCCGGGTCGGGGTCCTCGAACATGACCTCGTGATGCGTGCGGCCCGCCAGCACCTCGGCGACGACGTCACCGAGGCGGGCGAACATCTCGTTGCCCGAGGCGGCGAGGACCGCCCGGTGGAAGGCGACGTCGTGGACGAGGTAGCCCTCCAGCCGGTGGCCGCGTGAGTTGGCCACCATGCCGAGCGCGCACTCCGTCAGCTCGGCGCACTGCTCCGCCGTGGCGTGCTTCGCCGCCAGGCCCGCCGCGACCGGTTCGATCGCCGAGCGCAGGACGGTGAGCGAGCGCAGCTGGTGCGGGCGGTCGGCGCCGGCCAGCCGCCAGCGGATGACCTGCGGGTCGTAGACGTTCCACTCCGACCTGGGACGGACCGTCACGCCCACCCGGCGGCGTGACTCGACCAGGTGCATGGACTCCAGGACGCGGACCGCCTCGCGCATCACCGACCGGGAGACGTCGAAGCGCTGGGCCAGTTCGTCGGTGCGAAGGACGCTGCCCGGCGGGTACTCGCCCGCGGTGATGGCGGGGCCCAGGGTGTCCAGTACTTGGCCGTGCAGACCCCGGCCCGGAGTGGTCATGCACACAGAGTACGGGGTAGATCACTGAGCCAAAAAGTCAGACTTATTTGTCACAGACTCTTGAATAGTCCTACCTAATCGGTTTCAGTGTCGTCCGGCGTCCGTTGACGCCGGACGTCGAGGAAGACAGCGCGAAGACAGCGAGGCAGAGATGCGTACCCCCCACGTCGTCGTGGTGATGGGCGTCGCCGGCACGGGCAAGACCACCATCGGTCCCCTGCTCGCCGCCCGGCTGGGCGTCCCCTACGCCGAGGGCGACGACTTCCACCCGCAGGCCAACATCGCCAAGATGTCGGCCGGCACCCCGCTCGACGACGACGACCGGTGGCCGTGGCTCGACGCCATCGGCGCCTGGGCGGACGAGCGGGCCGGGCTCGGCGGGGTGGTCAGCTGCTCGGCGCTGAAGCGGTCGTACCGCGACCGGCTGCGGGCCACGGCCCCCGGGATCGTCTTCGTCCACCTCTCGGGCGACCGCGCGCTGATCGAGGACCGCATGGCGCACCGGCAGGGTCACTTCATGCCGACCGCGTTGCTCGACTCCCAGTTCGCCACGCTCCAGCCCCTCCAGGCGGACGAGGCGGGCGTCGTCGTCGACGTCTCCGGCGGCCCGGAGGCCATCACCGGGCGGGCAGTGACGGCACTCGACGCCCTTCCCCGAACGGCCGGATGACCCGCCTCACTTCACCACGACCGCCCCTCCCCCATCCCCCGTTCCTGACACCTGCAAGGGAATTCGTGTGACCAGACTCAGTGTCGAGATACTGGCAGCGGACACCGTCGAGCCGATCACCTCGGCCGGCCACACACAGCTGGGCATCGCCGTTCTGGCGGGCATCGCCGTGATCGTCCTGCTCATCACCCAGTTCAAGCTCCACGCCTTCCTGGCGCTGACCATCGGCTCGCTCGCGCTCGGCGCGTTCGCCGGGGCGCCGCTCGACAAGGCCATCGCCTCGTTCACCACCGGGCTCGGCACCACCGTGGCCGGGGTGGGCGTGCTGATCGCGCTGGGCGCGATCCTCGGCAAGATGCTCGCGGACTCCGGCGGCGCCGACCAGATCGTCGACACGATCCTCGCCAGGGCGGGCGGCCGGTCGATGCCGTGGGCGATGGTGCTGATCGCCTCCGTCATCGGTCTGCCGCTGTTCTTCGAGGTCGGCGTGGTGCTGCTGATCCCCGTCGTGCTGATGGTCGCCAAGCGGGGCAACTACTCGCTCATGCGGATCGGCATCCCGGCACTGGCCGGTCTGTCGGTGATGCACGGTCTCGTCCCGCCGCACCCCGGCCCGCTGGTCGCGATCGACGCGGTCGGCGCCAACCTGGGCGTCACCCTGGCGCTCGGCGTGCTCATCGCCGTCCCGACGGTCGTCGTCGCGGGCCCGCTGTTCTCCCGGGTCGCCGCCCGCTGGGTCGACGTCCCCGCCCCCGACCGCATGATCCCCCAGCGGCCCTCCGAGGACCTGGAGAAGCGGCCCGGCTTCGGCGCCACGCTCGCGACCATTCTGCTGCCCGTCGTCCTCATGCTGTCCAAGGCGCTGGTCGACATCGTGGTGGACGACCCCGAGCACACCGTGCAGCGCGTCTTCGACGTCGTCGGCTCGCCGCTGATCGCGCTGCTCACCGCCGTGCTCGTCGGCATCTTCACCCTGCTGAGGCCCGCCGGGTTCGCCAAGGACCGGATATCAGGGCTGGTCGAGAAGGGCCTCGCGCCCATCGCGGGCATCCTGCTGATCGTCGGCGCGGGCGGCGGCTTCAAGCAGACGCTGATCGACTGCGGTGTGGGTCAGATGGTCCTGGACATCTCCAAGGACTGGTCGATCCCGGCGCTGCTGCTGGCCTGGCTGATCGCGGTCGTCATCCGGCTGGCCACCGGTTCGGCGACCGTGGCGACGATCTCGGCGGCCGGCCTGGTCGCCCCGCTCGCGGCCGACATGTCGACCACCCACACCGCCCTGCTGGTCCTGGCCATCGGCGCCGGCTCGCTGTTCTTCAGCCATGTCAACGACGCGGGGTTCTGGCTGGTGAAGGAGTACTTCGGACTCACCGTCGGCCAGAACATCAAGACCTGGTCGGTCATGGAGACCATCATCTCCGTGGTCGCCGGCGGCCTGGTCCTGCTCCTCTCGCTCGTCATCTAGGGCCACGGGAAGAGACGGGAGGAGCACGAAATGAGCCACCCCCTGTTCGACATCGGCGGCCGGACCGCTCTGGTCACCGGCTCCAGCCGGGGCATCGGTCTCGCCCTGGCCCGGGGCCTCGCGGAGGCCGGCTGCACGGTGGTCCTCAACGGGCGGGACGCGGACCGCCTCGCGCGGGCGGCCGCCGGACTGCCCGGCGAGGTGCGCACGAGCGTGTTCGACGTCACCGACGGTGCCTCGGTCCGAGCCGGGATCGCGGAGATCGAGGACCGGGTCGGTCCGCTCGACATCCTGGTCAACAACGCGGGTATGCAACTACGCGCCCCGCTCCTGGAGTTCGCCGACTCCGACTGGCACCGGCTGTTGGACACCAACCTCACCAGTGCGTTCCTGGTGGGCCGCGAGGCCGCCCGCCGGATGACGGAACGCGGCCACGGAAAGATCATCAACATCTGCTCGCTCCAGAGCGAGGTGGCCCGCCCGGGCATCGCACCCTACGCGGCCACCAAGGGCGCGCTGAAGATGCTCACCAAGGGCATGTGCGCGGACTGGGGCCCGTACGGCGTCCAGGTCAACGGTCTCGGTCCCGGCTACATCGAGACCGAGCTGACCCGGCCCCTCGTCGAGGACGAGGAGTTCAGCGCCTGGGTGCGGCGCCGTACTCCGGCCGGGCGGTGGGGCCGCACCGAGGACCTGGTGGGCGGGGTGCTGTTCCTCGCCTCGCCCGCGGCGGACTTCGTCGGCGGACAGGTGCTCTATGTCGACGGCGGTATGACCAGTGTGCTCTGACCGGTGTGTCGAAGGGGCGTGACGACGGATGCTCGGTTGTGTGATCCACGGTCGGGGCGACCTGAGCGTCGAGGAGTTGACGTCGCCGGTGCCCGGACCGGGCGAGGTGCTCGTCGCGGTCCGCTACGGCGGGGTCTGCGGCTCCGACCTGCATTACTGGCGGCACGGCGGGGTCGGCGACTTCCGCCTGAAGGAGCCGATGGTGCTGGGGCACGAGGTGGTGGGGACAGCCGTCGCGTACGGTTCCCCCTCCCCCTCGGGTCCTCCCGCCGGTACGGCGGTCGCCGTGCACCCCGCCACGCCGTGCGGGGTGTGCCCGGAGTGCGCGGACGGGCGGCGCAACGTCTGCCGGGACACCCGCTACCTGGGCAGCGCGGCCCGGACACCCCATGTACAGGGCGGGTTCGCGGACGCCATCGTCGTCCCCGTCGAGCAGGTGCGGCCGCTCCCGGAGGGTCTCTCGCCGCGCCGGGCCGCCCTCGCGGAGCCGCTGTCGGTGGCGTTGCACGCGGTGCGGCGGGCCGGCGCGGTGACCGGACGGCATGTCCTGGTCACCGGCGCCGGACCCATCGGCTGCCTGGTGGTCGCGGCGGCGAAGGCGGCCGGCGCGGCCCGGGTCACCGTCACCGACCTGCTGCCCGGCGCGCTCGGGTACGCGCGCGCCGCCGGCGCCGACACCGTCGTACGGGCCGACGATCCGGCGGACCCCGGGTGGCCGTCGGAGGTGGACGTGGCCGTCGAGGCGTCCGGGGTCGCCGCCGGGCTCGACACCTGTCTGCGGCTGGTGCGGCGCGGCGGGGTCGTCGTGCAGCTCGGCATGCTGCCGTCCGGGCAGAGCCCGTTCGCCGGGAACCTGGTGGTCAGCCGGGAGATCGAGCTGCGTGGGGCGTTCCGCTTCGACACCGAGTTCGACGCGGCCCTGCGCCTCCTCGCGGCCGAGCCCGCGTTCGACGAGCTGATCAGCGCGGTGGTCCCGGTACGGGACGCGGAGTCCGCGTTCGCGCTCGCCGCGGACCGCGGCCGCTCCTGCAAGGTGCTGCTGGACTTCGCGGGTTGAGGGGATCGGGAGCCGACGGGACCGGGGGCCTCGGAGGGAGCCGGTGAGGGGTTCGCTAGGGACGCCACAGGCGGTGTTCCCGGCGGGCCCACTCCCGGCTCACCGAGCCCGTGCGCATCCCCCTGCGGGCCTCCGGGTCACCGAGGGCCATGCCGATGTGGCCGGCCAGGACGACGCCGATCGTGAGGGCGAGCCAGTCGTGGACGAAGGTCGCGCTGGTGCGCCACATGATCGGGGCGAGGTGGGTGAACCACATGAGCAGGCCCGTGCCGAGCATGACCAGGGTCGCCCCGGCGATCCAGGCCGCGTAGATCTTCTGCCCGGCGTTGAACTTGGCGGCCGGACGCGACTGCCGACGCTTGTCCCGGCGCAGGGCGGCCCGCAGCCACCGGCGGTCGTGCGGGCCGAAGCGGTTGAGGTGGCCCAGGTCGGCGCGGAACGCACGGGAGGCGAGGCCCGCCAGGACGGGTACGGGAAGGGCCAGGCCCGCCCACTCGTGGACCCGGACCACCAGCTCGCGCCGGCCGACGAGTTGGGCGAACTCGGGGATGTACAGGAAGGCCGCCGTCACCACGCACACCCCCATCAGGAGGGCCGTGGTGCGGTGCACCCACCGTACGGCGCGGGTGAAGCGGGGGATCTCGGTGGTCGCCGGCGGCGCCTCAGCTCGTAGGCTCATCGTCCCGTCCGTTCGAACGGCCGACCCAGGCGTCGACGTCGTAGCCGCGGTCCTCCCAGTAGCCGGGCTCCACCTTCTCGGTGACGGTGATGCCGGAGAGCCACTTGGCCGACTTGTAGAAGTACATGGGCGCCACGTAGAGGCGGACGGGGCCGCCGTGGTCGTGGCCGAGGTCCTTGTCCTGCATGCGCAGCGCGACCAGGACGTCGGCGCGGCGGGCCTGGGCGAGGGTCAGACTCTCGGTGTAGGCGCCGTCGAAGCAGGTGAAGCGGATCGCGCCGGCCTCGGCGTGCACTCCGGCCGCGTCGAGCAGGGCGGACAGCCGGACGCCCTCGAAGGGCGTGCCCGGCACCCGCCAGCCGGTGACGCACTGGACGTCCTTGACCATCCGGGTCTGGGGCAGGGCCCTGAGGTCGGCCAGCGTGTAGGTGGCGGGGCGGTCGACGAGGCCGTCCACGGTGAGGCGGTAGTTCGTGGCGTTCCGGTGCGGCACCGAGGACGTCACCGAGTAGTAGCGGAAGCCGCCCCCGTTGGGGAGCAGACCGGTGAGGCCGGTGGGGTCCTTGTCGGCGGCGCTGCCGAGGAAGGCCTCCATACCGCGCTGGAGCGGAGGTGCGGCGACCACCCCCAGGGCACCGAGGGCGAGCGTGCCGAGGAAGACCCGCCGACCGACGGGTGTGCCATGTCCCGCGCGCCCGTCGTCGGGCGCGGATGCCTCGGGCGGCTCGGACGGCCGGGGTGACTCGGACGGCCGGGGTGACTCGGGTGGTTCGGGGTTCACTCCTCCATTCGAGCACTCGCGGGCCCACCGGGCCAGGGATCCCGGGCGGCCGTCAGACTTCCGTCATGACTTCTCACCGTGCTCTCAGACCCAGCGCGGCGGCGCGGGCGGCGTGGAAGGCCGGGGAGGGATCGCGGTCCGGGTACGACCAGGGCTCGGGGGTGGCGTGCCGGCCGATGCGGTGGAAGAGGGCGGCGGCCTCGGCGCCCCGGCCCTCCAGGACCTTGGCGTGGGCGAGGAAGTTCAGGTCGATCAGATGACGGGCGTGATCGTCGTGCTCCCACTCCAGCCACCAGTCGAAGGCGGCCTTCATCACGTCCCGGGCCCGGCCGTCCCGCCAGTGCCCGGAAGCGGCGGGGTCCGTGGAGGCGAAGCCGTGGGCGGCCAGGACGCGGTAGCGCTCGGCGTGCGCGACGACCGGGAGGATCGCCAGCGGAGAGTCGGCGGGCGCCTGCTCGGCGGCCCAGGCGGCGAACTCGTAGACCTCGTGCAGCGGGTCCTGACCGCCGTCCGCACGGCGCTCGGCGAGCCGGGCGACCATCAGGTGGTGCGCATGGTGGTGGTCGCGGTGCCGGGACCGGACCTCCTCGAAGATCCGGACGGCCTGCGCCCCGCCGTCCCCTTCCAGCTGGAGCAGGCCCAACCAGGGGGTGGGGTCGGCGGGCGCGAGCGCGGCGGCCGACCGGCAGGCCGCACGGGCGACCGCCGCGTCCTCCTTGCCGCGCAGTGCCCGGCGGACCTGTGCCAGGGCCAGCAGTACGGAGGCGTCGGCGCCGCCGGGCTCGGCCAGCAGCCATTCGTGGGCCCGGGCGGCCGCGTACGGCTCGAGGGCGAGGACCGTCATCCGGTGGGCGCGACGGTCCCAGTCCTCGCCGGTGCGGGCCAGCAGGGCGCGGGCGGGCCTGCGGCGGCCCTGCGCGAACGCGGTGCGGGCGCAGGCGAGTTCGCTGTCGTCCAGGGCCGGGTCGGGGGTCCGGGGGACGTGCTCGTGAGCACGTCCGGGAAGGGGCGGAGGTAAGGGCACCGCGGGACTTCCTCATCCTCCTCGGCGGCGGCTCTGACATCGGCCCGCGATCGGCCGAACACGCACAGCCAATCCCTAGGTAACACTCACCGTCAAGGGCCGGGCCGGGAGGAAAGGCACCGACCGCCGCGCGGCGGGGGGAATCCGGTGATGAACCCTCCCCGGTGGGACCCCTTGCTCCCGGGTGTCCCGCCGCTCCTGTGTGGCGTACGCCATGGCGCGGCCCGGCCGGAGCACACACCATGGCCGTAGGGTCGCCCCGCACCCCCGGCCCCGTCCGTGGGTGCCCGCGGCCGAGTCAACAGCCCGGTGACGGGTACCCCCGGAAGCAGCGTTCCGGGGCGGCCCCGGAACGAACGGTTCGGGCACTCCCAGGGGCACGGACCCCCCTGGGACGCTACAGTCGGCCACTACGCATCCCGTCCGTGGTCCGACCGGATGATCGAGGTAGGCAGCGTGTCGGTTCTGGTTCTCGTCCTCGCCGTGAGCGCCGCCTGCTGCCTGGGCTTCGGGTTCGTACTCCAGCAGAACGCCGCCCAGAGGGCGCCACTCGGAGACTTCCTCTCACCGCGGCTGCTGCTCGACCTCATGAAGGTGCCGCGCTGGCTGGGCGGCATCGGCCTCATGGTGGCCGGCATGGCTCTGGGCGCGGTCGCGCTCGGCCAGGGCGAGATCTCCCTGGTGGAGCCGCTGCTCGCGACCAACCTGCTCTTCGCCCTCGCGCTGTCCCGCCACCAGACGAAGCAGTCGCTCGGCCGGCAGGGCTGGGCGGGCCTGGCCCTGCTCGCGGGCGGGGTGACCACCTTCATCGTGGCGGGCGAGCCGCGCGGCGGCAGCGCGGTCACGGATCCGCTGCGGCACTGGCTGATCATCGGCGTGATGATCGGGCTGGCCCTGCTGCTCACCACCTACGCCAAGCGCTCCCGGCTGAGCTCCGGCCCGGTGCTGCTGTCCCTCGCGGCCGGTCTGCTGTACGGCGTCCAGGACGCGCTGACCAGGGTCAGCGGGCAGCGTTTCGGCGCGGGCGGCCTCGGCGAGCTGCTGGCCGGCTGGCAACCGTACGCGGTGCTCGCGCTCGGCGTGACCGGCCTCGTGCTGGTCCAGAGCGCCTTCGAGACCGCGCCGCTGCGCATGTCGCTGCCCGCGCTCACCGCGGCGCAGCCTCTCGCCGGGATCATCTGCGGGGTCGGCTTCCTCGGCGACCGGCTGCACACCGACACCGGCGCGCTGGCCTGGGAGGCGGCGGGGCTCGCGGCGATCGTCGCGGGCATCGTGCTCCTCGGACTGCACCCGGCGATGCCGCGGGGCGCGGCGCCCCGGGAACAGGTCCCGAACCTCCAGTCCCAGTAACCGTCACGCGGCTGGGCTGTGGCTGTGGCTGTGCTGGGCCGTAGCCGTCGGCGCCTTCGGCGGGCCTGCTTGGATGGGCCCATGAGCGCTGCTGACGAGATCCTCGACATCGTCGACGAGAACGACGTGGTCGTCGGACAGTTCCCCCGTGGCCGGGCCTACGCCGAGGGCCTGCGCCATCGCTGTGTCTTCGTCCGGGCCAGGGACGCCGAGGGCCGGATCTTCGTCCACCGCCGGACCCACACCAAGCTGGTGTTCCCCTCGCTGTACGACATGTTCGTCGGCGGGGTCGTCGGCGCGGGCGAGGCCTACGACGACGCCGCCCTGCGCGAGGCCGAGGAGGAGCTGGGCGTGAGCGGCCTGCCCCGCCCGGAGTTCCTCTTCAAGTTCCTCTACGACGGCGGCGCCGCCGGGAGCTGGTGGTCGGCCGTCTACGAGGTCCGCTGCGATCAGCCGGTGGACCCGCAGGTGGAGGAGGTCGCCTGGCACGACTTCCTCCCCGAGGAGGAGATCGAACGGCGGCTGTCCGTCTGGGAGTGGGTACCGGACGGGCTGGCGGCGTACGAGCGGCTCAGGAAGCACCGGGCCGCAGGCTGAACGTGAGCGGCGGGAAAAGGCGAGCGGGCCGGAGGGCTGGACGGCGAACAGGACGGGAATCGCTCCGCCGCTCGCCGGGACCCGACCGGGTGACGGGCGCCGGGTAGGGTCCTCAGGTGATCGAGTTCGTACAGAACGTCCGGTTGTGGTTCGCTCCCGAGCAGGCCAGGGAGGAGGGCAACACCCCCGACTACCGGTTCTCGCTGGCGAACGAGCGTACGTTCCTGGCCTGGCTGCGCACCGCGCTCGCGCTGATCGGCGGGGGTTTCGCGGTGGACCAGTTCCTGCCGGACCTGCGCTGGGGCTGGCGGGTCGGGCTGGCGCTCGCGCTGCTGGCGGCGGGCGTGCTGTGCTCCTTGCGCGCGGTGAACCACTGGATGCGCTGCGAGCGGGCGATGCGCCGGGGCGAGGACCTGCCGGCGTCCCGCTTCCCCGCGCTGCTCGGCGTGCTGGTCGCGCTGGTGGCCGTGGCGATGGTCGTCGTGGTGCTGGCGGGGTGGGCGGGATGAGCGACGAGGCCCGGCGGGGACGCGACCCCGGCCCTCGGCCCGAGCGCGACCCCGAGCGCGACCCCGGTCCCCGGCCCGAGCGCGACCCCGGCCTTCAGCCCGAGCGGACCCGGCTCGCCTGGCGGCGTACGACGCTGGCGAGCACGGTGGCTGCCGTGCTCGCCGTGAGGGCGGCGTTGCACGGCGGGGTGTCGGCGTTCGGGATCTTCGCCTGCGCCCTGTGCTGCGGCCTGTGGCTGGCCTTCCTGCTGCTCGCCCACCGACGGATCCATGCCCTGTCCGCCAGGGGGAGACCGGCGGCCCTCGCCCCGCGGCACGCCACGGCGGCCGTCGCGTGCGCGGTGGCGACGGCGGTGTGCGCCGCGGCCCTGGTGGTCTAGGACCTCGTCCGGGGCATCGCTCGTCCCACCGCTCCCCGCTCGCGGCCCAGGACCTCGTTCCGGGCCGCCCGCGCCTCACCGCTCCCCGTCCTCCGGGCTCTCGTCCGTCCAGTCCACCGTCACCACGATCTTGCCCCGGGTGCTGCCCCGCTCGTTCAGCCGGTGGGCGTCCGCCGCGCGCTCGAGCGGGAACGTCTCGGAGACGTGCACGGACACCACGCCCTGCTCGGCGAGTTCCGACAACCGGGTGAGGTCCTCGGCGTCGGGCCGGACCCAGTAGTACCGGCCGCCGTACCCGACGACGTCCCCGTCGGCGATCGACACCAGGCGTCCCTCCGGGGCCAGCAGGTTGGCGGAGACCTTCAGGGTGTCGCCGCCGACCGTGTCGAAAACCGCGTCCACGCCCTCGGGGGCCAGCCCGCGGACCCGTTCGGACAGCCCCTCGCCGTAGGTCACGGGCTCGCCGCCCAGCGAGCGCACGAAGTCGTGGTTGGCCTCGCTCGCCGTGCCGATCACCCGGGCGCCCAGATGGCGGGCGAGCTGTACGGCGATGGAGCCGACGCCGCCCGCGGCCGCGTGCACGAGGACGGTCTCGCCACGCTTCACCTGGAGGTCCCCGGTCAGCACCTGGTAGGCGGTGAGCCCGGTCAGCGGAAGGCCCGCGGCCTCCTCCCAGGTGAGGTTGCGGGGCTTGCGGGCGAGGGTGCGCACCGGGGCGGCGACGTACTCGGCGAACGTGCCGCGGGAAAGGAAGTCCTCGCGGACGTATCCGATGACCTCGTCGCCGACCGCGTACTCCGCGGGGGACACCCCGACCCCGAGCTGTACGACGACCCCGGAGACGTCCCACCCGGGAATCACGGGGAAGACGGCCTCGAGGATGGGGTCCAGGTGGCCCTCCCGGGCCTTCCAGTCGACGGGGTTCACGGCCGCTGCCCGGACCTTCACCAGCACCGAGTCGGGGCCGATCCTGGGCTCGCGGACGTCCCCGTACACGAGCGTCTCGGGGCCGCCGTAGCGTGAGTAGCTGATGGCCTTCATGGGTTCGACCCTCCGGGGTACCCGAACGCCACGCAAGCGGAATGACCCGATACGCGCAGTTCGCGTGGCAGCCTGTCCGACGTCATCACGCGCAGCTTCGAAGGTGAGCACCCCATGACCACCCACCACGCCGAACACTCCGCCCACACCCACACGCACGGCCCTGACTGCGGGCACACCCGGGTGAGCCACGGCGACCATGTCGACTACGCCCACGACGGACATCTGCACCGCGAGCACAGCGGCCACTGGGA
This sequence comes from Streptomyces sp. NPDC088157, assembly GCF_044741545.1. Taxonomy (NCBI): domain Bacteria; kingdom Bacillati; phylum Actinomycetota; class Actinomycetes; order Kitasatosporales; family Streptomycetaceae; genus Streptomyces; species Streptomyces sp. NPDC088157. The sequence continues at coordinate 370,790 of NZ_JBIUSU010000008.1, forward strand.
CGAGTGCGAGCCGGGCGGGCACGTGGCCCACAGCGGGCACGAGCACCATCACGGCGAGGACTGCGGACACACGCGCGTGCGGCACGGCGACCACATGGACTACCTGCACGACGGCCACCGGCACGCCGAGCACGAGGGTCACTGGGACGACCACTGAGCCGTCCGGGAAACGACCACCGGCCTTCGGAAGGCGACCACCGACCGCTCGGAGCACGACCTCCGAGCGCCCGAGGACGGCCTCCGACCGTCCGAAAGGCGACGCGCGGGGTGGCGGGAAACCGCCCCGACACGGCTCCCCGGGTTCTGCCCGGGGAGCCGTCGCCCTATCGTGGCCCCGATCACGTTGGGCGCACCCACTGGACGGCATACCGACCGGTCGGCATCATGGTGCACGTGCTGATTCACCGTCCCGTCCACAGGAGCGACGCATGAGCCCCGATCACCCGCCCGGACTCGACCTCGACCGGCTGCGCGCCCTGCTGGAGCGGGAGCGCCCCGGTCTGGTCGACGGCCCTCTCACCGGCCGGCTGATCGAGGGCGGACGGTCGAACCTGACCTACGCGGTCTCCGACGGCGCGGCCAAGTGGGTCGTGCGGCGGCCTCCGCTCGGGCATGTACTGGCCACCGCCCACGACATGCGGCGCGAGCACCGGGTGATCAGCGCCCTGTACCCGACGAGCGTGCCGGTGCCGCGCCCGGTGCTGCTGTGCGAGGACGAGGACGTGCTCGGGGCGCCCTTCTACGTCATGGAGTTCGTCGAGGGCACGCCCTACCGCACCGCCGGTGAACTCGCCCCGCTCGGGGAGCGGCGCACCCGGGACGCGGTGCTGTCGCTGGCGGACACGCTGGTGGAACTGCACGCGGTGGACCCGGCGGCGGTGGGTCTGGCCGACTTCGGCCGGCCCGAGGGTTTCCTGGACCGGCAGCTGCGCCGCTGGGGCAAGCAGCTGGACGCCTCCCGCAGCCGGGAGCTGGCCGGGATCGACGAGTTGCACGCGGCGCTCGGCCGGGGGCTGCCGCACTCCCCCGCCCCGGCGGTCGTGCACGGCGACTACCGGCTCGACAACGTCCTGATCGGGGCCGACGACACGATCCTGGCGATCCTCGACTGGGAGATGTCGACGCTCGGCGACCCGCTGACCGACCTGGGCCTGCTGGTGATGTACAGCGTTCCGCTGGAACTGCCGAACTCGCCCATCTCGACGACCGCCTCGGCCCCCGGCCACCCGTCGCCGGCCGAGCTGATCGAGCGGTACGCGACCCGCTCGGGGCGCGACGTCTCGGCGGTCTCCTGGTACACGGCGTTCGCCTGGTTCAAGCTCGCCGTGATCCTGGAGGGCATCCACTACCGGTACACGCTGGGCCAGACGGTCGGGCGCGGTTTCGACCGCATCGGGGAGCTCGTCCCCGTCTTCATCGAGCACGGACTGACCACTCTCCAGGAAGGCTGACCGGCATGGACTTCGCGTTCGACGCACGCACCGAGGAACTCCGCGCCAGGCTGCTCGCCTTCATGGACGAGTACGTGTACCCGGCCGAGCCCGTCGCCGAGGAGCAGCGCGCGCTGCTCGCCTCGCCGTGGGACACCGCGGCCGTGGTCGAGGAGCTGAAGGCGGAGGCGCGCAGGCAGGGCCTGTGGAACCTGTTCCTTCCCGACGCCGAGCACGGCGCCGGCCTCACGAACCTCCAGTACGCGCCGCTGGCCGAGATCACCGGCCGCTCCCCGCAGCTGGCGCCGACGGCCCTGAACTGCGCCGCCCCGGACACCGGGAACATGGAGGTGCTCGCCCAGTTCGGCGACGAGCAGCACAAGAAGCAGTGGCTGGAGCCGCTGCTGGCGGGCGAGATCCGCTCGGCGTTCGCGATGACGGAGCCGGAGGTGGCCTCCTCCGACGCCACCAACATCACCACGCTCATCCGGCGGGACGGCGCCGACTACGTCGTCACGGGCCGCAAGTGGTACATCTCCGGGGCGATGAACCCCGACTGCAAGATCTTCATCGTGATGGGCAAGACGGACCCGGACGGCGCCGACCCGCGCCGTCAGCAGTCCATGGTGCTCGTCCCGCGCGACACACCCGGTGTCACGGTCAGGCGGGCCATGAAGGTCTTCGGCTACGAGGACCACTCCCACGGCGGTCATGCCGAGGTGGTCTTCGACGGGGCGCGGGTGCCGGTGACGAACCTGATCGGCGAGGAGGGCGGCGGCTTCGCCATCGCCCAGGCCCGGCTCGGCCCGGGCCGCATCCACCACTGCATGCGACTGATCGGCATGGCGGAGCGGGCGATCGAGCTGATGTGCCGACGGGCCGTCTCCCGTGACGCCTTCGGCAAGGCGCTGGCCCAGCAGGGTGTGGTCCACAACTGGATCGCGGACGCGCGCGTGACGGTCGAGCAGCTGCGGCTGCTGGTCCTGAAGACCGCCTGGATGATGGACACCGTCGGCAACCGGGGCGCCCACACGGAGATCCAGGCCATCAAGATCGCGACGCCCCGCGCGGTCGTCGACATCCTCGACCGGGCGATCCAGCTGCACGGCGCGGGCGGCGTCAGCCAGGACTTCCCGCTGGCGGAGCTGTACGCCGGGGCGCGCACGTTGATGATCGCCGACGGTCCGGACGAGGTGCACCAGCGGTCGCTGGCGCGACGGGAGCTGAAGAAGTACCTGTAGGACACGCGGTAAGGGGCGGTCGCCATGGCGACCGCCCCTTACCCGTCGGCTCGTTCGGGGCCTCGGGACCTCAGGGCCGCAGGGCCCGCAGCAGCAGGTCGGCCAGGTGATCGGCGACCTCCTTCGGCCCCATCGACCCGTCCGGCCGGTACCAGGTCGAAAGGTGGTGGACGGACCCGAAGTGGTAGTCGACGACCAGGTCGGCCGGGGTCGCCGTGGAGAAGACGCCGGTCCGCTGGCCCTCCTCGACGAGAGCGCGGAAGCGTTCGTGGTAGCGCCGGCGCTCGGCGCGCACCTGCTTGTTCTTCTCGGGGCTCAGGTGGTGCATCGAGCGGAAGAAGATCATCGCGTCGTCGAGGTTCTCGATCGTCGTGACGACGACGTCCGCCGCCGCGCCCCGCAACCGCGTCTCGATCGGCTCGTCGGCGTTGGCGAAGGCGTCCAGCCGTTCCTGCTGAACGCGCAGCACGCGCGCGTACACCTCGTGCAGGAGGTCGTCCTTGGAGCCGAAGTAGTGGTACAGCGCCCCCTTGGTGACGCCTGCCGCCTCGACGATCTCCTGCACCGAGGTGCGGTCGTATCCCCGCTCGGCGAAGAGCCGGGTGGCGGCGGCCAGCAGCCGCTGCGGCACGGGTGTCCCGTCACCGTCCGTCGTCCTGGGCACTGCCGCCACCTGCCTTCCTCGATGCCTTATCGGCGATCCTCACCGGCTGTCGTGCCGCTGACTTGCTGCTGAACCGACTTGCCGCCGGCCGTCGTGCTACCGCGCGTCGTGCGGGCGGGAACGCAGCTCCCGCCGGAGGATCTTCCCACTCGCCGTCTTGGGCAGGTCGGGCAGGATCTCCACCTGGCGCGGATACTTGTACGCCGCCAGCCTGTCCTTGCAGTAGGCCGCGAGCGTATCGGCATCCGTGTCGGCGCCGGGACGCAGGCTGATGTACGCCTTGACGGTCTCCCCGCGATAGCCGTCCGGCACCCCCACCACGGCGGCCTCGCGCACCGCCGGGTGGGTGTACAGCACGTCCTCCACCTCGCGCGGCCACACCTTGAAGCCGGACGCGTTGATCATGTCCTTCTTGCGGTCGACGACGTACAGCCAGCCCTGTTCGTCCATGAACCCGATGTCGCCGGTGCGCAGCTCGCCGCCGGGGAAGGTCTCGGCGGTGGCCTCGGGCCGGCGCCAGTACCCGGGGACCACCTGCGGACCCCGCACGACGATCTCGCCCTGCTCGCCGAAGGGCACCTCCGCGCCCTGGTCGTCGACGATGCGCACGACCGTGTCGGGCCCCGGCACGCCGACGGCGAGGGTCCCGGAGGCCGGGTCGACGGGCGCCTCCAGCTGGGGCGGGACGGAGGCGCAGGGCGCGGTGCACTCGGTGAGCCCGTAGCCGTTGCGGATGTACGGTCCGAAGCCCGCCCGGAACTTCTCCACCAGCGCCGGCGGCACCGGCGCGCCGCCGGAGGAGATGTTCACGAAGGACGCGAAGTGGTCCCGCGTGACGTCGGGATGGGCGGCCAGCGCCATGAAGGCGGTGGACGGCCCCACCGTGTAGTGCGGCTTGTGCTCGGCGAACGCCTCCAGCACGACGCCCGCCTCGAAGCGGTACGTCAGCACGAGCGTGCCCGCGCTGTTCAGACAGGCGCCGAGCTGGCAGACCATGCCGGTGATGTGGAACAGCGGCGCGAGCGCGTAGTAGACGGGCGCCTCGGGCAGACGCAGCCCGGTGCGCTGCCGCTCGGCGTTGAACATGATGTTGCCGTGTGTGTTGGTGGCGCCCTTGGGGGCCCCGCTGGTGCCCGAGGTGTAGCTGATCAGGGCGACGTCGGCGGGGGCGAGGCGGCGGCCCTGCGGCGCCTTGTGGCCGGCGCGGGCGACGGCGGTGAGGTCGTCGGTGTCGGACGGTCGCGGGAGGCGTTCGAAGGTGAGCACGCGCGCGTCACCGCGCGTCTGGAAGTCCAGCTCGCAGCCGGTCAGCACGATCCGTACCGGCGAGTCGGCGGCCGTCTGCCGCAGATACGACTCCCAGGCCCGGTCGGAGCAGATGAGTGCGGCCACCTCGCCGTCCCGCAGCACATGGGCGACCTCCCCCGACTTGTACATCGGGTTGACGGGGACGACCGTCGCGCCCGCCTTCCAGGCGCCGAGCAGGGCGAGGACGAAGAGCGGGGAGTTCTGCAGCAGGACGGCCACCCGGTCACCGGGCTCCAGGCCGCGGGCGGCGAGGTGACCGGCCACGGAGTCGCTGAGCTCGTCCACCTCGCGGTAGCTGAGCCGCCCGTCGAAGTAGGCGAGGCAGGGGCGGTCCGGCGCCTCGGCGGCGGACCTGCGGAAGGCGTCCACGAGGGAGTCCGCGGGGTCGATCGGCGCGCGCTGGGCCTCGTCGAGGAGGGCCACCCAGGGCCTGGCCGCGTAACGGGAGGCGGACGTGGTCATTCGGCGGTCTCCCACTTCTGCTGGAGGTGGTTCATGTTGGTCAGCCAGCGGTCGGGATCACCGGCCCGCAGCTGGTAGTACGCGGCGACCTCGGGATGCGGCAGGATCAGGAAACGGTCCTCCGCCATGCCCTTGAACAGGGCGTCCGCCACGTCCTGCGGCTCGATCGCGGTCGGCTTGAGCACCAGGTCGCCCGCGCTGCCGGTGGCGTCCAGCATGTCGGTGCGGACGCCCTGGGGACAGATGGCGTGCACCTTGACGCCCCGGTGGCGGTAGGTCAGCGACAGCCACTCGGCGAAGGCGTACGCGCCGTGCTTGGTGACGCTGTAGGGAGCGGCGCCGATCATGGTGAGCAGCCCGGCGGCGGAGACGGTCGAGACGAACCGGCCCTGCCCGCGCTCCAGCCAGTCCGGGAGCAGCGCGTGGGCCGCCCGGACATGGGCCATGACGTTGACGTCCCAGGCGAGCGCCCAGACGGCCTCCTCGGCGGACTCCGAGCCGCCCGAGGCGACCCCGGCGTTGGCGCAGTACACGTCGACGGTGCCGCCGAGCGCCTCCCGGGCCTGCTCGACGATCGTGGAGGCGTCGCCGGGGACCGCGATCCCGCCGATCTCCTCGGCGACGGACCGCGCCCGGTCCGCGTCCAGGTCGTTGACGACGACCCGGGCTCCCTCGGCGGCGAAGCGGCGGGCCAGCGCGGCTCCGATACCTCCCCCCGCTCCGGTCACGACCACTCCGGCATCCTGCACGGCTTCCACCATCGGTCTCCTTCGACGCGACTGCGGCACGAATCGGCTCTGCCACCAGACTAACCAGTCGGTATGTTGCGATGGAAGGGTTACCCCGGGATCGCCGAGGGCGGCGTCTGCCGTCACAGGATTCCATCTTGTACGGATGAGCCGTGACGTATGGCCAATTGCCCGAGTTCGCAGGACGATGCCCGCGCTGGGCGCATCCCTGCGGGTGGACGAGGGGGCCTGTGATGGCGGATCCGGCGATGAGCGTGACGCCCTACTGGGAGCTGACCTTCGACGCCGACGGGGACGTCGACGGCGCACGCCGGGACCGGCTGCTGGCCGAGGTGGGCCGGCGCGGGGTCCGTGACCTGATCGTCTTCTCGCACGGCTGGAACAGCGACCGCTCCGGCGCGACCCGCCTCTATAGCCGCTTCTTCGCACCGATCCCCGCACTCGCCCCGGCGGCGAGCATCGGGTACGTGGGCGTGGTGTGGCCGTCGATGCGCTTCTCCGACGAGCCGATCCCCGACTTCCCCCGCTCCGCGGCGGCCGCGGAGATCCGGCGCCCGGCGCTGGACGGGGACACCCGTCGCGCGCTCCTGGAGACGTTCCCGGGCCGGGCCGATGTGGTCGACCGGATCGCGCGGCTGCTGGAACGGCGGCCGGCCGAGGAATCCGAACTGGAGGAGTTCGGGCGGCTGGTGCGGCTCCTGGTGGACGTGGCGCCGACGGGACCGCAGGCACTGTGCGCGGCGGACACGCTGACGGAGGGGGCGCCGCAGGACGAGCCGGAGATGTTCGCCTGCTCGACGACGGTGGCCTGCGAGGAGTTCGGACGGGCTCTGGCCGGCCTGGTATCCGCATCGTCGGCCCCGGAGTTCGCGCTGCCCAACCCGTGGGACGGGGCGCACGAGTTACTGCGGCAGGCGACGTACTACGCGATGAAGCGGCGCGCCGGGACGGTGGGTGAGCGTGGACTCGGCCCGCTCGTGGGGCGGTTGGCGGCGGTGGCGCCGGCCGTTCGGGTGCATCTGGTGGGGCACAGCTTCGGCGGGCGACTGGTGTCGTTCGCGCTGCGCGGGCTGCCGGAGGGGGTGCGCACGGTGAAGTCGGTGACGCTGCTCCAAGGGGCCTTCTCGCACTACGCGTTCGCCCCGCAAGGAGTCCTCCGGGGCCGGCAGAACCGGATCGACGGCCCTCTGGTGTGCTGCTACTCGCGGTTCGACCAGGCGCTGAGCACGATGTACCCGCTGGCCTCGCGGATGGCGGGCGATGCTCAGGGGCTCGTCGGGGAGGTGCTGGGCGTCAAGTGGGGTGCCATGGGGCACGACGGGGTGCAGGCCGTGCAGGGCACGCACGCGTGCGTGCTCGCCGACGCGCTGTCCGGGCCGCTGCCGAAGTCGGGGTGCGTGAACGTCGACGCGGCGGCGGTGGTCAGGCGCGGCGGGGCGCCGGCCGGGGCGCACAGTGACATCGTGCACCCCGAGCTGGCGCGGCTGGTGCTGGCGGCGGGCCGGATCCGTTAGGACGCGACCCGCCGTCGTGGGAACTACCGGTGTGACGTGAACTCGACCACCTGCTGGAAGGTGGGCCGGTTCTGCCAGCCGATGTTGCCGTGCTTGATGCCGCCCAGGGTGCGCTGGACGATCGAGTCGGCGCACCACTGGTTGCCCGCCGCGCACAGGGTGTCGCCCGGGTAGACCTGGGCCGCGGTCCTGCCCGCCGCCTCCTTCAGGGTGCTGATGAGGATGTCCCGGCAGCCCGTGAGCGTGCCGCCGCCGCAGTACTTCTGCGTCAGCCCGCCCTGCACCGTCTCGCCGAGCACGGCCCGGATGTCCTTGTCGACATAGCTCCACCAGCCGTACTGGAAGGAGCTGCCGGCGTGTGCCCCGGTCGGACCGTGGGCGGCCGACGGGGTCTCGTCGATCGGCAGGTTCGCGGTCAGCGCCGTGTACAGGCCGGTGCCGAGGCCGGGTTCGAACTCGGCCTTCACCAGCAGCGGCCACCAGGCGTCCAGGATGCGGATCGCGTCGGCGTCGGCGTACGTCTTCGAACCGGCCGTCGTCTCCGTCCGCTTGCCGCCCGCCGTCAGCCAGGCCTGGAGCTTGGTCACCGCGGCCGCGGCCGTGGAGTCGGTGACCGTGGAGCTGTTGACCACCTTCAGCAGGTCGGGCAGGACGTCCTCGGCGCGCAGGTCCGCGAGCGCCGCGTCCGCCATCGCCTTCGTCAGGGACGCGCGCGTGACGCCACCGGCCGCGACCAGCTTCTTCACCCGGTCCTCCAGCAGGTTGCCGCGGTGCACGGACCCGTCGCCCCAGGAAGCCGTCGAGTAGTCCTTGGCCTGCTTGTTGTTCCAGGAGATGTAGTAGTCCTGGTCGATGGAGTTGGGATGCGCCGAGGCCGGGGTGTAATCGGCCGTGTTGGTGGCCGGGACCCAGTTCTTCCACTCGTACGCCGCCTGTGCCCACACCGGGAACTCGGCGTCGACGCCGCTCGCCCGTACCGGGTTGTCGCCGCTGTTGTAGTACGCGGTGTGCGTGGAGTCGGCGTAGAACCAGTTGAAGGTGTAGTTGATGTGCTGCACCGCGCTCTGGAAGGTCTGCGGGCTCTTGACGTAGTCCGGGTCGTTCAGCATCTGGAAGCCGATGATCGAGTCGGCCTCGTGCATGTAGGACGAGCGCAGGGTCGTGTAGGCGACCTTCTTGCCGCCCACGGTCGCCCGGTACTCCACGGGACCGTACTTGGTGCGGTACACGCGCATGGTGTACGAACCGGCGGCCGTCCCGTCGGCGGTGGTCGGCTTCCAGGCGTTCTTCTGCTCCACCACGTCCATGGCCGTGCAGGTGCCGTGGTACAGGTAGTGGTAGTCGTCCTGGCAGAGTTCGACCGCGTAGCTGTCGATGATGTCCTGGCCGGAGGTCGTGGCGCTCCACGCGTAGTCCTGGCCGCGGCCGAGTTCGACGTACATGCTCAGGCCCGCGAAGGAGGCGCCGCGGGCGCTGATGCCCGGGCCCTGGATCTCCTGGAGCATGAGCAACTGCGGGGCGAAGTAGCCGGTCTGCGGGCCGAAGACGGCGATCGGGTGTCCGCTCGCGGTGGCCTGGCCGCTGACGACGAGGGCGTTGGACATGCCTCGCCTGGCCGAGCTGAGGGCGGTCGCGGTCGCCGTCGCGGAGGTGGCGGAGGCCGTGGCGTCACCCCCGGTGCCCGTGGCGTCGTAGACCAGCGGCTGCGCGGTCACCGAGCCGGTGTCGGGCAGCGCCTCGCCCTGCGGGGTCGCCGGCTTGGCGGCGTAGGGGAAGCTCTGGCCGTTGTGGACGGTGAGGACGGCCTCGGGGTCGTTGCGCTCGCGGAACGCCTCCCAGACCTGAGTGCCCTGCTGCACGCCGTACTTCTCCTGCGCGGCGAGCAGCGACACCGCGTTGTTGACCTCGCCGCCACCGCCCGAGCCGAAGAGCGCGCCGATGACCGAGGCCAGCGCCACCAGGTCGGTGATCTTGAAGCGGTCGATGGTGCCGGCGTTGGTGACTGAGTCCTTGTGGCCGGTCAGCACGTATTCACCGGGGAAGTAGCGGCCGCTGTCGGAGGCGTCGATGTAGGCGTTGATGCCGGCGAGGTAGGCGTTGGCGTCGGCGAGCGCCTGCTGGCCGCGGGTGCCGTTCGTGGCGACGGCGTTGTCGATCTGGGCCTGGAGGTCTGCCTCGGTGTACGGAGCGTTGCGCCAGAACTGCTGCTCGAGACCCTGGTTGGAGGGGTCGCCGCCCGCGAAGGCGGTGAGCTGGCCGCGGCCGACGTGCCGGAAGACGTCCATGAGCCACAGCCGGTCCTGGGCCGCCGCGTACCCGGCGCCGAACTCGGTGCCGTATCTGGTGGTACCGGTGATGTGCGGCACGCCCGTCTTCTTGTCGCGGACGATCGTCACGTCGCTGCGGCCCGCGGGGCTCAGGGTGGAGGCGACTTGATCGGAGGCGACACCGAACGACGCGTCGTTGAAGAACGTGTTGATCGTGGCGTTGGTGAGCGTGGGGTAGCCCTTGGCCAGGTTGGCGTAGGGACCGAGCTGGTCCTCGGCGTGCTCGGGCTGGGTGCCGAAGGCCTGGTTGAGGAGGATCTGCGCCAGGGTGGCGTTGCCGTTCTCGCCGGGCGGCAGGATGTCGGAGCACTGGCCGCCGCAGTAGTCGTTCGCGGCCGTGACCTCGGCGGCTGCCGCCACTTGGGTAATCGGCGACAAAAGACCGGCGATCAGGGCGCATACGGAGGCGGTCTTCAGGAACCCGGGGAATCTGCCGGGAGTTCTCAGTCTGTCGAGAGTGCTGCGTGGGGTTCGCCGAGGCATCGGCTGCTCCTAGCGACGGGGGTGGCCGGAAGGTTACCGCCGGTATCCCCGGGATTGAAGATGAACATGCGTCAAGTTTTCGGCAGGTGGAGGTCATCGGAGATCGGATGGAGCCGAATCGCATGTCGATACGTCTATTCGACGACGTCCGTACGACGACGCCGAAGTGACCGAAGTACAGGTACAGATGTGACGGAGGTGCAAGGCGATGGCCGGTTTCCGGAGTCTGGCGAGACAGGTGCGAGACCCGCGTTGCGATCTGGCGCTGCGGCGGTACTCGCTGCGCAAGTGCCTTGAGCGGTTCGCTCCCTACGGCCACAGGGCGACCTGGGACCATCTTTCCTCCCGGGCCGGGTTCGGCCCGGAGGACCGCTCCCCCGATCCGGCGCGGCTCGTGGCCGCGTTGGACGAGCTGGAGGAGGCGCGGGCGGTGTGGCTGGCCTATGAGGTCGAGTTCGCCGAGCGTCGCAAGAAGGAGAAGCACGACGGGCTGCGCAGGCCCGGCACCGTGGACGACTGGCACCGGCTGACCTGGGGCGGTTTCGGCGTCGCCTGGTGCGACGACCCGCGGCTGCACCCCCGTGAGCCGCTGGCGGAGGTCCTGCGCAGGTTGATCGCCGCGCTGGAGCGCGCGCCGGGCTCCGGCTGCCCGGTGTGCGGCGGCGAGCGGCTGCCCTGGAGGTACGACCTGGATCACGAACCGTCGGCGGGTCCGGTCTGTGCGGACTGCGGAATTCTCGTACCGCGCCCCGTACTCACTCCCGAGGTCCTGGCGTACGCCAGGGGCGGACGACTGCTGGTGTCGGCCTGACACCGGCCTGAGCTCTGCCCAAGGCCGGCCCGTGGCCGGCCTGTGAACACGGCGGGGGTGCGCCGGGGATGCCGCACCCCCGATTCTGCCGGTCCGGCGTGATTCCAGCCGCCCTCCGCCGGTCTCGGTTTCCTTCGCCCGGGGATCTCCGCGTCCGTCGCGCACACGCCGACCCTGCCGGGACGCGTAACGGGCTTCGCCCAACGCTCGGTCGGCGGCCTCGGCTCCGGCCCAGTACGGGTGAGCCCAGCGCTCGTCCTCCGGCAGCGCGAGGAGTTCCGAGCGGACGGCCAGGCCGGGCTCCCCCATGGCGCAGCCGGACGGCTCCGGGCCCCGCCGGCCAGGTGCGCAGCTCCGCGACGCCGGCGTCCTCGCTGTCCATACCCCCAGGGGAACGGGGAGGAGTCGGACAGCAGGTCGTAGAGCCAGACGTCGGCGCAGTGGGCCGGCCGCGCGTCGGCGACCGGGCCCGGGACCCACCCGTCCAGGAACGGGGTCACGGTTCTGGCTGCCGTGACGCAGGTGTCGAAGATGTCGTCGATGCCGTACGGCGGCTCGGGGGTGGTGAGGGCGTCCTGCCACCAGGCGATCAGGAAGGCCTCGACGCGGCGGACTGCCCGGCCGGCCACGAGCGCCGGTCCACGCGGCTCCACCCGATGGCCGAATGGCCGATCGCGCCCAGGCTGCCGTCGGCCATCGCCCGTGCGGCCTGCGGCAGCAGGCGCCGCATCGCGGCGGGGTGGTCGGTGAAGTGGTCGCTCACCTCGAAGAGGTAGTACCGCACCACGTCCACGGGCACCGGGACGTCCGGCGTACGCACATAGGCGGCCTCCTCGGGCGCGTGGCAGAAGCCGCAGCCCGTCTCGTCCGGGCCGGCGAAGCCGTCGAAGACCGTGTCGATGTCGGCGAGGGCAGCGGCAAGGGCGGTTGAGAACAAGGGAGTCGGTCCCGTCCGGACTCCGTGCGCGGCGGCGTCACCGTCGGCCGAAGAGAACGACGTTACCAACCGCTATTCGGTTCGCTCCACCCCTTTCCGAGCGGGGAGAGTTGGGGGCGATGAAATCCAACTGAGGTATGCGGCCCAGGACTTGAAGGAGCCCCTGATGTCGACGCTGCGCGTCACCGCCGAAGTGCTGACCGTCCACGAACACCCCGACGCCGACGCCCTCGAACTGGCGCAGGTCGGCCTGTACCGGGCCGTCGTCGCCAAGGGCGCCTACCGCACCGGCGAGGCCGCCCTGTACATCCCCGAGCAGTCCGTGCTTCCCACCGGGCTGATCGAGGAACTGGGGCTGACCGGGCGGCTGGCGGGCAGCGGGTCGGACCGGGTGAAGGCGGTACGGCTGCGGGGCGAGCTGTCACAGGGGATCGTGTGCCGGCCGAAGGCGCTGGCGGACGTCGACCTGGCGCTGGCCGCGGCGGAGGGCACCGACTTCGCGGAGCGGCTGGGCATCGTCAAGTGGGTGCCGCCGATCCCGCCGACCATGAACGGCGACGTCGAAGCTGCGCCGGATCTGCTGCCGTGGGTCGACATCGAGAACATCCAGCGCTACCCCGACCTCTTCGCACCCGGCGAGCCGGTGGTCCTGACCGAGAAACTGCACGGCTCGGCGTGCCTGCTGACGTATGTCGCGGACGAGGAGCGGGTGTACGTCTCCTCCAAGGGCTTCGGTGCCAAGTCCCTCGCCCTGAAGGAGGATCCGGGCAACCTGTACTGGCGAGCCGTACGCGGCCATGGCGTACCCGAGGCCGCGGCCCGTCTCGCCGAGCGGCTGGGAGCGCGCCGGATAGGCGTCTTCGGCGAGGTGTTCGGGGCGGGCGTGCAGGATCTGACCTACGGCGCGGACGGCCGACGCGAGACCCTCGGATACGCGGTGTTCGACGTGTCCGCCGAGATCGACGGCACGGTGCGCTGGCTGGACGCGGCGGATCTGCTGGACGGCGAACTGCCCCTTGTTCCACGCCTGTTCGAAGGCCCGTACGACAGCGAGCGGGTCCTGGAGATCGCGACCGGCCGCGAGACGGTGTCCGGACGCGGACTGCACCTGCGCGAGGGAGTGGTGATCCGGCCGGCCGTCGAGCGGCACAGCCCCGTCACGGGAGGCAGGGCGATCGCGAAGGCGGTCAGCGGCGCATACCTGACCCGCAAGGGCGGAACCGAGTACGAGTGAGCGCGGGACCACCCGGGGACGGGGGCGGGAACGCGCCGGGTGAACCAGGCGCCCGGGTGGACCGGGGTGACCGGGGTACGCGAGGGGCCTGACTTCGGAGCCCGGGGGCCCGGGAACCCGGAGACGGGGGCCGAGGGCTCGGAAGGCCGTGAGACCAGGGATACCCGAGGGCCGCCCGCCCACCAGGGCACGGCGCTCCTGCCGCTCCGCCTGGTGGACTCGCTGATCGGCTGCGGCATCGCGCTCGTGGCGGGCTACCGGGGCGGCCGCCCAGCTTCCGGTGGGCGGGGGCTCGGTCGGGGCGCGCTGGAACTCCCTACGAATGACGGACAGGTCGCGGTAAGGGCCCCGGCGGGCGGTGTACGCGGCCTCGCCTGGCGGCCGGGGCCCGGGGGCCTGGTCCGGCGTGGGATCGGGGCCGGGGCGCTCAGCAGCAGCCGGGTGCAGGTTCCCCCGCGCTCGTGCCCGCCTCGCTCGCGCGGGGCGCGCTCAGGTCCGCACCCGCCCGCCCCGCCGGCCCCGCCGCGGCCCTTCCCACCGCGGCGGTCCGTCCCGCCTCGGCCTTCTGCCGTGTCCGCCTCTCCACCAACAGCCTTGAGCCGGAGCCCCGTTCGCCGAACGCGTCGTCCGGGTTGGACAGGACGCAGGTGGCGAGGGACAGGCAGCCACAGCCGATGCAGTCGGTGAGGTGGTCGCGAAGACGGTTGAGCTGCTTGATGCGTTCGTCCAGCTCCGTGCGCCATGCCTGCGACAGACGAGCCCAGTCCTCCCGGGTCGGGGTGCGCTCCTCGGGGAGTTCGGCGAGGGCATCCCGGATCGTGGCCAACGGGATGCCGACGCGTTGCGCCGCGCGGACGAAGGCGACGCGACGCAGCGCGTCACGGTGGTAGCGGCGCTGATTGCCCGCCGTGCGGCGGCTGCTGATCAGCCCCTTCGACTCATAGAAGTGCAGGGCGGAGACGGCGGCGCCGCTGCGCGCGGCGAGCTGGCCGACCGTGAGCTCGTGGATCTTCTCGGGAATCTGGGGCACCCCTCGAAGCCTACCCATCGCCTCACCCCCGGATCCGTTGACATCGACCCCCGGTCCGAGCATGCTAAGCAGTTGCTTAGACCTATGGCATGGTGACATGGGCAGCGAGTGACGCGAGAGGGCCGCAGACATGGCAGAGCCGAGGATCTTCACGTCCGCCGACGAACTGAAGGCGGCGGTGGGCGAGCAGCTGGGGTACACCGACTGGCTGGAGGTCGACCAGAAGCGGATCGACCTCTTCGCGGAGGCCACCGGGGACCACCAGTGGATCCACGTCGACCCGGAGAAGGCCGCCGCCGGCCCCTTCGGCACCACCATCGCGCACGGCTACCTCACGCTCTCCCTGCTGCCCCTCTTCGGGCCGCAGCTGATCAAGGTCGAGAACGTGAAGATGGGCGTCAACTACGGCACGAACAAGGTCCGTTTCCCCGCCCCGGTGCCCGTCGGCTCGCGGCTGCGCGCCACCGCCACGATCACCGGCGTCGAGGACGTCACCGGCGGCGTCCAGGTCGCCGTCGCCTTCACCGTGGAGCGCGACGGCGGGGACAAGCCCGTATGCGTGGCGGAGTCGGTGTCCCGGTACTACCTGTAGCCCCAGCCGCCGGCAGAGCCCTGTCACCGGCAGCAGGGCCCGCCGGCAGGCGCCGCGACCCGTGTGCCCTGGTCTCCGCAGGCGCTGCCACCCGTGCGCCCTGTTCTCCGCAGGTGCTGCCGCCCGTGAGCCCTGCTCCCCGCAGGCGCTGTCACCCTCGGGCGCTACTTCGCCGCGCCCACCATCCGCAGCACGAGGTCGGCGTACAGCGCGCCGACCTCTTCGGGTGTGCGGGGGCCGTCGACGTTGAACCAGCGGGCCACGTCGATGCAGAGGGACAGCACGGCGAGCGTCGTGCCGTGCACGTCCAGCACGGTGAACTCGCCGCTCGCGACGCCGTCCTCGATGATCCCCCGGACCTCGGCGTCCACCTGCCGGCGCAGATCGAGGATCTCGGCGCGGGCGTCGGGGCCGAGCGCGTCCAGTTCGTACTGGACGACCCGGGCCGTGGTGCGCCGTCCGGCGTGCCAGCGGACGAAGGAGCTCACCGCGTCCGCGAGGCGACCGGTGGCGTCACCCTCGCCGGCGGCCGCCTGGCGCAGGATGCCCAGCGCCCGGTCGTGGCCGATCCGGCTGATGCGGTGCAGCAGCTCTTCCTTGGTCTTGTAGTGGATGTAGAGGGCGGCCGGGCTCATACCCGCGCGGCCCGCGATGTCACGGGTCGTCGTCGCGTGGTAGCCGCGCTCGGCGAAGGCCTCCACGGCCGCGACCAGCAGTCGCCGGGCCGCGTCAGGGGTGACCTCTTCCCACGGCTCGATCTCGCCGCCGGCCGTCTCCTCCGCCGTACTCATCGCTCGTTCGCCCCTCTCGGTACAGGAGCTACACCATACCGCCGAAGGTGAGCGGCCGCTTAGAGTGCCTGCTCAGATCTTCTCGAAGGGGTCGTGGTCGGCGAGGAGCTTCTCCAGGCGGGCCTGGTCCACCCGGCTCACTATCTGCCCGGCCTCCTGACGGTCGCGGATCACCTTCGCCAGCGTGAAGGCGGAGGTCACCAGATACAGGACGGCGATCGCCAGGAAGCCGCGCACCCAGGCGTCGGTGTGGAGGTTGTAGATGCCGATGGCGGTGGCCGCGATGGCGATACCGAAGGAGGCGACGGCCTGTCCGTAGAACGCCGCCGTGCTCTGCTGTTTGACCGGTGTGTCACTCATGGGGACAAGCTTCGGCGGAGGTGGTCCGCGCCACATCCGCGCACGTACTCAGACGCGTACTCAGGTGCTGCCTCTCAGAACGCCGAGACCCCCGTCAGCGCCCGCCCGATGAGCAGCTTCTGGATCTGGCTGGTGCCCTCGTAGAGGGTCATCACGCGGGCGTCGCGCAGGAGCTTGCCCGCCGGGTACTCGTCGATGTAGCCGTAGCCGCCGAAGACCTGGAGGGCGTTGTTGGCGGCGCGGACGGCGGCCTCCGAGGCGAAGAGCTTGGCCTTGGAGGACTCGGTGGCGAAGGGCAGGCCCCGGTCGATCAGGTCGGCGACCCGCCAGGTCAGCAGCCGCGCCGCGTCGACGTCGACCGCGATGTCGCTGATCAGTTCCTGGACGAGTTGGTGGTGGGCGATGCTCCTGCCGAACTGCTCGCGCTCGCCCGCGTACCGCACCGCCGCGTCCAGCGCGGCCTGCGCTATGCCGACGCAGCCGGCCGCGACCGACATGCGGCCCTTGGCGAGCGCCGACATCGCGACGGAGAAGCCCTTGCCCTCGGGCGCCAGCATCGCGGAGGCGGGGACCCGGACGTCGTCCAGGACCAGTTCGGCGGTCGCCTGGCCGCGCAGGCCGAGCTTGCCGTGGATCGCTCGGCGGCTCAGGCCGGGGGTGTCGGTGGGGACGAGGAACGCGGAGACGCCCCTGTGGCCCGGCGCGTCCGTCGAGCGGGCGAAGAGCAGGACCACGTCGGCCCAGGTCCCGTTGGTGATGAACATCTTCGTGCCGCTGATGACGTAGGAGTCGCCGTCGCGGACCGCGCGGGTCTCGAGGTTGCCGGCGTCCGAGCCGGTGCCGGGTTCGGTGAGCCCGAAGCAGCCGACGTACTCGCCGGACGTCAGCCCCGGCAGCCAGCGCCGCTTCTGTTCCTCGCTCCCCCAGGCCGCGACGGTCTTCGCGACCAGCCCGAGAGAGACGGACACGATGCCGCGCACGGACGAGTCCCCGCGGCCCAGCTCCTCGGTGACCAGGCAGTACGCGAGGTGGTCGCCGCCCGATCCGCCGTACTCCTCGTCGATCGTCAGGCCGAGGAAGCCGACCTCGCCGAGCTTCTTCACGAGGGAGCGGTCGATGTCCTCGGCACGGTCCCAGGCGACGACGTGCGGGGCGACCTCGCGGTTCACGAAGTCCCTGGCGAGCCGCCGGACGGCCTCCTGCTCCTCGCTGAGCGCCAGATTCACCACGAGATCACCTCACAGGGGAAGGTCTTCAGGACCGCTTCACGATTGCCAATTAAATTAGCACTGCTAGTTTTCACTGCGCAGCCCTACTATGTGCGCCATGGCCCGACCGCGCAAGCCCCTCCTCAGCACCGACCGGATCGTCGAGACCGCACGGACGCTCGTGGACGCGGAGGGCCTGCCGGCCGTCTCCACCCGACGGCTCGCCGCCGAACTGGGGGTCAGCGGGCCCTCGCTGTACAACCACTTCCGCACGAAGGACGAGATCCTGGAGGCCGTCGCGGACTCGGTGAGCGCGCAGGTCGACCTGTCGATGTTCGAGGACGGCCGGGAGTGGCGGACCGCGCTGCGCGACTGGGCCGTCTCGTACCGCGCCGCCCTGCGCGACCACCCGAACATCGTCCCGGTGCTGGCCCAGGGACCCGGACGTCGGCCGGCCGGGCTGCGGCTGGCCGACGCGGTGTACGGCGCGATGGTCCGCGCCGGGTGGCCGCCCGCGCAGGCCACCTCCATCGGCGCGCTCATGCGGTACTTCGTCATGGGCTCCGCGCTCGGCTCGTTCGCCGGCGGCTTCGTCGACGACGTGAGCGCCTACGACCCCGCCGACTACCCGCACCTCGGACAGGCCCACCTCCTCGCCGAGCAGCAGGAGAAGATCGACGAGCGGGCGTTCGAGACCGGTCTGACGGCCTTGCTGGACGGGCTCTCCCAGCAGTTCGCGCAGTTGCCCTAGCACGGTTCGGCGGTCACCGAAGCGTCCGTCGCGCATGCTGGACCACGTGAGCATCACGGACACCGGGAACGACAGGGACGCACGGGCGCCGGGGCTGGCCGCTCTCGCCGGGCTGGTCGCCGACGAGACGCGGGCCGCCTGCCTGCTGGCGCTGCTCGACGGGCGGGCGTGGACCGCAGGCGAGCTGGCCCGGCACGCGGGCGTGGCCGCGTCGACGCTGAGCGAGCATCTGGGCAAGCTGGTGGCGGGCGGTCTGCTCGCCGAGGAACGACAGGGGCGGCACCGGTACGTACGGCTCGCCGGCACCCGGATCGCCCAGCTCGTGGAGGACCTGGCCGCTCAGGTCGCCCCGGATCCCGCCGGCCGGCCGCGCACGTTGCGTGCCGCGAGCGCCGGCTCGGCGATGGCCCGGGGCCGCACCTGCTACGACCACCTCGCCGGCCGCCTCGGCATCACCGTCACGGACGCGCTCACCGCCCGCGGGCTGCTGAGCCCGGCGAACGGCCCGGAGGAACGGACCGCCGGAGAGCGCGCGGAGACGCCCGCGGTACGGCCTGACGGCACGGCGGCGGCAGCAGCAGCAGCGGCAGCGGCAGCGGCAGCGAGCGCACGTACGGAAGACGCGGGAGCCGGGGCGGGAGCGCGTCCGGCGTGTCCGGAAGACGCGGGGGCGAGGGCACGTGTGGCCCGGCCGGACGGCGCGGGGGCGGAGGCGCTCCGGGCGCGGTCGGAGAGGCTCGGCATGGGCGGACGCACGGCACCGGCAGCCGAGGAGCGGGCGACCGGGTTCGCGCTGACCGGGGCGGGGCTACGGTGGTTCGAGGACAGTGGGATCGCGCTCGACCTCGCGACCCGCCGGCCGCTCGCCCGTGCCTGCCTCGACTGGACCGAGCGCCGCCCCCACCTGGCGGGTGCGGCCGGCGCGGCCCTGTGCCGGCACGCCCTCGACGCGGGGTGGTGCGTGCGCATCGGCTCGGAGCGTGCCGTGAGGGTGACGGCGGCGGGCGAGCGGGCGCTGGCCGAACTGCTGGACATCGAGGCGGCAGCGCTGCGCTGACCCGCACGACGCCACCGCGAGGCCTCGGTTGGGGCCCGTGCACCTCCCGGCGAGGGCTCACGCCGAGCCTGGGCGGGGACTCACGCCGACCCTGGACGAAGCCCGCGTCGACCTCCCGGCCGGGGGCTCACACCGACCCTCGGCGGGGGCGCACAGCAGGACCCTCGGCGTTGCCGGGGCCGCTGCCGGGGCCGGCTCGCACGCCGGGCCCGATCAAGCCCCCGGCGCGGCCCCTCCGTGTGGCACGCCCCGGCCCCTCGTCCGAAAACCGCGAGCCTACGATCCCCTCACCCTCCTAGCCTGAGGAGCATGATGAACAGCCCCCGGCGAACCGAACGTCGTACCGAGTTGCTCGCCGCCGGTGCGGCAGCCGTGACCGTCGTCCTGTGGGCCTCCGCCTTCGTGTCGATCCGCAGTGCGGGCGACGCGTACTCGCCGGGGGCGCTGGCCCTAGGGCGGCTGGCCTCCGGGGCCCTGGTGCTGGGCGTCATCTGCGCCGTACGACGTGCGGGGTGGCCGCCGAGGTCCGCCTGGCGCGGGATCGCCGTGTCGGGCGTGCTGTGGTTCGGCTTCTACATGGTCGTCCTCAACTGGGGCGAGCAGCAGGTGGACGCGGGGACGGCGGCGCTGGTGGTGAACATCGGGCCGATCCTCATCGCCCTGCTCGGCGCGCGCCTGCTCGGGGACGTGATGCCGCCACGGCTGCTGGCCGGGATGGCGGTGTCGTTCGCGGGCGCGGTCGCGGTGGGACTGTCCATGTCGGGCGAGGGCGGATCGTCGGTGCTCGGAGTGGTGCTGTGTCTGCTCGCGGCCTTCGGTTACGCGGGCGGGGTCGTCGCGCAGAAGCCGGCCCTGGGCCGGGCGAGCGCCCTGCAGGTGACGACGTTCGGGTGTGTCATCGGTGCGGTGGTGTGTCTGCCGTTCGCGGGTCAGCTGGTCCACGAGGCGGCCGACGCGCCGGTCTCCGCGACGCTCAACATGGTCTACCTGGGCGTCTTCCCGACCGCACTCGCCTTCACCACCTGGGCGTACGCCCTGGCCCGGACGACCGCGAGCCGCATGGGGGCGACCACGTACGCGGTGCCCGCGCTGGTCGTCCTGATGTCGTGGCTGGCGCTGGGCGAGGTCCCGGGGATGCTCACGCTCGCCGGTGGAGTGCTGTGCCTGGCAGGTGTGGCGGTGTCGCGGTCGAGGCCGCGTACGCCGCGCGAGCGGGAGCCGCAAGCGGCCGGAGCGGCGGGGGCCGGAGCGGGAGAAGCGGGGGCGGCAGAAGCGGGGCTTCCCGAGACGGGGCCCGACCGGGAGGTCAGCCCCCGGGCACGCTGAGACCGCCCGGGTGAGGCCCCGTCGGAACGCCACGGGCGCTCGGCGGCCCGCGCTGCCCGAACTCTCGGCCGCCCGCGCTCCCCGAACGCCCGCGCTGCCCCGCTACCCGGCTACCCGGCTGCCCGCCCGCGTCGAAGCCGCGTACGCCGCGCGAACGGGAGCCGCAAGCGGCCGGAGCGGCAGCTGCCGGAGCGGGAGCGGCCGGAGCGGCAGCCGCCGGAGCCGGAGCGGCGGGGCCGGAGAAGCGGGGGTTTCCGGGACGGGGCACCGGCTGCCCGGCTGCATGTTGTCGGCCCCGGGCGGCCCGGACCGCCCCGGTGGGCTCGTCCTCAGAACACCACCAGCGCCCGTCCGCCCTTGCCTGCCAGCATGTTGTCGAAGGCTCCCGGGATGTCCTCCAGGGTGATGCGTTCCGTCACCAGGGCGCTCAGGTCCAGACGGCCCGCCCGGACGTGGTCGGCCAGGACCGGGAGGTCCTTCGCCGGGTCGGAGTTTCCGTAGACGCAGCCCGAGAGGGTGCGGCCCCAGTGGAAGAGTTCCAGGGCGTTGAACGTGACCTGCTGGTCCTTGCCGCCGATGCCGACGACCGTGGTGCGGCCACCGCGCCGGGTCGACTCCCAGGCCGTCCGGATGGTGACCGCGCGGCCCACGCATTCCACGGCCACGTCGACCCCCTGCTTGCCGGTGAGGGCGCGGATGTCGCGGGCGGTCCGCTCGGAGGCGACCACGTACTCCGTGGCGCCCGCCGCCCGTGCCAGCTCCTCCTTCTCGGGGGAGACGTCGACGGCGACGATCGTCGAGGCGCCGGCGATCCGGGCCGCCTGGAGGGTGGCCAGGCCGACTCCGCCGACGCCGAAGACGGCGACCGTCTCGCCGGCGCGGACCCGGGCGGAGTGGTGGACGGCGCCGTACCCGGTGAGCACGGCGCAGCCGAGCAGGGCCGCGTCGGTGAGGGGGATGCCGTCCGGCAGCGGGAGGACGCAGGAGGCCGGGACGACCGTCTCCTCGGCGAAGGCGGCCACGTTCAGCCCGGGGTGGAGGTCCGTCCCGTCCGTGGTACGGGCGTACACCTCCGCCGCTCCGTTGAGGGCGTTCACGCACAGCCACACCTCGCCGAGCGAGCAGGGGTGACAACTTCCGCAGGAAGGCGCCCAGTTGAGGATGACGTCGGCGCCGGGCGCCAGGTGCTCGACGCCCTCGCCGACGGCGACGACCGTGCCCGCGCCCTCGTGGCCCAGGACGGCGGGTACCGGTACGCGCATGGTGCCGTCGGACAGGGACAGGTCGGAGTGACAGACCCCGGCGGCGGCGAGCCGGACCCGGACCCGGCCGGGGCCCGGATCGGGGAGTTCGATCTCGGTGATCTCCAACGGAGCTCCGACGGCGGGGAGTACGGCGGCGCGGACAGCCATGTTCGGTTGACTCCCTTAGAACTGGAGGGACTTGGTCTGGAGGTACTCGGCGAGGCCGTGCGTTCCGAGCTCGCGGCCGACGCCCGACTGCTTGTAACCGCCGAAGGGCGCCAGCGGGTTGAAGCGGCCGCCGTTGATGTCGACCTGGCCGGTGTCCAGGCGGCGGGCAAAGGCCACCGCCTCCGCCTCGTCGCCGGCCCAGACGGCGCCCGCGAGCCCGTAGACCGTGCCGTTGGCGATCCGCAGGGCGTCCTCCTCGTCCTCGTAGCGCAGCACGGACAGCACCGGGCCGAAGATCTCCTCCTGGGCGATCGTCATGTCGGGGGTGACGTCGCCGAAGACCGTGGGGCTGACGAAGTAGCCCTGTCGGCGCGGGGATTCGGGCCCGCCCGCGACCAGCCGCGCGCCCTCGGCGACGCCCTTCTCGATGTACCCGCGCACGCGCTCCCGCTGCTTGGCGTTGACGACCGGGCCGATGCGGTCGCCGTACTTGGCGGCCGCCGCGGCGGCGAGTCCGATCGCCTCCTCGTACTGGTCGCGGTGGACGAGCATCCGGGTCCAGGCGCTGCATGTCTGCCCGGAGTTGGACATCACGTTGGCGACGCCGACGTTGACCGCCTTGGCCAGGTCGGCGCTGGGCAGGATGACGTTGGCGGACTTGCCGCCGAGTTCGAGGGCGACCTTCTTGACGGCCGCGCCCGCCGTCGCCGCGATCCGCCGCCCCACGGCCGTGGAGCCGGTGAAGGACACCAGGTCGACGCCGGGGTGTTCGGCCAGGGCCTGGCCGGCGACCGGGCCGAGGCCGGTGACCAGGTTGAAGACCCCGGCCGGGACGCCCGCCTCGTGGACCGCCTCGGCGAAGAGCTGGGCGGTGAGCGGGGTGTCCTCGGCGGGCTTCAGGACCACCGTGCAGCCCGCGGCGAGGGCCGGGGCGACCTTGGCGACGATCTGGTGCAGCGGGTAGTTCCAGGGAGTGATCGCGCCGACCACGCCGATCGGCTCGTGGTGGACGATCGAGTTGCCGACCTTCTCCTCGAAGGAGTGGGTCGCCGCCAGCTCGGCGTAGGAGCCCGCCACCGCGATCGGCAGCGCCGCGTGGACGGCCTGGGAGAAGGGCAGCGGGGAGCCGAGTTCGGCGGTGACCGTCTCGGCGATCTCGTCCTTGCGGGCCGCCAGGGCGTCCCGCAGGGCGGTCAGGCGGCCCGCGCGTTCGGCGGGCGGGGTCGCGGCCCAGGCGGGCAGTGCGGCGCGGGCGGCCCGGACGGCGGCGTCGACGTCGTCGGCGTCGCCCGCCGGGACCCGGCCGATCACCTGCTCGTCCACCGGATTGACGACCTCGATCACCTCCTGTCCCGCTGCCGGGCGCCAGGCGCCGTCGAGGTAGATGCCGTCGTGTGCCTTCATCGCGTTCCCTTCGGGCGGGCCTCGTCGTCCGCAACCTAAACTAGCGTTGATAGTTTTCCGGCACCAGAGGAAACGGCCGAAGGGCAGCGGCACCGGAAGACGGTGTTCCCCGGCACAGCGGTCGGCCGACGGAGACACCGGCGTGCGTCCGCGGGTGGCCACCGCCGGCCTCGCGGCCTTCCAGCGGCCGTACGACGACTCCTCACTCGTCCAGGTCCGGCAGCCGGGCCGGGGCCGGGCTGATGCGCTCGCCGTGCTGGTCGAAGACGAAGAGATGGGCGATGTCGACGAGCAGCGGGACCTGCATGCCGTGCCGGAGGTCGAAGTCGGGGGTGGTGCGCACGACGAGGTCGCCGAGGGGGCGGCCCTCCGTGGACGTGGGCGGCCGGTCCCGCTCCGACGGCTCGTCCAGCACGCCGACCGGACCGGACCGCAGACCGCCCGCACCCTTGCGGAGCAGCCCCAGGACGCTGTTCTCCCGGCGGCGGCGCCGGGGCGGCCGCCGGACCGGGCGGGGCGCCTCCAGTTCCGGGACGACCGCGAGCCGTGAGCCGGTGTTGAAGTGGACCAGCACCTCGTGGCCCTGGAACTCCACGTGCTCCACCAGGCCGGTGATGTGCGTCTCGCCGGGCCTGGCTTCGGCCGGCGTGGCGATCCGGACCGCCTCCGAGCGCAGCCCGACGATCACCTCCCGGCCCTGCTGCACGCGCAGCAGCTTGTGGTCCAGGGAGTGGGGTTCGGGCAGCCGCAGGGCCTGTTTGCCGAGGCTGATCGTCATGGCCCCGTCGAGCGGGGCGCGGACCAGGCCGCGCAGGAGGTTGATGCGCGGGGTGCCGATGAAGGCGGCGACGAAGACGTTGCGCGGCAGGGCGTAGACCGAGCGCGGGGTGCCCACCTGCTGGAGGACGCCGCCGCGCAGTACCGCGACCCGGTCGCCGAGCGACATGGCCTCGGCCTGGTCGTGGGTGACGTAGACCGTGGTGACGCCCAGCTCCCTGGTCAGCTTGGATATCTCGGCCCGAAGGTGGTTGCGGAGTTTGGCGTCGAGGTTGGACAGCGGCTCGTCCATCAGGAAGGCGGACGGGTGCCGGGCGATGGCCCGGCCCATGGCGACGCGCTGGCGTTCGCCGCCGGAGAGCTGGCCGGGGAAACGGTCGAGGAGGTCCTCGATGCCGAGCATCCGGGCGGTGGCGTCCACACGGGGGCCCGGGTCGGCGCCCGGGGCCTCGATGCGCAGCGGGAAGCCGATGTTGTCGCGGCCGGTCATGTTCGGGTACAGGGCGAAGTTCTGGAAGACCATCGCGATGTCCCGCCCCGAGGGCGCCAGATCGTTGGCGTAGTCGCCGTCGAGCCGCAACTCGCCCTCCGTGATCTGCTCCAGGCCCGCGATCATGCGGAGCACGGTGGACTTGCCGCAGCCCGAGGGGCCCAGCAGGACCAGGAACTCGCCGGGCGCGATGTCCAGCGACAGCCTGTCCACGGCCCGGACACCTCGGTCGTGGACCTTGCTGACGTCGTGCAACGAGATGGCGCGTGTCATGAGAAGTGTCCCCGGGGACTCGTGTGCCGGGCGGGCCCGGCCGGTACTTCGCTGTCCGACCTGCCCCGTGCGGTCGAACGGGGCTTGTGAGTCACGGAAGTTAACGGACCGTGCACGCCCGGGGGAAGAGACACGCCCGGATCGGACGCTCCCGTCCGACTGGTGAGAAACCGGACTGTCCGGTTCAGTGAGCGACGGCCCCGGGGATGCGAGCGACGGGTTCGGCCCGGCGGCGGGTCAGCGGGTCGCCGTCAGATGGGCGAAGACGACGACGTTGCTGGTGTATCCCGTCGCCTGCCGGAAGAGGCCCCCGCACGTGAGAATGCGCAGTTCGGGTCGGCGGGTCGGGCCGTACACCTCCTTGTCGGGGAAGGTGGCCTTGTCGAAGACTCGCACCCGGTCCACGGTGTACACGGCGGTGCGTCCGTCGGCGCGCCGGGCCTCGATCCGGGCGCCCCGGGCCACGCGCGCGAGGCCGGCGAAAACCGCTGGGCCGGTCTTGGTGTCGCGGTGGCCGACGGCGACGGCCGTGCCCCGCTCGCCCGGTGTGGGGCCGCCCCCGTACCAGCCGACCAGCTTGGGCCGCTCGAGCGGGGGTGTCCCGAGGTGCCGGTCCGGGCCGAGCCGGAGCGGGACGATCGCGGCGGTGATGCCCAGCGAGGGCACGCGCAGGGTGGTCGCGGGGGACCGGGGCAGTGGGCGGGGCGGGGGTGCGGGGCTCGCGGACGCCGTCCTCCCCGCCGCCCGGTCCTCCTGGCCGGCGTCGTCCCCGGGGGCGGGGCCGGCCTGCGCCCCGCCGGACGGCGCCTCCCCGGCCCGGGCCGCCGTGACCGGGCCGTCGTGCCCCCCGCACCGGACTCCGACCGTCACCAGGACGACCGTGAGCACGGCCGTCCTGATGAGGCGGTAGGCACGGGTCCGGTGCCAGGGCCTGCGTACGCGCCTACGCGGCACCATGGGTGCGCCGGCGGATCAGTCGGAAGTAGGCGAATCCGCCGACGGCCACCAGTCCGACGGCCGCCGCTCCGGCCAGCGGGGTGAAGGCCTGCGAGGAGTCGGCGAGGCCGCCGCCGCCCGCGTGCACGCCGCCCTCCGGGCCGCCCTTCTCGCCGCTCCAGGCGCCGCCGCCCTCCGAGCCGCCCTTCTCGCCGCTCCAGGCGCCGCCGCCCTGAGCGCCGCCCTCGCGCCCGCCGGCGCCCTGCGCGCTGCCGTTCTGCGTGGTGCCGTTCTGCGTGGTGCCGTTCTGCGTGGTGCCGTTCTGGCCGCCGCCTGGCTGACCGCCACCGCCCGGGCCGTTCGGCACGGCGGCTTCGCGGCCGTCGTCCGTGATCGGCCGGTTCGGGCCCTCGTTACCGCCGCGCTGGCCCTCGGGGCAGCTGATCTTGAAGACCTTCACCTTGGGCGAGGGGACCGGGACGTCCCCGCCGGCGGCGATGGTCCACTCCAGCGTGTACGACCCCTCGGCCAGCCCCAGGGTGTCGGTGTGCCCGGCCCCCTGGGTCAGGGTGATGTTGCCGGTGACGGTGGCGGTGTCGGGGGCCGGGGGCCGGGCCTTGATGGTGTAGGCGACGGTCGGCAGCTCACCGAAGTTGGCGGCGTCGAGGTAGAACCGGCAGGCCACCGGGTCGTCCTTGGAGACGCCCGGGGGTACCTGCTCGCGGTGGATCCTGATGTCACCGGCCTCCCCCACGGCCATGGCGGACGGTGCCGAGAGAGTGGTGAAACCCGCCGCGGCGAGCACCGTGAGGGCCGTGACGCCGAGGCGGGAGCCGAGGGCGGACGGGAGCGTCGAGCTGGACATGCGCATTCCTCCGAGTCAGGACGATTTTCATACAAATCGCTCTTGCACCTGACTCTCTTTCACATCGGCGCCCACGACGGTGGGAGCGCCGCCCGACGCGCCGTCAGACATCGCTCGACCGGCGCAACCCGGACCTGGACCGGCGCCGGGGCACGGCCGCCCCCGCTCCCGCGTCCTCACGCGGATCCCCCGGCGACCGCAGCGCCACCCCCGACGACACCAGCAGCAGTGCCCCCAGCATCACGAACGGCGCGGCCACGCCCGCGACCCCGGCCACCAGCCCCGCGGCGGCGGGCGCGGCGACCTGACCGAGCCGGTTGCCGGTGAGGCGCAGCGCGAGGGCGGTGGACCGGGCGCCGTCGGGCGCGGCCTGGACGACCGTCGTCATCGACAGCGGCTGTCCGACGCCCAGGCAGAAGCCGAGCGCCGCGAGGACCAGGCCCAGCGCCCAGACGGGCACCGGCAGCGCGATCCCGGCGCACAACAGGGCCGCCAGCAGGCAGGTCACGGTGAGCAGCGACGTCCGGCCGAACAGCCGCAGCAGCGGGGTCAGGACGAGCCGGCAGGCTATGGAGGCCGCCGCGCGGACGCTGAGCAGGACGCCGACGACGGAAGGCGCGATGCCCCGGTGTTCGCCGACCACCGGCAGGTAGGCGGTGAGGATGTCGGTCGCGGACAGCACGGAGAGGCTGACGAGGATGCCGGCGGGAACGCCCCGGGCGTGCAGGATGCGGCCGACGGGGATGCGCTCGCCTCGCTCCGTACGGGACTTGACCGCGGTGTCGCGATGTTCGATGCGCCACAGCGAGGTGAACGCGACCGCGCAGCCGGCGCCGGCGACGAGCAGGGCGAGCGCACTGCTGCCCGCCATGTCGTCACCGCCGATCAGCGCTCCGGCCGCGATCGGGCCGACCAGTTGGCCGAGGGAGGCGCCGATGGTGAAGTGGCCGAAGTTGCGGTCCTGTTCGTGCGGCGCGGACTGGCGGGCCACCAGCGACTGGGAGCCGATCACGAAGCAGAGATGGCCGAGCCCCATCACCCCGCTCCACAGAGCCATCGTCCAGAGGGAACCGGCCACACCGCTCAGCACACAGCCGCCGGATATCAGGACCACGCCGACGGGCAGCAGGGGTGCGCAGCGGCCGTGGTCGGTGCGGCGGCCGAGCGGTACGGCGGCGAAGAGCGGCAGCAGCGCGTACACACCCGCGATGACGCCGATCGCCCGCTCGTCCGCGCCCAGCGCGAGGGCCCGGTAGGACACGGCGGGCCGGGCCATCGACACCGCCCCCTGCGCGAAGCCGAAGGCGATGACGAGACGGAGCAGCCAGCCGCGGTTCCTGCCGGGCCTCACAAGTTCCTCCACGGGACGGTCAGATGATCCCGAACAGGATGCCCGCACCGAGGATCGCCAGGCAGGTCAGGGCGGCCCACTTGACCACGAACCTCGTGTGGTCGCCGAACTCGACCTTCGCCATGCCGACGAGGACGTAGACGGCCGGGACGAGCGGGCTCGACATGTGCAGGGGCTGGCCGACGAGCGAGGCACGGGCCATCTCCAGCGGCGAGACGCCGTGCGCCGCGCCGGCCTCGGCGAGAACCGGCAGGACGCCGAAGTAGAAGCCGTCGTTCGACATGAAGTAGGTGAGCGGGAGGCTCAGGACGCCGGTGACCAGGGCCATGTGCGGGCCCATGCCCTCGGGGACGACGTCCACCATCCACCTGGCCATGTGGTCGACCATGCCGGTGCCCTGGAGGACGCCGGTGAAGACGGCGGCGGCGAAGACCATGCCGGAGACGTTGAGGACGTTGTCGGCGTGGGCGGCGAGCCGGGCCTTCTGGTCCGGGATGTGCGGGAAGTTGACGGTGAGGGCGAGCGCGGCGCCGATCAGGAACAGCACCGGGATCGGCAGGTACTCCATGATCATGGCGGTCAGCAGCGCGACCGTGAGCAGCGCGTTGAACCAGTACAGCCTGGGGCGCAGGGTGGCCCGGTGCGGGTCGAGGCCCTGGAAGCCGTCGTCGTCGCCCTCGTCCGCCGTGTCGTCCTGCGCGTCGGCACCGGCGCCGACGCCGCCCGTCCGTACAGGGGGCCTGCCGTCGCCGGAGCCGCCGGCGCCCACCAGGACCGTCTCGGTCTCCTTCTCCTCGACGTCCTCGACCAGCACCTCGTCCAGCGTCAGCACGCCGAGCCGGGCCCGCTCACGGCGGCCGAGGACGTAGGAGAGGACGAAGACGAAGAGCAGGCCCACGGCCAGGGCAGGGATCATCGGCACGAAGATGTCGCTGGCGTCGAGCTTCAGCGCGGTGGCGGCCCGGGCGGTCGGGCCGCCCCAGGGCAGCGTGTTCATCACGCCGTTGGCCATGGCCGCGACACCGGTCATCACGACCATGCTCATCTTCAGGCGCTTGTACAGCGGGTACATCGCCGAGACGGTGATCATGAAGGTGGTGGAGCCGTCGCCGTCCAGGGAGACGATCGCGGCGAGCAGCGCCGTACCGATGACGATGCGGAGCGGGTCGGCCTTGCAGAACTTCAGGATGCCCCGGACGATCGGGTCGAAGAGGCCGACATCGATCATCACACCGAAGTAGACGATCGCGAACATGAGCATCGCCGCCGTGGGGGCGAGGCTGGTTACGCCGTCGATGACGTAGTCACCGAGCTTGGCGCCCTTCCCGACGAACACGCAGAACAGTGCCGGGATCAGCACGAGCGCCGCGATCGGCGACATCTTCTTCAGCATGATCAGGACCAGGAAGGTCGCGATCATGGCAAAGCCGAGGATGGTCAACATGAATGGATACCTAACGTTCGCCCTTGAACATCCCACCTGGGGGTCGGCGGTGCGTTGACGTTAGGTCCGTTCAAACGGTGTTAACAAGACGTTGACGTGCGAGCAATAAGCGCAAAACTCCAGGTCACAGCTTTGCTCAGGTCAGCGGGCCGCTATGGGTGCAAGTTCTACCGGCACTCCGTTGAGCACCGCGTTGCCCGACAGCGGGTCCAGCAGGCTGCCGTCGAGGAGCTGGTTGACGTTGACCCCGGGGTCGGCGGCGGCATGGCTCAGGCGGGTGCCGGGACGGTCGTGGCCCCAGCCGTGCGGCAGGCTGACGACGCCCCGGCGCACGCCGTCGGTGACCTCGGCCGGCGCGGTCACCTCTCCCCCGGCGCCCTTCACCCGTACCGGCGCGCCGTCGCGCACACCGAGCCGTTCGGCGTCCTCGGGGTGGATGTGCAGGGTGCAGCGGTTGGTGCCGCCGGTGAGGGCGGGGACGTTGTGCATCCAGCTGTTGTTGGACCGCAGATGGCGGCGGCCGACCAGGACGAGCCCGTCCGCCCGCTGCCGCATGCTCTCCCGCAGCCGCGGGAGATCGTCGACGATCGGCTGGGGCAGCAGTTCGATCAGCCCGCTGCGCGTCTTCAGCGGCTGGGGCAGGCGCGGGCCCAGCGGCCCGAGGTCGATGCCGTGCGGGTGGGCGAGCAGCCGGGTCAGGCCCAGGCCGTCCGGGCGGGCGCCGAAGCCGTCGCCGTAGGGGCCGAGGCGCAGCATCAGGTCCAGCCGGCGTTCGGGGCCGCTCTCGCCGGTGAGCGCTGCCGCGAGTTCCTGCGGGTCGCGGCCGTGGACGGGTGAGTGCGCTTCCCCGACCGCCTTGCCGAGGGTCTGGCCGATGACCAGGTCGTCCACGGCGGACGGGTCGGCGCCGTGCATCCCGGTGGCGGCCAGGATCAGCCGGGCGAGGATCTCGGTCTCGGCCATCCGGCCGGGCTCGAGCGGGACGGCCGGGCGGCTGTAGCGGACCTGGTTGCGGACGGCGAGGGTGTTGAAGGCGAAGTCGTGGTGCGGGCTCTGCGAGGGCGGCGGCGGGGGCAGGACGACGTCGGCGTGGCGGGATGTCTCGTTCAGGTAGGGGTCGACGCTGACCATGAAGTCGAGGGAGCCGAGCGCCTTGTCGAGCCGGTCGCCGTCCGGGGCGGACAGGACGGGGTTGGCGGCCACGGCGACGAGCGCGCGGATCGGCTCGCCCTCCGCCGTCGCGGTGTCGATCTCCTCGGCGAGCGCCGACAGCGGCAGTTCGCCCTTGGCCTCGGGGTGCCGGCTCACCCGGGAGTGCCAGCGCGCGAGCTGGAAGCCGTGGCCGGGACCGGCCGGGCGGGGCGTGCGGTCGGTGGCTGCCTGCGGGAAGAGCGCCCCGCCGGGCCGGTCCAGGTTGCCGGTGAGGATGTTGAGGACGTCGACGAGCCAGCTGGCGAGGGTGCCGTGGGGGACCGTGCAGCTGCCGATGCGGCCGTAGACGGCGGCGGTGGGGGCGGCGGCGAGTTCGCGGGCCAGGGCGCGGATGAGCGAGGCGTCGACGTCGCAGGCGGCGGTGACCGCTTCGGGGGTGAAGTCCCGGACGGCTTCGGCGAGTTCGTCGAGACCTTCGACGTGCGGGGTCAACTCTGCGAGGTCGACGAGGAGTTCCTCGAACAGCACCTGCGCCATGGCCGCGAGCAGCAGCGCGTCCGTGCCCGGCCGGATCGCGATGTGCCGGTCGGCGAGCTTCGCGGTGCGGGTACGGCGCGGGTCGATGACGGTGAGGGTGCCGCCGCGGGCCTTGAGCGCCTTGAGCTTGCCGGGGAAGTCGGCGGCGGTGCACAGACTGCCGTTGGATTCCAGGGGGTTGGCGCCGATGAGAAGAAGGTGGTCGGTGTGGTCCAGGTCCGGCACGGGGATCGCGTTGGCGTCGCCGAACAGCAGTCCGCTGGAGACGTGCTTGGGCATCTGGTCGACCGTGGAGGCGGTGAAGAGGCTGCGGGTGCCGAGACCGGCGATCAGGACCGGCGGATAGAGCGCGCCGGCCATGGTGTGGACGTTGGGGTTGCCGAGGACGAGGCCCACGGAGTTCGCCCCGTACCGCTCGACGACCGGCCGGATCCCGGCGGCCACCGCGTCGAAGGCCTCCTCCCAGGTGGCCTCGCGCAGTTCCCCGGCGCGGCGCACGAGGGGGGTCCGCAGCCGGTCGGGGTCGCCGTCGACGGCGCCGAAGGAAGCGCCCTTGGGGCAGATGAAGCCCTTGCTGAAGACGTCCTCCCGGTCGCCGCGGGCACCGGTGACCTTCGTTCCCTCGATGGTGAGCGTCAGCCCGCAGGTGGCCTCGCACAGTGGGCAGATTCGCAGGGCGGTGCGGGACACGGGTCCTCCTGGGGGCGGCATTGCCTTCTCCGAGCGAGCATACCGACCGGTATGGCTCCTGGGGAGGGGTCGGCCGCGACCCCTCCTGGGAGGGGTCGGCCGCGACCGTCAGTCCAGCGTCCGCGCCAGATACGCGCGCAGCAGCTCGCGGGTCTCGTCGATCACCTTCGGGTCACCCTCCGGATCCACCCGGAAGGCCAGCTGCACGAGGGTGTCCGCGGTCTCCACGGCGATGAGGAAAGTGCGCCGCAGGTCGTCGTCGGGCTCGCGGACGAGGTAGTCGGAGAGCAGGTCGGTGAGCCGGTCGGCGACCCGGTGGTTGGGCTCCTCGTGCCGGGCGCCGACCGGGATCTGGTTGCCGAAGTCGACGAGGGAGAAACCGGGCGCGGTGTGCTTCATGGCCAGGTACTCGTCGAGCACGGCGTCCATGGCGGCCCGCCAGTCGCCCCGGCGCGCGTCCTTCAGACGCTCGGTGACGCGCTCGGAGTAGCGCTCGAGGTTGCGCTGCGCCAGCGCGTCGGCCATCTGCCGCTTGTTGCCGAAGAAGCGGTAGACGGAGCCGATGGGGACCCCGGCGCGTTCGGCGACGGCCCGGGTGCTCAGGCCGTCGTAGCCGACCTCGTCCAGCAGGTCGGCGCAGGCGTCCAGGATTCTGGTCAGGCGTTCGGCGCTGCGCCGCTGCACGGGCGCACGACGGAGCGATGTCGCTTGGGGCACGGACCTCATGATGCCTTTCCGTCGCGGCCGGGTGAACCTCACCCCTCGGTACGAAGAAAGGTGCCTGATGCACTCAACGGGAGGGGCACCGGAGGAGGCGCTCAGCAGCAGGGGCGAAGGCGAGGTACGGCGCTCAGGGCGAAGGCTCCGACGCCGTGATGTACGCCGTGCTCTCCACCGGCTTGCCGTCCACCGCCCACACCGTGCCGTCGTCCGCGTACAGACGGGCGGTGACCTGGTGGGTGCCGTGCGGGAGGTAGCCGGCCGGGATGCGGTAGGACGGGGTGCGCAGGTCGGCGACCGGCTGATCGTCCACGTAGAGCCGCGCGGCGCCGTGCCCGTGGACCGCCCGCGCCTTCGCCGCGGTGGGCGTGAACCGGAAGTTCTCCACCTTCAGGCGGACGTCCCAACTGCCGTCGGCGTCGGGCTCCACCTCGACACCGACCTCGGGGGCCCCCTTCTTCTCCACCTCGCGGTAGTGCCGCCCTTCGCCGTCCGTGTCATCCAGGACCTTGCCCACCGGCGAGGAGGAGACCGCCGCCGAGGTCGTCACGTCCCCCCGCTCATGGGCGTCACTGGTGCCGCAGCCCGCGGATCCGGTCAGCAGCAGGACACAGACCGCGGCCACGGCGAGGCTTCCGCGTGTCCACGACATGCGAAGGAGCGTAGAACAACGGACCGACACGGGAATCCCCCTGGGGTCTGGTTCCGGCCGAGTTGATCGTCCTCAGGGAGGAGGACCCGGCACACCTCTTGCGCCGGTGAAAACGCAATCCTACGGTGATACATAGGAATCAGCAGGCGCACCCGCGGGGCGCCGGAGGGAGCGATCATGAGCAGCGGGGACGCACGCAAGACGGCCGAGGGCCTGACCTATCTCTCCGGGTTCGGCAACGAGCACGCCTCCGAGGCCGTTCCGGGCGCCCTGCCCGACGGACGCAATTCGCCCCAGCGCGCGCCCCTCGGCCTGTACGCGGAACAGCTCAGCGGTACGGCGTTCACCGAGCCGCGCGCCCACAACCGCCGCTCGTGGCTCTACCGGATCCGCCCGTCGGCCGCGCACCCGGCGTTCACGCGCGTCGACGACGGAGCGCTGCGCACCGGCCCCTTCACGGAGACGGCGCCCGACCCGAACCGGCTGCGCTGGGACCCGCTGCCCGAGCCGCCGGCCGGCACGGACCTGCTCTCCGGCCTGTGGACCCTCGGCGGCAACGGCGACAGCACCCGGCGCAGCGGTATGGCCGTGCACCTCTACCACGCGAACACCTCCATGGAACGCGTGTTCGGCGATGCCGACGGCGAGCTGCTGATCGTCCCCGAGCGGGGCGGACTGCTGCTGCGCACGGAGTTCGGGATGCTGCACGCCGAGCCCGGCGAGGTGGCGTTGATCCCGCGCGGGGTCCGCTTCCGGGCCGACCTGCTGGACGCCTCGGCCCGCGGCTACGTCTGCGAGAACTACGGCGCTCCCTTCCGCCTCCCCGACCTCGGCCCGATCGGCGCCAACGGCCTCGCCAACCCCCGCGACTTCCGCGCACCCGTGGCCGCCTACGAGGACGTCGAGGGCCCGGTGGAGGTGGTCAACAAGTACTGCGGCCACCTGTGGAGCGCGACGTACGACCGCTCCCCGCTCGATGTCGTCGCCTGGCACGGCAACCATCTGCCGTACGTCTACGACCTGCGCCGCTTCAACGTCATCGGGACCATCTCCTACGACCACCCCGACCCGTCGATCTTCACGGTGCTGACCTCCCCGACCGACACCCCCGGTCTGGCCGGCATCGACTTCGTGGTCTTCGCCCCGCGCTGGCTGGTCGGCGAGGACACCTTCCGGCCGCCGTACTTCCACCGGAACGTGATGAGCGAGTACATGGGCCTCATCGAGGGCGCCTACGACGCCAAGACGGCCGGGAAGGGCGGGTTCGTGCCGGGCGGCGGTTCGCTGCACAACATGATGTCGGCGCACGGTCCGGACCGGGAGACGTTCGACCGGGCGAGCGCCGCCGAGCTGGAGCCGCAGAAGATCGACGACGGGCTGGCGTTCATGTTCGAGACGCGCTGGCCGCTCACCCTCACCGCGCACGCGGCCCGCGCCGACCATCTGCAACAGCGCTACGACGACGTCTGGCAAGGCCTCGAACGCCACTTCCGTCCGTCCGACGGAACATTGCACTGAACGTTGCCGACCGGTACGGATAAGCCGTGACCTCCTTCGCCCCGGACTCGATCGTCCTCACCCGCAAACTGCCGCTCTGGTACCAGGTGTCGCAGTCGCTGCGCGCCTCCATACTCGGCCGCTCGCCGCAGGACCCGCTCCGGCTGCCCACCGAGGAGCAGCTGGCGGGCCACTACGGGGTGAGCGTGCTGACCATGCGGCAGGCGCTGAAGGAGCTGGAGGACGAGGGGCTGATCACCCGGCACCGCCGACGGGGCACGTTCATCGAGCCGACCGCGCTGCGGGGCGCTCCGGTCCGGCTGCTGGGCTCGGTCGACGCGATCGTGGCCCAGCAGTCCGGCATGACGACGGAGATTCTCGACCACGGCCGTACGGCCGTCCCGGCCGAAGTCGCCGAGCACTTCCCCGACCTGACGGAGGTGGCGACGTACCACCGCCTGCGCAGCGACGCGAAGACGGGCGAGCCCACCAACCACGCCCGCAACTACGTCCGTCCCGAACTCGCGGCCCGGATCGACCCCGACGACCTGGTCGGCCGGCCCATGACGAAGGTGCTCCGGGACCTCGTGGGCGCGGACATCAGCCGGATCACGGACACGGTCGAGGCCCGGCTGGCGGACCCGGAGACCGCCCAGCTGCTCCGGGTCCCGCTGCTCAGCCCGATCCTGCACTACACGGGCGTCACCTACGACACCGCCGGACGGGTTCTCGACGCGGCCGTCATCCACTACCGGGGTGACCGTTTCTCCTTCACGGTCACCCTCGACGCGACGTGACCGGCCGCGGACGACCCGTCGTACGATGCCCAGCGTGACGCCCGACGACGCTCCGCCGCTGGCGGACCTCATGCCGTGGTCCGTCGCACCGCCGCGGCTCGGCCGGGGGTGGCCGACGGACCCGGACCCGGCTTCCCTGAAAGCCCGCTGGGCCGCCCTGGTGAAGGCCGAGGGCCCGGACCGCGAGGCCCTGTTCCGGCCGACGCGTTCGCGCACCCTGCACACGGCGGTCGGGCAGCTGCCCGGGCTCTCCGGCGGCACGGAGAAGCTGGTCCGCGCCTCGGGCCCCTGCCCGGAGCCCGTGCGGGTGCTGGCCGGGCCCTTCGACGAACACTGGCTCATCCCCGACCACCGGCTGATCGACGCGGCCCGGCCGGAGTTGTGGCGGGTGGCGGACGAGCGCCAGGTCTTCGTGCTGGAGACGCCTTCCCCGCCGGGACCGCCGCTGCTGGCGACCTCCCTGATCCCGCTGTCGCGCCCCGGCCGCGTCCGCCCGCTGTACCGGCGCCCCGGCGGCGCGGAACCCAACCTGGCGCCGGGTCTGCTGGCGCACCTCGGCCACTCCCCCGATCCGGTGGACTTCCTGGCCTGGACCCTGACCGCGGTCCGCCCCGACCTCACGGTCCCCCTGACCCGCGACCCGGAGCTCTGGGCCCGGGGCGTGGAACTGGGCCGTCGCTCCCTGTGGCTGCTCCGGCGCGACGGGGACCGCCCCAGGCTTCCCGGCGGCCGCCGCCCCTATGTACGCGCCCCGCTGCCCGCCCGGCCCCTGACGCTCCACTACGACCGCGACGAGGAGACCCTGCACCTCGACGGCGGCCGTGTCTCCCCGGTCCCGCCGACCGCCTGGGACTTCGAGGCGGGCGGGGTGCGCGTCCTGGAGCAGTGGTTCGCGGCCCGGACGGCGGAGCCCGAGCCGGGCACCCTGTCCGCGATCCGCCCGACGGCCTGGCCACAGGCCTGGACGTCCGAACTCCTCGAGCTGATCACGGTGTTGGCGCTGCTCGCGGAAGCGCGCGCACAGCAGGAGGAGCTGACGGTGCGGGACACGGTCACGGCGAAGGAGCTGCGCGCGGCGGGCGTCCTGCCGGTCCCTGACTCGGCACGCCGCCCGGCGACGGTCCTCGATCACCACGAGGAGGGCCCGGAGGGCCAGTTCGCCCTGATCTAGCATCCACCCCATGGACTCCACGGACGCCCCGGACCTCACGGACCGGCTTCCCACGCCGCTGTCGCCGCCCCTGCCCCGGCCTCTGGACGGCCTCACCGTCGTCGCCGTCGAACAGGCCGTCGCGGCCCCGTTCGCCACCAGGCAGCTCGCCGATCTCGGCGCCCGGGTGATCAAGGTCGAGCGGATCGACGGCGGTGACTTCGCGCGCGGCTACGACACGGCCGCCGGCGGCCTCGCCTCGCACTTCGTGTGGTGCAACCGGGGCAAGGAGTCCGTCGCCCTCGACCTCAAGGATCCGCGCGGCCTGGACGTCGTACGGCGGCTGATCGCCGACGCGGACGTGTTCGTGCAGAACCTCGCACAGGGGGCGGCGGCCCGGCTGGGGCTGGACGCGGCCACCCTGTGCGCGGCGCATCCGCGACTGGTCGCCGTCGACATCTCCGGCTACGGGGCGAGCGGGCCGTACGCGGACAAGCGGGCCTACGACATGCTCGTGCAGTGCGAGGCGGGGCTGGTGTCGGTGACCGGGACGCCCGAGCAGCCGGT
Organism: Streptomyces sp. NPDC088157; assembly: GCF_044741545.1. Taxonomy (NCBI): domain Bacteria; kingdom Bacillati; phylum Actinomycetota; class Actinomycetes; order Kitasatosporales; family Streptomycetaceae; genus Streptomyces; species Streptomyces sp. NPDC088157. The sequence continues at coordinate 407,779 of NZ_JBIUSU010000008.1, forward strand.
GAAGGCGGGGATCCCGGCGGCGGACATCGCGGCGGCGATGTACGCCTTCTCGGGCGTGCTGGCGGCGCTGGTGCGGCGGGGCACGACCGGGCGGGGCGGGCCCGTGGAGGTCTCGATGCTGGATTCATTGGCGGAGTGGATGGGGCATCCGCTGCACCACGCGATGCACGGCGGGACCCCCCCGGCCCGCACCGGCCTGGCGCACGCGGTGATCGCGCCCTACGACGCCTATCCCACCGCCGACGGCGGGCGCGTGCTGCTGTCCGTGCAGAACGACCGGGAATGGCGACGGCTGGCCGAACAGGTCGTCGGCCGACCCGAGTTGGGAACGGATCCGGCATACGCGACGAACCCGGCCAGGGTGACGAACCGGGATCGTACGGACGCGCTGGTGGCCGAGGCGCTGGGCGCCCTGGACACCGAGGAGGCGCTTGCGCGGCTGGAGGACGCGGGCATCGCGTGCGCACGTCTGAGAGATCTGCACGAGCTGGCGGAGCATCCGCAGCTGGCGGCCCGCGAGCGGTGGCGGGAGGTGGGAACGCCGGTCGGGCCGCTGCGGGCGCTGCTGCCCCCGATCACACTGCCGGGCGGGACGGAGGCACGGATGGGAGACGTACCCGCGCTCGGGGAGCACACCGAAGCGTTGCTGCGTGCCGTGGGGATGACGGACGAGGAGATCGCAGCGCTGCGCCGGGACGGTGTGGCCGCCTGAGCGCGGGACTCAGTACGTGAGGACGCGCCGGCCGGTCAGTGCTTGTTGCCGCCGAAGAGTGAACGGCGCAGTCGGCGCAGGGGTGCGAAGAGCGAGACCCGGCTCACCCGTGCCCGCGTCGTCCTGGGACCGTGGTCGCGCGCGGGCTCACGCGCGGTCAGCTCCCGCATGAGCGAGGTCGCCTCGAGCGTCTCGCGCTGCGGAATGGCGGGGCCCGCCAGCACCGAGAGATGGCGGTCGAGGCGCGAACTGGTCGCACTGCTCCCGCAGGTGATCGCAGGGACGCGCGCCCTGCTGTGCATCGTTATCTGTTCCATGTCACTCCCCACCCGTACGAGTCCACCCGGCCCGGGCAGGGTAACCCTATCGCCCCGTCGAGGCACACGTGTATCGAGCTCACAGGATTCACCTTCCCCGTAAGGGGGTTGACAACGCCTCCCCGATCACTCTCCGAATCCAACCGATTTCAGGGTGAGTTGGACAAGCGGCTGTGTAGTGGGCTGTGGTGATCCCCCGTCGGGCTCGACGGTCACAGCGAGTGATGTCGCTGCCTTCTCGAGACCGGTGGCCACCAAGGGCGTGTCGCTGTCGAAGAGTCCGAGGGAGCGCGGTTGCGCGTCGGGGCGCATGAGCCACAGCTGATGCACCTGTCCGGTGGGCAGCTCGCCGTATCCGCTGAGGGTGACGACCGCCTGTCCCTCCGCGGCGGAGGCGATCACTCCGATACTGCGGCCCTGCGCGTCCTTCCCGGTGCTCGCCCGCGCGTCCGGAGCTGCGAGAACGTGGGCGATCTCACGTGCCTGGGCGCGCGCGGCGTTCAGTTCGTCCTGCGAGCGGCCCGCCTGGACGGCGAAGAGCGAGGCGACGACGAGGGCCGCGGCGGCGGTGGCCGTGGCGAAGGGCACGAACAGCGGACGGCGCGCGCGGGGCGCTCCCCCACGGCTGAACGCGTGGGCGGTGCCCCCGGAGCGGCCGGGCGGCGGCTGCGCGCCCCAGACGTGCGGGGGAAGTTGGGGCGCGTGCTCCCGCGCCGGCGTCCGGGAGGACTCCTGCGGGGTTCTCTGCACGGCCGCCAGCACCCGGCTGCGCATGTGGGCCGGTGGCGGCGCGGCCTGGGACCAGGCGAGCCGGACGGCGTCCTCGGCCAGCGTCCGCACCTCGGCGGAGCAGCGGTCGCAGCCCGTCAGATGCTTCTCGAAGCGGCGGCGTTCGTCGGATTCGAGGGCGTCGAGCGCGTAGGGGGCGGCCAGCGAGTGCAGGTCCTCGCGGCGGAACAGGCCGAGCACACTCATGCGGCACCTCCCAGGCAGTCGCGCAGCCGCGTGAGTCCGTCACGCATCCGGGTCTTCACCGTGCCCAGCGGCAGCGAGAGCCGGTCGGCCACCTCACGGTACGTGTAACCGTCGTAGTAGGCGAGGGTGACGGACTGGCGCTGGAGCGCCGTCAGCCGGTCCAGGCAGCGGCGGACCAACTGGCGTTCCAGACCCGCCTCGACCTCCTCGGCCACCTGGTCGAAGGCGGGGTCGTGGTAGCGGCCGGCCTCGCGCTGCTCGCGGTCCACCGCCGCGCGGGCGCTGCGCACCCGGTCGACGGCGCGGCGGTGCGCGAGGGTGAGGATCCAGGAGAGGGCGCTGCCGCGGCTCGGGTCGAAGCGGCCGGCGGAGCGCCAGGCCTCCAGGAGCACCTCCTGGGCGACCTCCTCCGACTGTGCGGGATCCCTGACGACCCGGCGCACGAGCCCGAACACCGGCCCGGACACCAGCCCGTAGAGCCGTTCGAACGCCCGCTGGTCACCTCCCGCCACCAGCACCAGAAGCTCGTCCGCCTCCATGCCGTCCCCCTCTCTGCGGCCGCCGCACCCGGCCCGCCCCGTCACACCAGGCATTCGCAACGCTCACACCTCCGGTGAGGGGGTACGTAGCGGAGCCCCGAAAACGCGGGTGAGCAGGAAAGAAAAAGTTTTTTGGTTTCGACCAATCCGAACCCACCCTCCGCTCCGTATCACTGTCCGTCAGGCAACTTGGCACAGAGGACGGACGGCATGACAGCTTTCTCCAGGAGCGGCAACGGACGCAGGAGCGTCGCGACCCTCGTCTGCGGTGCGTTGGCCGCCGGGGGGCTCGCAGCCGCCGGCGTGGCCACGCTGGTGCCGGGGGCGGCGTACGCCTCCAGCCACCGCGAGGCCCCCCTCATCTCGGGCACCCCGCAGTACGACAACACCGACGTGTACGCCTTCGTCAGCCCGGACCACGCGGACACGACGACGATCGTGGCGAACTGGATCCCCTTCGAGGACCCGGCCGGCGGCCCCAACTTCTTCCCGTTCGCCGAGGACGCCCAGTACGACCTGCACATCGACAACAACGCCGACGCGAAGGAGGATCTGACCTTCCGCTACACGTTCAAGACGCATGTGAAGAACAAGAAGACGTTCCTCTACAACACGGGCGTTGTCGAGAGCCTGGACGACGCCGACCTGAACGTCACGCAGACGTACGACCTCGAACTCATCAAGTCGAAGAAGGGGAAGGTCGAGCACGAGACGAAGATCGCGGACGACGTGCCGGTGGCACCGTCGAACGTGGGCAAGGCGTCGATGCCGGACTACAAGAAGCTGCGCGACCACGCGATCTACAAGCTTCCCAACGGCGCCAAGACCTTCGCCGGCCAGGCCGACGACCCGTTCTTCCTGGACCTGCGCGTCTTCGACCTGCTGTACGGCGGTGACCTCTCCGAGGTCGGCAACGACACGCTCAAGGGCTACAACGTCAACTCGATAGCCCTGCAGGTCCCGAGCGACATGATCGCCGAGTCGAAGGACCAGCCGATCGTCGGTATCTGGTCGACCACCCAGCGCAAGAACGCCCAGGGCTACTACTCGCAGGTGTCGCGTCTCGGCAACCCGCTGGTCAACGAGGTCGTCAACCCGATCAAGGACAAGGACAAGTTCAACGCGTCCGAGCCGAAGGACGACGGCCAGTTCCTGAAGAACGTCACCAACCCCGAGCTGCCCAAGCTCATCGAGGCGATCTACAAGATCAAGGCGCCGGCCGAGCCGCGCAACGACCTCGTCGACGTGTTCCTCAAGGGCGTCAAGGGCCTCAACCAGCCCCCGTACGTGACGCCGTCGGAGGAACTGCGCCTCAACACCTCGATCAAGCCGAACATGCACCCGAAGCGGCTGGGCGTGCTCGACGGTGACAACGCGGGCTTCCCGAACGGCCGTCGCCTCACCGACGACGTGATCGACGCCTCGCTCCAGGTCGTCGAGGGTGAGCTGGTCGGTTCCAAGAACGATCTGGGTGACGCGGTCGACAAGAACGACAAGGACTTCGAGAAGGCCTTCCCCTACGTCGCCCTGCCCACCGAGGGTTCGCGCGGCGCGACCGCCAAGAGCGGCGCCGACGTCCGCAGCCAGCTCGGTGACGCCCTCACGGGCTCCGACGACAACACCGCGCTGATCGCGTCCTCCGCGGGCGCCGGTGCGGCGGGCATCCTCCTCATCGGCGGCGGGCTGATGTGGTGGCGCGGGCGGCGGCGGGCCTACTAGGCCCACCCCTTGAGCGGGCCGGGGAGAATCCTGCACTCCCCGGCCCTGCCCCACCGACTGGCGCGGCCCGCGTACCAATCCCCCACGGCGCGGGCCGCGCCACCCCTGTGCGAGCAGGCTGAACGACCCCAGGCGACCTAGGAGAGGGCATGTCCCCGCGGACGAACGACGGCGAACCGGAGCCCACCCGACCGGCCTCCGCCCGACCGGTACCGGCCACCGGCAGGCCGGCTTCCGGCGAACCGGACTCCGGCACACAGGCCGGGGCCCCCGGCCGTCCGGTGCCGACCACCGGGCCGGCTCCCGAGGAAGCCGCCGGGACGGATGACGTGACCGGGGCGAAGCCCGGGGACACCGAAGCCGCCACCCAGGTCGCCACCGCCACCCCCGTCGCCACCGAGGCCGCTACCGTCGCCGACGCAGACGCGGGTGGCGGCGCCGACGCCGAGACCCACGTCCACGCGGATGCCGATGTCGACGCCGAGCCGGGGGCGGGGGCGGAGGCCGGTGGTCACGCCGACGGGGACGCGGACGCCGACGCCGAAAGCGGTTCCGCCACCGACGCGGGCACTGCGCGTGACGCCGACACCCACGGGGTGGCCGGCGCGGGTGACGGCGCCGAACGCGGAGCCGGCGACGGTGACGGCGCCGACGACCGAGTGGCCGCCGTGCGGCGGGCGGGGGCCGCGGGCCGTCGCTGGCGGGCCGCTCAACTGACCGCCTGCGCGGCGATGCTGGCCGTGGCGCTCACCGCGGGAGCGGTCGCGCTCGGGGCGGTCCGCGACGGGCGGAACGTGCCCGTGGCGACCGCCGCGGCGGTCTCCCCCGGGCTGCTCGCCAGTGGCGACCTCGACTCGAGCATCACCGCCCTCCAGGCCCATCTCCGTACCCAGCCCAGGGACTTCGGCGGCTGGGCCACCCTCGGGCTCGCCTACGTCGAGCAGGCCCGTACCAAGGGCGACCCCTCCCGCTACCCGCAGGCCGAGCAGGCCCTGAAGCGCTCCCTCTCACTGCGCCCCGGCAACGACCAGGCGCTCGCCGGCCGGGCCGCCCTCGCAGCCGCCCGGCACGACTTCGCGACCGCCCTGCGCTTCGCCGACCAGGCGCTCGAGCAGAACCCCTACAGCGAACGCGCCCTGTGCTCCCGTGTCGACGCCCTCGTCGAGCTCGGCCGCTACGACGACGCCGAGGAGGCCGCCCGGACGGCCGACGAACGGCGCCCGGGCGTACCGGTGTTCACCCGCTACGCGTACGTCCACGAACTGCGCGGCGACGTCACCACCGCACGCCAGGTCCTGGACCGGGCGCTCGCCGCGTCGACCTCGCCCGGCGACATCGCCTACGTCGCCAGTCAGCTCGGTCAACTCGCTTGGAACCAGGGCGACTACACCACGGCCCTCACCCACTACGCCCGCGCCCTCGCCGCCGACGAGAACTACCTCCCCGCGCTGGAGGGCCGGGCCCGCGCCCAGGCGGCGAGCGGCCAACAGGCCGAGGCGATCAAGGATTTGGAACTGATCGTGGCCCGCTACCCGCTCCCCGGACCGCTGGTGGAGCTCGGCGAACTATACGAGGGCAGGGGCGGCGAGGGCGACGCGGCCAAGGCCGAGAACCAGTACCTCCTCGTCGACGCGTGGACGGCCATCGCCCGCGCCAACGGCGTCAACGCCGACCTCGACACCGCGCTCGCCGCGGCCGACCACGGCGACCGCGCGACGGCCCTGCGCGCGGCCCGCGACGACTGGTCCCGCCGGCACACCGTGCACACGGCGGACGCCCTCGCCTGGGCCCTGCACGTCAACGGCAAGGACGCCGAGGCCCTCCCCTACGCCCGGCGGGCCACGGCCACCGGCTACCGCAACGCGGCCTTCCTCTACCACCGCGGCGTGATCGAGAAGGCCACAGGACACCCCGCCGACGCCCGGACCCACCTGGCCGCCGCCCTGAAGCTGAACCCCGGCTTCTCCCCGCTGGGCGCCCGCCAGGCCCGTACGGCACTCAAGACGCTGGAGGCGAGCAAGTGATTTCCCGTCGTCTGCTGGCTTCCTGCGCGGCCGTGTTCACGGCCGGCTGCGCGCTCGCGCTGGTCCCTTCCGCCAACGCGAGCGCGCACCCCCTCGGCAACTTCACCGTCAACCGCTACGACGGTCTCGTCGCCGCCCCCGGACAGCTCCGCGTCGACCACGTCGAGGACCTCGCCGAGATCCCGGCGACCCAGGCGAAGCCGGACATCGAACGGCTCGGGATGACCGAGTGGGCCCGGCAGCGCTGCGCCACGGCCGCGACCGGCAGCAGGCTCACCGTGGACGGCCGCGCCGTCACGCTCACGGCGGGCGCCGGCAAGGCGGTCGTACGGCCCGGCCAGGCGGGACTCGACACCCTGCGCGTCCAGTGCCGGCTGACGGCTCCGCTGCCCGCCGTGTCCGGCGAGGACACCCTCTCCCTCACCTTCCACAGCGAGGGCGCCTCCTCCGGGCCCGGCTGGCGCGAGATCACCGCGCGCGGCGACCGCATGACGCTCGCCGACTCCGACGTGGCGAAGAAGTCGGTCTCGTCGGAACTCACCAGTTATCCCAAGGAGTTGCTCTCCTCCCCCGCCGACACCTCGACCGCGTCGGTGCGGGTGCGGCCCGGTGGCGCGGCCCTGGCCGAGGAGGACCGCGACGCGCCGGCCGCGTCCGTGCTGCCGCGCGGCGCCGACCGCTGGACGCGGGCCCTGGACGACCTGGTCGCCCGGCAGGACCTCACCGTCGGCTTCGCCGCGCTGGCTCTGGTGATCGCCATCGGCCTCGGCGCGATGCACGCGGTCGCGCCCGGCCACGGCAAGACCATCATGGCGGCGACGGCGGCCGCCCGGGGCGGCAAGGCCCGGATGAAGGACGTCCTCCCGCTCGCCGCCTCGGTCACCGTCACCCACACGCTGGGCGTCGTCGCCCTCGGACTCCTCGTCACCGCCGGTTCGGCCGCGGCGCCGTCGGTGATCGCCTGGCTGGGGCTGGCGAGCGGCGCGCTGGTGCTCTTCGCGGGCGCGACCCTCGCACGCCGGGCCTGGCGCGGCCGGCACCCCGGCGGCCCGCACGGACACACCCACCCGCACCCGCACCCACACCCCCACCCGGAGTCCGACCCCGACGGCGGGCACCCTCACCCCCACGAGCCCGCGAAAACCCCCGACCGTCGTCAACTCGCCCTCGTCGGCGCCCCCACCCCGCACACCCATGCCCATCAGGACCACGGGCACGACCACGACCACGGGCACACGCACGACCACGACCGCCATCACGAGCACGACCACGAGCGCGACCACAGTCACGATCGCAGTCGGCCCCACACCCACAGCCACGGTGGCCGCACCCACACCCACGCCGTCGCCCCCACCCTTCGCGGCACGCTCCTCCTCGGCTTCGCCGGCGGCATGGTCCCCAGTCCGTCGGCCGTGGTCGTGCTGGTCGGCGCGGCGGCGCTCGGACACGCCTGGTTCGGGCTGCTGCTCGTCGTCGCGTACGGCATCGGGCTCGCGCTGACCCTCACCGCCGCCGGGTTCGCCGTCGTCCGGCTCGGCGCTCGGGCGACCCGTCTCCTGGACCGGCAGCCACGCTGGACGACCCACCCGGTCGTGACGCTGGCCCGTCGCAACCTGCCCCTGTGGTCCGCGTTCCTCGTCGTCGCTCTCGGCGCGGGACTGGTGCTCAAGGGGGCCGCATCCGTACTCGGCTGAGCTACGTTTGTGGAGTTGCGGAGGTTTTCGCCCGGATACGAAGTGCGAAATGGGGGCGCGGTGTCCGAAGAACCGGGCAGTGAACGTCTGATCGCGGGCCGCTACCGCCTGCTGACCCCGCTGGGCGAGGGCGGCATGGGAACGGTGTGGCGGGCCCGTGACGAGGTGCTGCACCGTGAGGTCGCGGTCAAGGAGGTGCGCGCCCCGCACGGGCTGGCCGCCTCGGACGTCGAGCGGATGTACGCGCGGCTGGAGCGCGAGGCATGGGCCGCGGCCCGGGTCGCGAACCGGAACGTCGTCACGGTGTACGACGTGGCCACCCAGGACGGGCGGCCGTGGATCGTCATGGAGATCGTGCGCGGGATCTCCCTCGCCGAGCTGCTGGACGCCGAGGGACCGCTCGACCCGGCGCGGGCCGCGCACATCGGCGCCGAGGTGCTGTCGGCGCTGCGGGCCGCGCACGAGGCCGGAGTGCTGCACCGGGACGTGAAGCCGGCGAACGTGCTGATGTCGAACGACGGCCGGGTGGTGCTCACCGACTTCGGTATCGCGACCGTCGAGGGCACGTCCGCGCTGACCATGACCGGCGAGGTCATCGGATCCCCCGAGTTCCTCGCGCCGGAGCGGGCGCTGGGGCGCACGCCAGGGCCCGAGTCGGACCTGTGGTCGCTGGGCGTACTGCTGTACGCGGCGGTCGAGGGCAACTCGCCCTTCCGCTACGACACTCCGCTGAGCACCCTGCGCGCGATCGTCGACGAGGAGCTGCCCGCGCCGCGCCGCGCCGGGCCGCTCGCCCCCGTGATCGAGGGTCTGCTGCGCAAGGATCCGGCCGAGCGGCTGCCGGCCGACCGGGCCGAGCAGGATCTGCGGCTCGTGGCCGCGGGCGGGGTGCCGCAGGGCGACACGTTCCGTTCGGCGCCGCCGTCGCCGTACGCGCCGTATCCGCCCACGGCGTCCACCCCTGCCGAGCCGTTCCGCCAGGAACCGGCCGCGACCCCGCCCCAGCCCTGGATGGCCACCCCGGCGACGACCGCCTCGCGGCAGCCGGACCGCGGCCGGCGCGCCGGTGTGGTCCTCGTCGCCGGTGTGGCGGCACTGGCGCTGGCGGTCGCCGGGCTGACGTACGGTCTGCTGAACCGGGACGACGGCGACGGCGGCGACGCGAGCGGCGGGGTCACCAACAGCGGCACGGAGATCCTGAGTTCGCCTCCGGCGACGCCGGAGACGAGTGAGGAGAGCAGCAGCGAGTCGCCGAGCGCGAGTCCCAGCGAGAGCGCGAGCTCCGAGGCCCCGCGGCAGACCGTCTCGGTCACCGTCAGCGGCACGAACACGGACTATTCCGGCAGCTGTCCGCCGCCGGACGCCGAGGCGCCCGCTTTCACCGCGACGATCACGGTCGGCCGACTGCCCGAGACGGTGTCCTACCGCTGGGTGTCGAAGGACGGCGAGCTCTCCGGGCAGACCTGGAAGACGCTCGAATTCTCGGCCGACGGCGGGAAGTCCAAGCAGGACAAGGTGATCGTGTCGACGTACGCCGAGAGCGGGACGTACCGGAACTCGATCGCCGTCGAGGTGCGGGATCCGGTGAAGAAGACGTCCGACTCGGTGCCCTTCTCGGTCACCTGCGAGACGGAGACCCCGACGGACGGGGCCTCCCCCTCACCTTCCGTCTCGGAGTGACGGATCAGGCGGCGCTGTTCAGGACCGGCAGATAGCCACCCGACTGGCCGGACGCGGTCGGGTGGTAGGACTCGCCGATGTTCAGCCAGTTGAGGCTGTGCAGCCAGGAGCCGCCGGAGCAGATCTCGTGGCCGGCGAACGGGGTGCGGACGTCGCCGAAGGCGAAGCCGTGGGCGGCGGCCCGCCTGGCGGTCGCGGCGTCGAGGTAGTCGGCCGCGTTGTTGATGGCGGAGCGCTTGGCCTCGGACAGGCCCAGGCAGATCGTGCCGAGCTTGTAGAAGCGGGGGTAGCCGATGACGACGACGTGTGCGTTGGGCGCCTTGGCGCGGATGGCGGAGTAGACGGTGTCGAGTTTGCCGGGGAGCGTCGAGTCGACGTAGGCCCTGGCCGTGTTGATGCGGGACAGGCAGGTGCTGTCGGAACCGGTGACGCAGGTCGTCATGACGTCGGCGAAGCCCGCGTCGTTGCCGCCGGCGGTGATGGAGACCAGGCCGGTCGAGGAGTTCAGGCCGCCGAGCTGACCCGCCAGAACTTCATCCGTTCGGGCGCCCGAGCAAGCCGCGAAGGTGAACGACGAGGGGGCGTGGGCGGCGTTCCAGAGGTACGGATACGCCTTGGTGCTGCGCTTGCATCCACCGCTGGAGCCGATGTAGCTGCCCGCGCCGACACCGGAGGAGTAGGAGTCCCCCAGCGCCACATAGCCATCTGCGGCGGTGAGTTGGGCGCCCTGGGCCGAAGCCGCCCCGGTGAGGGCGGTGCCGAGGGCGAGGAGGAGTGAGCTCACGAATACGACAAGTCGGGAACGTCTCATGGAACCTCCTTTAGCAGGATCTCTGCCATAACTGTCGTAGCAACTACGCGCGTTGATCGGAAGTGTCCATGCCAAGACTTTCCGGCTCCGGCGGCGCTGTTCACGGGCCCCCTTGTGGACCCGACGTTGCGCGCCCATGACGGATATTGCGTGCCCATGTCAAGTTCGTTGACAGTCCCTCAACTTCCTTGTTCCACGCAGGTGGATGGCTGAGGCTTCACCGCAGCCGCGGACGGAACGCGACGTCCGAGGCCGTGTGCGCGACCGCGCGCACTCCCCCACAGCCGTGCGCCGACCCGGGCGCACGCTGCCTAGAGGAGGACTCCCTCGTAATGGCACACCTGCGTAGCACCAAGGTCCGCACCACCGCGGCCACCGCCGTGGCGGCCGCCGCCCTCTTCGGCGGGCTCACCGCGCTCCCCGCCCAGGCCGCACCGGCCGAGGGCAAGGTCCTCGCGGCCGGCTCCCCCACCGCCGTCAAGGACAGCTACATCGTCACCCTGAAGCCGCAGGCGGGCTTCAAGGCCTCCTCGGCCACCGGCAAGAACCTCGTCAAGGGGTACGGCGGCACCGTCAAGAGGACGTTCGGCTCCGCGCTGAACGGCTACACGGCCACTCTCTCCGCCGCCGAGGCCAGGAGACTGGCCGGGGACCCGGCGGTGGCCACCGTCGAGCAGGACCAGACCGTCCACGTGACCGACACGACGCAGTCGGGCGCCCCCTGGGGTCTGGACCGCGTCGACCAGACCTCGCTCCCGCTCTCCGGCACGTACACCTACCCCGACACCGCCGGCAGCGGCGTCACCGCGTACGTCATCGACACCGGCGTCCGGATCACCCACTCCCAGATCAGCGGCCGGGCCTCCTACGGCTACGACGCGGTCGACGGCGACACCACCGCCTCCGACGGCAACGGTCACGGCACGCACGTGGCCACGACCATCGCGGGCTCGACCTACGGCGTCGCCAAGAAGGCGAAGATCGTGGCCGTGCGGGTGCTCGACAACGCCGGTTCCGGCACCACCGCGGGCGTCATCGCCGGCATCGACTGGGTCACGAACAACCACTCGGGCCCCTCGGTCGCCAACCTCTCGCTCGGCGGCGGCGCGTCCACCACGCTGGACACGGCGGTGCGCAACTCCATCGCCGGCGGTGTCACCTACGCGGTGGCGGCGGGCAACAGCGGTGCCACCGCCTCCTCGTACTCCCCGGCCCGGGTCACCCAGGCCATCACCGTCGGCGCCACCACCAGCACCGACGCCAGGGCCAGTTACTCCAACTACGGCTCGGTCCTGGACCTCTTCGCCCCCGGCTCCTCGATCACCGCGGGCTGGTACACCAGCGACACCGCCACCAACACCATCTCCGGCACGTCGATGGCGACCCCGCACGTCGCGGGCGCCGCCGCGGTCTACCTGGCGGGCCACACCTCGGCCACCCCGGCCCAGGTGGCCACGGCCCTGGTGAACGGCGCGACCTCGAACGCGGTCACCGGCCCGGGCTCCGGGTCGCCGAACAAGCTCCTCAAGATCGTCCCGTGACCCCTGCGGCACTGATCTGAACCACTGTTCCCCGGAGGCTTCCGTGGCCTCCGGGGAACACTTGTGTCCGTTCCTGTGCCCGTCCTGTCCATGGGACACATCATTCTGTAACGGTCAAACGAACAAAAAGGTAAGTGGACCGCCAAGGGCTTGCCATCCGGGCTTAATCATCAATACCGTCATACATCTCACTCGCGTCGGACCGTCGGCTACGGCTCCAGGGGAGGGCTCAGGGACCGCGGCGGTATCGGGGCGGGAGCGCGGTAGGGGGGTGCCGTGCTCGGTGACCGCACTGGTGACCGGGCCGTGCCGCGCGGTCGGCCGCCGTCATTCGACCGGTGGCCGGTCAGTTCTGCCAGCTCACCCGTGTCTGCGCGGAGATCACTCCGCCATGGGTGAGAAACCCCCCTTTCGAACCGGACGTGGATTCCGGGCCGCCCAGGGGCGGGCGGCCCACCGGACGAGAGGGACCAGACTCATGAGTTCCGTTCTGCAGCCGGCGACCTCGGGCCAGGATCTCGAAGGCCCGTCAACCGTCGGCAAGTACCGGCCCATCACCTCTCACCTGGCCATCACGCCACCCGTGAGCGTGGTCATCCCAGCGATGAACGAGGCCGAGAACCTTCCGTACGTGTTCAAGACCCTGCCGGACTGGATCCACGAGGTGGTCCTGGTCGACGGCAACTCCACCGACGACACCGTCCGGGTCGCGCGTGAGCTGTGGCCCGGCGTCAAGATCGTGGGGCAGCAGGGCCGGGGCAAGGGCGACGCCCTGATCACCGGCTTCGAGGCGTGCAGCGGCGACATCATCGTGATGGTCGACGCGGACGGCTCGGCCGACGGCAACGAGATCGTGTCGTACGTGTCCGCCCTCGTCTCGGGCGCGGACTTCGCCAAGGGCTCCCGCTTCGCCAACGGCGGCGGCACCGACGACATGACCCTCGTCCGCCGGCTCGGCAACCGGGCCCTGTGCGCCGTCGTCAACCGCAAGTTCGGCGCCCGCTACACCGACCTGTGCTACGGATACAACGCGTTCTGGCGGCACTGCCTGGACAAGATCGAGCTGGACTGCACCGGCTTCGAGGTCGAGACCCTGATGAACATCCGGGTCGTCAAGGCCGGCCTGAAGGTGCAGGAGATCCCCAGCCACGAGTACCTGCGCATCCACGGCGTCAGCAACCTGCGCGCCGTCCGCGACGGGCTGCGCGTGCTGCGGGTGATCCTCCGGGAGCGGTCCAACCGGCGTGCGCTGCGCCGCCTGGGCCGCCGTTCGCCGATGCTCGACTCGGTCCGGGGAGAGGTGTCTTGAGCACGATCGAGGTCTCCGTCGTCATCTGTGTGTACACCGAGGACCGCTGGGAGGACATCCTCGCGGCGGTCGCCTCGGTGCGGGCGCAGACCCACCCGGCCCTGGAGACCCTGCTCGTCGTCGACCACAACCCGACGCTCCTGGACCGGCTGGGGAGCGAGTACAAGGAGACCGACGAGGTGCGGGTACTGCCCAACGCGGGCCCGCGCGGTCTGTCGGCCGGCCGCAACACCGGCATCGCCGCCTCGCGGGGCGAGGTCATCGCCTTCCTCGACGACGACGCCGTCGCCGAGCGGGACTGGCTGCGCCGGTTCGCCGACCCCTACTCGGATCCCCGGGTCCTCGCCGTGGGCGGCCGGGCGGTGCCCGTCTGGTCCTCCGGCCGACGGCCCGCCTGGTTCCCGGAGGAGTTCGACTGGGTGGTGGGCTGCTCCTACCGGGGACTGCCGCCCGGCCGGGTCCGGGTGCGCAACATCCTCGGCGGGAACGCCTCCTTCCGGCGTACCGCGTTCGACTCCGTGGGCGGCTTCGCCACCGGCATCGGACGCGACGGCAACAAACGCCCGATGGGCGGCGAGGAGACGGATCTGTGCATCCGGCTCAGCCGCGCGAGACCCGACGCGATCCTGCTGATGGACGACCGCGCGGTGATCCATCACAAGGTGCCCGAAGCACGCGAGCACTTCGGGTACTTCCGCACGCGCACCTACGCCGAGGGCCTGTCCAAGGCGCTCGTCGCCCGCAGCGTCGGCGCCGACAAGGGGCTGGAGTCCGAACGCCGGTACGCCACCCGGGTGTTGCCGGCCGGTGTGGTGCGCGGACTGCGCGACCAACTGCTGGCCCGGCCCGGCGGGGCCCGGCGGGCGGCCGCGATCGTCGCCGGGGTGCTGACGGCGACCGGCGGCTACGTGGTCGGCAGCATGCGGGCGCGCCGGGCGGGGACGACGTTCGCCGTGGTGCCGATCTCCGCGGACCAGGTGGAGCGTGCCGCATGACGCGCACGCGCGTGCCGATCCTCATGTACCACGCGGTCGCCGCCGACCCGAACGACGCCACCCGCACCCTCTCGGTCAGCCCCGAGGCGTTCGCCGAGCAGATGGCGGTGATCGCCGACCGGGGTCTGACCCCGCTCACCACAGCCGGGCTGGCGTCCCGTTGGCGGACCGGCCGGCCGCTGCCGGAACGTCCGGTCCTGATCACCTTCGACGACGGCTACGAGGGCGTGCACCGGCACGCCCTCCCTGCACTGGCCGAGCACGGCTTCCCGGCCACCCTGTTCCTCACCACCGGCTGGATCCGGGGCGCCTACGACACGGGCGGCGGCCCGGACACCATGCTGGACTGGCGACAGGTGCGCCGGCTGGCCGACTCCGGCGTCGAGATCGGCGGCCACAGCCACACCCATCCGCAGCTCGACCAGATCGACGACGCCCGGCTGCGCGCCGAACTGACGCGCTGCCGGGACATCGTCGCCGACGAACTGGGCGCGCCGCCGGTGTCGTTCGCCTACCCGTACGGCTACTCCAGCCGCCGGGTGCGCACGGCGGTGCGCGGACAGGGGTTCGCCCAGGCGCTCGCCGTGGGCAACTCCCTCGCCGACCGCGCCCAGGGGCCGTACGCCCTGCGGCGGGTGACGGTACGGCGTGCCACGGACGGCGAGGAGTTCGCACGGCTCCTCGACGGCCGGGCGATCGGCCGGACGTTCGCGAGGGACCGGGCGCTGACCAAGGGCTACGCGGTGGTGCGGCGGACCCGGCGACTGCGGCGACCGGTGTGAGGGGTGGTCCCGGCCGAGCCGGTCGGGACCACGCACGACGGTCCGGACCCGTTCCACGCGTCCGGCACACCCGACACACCGGGCGTACCTCGCGCAGTGCGGAAACCGGGTGCGGACGACGCCCTTGTGCCGGATCATGGCGGCATGTCCGCACCCCCGCACGACGCACTGCCGATCCGGCTCAACGTGGACGACTCCGACTCCCCGTCCGATGTCGTCGACGCGCTGTTCCTCGGCCGCTTCGCGACGGGCGAGCAGCCGTACTCGCACGCGGTGAACATCGACCGCGTGCGCTCCGGCGCGACCCTGCTGCCGCCGCACGCCCGCGTGTTGCGCGTCGCCCGCGACGACGACCGCAGCGCCACCCTGGCCGAGGGCGACGGCTGGACGCTGCTGATCTCCCGCTGGAACCGCGGGGCGGACGTCACCGTCACCGCGACCACCGCCGAACTGGCCGCACAGGTGCTCGACCAGGCCACCGACGGGGCGGCGGACGAACCCGAACCGCAGCCGGAGAACGTCACCATGGGCTTCTGGTACGTCTCCCCGCGGCGCGGCCCGCACCGCACCACCCGGCAGATCTCCGCCGGCACCTGGGACGAGGTGCGCCCCAACTACACGGCGCCCGTCGCCGAGGCGATGGACCAGCTGATGGGGACGACCCCGGAGGACATCGCCGGCCGGCTGCTCCTGCTGCACGGC
Source organism: Streptomyces sp. NPDC088157 (assembly GCF_044741545.1). Taxonomy (NCBI): domain Bacteria; kingdom Bacillati; phylum Actinomycetota; class Actinomycetes; order Kitasatosporales; family Streptomycetaceae; genus Streptomyces; species Streptomyces sp. NPDC088157. The sequence continues at coordinate 423,579 of NZ_JBIUSU010000008.1, forward strand.
CCGCCCGGCACCGGCAAGACCTCGGCGCTGCGCACCCTGGCCCGGTCCTGGCGGGAGTGGTGCCAGGTGGACTGCGTCCTCGACCCCGAGCGGCTCTTCTCCGACGTCGGCTATCTGATGGACATCGCGATCGGCGAGGAGGACGCCGCCGGCAAGGGCCGCTGGCGGCTGCTGCTCCTGGAGGACTGCGACGAGCTGATCCGCGGTGAGGCCAAGCACACGGCGGGCCAGGCCCTGTCCCGGCTGCTGAACCTCACCGACGGTCTCCTCGGCCAGGGCCGCAACGTCCTGGTCGGGGTCACGACCAACGAGGACCTGGAGCGCCTGCACCCCGCCGTCGTGCGCCCCGGCCGCTGTCTGGCCCGCATCGAGGTCGGCCGGCTGACCCACCGGGAGGCCGTGGACTGGCTCGGCAGGGAGGCCGTCGGCCAGGAGGAAGCCGTCGACCGCGAGGGCGCGACGCTCGCGGAGCTGTACGCACTGCGCCGGGGCACGTCCCCGGCCTCGCTGCCGGAGCCCCGGGGGCGGTCGGACGCGGGACTGTACCTGTAGGTGTTTTGATGGAGGTATGACGCTGTACGTCGGCACGTCCGGCTGGCAGTACAAGGACTGGAAGGGCATCCTGTACCCGGCCGACGTGCCCGTGCGGCGGTGGCTGGAGGAGTACACCGGGCACTTCGCCACCGTCGAGATCAACAACGCCTTCTACCGACTGCCGTCGCGGGAGACGTTCGCGTCCTGGGCCGAGCGCGTCCCGCCGGACTTCGTGGTCGCGGTGAAGGCGAGCCGCTATCTGACCCACATCAAGCGGCTGAAGGAACCGGAGGAGCCGGTACAGCGCCTGATGAGCCACGCGGCCGGCCTCGGCGCCCGCCTCGGCCCGGTGCTGCTCCAGCTGCCGCCGACGCTGCGGGCCGACGCCGGGCTGCTGGACGCCTGTCTGTCCGGCTTCCCGCCGGGTACGCGCGTCGCGGTGGAGCCACGGCACCCCTCGTGGTGGACCCCTGAGGTGCGGAAGGTCCTCCGCTCCCGGGGCGCGGCCCTGTGCTGGGCCGACGTCCTCTCCCGCCCCGTCACCCCGCTGTGGCGCACCACCGACTGGGGGTACGTCCGCTTCCACCAGGGCCGTGCCCACCCCTGGCCGCACTACGGCCGCCGCGCCCTGGAGACCTGGCTGGACCGCATCGCGACGACCTGGCCGGGCGACGCCGACGTGTACGCGTACTTCAACAACGATCCCGGCGGCGCGGCGGTGGAGAACGCGGCACTGTTCGGGCGGACGGCGCAGCGGGCGGGGCTGCGGGTGACGCGCACGCCGGGCGCGCTCGCCGCACCTCGCTGAGCACCGCCGCAGTGCACCGCCCGCAGTGCACCGCTGATCACTGCTCGTAGGCCGCCCGCAGGGCGTCCCGTACGGCGGCCGAGGCCTGCTCCTCGGTGAGTCCCAGCCGCAGCACCCGCTCGGCGTAGGCCTGCGCGGCACCGGCCGCCTCCCGCTCCGCCGCCGGTCCGGAGGCGGCGACGAACGTGCCGTTGCGCCCCCGGGTCTCGATCACCCCGTCCCCCTCCAGCGCCCGGTACGCCTTGGCGACGGTGTTCGCGGCGAGGCCGAGCGACTCGGCCAGCCCCCGCACCGTCGGCAGCCGGTAACCGACCGGCAGCGCTCCCGACCGCGCCTGCTCCGCGATCTGCGCCCGCACCTGCTCGTAGGGGGCGGCGCTCTCATCGATGTGGATCTTCAAGGTCACGGCCCGATTGTCCCGCACCCGCCGGAGGACGGGAGGGCGGACGGGCGCCGAAAATGGGAGGCATCCGGGCGCCGCCCGACCGTAGCGTGAACTCACATGACCGTCATCGTGCGCGATCTGCACCCCGCCACGCCCGCCGACATCGAGGGCTTCATCCGGGTCCGGCATCTCGCCCTGCCCTACGTGTTCTTCAGCCCGGCCTCCGTGCTGCACGGCCTCTCCCTGGCCCACTCCGACGCCCACGCCCGCAAGCTGGTCGCGGTGGAGGACGGCGAGATCATCGGCACGGCCCAGGTGGCCCTCGCCCATGACAGCCCGGCGCCCGGCCAGGGGTCCCTCAACGTGTACGTGGATCCCGCGCGCACCGGACGCGGCGCGGGCACCCTGCTGGTCCGCACCGCCGAGGAGCATCTGGCGGCGCACGGCGCGGTGAAGCTGTTCGCCTGGGTGCTGGACGAACCGGCCTGCCGCGCCTTCGCCGAAGGACACGGCTACCGGTCGAGCCGCTCCGCGCACTTCCTCCGCCTGGACCTGGCCCGCGCCGCGCTGCCGCCGCTCCAGGATCCCCCGCCCGGCGTCGAACTGCGCACGGCCGCCGACTTCGCCGACGACCCGCGCCCGCTGTTCGCCCTGGACGCGGAGGCGGGTTCGGACGAACCGGGCGACATCGCCACCGAGTTCACCGACTACCGGGCCTGGGTCGACGAGCACTGGAGGCATCCCCATCTGAATCCGGCGCTGACCTCGGTCGCCGTGGCCGACGGCCGCCCCGTCGCGTTCAGCGTGGCCCACACCCACGACGCCGGCAGGTACACCACCGGCATGACCGGCACCGCCCGCGCCTACCGGGGCCGGGGCCTGGCCAAGCTCGTCAAGAACGACTCGCTGCACCGGGCCCGCGCCGCGGGGTACACGCAGGCGTACACGGGCAACGACGCGGACAACGAGCCGATGCTCGCGATCAACAAGTGGTTCGGGTACGAGATCCGCGCGACGGAGGTACGGCATGTCCGAGAACTCGGCTGAGTCGACGCGCCCAGTGGACGTCGTCCTCGTCAAGGGCGGCCGGACGAAGATCCGTTACGCGGCCGAGCTGCTGTCCGACGACGGCACCCGCATCGCCGTGCGCGCCCCCTGGGCCGGTGCCGGCGTACGCGACTTCGGCTTCGTACGGTTCGAGGCGGGTGACGTCTTCACCGAGTACTACTGGCGCGACCGCTGGTACTCGGTCAAGGAGGTCCGTGACGCGACGGGCGCGCTGAAGGGCTGGTACTGCGACATCACCCGCCCGGCCACGCTGTCCGGGGGCGAGCTGGTCGTCGAGGATCTGGACCTGGACCTGTGGCGCTCCGCCGACGGCACGGACGTGCGACGACTGGACGAGGACGAGTTCGAGGAGAGCGGGCTGGCCGGGCGGGACCCGGCGGCCGCGACAGCCGCCATGACCGCCCTCGACGAACTGGAGGTGTTCGCCACCACCGAGGGCGGCCTGGAGTCACTGCTGACGTGAGGGGACGGGGCGCCGACGTGGCCGGCGCCCGCGTCGCCGGGTGTTCACACCGTCGCCACCACCGCGTACCGCTCGTCCGGCACCGGCCCGCCCCACAGCCGCGCGTCCTGCGACAGCCGCTCCACGCGCGTGTCGTCGGTGAGCGGGGCCAGCAGGGCGGTGAGCCGGTCGGCCGGTATGCCGACCGGGCTGACGGTCCCCCACACGCCCTCGACCAGCACGAGCCGCCCTCCGGGGCGCAGCAGACCGCGCCAGTGCCGCAGGACCCGCGCGGGGTGGGGCAGGGTCCACAGCAGGTGCCGTACGAGCAGGGTGTCGAAGCGCCGCTCCCCGACCGGGGGCGCCGCCGCGTCACCGACGAGGAACACGGCGTCACACCCGGCGAGTTTGGCACGAGCCAGGTCGATCATGGCCGGCGACAGGTCGACTCCCGTCACCCGGTGTCCCTGCTCGGCCGCGAGGAGCGACAGGCTGCCGGTGCCGCAGCCCAGGTCGAGAACGTCACAGGCGCGCTCCGGCAGCCAGGCCCGCAGCCTCCGGTCCCAGGCGGCGCGCACCTCGGGGTCGCGCAGACCGTGGTCCGGTTCCTCGTCGAAGGCGGCCGCGGCCGTGTCCCAGTCCACACGCGGCGCAGTCGTTTCGTCACTGTTTTCACTCATGTGCCCAAGAGTGACACCCACCACTGACACTCGAATCGTGACAGCCGCCACTGACAGAACTGCCGCCGATGAGGAAGTCTCCCCGAAAGGGTCTACCTCCGTGAGATCGCGGAACACGGTAGTTCCTGGAGGAGGCAGCCATGCGCCGTACGACCGTGCAGAAGCCCCTGAAGAAGACGGACTCCCGCCGGATCCGCGAAGAGGCCGACGAACGGCCCGCCGGACGCCCCGAGGTGCGCAAGGACATCGCCCGCACCTGGTGGCCGGACGGCTGACCGCCGCCTGCGTCGCCTCCCACCCGTCGAGCCGCGCTCAGCCGAGCCGCTTGCGGTAATGGATGCGGTCGTACGGTCCGTCCAGGCGCCGCTCCACGAACTCGTAGCCGTACTTCGGGTAGATCTTCTGGTTCTCCCACATCAGCGCGTTCGTGCAGAGCCGTACTTCGGGCAGGCCCAGCGCACGCGCGCGTGCGTCCACGAAATGCAGCAGCCGCCGCCCGACGCCCTTGCCGTGGGCGTCGGGGTGGACGGCGATGCTGTCGAGGTACAGGTGGTCCGGGAACGCCTCGATCACCACCAGGCCGACCACCGTGTCGTCGTCCGGGTCGCCGGTCACGAAGACCTTCCCCGCGGCCACGTTCGCCGCGTGGTCCGCCTCCATGGGCTGCGGCGCCCGCCCGATGCGCTCGATGTAGCGCGTGTACGCCGCGTCCGTCACGGCCTTCACGGCCGGTACGTCGGCCGCCGTGGCGGGCCGGATCTCCTCGCTCGTCATGCCGTGAACGCTACCTACCTGATCGCAGTCTCAGCGCTTCCTTAAGGCCACCCTAAAGATCGGCTGGGATGGTCCTCAGCAGGTGATTTCGCGGTTTCTTGGTTCCGGCACACATCAGGCCACCACCTGTTCCGGTTCCGAGGAGTTCCCCCATGCCCGCACGCCGCAAGGCCGCCGCCGTCGCCGCCGCCGTCGGACTGGTCCCGCCGGCCCTGGCCGTGCTGTCCGCCGCGCCCGCGGCCGCGCACGGGTCGATGGGTGATCCGGTCAGCCGGGTCGCGCAGTGCTACGCGGAAGGTCCGGAGAGCCCGGAGTCCGATGCCTGCAGGGCCGCGGTCGCGGCGGGCGGGACGCAGGCGCTGTACGACTGGAACGGCGTCCGCATCGGTGACGCGAACGGGCGCCACCAGGAGCTGATCCCGGACGGCCGCCTGTGCAGCGCGGGCAACGCGGAGTTCAAGGGCCTGGACCTGGCCCGCGCCGACTGGCCGGCGACGAGCGTGCGCAGCGGCTCGTACACCTTCAGGTACCGCGTGACCGCTCCGCACAAGGGCACCTTCAAGGTCTATCCCACCAAGGCCGGTTACGACCCGGCCGAGCCGCTGGGCTGGTCCGACCTGGATCTGGAGCACCCGGTGGCGACGGCCACCGACCCGGTCGCCTCGGGCGGTTTCTACACCTTCTCCGGTTCCCTGCCCGAGCGTTCGGGCCGGCAGCTGTTGTACGCGATCTGGCAGCGCTCGGACAGCCCGGAGGCGTTCTACTCCTGCTCGGACGTCACGTTCGGTGGCACGGGCACAGGCACGGGATCGGGTTCCGCGCCGTCCGCCTCCGCGCCCTCCGAGGAGCAGATCGAGGACGGCGCCGACAGGTCGACGATCGAGCACCACGGTCACGGGGACGACGACGCCGCCACGACGACGGACCCGGCCACCGAGCCGTCGTCCACGACCGGGCCGTCCTCCGCGGCGGAGCCGTCCGCCACGGCCGAGTCGCCCTCCGGCGCCAACGAGCCGAGGGCGGCCGGTGCCGGCTCGGATTCCGGCGAAAGCCTCGCGGAGACCGGCGGCGACGGCAGCGCCCCGTATCTCGCGGTGGGCGGCGCGGCCGTCCTGGCGTTGGGTTCGGCGCTGCTGTTCGGGTCGGTGCGCCGGCGGGCGACGAGCGGCGGCGGGCGGCACGGGCGCTGATCCGCCGGTTCCCTCAGGACTCCGGGGCCTGACCGGCGGCTCAGGTCGGACAGGCCCCGGCGGAACACCTGCGCGTCAGCTGAAGACGGACGCGCAGGTGGTGGCGGTGGCGTGGGCCGGGTCGAGCGCGTTGGCCACCTCGTGGAAGGCGATCCGGTCGAACAGACCGATCGCCACGTGCTCGGAGAGGTCCAGCGGACACAGGTCCTGGAGCAGGACGTTGCGCACGTTTGATCCGCTGAGGTACTGAGTGCGCCACGGCGTGGCCACTTCGTCGTACTTGGTGGCGATGACGGTGTAGCGGACGCCGGCGACGGTGTCGCCGCCCGCGTTGAGTTGGGCGAGGAAGGCCGACCCGGTGATCTGGTCGGCGAGGCCGGGGGTGGCGGCCGAGAGCAGGTCCTCGGCGCCCGGGAAGTAGGGCAGCAGGTTGGTGAGTCCGCCCAGTGTGGTGCCGTGGTTGTCGGGGGCGATGCCGACGAGCGCGTTGACCTTGGCGGCTCCGCCGAGGAACTTCAGGTAGTAGCGCGGCATCATGCCGCCCTGCGAGTGGCCGACGAGGTCGGCCTCGGCGGCGCCGGTCGCGGCGAGCACCTTGTCGACGAAGGCGGAGAGCTGCGCGGCCGACTTGTCGATGGGGCCGAGGCCGTTGAAGAGCGGGACGCCCGGCAGTTGGCCGTAGTCGACGGAGAAGACGCAGTATCCGCGGACCGTGAGGTAGGGGGCGAGGGCCAGCCAGTTGTCGATCGAGTTCCCGAACGTGCCGTGTACGAGGACGACGGGGCGGGGGTGGGCGGCGGAGGGCTTGCAGCCGTAGTCGTTCCAGCCGCTCGCCGAGGCGGCGGCGGTCGCGGCGGTCGCGGTGGCGGCGGAGTCGGCGTGGGCGGCGGTGGCGGGGACGGTGGCGGCCGTGGCGGCCAGCAGCAGTGCGGCGAGTGGTCCGAGCACGCGCTTCCAGGGCAGCATCGGGTGATCTCCTTGCGGCTCAAGGGGAGGTGCGATGGCCTTACGCCCTGTGACCCGGATCACGAGGATGCTGTTCACTTGTCAAGTTACGGGCGAGTAGCTGAACTGTGAAGTTACGCGTCAGTAAAAACTTTCAGTGGTAGTCACGGACGGCCGGGACCACTGATATGACGTCACCAGGCGGGCCGGATGGGGCCATTGGGGGCAATGCGCGCCAACTGGGCGCGCAAAGCCCCCACTTCACCCTCACCGAGCACGTCGGTCCACGCCCGCACCGCCTCGGCGGCCGCTTCCTCCGCCGCCCGGGTGCACTCCCAGCCGCGCTCGGTGAGCACGATCAGCCGGGCCCGCGCGTCCTCGGGGTGCGGCCGGCGCTCGACGAACCCCTTCCGCACGAGTTCCTCGACGAGCTGACTGGCGGCCTGCTTGGTGACTCCGAGGTGGACACCCAGCTCGGTGACCGTGGCGCCGTCCGGGGCGAGCCGGGTGAAGGCGAAGCCGTAGGCGGGCCGCGCCTCGAATCCACGGGCGACGACGCCGTCGTTGATGCGCTGGGTGAGCTCGCCCGCGGCGGCGAGCAGGACGGCGGTCAGGGCGAGGGCCTCGGAGTTCTGCACGCCTGCATTGAAACATTCTTGACAGATTGGTCAAGCAGCTTGACCATAGAGCTAGATGGTCAAGCAGGTTGACCATTCTTTGGTTCATTTCTCCACACCGTCCGGCAGAAGCCGTCAGGAGGCCACCGTGCCCGTCATCCGTTCGTCCGACGCCGTCACCCACGAGATCCACGGCGCCCGCTTCGTCTCGTACGCCACTCCCCGCACCGGCAGCAAGGAGCTGTGCGCCTGGCGGGGCGAGATCCCCGCCGGGACGAAGGCTCCCGCGCACACCGTCAACCGGGAGGAGATCTTCCATCTGCTCGTCGGCGAGCTGATCCTCACGCTCGACGGCCGCGCCGAGCGGATCAGGGCCGGCGACACGGTGATCGTCAACCCGGGGGCGACCCTGGCCGTCGAGAACCCGACCGATCACACCGCGCTGTCCTGGGTCACCACCTCCATCGGCCTGGAGGCGGAGCTGGCCGACGGAACCCGGATCACTCCCCCGTGGGCCAACTGATCCCGGTCCGGCCGCCGCCCCTCACGCCGCCAGCGTCCCGGGTTTCACCGCGCCCGGCCCGAACTTCGCCCGCACCCGGTCGGCCACCTCCTCGATCCGGCGGAGCTTCTCGTCGACGGGGTCGAAGGTGAGCTGGCGGGAGGCCTGTTCGGCGGGAAGGAGCCCCTCGGCGCGCAGGGCGATCGCACGGACCCGGGCGCGTTGCAGACCGAGGGCCTCGTACAGCCCGTACGCCGTTCTCGTCAGGGCCGCCGAGTGCGCGGTCGGCTCCCCGAGGGTGCGGCTGCGGGTGGTGGAGGCGGGGGTCCCCCCGCCCGATCCCGCTCGAGAGCGGGGGAGGTCGGCGTAGCGCACGGTGAGGGTCAGGGTGCGGCAGACCTTCTCCATGGCACGCAGCCGGGCGCCCAGTTCCCCGGCGGCCGAGAGGAGCGCCCGGCGGTGCCGGTCGGGGTCCAGCTCGTCCCGCTCGAAGGGTCGCTCGGTGGCCAGCATGGGGGTCCCCCCGCTCGAGCGAAGCCGGGAGTGGGGGAGGGATACGGCGTTCGGGACGACCCGGCCGCGGTCGACGCCGTTCGCCTTCTCGTGCAGTTCCCGGCCCGCCTTCGCGCCGACCAGGCGCTGCAGCGTGGACAGGGGTGCGGCGGCGACCCGGCCGAGGGTGTCGAGGCCGTACTCGCACAGGGTGCGGGCGGTCGCCGTACCGACACCGGGCAGCGCGACGACGGGCTTGTCGGCGAGGAACTCCCGCACCCCGCCCTCAGGGACCGCGCACGTCACGCCGGGCCGGGCGTTCCGCAGTGCCGTGCGGGCCGACAGCGGGCCGGGGCCGGCGCCGATCACGCAGTCGACCCCGTGCAGCGCGAGCGCGCGCACTCTGATCACCGACGCCAGCTCGACCGCGCTGCGCCCGAAGTACCGTTCGGCGCCGCGCAGATCGGCCAGCGCCCCGTCCGGCGGCAACGCCTCGACGACCGGTGTGAACTCCTCCAGCAGCCCGAGCAGCCCCGGCAGGGCGGCCTCGCGCGTCGGAGGCAGCTGGAAACGTACGCAGAGGATGGTCATCCCGCACTCCCCGGACTCTGGTGCCACAACTTCCTTCCCACCGCGGGCCCTTCTCCCGCGGGGCGCAGATCGGCCCAGGGGTGCATCTCGTACCCCGTGGGCAGGTGGATGCGACGCCGTTCCCTCGCGTCCTGGGCGGCCGAGCCCGCCGGTGCGGGCAGCCCGTCCGAACCGGCGAGCCGGCTGCGCGCCGGGCCGTCGCCGTCGGCGCCCGCGTCGGGGGCTCCGCCGGGGTCGGCCAGCCGGGCCGCGACCCCTTCCAGCCCCTCCTCCCGGCGCACCTCCAGCAGTTCGGCCAGGTTCCAGGCGGCGGCGCCCACCACGCTGAGGCTGCGCGGGCCGCGCCGCTGGACCACCCCGCGCACCAGCAGCAGCCAGGAGTGGAAGACGGTGTGCGCGCAGGCGTCGTGGGAGTCTTCGAAGAAGGCGAGGTCGACCAGGCCGGTGCCGTCGTCCAGGGTGGTGAAGACGACCCGTTTGCCGGACCGGATCGGCGGGGTCTGGGTGGCCGCCTTGGCGCCCGCCACGAGGACCGTCTCGCCGTGCCGCGTCTCGCGCAGTCGGCGCGCCGACACCACGCCCAGTTCGTCGAGGAAGCCGCGGTGGTCGTCCATCAGATGGCGTGAGGCGTCCATGGACAGCACGCCCAGTTCGGCGCTGAGCTTCTCGGCGGAGGACAGGTCCGGCAGTCCGGCCGGGTCGGTCTTCCGGCCACCCGCCAGGGGGAGTTGGCCACCGCCCGCACCCCGGGCGCCCCGGTGCAGTTCGGTCAGGTGCAGTTGCAGGTCACGCCGGTTGGCGCCGAACGCGTCCAGCGCGCCGACCTGCGCGAGCCGTGCGGCGAGCGGACGGCTCGGCCGGGCCCGTTCCCAGAAGTCGAGCAGCGAGGCGTACGGCTGCCCGTCCGCGATCCGTGCCGCCTCGGCCTCGGTGATGCCGTACACGTCGGACAGGGCGAGCCGCAGTCCCCAGGTCTTCGAACCACCTGCCGGGTCCTCTGCCGGATCCTCTGCGGATTCCCCTGCGGATCCCCTTGAATCAGACACCAGTTCGATACGGTGGGCGACCGCCGACCTGTTCACGTCCAACGGCAGCACCGGCACCCCCCGCCGCCGCGCGTCCGCCAGCAGCAGCCGCTTCGGATACATCCCGGGGTCGTGCGTGAGCAGCCCCGCGTAGAAGGCGGCCGGGTGGTGCGCCTTCAGCCACGCGGACTGGTAGGTCGGCACGGCGAAGGCGACCGCGTGCGCCTTGCAGAAGCCGTACGAGCCGAACGCCTCGACGATCCCCCAGGTCCGCTGAATCGTTTCCGCGTCATATCCGCCGGCCGCCGCGTGCTGCGCGAACCACACCTTGATCCGCCCCTGCGACTCCGGGTCCGACAGCCCGCGCCGGATCCGGTCCGCCTCACCGCGCCCGCAGCCGGTCATGACGGCGACGATGTCGATGATCTGTTCGTGGAAGACGACGACCCCGTAGGTGTCCCGCAGCGACTCCTCCAGGTCCGGGTGCGGATACCGGATCGGCGCCCGCCCGTGCCGCGCCTCGATGAACGGCCGCACCATGTCGGCGGCGACCGGACCGGGCCGGAAGAGGGAGATGTCGACGACGAGATCGTGGAAGGTGGCCGGCTGCAACCGCCCCACCAGGTCCCGCTGTCCCGGAGACTCGATCTGGAAGCACCCGAGCGTCTCGGTGGACCGGATGAGCCGATACGTCGCCGGGTCGCCGCCCTCCAGCGTGTCCAGGTCGATCCGCTCGCCCGTCGCCCGCGCCACCTCGGCGACCGCGTGCGCCATCGCCGACTGCATCCGCACGCCCAGCACGTCCAGCTTGAGCAGTCCGAGGTCCTCGACGTCGTCCTTGTCGAACTGGGCCATGGGAAACCCCTCCCCGCTGGTCGGCATGACCGGCGTGCGGGAGAGCAGGGAGGCGTCGGAGAGGAGCACTCCGCACGGATGCATGGCGACTCCGCGCGGGAGGGCGTCGAGGGCCTCGACCAGCTCCCAGAGCCGCCCGTACCTCTCCTTCTCCCCCGCCAGCGCCCGCAGTTCGGGCAGTTCCTCCAGCGCCGCGCGGGCGTCGCGCGCCCGGATGTGCGGGAAGGACTTGGCGATGCGGTCGATGTCGGCCGGGTCCATGGACAGGGCCGCGCCCACGTCCCGGACGGCGTGGCGCACCCGGTACGTCTCCGGCATCGCGACCGTCGCGACCCGCTCGGTGCCGAACCGGTCGATGATCGCCCGGTAGACCTCCAGCCGGCGCGCGGACTCCACGTCGATGTCGATGTCCGGCAGCACGACCCGCTCCTTGGACAGGAAGCGCTCCATCAGCAGCCCGTGCTCGACCGGGTCGGCGTTCGCGATGCCGAGCAGGTGGTTCACCAGCGATCCCGCGCCGGAGCCGCGGGCCGCGACCCGAACACCCATCTCCCGTACGTCGTCCACGACCTGAGCGACCGTCAGGAAGTACGAGGCGAAGCCGTGGTGGGCGATGATGTCCAGCTCCCGGTGCATCCGCTCCCAGTAGGCACGCTTCCCGGAGTACCCGCGCCGCACCATCCCGGCCGCCGCCCGGGAGGCCAGCGCCCGCTGGGCGGTGCGCCGGCCCGCGCCGACGAGGTGCGGCTCGGGAAAGTGGACGGCGCCCATACCGAGATCGTCCTCGGGGTCGACCAGGCACTCGGCGGCCGTCGCCCGCGTCTGTTCCAGCAGGTGGCGCGCGGTGTCGCGCCGGTAGCCCGCGGCCTCGACGATCCGCTCGGCCGCGCCCAGCATCGCGCTCGCGTCCTTGAGCCAGGCCTCCCCGGAGTCCAGGTCCTTCGTCGGGTCGACGGGGACGAGCCGGCGGGCGGCGTCCAGGACGTCCGCGACCGGGCCCTGGCCGGGGTCGGCGTACCGGACGGCGTTGCTGAGGACGGGCCGGACCCGCTGTTCGGCGGCGAAGCCGACGGTGCGGGCGGCCAGCCGCAGGGAACCGGGTCCGGTGCCGGTGCGCCCGTGCCAGACGGCCTCCAGGCGCAGGGCGTCGCCGTACACCTCCCGCCAGGGGACGAGGAGCTTCGCCGCGCGGTCCGGACGGCCGGCGGCGAGCGCGCGGCCGACGTCGGAGGCGGGGCCGAGCAGGACGCTCAGGCCGGCGCCGTGGTTCTCGGCCCAGGACAGCAACGGGACGCCCTCGCCCTCGTGCGCCGCCGTGACGATCCGGCACAGGTCGCCCCAGCCGCGGGCGCCGTCGCGGGCGAGGAAGGTGACGCGTGGCGCCGACTCGTCGATGAACGCGCCGCCGCGCACCGGGGTGCGGCGCCTGTCCCGTCGTACGGACGCGTCGCCCTGCGGCCGCTCGGGGGACGCCACCGCCAGGTCCACCCCGAACAGCGGGCGCACGCCCGCCTTCGCGCAGGCCTTGGCGAAGCGGACCGTGCCGGCGAGGGTGTCGCGGTCGGTGAGGGCGAGGGCGTCCATGCCCCGCTCCGAGGCGCGCTCGGCCAGCCGCTCCGGGTGCGAGGCGCCGTAACGCAGGGAGAACCCGGAGACGGTGTGCAGATGCGTGAACCCTGGCATCCACACCTCCATAATCGAACATCAGTTCCCAGCTCCCTCACCCCCACCATAGACCAATTCCCGAACATCTGTACGACAACCGTTCGGGCGCCTCCCACCTGCGCAAACACCCCGCCCTCCGGACCGTGGGGACATGACACAGACCACCGGCGCCGACACACCCGGCGGCTCCCCCCTCAGTGGCCCTACCCTCCCCAGCGGCCCTCCCCCGCTCGTCCGCTCCCCCGCTCGTCCGCTCACCCGCTCGCCCGCTCGCCCGCTCATTCGCTCGCCGGGGAGCCTCGCGGCCTGCCGAGGGCTGGGCGCACTGATCACCTTCCGGGAGGCGCTCGGTCCGGCGGCGCCGCGGACGCGCCCGGCACGGCGCACGCCATGATCGCCCCGCCGTGCCGCGATACGCCGTGGGGCGCGGTGAAGGCGCCCGAGAGGCACCGTGAGGCACGCGTGAGGCACGCGAAAGGTCCCGCCCCTCGCGCGAGGGGCGGGACCTGCACCGGTGTCACGTCAGCGTGTCAGCCGATCTGCGTCCCCGTCGCCGACAGCGCCTCCGTCACCGGCTGGAAGAACGTCTCCCCACCGGAGGTGCAGTCGCCGCTGCCGCCCGAGGTCAGGCCGACGGCGCTGCTGCCCGAGAAGAGGGAGCCGCCGCTGTCCCCGGGCTCGGCGCAGACGTCCGTCTGGATGAGACCGTTGACGATGTCGCCGTTGCCGTAGTTCACCGTGGCGTCCAGGCCGGTGACCGTGCCGGAGTGCACCTGGGTGGTCGAGCCGCTGCGGGTGACCTTCATGCCGACGGTGGCCTCGGCGGCGCCGGTGATCTGCTGGGCCGAGCCGTTGTAGAGGTCGACCTCGCTCGGGTGGTCGACGTCGGCGGTGTACTTGACCAGGCCGTAGTCGTTGTCCGGGAAGCTGGACACCTCGTTGGCGCCGATCTCGGCGCCGGAGGTGTCCGACCAGGTGGAGATGGCGTCGGTGCAGTGCCCGGCGGTCAGGAAGTACGGCTCGCCGCCCTTGACCACGTTGAAGCCGAGGGAGCAGCGCCCGCCGCCGCCGGTGATGGCGTCGCCGCCGGCGATGAGGGGCTTGAACTCCCCCTTTCCGCGCTGGAGTTCGGCGACCTGACCGAGCCCGTCGACGACCTTGGTGAGCTTGGCCCACTCGGCGTCGGAGACGGTGCGGTCGGCGGTGACGACGACCTTGTTGGTGGTCGGGTCGGTCACCCACGCGGTGCCCGGGACGGACGCGTCCGCCTTGAGCGTCGTACGGGCGCCGGTCAGTTCGGCGAGGGAGTTCTCGACGATTCTGGCCTTGGCGCCGGCCGCCTCGACGGTCTTCGCGGCGGCCGCGTCGAGGACGTTCACCACAAGGCTCGCGCTCTTCGCGTCGTAGTACGTGCCCGCCGCGTCGGTGCCGAGATCCCGGCCGAGCGTCGAGGCGAGCTTTCCGGCCGCGAGGGCCGAGAGCGGGGTGGGCCGCGGGCTCTTCGCGGGCTCACTGGCGTTCGCAGTCTGGAAGGTGACTCCGGCCGCGACCAGGGCGGCGATGCCCGCGCCCGCCATGACCGTCCGCCGCCCGGATATACGTCGGTGCTTCAACTCGCGTCCTCCTGTGGGGGTTCGGCCCGGGCGGTCGTGGGGGCCGCTCCGGGCCGGAAGGCTGGTTGACGGGCGCTTACTCTTCCGAACCGCACAGGGAGCACACAAGGTCGACTTCAGGACGCGCACAGGGTGAGCACCGCGCGCCCTCCGCGCCTTCACCACCCCGGGCCGTCGGTCGGCCACCGCAGGAAAATTCGCACTGCAAACGCTACGCGTGAGTAACCACTCACGCGGTGGTAGGTCTAGTCCTGGCTGGAACCCGACTCCGCTTCGGTCGGTGAAGGTGTCGAAGTCGTCGTGGGTGTGGAGGACGTCGGGGGAAGCGGTTGCTGCTGCGCCCGCTCCAGGAACCTCAGCAGTTCCACCGGGAACGGCAGGACGAGCGTGGAGTTCTTCTCGGCGGCGACCGCCACCACCGTCTGCAACAGCCGCAGCTGCAGCGCGGCGGGCTGCTCGGACATCTCCTTGGCGGCCTCGGCGAGCTTCTTCGACGCCTGGAGTTCGGCGTCCGCGTTGATGATCCGCGCCCGCCGCTCACGGTCGGCCTCGGCCTGCCGGGCCATCGAGCGCTTCATCGTCTCCGGCAGGGACACGTCCTTGATCTCCACCCGGTCGATCTGCACGCCCCACTCCACGGCCGGACTGTCGATCATCAACTCCAGGCCCTGGTTGAGCTTTTCGCGGTCGGAGAGCAGATCGTCCAGGTCGCTCTTGCCGATGATGGACCGCAGCGAGGTCTGCGCCATCTGCGAGACGGCGAACCGGTAGTCCTCCACCCGGATCACCGCCTCGGCCGGCGAAGTCACCTTGAAGTAGACGACGGCGTCCACGCGCACGGTGACGTTGTCCCGGGTGATGCCCTCCTGCCCGGGCACCGGCATCGTGACGATCTGCATGTTGACCTTCCGGAGCCGGTCGATGCCCGGAAGGATCAGGGTGAGCCCGGGCCCGCGCACCTCGGGCCGGAGCTTCCCGAGCCGGAGGACCACGCCCCGCTCGTACTGCTTGACGACCCGCGCCGCCGCCGCCACGTACACCGCTCCGGCGGCCACGAGCGTGACTCCCGCCGCCATCAGCTCCTCGACCATGCCGGCCCCCAAGGGTCCACAGCACTGCCACGCATCACTGCCTGTACTCCGACGGTAACCCCGTCCCCGGGCAAGAGCGAGCCCCCGCACGCCGGTTGCGTACGGGGGCTCGCCCGCGATCGGCCACAGGCCAGGTGGAGCGGTCCGGCGCGAGGACTCGTGCGCCGGGGGGCTCCCGCGCGGGGACTCCTGCGCGAGGACTAGAAGACGCTGACGCCGTAACGGCTCAGGGCCTCGGTCACGGGCTGGAAGAAGGTCGTACCGCCCGAGCTGCAGTTGCCGCTGCCACCGGAGGTCAGACCCAGCGCGACTCCGCCGGAGGTGTAGAGCGCTCCGCCGGAGTCGCCGCCCTCGGCACAGACGTTGGTCTGGATCATCTGGTAGACCACGTCGCCGCCGCCGTAGTTGACGGTGGCGTTCAGGGCGGTCACCCGGCCGGTGTGGATACCGGTCGTGGAGCCGTCCCGGATGACCGACTGGCCGACGGTGGCGTTGCCGGCGCTGGTGATGTCGGTGTTGCCCGCGGTGCCCGCCTTGGCGACCGAGGTGTTGGTGTAGCGGACCAGCGCGTAGTCGTTGGTCGGGAAGCTGTAGCCGGAGTTCGTCCCCAGCACGGTGGTCTGACCGGAGTTGGAGTACCAGGTCGAGGCGACCTCGCCGCAGTGCCCGGCGGTCAGGAAGTAGTAGGTGCTCCCGCTGACGACGTTGAAGCCGAGCGAGCAGCGGTAGCCGCCGCCGTAGATGGCGTCACCGCCGCCGATCAGCTTGTTGAACCTGCCCGGGGTGTGCTTGATCGTGAGCGCGCCGGCGTTGCTGCCCGCCTGCTCCTTGATCTTCGCGATCTCGGCGTCCGAGACCGTGCTGTCGACGGTGACCATGAGGCGGTTGGTCTTGGCGTCGACCGCCCAGGCGGTGCCCGGGATGTCCGCCTGGAGCACCGAGTCTCCGGCGCTCTTCAGTTCGGCGCTGCTGAAGGTGGCGGTGTCGGCCGCGCTCGCGTGGGGGATGGCGATGGCGGCGGCGGCCACGAGTCCGGTGGCCACGGCGGTCAGCCGGGTCCGTCTCGAGATACCGCGTGTGGGGGTGGTGGGGGTGGTGCGCTTGATCCTCACGTTTCGTTCCCTCCCAGGGGAAGTCGGGGGCCCGTGGTGTGGGGTCGGGGCCCGTGAGGCGCAGTCAGGGACCGACGTTCGTCCGGATTTCGGACACGCCGTGGCCCTGACAAGCGCTGAGGGGGAGTATTCGGCCGAACGGCCGGTCGGCGCAAGGGCGCCTTTCGGCCGTCAGGCCTTCAACGAACTGCGTGAGTTGAGCCCTCTTGCAGCCTCTTGCCCCAGCTCAGACCAGGTTGCGCTCCCCTGCCTCGACCACCACGTCCTATGTGTTCCCCGGCGGCGGGGCGGGGCAGAGGAAAGCATCCACAAAGGCGCACGGAGGCAGTACGGCCCGGGTGAAGTCGACCGTCGTGCGTCCGTCCGCGTCGGGTGCGCCGGAGTGCCCGGCTGAACGGCTTCCCGTCCACGCTCGGCCCGTCGGAGCAGGCCGCGGTGAGCACCACGGCGTCCTCTTCGGCCACCCAGGTCCCGGGGTGGCCGGAAGTCGGCCGTCCGGAAGGTCCTCGAGCCGGGAGTCCGCCAGGCCGTTTCAGGCGGCCTACCGGGCTGCCGGGCTACCGGACTACCGGACTACCGGACTACCGGACTACCGGACTACCGGACTACCGGCCTGCCGGGCTACCGGGGCGGGCAGGCCCAGGTGTGAGCGGAGGGTGTTCCCCTCGTATTCCGTACGGAACACGCCACGCTCCTGGAGCAGCGGCACCACCCGGTCGACGAACTCGTCGAGCCCGCCGGGCGTGAGATGGGGTACGAGGACGAAGCCGTCGGCGGCGTCCTCGCGCACGAACTCCTCCAGTTCGGCGGCGACCGCCTCGGGCGTGCCGATGAAGGACTGGCGGGCGCTCGTCTCGATCACGGTCTGCCGGATGGACAGCCCCTTCTCCTGCGACAGCGCCCGCAGCTTCTCGGCCGTCGCGACGGTGTCGCCGCGCCGGTTGCGGCCCGGCGTGAGCTGCGGGTCCGCCACCGGATCGACCTCGGGCAACGGCCCGTCGGGGTCGTACGCCGACAGGTCGACGCCCCAGATCCGCTCCAGGGCGAGGACGGCGTTCTGCGGGGAGACCTGCTGCCGTCTGATCGTGGCGGCCCGCTCCTGCGCCTCGGCGGCGGTGTCGCCGAGGACGACGGTGACGCCGGGCATGATCTTCAGATCGCCGGGATTGCGGCCGTACTTGGCCAGCCGTCCCTTGAGGTCCGCGTAGCGGGCCCGCCCGGCCTCCAGCGTGCCGTGCCGGGTGAAGACGACGTCGGCGGTGGCGGCCGCGAACTCCCGCTCCTCCCCGGAGCCCCCCGCCTGGATCACCACAGGGTGCCCCTGTGGCGAGCGCGGCAGGCCGAACTCTCCGGCGATGTCGAAGTGCCGGCCCCGGTGCGCGAACGGCCGGGACACCCCGTCAGGTGTCCAGGAGTCCCACAGCTCCCGTGCGGTGGCGACGAACTCGGCGGCCCGGTCGGACCGGTCGGCATGGTCGAGGTGGGCCCCGCGGCGGAAGTTCTCGCCGGTGAAGGCGTCCGAGGAGGTGACCACGTTCCAGGCCGCCCGGCCGCCGCTGAGGTGGTCGAGCGTGGCCAGTCTGCGGGCGAGTTCGAACGGCTCGTTGAAGGTGGCGTCGACCGTGGCGGCGAGCCCCAGGTGCTCGGTCACGGCGGCGAGCGCGTTGAGGACGGTGAGCGGCTCCGGGCGTCCCACCACGTCCAGGTCGTGGATACGACCCTTGTGTTCGCGCAGCCGCAGCCCCTCCGCGAGGAAGAAGAAGTCGAACAGACCGCGTTCGGCGGTCCGGGCGAGGCGCTCGAAGGAGGAGAACTCGATCTGCGACCTGGCGTCGGAGTCGGCCCAGACGGTGGCGTTGTCGGCGCCCGGGACGGGGGTCCCCCCGCTCGGGCGAAATCGGGAGTGGGGGAGCGCGGCCAGGTGGAGGTGCTTGCCGGGCGACCCGGGGCCGCGCGGTTCCCGTCCGCTCATGCCGCTCCTCCCGCGTACCGGTTGGCGGGCCGGGCCAGCCCCAGATGCTCGCGGAGTGTGCTGCCCGGGTAGAAGGTGCGGAACAGGCCGCGGTGCTGGAGCAGCGCCACCGTGCCGTTGACCAGCCGTTCCAGGTCGCGGCGCGGTTCGACGGGGATGAGGTGGAAGCCGTCGGCGGTGCCGTCCTCGTACCAGGAGGCGATCAGGTCGGCGAGGTCCACGGGGCCGCCCCGGTAGAGCGGGCCCTGCGCGGTCGGCCGGGGGCCGCCTCCGCCGTGGCCGGGTTCGGCGGCGTGCTCGCCGTCCCCGAGGTCGATCAGCAGACTCACCAGGACGAGCAGGGAGTTCGGGTCGCGCCCCGATCTGGCCGCGTCGGCCCGGAGTTCGGCGCGGATCTCACGGGCCTGCGTGGAACTCGCCGCGCGTACGAGGGCCACGTCGGCGTGGCGGGCGGCGGTGGACCGGGCGGGTCTCTCGGTGGCGTCGACCACGCGCACGGGGTGCCCCTGCGGAGGTCTCGGCACGGTGGAGGGGCCCTTCACCGAGAAGGCAGAGCCGGTGAAGTCGACGTGGTGCAGCTTGTCCCGGTCGACGAAACGGCCGGTCGGCACGTCCCGTATCTCGGCGCCGTCCTCCCAGCTGTCCCACAACTTCGCCGCCACGTCGGCGACTTCACCGGCCTCCTGCCACAGGGCGTCCAGCGGCGCGGAGTACCGGCGGCCGAAGAGACGGGCCTCTCCCTCGGTGGTGGAGACGTCCAGCCGCCAACCGGCCCGGCCCCGGCTGACCCAGTCGAGGGTGGCGACCGTGGCCTGGACGTGGAAGGGCTCGGTATGGGTGGTGGTGAGGGTGGGCACCAGTCCGACGCGTTGCGTGGCGGGTGCCACCCGGGACAGCACGGCCGACGCGTCGGGCCCGGGCCGGGCGAAGGTGTCGTCCAGCGTCACGAAGTCGAGCCCGCCGCGCTCGGCGAGCCGCGCCAGCTCGATGTAGGGACCGGCGTCGTACATCCCGGGCTGGTCGACGGCGGCGGCCAGGTGCAGCGGGCCCCGGCCGTGCGATGAGGTCATAGGGGAGAACCCTTTCTTCCATGACGCTTCGAAGCGGAGCGGTTCACCCGACGGCATCGGCGCCCAGGTCCCGCAGGAACACCAGGGCGGCGCGGGCGGTGGCGTCGTTCTGCCGGAACGCGGGGCCGCCGGTGCGCGGCCGGGTGAACGCGCCCGCCGTACGGCCGTCGGTGTGCGGCCCGAGCGCGAAGCGCCGTGGGTGCGGCCGGCCGGACCGGTCCAGGACCCGTCCGTCGGCCGGGTCCACCCGCAGCAGCCCGTCCGGGGTCTCGCCGGCGCCTTCGGTGTGCAGCTCCCGCAGCAGTGGGTCGAGGGCGCGCCGGAGTGTCGGCTCCGGCAGCCGGGCCTCCACCAGCGCCCGCGCCTCGACCGAGAAGCCCGGCACGGTCGTGCTCGACGCCCGGAACACCCCGTCCCGCGCGTGCACGGCCATGCCGGCGCCGACGAACTTCAGCACCCCCGCCCGGGACAGGGCGAGCAACTGTCTCAGCCGGGGTCCGGGCGGCCCTGAGGCGAGGTAGCTGAAGAACCCGTGCCACCAGGAGCCGATGTCCCCGAGCCGGACCAGCTGCCCGTACACGGACAGCAGCCCCAGAAAGACGGCCAGATCGGTGCTGTGCGCGGCATCGTGACGGCGACTCAGGTCATCCGCCACATAGCCGCGCAGCCCTTCCTGGAACTCCTCGAAGGACCCGTACGTCACCCCGTCCAGCGGCCGGTCGATCGCGGCCAGGTCGAGCCGGTCGCGCGGGTCGGGCACGGCGGACGCCACCAGGGCCTCCCGTTCGGCTCCCTCGGACGCGGCCCCGTACTTCTCCTCGAAGTCGGTCCAGGCGATCGCGGTCCGCTCGGCGTGGGCCGTGAACAGCCGGTGGTAGTGGGCGAAGCCCAGCTCCTTCTCCACCAGCGGCCACACGTCGCGCCGGAAGTCGAAGCCGCCGGGCCGGGCAAGCAGCCCGTCGATCTCGGCGGGCCCCAGGAACCGGGGCAGCGGCGGCCGCTCACCGGTCCAGTCGTAGCCGATCTTCGAGTGGTACGGCACTCCGCGCCGTGAGCCGACGTACAGCACCGGCTCCCGCCCCGAGGGCACGTACGTGTCCCCCTCGTACCGGCCGCCGCGCCCCTCGGTGAGCAGCACCATCAGGTCGACGAAGGCGAGCCCGAAACCGCGCACCAGCACGGGTTCACCGGCCGGCAGCGCGGACAGGTCGCTGTCGGCCGTGAAGTCGGGCGGCAGGTGGACGAGCCCGTGCTCGCCCGCGTAGGCCGCCAACTCACGCTGCTCCTGGTCGAGTTCGGCGTCGAGGTGACCGAGAGCGAGGACGACGAGATCGGCGCTCAGGGGTCGGTCTCGGCCTTCCAGCCATACCTGCTGGCGCCCGTCCCGGGGGCCGCTCACCCGCAGAGCGCGCCCGGGATGATGGCGGACGGTGATCTCCGGGGGCAGCGCGGCCACGGCCTGCTCGTGGACCCAGCGCAGATAGGAACCCTGGATCTGCCGGTCGGCGAAGGTCTGCCCGTCGATGCCGGCCCACTCGTGCAGCGTCGGTCCCGGCCGCACCGGTCCGGCCATCTCCACCGTCTCGTCGGTGTACATGGTGACGTCCTCGGCGTGCGAGTTCATCCACAGCAGCGGCGACTGGGCGGCACGCCAGATGCGTCCGGCGCCCGGCGGATGCGGGTCGACGAGATGGATCTCGAGCCCCGAACCGGCGTACAGCTCGGGCGCGTTGGCGGCTATCCGCTCGATGAGGCCGGTCCCCCGCGGCCCGGCCCCGACGATCACGAGGGTGGCGGGGGCTGCGGGGTCGAGGGTTTCGGAAGGCATGCGAAGGCTCCGTGACAGCTGGGATCGAACACGGGTAGGTGCCTTCACACACCGAATGAGAAGCGCGCCGCGCGGCGCAGATACGGCCTAGCCCCTCAGCAGAGCCGTGCAGCGAGAGTACGTGGGCGTTTCCCCTCACTGTCAAGGCCGTCCACACTGTGAGCGGTACATCTCAAGTCGGTTGACGCATAACCGGAGACCTGTTCCACTTGGCCCCATGCATCCGCAGCAGTGTCTGGTCACCCGCTCCCACATCGACTTCGGTCGCGTGTGGTCCTGTTCCTGTTGAGCTGACCCACTGCGGCCCCCGCTTCCGGGGTGCCCTGCTCCGCGTTCCGCCTTCGCCCAGCTCCGCCTTCACATGCGCGCCTCCCCCTCACCCCGCGCACTTTTCCACCGTTTTCGCCTGACCTCACACCTGCCCTGCGGCGATCAGCACGCCCCGACCGCCCTCCGCCCCGGAGCGGCGCGATACCCGACCACCCGGTCCATCAACGCCCCCAGCACGTCCCGCACGGAGCCGCGCTCTCGCGCGTCACACTCCAGCACGGGCACCTCGGCACTCAGCCCCAACGCCGCCCGAACCTCGTTCAGTTCGAAGTGCTCGGCCCCGTCGAAGCGGTTCACCGCGAGGACGAACGGCGCTCCCCGGGCCTCGAAGTAGTCGACGGCCGGGAAGCACTCCTCGATCCGCCGGGTGTCCGCGAGGACCACCGTTCCGAGCGCGCCCTCCACCAGGTCGTCCCACAGGAAGGAGAAGCGGTCCTGGCCGGGAGTGCCGAACAGATACAGCGCGATGGCCGGATCGAGCGTGATCCGTCCGAAGTCGAGCGCGACCGTGGTGGTGGTCTTGGACTCCACGCCCACGAGCGAGTCGACCCCGACCGACACCTGGGTGATCGGCGCCTCGGTGTCGAGCGGGTCGATCTCGGAGACGGCCCCGATGAAGGTCGTCTTGCCGACCCCGAGCCCGCCGCTCACCACGATCTTCACGGCGAGCGGAACGGTTTTGTCAGAGCGCCCGGGCATGATCATTGATCCTTTCGAGCATCCGGAGCGGTGGCTCCGCGGGTGGCCGGCACGCGAACGGCCGACCGCCGGTGACGATGGACGGCCGTACGAAGTCCGCGTCCTCGACCAGAGATACGTTCCGGGGATGCCCGTCGCTCACCGCGGCGCCCCACACGAGGCGCCGGGGGCCGAAACGGTGACGCCGCGTCAGCAGGAGCAGTCGCAGGAGCAGCACTCACAGCACTCGCAGCACTGACACCCGTCGCAGCAGTCGCAGCAGTCGCAGCCGTCGCTGCACCAGCCCTCCCGCTTCTTCCGCGACCAGGGCCCCTCGAACTCGTCGGCGCAGCAGACCTTGCAGGTGCAGCACAGTCCGAGCGCCACCGCGCACCCGGCCCAGAAGCCCCGCTTCCCGGGCCGCGGCGGCTCACCGCCGAAGGGGTTGCCCCCGTAGGGGTTGCCGGGCACGTGCGGATCCACCGGCCCCCGCGGGGCGTACGGGCCGGTCGGCGGCCCGAAGGCACCCTCCGCCCCGTGCGCGTGTCCGCACGACTGCGTCCCGAACGCCCGGTCGACCGACCGCTCCAGCTCGTGCGCCAGCAGCAGATGCGCGAGCCTGCCGTCCACGAACGCGACATCGCGCAGAGCGAGCCGGATGCCGTGCAGGGCGTCGTCGGCGAGCCGGCGGGCCTCGGCGAGCGGGGTCCCCGTGGCCGTCAGCGGGTTCCAGGCGCCGGCCGCCGCGTCGGACTCCCGGTCCTCGACCGCGTCCAGCAGATGCGCCAGCCGTCCGAAGAGGCGGCCGGCCTCGGCGAGCGGCGCGGCGTTGCCCGGCCGGCCCGCCAGGACGGCGGTGTGGGCGAAGGCGGCCGCGGTGGCGGTCTCGGTCGGTTCGGTGACGGCCGTCAGCGAGGTGCCGGGCCCGGCGAGCGCCTCGATGCCGACCTGCCGGTCCACGGCCTCGACGAGGACGGCGGTGTCGAACCCGACGGCCGCCCCGCCGCGTTCCCCGGCGCGCCCCCAGCTCGCGGCGACCCTGCGCGCGGCGACGGCGACGGGCCGCCGCGCCAGCAGCCCGTCCCCGTCGGCGACGTGGTCGCGCACCTTGGCCGAGGCGAGCACCAGCGAGACGGCGGCCGCGAGGCGGGCGCCCTCGCCCTGCGCGACGGACGCGGTGCGCATCCCGCGCAGCGGGCACGGCCCCGCCGTGCGCCGCCACCCGTCGGCCGTGACCCGGGGCGCCTGAGCCTCCGTCAGAACCGATACGAGCAGCCCGTCGTAGTTGGTGACCACCCGCGCGAACTGCCCGTGGTCGCCGCGCAGCGCGAGACACAGCCCGCACAGGTGGGCCATCCACTGGGTCTTGAGACCTTCTCCGAGCCGGTGACTGCACGGCCTGACGATTCCGAACACGACAACCCCCGTCGTCCTTGGGACATTGAGCTGCCGCATGCTATCGACCGATTGTCACGCCGGTTCGTGGGTACCTGGTTCACCCGGACGCACCGTCCGTCACCCATCCGCCACGAAGAATCATATTTCACTCACAGTCAGCAGTCGTATGCGGTACGACCCTTGGGAGACGCGGGCTCTCGACGTATGCGCTGTGCACCAGTACCGTCACAAACCCCCCGCGCGGCGTCTATCCACTTGGCGCGACATCCGCATCATGGACGACCATGGGGATGCGGAAAGCAGAAAGACCGCTGTGAGAGGAGGCGTCCATGGGATCGGTGCGCAAGGCGAGTGCCTGGCTTGGCCTCGTCGACGACAACGATGACGAGCGTTACTACGACGACGACTATTCCGAGGGGAACGACTCCGGCGACGCCTGGGTCACCGACCCCCGCGTGAAGGTGGCGACGGACACGGCCGAGGAGAAGGGCCGCCGGATCGGCACCGTCACCCCGGACAGCTTCCGGGACGCGCGGGCGATCGGCGAACTGTTCCGCGAGGGCGTGCCGGTCATCATGAACCTGACGGCCATGGAGGCCGGCGACGCCAAGCGCGTCGTCGACTTCGCGGCCGGGCTGATCTTCGGCCTGCGGGGTTCGATCGAGCGGGTGTCCACCCGGGTGTTCCTGCTGTCCCCCGCCAACACGGAGATCGTGAACGGAGACCCGTCCGCGCATCGGACGGACGGTTTCTTCAACCAGAGCTGAGGCAGGGCCGCTCACCGGCCCTGCCCCGGCCCCCGGGCCGGGTCAGCGGAAGGCGTCGAGTCCGGTGAGCGCCTTGCCCAGCACGAGCTGGTGCATCTCGACGGTGCCCTCGTAGGTGAGCACCGACTCGAGGTTGGTCGCGTGCCGCATGACGGGATATTCGAGCGAGATCCCGTTGGCGCCGAGGACGGTACGGGCGGTCCGGCAGATCTCGATCGCTTCCCGTACGTTGTTGAGCTTGCCGAAGCTGACCTGCTCGGGACGCAGGCGGCCGGCGTCCATGCGCCGCCCCAGATGATGGGCGAGCAGAATCCCCTTGTGCAGCTCGACCGCCATGTCGGCGAGCTTGGCCTGGGTGAGCTGGAACCCTCCGATGGGCCGCCCGAACTGCTCGCGGGTCTTCGCGTAGTCGACGGCGGTCTCGAAGCAGGAACGCGCCGCTCCCATCGCGCCCCACACGATGCCGTAGCGCGCGTGGGACAGACAGCTCAGCGGTCCGCGCAGCCCGGTCACCTCCGGCAGGACGGCGTCGGCGGGCAACCGCACGTCGTCGAGCACGAGTTCGCTGGTCACACTGGCCCGCAGGGACCACTTGTGCTTGATCTCGGGCGCGGAGAACCCCGGAGTGCCGGTGGGCACCACGAAACCGCGGATCCCGTCGTCGGTCTGCGCCCAGACGACCGCCACCCCGGCGACGGAGCCGTTGGTGATCCACATCTTGCGGCCGTTCAGCACCCAGTCGGAGCCGTCCCGCTTGGCGTACGTGCGCATGGCGGCGGGATCGGACCCGTGATCGGGTTCGGTGAGCCCGAAGCACCCGATGATTTCACCGGCGGCCATACCCGGCAGCCAGGTCTGCTTCTGCTCCTCGCCGCCGAAGCGGTGGATCGCGTACATGGCGAGGGAGCCCTGCACGGAGACGAGGGACCGGATGCCGGAGTCGGCGGCTTCGAGCTCGAGACAGGCGAGGCCGTACTGCACCGCGCTGGCGCCGGCGCACCCGTATCCGCTGAGCGACATCCCGAGCGCCCCGATGGCGCCGAGCTCCCGCGCGAGCTCCCTGATGCCCGGCAGCTCGCCCTGTTCGTACCACTCGGCGACATGGGGCAGCACCCGGTCCGCGGCCCAGCTCCGCACGGTGTCACGGACCGCGAGATCCTCCGGCTCCAGCAGATCGTCGATCCCGAGCGGGTCGGCGGGGTCGAAGGGCGGCAACTTCGAGGACGCGGACATACGACAGCCTCCGGCAGGAACCAAAAACTAGCACCGCTAGTCACGATGCCCCGGCGACGTTACGACGCGGCCTCCCGCACGTCCAGTACGCGCCGCACAAACCGCAAGCGACGGTCACGGCCAACAGCCACAGCCACAGCCACAGCCACAGCCACAGCCACAGCCACAGCCACAGCCACAGCCACAGCCACAGCCACAGCCACAGCCACCAACGGCGGAGCACCCGGTCAGGAAACGCTCACCGTTCGACCGACAGCGAACAAGTGGGTGTGTATGGGGGATGAACTCACGCGGAGACGCGGGACTCCACGACTTCCCGGGGAGAAGGAAGCTCCACCCCCGCCGACGGTGCCTCGCAGTGCATCACCCGCGGCAACCGCAACGCCATCACCGCCCCCAGCAGCAACAACCCCGCGCTCACCAGCAGCGTGACGTGCAGCCCGTGCACGAAACAGTCCCGGGCAGCCCGCCGCAGCGCTTCCCCCGTAGGCCCGCCGAGCCGCCCGGCGACCTCGTAGGCCTCCCCCAGCGAATGCCCCGCCGCGTCCGACGCCGACGCCGGCACACCCGGCACGGACTTCAGCCCGGGCGCGTACGCGGCGTTCATCACGCTGCCGAGCAGCGCGATCCCGATCCCCGCCCCCAACTGGTACGAGGTCTCGCCGATCGCCGCCGCCCCGCCCGCCTGCTCCGGCGGAGCCTCGCTCAGCATCGACTCGTAGGCCGCGAACAAGGTCGTCTCCAGGCCGAAGCCCAGCAGCAGGAACCCGACCAGCAGCAGTCCCGCGTTGTCCGACCCGCCCATCGCGGTCAGCGTCAGCACCGCCAGCGCCGTGAGAACGAACCCCCCGCACACCATCCGGCGCGGCCCGACCTGCCGGAGCAGCCGCGCCCCTGCCAGCCCCGCCGCCATCGCGGCGAAGGTCAGGGGCAGCAGTCGCAGGCCCGTCTCCAGGGGGGACAGACCCAGCACCAGCTGCAAGTACTGCGCGGCGATCAGTTCGAGGCCCACCAGCGCCAGCATCGCCAGCACGATGCAGCCGACCGACGTACTGAACGCCGGCCGCCGGAACATCCGCAGGTCCACCAGAGGATGGAGTCGGCGCCGCTGACGGCGCACGAACAGCGCGATCAGCACCGCGCCCACCAGCAGCGGGACCACGGTGAGCAGCCCGAGTTCGCCACCGCCCAGCCGCTTCACGCCCAGCACCACACCGAACAGGCCGACCGCCGCCATCAGCGCGCCGACCACGTCCCAGGGGCCGTCCGTCGTGCCCCGTGACTCGGGCAGCAGCAACCGCCCCACCGGCAGGCTGACCAGCATCAGCGGAATGTTGACGAGGAAGACCGAACCCCACCAGAAGTGCTCGAGCAGGAAACCGCCCAGGAGCGGGCCGATCGCGGCGCCCACCGCGGCCACCGCGCTCCAGATGCCGATCGCGAGCGCCCGCTCACGCCGGTCCGGGAACACCTGCCGCAGGATCGACAGCGTCGCGGGCATGATCATCGCCCCGCCCACGCCCAGCAGCGCCCGCGCCAGGATCAGGGTCTGCGCGCTCCCCGCGAACGCCGCCAGCGCGGAGGCGACGCCGAACAGGGCGTATCCGAGCAGCAGGATCCGTCTGCGGCCCACCTTGTCGCCGAGCGTGCCGAACAGGATCAGCAGCGAGGCGCAGACCAGCGGATAGGTGTCGACGATCCAGAGCAGCTCGATGGCGCCGGGCCGCAGGTCCTCGGTGACGGCGGGCACCGCCACGTGCAGCACGGTCGCGTCCACGGCGACCAGCAGCAGGCTGACGCACAGCACCACCAGCACGACCCAGCGGTTGGCACCGGCCCCGGCCGCCCGACGGCGCAGCCCAGCGGCGGCCGTGGTCGTCCCGGACATGTACGTACCTCCCAGGTGATCCCTCGATTCGGCGGGCTCACGGGGTGGGGACTCCCCGCGGCTCGGCCGGAGAGGAGCGGTGATCTCCGGCCCGCGCAAACGAACACGAGTGGAACGCAGCGTACGCGAGTTCGCGCCGGGGCCACGTGGCGGACCTCTCACCGTCCAGGGCGACCCGTGTGGCGTACGCCACTCCCGTGTCACTCCCACGCCAGCCCCCGCGCCCCCTCCCGGCGCCCGTCTCCCGGGACGCCCGGAGGCCCGGCGGCCCCGGTCGTCGGGCCCGCCGTCGATAATCGAGCCCGTGACCGATCTCGAGACGCGCGTGAGGCCCCCCGGCCCCGCGACCCTGCGCCGGGCGGCCCCCGCCCTTCTGGGGTACGCGGCCGTGCGCGCCCTGGGTCTGCTCGTCCTGGCCGTGTGGAGCGCCGCCCGCGACAAGAGCGCGTACACGCTGTTGACCGCCCGCTGGGACGCCCTCTGGTACACCAGGGTCGCCGAGCTGGGATACGGCTACGAGGTCCGTCTGCCGAACGGCGACGTCCACTCCAACCTCGCCTTCTTCCCGCTGCTGCCCTGGCTGGAGAGGCTGCTGCACGCGGTGGCCCCGCTGTCGTACGCCGACGCCGGTTTCGTCGTGTCCCTGCTCGCCTCGGTCGCCGCCGCCTGGGGTGTCTTCGCGGTCGCCGACCATGTGTACGGGCGCCGCGCAGGGGTGTGCGCGGTGCTGGTGTGGGCCGTGCTGCCCGTGGCGATCGTGCAGTCGATGGCGTACAGCGAGTCGCTGTTCACCGCGCTGGCCGCCTGGTCGCTGTACGCGGTGCTCACCGGCCGCTGGGTGACCGCCGGGGTGCTTGCCTCGCTGTCCGGCCTGACCCGTCCGGTGGGGCTCGCGGTGGTCGCGGCCGTGTGGGCGACGGCCGCGGTGTCCTTCCTTCGTGACCGGGAGGCTCGCGCGGAGGTCCCCTTCGCGCGAAACCGATGCGCGGCGCCCGAGCCCGGCGCGCCCACCGGCGAGCGCGCCTCTCGGGTGCCCCGCGCCCTCGGCATGCTCCTGGCGCCCCTCGGCGCCGCGGGATACGTCCTGTGGGTCGGCCATCGCACCGGCAGGGGCCCCCTCGGCTACCTCGACGTCCAGGCGGGCTGGCGCAACGGCTTCGACGGCGGCTACGCCTTCGCCCGCTTCGTCGCCGACAAGTTCACGTCGTTCCCGTCGGCCCTCGCCGGTCTCGGGCTGATCGTCGGCGTCGGCCTGCTGCTGTGGCTGTACGCCGTCTGCGTGCGGCAGCGTCAGCCGCTTCCGCTGCTGGTGTACGCGGGCGTCGTCCTCGCGCTCGCCCTGTGCGCGTCGAGCTACTTCGGTTCCAAGCCGCGGCTGCTCCTGCCCGCCTTCCCGCTGCTGCTGCCCCTCGCCCTGGCCCTGGCCCGGCTGCGGACGTCCAGGTCGGCGCCGTTGGTGGGGTGCCTCGCGGTGGCATCGGCCGTGTACGGCGGGTGGTGGCTCAACGGCAGCGGTCCCCCGTAAAGAGGTATCCGGCTTTTCCGTGAAGCCTTTCTACGTTCTCTAAAACTATCCCCTCGAATGATCAAAGGAATTGAAGGAAGCACTGTTCGACGATTGCTGATTCACAGGAATAATTGCCCTTCTGAGAGCAATCCCACATCACATCGTCATCACAAACCAGCGGAATCGGCCGGGTCTCGAGCTCACTCGCTGTAACGTCGTTTAGGTGCGTACCCAACAAAACCTCACCCGTCTGGACCGGGTGTTCGCCAGGCTCGACCGGGAGCCGGAACGACCGGCCCACATCGATGTGCCGAAGATGAGCAGGCACAGGATCGCGCTGTTCTCGGCGACCCTGGCCTTCTATCTGGCGATCGTGTGGCTCGTGGTGATCACCTCGTGGCTGGTCCGCCTCGACTGGCTGGTCATGTTCTTCCGGCCGTACCAGCAGTGGGCCGGCATCCACTGGTTCGTCGACTACTACGTGGTCCTCGGCCAGCGCGGTCCGACCGCGGTGATGGTCGCCGCCTGGCTCGGCTGGAGATCCTGGCGGCAGCACACCCTGCGCCCGCTGCTCACGCTCGGCGCCTCGCTGCTGCTGCTGAACATCACCGTCGGTGCCGCGAAGCTGGGCATGGGCAGGCTCGGACCGCACTACGCGACCACCATCGGCTCCAACGAGATGGGCCTGGGCGGCGATATATTCCCCAGCGGCCATACCGCCAACGCGGTCGTGACCTGGGGAATCCTGGCATATCTGGCCTCCACCCCGAGAGCCCGCCGCTGGCTGTCCGCCCTCTCCGCGGTGACCTCGCTCGGCGTCGGCCTCGCCACGGTCTACCTGGGCACGCACTGGCTCAGCGACGTGGTGCTCGGCTGGGCCGCGGGTCTGCTGATCCTGCTGGCCCTGCCCTGGTGCGAGCCGCTGATCGCCCGCGCCGAGGTCGCGATCTTCGACCTGCGCGACCGCTGGCGCGAGCGCCGCGTCGGCACGGTCCCGGCTCCGGTTCCGGTCGCCCCGGTCGCCGTACCCGTGCCGTTCAAGTCGGCCGTGACGGCCCAGGACGAGGCTGCCGCCGCGGCCCGCGAGACGGCCGCCCCGGCCCGTTCACCGCGCGCCCCGGTCTATCTGGCGCCCGGTCCGCACACGACCCGCTCGGAGCGCACTCCGGTCACCCCGGTCGGCAGCCGCCGACCACCGCACGCGGACCGTCTCCCCCGCGGTACGACGGCCTCGGCACCCCGCCCCCTCACCGGCGGCTGACCTCCCCGAACGTCTCCGCTCCAGCCTCCCGAACGGCGGGACCCCGGTACGCACAACCCGGTTCCGCACACGAAGGCCCCGGTTCCCGAAGCCAGGAACCGGGGCCTTCGTCGTGCCCGCCTCGACCTCCTCGGACCGCTCAGCCCTTCCAGGCGCGTGCCACGCGCCCGTCGCGTACCTCGAGGTTCAGCCGCCCGAAGCGGTACTCCATGGTGAGGATGGTGCCGGGCGCCAGCGAGCGCACCGTCGACCACCCCCGTTCCCGCGCGAGCCGCTCGGCCCGTGCGGCCTCGAGACCGACGTACCCGTCCGGATTGTCCTGGGGCTCCGCTGGCGGAGTGGGATTCGGTGCCATACCGCCACGCTAGGCCGCGAGCCGCGCCCCGGGAACCCCGGGCCGCCGATACGGATCACCCGGGTCACACTTTCGTCACAGGATCACGACATGCGTTTCGGTCGAACTCCGTCACACGTACGAGCGGTTCCGTACGCCTTCCGTATGCCTTCCGCGCGCATTCGAACGTAATTCCCGCACGCCTTCCGGCATCCCCGAATACCCCGGCGGAGAGTTCACGGAGAACCTCCCCCGGACCCCGCCGCATTCCGATTGCCG
Source organism: Streptomyces sp. NPDC088157 (assembly GCF_044741545.1). Classification (NCBI taxonomy): domain Bacteria; kingdom Bacillati; phylum Actinomycetota; class Actinomycetes; order Kitasatosporales; family Streptomycetaceae; genus Streptomyces; species Streptomyces sp. NPDC088157. Next base: position 454,513 of record NZ_JBIUSU010000008.1, read on the forward strand.
ACTGCGTCGCGGGAGCTGACTGCCCATAGGAAATACACGGCTCCCCCACACACCCTCCGTACCCGCCCAGGGCGCCGACGGGCCCGGGACAGGGCGGACGAAGGAGCGGACGCGGGCCGCCCACCCCGCTCCGCAGGTCCGTCCACGCGGGTCCGGCTACGCACCGCTGGACGGCTGAGCCCGCGCGGACCGGGCCAGAGCGCCGTCGAGCCGGTCACGGGCCACCCTGATCGCCTCGATCAGCTCCAGGGGCTCCAGGACCTCGAACTCGAAGCCCGCCATCATCACGTGGATCACCATCACGTCGAGGCTCGCGGCCCCGGTGCGCAGGACACAGGCCCGGTCGCCGTCGGGCTCCAGCGTGCCGGCCGAGGGTGAGATCCGTTCGGCGGCCTCGGCCAGCGGCACGAACAGCCGGACGGTGGCCCGGGTGGCGTACGCGCGCGTGGAGACGCCTTGCGAGACGTACGCGGCGAGATCCTCGGCGGGCGGCTCGCGCGGTTCGAAGCGCGGCCCGTGCGGCGCCCTCGGCGCGAGGCGGTCCACGCGGAACGTACGCCAGTCCGCGCGGTCGAGATCCCAGGCGACCAGGTACCAGCGGCGCTCGGTGCACACCAGGCGGTGCGGTTCGACCGTACGGCGGGTCGCCGCGCCGTCGTGCCCCCGGTAGTCGAAGCGCAGGCGTTCGGCGTCCCGGCAGAGGTGGGCGAGCTCGGTGAGGACGGCCGGGTCGACGGCGGAGGGCCGCGGGCCGCGCAGCATCGGCACGGTGAAGGCGTTCAGGGCGCCCACCCGGCGGCGCAGCCGGTGCGGCAGCACCTGCTCCAGCTTCGCCAGGGCCCGCACGGAGGTCTCGCCGATGCCCTCGATGCCCTGCCCGGCGGCCGTCCGCAGCCCCACCGCCACGGCGACGGCCTCGTCGTCGTCCAGCAGCAGCGGCGGCAACTCGGCGCCGGCGCCCAGCTGGTAGCCGCCTCCGGTGCCGGGGCTGGCGTTGACCGGGTAGCCCAGCTCGCGCAGCCGGTCCACGTCCCGGCGCACCGTGCGCGCGGTGACACCCAGCCGGTCGGCGAGTTGGGCGCCGGACCACTCGCGGTGGGCCTGCAGAAGGGACAGCAGGCGCAGCAGTCGGGCGGAGGTCTCCAGCATGCGCCCAGTGTGTCCCACGGGGCGCGGCGGCCCCACCCGGCCGTCCCGCCGGATGGAGCCGCCGCGCCCCTGCGGGGGTCGGTCAGAGCATGAGGCGCTGTCCGGGCACGATCAGGTCCGGGTCACCGCCGACGACGGCCTTGTTGGCGGCGTAGACCCGCTGCCAGGTCAGCCCGTTGCGGGCCGCGATGGTGCTGAGGGTGTCGCCCGCACGGACGGTGTAGTCCCCACGGGTCGTGCCGCGCGAGGTCTGGTTCGCCGAGCGCTCCGGCGCCTTCGACGAACCCGCCTGCGAGGAGCCGGAGCCGGACCGCGAAGAGCCCGACTTCTTCGAGGAACCGGACTCCGAGGAGTTCGATGAACCGGACTTCGCGGAGCCCGAGTCGGCGGAGCTCGACCTGGCGGAGGACGATCCGCCCTGCGGCGCGCTGCCGGACGCCCCGGCGCGCGCCGAACAGGTCGGCCACGCGCCCCACCCCTGGGAGTTCTGCACCTTGGTGGCGACGGAGATCTGCTGTGCCTTGCTGGCCTTGTCGGCGGTCGACGCGTACGCGGTGCCGCCGTAGGCGCGCCAGGTACCGGCGGAGAACTGGAGCCCGCCGTAGTAGCCGTTGCCGGTGTTGATCGACCAGTTGCCGCCGCTCTCGCACTGGGCGATGCGGTCCCACACCCCGCTGTCGGCCGCCGAGGCGTTGCCGGTCGCGGACAGCAGTCCGAGGGGGGCGAGCAGTATCGCCCCGGCGAGGACCGCCGTCCTGCGCGACGACTTGCGGGTGTGGATATCGGCACATTCGGACATGTAGATCCCTCTCTACGAACCCGGGGCTCCCCCTGGCCGGAGCACGCCGCCCGCGCACAAGGACGCGGTCGTCGCACTCGGCCCCGTCCGCCGACGGTCGTACTGCGCGATGTCTGGCTCTGCGCGGCCGGCGGACGTACCCGAGCGGTGCTCGTTGCACACGGCGGAGCAATCTAGGCAGCTGACGAGTCGTTATCAACCAACAGCCCTTCGTCCCAGGCCAGTTGCTGGTTACCGTAGGTAGCGACGATTTCAGGCCACCTACTTCATTCGCTCATTTCCCGATTTGTCGACCAGGCGATCGACCCTTCTGTGAGTCAGCTCACCGATTCAACTTCCGTGACCTCCCCGTTACTTGACATGGAGTGGCGGATTCCGCACGCATCGTGACCGCGCACGCGGGATGGTTCGATTCCGTTCGCCGTCCAGCGTGACCCCGGCCACAGATCACCCGTTGTCTTGTTCATGAGCCGGGGACCGACCCGGATCTCGAGCCGGGAGCCACCCGCCTCGCCCACGCACCGCATCCGAGGGAGTCACCCGTGCCGCGCATGCTCGACGTCAGCGACGAGGTACGCGCCGAGATCGGCGACGAAGAAGCCGACCGGCTGCTCGCCGGAGACAACGCCCCGGGCAGTTACGACTGCACGTCCTGCCGCACCCCGGGCGACTCCGAGAACGAGCACACCAGCACCGTCCTGTTCATCGGGGACGAGACCGCCGTCCTCGCCTTCGCCCACTCCACGTGCCTGCCCTCGCAGGTCGTCCAGGTCACCGAGGAGCAACTCCAGGGCGCGGTCCGCTCCATCAGCGGCGACACCGTCGACCTGCACCCCGACAAGGTGGCACCCGAGCAGGCGGTGCTCGGCATCACCAGCGGACTCGTCCTGATCGCCGGGGAGCTGCACCCGGCCCTGGTCGTCGAGCCCACCGCGCCCATCGTGCGGCCCGGCACGACCGGCGCCGGGGACGACTTCCTGCCGCTGCTCATCGAGCAGGGCTTCATGCCGCTGTCCCAGCTGACCGAGGTGCCGCCGGTACAGCACGGCTGGTCCGTGCTGCTGGCGATGGGACAGCTGCACGCGGTGCTCCAGCCCTCGGTGAACGGCGGGCAGCCGGTCGCCTGGTGGCAGGCGCACCAGCCGTTGCAGGTGACGGAGGGATGGCGGGCCGCCGCCAACAAGCACCAGCAGGTGCTGATGTTCGCGGCGCCGGTGGGCTCCATCGGTCGTCAGCCCCGCGAGGACCTGCTGCGGGACGCGCTGGACAAGGCCGCGGCCAACGGGCAGTTGGTCGGGGCGGCTCTTCCGCTCGCCGGGACCTGAGCTCGTCCACCGGAGCGGGGACGGCGGTCGTACGACGGCCGAGAGGCTGTGCGAGGACGGTGGTCGAGACCGTGCACGGACGGGGTTGCCGTGCACGGGCGGGGGGCGAAACCGTGCACGGTGGGTCGCACCGACGCGACCGAGCCGGTCCGAACGCAGCTCCGCGCCCTCCTGAGGTCGGCCGAGGCCCGCTGTCGAGCCGCATCTCTTCCAGTGCCGCGTCGTTTGGACATACGTGCACACCTACGACGTTCCCCGCCGCCCGTCCTTCCAGTCGATCCCGACCGCGCGACCGGCGCAGGACTCCCAGGGCGGCCCATCGGCCACGCCGATCTACGACGCGCTCTACGCCGAGTACGTCAAGACGTTCCGCTCGCTGCCGGGTGACCGCAGCGGCGAGGACGAACTGGGGTTCACCGCTTTCGGGAACATCCCGCACCACACGAGCTCCTATCCGGCGCCCCGCCCGGGCTCGTTCAGCAGCTCGTACAGCGCCTACAGCGCGGGGGCGCAGAGCGCACGGCACGGAGTCGGGCAGCAGTCACAGTGGCAGCGGGTGGGGCAGCTCGGCACACAGCCCACGCCCACCACGCTGCAGCACATCCCGGCGGCGCTCCCGCCGGGATCCCGGAGGACCTTCTGACCGACGGTCATGGCTGGAGGGCGGCACCCGTCACGGGTGCCGCCCTCCAGCCATGTCACCGCTACTTCTTCTTGCTCTTGTTGGCGCCGCGCTTCTCGCGCACCCGCACCGAGATGTGGATCGGGGTGCCCGGGAAGCCGAACTCCTCGCGCAGCCGGCGCTCGATGAAGCGCCGGTAACCCGCCTCGATGAAGCCGGAGGCGAAGAGGACGAACCGCGGGGGCTTGGTCCCGGCCTGCGTGCCGAAGAGGATGCGCGGCTGCTTGCCGCCCCGGACCGGGTGCGGGTGGGCGGCGACCAGCTCGCCCAGGAAGGCGTTGAGGCGGCCCGTCGGGACGCGGGTCTCCCAGCCGGCCAGGGCGGCCTCGATCGCCGGGACCAGCTTCTCCATGTGCCGGCCGGTGCGCGCCGAGACGTTCACCCGGGGCGCCCAGGCGACCTGGGCGAACTCGGTCTCGATCTCCCGCTCCAGGTAGTAGCGGCGCTCCTCGTCGAGGGTGTCCCACTTGTTGTAGGCGATGACGAGGGCGCGGCCCGCGTCCACTGCCATGGTGACGATGCGCTGGTCCTGGACCGAGATGGACTCGGAGGCGTCGATCAGGATGACCGCGACCTCGGCCTTCTCGACGGCGGCCGCGGTGCGCAGCGAGGCGTAGTAGTCGGCGCCCTGCTGGAGGTGGACGCGCTTGCGGATGCCCGCCGTGTCCACGAACTTCCAGGTCACGCCGCCGAGTTCGATCAGCTCGTCGACCGGGTCGCGGGTGGTGCCCGCGATCTCGTTGACGACGACGCGCTCCTCGTTCGCCACCTGGTTCAGCAGCGAGGACTTGCCGACGTTCGGGCGGCCGATGAGCGCGATGCGGCGCGGGCCGCCGACGGCGGTGCCGAAGGTCTGCGCGGGAGCCTCCGGCAGGGCTTCCAGGACGGCGTCCAGCATGTCGCCGGTGCCGCGGCCGTGCAGCGCGGAGATCGGGTGCGGCTCGCCGAGGCCCAGGGACCACAGATAGGCCGCGTCGGCCTCGGCGCTCGGGCCGTCGACCTTGTTGGCGGCCAGCACGACGGGCTTGCCGGCCTTGCGCAGCAGCCGCACGACCGCCTCGTCGGTGTCGGTGGCGCCGACCTTGGCGTCGACGACGAAGACGACGGCGTCGGCCGCCTCGATCGCGTACTCGGCCTGCGCGGCCACGGAGGCGTCGATGCCGAGGACGTCCTGCTCCCAGCCGCCGGTGTCGACGAGCTTGAAGCGGCGGCCCGCCCACTCGGCCTCGTAGGTGACCCGGTCCCGGGTGACGCCCGGCTTGTCCTCGACGACGGCCTCGCGGCGGCCGATGATCCGGTTGACCAGGGTCGACTTGCCGACGTTCGGGCGGCCGACGACGGCGAGCACCGGCAGCGGCCCGTGGCCGGCCTCCTCGATCGCCCCCTCGACGTCCTCGATGTCGAAGCCCTCGACGGCGGCGAGCTCCATGAACTCCGCGTACTCGGCGTCGCCGAGTGCCCCGTGATCGTGCTCGAAGGCGTCCGAGCCGTCGGGCTGGATATGGTCGTTCATGAAGTCCGTACCTCGTCGTTCATTCGTGGTGATCGGTGGAGCAGCCGTTTTGTGCGGATTGATCCACTACTCGGTATTCAGTGTCGCTCAGCGCCCGGTCAGGCGCCTGGCGTTTTCCAGGTGTGCGGCAAGATGCTTCTGGATGCGCTCGGTGGCCGCGTCCAGCGCCTTGCGGGTACGCCGCCCGCTGCCGTCGCCCGCCTCGAACGCGTCGCCGAAGACGACGTCGACGCGGGAGCGCAGCGGAGGCAGCGCCTTTATCAACCGCCCGCGCCGTCCGGAACTTCCCAGCACGGCGACGGGCACGATCGGCGCCCCGCCGCGTACCGCGAAGTACGCGAGACCGGCGCGCAGGGCGGCGAAGTCGCCCTCGCCACGGGTGCCCTCCGGGAAGATCCCGAGGACCCCGCCCTGCTCCAGCACGCCCAGCGCGCGGGTGATCGCCGTCCGGTCGGTGGTGTCCCGGTCGACCTTGAGCTGGCCGATGGCGGTCAGGAACGGGTCGAGGGGGCCGATGAACGCTTCCTTCTTGATCAGGAAGTGCGTCGGCCGGGGCGCCACGCCCATGACCATCGGGCCGTCGACGTTGTGGGAGTGGTTGATCGCGAAGATCAGCGGGCCGCTCGCCGGCACCTTCCAGGCGCCCAGCACACGCGGCTTGAACAGCCCGTACATCAGGCCGACGCCGATGCGCCGCCCGACCTCGGCGCCCCTCTCGGAGGGCGCGGGCACTGGAGTCACTTCGCGGCCCGCTTCTCCTCGACGAGGGTGACGACACACTCGATGACCTGGGTCAGCGTCAGCTCGGTGGTGTCCACCTCGACGGCGTCGTCCGCCTTGGCGAGCGGGGAGGTCTTGCGGGAGGAGTCGGCCGCGTCCCGCTTGATCAGCGCCTCGCGGGTGGTGTGGACGTCCGCGCCCTTCAGCTCGCCGCTGCGCCGGGCGGCACGGGCCTCCGCGGACGCGGTGAGGAAGACCTTCAGGTCGGCGTCGGGCAGCACGGTCGTACCGATGTCACGCCCCTCGACGACTATCCCCTGCTCGGCGGAAGCCGCCAGCGAGCGCTGGAGCTCGGTGATCCGGGCCCGCACCTCCGGTACGGCGCTCACGGCGCTGACCTTGGAGGTGACCTCCTGGGTGCGGATCGGTCCGGCCACGTCGGTGCCGTCGACCGTGATCGCCGGGTCGGCCGGGTCGGTGCCGGAGACGATCTCCGGCTTGCCCGCGACGGCGGCGATCGCCGAGGGGTCCTCGATGTCGATCCCGTTGTTCACCATCCACCACGTGATCGCCCGGTACTGGGCGCCGGTGTCCAGGTAGCTCAGCCCGAGCTGGGCGGCCACGGCCTTGGACGTGCTCGACTTGCCCGTGCCCGAAGGGCCGTCGATGGCGACAATCACGGGCTGGGCGGCGCCGTTTTCCACGGGAGGACACCTTCCTGGTGCGAGGCGGTGGATGTGCGGGGCGCGACCGCGCCCCGCACAAGGTTACCGGGCACAGGTCACTCGTCCGGCCGCACGTCGGCTCCCGCTCGACGCCGGTCGGCATCATCCGGCCCGCCCGGCGTGCGAGAGCGAGGCCCCTTCGGGGCCGAGAGCGAGGCCCGGGGGCGCCGGCCCCAGCTACTGACGGATGGCCCAGCCCTTCTCCCGCAACGCCGAGGACAACACCACGGCGGACTTCGGCTCGACCATCAGCTGCACCAGGCCCGCCTGCTGCCCCGTCGCGTGCTCGATGCGTACGTCCTCGATGTTGACGCCCGCCTGTCCGGCGTCGGCGAAGATACGGGCCAGCTGCCCGGGCTGGTCGTCGATGAGCACCGCCACCACCTCGTACGCCCGCGGAGCGGCCCCGTGCTTGCCGGGGACGCGGACCTGACCCGCGTTGCCGCGGCGCAGCACGTCCTGGATGCCGCCGACGCCCGCACGGCGCTTGTCGTCGTCGGAGGACTGGAGGGAGCGCAGGGCGCGGACCGTCTCCTCCAGGTCGGCGGCGACATCGGTGAGCAGGTCGGCGACCGGGCCCGGGTTCGCGGACAGGATGTCGATCCACATGCCGGGGTCGGAGGCGGCGATCCGGGTGACGTCCCGGATGCCCTGCCCGCACAGCCGGACGGCGGCCTCCTCGGCGTGCTCCAGACGCGCCGCGACCAGGCTGGAGACCAGGTGGGGCATGTGGGAGACCAGCGCCACCGCGCGGTCGTGGGCGTCCGCGTCCATGACGACCGGAACGGCACGGCAGTGCGAGACCAGCTCCAGGGCGAGGTTCAGCACCTCGGTGTCGGTGTCCCTGGTCGGTGTCAGCACCCAGGGGCGGCCCTCGAACAGGTCACCGGTCGCGGCCAGCGGGCCCGACTTCTCCCGGCCGGACATGGGGTGGCTGCCGATGTACGCCGACAGGTCGAGGCCGAGCGCCTGAAGCTCGCGGCGCGGCCCGCCCTTCACGCTGGCCACGTCGAGGTAGCCGCGGGCCACGCCCCGGCGCATCGCGTCGGCGAGCACACCGGCCACATGGGCGGGCGGAGCGGCGATGATCGCGAGGTCGACCGGGCCCTCGGGTTCCTCGTCGGTGCCGGCGCCGAGTGCCGCCGCCGTACGGGCCTGCCCGGGGTCGTGGTCGGCGAGGTGGACGACGACCCCCCGCTGGGCGAGGGCCAGGGCGGCGGACGTGCCGATCAGCCCGGTTCCGATGACGAGCGCGGTCCTCACTGCGCGATGTCCCTGCGCAGGGCGGCCGCCGCACCGAGGTAGACGTGGCTGATGTCGGCGCGCGCCTTGTCGGACTCGACGTGCGCGAGGATGCGGACGACCCGCGGCATGGCGCCCGCGATGTCGAGTTCCTGGGCGCAGATCAGCGGCACGTCGACGATGCCGAGCTTGCGGGCCGCGGCCGCCGGGAAGTCGCTGTGCAGGTCCGGTGTGGCCGTGAACCAGATGCTGATCAGGTCGTCGGCGCTGAGCGAGTTGCGCTCCAGGACGGCGGTGAGCAGGGCCCCGACCTGCTCGTCCATGTGGCCCGCCTCGTCCCGCTCGAGTTGGACGGCTCCCCGGACCGCTCGTACCGCCACGGCGCTGCTCCTTGCTCACGTACTCATGTACCGACTACGGCTCCTGACGCAGCCAGCCTAGTCAGCCCGCGCCGGTCCGGTGCGCGCCGCCCGCGTGCCGAGACGGGTACGCCCCCGTACGCCCTTTACGGCGCGTGCGGGCTGCGCTCTGATGGCACTCTGACGGCAGGACACCCGCATCGGGGAAGGCCCGACATGAAGCGTCCAGGACCCCTGCTCACCCTTCTCGCGGGACTGGTGCTCGGCCTGTTCCTGCTGACGCTCAACGCGACCACGGGGACGAAGACCGCGTCGTCCTCGTACGAGGAGAAGTCACCGAGCCCGGCCCCCGTCCGGAGCACCCCCTCGGGGCCCACCCCCTCCCGCTCCCCCTCCCCCACCCGTGCTCCGGCCCCCGACGCCGACTACGCCGGCCGCACGGACGACGACGCGGCGGCGATCGCCGTCTCGGTCCAGGACGGCAAGGCCGTCGCGTACTACTGCGACGGCCGCACCGAGGAGTCCTGGCTCAAGGGCGACGTCGGGGACGACGGCACGCTGCGGCTCACCGGCGAGCACGGCGCGAAACTGGACGGCACGCTCGAGGGAAGCCGAGAGCACGGGAGGATCGACGGCGCGGTCACCGTGGGCGGCGGGCGCCACGCGTTCTCGGCGGACCGGGCGAAGAAGCCGTCCGGGCTGTGGCGGGCGACGGCCACCGTGCGCTCGGCGAAGATCGACGGCGGCTGGATCGTGCTGAAGGACGGCACCCAGGTCGGCATCGTCACCCGTGACGGCGAGCCCTCCCCCGCGCCCCGCATCGACCCGAAGACCGGCGCGGTGACGGTCGACGGGCAGCAGCTCACGGCCCGCCCCGCGACCCCCTGACCCCTTCGAGCAGGGAGCCACCATGACCGTCGACCCGAACGCCGCCACGCAGGGATTCCCCGGGCCCGCACGGCGCGGCCCGCAGCCCGCCCGCTACCTGGTGCCGGCGCTCGTCGCCGCCGCGGTGGCGCTCGCCCTGGGCGCGTACGGCAAGGTCCACGACCCGGCCGGGACGGCCTTCAACCTGGCGGGCTTCAGCAGTACGGGCGCGGTCAAGTCATGGCTGGCCACGGCCGCGATGTTCTTCGCGCTGGTCCAGCTCGCCTCGGCGCTGATGCTGTACGGAAGGCTGCCGGGGCCCGCCTGGTCCGGCACACTGCACCGCTGGTCCGGTCGCACGGCCTTTCTGATCGCGGTCCCGGTTGCGGTGCACTGCCTGTACGCGCTTGGCTGGCAGACATACGAAACGCGCGTTATGTGGCACTCCCTCCTGGGTTGCTTCTTCTTCGGCGCATTCAGTGCCAAGATGCTGCTGCTGCGTTCGGAGCGACTCCCGGGATGGCTGCTGCCGATCGTGGGCGGGCTCGTCTTCGCCGTGCTCACGATCATCTGGCTGACCTCGGCCCTCTGGTTCTTCCGCACCTTCGGAGTGACGACATGACCCACCCCGCGACACGGCGCACGGTTCTCCTGGCGACGGGCGGCGCGGCAGCAGCGCTCGCCACGGGCTGTGGAGAGTACGGCAACGAGAACGACTCCTCCTCCCAGCAGTCCTCGAACGCCTCCGCCGGCCAGGAACTGGCGAAGACCACCGACATCCCCGTCGGCGGCGGCAAGATCTTCGCGGAGGAGAAGGTCGTCGTCACGCAGCCGACGAAGGACGACTTCAAGGCGTTCTCCGCGGTCTGCACCCACCAGGGCTGCACCGTCGGCAGCGTCGCCGACGGCATCATCCACTGCCCCTGCCACAAGAGCGAGTTCCGCATCGCCGACGGCTCGGTGGCCGGCGGCCCGGCCACGAAGCCGCTGCCCGCGGAGCAGATCACGGTCGAGGCCGGCTCGATCAAGCTGGCCTGAGCCCCCGGCAGGTCAGGCGCGGCTCACTGGTCCCAGAGCGCCCCGAGCGTCACCAGCTCCCCCTGGTACTCGATCCGGTCCGCCCACGCCCTCGGCCAGGCGTCGGCCCCGGCGAAGGCGCCCGCGAAGGCGCCCGTCAGACAGGCGATGGAGTCGGAGTCCCCGGACGAGCAGGCGGCCCGGCGCAGCGCGGTCACCGGTTCGTCGGGGAAGAGCAGGAAGCACAGCAGGCCGGTGGCCATGGCCTCCTCGGCGATCCACCCCGCCCCGGTGGCCAGGCACGGGTCGCTCTCGGGCGCGGGGTCGCGCAGGGCCTCCTGAAGGCGCTCCAGCACGCCCAGGCACTCGTCCCAGCCGCGCTCGATGAAGTGCTCCGGAGTGGGGTCCTGGCTGCGGGTCCACAGGTCGCCGAGCCAGCGGTGGTGGTAGCGGGAGCGGTTGTCGACGGCGTACGCCCGCAGGAGCCCGATCAGGGCCGTCGGCTCGGCGCCCTGGGTGAGCAGCCGTACGGCGTGGGCGGTGAGGTCGGAGGCGGCGAGCGCGGTGGGGTGTCCGTGGGTGAGGGCGGACTGGAGCTGGGCGGCGCCGGCACGCTGCTCCTCGCTGAGCCCGGGGGCGAGGCCGACGGGAGCGACGCGCATGTTGGCGCCACAGCCCTTGGAGCCGATCTGGCTGGCGTCCCGCCAGTCACGGTTGTCGTCCTCGAGCAGGTTGCAGGCGGTCAGGCAGGTCCGCCCCGGGGCCCGGTTGTTGTCCGGCGACCGGTACCAGTCCACGAACTCCGCGCGCAGAGGGCGGGCCAGTGCCGTCGGCACGAGCAGCCCCCGGTCCATCGCGGTCCGCATGGCGCGCCCGAGCGCGAGGGTCATCTGGGTGTCGTCGGAGACGAAGGCGCGCTGCGGCAGTTCCATCCGCCGCCAGGGGCCGCACTTGGCGAGGATCGACGGAATGTCGTTGAACTCGGTCGGAAACCCGAGCGCGTCCCCCAGCGCGAGTCCCAGCAGGGACCCGGTGGCGCGCTTCCTGACGGTGGTCGTGGTGGTCATGCGGATCGTCCTTCCCGGGGCGGTCGCAGCAGGGGCGGGTGGAGCGCGGTGGCGGTGCCCGCGCGGTAGAGCGCGGCGGGCTTGCCGCGGCCGCCGGTCAGGCGTACGGCGCCGGGCACGGGTTCGACGAAACCCGGGCCGGCCAGCACCTTGCGACGGAAGTTGGGGCGGTCGAGCTCCGTCCCCCATACCGTCTCGTAGACCTGCTGGAGCTCCCCGAGCGTGAACTCGGGCGGGCAGAAGGCCGTGGCGAGGCAGGTGTACTCGAATTTGGCCCCGACCCGTTCGTGGGCGTCGGCCAGGATCCGGTCGTGGTCGAAGGCGAGCGGCTCCACGTCGTCGTACGGCAACCAGCCCGCCCGGGCCGCGTCGCCGCCGCCCATCGGCTCGGGGGCGTTGGGCAGCAGGGCGGCGAAGGCGACGGACACGACCCGCATCCGGGGGTCGCGGCCGGGTTCGCTGTAGGTGCGCAGCTGCTCCAGGTGCAGCCCGGAGACGTCCTTCAGGCCGGTCTCCTCGGCCAGTTCGCGCCGGGCGGCCGTCTCGGCGGACTCGTCCGGGCGCACGAAGCCCCCGGGCAGCGCCCACCGGCCGGCGTACGGCTCCTGGCCCCGCTCGACGAGCAGCGCGTGCAGGGCGCCGGCCCGGACCGTCAGGACGGCGAGGTCGACGGTGACGGCGAAGGGTTCGTGGGCGTACTTGTCGTAACCCGGCACGACGAACACCCCCTTCTTTAATAGTCACTACGACTATAAAAAGGGGGTGCCGTCACGCACAAGTGCTGGGAGCCTCAGGAGTGCTTAAAGGTCGACTTCCTTCATCAGCATCCCGACCTCCGTGTTGGACAGCCGTCGCAGCCAGCCCGACTTCTGGTCGCCCAGGGTGATCGGGCCGAAGGCGACGCGCACCAGCTTGTCGACCGGGAAGCCGGCCTCCGCCAGCATCCGGCGCACGATGTGCTTGCGGCCCTCGTGCAGGGTCACCTCGACCAGGTAGTTCTTGCCGGTCTGCTCGACGACCCGGAAGTGGTCCGCCTTCGCGTACCCGTCCTCCAGCTGGATGCCGTCCTTCAGACGCTTGCCCAGGTCACGCGGGATGGGACCCACGATGTGCGCGAGGTAGACCTTCTTCACGCCGTACTTGGGGTGGGTCAGCCGGTGCGCCAGCTCGCCGTGGTTGGTGAGCAGGATGACGCCCTCGGTCTCGGTGTCGAGCCGCCCGACGTGGAACAGCCGCGTCTCACGGTTGGTCACGTAGTCGCCGAGGCACTGACGGCCCTCGGTGTCCTCCATCGTGGAGACGACGCCGGCCGGCTTGTTCAGCGAGAAGAACTGGTAGGACTGCGTGGCGACCGTCAGGCCGTCGACCTTGACCTCGTCGTGCTCCGGGTCGACCCGCTTGCCCTGCTCCAGGACGATCTCGCCGTTGACCTCGACCCGCGCCTGCTCGATCAGCTCCTCGCAGGCGCGCCGGGAGCCGTAGCCCGCGCGCGCGAGGACCTTCTGGAGCCGCTCGCCCTCCTGCTCGGCGCCCGGGAAGGTCTTGGGCAGCTTGACTTCCTTCTTGCCCGCGTACCGGTCCCGGTTGCGCTCCTCGGCCCGCGTCTCGTACTCGCGGGAGCGCGCGGGCTCGGTGCGTCCGCCGCGCTGCTGCCCCTGCTTGGGGCCGCCCTTGGCGCCGCCGCGGGCCGCGCCGCCCCGCCCGGCCTTCGGGCCCTCGTGGGTGGCGCCGGGGCCCACGTCGTAGCGGCGCTCCTCGGGACGGGGCTTGCCCGGACGCTTCGGCCTGTCGTCACGGCCCGCGCCCGTCGCCCTGTCGTCGCGGCCTCCGGCGCCGCCCCTCGACCGGTCGTCACGGCCTCCCGAGCCGCCCCTCGGCTGGGAAGCGCCCCCACCGGCGCCCCGGGGCTTGCCGCGCCCGTTGTTCCTGCCACTGCCGCTGCCACTGCTTCGCATCAAAGTTCCGTCGTCGTCGTGTCGTCTGCATCTGCGTCCGGTGCGTCCGGATCGAACGACGGGACCCCTTCCAGCATCTCGGCCTCGATCGCCTCCGCCTCGGGGAGAAAGGGCGCGAGCTCCGGGAGCTCGTCCAGACCGCGCAGGCCCATCCGCTCCAGAAAGTAGTTCGTCGTCACGTACAGGATCGCACCTGTTTCGGGTTCCGCGCCCGCCTCCTCGACCAGACCGCGCTGGAGCAGGGTGCGCATCACGCCGTCGCAGTTCACTCCGCGCACCGCGGAGACCCTGCTGCGGCTGACCGGCTGGCGGTACGCGACGACCGCCAGGGTCTCCAGCGCCGCCTGGGTGAGCCGGGCCTGCTGGCCGTCCAGCACGAAGCCCTCGACGGCCGCCGCGTACTCGGGCCTGCTGTAGAACCGCCAGCCGCCGGCGATGAGCCTGAGCTCGAAGCCGCGCCCCTGCACGGTGTACTCGTCCGCCAGCTCGCGCAGGGCGTCCGCGATCCTGCGCCGGGGCCGCTGGAGGATCTTCGCGAGGTGCTCCTCGGTCACGGGCTCGTCGACGACCATCAGGACGGCCTCCAGGGCCGGCTTGAGGTCGAGTGCGGCGACGCTCTCCTCGGTCACGTCTTCGTCTCCTTGTCGGGCTCCTCGGGCGGCCGGTCGAACTCGTCCGTGACCATCGGCCGCGCCTCCCGGTCCCCGCCGGTCCAGCGCACCAGCAGCTCACCGAGCGCGGTCTCCTGGTCGAGCGCGACGGCCTTCTCCCGGTACAGCTCGAGCAGCGCGAGGAAACGGGCCACGACGGTGAGGGTGTCCTCGGTGTCCTCGACCAGCGTCCGGAAGCTGGCCTCGCCGAGCTCCCTGAGCCGCGCGACGACGATCCCGGCCTGCTCCTGCACGCTCACCAGCGGGGCGTGGATGTGGTCGACGTACACCTGCGGCTTGGCCCTGGGCTGCATGGCCTTGACCGCGAGCCTCGCGAACCCCTGCGCGCCGATGCTGATGACGACCTCGGGCAGCAGTTCCGCGTGATGCGGTTCCAGACCGACGGTACGGGGGTAGCGACGGGCCTCGCTCTCCAGCCGCTGCGTGAAGATGTCGGCGACCCGCTTGTAGGCCCGGTACTGGAGCAGCCGGGCGAACAGCAGGTCCCTGGCCTCGAGCAGCGCCAGGTCGGCCTCGTCCTCGACCTCCGCGGCGGGCAGCAGCCGGGCCGCCTTGAGATCGAGCAGCGTGGCGGCCACGACCAGGAACTCGGTCGTCTGGTCCAGGTCCCAGTCGGGGCCCATCGCCCGGATGTGCGCCATGAACTCGTCGGTGACCTTCGACAGCGCGACCTCGGTGACGTCCAGCTTGTGCTTGGAGATCAGCTGGAGCAGCAGGTCGAAGGGCCCCTCGAAGTTGGCGAGGCGCACCTTGAAGACGCCGTCGGGCGTCTCCTGGGGTGCGGAAGCCGACGCCGACACGACGGCCCCCGGCCCGGCCTCGCGCACGACGGCCTTGCGCCCAACGGCCTCGGGCGCGACGGCCTCGGGCGCGACCGGTTCAGGGATGAGCGGTTCAGGTGCGACCGGTTCAGCTGCGACCGGCTCCGGGACGCCGGGCCCCGGGTCGAACGACTCCGGGACGACGGGCTCGGCGCCGACGAGTTCCGTCGCGGCCGGATCCGGTGCGAGCGGTTCCGGCGCCGGCGCTTCAGGGACTGCGGGTTCCGTCGCGACCGGTTCCGGGACGACGGGCTCGGCGCCGACGGGTTCCGGCACGGACGCCGGTTCCGGCACGACGGCCTCGGACTCCGGCTCGGCGGGGACCGGCGCCGTCCCTGGCCCCCGCCCCAGCGCACGCCGACGGCCGGCTGCTGCGCCGGGGCCGGGGACGGGCGCTTCGTTCGAGGTCATGGCCCTCGCAGGCTACCGCTACCGCCCGCGAAGTCGTCGTACGAGGATGCTGGCGTCCCCGCGGCTCTCCAGGTCGGCGAGGACCACGGCGACCGCCTCGCGGACGATGCGCCCCCGGTCCACGGCCAGCCCGTGCTCACCACGGAGCACCAGCCGGGCGTGCTCCAAGTCCATGAGCTCCTCGGCGGAGACATAGACGGTGATCTTCTCGTCGTGCCGCTCCCGGCCGCTGGGCCTGCGGGCCGCCTGCCGTGCGCGCTTGCGCGCCTGGCTGTCGGCCGCGGAGGCAGAACCTTCCTGCGGGCCCTGACGGCGCTCGGAGCGTTCCCCGGCGGTGCCCCGGATGCGGGACTCCCCGGCGTCGGTCCGACCCGCGTCGGCCGCCACGTGCTCGGCGCCCTCGCCGTCACCGCCCTGCACGGGCACGGCCTGCGGCGCGTCCTCCGCGCCGCCGGCCGCCACCCCGTCGCTCTCTCCGGCCGGCGCGGGCACCCGGGCCTCGCCGTTGGCGGAACGCCGGGGCGCGGACGGCTGAAGCGCCATTCCCCCTGTCGTACGGAAGAGTTCGTCGGCCCCCGGCAGACTCACTCGGCGGGACACCGGGCGAGCACCTCCCTGGCGAGCTGACGGTAGGCGGCGGCGCCGACGGAGTTGGAGGCGTACGTGGTGATCGGCTCACCGGCGACCGTGGTCTCCGGGAAGCGGACCGTGCGCCCGATGACCGTGTGGTAGACGTGGTCGTCGAAGGCCTCGACCACCCGTGCGAGCACCTCGCGGCTGTGCACGGTGCGCGAGTCGTACATCGTGGCGAGGATGCCGTCGAGTTCCAGCTCCGGGTTGAGCCGTTCCTGGACCTTCTCGATGGTCTCGGTCAGCAATGCCACACCCCGGAGGGCGAAGAACTCGCATTCCAGCGGCACTATCACCTTGTGAGCGGCCGTCAGGGCGTTCACGGTGAGCAGGCCGAGCGAGGGCTGGCAGTCGATGACGATGTAGTCGTAGTCGTCCATCAGCGGCTTGAGCGCACGCTGGAGCGTGGACTCGCGCGCGACCTCGGAGACCAACTGCACCTCGGCGGCCGACAGGTCGATGTTGCTGGGCAGCAGGTCCATGTTCGGGACCGCCGTCTTGAGGAGCACCTCGTCCGCCGCCATGCCCCGCTCCATGAGCAGGTTGTAGACGGTGAGGTCGAGCTCCATCGGATTGACACCGAGACCGACCGACAGCGCGCCCTGCGGGTCGAAGTCCACGAGCAGCACGCGCCGGCCGTACTCCGCGAGCGCGGCACCCAGGTTGATGGTCGACGTCGTCTTGCCCACGCCGCCCTTCTGGTTGCACATCGCGATGATCGTCGCGGGGCCGTGCTGGGTCAGCGGGCCCGGGATCGGGAAGTACGGCAGCGGGCGTCCGGTCGGACCGACGCGCTCACGGCGCTGTCGGGCCGCGTCGGGCGCGAGCGTGGCCGCGTATTCCGGGTCCGGCTCGTACTCGGCATCGGGGTCGTAGAAGTGCCCTTCGGGCAGTTCGTCGTAGTCGGCGAAGTGGTTGTGGGGCGCGCCACTTCCGTCGCCGGCCATGGCGTTCACGTAATGGCCATCCATGCTCTGGTGTGCTGACAGAGCCATATGGGGGCTGCGCTGGCTCTGGTGGGCTGCGAAGGTTCGGACAGCGACGGAGCCGACAGCCTCGAGCCCCGCGGAGACCTGGGCCCGCGTCGGCATTCCTGGTTGACCACCCCCGGGAGCAAATGTCGACTCATTCACAAGTCGTCTTACCTCCTTGGTGACCAGGAAACTTCTAGACAAGGTCAGCGTGGCACCATGCCGACGGTTGGCGACTCTATGGCGTGTCGGGTGTCCGCAGCAACACAATCCGCCGGACCCGGCCCGATGTGTCGGCAATGAAACATCCCGCTGTCAAGGGCGTACGGCCGTCGCACGGCAGGTTCCGCCGGTGTACGAATCGGTCGAAGCGTTACGTTCGAGGCGAGTTGGCCGAGAGTCGCAAAGTGACCATACACACATCCGGCCGGACCTTGTCGTGCAAGGTCCGGCCGGGTGCGCGGGGTTGACGACCGTGTTGACGTATCGCCTTTTCCCCTGGGTCACTTGGCCGATCGGGTCGGCCCGACGACTCAGCCGAGCAGGGAGTCCAGCTCCACGTGCTCCAGGCCGTGCGCCTCCGCGACCTCGCGGTAAACGACCTTGCCGTCATGGGTGTTGAGGCCCTTGGCCAGTGCCGGATCGCGGCGCAGTGCCTCCACCCAGCCCTTGTCGGCGAGTTCGACGATGTAGGGCAGCGTGGCGTTGGTGAGCGCGTAGGTCGAGGTGTTGGGGACCGCGCCGGGCATGTTGGCGACGCAGTAGAAGACCGACTCGTGGACCGGGAAGGTCGGCTCTGCGTGGGTGGTCGGGCGGGAGTCCTCGAAGCAGCCGCCCTGGTCGATCGCGATGTCGACAAGGACACTTCCCGGCTTCATCCGGGACACCAGCTCGTTGGTGACCAGCTTGGGGGCCTTGGCGCCCGGGATGAGGACGGCGCCGATGACGAGGTCGGCCTCGAGGCAGGCCTTCTCCAGTTCGAAGGTGTTGGAGACGACCGTCTGGATCTTCGTACCGAAGATCTTGTCGGCCTCCTTGAGCTTGTTGATGTCGCGGTCGAGCAGCGTCACGTGGAAGCCCATGCCGACGGCGATCTGCGCCGCGTTCCAGCCGGAGACACCGCCGCCGATGACGACCGCCTTGGCGGCCAGCACGCCCGGCACTCCGCCGGGCAGCACCCCGCGACCGCCGTTGGCGCGCATCAGGTGATAGGCGCCGACCTGGGGGGCCAGCCGGCCCGCGACCTCGGACATCGGGGCGAGCAGCGGCAGCGCGCGGCTCGGCAGCTCGACGGTCTCGTAGGCGATCGCCGTGGTGCCGGACCCGACGAGGGCGTCCGTGCACTCCTTGGACGCGGCGAGGTGCAGGTAGGTGAAGAGCGTCTGGTCCTTGCGGAGGCGGTGGTACTCCTCGGCGATCGGCTCCTTGACCTTCAGCAGCAGGTCGGCCGTGGCCCACACCTCGTCGGCGGTCCCGAGGATCCGTGCGCCGGCGGCCACGTACTCCTCGTCCCTGATGGACGAGCCGAGACCGGCGTTGCGTTCGACGACGACCTGGTGGCCGTGGCGCACCAGTTCGTGCACACCGGCGGGGGTGATGGCCACCCGGAACTCGTTGTTCTTGACCTCGCGGGGGATGCCGACCTTCACGTGGATCACGGTCCTTGGCTCAGAGGGTGTGGGGGTACAGCAAAGACATTCCCGGAGGTACAGGGCACACCGGGACGCACCGCAGGAGAACGTGCGGCAGAGCCAGTCTAATGAAGGTGTTCCCGCTGTCTAGCCTTTCATTGCATCAATCTCCAGCGGATGTACTACGGATTTCGCAGGTGTTAGCGCGGTGTTCCAGGTGATCGGGCTGTTCCGGCACCGAATTCGGCCCCGAATCTGGCTCCGCCTCCACCTCCGGCTCTGACTCCGACTCCGACTCCGGCTGCGGCCCCGGCTGCGGCTCGCGGTCCGGGAGCCTCTCTTCCAGGATGCGCTCGGCCGCGCCCCGGTGCAGACCGGCCGCCGCCGGGTCGCCCAGGCGCTCCAGGGTGTCGGCCAGCCTGAGCTGCACGGCGGCCTCGAGACGCGTGTCCTCCGCGCGCCGGGCCCACTCCACCGCTTCCTGGCAGGTGCGCAGCGCCTCCTCGGGGCGTCCCGCGTACTCCTGCACCCGGGCCAGCTCGCTCAACGCCCGTGCGTGCGCGCCGACATCGCCGTTCTTGCGGTGCCCCGCGGCCGCGGCCCGCCAGGCCCGCTGTGCCTCGCCGTAGCGGCCCGCGTAGGTGTGCGCGGTGGCGATGCGGCCGTAGACGCGGGCGGCGTCCGCGCGCTCGTCGCGGGCCAGGCGCTGGGCGAGGGCCCGTCCGAACCAGTCGGCGGCCCGGTCGTAGTCCTCGAGCTCGAGATGCGCGCCGCCTACGGATTCCATCGCGCGGCCGATCGCGTACGGGTCGTTCGCCTCGCGTCCGGCGTCCAGCGCGGCCCGGTAGCGCACCAGGGCCTCCGCCGTGCGGCCGGTCCTGGCGTCGACGTCGGCGAGGTTCAGCAGGGCGGCGGCCCGCTCGCGGGGCAGGTTCCGGCGCTCGGCCACGTCCAGGACGAGCTGGTGCACGCCGTACAGGTCGGGCGCCGCCGCCTGGGTGCCGAAGTGCGCGACCATCGCCCTGACCAGCTGGGACATCAGTCGGCGGGCCAGGGTGTCCAGCTCCCCGTCGGCGACCGCGAGGCGGGCCGAGGCGAGCAGGGCGGGCCGACGGACGCGCAGCCACTCGGCGGCCGCGCGCGGGGTGGGGAAGCGCAGGGCGCCGGGCATGCCCTGGAGCTTCTCTCGGGCCTGGGGGTTGTCGGTCTCGGTGATGGCCCGGCAGGACTGGAGCAGCCGTACCGTCCGCTCCAGCATGCGGGCGCGCGCCAGATGGAGCTCGGCCGGGCGGTCGTGGGTCTCGGCGGCGGCGCGCAGCAGGGGGTACAGGCAGCCGGGGACCTCGTACTGGGGCGGCTCGGAGTCCACGGGCCGCAGCAGACCCAGGGCGGTGAGGTCGTCGAGGGTGGTGCGGGCGGCGCCCAGCGAGCAGCCGGCGAGCGCGGAGGCGGTGTGCGGGTCCGCGAGGCCCGCCGGGGCGAGGCAGAGCAGTCGCAGTGTCCGGGCCGCGGGGGCGGGCAGCGCGGCGTGCACGAGCCGGAAGACCCGGCTGAGCGGGGTGCCCTCGTCGCCCTCCGCGTGGAGTTGCTTGGCGAGGTCGGCGACGGCCGCCTTGGGACGGGCGGCGAGCCAGCCGCCGGCCAGGTTGAGCGCGGCGGGCTGGCCCTGGCAGGCCTCCACGAGGTTCTCGGCGGAGCGCGGGTCGACGGTGATGCGGACCGAGCCGGTGTACCGGGTCAGCAGTTCGAGGGCGGACTTGGTGTCCAGGCCGCCCAGGGTGCAGGGGCGGACATCCGCGATGCCGGTGAGCGGTCCGGCGGAGACGGCGACGAGAAGGCACTGGGGGGCGTCCGGGAGCAGGGCGTCGACCTGTTCGGCACCGGCCGCGTCGTCGAGCAGGAGCAGCACACGGCGCTTCGCGAGGGCCTGGCGCAGGAGGGCCGCGAGGTCGTCCTCGTCGGCGCCGGGCGGTGTCGGCACGTCGAGCGCGGTGAGCAGTTCACGGGCGGCGCGCTCGACCGGCACGGGCGTGCCGTCGGGCTCGGCGAGACGGGCGCGCAGGACCCCGTCCGGGTAGCGGTCCGCGACCTGCCGGACGAGCTCCTCGGCGAGCGCCGTACGCCCGGAGCCGGGCCGGCCGGCGATGAGGAGGACGCGGGCGCGGGGTGCTTTCCGCCCGGAGATGGTGTCCAGCCCGGCGCGCTCGATGTCGGCGCGCAGTTCTTTCAACTCCCGGGTACGGCCCAGGAAATGGCCCTGTGTCGCAGCGTGTCCCGACAGCTGCACGCCGCCTGTGTCCACTGCCTGGTCCGTCACGGGCCACACTCCCGTCCCACCGCACGCGCAAGCCCGCCGGGACTCCGGATCGGGCGATTCCTGAGCCTAGTTCACGCTCTGCGACGTTCCCGGAGGAGCACGGCGGGCACCGCCGGGACATCCCCCGATCGGATCAGCCGATCGTCAGACCGGACGGGGGCGGGGCGGGGTCGGGAGGGCGACTCCGCACGAGTG
This sequence comes from Streptomyces sp. NPDC088157, assembly GCF_044741545.1. NCBI lineage: Bacteria > Bacillati > Actinomycetota > Actinomycetes > Kitasatosporales > Streptomycetaceae > Streptomyces > Streptomyces sp. NPDC088157. The sequence continues at coordinate 475,580 of NZ_JBIUSU010000008.1, forward strand.
GGGGTCGGGGGTGTCACGCCTCGAACGGACGGGCCGGCCAAGGCGCCTCCGCCGGGCGCAGCGCGTCGAGCCCGTCGCCGGTGCGCGCGGCGACCAGGGCGAGGACTCCCACGACGAGGCAGTTGCTGTGCACGTCGCCCGCGAGCACGCCCCGGACGAGCTCGTCGACCGGCACCCGCGCGTGCTCCATGTCGGCCTCCTCGTCCTCCACCTCGAAGCGCTCCCCGTCCGCCTCGGACAGGTCGCGGGCCAGGAAGACGCGCACCGACTCGTCGCAGCCGCCCGCGGTCGGGTAGACGTCGGTCAGGACCCGCCAGTCCTCGGCCTTGACGTGCGCCTCCTCGTACAGCTCGCGCTGGGCGGCGTGCAGCGGGTTCTCGCCGGGCACGTCGAGCAGACCGGCCGGGATCTCCCACAGCTTCTGCCGCACGGGGTGGCGGTACTGCTTGATGAGCAGGACACGGCCGTCGCCGTCGAGGGCGAGGACGGCGACGGACCCCGGGTGGACCTGGTAGTCCCGGCGGACCACCGAGCCGTCGGGCATGACCACCTCGTCCGTGCGGACGGAGGTCTTGTTGCCGACGAAGGGCGTCTCACTGGAGCGGATCTCCCACGCCTCGGCGGTGTCCTTGATCGTCATGCCATGCGTCCTTCCACGTGCCACGTGCGCAAACGAAAACCGGGGTACCCACCCTTGAAGGTTTGCACCCCGGCCACCGTACAACTGGTGTGTTACTTCGAACTCTGCCCCGCCTCGACGGTCCGCTGCACCGCCGCCTTCACCAGGCCGGCGAACAGCGGGTGCGGACGCGTGGGCCGCGAGCGCAGCTCGGGATGGGCCTGCGTGGCCACCAGGTAGGGGTGGACGTCCCGCGGGTACTCGACGTACTCGACGAGCTTGCCGTCCGGCGAGGTGCCGGAGAACAGGATGCCCGCCCTCTTCTCGAGCTCGGCCCGGTAGGCGTTGTTCACCTCGTAGCGGTGACGGTGCCGCTCCTCGACGTACTCCTTGCCGTCGTACACCTCACGGACGATGGACCCCTCGGCCAGCTTGGCCGGGTACATGCCCAGGCGCATCGTTCCGCCCATGTCGCCGTCGCCGGCCACGATGTCGAGCTGCTCGGCCATGGTGGAGATCACCGGGTGGGCGGTGGCCGGGTCGAACTCGGTGGAGTTGGCGTCCCCGATGTCGGCCAGGTTGCGCGCCGCCTCGATCACGATGCACTGCAGGCCCAGGCACAGGCCGAGCAGCGGGATCCGGTTCTCGCGGGCGTAGCGGATCGCGCCGACCTTGCCGAGCACACCGCGGTCGCCGAAGCCGCCCGGGATGCAGATCCCGTCGACGTCCTCGAGCTGCGCCTTGGCGCCGGCCGGGGTCTTGCAGTCGTCCGACGTGACCCACTTGATCTTCACGCGGGCCTTGTTGGCGAAGCCGCCGGCCCGCAGCGCCTCGGTGACCGAGAGGTACGCGTCGGGCAGGTCGATGTACTTGCCGACCAGGGCGAGGGTGATCTCGTGGTCGGGGTTGTGGACGCGGTCGAGCAGGTCGTCCCAGGTCGTCCAGTCCACGTCACGGAACGGCAGGTCCAGCTTGCGGACGACGTAGGCGTCCAGGCCCTCCCCGTGCACCGTCTTCGGGATGTCGTAGATCGAGCGGGCGTCGGGGCAGGCCACGACCGCGTCCTCGTCGACGTCGCACATCAGCGAGATCTTGCGCTTGATCGCGGCAGGCACCTCGCGGTCGGAACGCAGGACGATCGCGTCCGGCTGGATGCCGATGTTCCGGAGCGCCGCGACCGAGTGCTGGGTCGGCTTGGTCTTCAGCTCACCCGAGGGGCCGATGTACGGCAGGAGCGAGATGTGCACCACGAAGACGTTGTCCCGGCCGACCTCGTGCCGGACCTGGCGGACGGTCTCGAGGAACGGCAGCGACTCGATGTCGCCGACCGTGCCGCCGACCTCGGTGATCACGACGTCGACCTCGTCCGTCGCCATACGGCGGATGCGGTGCTTGATCTCGTTGGTGATGTGCGGGATGACCTGGACGGTGTCCCCCAGGTACTCACCGCGCCGCTCCTTGGCGATGACCGTGTTGTAGACCTGCCCTGTAGTGACATTGGCGGAGCCGTCCAAGTCACGGTCAAGGAAGCGCTCGTAGTGTCCGATGTCCAGGTCGGTCTCGGCCCCGTCGTTGGTGACGAACACCTCACCGTGTTGGAAGGGGTTCATCGTGCCCGGGTCGACGTTCAGATACGGGTCGAGCTTCTGCATCACGACCCGCAGACCCCGCGCCTTCAGCAGCATGCCGAGGCTGGAGGCGGTCAGACCCTTGCCGAGCGAGGAGGCGACACCCCCGGTGACGAAGATGTGCTTGGTCGTCGTGGATTTGGGCGTCATGGCCAAGAGGGGGCTCCCGTGGTCGCGATTTGGGGGTGCGGTTCGGGGGCTTCGAGACCACCGGTCCACGGGCTACCAGGGTATCAGCGCCTCAGGGAGATGGCTTCCGGCCACGCTCCGCGCACGGGTCGACACGGGCGGCGCTCCCGCACCGGTTTCCCACCGGTTGCTCACCCGTTCGGCCCACCCGCGTCGCCGGGAGCGGCACGCAGATCATCTACGTGCGTCGTATCCTGCTCGGACACTCGCTGCCGAGCCCGGTCGGCAAGACGGCACACCCCCGCCCGTACCCCCACCGGAACAACCAGAGCTCGTCAGTTCGTTGAACATGAATCAGCGTTTTGCCTATATGGCTGAGCGGCTGCTTTGCTTCAGCGCTCAACGACGCATTACAAACGACCCCTTGACCGCACTAGCGACAGCCCCCGTTCCTGATGGGGGCGACGTGGCCGTTCGACTGGAGTTGCACGTGGCCGGGCGCATCGAAGACTACGCACTCATCGGAGACATGCAGACCGCCGCATTGGTCTGCCGGGACGGCACAGTCGACTGGCTGTGCCTGCCCCGCTTCGACTCGCACGCGATCTTCGCAGGTCTGCTCGGCACCGAGGAACACGGCTTCTGGCGCCTCGGCCCCGCGCACGCCTCCGACGCGCCTCCGCCGCGCGCGGCCCGGCGCACCTACCGGGGCGACTCGCTCATCCTGGAGTCCGAGTGGGACACCCCGCGCGGCACGGTCCGGGTGACCGATTTCATGCCCCCTCGCGACGGGGCGCCCCAGCTGATCCGGATCGTCGAGGGCGTCTCGGGCCGCGTCCCGATGCGCTCCGCGCTGCGGATGCGGTTCTCCTACGGCCGGGTCGTGCCGTGGGTGCACAAGCACGAGGGCCGCACGGTGGCCGTCGCGGGCCCCGACTCCGTGTGGTTCGACACCGAGTGCGAGACCTACGGCAAGTCGCTGACCACGTACGCGGACTTCACGGTCGCGCCGGGTGACCGGATCGCGTTCACGATCTCGTGGGAGCCCTCGCACAAGCAGCCGCCACCGCTGCCCGAGCCCGAGCAGTCGCTCCAGGCGACCGAGGACTTCTGGCGCGAGTGGGTCGAGCACTGTACGTACCACGGCCCCTACCGCGAGGCCGTGATCCGCTCGCTGATCACGCTCAAGGCGCTGACCTACGGTCCGACCGGCGGCATCGTCGCCGCGCCGACCACGTCCCTGCCCGAGGACATCGGCGGCGTCCGCAACTGGGACTACCGCTACACCTGGCTGCGCGACGCGGCCATCACGCTGTCCTCGCTGCTGCGCACCGGCTACCGCGAGGAGGCCCGTGCCTGGCGCGAGTGGCTGCTGCGGGCCGTCGCCGGCGACCCCGAGAACCTGCAGATCATGTACGGGATCGCGGGCGAGCGCGAGCTGGGCGAGGCCGAGCTCGACTGGCTGCCCGGCTACGAGAACTCCGGCCCGGTCAGGGTCGGCAACGGCGCCGCGCACCAGCTCCAGCTGGACGTGTACGGCGAGGTCACCGAGGCCCTGCACCTCGGCCACATGACGGGCCTGGCCCGCAACGACTACGCCTCCCTGCTCCAGCTCAAGCTGATCCGCTACCTGGAGCAGCACTGGGACGAGCCGGACGAGGGCATCTGGGAGGTGCGCGGCCCGCGCCGGCACTTCGTGCACTCCAAGGTCATGGCCTGGGTCGCGGTCGACCGGACGATCAAGCTGATCGAGTCCGGCGACGCGGACGGCCCGCTGGAGAAGTGGCGCGAGCTGCGCGACGACATCCACCGGGACGTGTGCGAAAAGGGCTACGACAAGGAACGCAACACCTTCACGCAGTCCTACGGCTCGAAGGAGCTGGACGCGTCCCTGCTGCTCATCCCGCAGATGGGCTTCCTGCCCCCGGACGACAAGCGGGTGATCGGCACCATCGAGGCGATCCAGCGCGAGCTGTCCACCCCGGACGGCTTCATCCTGCGCTACCCGACCTCGGGCGGCGACGAGGGCGTCGACGGCCTGCCGGGTGACGAGGGCGCCTTCCTGGCCTGCTCGTTCTGGATGGCGGACGACCTCGCGATGATCGGCCGGGTGGACGAGGCCCGCAAGCTGTTCGAGAAACTGCTTTCCCTGCGCAACGACCTCGGCCTGCTCGCCGAGGAGTGGGACCCGCGCCTGCAGCGCCAGGTCGGCAACTTCCCGCAGGCGTTCAGCCACGTCCCGCTGATCGACACGGCCCTGCGCCTGACGGCGTCGGGGGCGTACGGCGGCTGAACAGGACCGGCGCGGCCCGCCCGCCTAGGCTGGGAGCCAACAGCCCCTTTCCGGAAGGGGGCGCCTCATGGCCTCCCCATCGAAGGCGGGCGCGGCCCTCGCCGCGCTCCGCGAGGATCTGGTCGGCGACGCGTTCGCCCCGGGAGATCCCGGCTACGACGAGGCCCGGACGGTCTTCAACGCGATGATCGACCGCCGTCCGGCCGTGATCGCCCAGTGCGTGGACGAGTCCGACGTGGTGCGCTCGGTGCGCTTCGCCCGTGACCTCGACCTGCCCGTCGCGGTGCGCGGCGGCGGCCACAGCGTCGCCGGCATGGCCCTGGGCGACGGGGCCGTGGTGGTGGACCTGCGTCATATGCGCGCGGTCACCGTCGATCCGGCCGCCGAGGCCGTACGCGTCGCGGGCGGGGCCACGATGAGCGACCTGGACCGCGCCTGTCAGCCCCACGGCCTGGCCACGACCGGCGGACGGGCCTCCACCACCGGCGTCGGCGGCTTCGTCCTCGGCGGGGGCACCGGCTGGCTGGACCGCCGGTGCGGGCTGGCCGTCGACAACCTGCTCGGCGTGGAGCTCGTCACCGCGGAGGGCCGGCAGGTCCACGCGAGCGCCGACGACAACCCGGACCTGTTCTGGGCGCTGCACGGCGGCGGCGGCAACTTCGGCATCGCCACCGCGCTCACCCTGAAGCTGCACGAGCTGCCCACGTTCTCCATCGCGCTGCTGTTCTACCTCCCGGAGTTCGGCCCGGAGGTCACCCGCACCTACCGGGACGTGATCACGGCCGGCCCGGACGAGGCGAGCGGCGCGGTGATCTACCTCACGGGCCCGCCCGAGGAGTTCGTCCCGCCGCACCTGGTCGGGTCGCTGTTGTGCGGAGTGCTGCTGACGTACGCCGGCGCCGAGGCGGACATGCGCAAGCTCGCCGAACCGCTGCTGGCGCTGCCGCACGAGGCGGAGGTCGTCGGGGCGATGCCCTACGCCGACGTCCAGTGCATGATCGACGATCCGCCCGGGATGCGGAACTACTGGTCGGCGGAGTACCTGACCGGCGCCCCGGACGACTTCGTGGACGTGTACTGCGCCCGTGGCCGGGCCATGCCCGTGCCGACCGGCACGATGCACGCGCTGTTCCCGCAGGGCGGCGCCATCGGCACCGGCCCGCACGAGTACCCCGTGCCCTACCGCGACGCACCGTGGGGCGTGCACCCCTTCGGGCTGTGGGCGGACCCGGCGGACGACGAGCGGTGCGTCCAGTGGGTCAGGGACGTCCGCGCCGACGTACAGCCGTGGAGCACCGGCGCGGTCTACCTCAACTTCATCGGCGACGAGGGCGCCGACCGGGTCGTGGCGGGCGTCGGCGAGGCGAACGCCCGTCGGCTCGGCGACGTGAAGCGGTGGTACGACCCCGACAACGTGTTCCGCTTCAACCACAACATCAGGCCTGCCTGAGAACCGACGGCCCGGGTCGTCCGCCCGGCTCGAGCCCCGCCGTCGCCGCCAGCGCCGTCAGCGTCCGCTCCCCCGCCGGATCGGCGGCCGTCGCCGGGACGAGGGCGATCTCGTCGAGCCCCGCCTCGGCGTAGGCGTCGATCCGGGCGCGCACGGTGTCCAGCGTGCCGACCAGGCCGACGGTGGCGGCGGCCGCCGCCGGCAGGGACCGGACCAGGGCGGCGCGGTCGGCGCCGGCCGCGGCGAGCTCGACGGCCTCGCGGAAACCGGCTTCGGCGAACACCTCGCGATACCCCGGCACGGTCAGGTACCCGGCGATGCTGCCCAGTACCTGGGTGAGCGACTCGGGCGCCGGGTCGACGGCCGCGGGCAGCCAGGCGGCGAGCGTGGGCGGCGTACGGCCCGCCCGACCGGCCGCCGCGTCCAGCTTGGCGCGCAGCTCACGGACCTGCTCCGGGGAGACGACGTCGAGCAGCATCCGGTCGGCGTGCGCGGCGGCCGCGGCGATCGCGCGGTCCCCGAACGCGGCCACCGTGAGCGGGCCGCCCGGCGGCGGGAGCCGACGCAGGAAGGTGCTGCCGGGCACGACCGGCTCACCGGGAGCCCCGTGCAGCAGGGCGCGCACGGCCGCCGCGGTCTCGGTGAGGACGGCGGCGGGACGCACCCGGGGCCGCTCGTGCACGCCCTCCACGACGCGTTTGCTCGAGGTGCCCAGCGCCACGCCGACCGCCCGTCCGCCGGTGACCGCGGCAACCGACGCGGCGCCCCTGGCGAGGGTGTACGGGTCACGCACGGACACCGGGACCGGCCCCGCCGTCAGCGCGGCCCGTTCGGTGACCCGGCCGAACGCCGCGGCGAGGACGAAGGCGTCCCAGGTCGGCCCTTCGCCGGCCCACACCTCCCGGTAGCCGAGCCGGTCGGCGAGCGCCGCGACCCGCAGCGGCTCGTCGACCGGGCTGTCGTCCTCACGCGCCACCGCAACCACACTGAAGTCCATGGGCCGCCGCTACCCGGCGACGGGCGCCCCATGCCGGCGCGGAGATGTCACCGGCACGTCCGCGCAGGTAGCGTCCGCTGCATGGACAGCCGCGCGGACCACCGATTCGACAGCCGGAGCGCCGGCATCACCGTGCGGCGCGCGCTGGAGCTGCCCGGCCTGCGCAGCGGGCTCCCCGAGATCCTCGCGGGCGCCGACCGGCTGGGGCGCACGGTGCGCTGGGTGCACGCGGGCGAGGTACCGAACATCGCCTCGCTGCTCAAGGGCGGCGAGCTGCTGCTGACCACGGGCTACGGTCTCGGCACCCGTCCGGCCGAGCAGCGGGTGTTCGTCCGCACCCTGGCCGAGCGGGGTATCGCGGCCCTGGTGATCGAGCTGGGCCCGCGCTTCACCCGGCTGCCCGCGGCCCTGGTCGAGACGGCGCGCGCGACCGGGCTTCCCCTCGTCCAACTGCACCGCGAGGTGCCGTTCGTGACGGTCACGGAGGAGATCCACACCGAGATCGTCAACGGCCACTACGCGCTGCTCCAGCAGGCCGAGGAAGTGCACCGGCGCTGTACGGAAGCTCTGCTCGGCGGGGGCGGGATACCGCAGGTCCTCGGCATCCTGGCGGACTTCAGCGGCAACCCCGTCTTCCTGGAGACGACCGAGGGCCAGCTCCTGTACGCGGCCGGGGCCGGCCCCGAGGGCGCGGATCCGCTCCAGGTGTGGGAGGGGCTGCGCGGGCCGCACAAGGACGCGTCGCCGCCCGCCGGCTCGGTGCTGGTGGATGTGCCCGGGGGCGGGCCGGGGGCGGGTTCGGTGCGCGCCCGGCTCGTCCTGCTGCCCGTGCGCGCCCCTCTCGCCCCCGTGCACCGGATCGCCGCCGAGCGGGCGGCCGGGATCCTGGCCGTGGTGCTGATGCAGGCCCGCCAGGAGGAGGAGCTCGCGGCACGCGGCCGGGGCGACTTCCTCACCGACCTCGCCGAGGGCCGGATCGCCGCGGAGGACGCTCCGGCGCAGGCGCGGGTCCTCGGTTTCAAGCCCGGCACCAGTCCCCTGCTCCCGGTCGTCATGCGGCTGGGCGACGGCCTCGCCCCCGGCGGGGGCTGGGCGGTGCTGGCGCGGGCGGTCGCGGAGGAGCTGGCGTCGGTGGGTGTGCCCGTGCTGCTGGGCGTGCGGCCGGTGGAGGGCCGGGTGCCGTTGCTGCTGGGCCTGCGGTCGGAGTCGGAGCGCTCGGCGGTGGCCGACCGGGTCGCGGCGGCGCTGCGGGCCGGGGTGGAGCGGGCCGGGATGCAGCGGCCGGGAGCCCAGCCACCGGTCGTGGTGGTCGGGGTGGCGGGCGGCTGGGCGGCAGCCTCGGCGGGCCTCAGGCACGCGGCGGAGACGGCGACCGCCGCGCAGGGCCTGCCGGACCGCCCCTGGTACGACGCCCGCCGGCTGGACATCGACCTCCTGCTGTGGCGGCTGCGCGACCATCGCGACCTGGCGGCCTTCGTGGACCGCGCGATCGGCCCGGTCCGCGACCACGACCACCGCGCCAAGCCGCCCCTGCTGCCCACTCTGGAGACCTATCTGGCGCACGCGGGCCGCAAGGCGGAGACGGCCCGGGAGCTGCATCTGAACCGCCAGACGCTGTACAACCGCCTCGCCCGCATCGGCGAGTTGCTCGGCACCGACCTCGACGACCCGCAGACGGTCCTGGCGTTGAGCCTGGCGCTGCGGGCGCGGCGGCACGTGCCGTGAGGCTCAGATCAGCGGCTGGGGCTGCGTCAGCTCGTCGTAGACGCTGAGGACCTGGGCGACGGTCTCGTCCTCGGTGGGCCAGCCGGCTGCCTGCCGCGTGCCCAGGTCTCGGAGGGCTTCGGCCCGTGCGGGGTCGTCAAGGAGGCGTACGACGGCTGCGGCGAAGGCCTCGGGGTCGTGCGGCGGGACCAGTTCGGCCGCGTCGCCGACGAGTTCGCGGATGCCGTCGGCGAGGGCCGCGACGAGCGGCACGCGCGCGTGCAGGGCCTCCTGCGCGAGGACCGACCGTGACTCGCCGCCGCCGGGCAGCAGCGCGAGGTCGGCGGCGGCGAGCAGCTCGCTCACGTCGTCCCGTCGCCCGAGAAGCCGGACCGGCAGCTCCTCGTCCTCGATGCGGCGCTGGAGCTCCGCCCGCCGCGGCCCCTCCCCCGCGATCACGACCAGCGGTACGGGGTCCAGCGCGCGCCACACGTGTGCGGCGTCCAGCAGGAGGTCGTGGCCGCGGTGGCGGTCCAGGGAGCCGACGGCCATGAACAACGGGCGTCCCATGGCGCCGAGTTCGGCCCGCAGCTTGGGCGACGGCTGCTCGGACTCCTCGTGGCCCTCGGTCCGGCGGGGCCGGGGCAGCGCCACGGCGGCGAGCCGTGCGTCGCGCGCGCCGGTCCTGCGGGCACGGTCGACGAGATGGGAGGTGGTGCCGAGGACCACGGTCGCCGCCCTCGCGACCCGCCGCTCCAGCAGCCTCAGCAGATGGGCTCGGGCCCCCTCTGCGTGCGCACGGTTGTGCCAGGTGACGATCAGCGGGGTGCGCCGGCCGCTGAGCGCCAGGACGGCGCGGAAGGAGGCGTGCAGTCCGTGCGCGTGGACGAGGTCGGCGTCCGTGCAGGCCGCCCGGAGCACCGCCACGGACCCCGGATCGCTGCTGCGCGGCACATGCACGTGTTCCGCCCCGGCACCCGTGAAGTCGTAGGTGTCATCCGCCTCGACGGGGGCGCACACCGTCACTCGCACGCCCCGCGCGACGAGCCCCGCGGCCAGGGAGCGCACGTGCGCGCTGCTGCCGGCGTTGCCGCCGCCCAGCACCTGCACGGTGCGCAGCGACGACTGGCCGTGCGGTGAGTGGCTGCTCACGTGGCCGGGGCTCCTGGTTCGGCGTCGGACGGTCACGAAGAAACGTACAGAAGGACCGGGCGGAAGGGTGGACCGCTGGCGTTCCTCCACGCACTGCTCCCAAGGATGCCAGCACGTACGGGTGTTCCGTGCCGTCGAGCGCACTGACACCCGGTCACGAGGCACTCTCCATCACTCACACGGGTGAGAGAAGGTGGGGTTCCGTTCGATTACCCGAGTGCCGACCTCGCCGCCTCGGTCATCTCCTCCCCGAACACCGCCGCGGCCACAACGGCGCCGGCGTGCGCGATCAGGCCCGTCCGGCCGTCGCCGGCCACCACCGCCGCCCCGAGCAGCGCGCCGAGCGCGTGGCCTGTCGCCGAGCATCTGCCGCCCGGCCGCGTCCTCCGGCAGGCCGGCCGCGGCGGCCGGGGCCCGCGGGGGCGGCTGCGACCGCCACGGCGGACAGCGGTGGCGAGGCCGGACTGCAGCCCGACCACCCGCCCCGCGTGGTTCCCGCACTACCCGCCTGCCCGCCCTCCGCGTGCCACGGCGAACAGCGCCCCAGAGCGGTGGCAGGACCGGACTGCAGCCCGACCACCCGCCCCGCGTACCGACCCTCCGCGTGCCGCGGCGCGCAGAGCCGCTGTCGTCACCCCCGTCGGCCCGGCCGCCGTCGCGAAGGCCGGGCCGCGCCCCTCCGGATGACCATGCCCTCACCCCCGGGAAGAACCCACGACGCCCCGCGCCGCGCCGTGCCGTGCCGCCGTCACGCGTCCGCGCGCGCCGTGGCCAGCAGCTCCTCCGCGTGCGCACGGGCCGTCTCGGAGTCCTCCTGGCCGGCCAGCATGCGGGACAGTTCCCGGATGCGGTCCTCGCCCTCCAGGACCTTCACACCGGACCGGGTCACCGACCCGTCGTCGGTCTTCTCGACCAGCAGCTGCCGGTCGGCGAACGCGGCCACCTGCGGAAGATGCGTGACGACAACGACCTGAGCGGTCTTGGCGAGCCGGGCGAGGCGTCGGCCGATCTCGACCGCCGCCTTGCCGCCCACCCCCGCGTCGACCTCGTCGAAGAGGTACGTCGGTACGGGGTCCGTGCCCGCGAACACGACCTCGACGGCGAGCATCACACGCGAGAGCTCACCACCGGACGCGCCCTTGGCGATGGGCCGCGGCGGCGCGCCCGGGTGCGGGGCGAGCAGCAGTTCGACCTCGTCCACGCCGGCCGGCCCGTAGGCGACCGGCCGTCCGCCGACCTCGACGCCCTCCGGATCCTCGGTCTGCCGGATCTCGAACGACACACGCGCGTGCGGCATGGCGAGCGAGGCCAGCTCGGCCGTCACGGCGGCGGCGAACCGCTCGGCGGCCTCCGTGCGCGCGTCCGTCAGCGCCTGCGCCAGCCCACCGAGCTCGCTGCGCAGCGCGTCCCGCTCGGCGGTCAGCTCGTCGATGCGCTCGTCGTCGCCGTCCAGCTCGGTGAGCCGGACGGCGCTCCGCTCGGCCCAGGCCAGCACCGAGTTCACGTCCTGCCCGTACTTGCGGGTGAGCGCGGTGAGCGCGGCCCGCCGCTCCTCGACGGCCGACAGCCGCAGCGGATCGGCGTCCAGGTCGTCGGCGTACCCGGCGAGCTCGCCCGCCACATCGCCCAGCAGGATGCCGATCTCCCCGATCCGGTCGGCGAGCGCGGCCAGCGCCGGATCGTGCGACCTGACGGCCTCCAGGGCCCGCTGCGCGCCCGCGACGAGCGTGGTCGCCTCGATGCCCTCGGGGTCCTCCGGATTGCCGGCGAGAGCGGCGTGAGCGGCCGTGGCGGCGGACGACAGCGCCTCCGCGTGCCCGAGCCGCTCGGCCTCCTCCGCCAGCTCGACGTCCTCCCCGGCGCGCGGTTCGACCCCGCCGATCTCGTCGAGCCCGAAGCGCAGCAGGTCGGCCTCCTGGGCCCGCTCACGCGCGCGGGTGACGATCTCGTCCAGCTCGACGGCCACGGCCCGCAGCCGCCGGTAGGCCTCGGTGTACTTGGCGAGCGGCACGGTCACCGCGTCGCCCGCGTACCGGTCGAGCGCCTGCCGCTGCCGGGACAGCTTCAGCAGCCCCTGCTGGTCGGTCTGCCCGTGGACGGCCACCAGCTCGTCGGCGAGCTCGGCGAGCACCCCCATGGGCACACTCCGCCCGCCCACGTGCGCCCGCGACCGCCCCTCCGCGGAAACGGTACGGCTGATGAGCAACGCCCCGTCGTCTAGCTCGGCACCGGCCTCCTCGGCCCGTACCAGCACCGAGGCGTCCGCGGGCAGGGCGATCCGCCCCTCCACGACCGCCTTCTCGGCGCCGATCCGCACGAGCGCGGGATCCGCGCGCCCGCCCAGCAGCAGCCCGAGGCTGGTGACCACCATGGTCTTGCCCGCGCCCGTCTCACCCGTGACAGCGGTGAAGCCTGGCGACAGCTCGACGACCGCGTCGTCGATGACTCCGAGCGACCGTATCCGCATCTCCTCCAACACGGACAAGACCTTACGAGGTCGGGGGGAGGAAGTGCGACGCCCCCCGCCCCCGGAAGGGGAAGCCGCAGGTAGACGAAAGCGGAGAGCCTTCACTTATCACCCAGGCGAGTGGACGTGTCCCAGGGCGCGGGGAACCGCACGGCCGGCGCCGGGCCGGGCCTCCAGCCGCCGCGCGTCCCCCACCGCCCCCTGCCGACAGCGCGAACGGCTACTGCCGGGCCCCCCGCCATCCGGAGACGGGCAGGGCGAACTTCGCCACCAGCCGATCCGTGAACGAAGCGTGATGCAGCCGGGCGAGCCGCACCGGCACCGCCCCCCGCCGCACCTCGACCCGCGCCCCCGCAGGCAGCTCGACGGTCCGCCGCCCGTCGCACCACAGCACGCCCGGCGGGATGTGCGGCAGCACCTCCACCGCGAGCACGGAATCGGGCGAGGTCACCAAGGGCTTGGCGAACAGCGCGTGCGCACTGATCGGCACCATCAGCAACGCCTCGACCTCGGGCCACACCACGGGCCCGCCGGCGGAGAACGCGTAGGCGGTGGAGCCGGTCGGCGTGGACAGCACGATCCCGTCACACCCGAAACCGGTGACCGGCCGCCCGTCGATCTCCAGGACGACTTCGAGCAGCTTCTCCGCGCCCGCCTTCTGCACCGCCGCCTCGTTCAGCGCCCAGTCGGTGTGCACGATGTCCCCGTTGCGATGCACGACGACATCGACGGTCATCCGCTCCTCGACCTCGTACGCCTTGGTCACCACCCGGTCGACGACCTTGTCGAGGTCGTCGCGCTCGGCCTCGGCGAGGAAGCCGACGCTGCCGAGGTTGACGCCGAGCATCGGCACCCCCGAAGCCCGCGCGAACTCCGCGCCACGCAACAGCGTGCCGTCGCCGCCGAGGACGATCAGCAGCTCACACCCCTCCAGGCACTGCGGAGTGGCCTCGGAGACCAGCTCCACCTCCTCCGGCAGGGGCAGGTCGGCGGCCTCGTACTCCAGGACGCGCACCCCGATGCCCTCACGCAGCAGCCCCTTGACGACCAGCTCGGCGCTGCGGATGGCCGCGGGCCGCCCGGTGTGGGCAAGCAGGAAAACAGTACGAGCTCGGTTCTGAGTCAACGCGGCCCCTCCGCAACTGCACGGTCAACGTCGGCCGGGTCGAGGGCGGGCGCCCCGGCCCTGAGCCACAGAAAGTACTCGACATTGCCCGAAGGTCCGGGCAGCGGGCTGGCGGTGACACCCTTCACCCCGAGCCCCAGGTCCCACGCCTTCCCTGCCACACCCCGCACCGCTTCCGCCCGCAGCTGCGGACTCCGTACGACACCCCCGCTGCCGAGCCGTTCCTTCCCCACCTCGAACTGCGGCTTGACCATCATCACCAGGTCCGCGTCCGGCGCGGCGCACCGTGCCAGGGCGGGCAGCACCAGCCCCAGCGGGATGAAGGACAAGTCCCCCACGACAAGATCCACAGGCTCCCCATCGATCGCTTCAAGCGTCAACTCGCGTACGTTCGTACGGTCCTTGACGGTGACGCGTTCATCGCTTCGAAGAGACCACGCGAGTTGTCCGTATCCGACGTCCACGGCGACCACGTGCGCGGCCCCCGCCCGCAGCAGCACATCGGTGAACCCGCCGGTCGACGCGCCGGCGTCCAGCGCCCGCCGCCCCTCCACCACGAGCCCCTGCGGCACGAAGGCGGCCAGCGCGCCGGCCAGCTTGTGGCCGCCCCGGGACACGTAGTCGGGGTCGTCGCCGTCGACGGCCACGACGATCGCGGCCGCCGTCTCGACCTGGGTGGCGGACTTGGTCGCGACGGTCTTTCCGACGCTCACCCGCCCGGCGGCGATCAGCTGGCCGGCGTGCTCACGCGAACGCGCGAGCTTACGGCGGACCAGCTCCGCGTCCAGACGGCGTCGTGCGACTCCTGCCACGTTCGGTTCAGCTCCTATTGCCGTACGCCATTCGAAGGATGTGACCCGAAGGGTCTCATCGAGGTCCGGTGGTCGGGTGACGGGTGGGAACCGGAGGTCCCGGGCGTGCGTCGAGCGCGGTGAGCGCGTCGCGCAGCCCCCCGTGTACATCCTCGTACACCTCGACGTGTCCGTCGGTGGCGAGGTGGTCGGCATCGGCCAGCCGGTCCAGCAGTCCGTCCACCTCGGCGTTGCCGGTGGGGGTCCGGGGGACGTCCAACGGGGCGGGAGCGGCGGGATCGTGCTCCTGCTCCGCATGCACGGTCTCCGGCGTGGTCCCCGCCTCCGGCACTGTGTCGCTCATGCCCAGACGGTACTCCGAACGTCTGGGGTACCGTCGGTCGCGATGGCCACGACCGAGGAGTGCCGCGCCGCACTCGAGAAGCTCTCCGACAGCATGGGCGACGCCGAGGGGGACGTCCGTACGGCCGCGGCCCTGGACAGATCGGTGAGCTGCCGGATCACCGACCTGGACATCACGTTCGTCGGCCGGATGACGGACGGCCGGATCGTCGTGCACGACACCCTTCAGGGGCCTCCGGTCGAGAAGGCCCAGATCAGGCTGACCATGACCGGCGACGACCTGGTCGCGCTCGTCGCCGGCGAGCTGAACTTCGCCAAGGCCTGGGGCTCGGGGCGGGTGAAGCTCGAGGCGGGCCTGCGCGATCTGTTCCAGCTCAGGAAACTTCTGTAGCGACCGCCCGCTCGGCCCGCACGCGGGCCTTCCGGGCAGCCGGCACCACCAGTGGTGTCCCCGTCTCCGGATCGTCGATGACCTGGCAGCGCAGCCCGAAGACCTCCTCCACCAGCCCGGCCGTGACGATGTCGTTCGGCGCGCCCTGCGCGATGACCTCGCCGCCCTTCAGCGCGATCAGATGGGTGGCGTACCGGGCCGCGTGGTTGAGGTCGTGCAGTACGGCGACGAGCGTGCGCCCCTGTTCCTCGTGCAGCCGCGCGCACAGGTCCAGCACGTCGATCTGGTGCTGGATGTCGAGGTAGGTCGTCGGCTCGTCGAGCAGCAGCAGCGGTGTCTGCTGGGCGAGGGCCATCGCGATCCACACGCGCTGGCGCTGCCCGCCCGACAGCTCGTCGACATAGCGGTCGGCGAGCTCGGCGACCCCGGTCTGCGCCATGGACTCCTGCACGACCCGCTCGTCGTCGACCGACCACTGGCGCAGGATGCCCTGGTGCGGGTAGCGGCCGCGGCCGACGAGGTCGGCGACGGTGATCCCGTCGGGCGCGATCGACGACTGCGGCAGCAGCCCCAGCGTCCGCGCGACCTTCTTCGCGGGCATCGACTGGATGACCTGCCCGTCGAGCAGCACCCGGCCCCGGCTCGGCTTCAGCATCCGCGACAGCGCCCGCAGCAGCGTCGACTTGCCGCAGGCGTTCGGGCCGACGATCACCGTGAAGGAGTTGTCCGGTATCTCCACCGACAGCTGTTCGGCGATGATCCGCTGGTCATAGGCGAGGGTGACGTTCTCGGCGGACAGGCGGTTCACGGTGCTCCTTCGGTAGTTCCGGTCGGACCGGCGGCTGTTGTCGTCGACCGCGTCATATCCGGCCCGCCCTGCGCTCCGTGACGAGGAGCCACAGCAGGTACACCCCGCCCAGCACACCGGTGACCACGCCCACGGGCAGCTGGCCGTCACCGAAGAGCCGTTGGGAGGCCCAGTCGGCGGTGACCAGCAGGGCGGCGCCCATGCACAGGGAGGGCACGAGGTTGGGACCGGGCGAACGGGTCAGGCGCCGCGCGAGCTGCGGCGCGGTGAGCGCCACGAAGCCGACGGGCCCCGCTGCGGCGGTTGCGGCCGCGGTGAGCAGCACGGCGGAGACCATCAGCAGCAGCCGGACGCGCTCCACGCGCACCCCCAGCGCGTGGGAGACGTCGTCGCCCATCTCCATCATCCGCAGCCCGCGCGCGTTGGCGAGCACGAGCGGCACGAGCACACCCGCCAGCCCGAGCAGCGGCCAGACCTGCTTCCAGTCACGGCCGTCGAGGGTGCCGGTCATCCACACGAGCGCGCGGGCCGCGTCGACGAAGTCGGCCTTGGTCATCAGGTAGCCGTTGACCGCGGTCGCGATCGCCGAGATGCCGATGCCGACGAGCACCAGCCGGTACCCGTGGACCCCCCGCTTCCACGCCAGCAGGTAGATGAGGGCCCCGGTCACCAGACCGCCCACCAGCGCGCCGACGGTCACCTGGGCGGCGCTCCCGGAGAACAGCACGATCATCACGAGCGCGCCGGCCGTGGCGCCCTGCCCGAGCCCCAGCACGTCCGGGCTGCCCAGCGGGTTGCGCGACACGGCCTGGAACAGCGCCCCGCCGAGCCCCAGCGAGGCCCCGACGAGCAGGCCCACGAGAACCCGCGGCAGCCGCAGTTCGTTGACGATGAACTCCTGGCCGGCGTTGCCGTCGCCGAGCAGCGTCCTCACGACGTCTCCGGCCGGGATCGGGAAGTCGCCGGTTCCGATCAGCACCACACTCGCGGCGAGCGCGGCGACCACCAGCAGGACGACGACGATCAGCGCCCGCGGCTGCAGCCGGACGGAGAACCCACCCGGGGTGCGCAGCGCCCGAGGGCGGCCGTGGGGAATCTTCCGCGCGGTCTTCACAGCTGGGCCGTCCTCCGCCGTCGTACGAGAAAGATGAAGACCGGCCCGCCGATGATCGCGGTGATGATGCCGACCTGGACCTCCGAGGGGCGGGCGACGACCCGGCCGATGACGTCGGAGCCGAGCAGCAGCACCGGCGACAGGACGGCCGCGTACGGCATGATCCAGCGCAGGTCGGGGCCGGTGAACGAGCGGACGATGTGCGGGACCATCAGCCCGACGAACACGATCGGCCCGCAGGCGGCGGTCGCGGCACCGCACAGCACGGTCGCGGCCAGCATCGACAGCGCCCGCGTGCGGTTGAGGTCGGCGCCGAGCGCCTTGGCGGTGTCGTCGCCCATCGCCACGGCGTTCAGCGGCCGGGCGAGGACGAACGCGAGCAGGGTGCCGACGACCAGGAAGGGCAGCACCTGCCGGATGGTCTCGTCGGTCGCCGAGGACAGCGAACCGACCGTCCAGAACCGCATCCTGGCGAGCGCCGCGTCATCCATGATCATCACGGCCTGGAGATAGCCGTAGAGCGCGGCGCTGATCGCCGTGCCGGCGAGCGCGAGCCGCACCGGCGTGGCCCCGCGGCTGCCGCCGAGGAACCAGACGAGCGCACCGACGGCGGCCGCCCCGAAGAAGGCGAACCACACATAGCCGGTCAGGCTCGTGACGCCGAAATAGCTGATGGCGGTGACGACGGCCGCCGAGGCTCCCGCGTTGATGCCGAGCAGCCCGGGGTCGGCCAGCGGATTGCGCGTCAGCGCCTGGAGCACCGCGCCGGACAGACCGAGCGCGGCCCCGACCAGCAGCCCGAGCACGGTCCGCGACAACCGCTCGTCGACCACGACGTCCGCGTACGTCCCCGAGTCCTCGAACAGCCCGTGCAGGACCTGCCCGACGGACAACTCCTTGGCGCCGATGGCGATGCTCGCCACCGCCACCAGCAGCAGGACCGCTACGGCGGCGAGCAGTCCGACGGAACGTATCGCCCGGCGTTTCGGAGGCGCGGGGGCGGTCTCCGCGCGCTGTTCGGGAACACTGTCGACCAACACCCGGTTAGGTTAGCCTACCCTGCCAACGCGCCTGGATCCCTGGTCACGGTCAGTGCCCGGATTCACAGCATCAACGCATCACGGTTTCACCGGCCGTTCCTCTTCCGGCCGGCGATTCACAACCCCAGCCGCGCCAGCGCCTTCCCTCCGTCCAGCTCACAGGTCCCCTCACCGGCCGCCGTCCAGGCCGCCGCGCACAACGCCCGCAGCCCGTCCAGGGCTTCGCCCTCCCCTGCCAGTTCCAGACTCTCGGCACCCGCACGCGCCGTCCACCCACCGCACCGGAAACCGTCACCGTCCACGGTGACCTCCGGCTGGCCGGTGAGCATCCCCCGCAGATCGGCGTCGACGTACGTCGGCCGGTGCCGCGGCGGCGCGGCGAGCAACTGCGGCCCGTCGGTGACACCGGTGAGGACCAGCAGCGAGTCGACCTCACCGTTGAACGCCCCCTCGATGTCCGTGTCCAGCCGGTCCCCGACGACCAACGGCCGCTCGGCGCCGGTCCGCAGGATCGTCTCGCGGTGCATGGGAGGCAACGGCTTGCCCGCGACCTGCGGCTCGGCACCGGTCGCGATCCGCACGACCTCCACCGCCGCGCCGTTGCCCGGCGCGATGCCACGCCCGCTGGGAATCGTCAGGTCGGTGTTGGACGCGAACCACGGCACCCCGCGCGCGACGGCGTACGAAGCCTCCGCGAACCGCCCCCACGCCAGATCGGGACCGCCGAACCCCTGCACCACCGCCGCCGGATCGTCGTCCGCCGACTCCACCGGCTCGAGCCCGCGTTCGCGCAGCGCGACCCGCAGCCCTTCCCCGCCGATCACCAGCACCCGCGCCCCCGCCGGCACCTGCTCACTGATCAGCCGCGCGACCGCCTGCGCCGAGGTGATGACATCGTCGGCGCCCGTCGGTATCCCCAGCTCCGTGAGATGACCGGCCACCGCGTCCGGCGTCCGCAGCGCGTTGTTGGTGACGTACGCCAGATGCATCCCGCCCGCTCGCGCGGTGGCCAGCGACTCGACGGCGTACGCGATCGCGTTGCCTCCCGCGTACACCACCCCGTCCAGGTCGAGCAGCGCCGTGTCGTACGCCTCGCTCAGGGCCTGCCCACTGGCCTCGGGCCTCGTCCTGACGCTCCGGCTCATTGCACATCGCTCCTCGTTCGCTCCGCTTTCCCCCGATCATCCCGCATGCCACCGACAGACGTACGATGCCCGGATGAACTCAGCAGGTCACTCGGAAGCAACGGCGCCCCGAGGCCTGGAACTCACCCCGTTCCGAGGCCTGCGCTACGACCCCGACCGGGTCGGCAGTCTCGCCGCCGTCACCTCCCCGCCGTACGACGTCGTGGTCCGCCCCGACGGCCTGCACCACCTCCAGGACGCGGATCCGCACAACATCGTCCGCCTGATCCTCCCCCAGGCCACCACCCCCGCCGCGCGCAACGAACAGGCCGCCGACACCCTGCGCCGCTGGCTGTCCGAGGGCGTCCTGACCACCGACCCCGAGCCCGCCCTGTACGTCTACGAGCAGCGGCACGCGGACGGCATGCTCCAGCGCGGCCTGATCGGCACCCTGCGCGTCTCCGAGCCGTCGGAAGGAATCGTCCTTCCGCACGAGGACGTGATGCCGCACATCGTCGCGGACCGCGCGGCCCTGATGCGCGCCACGCACGCGAACCTCGAACCCCTCCTCCTCACCTACCGCGGCGACGGCACGACGGCCGAGATCCTGGACCGCGCGGCGGAACGCCCGCCGCTCCTGTCCACCACCACCGAGGACGGCTACGGCCACCGCCTCTGGGCGATCACCGACCCCGCCGAAACGGCCCGCGTCCAGTCGGACCTCGCCCAGCACCAGGCCCTCATCGCCGACGGCCACCACCGCTGGGCGACGTACCTGCGCCTACGCGCGGAACACCCCTCCCCCAGCCCCTGGGACCACGGCCTGGTCCTCCTGGTCGACACCGCCCGGTACCCCCTGCGCGTCCGCGCCATCCACCGGCTCCTGCACGGCCTGCCGGTCGCCGAGGCCCTGGCCGCGCTCGACGGCCGGTTCCGCGTCCAGCGCCTGGATGCCGCCCTCCCGGACGCCCTCGTCGCCCTGGCGGACGCGGCCTGTCCGGGCAACGCGTTCCTTCTGGCGGGCGACGGCGCCTTCCACCTCGTCGACCGACCGGACCCGGCGCTCCTCGACCGCACGATCCCCGCCGACCTCCCGGAGGCCTGGCGCACCCTGGACGCGACGGTCCTGCACGCCACGCTCCTCGACCACGTCTGGCACATCCCCGAGGACGACCCCACCCGCATCGCCTACATCCACGACACGGCCGCGACGGTACGCAAGGCGGAACGCGACGGCGGCACGGCGGTCCTGCTGCACCCCGTCCGCGAGGAGGTCGTGCGCGATCTCGCCCGCCAGGGCGTCACGATGCCCCGCAAGTCGACGTCGTTCGGCCCGAAGCCCGCATCGGGCCTGGTCCTGCGCGCCCTCGACCTCTGAAGGCCGCGCCCCGAACGCAGAAAGGGGCGGGACCCGGTGGTACCGGATCCCGCCCCTCGCCGCTGCTACCGGCCTACGTCAGTCCTCGTCACGATCGGCCACATCGTGCCCGGCCTCGTCGTCGGCCGGTCCCTCGACCGCGTCCGCCGCCTTCTCGACGACGACCCCCTCGGACTCGGTCCCGTTCTCCGACTCCGTCCCGTTCTCGGTCTCGGTCTCGGTCTCGGTCTCGGTCTCGGTCTCGGTCTCGGTCTCGGTCTCGGTCTCGACGAGGGCGTCGACGAAGTCGACCCCGTCCAACTCGGCAAGCCGGTCGGAGGCGTCCGTGCTGCCGTCCCGGTCGGCCTCCAGGGCCTTGGCGAACCACTCGCGCGCCTCGCCCTCACGGCCGGCGGCGAGCAGCGCGTCGGCGTACGCGTACCGCAGCCGCGCCGTCCACGGCTGGACGGAACCGGCGGCGAGCTCGGGGCTCTGCAACGTGACGATGGCCGCGTCCAGTTGCCCCATGTCGCGCCGAGCGCCCGCGGCGACGAGCCGCATCTCCACCTGGCCGGCCTTGTCGAGCTTGTTCACCTCGGGAGCACCGGCCATGTCGAGCGCCTTCTCCGGCCGCCCGAGCCCACGCTCGCAGTCGGCCATGACGGGCCACAGCTCGACACCCCCGCTCATCCGCCGCGCGGCACGGAACTCGGCGAGCGCCTCGCTGTACTTCTGGTTGGCGTACGCGGCGAACCCGCCCGCCTCCCGCACGGCGGCGACACGCGAAGCGAGCCGCAGGGCCACCTTGGAGTACCCATAGGCACCCTCGGGGTCCTCGTCGATCAGCCGGGCGACCATCACCAGGTTCTTGGCGACATCCTCGGCGAGCGTCTTGGGCAGGCTCTGGAGCTCCTGCCGAACGTCCTTGTCGATCTCCTCACCGGTGACGTCCTCCGGAATCGGCAGCCGCTTGATCGGCTCACGGTCCCGCTCCCGCTCATCACGGAATCGGGATCCGCCACCACGCCGGTCGTCCCGCCCGTCACGGCCCCCGAACCCACCGGGCCGTCCACCACGGTCGTCCCGACGGGGACCACGGGCGCCCCGGTCGTCACGGCGGTCGTCCCGGCGGAACGGGGGCCGCTCGCCCCGGTTGTCGTCACGTCGGCCGAAACCACGATCGTCACCGCGGTCGTCCCGACGGAAGGGGGGACGCTCGCCCCGGTCATCCCGACGGTCGTCGCGCCGGTCGTCCCGACGGAACGGAGGCCGCTCACCACGGTCGTCACGGCGGAAGGGGGGCCGCTCGCCCCGGTCGTCACGGCGGAACGGGGGACGCTCGCCCCGGTCGTCACGGCGCGGCGCGCGGTCGTCGCGCTGGAACGCCGGACGGGAACCGCGGTCACCTTCACGACGGTCATCACGGCGAGCGAACCCACCACGGTCACCGGACCCACCACGGTCACCGGACCCACCGCGGTCGTCATCACGCCGGAAGCCACCACGGTTGTCGTCGCGCCGGTCGTCCCGACGGAACGGAGGCCGCTCACCACGGTCGTCACGGCGGAAGGGGGGCCGCTCGCCCCGGTCGTCACGGCGGAACGGGGGACGCTCGCCCCGGTCATCACGCCGCGGACCACGGTCGCCCCGGTCGTCACGGCGCGGCGCGCGGTCGTCGCGCTGGAACGCCGGACGGGAACCGCGGTCACCTTCACGACGGTCATCACGGCGAGCGAACCCACCACGGTCACCGGACCCACCGCGGCTGTCATCACGCCGGAAGCCACCACGGTTGTCATCGCGCCGGTCATCCCGACGGTCGTCGCGCCGGTCGTCACGGCGGAAGGGAGGCCGCTCGCCCCGGTCGTCACGGCGGAACGCGGGGCGCTCGCCCCGGTCATCACGCCGCGGACCACGGTCGCCCCGGTCGTCACGGCGCGGCGCGCGGTCGTCGCGGTCGTCACGGCGCGGCGCGCGGTCGTCACGCTGGAACGCCGGACGGGAACCGCGGTCACCTTCACGACGGTCATCACGGCGAGCGAACCCACCACGGTCACCGGACCCACCGCGGCTGTCATCACGCCGGAAGCCACCACGGTTGTCATCGCGCCGGTCATCCCGCCGGTCGTCACGGCGGAACGGAGGCCGCTCACCACGGTCGTCACGGCGGAAGGGAGGCCGCTCACCACGATCAGCACTGCCGCGGTCATCGCGACGATCATCGCGCCGGCCAACACCACCACGGTCGTTGTCGCGGCGGAAGCCGCCACGGTCACCACGGTCGCCGCCGCGGTTGTCACGGTCCCCACCATTGTCCCGTCGCCGCTGGTCGCGCTCCGGTCGGTCGTCGGGAGAGTTGGTGGACATCGGTAACTCCTGTCTTCGGTACCACAAAACATTCTCGCGCACCCGGGTACCCGGCGCGCTCCGGAAAAACAAAAGGACCCCTGGCCCCAGCTGAACGCTGGGACCAGGGGTCCTTCCAAAGATTGTTCGGCGGTGTCCTACTCTCCCACAGGGTCCCCCCTGCAGTACCATCGGCGCTGTAAGGCTTAGCTTCCGGGTTCGAAATGTAACCGGGCGTTTCCCTCACGCTATGACCACCGAAACCCTAATGGTTTCGAGCGAACAAGCACACTTTTTACTTGTTTTCAGCTCTAGCCGGCAACAGTCGTTGCCTCAGAACTAACACAGTGGACGCGAGCAACTGAGGACAAGCCCTCGGCCTATTAGTACCAGTCAGCTTCACCCATTACTGGGCTTCCACATCCGGCCTATCAAC